>CAZEMO010000014.1:0-112793 GCA_964513375.1 uncultured Bacteriovoracaceae bacterium | reverse complement strand
CAGGCGCACCGATATAAAGAAGATCCTCATCATAGGCGCCGGTCCGATTGTAATAAGCCAGGCCTGCGAATTCGACTATTCCGGCTCGCAGGCATGCAAGGCTCTCAGGGAGGAAGGATACGAGGTAATCCTCATAAACTCCAATCCCGCGACAATCATGACAGACCCCGACATGTCAGACAGGACATATATAGAACCCGTAACAGCAGAAGCGGTTGCAAAGATAATCGAAAAGGAAAGGCCCGATGCCCTGCTCCCGACTTTAGGCGGCCAGACAGGCCTCAACACCGCCGTTGAAGTGGCGGAAATGGGTGTGCTTGAAAAATTCGGAGTAGAGATGATAGGCGCCTCCATCGACGTTATCCATAAAGCAGAGGACAGGGAAAAATTCCGGGACGCCATGAAGAACATAGGCCTCAGAGTTCCCAGAAGCGGCTTTGCCAGGAATATGGATGAGGTGTTCAGCGTCGCTGCTGAAATCGGATTCCCTATAATCATCAGACCGTCTTTTACACTTGGGGGCATCGGCGGCGGGGTCGCCTATAATACGGAAGACCTTGCACTTCAGGCAAAAATGGGCCTTGACGCGAGCATGATAAGCGAAATCATGCTCGAGGAATCGGTCATCGGATGGAAGGAATTCGAACTCGAGGTCATGCGAGACAAGGCAGACAATGTCGTTATCATCTGCTCGATTGAAAATCTTGATCCCATGGGCGTTCATACGGGCGATTCCATAACAGTGGCCCCTGCTCAGACATTAACCGATATCGAATATCAGCGCATGAGGGATGCTGCCATCAAGATCATGCGTGAAATCGGCGTCGAGACCGGCGGTTCGAATGTACAGTTTGCGGTGAATCCGAAAGACGGCGAACTCGTCATAATCGAGATGAATCCCCGGGTCTCACGGTCTTCCGCGCTCGCATCTAAGGCTACGGGCTTCCCTATCGCCAGAATAGCGGCCAAACTCGCCTGCGGTTACACGCTAGATGAGATCCCGAACGACATCACAAAAGAGACCTATGCTTCATTCGAACCCACGATAGACTACTGTGTTGTCAAATTTCCACGCTGGACATTTGAAAAATTCCCTGAAACCGATGACCTTCTGACTACATCCATGAAGTCAGTAGGCGAGACAATGGCCATCGGCCGAACATATAAGGAAGCGCTCCAGAAGGCTGTCCGCTCCCTTGAGATAGGTAAATTCGGACTCGGATCCCTGAATGTCGAGAAGACCCCTGCAAACAAGAAAGCCCTTATGGGACTTCTTTCCACCCCTAACTCCAAAAGGCTCTTTGCGATTGCCGAGGCCATGAGATTCGGAATGGACGACGAATCCATAAACCGTTTAACGGGAATAGACCCGTGGTTCCTTACACAGATGAGAGACATTGTCGATTCGGAAGAGGAACTTAAAAACCATAAACCGGATATACCGGTTCTCAAGGCAGCAAAACGCATGGGATTTTCAGACAGGAGACTGGCCGAGATATGGGGGATGAAAGAGCTGGAAATAAGACAGCTTAGATACGACAACGCAATAGAACCGGTCTACAAGCTTGTCGATACGTGCGCCGCGGAATTCGAGGCGTACACTCCATACTACTATTCGACCTATGAAACTGAATGCGAAGCTAAACCGAGCACAAACAGGAAAATAGTCATCCTCGGTGGAGGCCCCAACCGTATCGGACAGGGCATAGAATTCGACTATTGCTGCACACATGCCTCATTTGCCCTAAGAAAAATGGGATATGAGAGCATCATGGTAAATTCAAATCCTGAAACCGTGAGCACTGACTATGACATATCTGACAAGCTCTTTTTCGAGCCGTTGACGCACGAAGATGTACTGCATATAATAAGAAAGGAAAATCCCATCGGCGCCATCGTGCAGTTTGGAGGACAGACGCCTCTCAACCTTGCAAAAGGGCTTGCCGCGGCCGGTGTTAAAATCCTGGGCACATCTCCGGAATCAATCGACAGGGCCGAGGACAGGGAGCTCTTCAATGAAATCGTTAAAAAGCTGGGATTAAAACAGCCCGACAGCGATATCGCTTTCACAACACAAAAGGCGGTCGAATCCGCCGAGCGCATCGGCTACCCGGTGCTGGTAAGGCCGTCATATGTCCTCGGCGGGCGTCTGATGGAAATCATCTATGACACGAAGACACTCGAGGACTTCATGACAAGGGTCTTTGAGACATTCCCCGACAATGCGATCCTCATTGACAAATTCCTGGAGGATGCCACAGAAGTCGACGTCGACGCCATAAGCGACGGGAAAATGACCGTCATAGGCGGTATAATGGAACACATCGAGGAGGCGGGAATACATTCGGGCGACAGCGCCTGTGTGCTGCCTCCCGTTACAATATCTCCCTCGCTTATAGAAACGATCAAGAACCAGACAAAGATGATAGCCGCCGAACTGAACGTCGTGGGACTCATGAATATCCAGTTCGCGATAAAAGACGGTGTCCTTTACGTCCTGGAGGTAAACCCCCGGGCGTCCAGAACCGCCCCGTTTGTAAGCAAGGCAATAGGAAAGCCGCTCGCACAGCTGGCGACAAAGGTCATGCTCGGCAAAACTCTTCAGGAACTCGGATTTACAGAGCAGGTCTGGCCTGGGCATATCTCGGTCAAAGAATCGGTTTTCCCGTTCTCACGCTTCCCGAATGCAAACGTCATACTCGGTCCCGAGATGCGCTCAACCGGCGAAGTCATGGGCATAGATTCCACATTCGGCCTGGCCTTTGCCAAGGCCCAGATGGCGACAGGCTTCAAACTGCCGGTTTCAGGAAGCGTTTTCATCAGTGTGCACGATGCACATAAAGGACGTGTGCTCGATATCGCAAAGCGCTTTTCAGACCTGGGATTCACAGTATTGGCAACACGCGGAACAGCCTCTCAGCTTATCCTGAATGGCATCCCGGCATCCATGGTAAATAAAGTCAGCGAAGGAAGGCCGAACATCGTGGATCATATAAAGAACGGCTGGGTCCAGCTTATAATCAATTCAAGCATCGGCAAAAGGCCTTCGGCCGATGCCATAAGCATACGACAGAGTGCTATCAGATATAACATCCCCTACACCACTACGCTCGAAGCGTCCCGGGCCATAGCCGAGGCTATTTTAGCGCTCAAATCAGGCACATGGGATGTGAACCCTCTCCAGGAATTCTACAGGAGACTTTGATGCCGGAAAATGATACCTATCCGGAAAGGATTTTGAAGTTCTGCCCCAGATGTTCCGGGCATTTCACCCCTCAGCATGATTTTTCTTTTATTTGCAGGGACTGCGGCCTGCATTTCTTCAGCAATGCCTGCGCAGCTGTATGCGCATTGATCCCTGATTCCGAAGGAAGGCTTCTTATTACGAAAAGGGCCAAGGAGCCAAAGAAAGGCATGCTCGACCTGCCGGGTGGTTTTGTCGATCCTCTCGAAACCATTGAGGATGCACTCAGAAGGGAGATAAAAGAAGAACTCGGGGTCGATGTCACCGGCATTGAATACTTCTGCTCATTTCCAAACCGCTACGTATATTCAGGTCTCACTTACTTCACCATTGATCTGGCCTTTATCTGTAAAGTAGAAAACCTCTCATGTATGAAACCTGCAGATGATGTTGAAGACACATTCTTTATGTATCCCGATAAAATTGACCTGAATGATATAGCTTTTGTTTCAATTAGAAACATTATCAGCAGCTATATTGACCTCATTCATCGTAATACGGCAAACAGGCTTTGACAGGCTTGCCGTTGTAAGAGACGGCATGATATTTTTTCAATGTAGGTCCGTATTCTGATGTGAGCATCCATGCATCAAACACCTCGCGGATAAGGTTCTCCCCTGTACCGTAACCGAGTGTATCGCCTATCGGGTCGGCGGTGTTCACAAAGATGACGATGGCGTTGCCCTGAGCGGGATCTACGATTATGCGTGTAGTCCATCCAAGGTGTTCTCCCCTGAAGATATATACGTCATAACCGTCCGGTGAAGGGAAACTCGCAGGGTCGTAATAAGAGAGCTTGTTGTTGTCGCAGAAAATATTCTGGTCATAGGGTGTTCCAGGCTTGATACCGTCGGCCATTATACGGGCAACGAACAGCGAGTAGTCTTCTACGGTGGAAAAAAGGCCACCGCAGGCCTTGTTAACCAGCAGGTTCAGGGAGGCAGGCCTGTTTTTTCCGGCGCTTGTGTATGATGTGTAGTTCTGTGAAAGGAAAAGATCGCGGCCGCGCGAAGCAAGATAGCCTGCAGGGTCATGGTCGAACGTGCTGTTCGTCATGTGCAGGTCGTCTTCCAGAACCTCCTGCATATATTTGTCAAAACCGGCCCCGGGCGTTTTCTGTTCTATCAGCATCTGGATAAGCCCGTAGTTTCCACTAGAATAGTTGAAATCGCCGACGAGTTCTTCTTTATATACAAGCTTTCCTGCCAGAGCTGTATTATGCCTGCCGTTGAGGTCGCTCGAAAGACTCGGCAGAGGCAGCTTTATAAGACTCTGCGGACCGTAAAGCCAGTCCGGCCAGCCCCATGGGTAGAGGCTGTTCACCCCCTCGATGATGAGACCGGCCTTGTGCTGCATAATCGAGCTGAGGGTGAAGCCATCTGACGATGAAGGTACGGGTGAATTTAACCATGGGTTCCACTCGCTCCCAGTCAGGTCGATGCTGTTCGGGGCCTCAAAGGGGCTTAGGGAAATGTCGACCGCAAGTTCGTCCTGATTGTGAATCAGTGTCCATGCCACAAGGAGCTTGGTGAGCGAGGCCGATTCAAAGACCGTTTTTCTTGCATCCACTGCGCGCCAGATTCCTGAAGCGTCCCTGCCGGCCGTTCCGCTCTGGATAAGACGCGGTTGAGGCGGTTCATTGTCTCCTGTCTGCACACCGTCAATAATTGCTACAGCGACACCTGCCACCCTGTACTTGGAGCGAATTGCATCGAGGTTTGCCTCGAGCCTGTCCCCCAAAGACTGAATGGTTTCCGGCGGCCCTTCTCTCAGCAATGCATTCTCGCCGGTCATATATTGGGATAGCGGAGTCTCAGGCTTCTCCGGAACGCATGCCGTAAAGAGAACGGTGCAAAGGAAAAACACCTCAATACAAATATGCAATGAATACATTTTGTATCTAATATTTGCTTTATTAAAATTTACTTTCATAATCACCTCATTATATCAGTCAAAATAAATTTCAGGCATAAGAAATCGAGTCACTCGTCTTTATCGCCTCACTGCTCGGAGCAGTCCTTGTTGCCTTCAATGCTTCTTTCCCCGCCAATTCCGCCCCCAGCTAACACCTGGTTCATGAGTTCCTCGGCAAGGGATGTGCAAAGCGAGTCATTATAATTTATCCAGAAATATTCACCTGTCTTCTGTAAACCTGTCATTCCCAGGACCGTTAATTCATCATTGTGAGAGATATGCAACGCTGCGCCAATTGATTCAAGGTTTTCTAGACCCGACAGACTCGTCAAGGCAGAATCGTAGTAAATAATCAAACCTCGACCGATCGATGACAGGTTCTCAAGACCGGTCAGACTTGTTAAGGCATCATTCCAGATGATGAACAGGTCTCCACCGATCTCGGCCAGGTTCTTAAGACCGTCTAGACTCATCAGAACGCCATTGAACTCAATCCTTGTGTCTCCGCCAACCGATGTTATGTTCTCAAGGCCATTCAGGTTTTTAATATTGCTGTCGATGATGCGCAGATGGCCTGTCACCCCGGTATATCCGTTTAAAAACTGCAAGTCAGCGCTGTCATCTATATTATAGTCCCCTTGCCAGGTTGGCTCGGTATTCCTGAGTATCCGGATGTTCCAGGTCCTGCTGTCAACAGGCACCCAGTACCAGTCCAGAATTAAACCCGGTCCCGGACCGGCGCCAAAAGTGTATAGATACCTGTAATACGTACAGGTAATTCTAACCTTGTTGGAATTTTCTCCTTCAGGGTTAAGAGTATATTCTACCTGGTCTATCCCCTCCACAACTTCAGGTGGATTTCCATTCCTCCTGTCGATAGACCATTCGCATTTTGATGTTGCTGTATTCAGGGCTGTTCCGCTCACCTTGAAAACCTTTGTTTCACCCGGACTCATTTCTATAACATTGCTCGTGCCTGGTGAGGTCGAAAATATGCAGCCAGAAAATCCAGCTGTCAGAACTATCCCCATCAATCCAGTTACTATCAGATTGCTTACCTTCATTATCTCCTCCTTAAATTAACCCATATTAAATCCAGCCCCGGGGTTGGCCCCAGGGGCCGGTGCTAAGCTTTCTTTCGCATTGCGATGTTAGCATCCCTTGTTGCCTTTGATGCTTATCTCCCCGCCGATGCCGCCGCCTGCCAGCACCTGATTCATGAGCTCTTCGGCGAGCGATATGCAAAGCATGGGATTGTAAGATATCGTAAAATCCGAACCGACATTTTGCAGGGAAGCCAACCCCAAAGATGTAAGGGCATTATTGTATGAAATAAACAGATCTCCTCCTACCGATGTGATGTTTTTTAGGCCGGTCAGGCTAGTCAGGCTTTGATAAGAATCTCTGATAACCAGGTCTCCGCCAACTGATGTTATGTTTCCAAGTTCGGCTAAGCTTGTCAGGGCAGGGCTATAAACAATAGTCAGGTCTCCACCCACCGATGTGATGTTTTCAAGGCCTGTCAGGCTTGTTAACGCGCGATTATTCCTAATATACAGGTCTCCATCCACCGATGTTATGTTTTCAAGGCCTGTCAAGCTTGTCAAAGCAGAATTATAGTAAAAGCTAATGTCTCCCTCTATCGATGTTACATTCCCAAGTGCGGCAAGGCTTTTCAGGGCGGGATTGGCATAAAACCACAAGACTCCGTCTATTGATGTGATATTTTCAAGGCCCTTCAGGCTTGTGAGCGCATCATTGTTCAAAATAGAAAGTCCGCCCACTGATGAAAGGTTTTCGAGACCGGAAAGGTCTTTGATGTCGCTGTCTGATATTGCAAGTTTCCCGGTAATGTCGGTATATCCATTCAAATTCTCTATGTCGGAACTGCTTTCTATATAATAGTCTCCATCCCATACAGGTTCGGTATTCCTGGGAATGCGGATGTTCCATACTCTATGGTCAACTGGCACCCATCCCCAGCCCCAATATCCCTCCGGGTGCTCTGTATAAAGCAGCATGGAATAAGTAAAAGCAATTTTTACCTTGTTTGATTTTTCTCCTTCGGGGTTGACAGTGAAAACAAGGCTCGTGCCTTCCTCCCAATGAGGATCGCCATCATACCTTTCAATATACCATTCACACAACGAAGTAGGCGAATTCAAAGAAAGGCCGTTTACCTTGAAAACCTTTGTCTCTCCGGGTCTCATCAGTATGACATCTTTCGTACCCGGAGAGGTCGAGATGATGCACCCGGACAGGTTTGCCGCCAGAACCAGTCCAAGCAATCCGATGAAAATCAGTCTGCTTATCTTCATTCTTCCCTCCTTATTAAAATGCAACCTCAGATTCCCGGCTCCGTAGAATGCAGCCATTCAGCAAAAGGCTTCAGATCCAGCTTGACCCAGACATCATCCTCGCCACTGCTCCAGTCTGCATAATAGCCGAAGAGTGCCTCCACAGTACGGGCCCTGTTGTCGATCAGTGCATGGTGCCCTTCCACAGGGCCTCCAACCTTGTAGCGTTTGAGGTTATCAATGTTCCGGTTTGGATTAAGAAAGTCGATTATATCACGCGCCTTTGCATAATCGATATTCCCATAGTCGTCGCCGATCAGCTCTACCATTTTGTTGTAGCGGAACACGGTCGTCTTTATCTTGCCCTTGATTAGGATCATGTTAGGGTTGTAGGTTGTGAAGACCATGCGCGGGATGACATAGTTGTTTGCGGCCACCACGACATCCGGCCATGATTCCATCTGGTCGGGAAAGTAGAGCAGGTAATTCATTTCATCGTCTTTCATGTAGCCGATGCTCACATCCCTGAACTGTTCAGGGTATAACCAGGCCTGATCCCTGAGAAGCATCCCTCTCTCAGGAAGTGGCTGGTCCTTGAGCTTTTCTATAAGCGGCCAGAGCAGTATCTGATTCCAGATTGGCATAAGATCCGGTCCGGTATATGGAGGGTCGCTGCGGCCCTCTTCCACCACCACTCCGTTTGTGTATCGGGAACAATGCTCGTCGTCTGCTATCACATAAAGCCAGGAGACGCCCCTATCCATCGCCTTCATGCGCTCGACGGCATCGTCCAGGCTGGCGCTGTTCTGAACAATGTCGCGGAGAACGAAAAGCGAACCCATACCCGGTGTAGACCTCGTACATGCGCCGCGCACCACATCCACACCCATCGAAAGCCCTTCGTCATTGACAAGCGTAGGATGTCCTACGAACCCCGGCGTAGTCACAGCTATAAAAGGATGACCCTCCTCGGGAAGATAAACGGCCATGCATGATACATTCTGGTATATATCGCCGGTGACAAACATGAAGTCCCTTCCGTGATAGACCTCGCCACCAACCGTCGAGTTTCCTGATACGATGAACTCATTGCAGCCCATGATATAGGGATCGGCGTTCGGAAAAACTATTCGGCCGTCGGTAGTGCCTATGCACTCATCGAAACGCTTCAGCGTCGCTTCCTGTTTTTGAGAGACAAGCCTTGATCTGACATCCTTTATGAGATCAGCGAATTTCTGAGTCATTGGCATGACACCTGTCGATAGAATCGCATACATTGCGTCAAAACCTTCGTTCATGAGCATGATGTCGCGGGGGTCCACTTTGTAACCGTGTTCGGTTGCACCGGCAGCCATGCCGGCCATCTCATCCTCCAAATAATCGGGAATGGCGGGCCTTGCATTTTCGCAGAGGATGCGAACCTGATTCTCCAGAAATCTAAAAAGTTCAGGGAAGTCTTCGCGGCTGATCCCTATCAGCTTTTCAGCAGCTTTGATTACAAAGGTCCCTGTCATCTGCTGTGTCTCTGAAGGCATGAGGTAGCCCATCTGATAGCCCATACAGTAGGAGCTGCCAGTGAGCACCAGGTATTTCTTGGGCAAAGGGCCTATGTGCAGGCCGGCATCGTCTATCCCTTCAGAATATACCCCGTTGAAAGCTGTCAAATAGCCTGTATAGGATTTTCCGCTGACAGGATCAGTACATGTGACACTTTCCAGCAGCGTCAGTCCCTGCGCTGCCAGCAGTTCGGACATGTCCGTATGAGGCTGGACAATAAACCTTTCCGGGATTTGGCTGTCCTTGTTCGTATCCTGAGTTTTGCTGGAAGGCATCATGCAGCCCGCAAAAACTATGCAAACAAACAACAATAAAGCCAGACCACTTTTCATAACGATCCCTCTTTTCTTTCTATTAATTCTTAAATAATTAAACTGGGCCGGGTAAATTCACCCGGCCGCCGTATCTTTTTATTGTAATGTAAACATTTATTTAAGACTCAAGCAGTCCTTGTTGGATTCAATTATTATGAAGGGTGATATGCAGCATCCTTCATCCCCTCCTATACCTCCACTGGCAAGAAGCTGGTCCCTGAGTTCCTCGGCCAGAGATGCGCAAAGCTTGGGATTGTCCGTTATCTTGAATAAACAATCTACTTTCTGAAGAGATCCCATCTCCAATGCTGTCAGGGATGAATTTTCACTTATCTCCAGACTCCAGGCGTTGATAAGATTTCTGAGACCGGAAAGATCCGTCAAAACCGGATTATCTTTAATAGCTATACTTACGCGTTCTGATGTCAGATACTCGAGGCCGGACAGGTTCGTCAGACTATGGTTCTCCTTTATTTCAAGTATTTTGAATTCGAAATTCTCCATTCCTGACAGGCTTGCCATGTTGTAGTTGTTTTGAATTTCGAGTTTGCTGGATTTGACATTAGTTGCGCCGGACACGTCAGTCATCTTCTGATTATTATATATCCATAGGTATTGTGCGTTTATGCTCTCAAGACCCGAAAGGTTTGTTAAAGAGTTATCATTCATAATATATAAACCATGAGTCGTTATGTTTTTCATGCCTGAAAAGCTTTTCAGTGCGCTGTTTTGTACGATCCAAAGTGTATCGCCAACCGTAAGACTGTTGAGGCCGGACACGTTTTCCAGAGAGTCATTCCACTCGATTCTGGCGAAACGACCCACATATGAAAGGTTTTCCAGTCCTGAAAGGCTCTTCAAGGAATCATTGGAGCTGATTGTCAGATCTTCTCCAACAGACTCAAGGCCTTCAAGACCGATAAGGCTTTTCAAAGCAGGGTTTTCAATAATTACAAGACTGCCATCAATCCTGCCGGGAGCATTCAATCCCTCAAGGTTTTTCAAATTTGTACCAATGACATACACAGAGCCGGTGATTTCAGTATAGCCGTCCAGTGCCTGAATATCCGCACTGTTACTCAAATAGAAATCACCTTGCCATACAGGGGCCGTGTTCCTGGCGACACAGACGTTCCAAGTCTTTCTGTTTATATTTACAAAATTTGCGGGGGACCATACCCACAACACGCATTCTATTACCACCCTGTTGTACTTTTCACCTTCAGGATTGGCTGTGAATTCGATATGATCAGTATATTCGAAGTATTCCTTTGAATTTCCGTCCATCCTGTCGATAGACCACATGCAAAAGGATACGGGTGAATTGAGGTTCACGCCATTGACCTTGAAAACCTTTGTCTCTCCTGGCCTCATCAATACGCCATCTTCCGTACCCGGAGAGGTAGAGATTATGCATCCCGACAAGCCGACTATCATTGTCAAGAGAATCCCGGAGATTATTGCTTTTGTGTATTTCATTAACTCCCCCTCAATTTTTATTTCATCTCAATCAGACTGTTTTCAGCCAGCAATGAAGGTTTTGTCAGGCCCTTAAACCCGCTATTTAAAGGTTAAAAGGCCTGACATTAAAAAAATAAAAAAACTATAGACCCACTTTTTAAAGCCCATATCAACTATATTCATAATGATAGACCATATTGCTAATGTCAATTGCAGCATTCCCCCAAAGGTAAATATTTTAATTTTTCTCAACCTTACCGTTCGCAATTTGCGAATATTTTGAAATTAAAACGTTATGCCAGAAATAAACATCACTGTTGATTATATATCGGATTTGAGATATTAAGCTCAAATGATGAACATTACAGCAAACAGGTTCTTTAGCTTTTATTTCTGGTATTTTATCCAGGAGCCGCCTGTGCGCTGAGGTGTTCCTCAAATAAGAACACAAAGGCCGCGGGGGGCTCAAACCCCCGCGGCCTTTTCTATTTCAGGCCATCAGCAGGGGGAAAAGCTCAGGCGGCTAAAAAACGGAGGCCGTATGATTCTACCCTTGAGAAAGGAAACACCAGGAAACAATCCGCCACTTCAGGCTGTTCAGAGACGTCCCTACAAACTCGCCTCGCTGGAAAGCAGGAGCAAAACAACCAACGTAAATCTCGGATTCGGGGTAATGTTAGGAGGCAAAAAGATTGTAATAATGGCCGGGCCCTGCGCCGTAGAATCGTCCGGGCAGATCGATGAGGTCTGCCGGTCGATAAAAACAAGCGGCGCCCATGTCCTTAGGGGAGGAGCATTTAAACCCAGGACTTCACCTTATGCATTCCAGGGACTCGAAGAGGAAGGGCTCAAGCTTCTATCATCCGCCAGAAACAGATACATGACCCCTGTCGTAACCGAGGTAATGGATATCGAGCATATCGGCATGGTTTCTGAATATGCCGACTGCCTGCAGATAGGGGCCAGAAACATTCAGAATTTTGCTCTTCTTAAAGAGATAGGCAAGACAAAGAAACCTGTTCTGATAAAGCGCGGTCTTGCAACGACCATTGAAGAACTTCTCATGTCAGCCGAATACGTTCTCGCAGGCGGAAACGATCAGGTAATACTCTGCGAGCGCGGAATCCGGACATTCGAGACTGCAACGCGCAATACTCTTGACCTGAGCGCTATCCCGGTGCTCAAGGAGAGGACCCATCTGCCTGTAATCGTGGATCCGTCGCATGCAACAGGCCATGCAAGATACGTGGGGCCCATGGCATATGCAGCAATCGCCGCAGGCGCCGACGGGCTGATGATCGAGATACATCCCGATCCTGACAAGGCGCTTTCGGACGGCCCGCAGTCACTTCGTCCGGCAGAGTTCGAAATGCTTATGAAAGGGATAAGGCAAATGGCCAGGGTCATGGGCAGGAGCATCTGAAACATGAACTACCCGTCTTGATTTAATGGCCGCAAGACTTTAATATTAAGAACATGGGACAGTTCAATCCATTCCATAAGAATGTGCTGAGAGCAGGCTCCGATATAGCCGACAGAATAGTCATGCGCAACACCAGGACGGATTTCAGAAACAGATATGACGTATCCACACTGGCTGACGGCTCTCCCGGTGAAGGGCTTTCTGACTCATTTGCAAGGCTTATGTCATGTGAAGACAACGGCAGGATTATTCACTACAGGATATGCCTTAATGATGAGGACATAATGGAATTTCTCAGACAAAATTCCGGAATAGATATGCTCACTTTCATCGTGTTTGTAATGACACATGAGCTTGTCCATATTCACAGGTTTTCAATGGGCGAAGCCGATTTTGACAAAGTTAATCAGGATGAAGAGGTCATCGTGGATAACCTGACGCGTCTGTTTCTCGCAAAAACTCCACCTACAGGAAGGGAAAGGATTTTCAGGCTACTTGACAAACTTACACCACCGCCACTATATAATCACCGCACAATATTTGAAACAGGAGGTCGTTTCAATGCCTATCTATGAGTACAAATGCTTGAAATGCAGCAACGATTTCGAAGCAATGCAGAAGTTCTCTGATGCTCCGATTTCAAAATGCCCCAGTTGTGGAGGCAAGGTTAAAAAGAAGATGTCCAATACTTCGTTTCAACTGAAGGGTTCAGGCTGGTACATGACGGATTATGCAAAGAAAGGCACAAGAAGCCCTTCAATCGAGACCAGCGAAACGAAGGACAATACACCAATCCCTGCTGCAGCCGATACGAAACCGTCAACCTCTAATGAAACAGAATAGGTAATTTCAAGTTGCCGCTTACTCACATCGACAAAAACGGCGACATCAATATGGTGGATGTTGGTAAAAAAGACCCGACAAAACGCATTGCAGCAGCCCGCGGTAAAATCTCAATGAACAAAGAGGCCTTCGATGCCATCACATCAGGCGCGGTCTCCAAGGGAAATGTCCTGGCAACGGCAAAAATCGCAGGCATAATGGCGGCGAAAAACACATCATCAGCAATACCCCTCTGCCATCCATTACAGATTGAAAAGGTATCAATAGATTTTTTTCCTGACGATAAATCCAGCTCTTTCGAAGCCGAAGCCACTGTAAGCGTTTCAGGTAAAACAGGCGTCGAAATGGAAGCGATACATGCCGTCAGCATAGCGCTGATGACAATTTACGACATGGCCAAGGCGCTCGACAAATCCATGATAATAAGCGATATCCGGCTGATGGAAAAATCAGGCGGCAGGAGCGGACATTTCAAGCGCGTTTGAACCAGTCAAAGAGCAACGAATAACCACAATAAGACTTGAGAAAAACTACCCTCCGAGTCTTGCGCCAAGCAATTTAGCCCCGATATGCCCCAGCACGATCTGGCATCCCACACAAAGGAGAAGAAGTATAATAACAGCGGCAGCGGCATTAGTCTGAAAGCCGAAGAGGAATACGAACACTGCAATCATGCAGCTTAATATGAAGAAAATGCCTGCAAAAAGAATCTTTATTTTCAGCGCAGGTGTAGTCAATTTCTTGAAACGGACTTTCGCATCAATCAGACCCGTCAGTACGGCCAACAGAGAAAAAAACGGCAGCAGCAGAGACAGAACTCTCGCAGTAGTAAGCATATCCTGGCCATAGATTTGCCCGAGAAAAATGCCCAAAAGAATGAATGGTATCAGGACGACAACAAAGGCCTGTGGAAAATGAACAGTGATGGGATGCATGTGAAGATTGAGAATAAAGCTCCTTTTCCGTGAAATGTTTTCCTTGTAGGGTTCGAAAACAGTTTTCGGCAATCCGCACGCCGGGCATACATCCTTAAGCTTATCCTGATCAATGATATATCCGCAGGCCCTGCATCTTAACAAAGCGCTTTCCATAATAATCCCTCAAAAGAGATCTGGTTTTAAAACAGAGATGCACTTCAGCAGCATCTATAAAAGTATATTATATACTGTATTCGCAGTTAATCTATAACAGTTTTTCAACGGCATCAGTTACCTTATTATACTTTTCATGTATCATCTTCCTGTCAAACTCATAAAACCCTGCAAGCATGGCATCCTGTTCTTCTTTTGAAAAATATTCCATTATCGGAAAGAAAAAGTGCTTATCCTCCTTCTCGATATGTCTGGGATAAAATTCCGTCAGCGTCTTGAGACAATCAGTCATTTCCGAGAGTGCCGATGCATTGCCTTTTAAAAAATCTTCTTTGGCCGAGACAAGCTTTCCGACGGTTTTTCTGGCAAAGACATGCTCTTCGACAAGTTCATTCATGATGCGCTCATGTTCGGCTGACAGAGGTTTCTTTTTCATATCCCTGAAAAGAATGTCCTCTTCTTTCCCGTGGTGCGTGCGGTCTGCATATATCCTTATGAAATCGACAATCGTATCGATGAGGACCGGATCAAAACTTGGATCGATCTTCGCAGTGATCTTCTCAACAGAACGAAGCATCCGCTCTATCAGCCTGTGTTCCCACATCAACGGTCCGATGGGTTTCATAACACACCCCTTGAAGAATTCATCTTATCAGCCTTAATCGAGCACATCATAAGATTCCCCCTTATTGATTTATTTAACATTTCTCTCAAAAATATGGAATAAAAAGACTTCAAACAATCAGGCATATGCTGACATCGGGCTTCCAAATTCCTGAGCAGACTGAATTTTAAATATTCAGATCCAATCTGGCAGATAATTCCGAATGTCACAGGTAATGAATCAGGAGGCAGCTATTTTACACTTCTCTTCTCAGATGCAGCAGGTGATCCGGAAACTGTACACGCACTGGGCAGTAAATAAAGTTTGTGCAAATTGACATCATATTCAAGAGTGCTAATATACATATGTTTCTTTTCACAAAACTTTTTGAACCCGAAGACTTCTGGATTTGCTGACGGGATGACATGTTAACTTAAAAGAAATACTTAAAAACACAATATCAGGAGTTTGATTTTATGAAAGTGTTGATAGCGTATTTTTCTGCCACGGGAAACACACACAAAATAGCACATACTATTGGAGCGACTCTCACAGAAATGGGATGTGAAGTTGTCATGTATGACATTACCCCATACGAGAGCAGGAGAAAGAAAATTGATTTAAATCAGTATCATTTCATATTGTTTGGCGCTCCGATTCATTCCTGGCGTGCTCCGAGAGTTGTGAGGGAATGGATGAAGACGTTGGAAGGCCAGGGTAAAAAATGCTCCATGTTTTTCACATATGGAGGTTTTGGCGTTCATCCGACCCATTATTCAACAAGGCGGATATTGCAAGACCGGGAATTTGTCGTAGTTGCATCTGCAGAATTCCTTGGCGCTCATACTTTCAACATTGGAGGATGGAAAGCGATGGCAGGCCGTCCTGATGAATCCGATTTTGAAGTGGCAAAGGAATTTGCAAGAATAACATTCAGGCGGTTTACAGGTGAGGATGATAAAGTAACCGGTGAATTGGAAAGGACCGACCATACAGAAGAGCTTCTGGATTCCATAGAACCATTCAGGTTTAAAATACTCACGCGACTTCCTTCCAGAGGAGTCAAGGAATGCAGCATGTGTATTGTTTGCGAGGAAAAATGTCCCACAGGAGCCATGAATGCTGAAGCCGGTACAGCTGATAAGGAGAAATGTATAGCCTGTCTTGCTTGTGTCGCAAACTGTCCTGAAAGTGCTTTAGAAATAAATGACATGTCGGACAGCTGGTCCTTCAAGCTGGAAATGGAAAAAATCACAGAAGATGGCATGCAGGGCAAAAAGAGTAAAATATATCTGTAGATTAATGAGATCATCTGAAGGTGAATAAATTGCAGCAATAAATCAGTCGTTTGTAGATATAAGAGGACCCAATGAAAGACGTATGGATTGCTCTGGGCTTGACTGTTTTTGCAGGAATGGCGACTTCAATAGGAAGCGTCATTGCTTTTACAGCCAGGAGGACCAGCTACCGCTTTCTGTCTGTAACAACAGGGTTTTCGGCCGGCGTGATGCTGTATGTGTCTTTTGTGGAAATTTACATAAAAGGCTCCGAGTCGCTTGTCATGCGCTATGGAGATATTCTGGGGCACTGGATTAACACGGCTTCGTTTTTTGGCGGAATGCTGCTGATAGGCCTTATCGACAATCTGATCCCGGCAGCCGAGAATCCTCATGAGACCCATTCAGATGCCGAATCGCAGCCGCTGCACGATCCTGCCGCGCCTGTACCCGATTTCACAGACCTGACTCCTGCACAAAACATTTCCGCAGACTTCCATGATCACTCAGCACACAGAAAGCTTATGCGCATGGGGATATTCACCGCACTGGCAATTGGTATCCACAACTTTCCGGAGGGTTTGGCGACATTCCTTGCAGCGCTTCAAGACCCCGGCCTGGGTGTGGCTATCGCCATCGCTGTTGCCCTGCACAACATACCGGAAGGAGTGAGCGTTTCAGTCCCTATCTTCTACGCTACGGGCAGCCGCAGAAAGGCTTTCATTTACTCGGCCCTCAGCGGATTGGCCGAGCCGGCGGGAGCCGTCATAGCGTATGCTGCGATCCGGTATTTTCTCGGAGGAAATACCGGGGTTATACCTCCTCAAATAATGGGAATCCTCTTCGGTGGTGTTGCAGGAATCATGGTATATATAAGCCTTGATGAGCTGCTCCCGACAAGCAGGGCCTACGGCAAAGGACATGACAGCCTTTTGGGGCTTGTCGCAGGAATGATGGTTATGGCTCTGAGCCTTTTACTAATGAAGTAGCGGACATCTTATATATTATATCAATAATGTGGAAATTGTTTGACTATAATACAATTTGTATTGTTAAATATTAATTAATATTCGGTTAAGATTGTTTTTGTTAAATATGAGGAGAAAATCATATGGGGTTAAGTTTTTTCAATGGTGTCTCAAGGCGTAAATTCATAAAGATCGCCGGATCGGTTTCCGCAGTTTTTGCATTCGCCAGTCCCCTCAGACTGCTTGCCGGAACCGGAAACTATTTCAAAATGGCCGTAAGAAACGATCTCGATGCGGCAGCAAACAGTATCGGTTCGACCGGAATGAGCCTGGATCTGGTCAATTTCTCGCAGGTATCGGCTGTACATATCACTAACATCTCATAATATTGGGTGGTGAGAATATGAAAAAGATTATATTCGGATTAATCCTGATTCTTCTGATACAAGGCTGCGCCGGTTCGGGTACTGATTCATCAAGCGAAACCTACCCGTTGGATGTAACTGAGCAGCATGAAATAACCTTCGAAGAGGAGCTGGGCGGCTACGGAATCTATTTCGGCAATATTCATTCGCACAGTGCAATATCCGACGGAGAAGGATCGGCTCAAGATGCGATGGAATGGGCGAAATACGGAACCGATTATGATTTCTATGTAATTACAGACCACTCAGAGATGATCCTTCCGAACGAATGGAAAGAGATGCAGACGCAGGCCGATCTATACAACGAAGACGGCGTATTCACGGCAATGAGGGGTTTCGAATGGAGTCATCCGCTGCTCGGACATGTATGTGTGTATAATACAGACAAATATACCAATTCAATTCTTGCGCCGTTTTTATGTTCGTTCTATTCCTGGCTCGACGAACATGATGCAATTGCGCAGTTCAACCACCCCGGAAGGGAGATCCTCGTTTTTTGTGATTTCGAATATTCTGAAGAAGTATCCGATAATTTCTTCGCCATGGAGACCGGAAACAAAAACGACGGCTGCAACGACCTCGAATACCTGAATTATTATCCTGCTGTCCTTGATAAAGGCTGGAGGGTGGCTCCTACGAACAATCAGGACAACCACAACCTGAAAACCAACTCTCACAGGACTGTTATCGTATCAGAAAATCTCTCCCGTAGCGGGATCCTCGATGCAATGAAGGCAAGAAGGATTTATTCATCGGATGATCCAGACATGAATATCATTTTCAAGCACGATGATTCGTGGATGGGCTCGGAAATCGAGACGTCGGAAGAAACTTTAGACTTCAAGATATGGATAAAGGACAATGAACCGATAAAGAAAGTTACGCTGCACACAAACAATGGGGCCGTGGCTGCAGAATTAATTCCCGATCCCGAAACCCTTGAAGTAAGATGGACGCCCGAAGTTGAGATAGGCAATTCAACATATTTTTATATCCAGGTCGAAGAGGAAAACCTGCTGGATGACGATCTTGAAGTTCAGATAGCGGTGACCGCTCCTTTCTGGGTGATCAAAAAGTAAGCAAACGGGAGGTTTATAAATGCGTAAATCAATACTTCTGATAATTCTGGTTGCATTTCTGGCCACTTTCGCCGTCTCTGCCTGCAAGGAGAAAAAAGCACTCGATTTAACGGTTATGAGTTATAATATCCTTTTCGATTTCCCGAATGACAGCTATGACTCATGGAAAGAACGCAAAGGCTATGTGGCTCAAATCATCGAAAACCACGATCCCGACGTGATTGGTCTTCAGGAGCCTCTTCCATGGCAAGTCTACGACCTTAAGAAACTCTGTCCCGAGTATTCAAGCGTCAGCATTCCTGTTCACACGGACTCCACTATTCTTTACAAAAAAGACAAATTCTATCCATTGGCCAAAGGGCACTACTGGCTGAGCCCTTCCCCGGAAAAGCCCCTGAGCGCTGGTTTCGGAAATTTCCTGCCACGATATGTGATCTGGGCGAAGTTTAATAATCTTGAGGATGGAAGGGAATTCTATTTTATTAATACACACTTCGACAATACATCTCCGTTTCAGGAAACCGCCGCACCTCTTTTTCTCGAGCGGACTGAGCCGCAGGCAGCCGAACTCCCTGTAATAATAGCTGGGGACTTTAATTCAGTAATCGGTTCGGAAGCATTCGACATACTTACGGACAAGACATCGGAATTCTTCCTAAAAGACGCATACCAAATTGCCGATGTTCGTGAAATCTATAATTGCAGCGGGGATTGCACCGATTCCACACATAGCGGAGGTGAAGGTCAGATAGACCATATATTCCTTGCCGATGATGACATCACGTGTTCTGTCTGGGGTGTCGACAAACTGACATGCGGTGATCTCAACAGACCGCCTTCGGACCATTTCCCCGTAATCGCGAAGATACGGCTTCCCGCCGTTAAATAAGAGCAGTATTACAGGGCAACAGGCTTCCCAGGGACAATACGCTACGCCGAAAACAGGCAGACCTCTTATAAGGCTGCATTTGTCGGGATGTTGAATGAAGGATGGATATTAAAATTCCTTGTTGACCGGCATAAAGATACCTTCCTATAAATGCAATATGGCTGATGATATCATGCTGATATCTATGCTTATATCCAGGGCACTGATAAACCTGATGCCAGAAAAACCGTAATCAATATCTCTGTTCTGCCAGAGCTGATTGGAACTGATACAATCAAATTGATTCTCTTGTAAAATGTGTCTTTATATCAGAATGTCATAAACTTCTTCTTGAAACACGTTCGTCTCTCGTTGTCTTTATGAGAAGCCTTTCATCAATGGGCGCGAACTTCGATGCCGAACTGATGAGTGATGCGGCTGTAAGCCCGGGAACACCATAAACCTCGACAGTGGAATTATAGTCATGCCTTACTTTCTTTACAAGCAGGTCAAAGTCTCCATCACCTGATGCCAGCACAATCACATCCGTCTCTTTCGCATATTCCATAACATCAATAGTGATGCCCACATCCCAGTCGCCTTTTGCAGAACCGTCGCTTCTCTGTATGAAAGGCTTCAGCTTAACTTCAAACCCGATTCCCCTTAATATGTTGTGAAACTGTTTGTGCTTCTCATCTCCCCTTGCTATCGCATAGGCGACGGCTCTGATAACTATCCTGTTCGATGTAACTTCGGCCCAGAAGGCATTATAATCGAAGTGCGCGTTATAGGCCTCTTTTGTCGTGTAATAGATATTCTGAACATCAACAAATATACTGACCCTTTCCATCCGCACCTCCTGTTTTAATTACATAATCGGTTATTCTCCCTTACGCAAGAATGTCCGCAAGAAAACTGTATAAATTGAAATTTTCACTTGCAATTGGAGCTTAACAGGAATCATCCAATAAATAACAGGGAGGAAATATATGAGAAACCCTGAGAAAACTCTCGGAAAGATGATCGATAAGGCGAGCGTCTCGATAATAAGTTCCCTTGACGAAAAAGGCTTCCCGAATACGAAGGCAATGCTGCCGCCCAGGAAAAGGGAAGGATTAAGATATTTCTTCTTCACAACCAACACGTCATCAATGAGGGTGAAGCAGTACGCAGCCAACCCGAAGGCTTGCATATATTTTTTTGACAAGAGATTCTTCAGGGGAGTCATGCTCAAAGGGAAAATGGAGGTGCTTCAGGATAGCGCCTCGAAAGAGATGATCTGGGAAGCCGGCGATGAAATGTACTACCCGAAAGGCGTAACCGATCCCGACTACTGTGTGCTCAAATTCACCGCACAAACAGGCAGGTTTTACAGCAACTTCAAATCCGAAAACATTAAGGTGGAGGTCAAGCCATGAAAAGCTCCTTTAAGCTTTGCGATACACTCCTGGCAGTAATGTTCCTGGTAATTTCCGCAACTGGAATCCGGGCCACCGAAATCCCGCCGTATATAACTGACTGGGGTTTTTCGGGCAAGCTTTCAGATTCAGGCGTTACCCTGACGCAGATAGCCCCGCAGTCTCCGGCTGCCGCAGCAGGCCTGCAGGCAGAAGACATAATCACAGCAATCAACGGTCGTCTGGTCAAGTCAGGCTCTGATCTAAAAAGGATGCCCTATGTGCCTGTGAGGTTTCTGATTAATCGCCAGGGAGTTGAAATAGAGAGAATAATCGTCCCCGGCGGACTGCTGAAGCTTGAAGTGACAGATCTCAAAGAGGATTTTATCATCCCCGGAGTGCTTCCCGATGTTCTGCCTGCAGGTCTCAGTTCAGTCGAAAAGCTTGATTACATCAACGTGCTCGATAAGGCCGTAATTGACAGAGCGTCTGGCCGTATTGCGATAATCGGCCATTACGATGATACCTATGACACAGGGAAGATCCCATATTTCGACATCCTTAAAACCTCGCTGGCCTACCCTGATCCCATTTTGAATCTCGTTCCGACTCCGGATACTGAAAAAGAAATCAGCGCCTCGGGTGATACTGTCAAATCCAACCTGACCATTATGGTGAATGCGGTAAGGGGACATCCCGGTTTTGTCAGAGAGCGGCAGATCATGATAGAAAAGCTATCCAAAGCCTACGGTCTTACACAGCAGGAATACGTTTCATGGTATAACTATGTAAAGCTGGATACAGCCAAGGATATACTGCCACCTTCCTCAAACCGTACAATCCAGATCAAGGTGTTTAACAACCTCGGATTCAAGGATACCGCTCAGGCGCTGGAGCTTGCCTATAAAAATACGCCTGAGACTCTGATGAAGTCCCTTGAAATCCTGGGAAAGGGCGATGAGGCCTGGGTGATTCAATCAAAAGATGCCGCCTCGAAAGAAAAGCTCCATGCAGACCTCACTGCATCGGCATACCTTGCCATCCTTGAATCCACGAAAATAGTCCAGCCAGATGTGTTAAAAAACCTGCGCGACTGGTACTCCGGCGGTAAAATGACATGGGAAGCAGCCATAAGGAATGTCCAGAACCTGCTCATGCCGTATGAACCGAAGGATGGGCAGTTCAATATAATGAATGAGGCCTTCAACGGTATAACATTCTCGACACAGGCGGTTGAGTATCTGGAAAAACTGAACAGACCCTACGTAAATATAATCCCCATAGACTTGGACGGCACTTCCCGGCTTGCAATGATCATGTACGAAGCGGATTATTCTCTTAAAAGCATCAATGTAAGGCCCGAGATGTTCAAAGGCATCCCCGGCTACTTGAGCCGTACGGAATATGAAATAAATAACAATCTTTTCAACAAGAGAATGAACCTTCATTACAGACAGTGGCTTGAGCCCGGGATGGTCGAGATGAAAGTATCCCCGGATGGGACGGTTATCGAATTCGGTGCTTCAAGAATGTTGTATTTTTTCGGTGATGACAACCCTCACTGGGGTTTGCCTCCTGACAATGATCTTCAGGCAGATTATGCAGCCTGGTGCAGGCAGTTCATGGACAATTATGATGCATACGCCCGCATAATGCCGGCCTTTCATAAAATCAGGGAGGCCTCAAAGATGATAGCCCTTGCCAGATGGGCGCGCGAAGCTAATATTCAGATAGACCTGAGCGGTTTAAGACAGGACAAATGGACTCCGCCTGCAAAGGTTCCTGCCTTCTGGCGGCTGGGTCAGGCCTTCTACAAAGCGCCGGACGGCAAGATTACAAGCAAGATGCCCAGGGCCTTTGAAGGCGGCGTATCCTACAAGGCCAGAGGCAACTGGACACAGATGACCCCTTCTACCGAAACCACCACAGAGACGACATCCCAGCTTATGCTAAGCAGCCAGCTGGGCAGGCTTGCGGTCACTCAGGCTCAATCAGGTGAGCTGGAAGAGGCTAGATATCTGGCTGAATTAAGCGCTCAGGCCCTTGCCGGAACCCTGTCCAGAGAAAGCTTCGACAAGATGAATATCCCGCTGCCCCATGCAGTTGCTGTACCTGCAACTGCGGACAATATTCAGCTTCAAAAAGAAATGCTGAAAGAAACGGACAAACAGATCAGTTCTCTCAACCAAAATCCGGTCGATGCTCAGGCAAAGGCGGGGCTTGATAGTATCGGCAGATTATACGGAGGTGCAGCAGCCGATCCTGCGGCTGCCTCGGATTATCTTATTAGAATACAGACCGTACAACCTCCTTCCCCTTTGCCTTCAACTACACAGCCTTCAGGAAGAGGAGGCCGAAGGTTGGTTGCAATGGCGCAGACGCAGGTACAAACCAGGCCAGCCATAACATCACCATGCACCGACGCCGACATTTATGATGTAAGTATGGACCCCGAGCGCCTCGCCTTTCTGAATAAACAGCTCATCGAGGCAAGGGACAGGCTAAAGTACATCAATATGGCACTCAAAAACCTTATCAAACTGAACGAGGCTCAGCGAGCACAGATCGAGCAGACGACGGCTGAAATATCCAAAGCCTATAGCGAATCTGTCGACAGGGCATGGAACGTTGTCTTCGATCTTATGACGAGCCTTCCTGCTGATAAGTTCATGGACAACTATAATGTGGCAAAGGCAAAGATCGACGATGCGATCAAGGTCCGCACTGGCATGCTCACAACACCCCTTGATGCTGCAGACCTGCAAAAGGTACAAAGCGAAATAAGGGATCTCGAAACAGCCGGGCTCAAACTCGATGACATCTATCTCAATTCATCGAAACTTCTGGATGTCTTCAAGGGAACCAATTACGGCTATGAGATCGACAAATGGAACAGCAATGAAAAAGCCGAATATGAGAAGGCAAAAGAGGGTGCAGTGATGATAGGTAAAATTCTTCTGGATCACCCTGCACTTGATAAATATTTGAGCACAAAGGCATTTTTTGCAGGTGAAAAATACTGGCAGGTGATGGCCATGGGGAAGATGGCTTCATACGCCACCGGGTTTTTCTTTGACATTCTGAACCAGCAGTTTGCCTGGAGCCCACTGACGGCCGGGCTGACGGAGAATATCCAGAAAAATGCTCTGGCAATGGACATGCTGAGGTTCAAGGCTGAAAAAACATATAAGGAAATCTCATGCCTTGAGGCGGCCCTGCAATAAGGATTTATTAACGGCAAACAGGCTGGTTTCCCTTAATAATTTTTATAGAGCGTCATCATTTCCGGCTCAGGACAATTCCGGTGATATATGAGACGACCGAACCTCTCGTATTTTCGGTATCGCTCATGATGCCGAGAGTTGCCTTCTCAGGCGGGTTTGTACCGAAAGCCCTCCTGTAATCGGCGATGATATTCACGTTTTCCTCCACCCAGATCCCGGCCTTTCTGCTCCCTTTTTCAAGGATAATCATCCTGCTGCGGTCAGTATATGAGCTGGTTATGATATCCGGGGCCGTTGGTTCACTTGCCCATGTATAGTTCAAAGAGCTGTGCGGCGGATATCCGCCATAGAGGAGCTTAATAGAACCGTAAAGAGCGCGTTCGGCAGCTGTTGATTTTTTCGGATTATAAACAAATGTGACATAGACCCTCATAGGAGAATCGTCGGTCTCTTTTGTTTTAAGGTCGGCCCCCTTAAGGACATTGTCCACCTTCCACCGCCATCTGATATGGGTGTATTCATAAGGGTTGAAAGGCTCCCTGTAAACAATGGCCGACGCCGAGGCATTGCTCCGGACCGCTAAAAATGTCTCTTTACCGTCGGTTGCAGCAGTATAACTGGTGCGGGCTGAAATCTTCGGAAAATTAACCTCTTTCCATTTTGACAGATCAGCGAAATTCTCGGTGAGAAGGGCATCTCCGGCAAGGATGACAGCCGGAAGCATAATGAAAATAATTGCGATACTGATTCGCTTCAACATCATCCCCTTTATAATACCAAGGTTTAAGCTAATCAACTTTATCAGCATTATGACCCTGGTATGCAGTTGTTCTGTTCTTTCATCAGGTATTGCCAATTTTTTTTGAAGCCGTTATGGATAATCTCAGAAATTCCGGCAGAGCTTTCTTGATTTTAAGGACATCGGGTATGAAAAAAAAGGTGATGGTCGGCTTAAGCGGCGGCGTTGATTCGGCTGTAGCCGCAAGCCTGCTCAAAGATCAGGGATATGAAACCGTTGGCGTCACCATGTGCCTGGGCGTCGCCCCTTCACCAGGCGGCAAGATAAAATGCTGCGGTCCTGAAGAGATAGAGGACGCAAAACGCGTGTGCAGGGCTATGGGCATCAGACATTACATACTCGATTTCGCTCGTGAGCTTGAAGAAGACGTGATCGAGCCCTTTGTGAGCGATTACCGGCTTGGCATAACACCCAATCCATGTGTGGCCTGCAACAGGCTTATAAAGTTCGGCGCGCTCCTTGATAAGGCCCTGGCCGTGGGCTTTGATTTTCTTGCAACTGGCCACTATGCCGGAATAACTGAGATTAAAAGCGGCCCTGCCCTTATAAAAGCAAAGGACAAGCGCAAGGACCAGACATATTTTCTCTATGCAATCGAGCAGAAGGCGCTTAAAAATGTAATATTCCCACTTGCGGACTTGACCAAGGACGAGGTCAGAAAAATCGCAATCGAAAAGAACCTGCCAGTATCAAATAAGGCCGAAAGCCAGGACATATGCTTTGTACCTTCTGGAGGCATTAACGACTTTATGAAGGGTAGATTCAATCATGAACCGGGCGATATCGTTGATATAAAAGGCAGAAAAATAGGACGCCACAAAGGCATCGCATCCTACACAGTTGGACAGCGCACCGGCCTTGGAATTAGCAGCCCCGTGCCTCTTCGGGTCATCTCCATTGATGCTCAAAAAAACCTTATCGTGGCAGGTGAGCGCAGATATCTCTTTGCCAGAGGCCTTGTCGCCGACAACCTCAACATGTTCACGAAAGACCTTCCCGAAATGATAACGGGCAAGATCCGCTATGCGCACAGGCCCGCAGCCTGCCGTGCTGAAATTGCCGGCGGGGCGCTTGTCGTTACCTTCGAAGAGCCGCAGGAATCAATTACCCCCGGCCAGTCTATTGTACTCTACGACGGCGAGACTGTTCTTGGCGGCGGCGTCATAAGACATGTCAGGCAGAGATCGGAAGAATTTCACAAGGCGGACTGAATGGAAATCACATCCGAACAGAAAGCAAAGCTTCAAAAACTGAAGGATCTTCTGGGCTCATGGGGAAGCTGTGCAGTAGCATATTCAGGCGGCGTGGACAGCACGTTCCTCCTTGCAGCAGCCCATGAAGCGCTAAAGGAGAAATGCCTGGCAGTAATAGCCACTTCACCGACATATCCTAAAAGAGAATATCTGCCTGCAATCGAATGGCTTGAAAAGAACGGGATCGGGTATGTAAGCATTGTCTCGGAAGAGCTTGATATCCCTGAATTTCGCGACAACCCGCCGCAAAGGTGTTACTTCTGCAAAAAGGAGCTTTTTATAAAAATCAGGCAAATAGCTGGCAAACACGGTATCAGTGTAATCGCGGATGGCGCCAATCTTGACGACACAGAAGATTTCAGACCCGGCATGCAGGCGACAAAAGAGCTCGATGTAAAAAGCCCGCTTAAGGAGCTGGGCTTTTCAAAAGAAGACATAAGACAGATTTCAGCATCCGTTTACAATCTCCCGACAGCGTTCAGGCAGGCAATGGCATGCATGGCTTCCCGTATCCCGTACGGCTCTCCGATCACGCCTGAAAAGCTCAGACAGGTTGAAGAGATCGAGGACTTCCTTGCAGCGAAAGGCTTCAAAACCTTCCGCGCCAGACACCATGGAGACGTGCTGAGGATAGAACTCATGCGCGAAGATATGCCTTCAGCCGTTAGAAATGCAGACGAGATAATCAGCACAGCCAGAAGGGCCGGCTTTACTTATATCACACTTGATCTCGAGGGATTCCGATCCGGAAGCATGAATGAAGTTTTAAGCAAAGAATAGAGAACCAGCCTTCAAAGCTTTATGCGCTGTAATTGTTGAATCATGTTTAATGTTCATGTCCCCTTGCCTGGCCTGGAATATACACGCAGTTTCAGAAAATTGGCCAAAAACATTCATTTATGATAGGATTATTTGAACTGGACGATGACAATGAATAAAAAGCTTGACGTATATGCATCATGAAGAAAGTCCAGGCCACAAATTGCATTACCAAAATGGAGGTATTCTGTGAACAGAACAGGTCTGGTCATATTTATAATACTGCTTTCAGGATTATTCGGAAGTGCGGCTTTCGGCGCGGCGAAAATATCAATCGAGGAATATTCTTATTCGGCAGGTAATGTCATGCAGGGTAAAGCAATCGTACATGATTTTTTAATCAGGAACACTGGCAATGAACCGCTCACGCTGGAGTTGAAGTCATGTGACAGCTGCAACGGTTTAAAGATAACACCACCTGTCGGTCCAATCGAGCCGGGAAAAACAGACAAAATACACGTGAGAATCCCGACCTACAACATGAGAGGGAGCCTCAAAAAAGGCATAGAGGTGATCACCAATGACCCTGATAAAAAGAATGTGACTTTTATTGTACAGGCTTTCATTCAGGAAGTGCTTTCCATAAAGCCTGAATACATATGCCTTGGCCGGGTAAAAACCGGATCGAAATATCAGAAGGCAATTACCATTAAGAATTCGGGTAAGGATCCCGTGAGCATCTTTGATATAGAGGTATTGCCGGCAGAGCACCTGACATTATCCCCGATGAATAAGATGGTGATAAAACCGGGGGAGAAAAAGACACTTCTTTTGACTATAAATTCAGGAAAAGAACCGGGTGTTATAGAAGGTTCTATATTTTTAAGGACCGACCTCAAGCAGATGCCTCAGAAGCTTATCCCGGTGCAGGTTGAAGTAATCAGGGAGAATAAAAAACCTTAGCCGTTCAAGAATACTCAAGACAGTATATGGGGGAACTATGAACACCGGTATCATAAAAGCTGTAAAGTTTGCCGTTATCGCAATATCGATTTCAGTGATTTCTCTTTTAACAACGGCTCATGCAAACACCGAGAATCTGACCGATGACTTTCCTGATAAACAGTCAGATGAAAACAAGGCCATAGAAAAACTGTTTCTGGAATTGAAGTCCCAGGTCGATGCAGCAGCAGGGATAACATATAAGCCAAAAGGTAAAATCAGGCATACTGTATATATGTTCTCGAGCACCGAGTGTTCCCATTGCAGTGACGCGGCAGGTCAAATTAAACCCCTTCTTGATAAATACCATGCGGAACTGAAGATTCTATTCTGCGGGTTCAACGAACCTCCCAGAAAAAATGGGATACAGGTAGTATGCAGGAAACTTGATCTTGATGCCTATAATCAAAGGACCTGGAAGACGAGCGGAATAAAACCCGAATCAGAATGCGTTGATGCGGCAAAGACTGTCGATAAATCTATAGCCTTGAGCAAGCTCTTGATGGTTCACAACCTCCCCACATTCTTCCTGGAAACCGGCCACAGGATTGTCGGGGCGAAAATGATAGACCTGGAAAAAGAGCTTATGAAATAGCCCTCATCCGTTATTCTGGAATCGTTAAGGAAATCTTCTCATGGCTGAAACCATAAACGAACCAAAACCCGTAAACATGATAAAAGGACTTGAAAAACTGATCGATGACCTCACAGACGTCCGCAGGGACATCATGATTTATTCGCTTAAGATGGAAGAGCTCATTGCAGGCGTCAATCCCATATTCAAGGACGGCGCAATTAATCTGCTTCAATACCTTGCACTCAGAAGGCGTGATTTAAGGCAAATCCAGTCGCAACTCGCCATGCTCGGGCTTTCCTCTCTCGGCAGGTCTGAGGCTCATGTGCTTGAAAATATCGATGTGGTCCTGAAAACACTTTTCAAACTTGCCGACAGGAACTGGACAGACTCTGCAAAAAACCAATCAATCGATCTGGCTAAAGGAAGGAGGCTTTTAAAGGAGCATACTGAGCTGCTGCTGGGCCCGACCAGAAAGGAACGAGCTGTACGCATAATGGTAACAATGCCAAGCCAGGCCGCCGATGACTACAATCTGGTCAAAGGTCTCTTTGAAAACGGCATGGACTGCGTACGGATAAACTGCGCGCACGACGGGCATGTAGCCTGGTCAAAGATGATTGCAAACGTAAAAAAGGCCTCCGAGGAAACCGGCAGGCAATATAGGATATTAATGGACCTGGCCGGGCCTAAAATACGTACAGGCTCAGTTGATCCCGGGGAGAAGGTCATTAAGATAAAGCCTGAAAGGAGCGTCCTTGGCAAAGTCATCAAACCGGCCAGGTTTCTTCTTGTTGCAAAAAGCAAGAACCCGCCGGAAGACAAAAAAAACCTGCCGTGTCTCAAGGTGCCTCAAAGATGGCTCAAGGACCTGAAAGCCGGAGACAGAGCGGTTTTCAAAGATGCCTCCGGGACGCTGAAATCACTCATTATCAAAAAAGCACATCAGTATGCATGTGAAGCCGAGACCCATGAAACATGCTATTTTGTCCCCGGGACAGTGCTTGTTTTCCGCAGGGGCAAAGGCAAGGCAAAAAAGGCCCCGGTCGGTAATATGATCCCCCTTACCAACTCGATCTCCTTGATCAGAGGGGATCTGCTCCTTCTCAAACGCAACAGCCATGCCGGCAAGCCGGCCGTTAAAGATGAAGAGGGTAATGTCATCAGCCCTGCCGAAATCTGCTGCACCCTTCCTGAGATTTTGAAAGATGTGAGGATAGGTGATGAAGTATGGTTCGATGACGGCAGGATCGGCGGCATCATAGAAAGCATCGGCACCGAAGGCGCTTCGATAAGGATAAGCCTCGGTCGCGAAAAGGCCAGGCTCAAGGCCGACAAAGGAATCAACCTGCCTACAAGCGACCTGAGGCTTCCTTCAATTACGAAAAAGGATATCCAGGATCTTGAATTTATAGCAGACAATGCTGACATGGTAGCCCTTTCATTTGCAAGGTCGGCCGCAGACATTGATCAGCTCAAAGAGCTTATAGCTGCTTCGGGGAAAAAAGCGCCGGCAATCGTGATCAAGGTAGAAACACGCTCGGGATTTGAAAATCTTCCGGCAATGCTTCTTTCAGCAATGTCCGCACCAAGCTGCGGTGTGATGATAGCCCGGGGCGACCTCGCCGTCGAATGCGGTTTCGAAAGGCTCGCCGAGGTACAGGAGGAGATCCTGTGGCTCTGTGAAGCTGCTCATGTGCCTGTAATCTGGGCCACCCAGGTCCTCGAAAACATGACCCGGGACGGAATACCATCAAGGGCTGAGATAACCGATGCTGCAATGGGAAACCGTGCGGAGTGCGTAATGCTCAATAAAGGGCCCTACATCATAAACGCAGTCAAAACGCTTGACGATATTTTAAAGCGCATGCAGGGCCACCAGAGCAAGAAGCAGGCTATGCTGAGAGAGCTGAAGCTCGCATATACTCTGATTAGGATATGAGCGGCCCGCCGCTAATAAATAGGAATCTTAAATAAGAAAGAGCAAAAGTTAATCAGTATTTAATCCAGGGTTAACCAGGATTTCACAATAAATGTCTAAAGTCTATTCACATACAACCGATATGAAAAAACTGAAGGAGAAAAAATGAATTCCATTGATGAAACAACTTTTACGAAAAAGGTCATTGCGATAGAGGATGCACGGAAAAACATCAGCAAAGAAACCTCCGGATTCGATATATCGCAGCTCTGGAAAAAATGGGCGATAGGCGGCCTTTCAAGGCGCGTGATGAACGAACTGGGTCTGACCGAGATTTCAGGTGATCCCCGGTGGGACCATATGCTGGATGACAGCACAACGGCGGTCTATTCTGACGAGACAGGCAGGATCTGGATTGCTGAAGATTCAAAAACATGAGGCTGAGCGCATCCGACTCTGTGGAATTTGAGAGGCTTATTACCAAAAACTACAACACTGACAGGAAAGCCGCATAAATCAGTTTCAGTTGATATCATAAGATATCGACGAAGGCATCCTGGCGTTCAAGTCTCTGAACAGCGCTTCCGATATTTGTTTTATGAGTCATTGATGCCTGGAGGCCTGGATGGTCGAGCTTATCAGAAATAATACCGTAAAAGCGCTTCTGCTCTTTTTCCTTCTCATCACAGGCCTTTCCGCATGCAGCTCATCATCATCGAACAAGCCTCTTACGCTCGAAGAAAAGCTTAGCAAAATCCCGGACATAACATTTTCCAGAATCAGACCCCCTGAAGGCTATAAGGAGGCATATGAAATATATGTAAACCAGCCCGTTGACCACAACAACCCGGGCGGGCCAAAATTCAACCAGCTCATTTTTCTATCGCATATCGATGAAAACCGCCCCATGGTTAAGTTCCATTCTGGTTACATGACAGATAGCAACAGGATCAGCGAACCGGCGGAATTATTGAAGGCAAACCAGATATACATAACGCATCGCTATTTTTCATCAGCGAGGCCCGAACCGCTCGACTGGCGATACCTTGACATATGGCAGGCGTCATCCGACCATCACAGGATAAAAGAGCTTTTCGAAAGTATCTATTATAAAAAGTGGGTCGCCACAGGCTATTCCAAAGGCGGCATGACCACATTTTATGACGCAAGGTTTTACCCTGATGATGTTGATGCAACCATAGCCTATGTCGCGCCCATGATGTTCGGCGTTGAAGACCCCCGGTTTGCGGCATTCCTCACAGAACAGGTGGGAACACCTGATGACAGGGAAAGGATCATTGCCTTCCAGAGGCTCTGCCTTATGAACAGGGAGCTACTTATCCCATTTTATATAAGCTATGCGCTGGAAAAATGCATAACCTACAAGTTCGGCCCGGCCGCAACTCTTGAATATAACGTGCTCGAATACATGTTCTCGTTCTGGCAGTACGGCGATGGCGATACTGGCAGAATCCCCGGGGCGGATGCAGGCCCGGAGGCATGGTTCAATCATCTCAGAGAGATTAACGACCCCGCTGATTATACCAGCGATGTCATGGACATGTTTGCGCCCTTTTTCTATCAGGCCTACACGCAGCTTGGCTATACGCCCTATGTCTATGAGCATCTGTCAGACCTGCTTGTGGAACTGCATGATCCGACTTACAGGGTTTTCGCACCAGCTGATGCGGAAATGTTATTCGACCCCGAAGCAATGATCGACATAAACATATGGCTTCAGAACAGCGGCGAGAACTTCATCTATATATATGGCGGCAACGACCCCTACACGTCAACAGCTGTCGAACTTACAGGAAAAACGAACGCTCTCAAAATCGTCCAGCCCGGCGCCAATCACGGGGCAGACATCGCAGGCCTTGATGATAAGGAACCGGTGATAAACGCGCTTAAGGAATGGCTCGATATGGATATCAGCGTTTCTGTAGAGCAGTGGGCCCGTATGGAAGAGGCGAACAGAACACTGATACAGGAAGAGCGCCGCTACAGATTTCCTTAACGCGGGAATAATTATACTGACAACATATCTCAGACATGTGTGGTCTGGCAGTAGTATTAATTACTTACAAACTCTATGATTTGATTTATGGATGCAATGATAATGTCAGAAATCAACGGATTTGCTTCCTGTACCGACAGGCTCCCGTGCAAAACCGAAAATGCGTTGTGCCAGTTTATAAATACGCGTCATTTCATTGTTAAGCTGCATAATTATCGCGCATCAACTTCGTCCAGGAATGATTCAATGTCGTGCTCTAAAATATCCTTGTCGAGCGAAACCATAGCGATCCTTTTTCTCTCCTTTCTGCCTCATGTCAGCCCTCTGCGGAGGCGCGGCAGCATCATACGCACAGGGCATGGTTCGGCCTTCATTCCGTCTTGACGCATGCAAATACCGTATACTCATCCTCATCCGTTTTGTACCACCCCTCATGAACCTCGAAACCTGTTTCGAGCAGAACCTTCCTCCATGTGTTAAGAGAGAAGATGCCCATCGTCCAGTATTCCGTCTCAATCCGCAGGTTCCCGTGATCGCGAATCAGATAGAGAATCGTTGTTTCGTACTGCTCGTCTGTTGGGTCAGGGTCATACACGTTCTCGATAAACACCACGTCAAATCCCTCCCGCGTGGCCTGGGTGGTAGTTGTCTTGTTCTGTCGAAACGTCTCGACTGTCACGTCTGGTGTGGCGATCAGGACGCCGCCGGTATTCAAGTGGACATGCGCGGTTTGAAATGCCGCCACGAAGTCGGCCCGACAGTTCATGTGCGAGATCGCGTCGTCCATGAGTACGACGTCGAAAGTCCGGCCGAGTCTGAACGTCCGCATATCGCCATGGATAAACGTGCAGTCCGGATTCAGTTCTTTCGCTTGATCGAGCATGACGGAACTCAAATCCAGGCCGGTGACGTTGAACTCCCGCTTAAGGTTCAGGACGTTCTTCCCTCCACCGCACCCGATGTCCAGCAGTGTGGATGCCGGGCGCTTGGCATACTGTCGAATAAGGCCCGTGATATATTCGCAGTAGTGCGCGTATTCCATGGCGGCATCACCCCACATCGGCCACAGCCATGCCAGATCCGTGTATAAACGGAAGGTGTCTTTCATTTATTGTCTCCTTTCTTGCCGAACGGGGCTAATCAACCGCGCGACTTTTTGCGTCTGCTGAATTGGCTTTGTCCGGCGTTAACCATAGATCAGCTTCAGGAGGCATATTGATCATATCTCCATAGAGCCAGACCATTCGATCAAAATACCAAAGCTTACCCACATACATTAAGCATCCGCCAAAGAGGGAGTACCAGACGTCTAATTGCCATACACCGTATGCAAAAGGAAAAATACCTGATCCACTTATTAGAAGCAGAGTATTACCAGCAATAACATGGTGGTGAGGAATAGGAACAACTTTTCTGTTCATCCAAAATCTCTCCCCCAAAACGCCTTTCGAAGCCCAGTTGTTGATTGACCCGGGTGCTGGGAAAACTCTGGGGTTCAGCCAAATCCATAGCAGGGAGGCAATTATCGGTATTATGGACCATCGGCCAATCCATGCCCTGCTCCATAGAGATAATGCCAATAACGGGAGACATGTAATGATCCTGGTCCATGCACTCCAAGGATTGGCATGCCTCAACCATGTATCATCGGACATTAACATTATTCGTGTAATGAAATTCTTCTTTGTTTCCATGATAATATCTCGCCTAACGCTCCACATGACCGGCTGGCAATGGAACGCAGCGGAATTGCCAGTCCGAGTTCATGCGGTTGTTATATGACTTTTTAAAAAATTCGCATATCTCTGCCATCGCATTTTTTGCTTCCGGAAATAGCGGTGATAAAATTGGAAATGCGTGAACCATTCGAGGCCATTTACTCAATTTTACATCTACTCCTTGTTCTTTGGCTCTTCTTGCCAGATTTTCGCAATCATCTAAATGAATTTCATAAGTCCCTACACATATGTGGAGCGGGGGAAAACCCGCAAAATTCCCCATTAGAGGAGATAGGAGGGGCAGCGTCGGATCATTATTACCGATGTAGAGTTTTGTCCATAAGTTCCAGGAGCCCATAGGTGCTATATCATTCTTGGCATTATAATTAAAAGAATCAGCCAGACATCTAAGGTCCGTTACCGGTGAAATCGAAAATGCGGCCTTCGGCATGCTGATCCCTTGTTCCTTTAATGCTCAAAGTTTCGAATGCTTTGCATGATTAATCTTCCTTTTTACATATAATGTTGCGCATCACCAAAAGATTCAATTCTGATTTTCTTATATTTGAATGCTATGGTTGGTAAACCACAAATTCTTATAACAGTTATGGTTTGTTAACCTTAAAGATACTTACTCACAAACAAGGGCTTCAATAAATATATCGACTTATCAGAAGGTTATCAATTTTTCCAATAAATACAATTATTTTGGCATGAATCTGGCTATTCAAACAAATGAATAAGGGTTGTATTACGCATCATTTAAAAAAACAAATGGGGGGATCAAATGAGCGGTTTTCGAAATATCACTGTTGGCAGAATTCTGCATGAAACAGCATTACTTCATCCGGATAAAGAAGCGCTTATATTTCCAGAAACCGGATTAAGGCTTACATGGAAGGAGTTCGAAGAAAAGTGTGTCAGTGTAGCAAAGGGATTCATGGCCCTCGGAGTCGAAAAAGGGGATCATGTATCCGTATGGACAACGAATCTGCCTGAATGGATTTACATGCAGTTCGGACTCGGGATGATCGGGGCGGTTCTTGTGACCGTAAACACAAACTACAAGTCAAGCGAGCTAGAATATATACTCAGGCAGTCTGATTCCACAACACTTGTCCTTATGGACGGCTACAGGGATTCAAACTTTGTAGATATGGCCTATGAGGTTCTTCCGCGACTGAGTGAAACCGGCTGCGGAAGGTTCAGCAGCGAGAAAATGCCATATCTCAAAAATGTCGTCTATATTGGCGGAAGAAACGACACCCCGGGCATGTTCAAATTCGATGAATTGTTCATCATGGGAGAGGCTGTAACCGACAGGGAACTTCAGGAGCGTGCTCAATCCCTTAATACACATGATGTTATCAACATGCAGTATACATCAGGCACTACCGGTTTTCCCAAAGGGGTAATGCTTACGCATCACAATGTCGTGAACAATGCAATCATGGTAGGAGATGTCCTTGATCTGACTCATGATGACAGGCTTCTGATTCACGTCCCTTTATTCCATTGCTTCGGATGCGTTATGAGCACACTGAATGCCGTAAGCCACGGTTCGACCATGGTCGTTGTGGAAAGCTTCGATCCTTTGAAGGCCCTTCAGTATATCGACAGGGAAAAATGTACGGCGATAAACGGCGTGCCGACTATGTTCATAGCAATGCTTAACCATCCCGACTTCTCTAAGTATGACATGTCTTCATTAAGGACGGGCATCATGGCCGGTGCACCCTGCCCTGTTGAAGTCATGAACGACGTGCGCACTAAGATGCACTGCCCCGAGGTAGTCATTGCTTTCGGCCAGACCGAAAGTTCTCCTGTCATGACCATGACCAGGAGGAATGATCCTGTAGAACTCAGGGTGTCAACCGTAGGAACACTCCTGCCCGATATCGAAGGCAAGATCATCGACCCTGCTACAGGAGAAGATGTCGGTCCTGACATACAGGGAGAGATTGTAACCAGGAGCGCCTGCGTCATGAAGGGCTATTACAAGATGGACGAGGCGACATTGGAAACCATAGACAGTGACGGCTGGCTTCATACCGGAGACCTCGGCAAAGTAGACAATAACGGCTATTTCAAGGTGACCGGAAGGATAAAGGAAATGATAATCAGGGGAGGAGAAAACATCTATCCCCGCGAGATCGAAGAATTCCTCCATAGAAACCCCAAGATCAACGATGTTTATGTCGTGGGAATCCCCGACAGGAAATATGGGGAACAGTTGCTGGCGGTTATCAGACTGGCCGATGGTCAGGAGTCCTCGGCAGAAGAAATGGTGGAATTCTGCACCGGCAAGATCGCCAGACATAAGATTCCCAAATACTGGGAATTCGTCGATGCCTATCCCATGACCGCAAGCGGCAAGATACAGAAATACAAGATAGTTGAAGAATACTCCTGCAAATACGCCTATTAGGTGAACCCGGTTCAAAGCCTGCAGCAAAACCTCTAATTGTTGCAGGCTTTTCTTATTAAGACATCTTTGAATTAGTCCATGTAGACAAAAAATATCGTTTGTAATATATAGTCATATAGTCATATATATGACTTTAATATCAGGAGAAACAGAACATGCATCAGCCGAATAATGAAGTACTGCAAAGGAAGGGCGCCCCGCTGCCGGTCTATTACCGGCTTCAGGAGGCACTCAGAGGCAAGATAGAAGACGGCCAGTGGAAGCCGGGCGAGGCCATTCCATCTGAGCGGCTAATCACCGAGGAATACAAAATCAGCATCGGCACGGCGAAAAAGGCCCTCGCAAACCTGGTGGATGAAGGCTATCTCTATCGCGTGCAGGGCAAGGGCACCTTCGTAGGCAGAGGCATCCTGAGGCAGAAAAGCCTCAGGTACTATCGACTGGTGAAGGAGTTCGGCAACGATATGGCAGACCTTGAAGTGAGGGTTCTCGGCATAAGGGAGGTTAAGGGATTCGATCCTGCAAACCGCTTTCTCAGGATTGCGTCTGATCAGTCTTTATTCGAGATGAGAAGACTTTTCAGTTCAGATGAAAAACCAGTCGTATATGCTGTTTCATACATCCCGAAATCGATGTTCATCAACTTCGAGAAAACTTCCGCATTACGGCTGGAAAACAGCACCTTCTATGAGGTCATTGAAAAGGACTACGGCCTGCCCACCATCAGAAACCAGGAACTTTTTGGCGCAGCCTTGGCCGATGCAAAGACATCTGGAATTCTCAAGACAGGAAAAGGCGAACCCGTCCTGACGATAGAAATGCTTTCATACACATACAGGAACGTGCCCTACGAATACCGCCTGAGCTATTGCGTTACGTCCGGGCACAGAATATTTGCCGAGATCAGATAACAGGACTGCCTGTCCTGATTGTTTCAAGGAGATGATATGAAAAAAGACTTTCCTGAAATCGCATGCGACGTTCTCATCATAGGAGGGGGAAGCGCGGGCGCCATGGCAGCCATACGTGCCAAGGAGCTGAATCCGTCTCAGGAGGTGGTTGTATTCGAAAAGGGTGACATCACCTATTCCGGATGTATTGCGCGCGGCATGGATGCTCTCAATATAGTAGCCGTTCCGGGCATATCGACCCCGGAGCTGTATGTAGAGGCGAGCCGCATGGCGTGCGAGGACATCCTCGACGAACCGCCCAGCTATCTGATGGCAAAGCGGAGCTGGGATATGCTCAAGAAGCTTGAAGACTGGAACGTATGTTTCCCTCTCGATGACAAAGGCCAGTACGAAGTGCTCCAGGTTCATCCCAAGGGCCGTTTCTGCGTGACCATGAAAGAGCCCGAACTCAAGACCATTCTGGCTAAAAGGCTAACGGACCTGAAGGTGCGCGTTCTCAACCGCACCATGGCACTTGAGCTTCTTAAAGATGAGAGCCGTGTTACCGGTGCAGTCGGAATAAACGTGCGCACCGGCGAAATCATAGCCTGCGCCGCCAAATCGGTCATCCTTACGGCAGGAGGGACGGCTCGCTTCGGCCTTCCGAACAACGGCTATCTCTACGGAGTATATGATTATCCCGGCAACACCGGCGACGGATACTGCCTCGCATATCGTGCGGGTGCGGAACTGAGCGGATTTGAATACACCCTCATCTACTACATAGTTAAGGACATAAACGCCCCACTCCTCTATATCACGCTCACCAGAGGGGCAAAGCTTTTCAATGCCTTCGGCTTTGACAAGAGCAGAGAGCACCCTTCGATAAAGTCCATGCTCGTGGACCATCACCGCGAGGGCAGCGGTCCGATGCGAATTGTAATGAGCCACCTTCCCGAAGAGCGCATCCGCGAGATCGAAGAGATTCTCTTCACTACCGAACGGCCCGTGCAGGAGCGCTTTTATGAAGGCCGCGGCGTGAATTTCCGCACCGGAGAGATCGAGCTCTGGCCCACCGAATGCTTCCTCTGCGGCGGCCACGGGCTCACAGGCGTACGTGTTGACGAGAATGCGGCAAGCACAGTCTCCGGCCTGTTCGCTGCAGGCGATACCTCGCTGGTTGCGCGCGGCCATTTGACAGGCGCCTTCGTGTTCGGCGAGATTGCAGCTGAAAACGCAACAAGATACGCCGAAGGTATCGGCAAGGCCGACTATGACGACACACAGGTGAGAAAAGCCATGAAAGACCGCAACAGCCGACTCGAACGCGGAGCCAATCCGATACCGGTCGAGGAGTTCGAATATAAGGTCCGCAGAATCATAAACGACTACATCGTACCGCCGAAAAACGAGTACAAGCTTGACCGTGCGCTGTGGTGGATGGAGCGTTTCAGGCAGGAACTGGACGAAAAGGTCAGGGTCAGCAATGTGCACGACCTCTTCAAATCTTACGAGATCGAAAACATAATCCAGTGCGCAGACCTCAGCGCGCGCGCGTCGATCACTCGCAAGGAGAGCCGATGGGGCATGTGGCATTACAGGACCGATTATCCGGAGAAGAACGACAGCGAATGGGTAAAGCACATCGTTCTGTCGCAGGGCTCCGAGCCACGCGACGTCAAAATAGACCTCAGGGATATCATTAAGATTTCGGGAGGATTAAGGTGAGCGGGATCAACCTGTTGACGGCGCTGACGGACAACATAGTTGTCGATAAGGACAAGTGCGTAGCATGCGGCATATGCGTGGAAAAATGCCCGATGGACAATCTCCGACTCAAGCTCGCCCCGTGCAGGCAGGCATGCCCACTGGGCGTTAATTCCCAGGGATATGTCAGGCTGATCGCAATGGGCGAAGAGGAAAAGGCGATGGAACTCGTCCGCGGCAAGCTGCCTTTCCCCGGCATCATGGGACGCATATGCTCCCAGCCGTGCGAGAATAACTGCCATCACTCATCTGTCGGCAGCAGCGGCATAGCCATACGCGCGCTCAAGCGCTATCTTGCCGATAGTTCTGCCAAAAGCGGGGAAACAGCTCTGCCGGATATGGCATCATCCTCCGGAAAGGCCGTAGCGATAGTTGGCGCTGGTCCTGCAGGGCTTATGGCCGCATACGACCTTGCATTGCTAGGGCACAAGGTAACAGTCTTCGATTCTGAATCCCGTCCCGGCGGCATGTTGCGCTGGGCCATACCCGAATTCAGGCTTCCTGTCCTTGTTCTCGAAAATGAAATAAACCTTCTTGAACGTATGGGCATCATCTTTAAATGCGGCGAAGCCATAGACAGCAAGAATATAGCATCGTTGCGAAAAGAATTCGAAGCGGTCATTATAGCCACCGGCTCGTCAGGACATAAGCTCATCGGAATCGAAGGCGAAGACCTGCCCGGCGTATATCATGCCCTCCCATTCCTGAAGATGGTGCGCTCGGGAAACGCGCCGGAGATCGGGAAGCGCACTCTCGTCATCGGCGGCGGAAATGCGGCTGTGGATGCAGCCCAGACTGCCCTCAGGCTCGGGGCAACAGATGTGAAAATGGTCTGCCTCGAATCGGAACTTGAGATGCCAGCTTTCCCCTGGGCTCTCGCGGGGGCCAGGGACGAAGGCGTAGACATCGTCAGCTCTCTCGGGCCTTCAAGGTTTATCTCTGAGAATGGCAGATTAAAAGGTGTGGAGTTCGTCAGATGCATTAGCGTCTTTGACGGCTCCGGCAGTTTCAACCCCTCATTCGATGCATGCCATACTGAAACGATGGACGCCGATACGCTCATCATAGCAGCCGGCCAGACACCCGTAACGAAGCCTTTCGAAGGTCTGGGCATAATAATGGCCGGCAGGATCATGCATGACGCAGAAACTCTTGAAACCCCGGAAGAGGGATTGTTCTGCGCAGGAGATGCAGCAAACGGCCCGACATCCGTCGTCGAAGCCATGGCTTCGGGGCGTGTAGCGGCTGAATCGATACACCGCTATATCATGGGCGAGCATATGCTCTATGGCCGCGGCTACAGAGGTCCGGTCGAGACGGAATTCGAGATCGAGACTGGCAGCGACATCAGGCGTGACAGGGTTTCCATTCCGGCAAGGAAATATACGGGAAAAGGCGACTTCGCCGAGGCCGAAGCCTGTCTTGATGAAGAATCAGCCAGAAAGGAGGCCGGGCGCTGCTTTTCCTGCGGCCAGGCCTTCGGGGAATACCGCACGTGCTGGTTCTGCCTGCCCTGCGAAATAGAGTGCCCGCACAAGGCGCTCAGGGTGGAGATCCCCTATCTGTTGAGATAACGGCATGGCTCAGGCATGCCAGAATATTAAAAGAACCGACGGAGGTGACATATGGAGCTTTATTCTTTTGAGAAGTCGTACCGGATGTTCGAGGAGGCTAAAAAAATCGTACCCAACGGAATCTACGGGCCAAGGAACCCGTATTTCCTGACGTTCGGCTCTTATCCATGCTTTTTCAACAGAGGAAAGGGCTCTCATGTCTGGGACGTGGACGGCAACGAATACATAGACTACATGTGCTCGTTCGGTACGAACCTGCTCGGCATGTGCAACCCGGAAGTGGACGAAGCGGCAATGGATCAGATGAGGCGCGGCGACTCTTTCACGCTGCCTACCGACAGGTGGAATGAGCTTGCCTCCCTGCTCATAAACCAGATTAAAGGCATGGACTGGGCCGCCTTCGGCAAGAACGGGTCCGACGTCACAACATATGCGGTCACCATCGCCCGCCAGCAAACGGGCCGGAAGAAAATAATCGCCATTGACGGTGCATATAACGGGGCTCATTTCTGGTGTTCGCACAGCACTAACGGCGTCCCGGAAGAGTACAGGGCGCACGTGCTCTCCTTCAGATACAATGACCTCGAAGATTTGAAGAGACTCGTCAACGAGAACAAAGGCGACGTGGCCGGAGTCATTCTCACACCCCATCACCATCCCGCAATGGAAGACCAGGTGCTGCCGGCGCCGGGCTTCTACAGCGGCCTGACAGAGTTATGCAGAAAAGAGGGTATCGTCGTCATCATGGACGACATAAGGTGCGGGTTCCGCATACACGCAAACGGTTCGCACTGCTATTATGGATTGGAGCCGGATATCATCTGTTTCGGAAAGGCCATGGCCAACGGCTATCCCCTCTCGGCCATTATGGGAAATGCGGGAGTCAAATTCGCAGCCGAGTCCACCAATTTCACAGGCACCCATTTCTTCTCGGCCGTTCCTATGGCGGCATCCATCGCGACCATCAACATCGTCAACCGCGAAGGGGTAGTCGAAAAGCTCTACGAAACGGGATTGAGGCTCAAAGAAGGCATGCTCGCCCAGGCGAATGCAGCGGGCATCAAAGTTCATTACACCGGACACCCGGTAATGCCGTTCATGAGCTTCGACAACGATGCAGACTTTTCCATCAACCGGCTGTTCTGCGGCGAAGCGGCCAGACGGGGTGTATTTCTGCATCCTCACCACAACTGGTTCGTATGCCTTAAGCACACAAATGACGATATCGACAGAACAATAGATGTAGCGGGTGAATGCTTCAAAATAGTTACCGAACATATAAAAAAGTGAACGGCATCATTGATCAATGATAGCTGTTTCTTCAGGAGGTAAAGCATGATGCAGTCCATAGGAAATGCAGCCGTTCTGACGCTTATAGAATGCGGCGTTGAGTACGTGTTCGGAATCCCGGGCGGCGGCGCTCTCTTTCTCTATGACGGTCTTTACGAGCACCAGGACAGGATAAAAAGCATTACCGTCCACCATGAGGGAGCGGCTTCGTGCATGGCCGACATGTACGGCAGGATGACAGGGAAACCCGCGGCCGTTATCGCACAGGGGGCATGGGCGGTCTCCAATGCCGCATTCGGCATTCTCGAATCATACCTTACGGGTACGCCCATGATAATCATCACCGATACCAGCGACTACGGCGGACTTACCCAGCATGGACCCTGGCAGAACGGAACCGGAGAATACGGATCGTTCAACCTGCCTAACATGATGCGCTCAATGACCAAGTACACGACTTTTGCAAACAGCCCTGACGAGCTGCTGCACGGTATACGTCTGGCGGTCAAACATTCGGTAACTGGGAGGCCCGGTCCGGTATGCGTCTGCGCCAGGATGAACGTCTTCACGCAGCAGTTCGATACGGAGAAGGCAACCCCGCCGCTTTATCCCGCAGCAGGACATCTGAACATCCCCCGGCCCGGCATTGATGACGAAGCAGCAGGCCGGATCGCCGGCATGCTTGTGAATGCCTCTTCCCCGGTTATAATCGCAGGTTCCGGCATCCACCATTCGAAGGCTCACGAAGAGCTGCGCACATTTGCAGAGCTTACAGGCATACCTGTTGCGACGAGCTATATGGGAAAGAGCGCGATCGCAGAAACACACGACCTGGCTCTGGGCACAATGGGCGGCATCGGGCAGAAGATAGCCAACGAGAAAATCATGGGGGCTGACCTCATTTTCGCAATAGGCACAGGCCTTTCTCCGGAAAATACGATGATGCTCTCACCGCTATTCATTAATCCCTTAAAACAGAAAATCATCCAGATGGATATCGAGCCGCTGAACGCAGGCTGGACCTACCCCGTCGAGATGGGTGTTGTCTCGGATGCAAAGACGGGCCTTTTAAGAATCATCGAAGCTTTGAAGATAAGAAACTTTGAAAAAGACACCTCAGGCATTATCGAAGCATTGAAAAAGAGAAAATCGGAAACAAGTTTCTTCGCGTGCCCTGAGTTCTCGTCAGACAAATCCCCGATAGCACCAGAACGAATCGTGCATGAGGTGAACAAGGTGCTCGACGGCAACGATGTCCTCTGTCTTGACGCAGGGAATAACCGCCAGTGGTCGGCGCGCCACTTCATGTCAAAAGGTGCGGGACAGGTATTCGCGCCCGGCGGAGCGGGAGGAGTCGGATGGGGGCCGCCTGCTGCCCTGACCGCAAAGTTCGTTAAAAAAGACGCGAAAGTCGTCTGCATTTGCGGCGACGGCGGAATGATGATGATGCTTCACTGCCTGGAAACTGCCAGACAATATGAACTGCCTGTAACTTATGTAGTGCTCAACAACGCTGCTTTCGGCAACATCCTCGACTTCCAGGCACCGGACAGGCGTTATTGCACGCAGTATCCCGCGCCGGATTTCGAATCTTACGCACGCGCCGCGGGATGCGACGCGTTTAAAATCACAAATCCCGGAAATCTGGCTGAAGCTCTCAAAACAGCCGTCAGCAGCAGTAAGCCGTCGGTGGTGGAAGTTATCACAAAAATCGAACCGCATTTCAAACTTATGATGTAAAGAAGGAGCTTGATGTCATGGAACATTACCGGGTTTATTTGAACGGAACATGGGTTGACAGTCCCAGGAGATTTTCAGTGCTGAATCCTGCCACGGGTGAGGCATTCGCCGATGTAGCCGCGATCGACCGCAGCATGGTGCGACGGGCTCTTGAAGACGCCGAAGAGGCCTTCACCTCATGGTCAGGGCTACCCGCAATGAAGCGCGGTGATTACCTGCTGGCCATTGCCGCTGAGATGACGGCAAGGTCGGATAAGATCGCGCGCACCATCACCCTGGAAAACGGCAAGCCCCTCACCCAGAGCAAAGCCGAAGTCGCCATGACCATTGACCATTTCCGCTGGTTTGCTGAAGAGGGCCGCCGCGCCTACGGTCGCTGGGTCCCGAACCAGGCCGATGGCAAGCGCCACATCGTCATGAAAAACCCTGTCGGTGTCGTTGGTGCGATTGCGCCATGGAATTTTCCGCTCATGCTGGCAGCCAGGAAAGTCGGGCCTGCCCTTGCAGCCGGCTGTCCTGTAATATTGAAGCCATCCAGCCTGACCCCGGTCTCTTCAATTGAGCTTGCCGAATGCGTCGAGGCAGCCTGTGTTCCGAAAGGTGTCTTCCAGCTTGTGGTGGGCAACTCTTCCGAAATTGCCTCCGAGATGCTGGATAATCCCATCTGCCGTAAAGTGAGCTTCACGGGCTCCAGCGAAGTGGGAAAACTCCTGATCGCAGGCGCGGCGAAAACCTGCACGAGCCTTTCTCTGGAGCTGGGTGGAAACGCCCCTCTGATAATTTTCGCCGATGCAGATTTTGATAAGGCAATCAACGGCGCCCTCACAGTCAAGTTCAGAAACACAGGCCAGTCATGCGTTGCAGCAAACCGCATATATGTTGAACGCCCGATTTATGGCAGATTCATTGAAACGTTTACCGAAAGGGTGAAGGCGATGAAGACAGGAAACGGTCTGGAACAAGGCGTTGATATAGGCCCCCTGATAAATGAAGAGGGTCTTCAGACCGCACAAAAGCACATCGACGATGCCGTATCGAAGGGGGCGCGCCTCTTGTGCGGAGGAAAGCGCCTGATGGAACATGGCACCTTCCTCGAACCGTCAGTCCTGGCCGATGTCCCGGATACGGCTTTCTGCATGAGTGAAGAGATATTCGCGCCGGTGGCAGTCTTCGCACCGTTCGATACTGAAGAAGAGGTCCTGGCAAAGGCCAACTCGACCGAGTACGGCCTTGCCGCATACCTATACACAAGTGATCTTAACCGCGGTCTGATGATGTCCGAGAAACTGCAAGCTGGAAGCATAGGGCTGAACGATGCGGTGCCCGCTACAAGCAACTGTCCTTTCGGAGGATTCAAACAGAGCGGCTGGGGCCGTGAACTGGGCATCGAGGGACTTGACGCCTATATGGAAACAAAGCACATATCCATCGGGGAATTCTGTTGAGGATCGGAATAAAAAGTACGGCTTCGGGGCAAGCCTCAGCCGTTCTTTACACCTTTCTTCCTGTTATCAGACCGATGGCTCAATAGAGACATTTTCTTCTGCGTCTTCTTCGAGCTTGAATCCTTTTGTTTCAGGCAAAAGGAATATCACAATAATTGTAGAAACTATGGGACCAAGAGCCATGAGAGATGCTGCGTTTCCTGTCCCGCCAATGTTCACGGCAAGAAATCCCACTATGCTTGGCGCTACAACCTGGGCGAGCCTGCCGAAAATGTTATTACCCCAGGCTGTTGCATTGGCCCTTATTCTGGTCGGGAAAAGCTCGTTCGTGAATGATGCACAAAGAACCGTGAATACCCCTATGAAGAATGTTCCGAAAACAAGGGATGCGAATATCAGGTAGTACTGTGACATCTGGAACGCACTTATCGTCCCGATGGTCCCGCAGAGGAAAAATATTATTGCGGTAGGTTTCCTTCCTATTGAATCCATAAGCTTGCCCGCCAGGATATATCCGGCGAATCCGACCAGATAAGCAACCGATGTGGCCAGGGATATCATGCCTGGAGTCCACTGGTGCGTATTGACTACATGGTAAGAGAAGAAGTTCATCGCCGTCGTATAGCACAGGTATGAAAAGAACCAGAGGAGAGAAACTGAAATCATATACTTGCGGTACTCGGGTTTGAACACCTCGAAAAATTCCGTCTTGTTTTTTGCTCTATCGGCTGTTTTCTGGAAGCTCTGTGTTTCGGTGAAGTTCTTTTTAAGAAATAATATTAATATTAATGGAAGGCCTCCCAATACGAAGAGGCCCCTCCACCCGAAAGGCAATGTCATCATCAAACCGAGCAGCGCTGAAGGGAAGATCGCCCCTATGCCGGCAACAAACTGGAATAATGCAAGGCCGCGGCCCCTTGTCTCGGCTGGAAATTCTTCAGCTACAACAATAAAACCTGTGGCCCATTCAGTGACAAGAAAAACTCTTGCGAAGAACTGGCACACAACAAAAAAGTATATATTGGGAGAAAAGGCAGTCGCTATGCTCATGATGGCATACAGGCAAACGGACCATATGAAAACGGGCCTTCTTCCTATTTTGTCCCCCATCCTGACAAAAAAGAAAGCCGCCAGCGTCCCGATGGCCACAAGAGTGAGGACGAGGCCGGTCGCTTCTACCCCGATATTCATGTCCTTTGCAATGAACGGCAAAGTCATGTTTATGACCATCCAGTCAAAACCTTCGAAGAACGAACCGCACATCAGAACAGGCATTATCTTTTTCTGTCTGTCTGTAAGCCTGAATTTCACACTTGTATCAGATGCCATCTGTATCCTCCACTAATACATTATTGTGAACCACCACAGGTGAAAATGAACTTGGTTTAAAATAGTCCTTTTTGGTTCATTGCTCAATAATAAAACAGTTACAGAGCCCCGTCCGCCCCGGGCATAATACCCTTCACATCATATATGATACAGCTCTTGCCCATGAACTTGCTGAGGCTCATCTCTTTGAATCTCTGATGGGCTACGGCTGCTATTATGGCATTATATTTACCAAGTCCCTTCTCTGATGTAACTATCTGAATGCCGTATTCCTCCATAACCTCTCCGGGCTCTGCATAAGGGTCATACACATCCACGGTACAGCCGAAATCCTTCAGCTCCCTGACTACATCGACAACCTTTGAGTTCCTGATGTCAGGACAGTTCTCCTTGAAGGTGATCCCCAGAACAAGCACTCTCGCCCCTCTTATATTGCATCCTTTTCTGATGAGCAGCTTGATAACCTCGGATGCGACATACGGCCCCATGCTGTCATTGAGCCTGCGTCCTGCAAGGATGATCTGAGGGATATAGCCCAACCCTTCCGCCTTGTGTGTCAGGTAATAAGGGTCGACACCTATGCAGTGTCCTCCGACCAGACCCGGCTCGAAGGGCAGAAAATTCCATTTTGTCCCGGCCGCCGCCAGAACATCCCTTGTCCTGATCCCCATCTTCGAAAAAATAATGGAAAGCTCGTTTATGAAGGCAATATTTATATCCCTCTGTGAGTTCTCAATGACTTTAGCCGCTTCGGCGACTTTTATTGACGGCGCCTTATGCGTGCCCGCAGCAATTATCGATGAATAAAGCCTGTCAACAATTGCCGCTATTTTAGGGGTGGACCCGGATGTCACTTTTTTTATGGTGGGAAGCCTGTGCGCCTTATCCCCCGGATTAATCCTTTCGGGGCTGTAACCGCAAAAGAACTCTTTATTGTATTTAAGGCCGGATGCACGTTCAAGTATCGGTACACAGTCCTCTTCCGTACATCCGGGATAAACGGTGGATTCATAAATCACGATGTCTCCTTTTGAAAGAACACTCCCCACTGTTTCGCTGGCTTTCCTGAGCATAGTGATATCAGGTCTGTTGTATGAATCGATCGGCGTAGGTACTGTCACAATGTAAATATTGCAGGTGCTTATATCTTTTTTGTTAATTGTGAAACTCAGGTATTTTGCAGGCTTGAATTCTTCAGGTTCAATCTCCCTGGTCCGGTCATAATGCCTGGACAGTTCCCTGATTCTTGCCGAACTGATATCAAAACCTACAGTCGGATAAATTTTGCCGAATTCCACTGCAAGCGGCAGTCCTACATATCCAAGGCCTATTACAGCAACACGGTAATCCATCCTTACCCTCCAGCATAAAATACTGTTAATCTTTTGATAAAATCGTCGGAACCGAATAAATACTTTATTTCCTTCTGATAATAACTCTTATAAACACATTTTAATACTATTTTGCTAATGAAATGGACTATGTATATAGGTTATATCTTGGTATATAATTTGTTAAAGGTAAAAAGGCATGAAACTGGACAGGCTGAAAAAAGTAAGAAATATGGGTTTTGTGGCGCATATCGACGCCGGGAAAACCACGGTAACTGAAAGGGTGCTGTTTTATACAGGCCGTATCCACAAGATGGGAGAGGTGCATGACGGCCAGGCGACAATGGATTATCTGCCTCAGGAACAGGAGCGCGGCATCACGATAACCTCTGCCGTAACAACCTGCAAATGGAATGATCATGAAATCCACATAATCGACACGCCGGGGCATGTCGATTTCACGATAGAGGTGGAAAGAAGCCTCAGGGTGCTGGATGGCACCGTCATGATTCTCTGCGGTGTCGGAGGCGTACAGGCGCAGACCGAGACAGTCTGGCATCAGGCGAGAAGATATGAAGTCCCCACACTGGCATTTATCAACAAACTCGATAGACCGGGTGCCGATTACAGATCAGTCCTTTCCCAGATAGAAAAGCGCCTCGAGATAAAACCGGTCCCGGTACAGCTGCCTTACTATAACGGCGAATCCTTCAAGGGTATAATCGATCTTCTGCGCATGAAGCAGCTCATCTGGAAAGATGATGATCAGGGCAGCGAGGTCATCGAAACGGACATTTCCGAAGATATTATGGGCGAAGCGTCAACAGCAAGAGACCTTCTGATGGAAACGCTCGCCGAGCTAGATGATTCTCTGATGGAATCTTATCTTTCAGGGGATACGATCAATGTAAGAACCGTCAAAGATGTCATACGCAAAGCCACGATTGAAAACAGGATATTGCCTGTTCTCTATGGAGCGGCGCTCAGAAACAAGGGCATCCAGCCCCTGGTTGATGCAATCATAGACTATCTCCCGTCTCCCAATGATATAAGACCGCCGCTCGGACATGACAAAAAAACAGGAGAAAAGATCACAATATCAGCAGATCCCAAAAGTCCCCTGGTAGCATATGTTTTCAAGGTATACATGGAGGAAGGCAGAAGGCTTGTCTATCTCAGGCTTTATTCAGGCGAAATGCATACGGGCGATGAGCTGTTCAATACCACGAGAGAAACTTCCGAAAAGGTCGCCAGACTCTTCATGATGCACGCTCACCATAAGGAAAGGATTGAAAAGGCCGTGGCAGGCGACATCATTGCCGTTTCAGGGCTGAAAGACGCCGTAACCGGTGATACACTGACTGCAGGCAATGAAACCCTTGTGCTTGAACCCATTGAAGTGCTCAAACCCGTTATATCCATTGCAATTGAACCCAAAAGCGGAGGAGGCGAAGCTTACCAGAGATTAATGATGACCTCCTCAAAGCTCATGGATGAAGACCCCACGATTAAAGTAAGCGAAGACCCGGACACAGGTCAGGTAATACTTGCAGGAATGGGGGAGCTTCATCTTGAAATTGCTGTGGACCGGCTTAAAAATGCATTCGGAATCGACATAAACGTAGGTAATCCACAGGTACTTTACTGTTCAAGCATCAAGGACCAGGCGGATGGAGAATCGGCGTTCAGCAAAAAGCTTGGGGACATGCTACATTCGGGTCATGTCGTACTCCATGTTTCCCCTGCACGAAGAGGTATGGGAAACACATTTGATATTATTCCTGAAATGAATGAACCGCTCAAATCTTCAATCCTTCTTGGCCTTGAAGAAGGCTGTCTTGCAGACCCCGTCAACGGTTACAATATAGTTGATGTTGCAGTTCAGATAAAAAAAGTTATTATAACAGAAGAGACAACCGGGCAGGGAATGAAAATAGCATCTCAAATGGCACTGCAGGAAGCGTTTAAAAATGCGGGTATCCTTGTCCTTGAACCGGTTATGGATATAGAGGTCATGGTCCCGGAAGAAAGTGTCGGGGATGTCGTTGGTGATTTAAGCTCACGCAGAGCTAACATAGAGGGTGTTGTCATCAAGGGAAAATATCATTGTATAAAGGCATATGTTCCGTTATCCAGGACAGTCGGGTATTCCACGCAGTTGAGGTCAATGAGCAGAGGGAGAGGCAGCTATAATATGAAGTTCTTCCGATATGACAATTTGTGAGGCTAAAGTATGTTTAATCGCTACAAATGGGTTATACCTGTTGTATTCATAACACTTTTCGCCTGGGTTATCGTTGGGATAATCATGAGTGTCAGCGGACAACTCCTCTTTGAAATGCCCGGCCCGCCCAAAAACAGTGCAGCAATTGCAACAATACCGAAAAAACAGCCTGCACCGATGTCATCCTATGACATCATAAAAGAAAGAAAGCTGCTCGGTTCTATCACCACAACCCCACAAGGAACCCTTACAGGTGATGACAGAGACCGCCCGATCGCCGCACTGGGACTTTTATTGAAAGGCACCATCGCCGGATCGGATCTTTACAGCAGAGCCATTATTGAAGACAAAGGCAAACAGCAGATTTATAAAATAGGAGATTCCGTGTCAGGGGCAAACATCATCGGAATTTTCAGAAACAAGGTGATCCTTGTAATGAACGGCCAGGAACAGATGCTTATTCCAGAGGATAAAACAGATAAGAAAGGCCCGAGAGGCGGCACTCCACCAGGTCCGGCAGTACCTATGGCCAACCTGTCCGGTGGTGACATGTCATCGGTCATGCAGAATATGGAGCAACTTCTTGGCAATGCACGGATCGTCCCATATTACAAAGGAGGAGAACCTTACGGGTTCAGGGTAACCAATGTTGAAAGCAGTTCACCGCTTTTCGGCCTTGGCGTACGTTCAGGAGATGTAATTAAATCTGTTAACGGGTCACCGGTGAAATCAACTGAAGACGCAATGAAGCTCTACCAGAACATGCAGAATGTATCCTCGGCAAACATCGAACTGGAACGCCACGGGGTGACAACCTCCGTTAATATACCTTTGAAGTAACTGTTTATATTTAAAAATGTATCGGGGTTATAAAAATAATATTGGGGCAATGGTAAATGTTTGAGAAATATTTCGGCCTTACTGAAAATCCTTTCAACCTTACACCTGACCCCAAATATCTCTATTTTTCCAAAGTGCACAAGGAAGCGCTTTCCCACCTGAAATACGGCATTGATGAAAAGAAGGGCTTCATTCTGATTACCGGCGAGGTTGGTGCAGGCAAAACCACCCTGTGCCGGGTTCTGCTGACAACATTGCCGGATACGATAAAAACAGCCCTGATACTGAATCCCACATTGTCCGATATTGAACTTCTGCAGACAATAAACCAGGAATTCGGCATCGACTCGGGAAGTGTCTCAAAAAAGGGATTGCTGGACGAATTGTATGGTTTTCTACTCGATGTGAGGACAGACAACAAAAACGCGGTGCTGATAATTGACGAATGTCAGAACCTTTCCACGGATGTGCTTGAACAGATAAGGATGCTTTCAAACCTTGAGACCGAAAAGGAAAAGCTTCTGCAAATAGTTCTCATAGGACAGCCTGAACTCAAATCAATGCTGTCGACTCCAAGCCTGAAGCAGATAAACGACCGCATCACTGTCAGATACCACATGGGACTTCTGAGCAAACCGGACACAAGAGAATATATCAGACACAGGCTCATCATATCAGGCTCTCATGGTGATATAAAATTCTCCAGAGCCGCTCTGAATAGAATCTTCAAATTTTCGTCAGGTCTGCCAAGAAGAATCAACTCGGCATGTGAGCGTTCGCTTCTTATTGCATTTACAAAAGGGACAAATACAATAACAGGCTCCATTGCCCGTCAGGCAATCAAAGAGATTACAGGAGAGAATCACAGGTCTTCGTATTTTAAAGGTGCCCTGGCAGTTGCCGCGACTGCTGCAATTATTGCCGGACTTATATTCTTATTCAAACCCGCCCTTTCCCTAATTAGCGAAAAAACCGGCATGGCGAAGACCAGTGCAGACACTCAACAGACCTTGCAGCCGGATGACAGGCGCCCAATCGCTCAGGCTTATGACTGGATCATAAAGGACTATGGAACTGCAATAGATTCTCTTAAAGCTCTTCCTGAAAATTCAGGGGCAAATTCTGTACTGAATCTTCATCCGCCTTTTGATATTCTCAAGAGCATTTCAAAGCCTTTTTTAGCATCAGTCTGGGGAGGATACTGTATCGTAGTACGCGTTGAAGGCAACATCGCTGACCTGATAAAAGCAGACGGCAGCAGGATCAGCATCCCTTTGAAAAGCTTTTCAGATATATATCAGAGGTATGCTGTTGTGTTATATAAGAAAAATCCATCCAGCAGGAGTTACGGCAAATCATCAAATGGAAAAGGCGTTAAGAGAATACAGGAAAAACTCAAAAAACTGGGCTATCTATCAATTGAGCCCGATGGTATTTACGATATTGAAACTTCAGAAGGCATCGAAAAATTGCAGGAAATATACGGCCTGACAAAAGACGGTATTGCGGGCATCGAGACATTGACTCTTCTCGATATGCTTGAAAGGGAAAGATTATGAGTTCCATATATGAAGCCCTTAAACGGGTTCAGCATGAAGATGTCCCCACATTGCCCATGACCGGCAGAAAAAAAAGCTGGAGCAACCCTAAGAACTGGACAATTATTATTGTTTCGGTAACAATCAGTTCATTAGTCACCATGGGAGTATATTCATATATCGCGACTCCTCCATCAAACAAAAAAATTCAGAGTACAGTTAATGGCAACCATTCACAACCACCATTAAAATCAGAGGCCATGCATAAAGCAGAAGCCTCGGCGGCTCAAGCAAAACCACCTGTCGAAGCAGCCGTTCTGGACCCTGTCGCAGGCGCCCCGGATAAAAGTAAGGATGAATATATTGAAACTGCAAATATGTGTTTTGAAAAAGGTGAACTTGACAAAGCAATTTCCATTTACAAAGAGGCACTCGGTGTTTATAAAAACGATGCCGGTCTGATAAACAACCTTGGGGCAGTCTTATTGGCAAAGTCCGATTATGACAGTGCAATAAAGTATTTTAAATTTGCAATTCAGTGCTCGAAAGATAGTGTGGAACCGGTGTATAATCTCGCCTGCGCCTATGCAAAAAAAGGAGACAATGCCTCAGCCTTGAAAGAGCTTAAAAAGGCGATTAAAATGAAAGGGCCGGATGTCAGAAAATGGGCAAAGGATGATCCTGACCTCAAAAGCCTTAAAGGTACTTGGAACTAGAGTGATGATAATCATTAAGGGGGAGAAATGAAAACTGTACGATTTCTGGCGATGCTGATAATGATTACGCTGTTTTCGATAGGCAGTATATATGCCGCGAGAATGGTGGACAAGAACTCGCCAGCTTCAACGGCACCGGGGCACCAGAATAAAGCCATATCAAAAGAGGCGGCGAATATACCTGAGGAAGAGGTATTGTCAGCAAAGGACTTCAGTTCTTCCACTTCCGGGACAAGCAATGCTGAAACCAGTAAAGGTTCAAAGAAGACCAAAGGTAAAACACAGTATGTAACAATGGATTTTGACGGTATGGATATCAGCATGCTGGTAAAATTCATTGCCGATATCACCAAGAAGAACTTTATCATAGATAGCAATGTCACTGGAAAAGTGAATGTCGTTTCCCCCCGTAAAATGACAATTGACGAAGCCTATAAAGTATTCGAGAGCATCCTGGAGGTTAACGGATACACGACAATCAAGACAGGCAACATAATAAAGGTGGTGAAGTCCTCTGATGCCGTTACTAAAGGAATTGAAACACAGACTTCCATCTCGACATCGGCTCAGGACAAACTGGTTACACAGATTATACAATTGAAATATGCCGATGCCGATGACATAAAAAATCTTATAACTCCCCTTATTTCAAAAAGCAGTTCTCAGATCATGTCATATCCCCAGAGCAACATCCTTATAGTCACTGATACAATCTCGAATTTAAAGAAAATCATGGAAATAATTAAGGTAATAGACGTTAAGGGAAATGCGCAGGATGTAAAGATACTTCGCCTTGAGCATGCCTCTGCAACCGACCTTTCCAACAAACTGAACCAGATACTGTCAGGTTCTGCTGTCGATCCCAGTACAAGGGCAGCAACAAGACGCATACCTGGATCTACCTCATCGAAAGAACCGGCAAAGATTCTCCCGTATGAAAGGACAAATTCATTGATAGTTGTTGCAAATGCGCAGGAAATGAAAGACATCGCCGCCCTTATCACAGAACTTGATATCCCGACCCCGAGCGGAAAAGAGGATATTCATGTATACTACCTTCAGAATGCTACGGCAGAGGATGTGGCAAAGGTATTGAGCGGCATGCCTGTTGTCACCAGCCCGGACGCCACGCCTAAAGCCGGTTCCAACGTCGCTCAGAATGTAGCCATGTCAAGCTCGACAAGTCAGCAGCAGAATTTCAAGATATCACCGGACAAGTCAACCAACTCCCTTATCATTTTTGCAGACCCTTACACCTATGAAAACATCGTTGAAACAATCCGCTATCTTGATATTCCCCGGAAGCAGGTCTACGTCGAGGCATTCATCATGGAGGTCAACACCAACTATGATTTCGAACTCGGAGTCCAGTGGTCTTTCTTTAATTCCTTCAAATATGACAGCGGCAAGAAAACGGGAGGTTGGTTTGCCAGGTCAGGCGATACATCGATATCATCTGTAGGCGATCTGCCGGCAGGACCGCTTCTCGGTGTTATCGGTCAGGCGATTACAATCAACAAAGGCGATACATCGATAACCCTGCCCAACATGGCATCATTCATAAATGCAGTGAGCAGCGACAAGGATATACACATAATTTCCAAACCTCAGATAATCACCATGGACAACAAACAGGCCGAAATAAAAGTCGGCAAGAACATCCCTTATATTACAAGAGAAGACACAGACTCGACCAATATCAACAGGACAGTGAGGACCTATGACTACCGGGATGTAGGCGTTACCCTGAAAATAACGCCGCAGATAAACCAGGAAGGCGGCGTCAGAATGGACATATTCCAGGAGATAACAACACTTGTCCCGGGAACAGGCGATGAGGAGTATGCACCTACGACATTCAAGCGCTCAGCTACGACGACAGTATCGGTTAAAGACAGTGAGACAATGGTCATAGGGGGGCTCATAGGCGACAGTCTGACGGTCGGAAACGCCAAGGTCCCATTATTCGCCGATATCCCCCTGATCGGTTACCTGTTCAAGACGACCAACCGGGCACGGGAGAAAACAAACCTTTATATTTTTATAACTCCAAGGGTAGTCGACACTGTCGAAAAGTCGGATGACCTCTATAGAAAAAAATATGGAGAAGTAAAGGCTGTCGAGACAACACTGAGACAAAAGTCACCCAGCATGTCCAAGGGCGAGGAAGTCCCTCCCTTGCCTAAAAATCCTGATTCAATTGAACCGGCTGCACCTCAAGTGAACGTCAAGGAGCCGGATGTCCAGACAGAGCAGAAAAGTAAGTGATATGGTGACAGGCATGATGACAAGGGGTGAATCTTAATGAGAATACCAAGCCTTGAGCAGGTTGTTATCTCGCAGAATCTTGCAGATGAAGAAGCCCTACAGAAGGCGCTGCTGGCTCAGAAACAGAAGGGCGGCTCTCTAAAGGACGCGCTTGTCGATTCAGGCGCTGTCAACGATGTGGAACTGCTCAAAGCCATATCCAAAGCATGGGGCATCGAATTCATGCATATGCTGGGCGACCTTGAGGTTGACCCTGCAATCCTCGACAGGCTCCCTGTAACATTTCTCAGGCGCTACAACATGGTGCCTTTCAAATGGCAGGGAGATACACTCATAGTTGCAGTAAATGACCCCATGGATCAAGACCCCTTCTATGACATAGGCAAGGAAATGTCTGCCAGGGATATAAAACGCATCCTGGCCACAAAGCAGGAGATTCATTCAGCCATAAACCGGCTTAACGACATGAAAAACGAAAGCGCCCAGGATATTGTTGAGGATATCAGGGAAGAGGAGGAAGAAGACCTCCTGACAGATATAGAAAATATTCAGGATATAAGCGTCATGGAAAGCGACGCACCCATAATCAAGCTGGTGAACAGGCTTATGATGCAGGCTTTCCGTGAAAGGGCATCCGATATTCACGTCGAACCCTATCAGTCCGAGGTCAGGATAAGGTTCAGAGTCGATGGAATCCTGCATGATGTATTGAGCCTTCCCAAACGTATTCAGTCGGCAGTCATTTCGCGCATAAAGGTTATGGCGAATCTGAATATTGCAGAAAAACGTCTGCCGCAGGATGGAAGGATAGGAATAAAGCTTGGAGACCATTCCGTCGATCTGCGTGTCTCCACGGTCCCGACGGCAAACGGCGAACGGGTTGTAATGAGAATCCTGGACAAATCTTCGGTACTCTATGGACTTGAAGAACTGGGCTTTTATCCTGATGACATGCAGATAGTTAATATGCTGCTCAGGCAGGAGCATGGCATTGTCCTCGTAACCGGCCCTACCGGTTCCGGCAAGACCACTTCACTGTATTCGATGCTCAGCAAGATTAACTCACCGGAGAAAAATATTCTGACAATAGAAGACCCGATTGAATATCAGCTGAAGGGTATCGGACAGATACCGGTCAATACGAAAGTGGGCGTCACATTCGCCTCCGGGCTCAGGTCGATAGTCCGCCAGGACCCGGACATAATCCTTGTCGGGGAAATCCGAGACCTGGAAACCGCCGAAATAGCCATTCAGGCGGCCCTGACAGGCCATCTTGTCTTCTCGACTCTTCATACAAACGATTCCGCAACGGCGATTACACGCCTTATTGATATGGGAATTGAACCTTTCCTTGTCACCTCATCCGTTAATGCAATCGTCGCACAAAGGCTTTGCAGAAAGATATGCACCGATTGCCGCCAGCCCTATTACCCGGAAAGCGAGAGCCTCCTGGAAATCGGTCTTGTTAGAGAAAAGCTGCTTTCTGACGGCCACTTATACAGGGGTGCCGGCTGTATGGAATGCCTCAATACAGGCTATAAAGGCAGGATCGGCATTTATGAAATCCTCGTGATGAGCGATTCGATGAAATCAACAGTTCTGAAGACATCCGATTCGAATGATATCAAAAAGCAGGCAATTGAAGAAGGCCTTCATACTCTGAGAGAGGACGGGGCAAGAAAGGTGAGTGACGGCCTTACCACGATAGAAGAAGTCATAAGGGTTACGCAGCAATAATGGCAAAAGCCAGACAGCTCTTCAGGTGTTCATCATGCGGAGGGACATCTGACAGATGGTCGGGCAAATGCAGCCAATGTTCAGAATGGAACACCCTGGAAGAAGTATTCGTAGAATCAGGGAACCTCAATTCAGGCTCGCCAAGAGATACCGTACCACTGCCCTTTGATGATATTGCAGGCCAATCACTTATGCGCCTGTCAACAGGCATTCCGGAACTGGACAGGGTTCTCGGTTCGGGTATCGTCGACGGCTCACTGGTGCTTATCGGCGGGGATCCCGGGATAGGAAAATCTACATTGATGCTGCAGATGGCACATCATCTTTCATCTTCTCAAAAGGTGCTTTATGTCAGTGGGGAAGAATCGGCAGTCCAGTTGAAAATCCGTGGAGAAAGGCTGGGGGTAAAAAGCAGGTCCCTCCTGATCTATCCGGAAATAATGATGGAAAAAGTAACAGAGCAAATCAAGGCCGTCTCCCCGAATATTATAATAATAGATTCCATACAATCCGTGTTTTCATCAAAGATAGAAGCAGCCCCCGGGAGTGTGGCGCAGATAAGGCATTGCGCCGGCATCCTCATGGGCATCGCCAAGACAACAGGAATTCCGGTTTTTGTAATAGGGCATGTAACAAAAGACGGCTGGATTGCAGGCCCCAAAATGCTTGAGCATCTTGTAGACACCGTCCTTTATTTCGAAGGCGACTCTACCGGTGCATACAGAGTTCTCAGGGCCGTTAAAAACAGGTTCGGTCCTTCCGGTGAAATTGGCATTTTCGAAATGAAGGAAACAGGGCTCGCTAGTATAAACAATCCTTCGGGAATCTTCATGGGCCTGGGCGGCAGATTATCCGGCAGTACAGTCATGCCGGCAATCGAAGGCAGCAGGGTTTTTCTGGTGGAAATTCAGTCACTGGTCAGTAAGACCACCTTTTCAATGCCTAAACGGATATCAATCGGCATTGACCCGTCAAGGGTTTCCGTACTGCTGGCTGTTCTGGAAAAAAGAAGCGGCATGTTCGTCTCCGGCTCGGATGTCGTAGTGAATGTAACATCAGGCATAAAAGTGATGGAACCTGCTGCTGATCTTGCCGTTATTATGGCTGTAGCTTCAAGCTCACTCGATAAGCCACTGCCACAAGGATTCATCTGTCTTGGAGAAATTGGACTAAGCGGAGAAATAAGACCGGTCAGTCAGATAGAAGCAAGGCTTAAGGAAGCGAAAAGACTCGGTTTTACCAGAGCGCTGATTCCCAAAACCAATGCGGAAACAATATTGAAATCAAGAGGAGTTGAGATTACAGCTTTATCCCATCTGAGCGAGGCTATATCGGTTATCAGGAAAGTGCCCCACTAATTTCACATTTTTTATTAACAAAAATATATTAATTTTCTCTGAACAATCAACCGATATGAAAGACAGGAGTAACTGTCCATGCGAAGATATAATCTCTACTCGATAATGCCCTATACAGGAAGGTTCGAGCTTATTAAGGACGTACCTGCCAACAAAGGAAGCCAGGAAACTACATATTGGGCGGAATGCTTCACATGGGAGGACCTGAAGAAGATAGTTCCTTACTTGAGAAAAAGAGGATGGAAACTTATTGTTGAGCCTGTTGATGAAGATGACCTTTATGGGAAAATGCATATTTACTCTTTTACCTGTGGAATCAACAGCGATACACAGATAATAAGCATCTGCGGAATCAGAGTTATCCTGGCCCGGGACATTGTTGTTTCCAAAAAACAAAAAACATATTAAATCCAAGGTATTGACATAAAACTATTTCGCATTATTCTAAGATAATAACAATTTTTTTTAGGGGAGAGATAAATGGGTACGCTGACAAAAAATGTAATTATTGATGAAATTGTTTCATTAACGGGACTTTCAAGAAAAGAAGCTTCGGAGGCAATTGAGACCCTGCTCGATATCATCAAGCTTCAGCTTGAAAAAGGCGATGATGTTTGCATCTCGGGATTTGGCAAATGGAAAGTCCGAAAGAAAAATTCCCGGAGAGGAAGAAATCCGCAAACAGGAGAAGAGATAACAATTACCCCAAGAAATGTAGTAACCTTTTCTCTTTCTAATGTTCTGCGGACAAAGCTGACCGAAACAGCGAAATAATTTTCCGGGGATAAATTATTAAGGCAGCAACCTTATTCAGGATTGCTGCCTTGTCATCTCAGAAAACTTTTAACTTTTTAAAAACGTCTTTTTACTTTTCAGCTTCTATAGCTTCTGTAGGGCATACATCAGCACAGGCTCCACAGTCCGTACAAAGCTCAGGATCGATGACATATTTATCGTCACCTTCACTTATCGCGTTGACAGGACATTCATCAACACAGGTCCCACATGATATGCATTCGTCTGTTATCTTATGTGCCATGACAATCCTCCTTTCGTTGTGACAAACTAGCTATCGGAATTATCCTTAAAATGCAATTGGTTTTTTATCATTATTCCAACACCCTTGACCCGTGCAACAGGGGCATGTAAGCTTAACAAACGGAGGAAAATAAATATGAACTATCATAATCTCAAAGACTCACCCGAAAAGGAAATAATCAAGGGTTATCTGGCAAAATATGTCCATACATCGAACATGACAATACAATACTGCAACATCGCTTCAGGCTCTCCAATGCCAGAGCATTATCACCCGCATGAACAGATCAGCATGGTGATCACAGGAAAGTTCGAAATGAACCTTGACGGCGATAAGATTATGCTCGAAGAGGGTTCCGCACTTGTTATTCCGCCTAATATGAAACATTCAGGTATACCCCTTACCGACTGTTACATCATTGATGTATTCCACCCGAGGAGAGATGACTTTGCAGCAGCCGGAAAACAGTGAAAGCGTAATTGAATACAAGGACAGAAAATATTTCTTTGATAATGGAATCCGGTTTGAATGCATCCAGTGTGGAAAATGCTGTAATGGTGCACCGGGAATAATTATTGTCCTCGACAATGAAATAGGGGTGATTGCGGATTTTCTGGAAATTGAAAGAGAGGTGTTTATAGAGCGATGTCTGTATCCCTATCTTGATAATTTCAGCATAAGAGAGGATGATACCGGAAGGTGCATCTTCTTTGAAAACGGATGTTCGATCTATCCTGTCAGGCCTCTTCAATGCAGGACATTTCCATTCTGGTTTACGAACCTTCGATCCGAAACGGAGTGGGCTCAGGTTATGAAATCATGTCCGGGCACAGGCAAAGGGAGGCTTTATTCAAGAGAAGAAATCCTGGACATCGTCATGGCGACACTCAGTCTTTATAAGCCATTCTGTCATGCGATCGGTCTGGATTGTTCCAAACCTTGATGTATTTTAAATTATAGAAGATATTTCACCTCATCCGTAAGTGCCTCTTTTAACCGTGATGAATATTCCCCCGGTCCCGAGCGCTGCAATATTGGCTGCCCAGCTCGACACAACCGGATTCATATATCCGGACATACCGAGCGATACCATTCCAGAATGGAAAGCCCAGTAAGAAAGGGCAAAGACGAGTCCGAGGGCAATGCCCCTGGCTATTCCGCCTGTTCTTGGAAACCTCATCCCAAAAGGAAGAACAAGAATGGTCATGATAAAAGGTGCGATTACAAAGCTTATCCTGCTGTGAAAATAAGTTTCCACATTCCTTGAACTCAGTCCGTCTTTTTTGATCTGCGCAATATAACGCCACAGCTCAGGTATGGTCAGAACTTCAGGTTTAGGTCTGGCCATAAAAAGGTCTTTGGGATTACTCTTAAGAGGAAGCAGATTATCACCCTTGACTGCCGATATGCCTTTATCCGAGAAGCTGAATCTGCTGACTCCTGTAGCAACCCAGGAATTACCGTTCCATTTAGCATTATCCGCCTTCAATATTCCAGTCAGCCTGCCTTCATTAAGGCTGTAGCAGGAAACTTTTTCCATGGATTCTCCATCGATGTCCAGCAGTTCGACATAGTAAATATTATCGCCGTCCCTGAACCGGCTTCCATGGACATCGAATGAGCCCTTTATACCTTCAGTGTCGATTTTAAATTTTTCAATTTTTTCGGCCTCCCTCTGGGCGACAGGATAAAAATAGAACGAAAGGAAGGACATAACACCAACTGCTATTATCCCCATGCAAAGGTACGGCAGATAAATTTTCCATACGGGGACAGAACATGACTGCATGGCAATCGTCTCCACATGTCTTGAAAATAGCGCCTGCGATGCAAGGATACCAAGACAGAGCGAAAATGGCAGAACCAGATAAATCATTTCGGGAAGGCTTAAAATCATAAATGTGAATACAAGAGATCCCTCTGCCTGGCTTCTTGAGAACATGGACATGTTTCCGATAAAATTTGCCATGAATATCATCCCTGCCAGGCTGACAAGGGAGCCTATCCACATGATAAAAGCCTTTTTGAATATATAGTTGAAGAGCGTCATTTCACGGGCCTTTTCTGATATATTGACCTTACAATCCAGACTGCACCAATTACCACGCAAAACACTATATTGGGTATCCATGCACCCAGTACAGGATCAATATTGTCGGCCTTGACAAGTCTGTCTGTCATGATGAAAACAAAATAGTACACAATGACCGCGGATATGCCTATTATAAAACCTCCATATTTTGACGCCCTTGGTTTTCTGTAACCGAAGGTTATCCCGACAAAACCGAGTATCAGACTTAGAACAGGGAATGAATATCTGTTGTAATATTCCTTGATCCATTTGGGATCGGGATCCTCTGTAATAAGCTTTTTCAGCTCCGGCTGTGATGCCGTTTCCCAGGTCTTGATTCCAAGCTCTCTTGTCAGATTGAAATTAAGGACAAAATCATATTCATCAAAGGTGATGTATCTCAGGATCTTATCTTTCTGCATAAAAAGGCTGCCATCATAAAGCTTTAGGACAACCCGGGAATCCCCCATACCGACTTCACCCTTCTCTGCTGTAACGACATAAGGCGAGCTGGCCTTGCTTTCAATAAATATCTGATTGAGCCTTCTATTTTTCTGATCAACAGAGCCCACATAAAAGGTTATGCCTCTGAATGAGTCGTCAAAATCCCTTTCTTTAATGAATGAATATATCTTCTGGGGTGCTTCTTCAACCAGCCTTTTCTGTATCGTCTCCATGGAAAGGGGGCCAAGCCATATAGAGATAATTATGTTGAGAACCATGCACAGCACTGAAAACCATATGATCGGCATATTAATAGTGCTGCTCTTTACACCGCACGCCTTCAAAGCGACTATCTCGGAATCAGAGGAAAGCCTTTCCAGCATAATCAGGATGCTGAAAAGGAAAGCCATAGGGATAACGAATTTTCCTACTGGTACAAATGCAAGAAGCATCAGGTCGGCATCATCCAGAGAAATGAACCTCCCCATCTGCACCCACTGGACAATAAGCATAACACAAAAGAGAACGACCAGCGCGCCCAGGAAGGTTTTTATAATATTATTAGTTATATATCTTTGGACCAGCATACAGGATTTGAATTATATCCGTGAATTCGGGTTATGTCCATCCGCTTGATTTCATATCGACACGATTTTCCGGTTATTTTTTATTTATTGAGATTACACATTACATTTTAAATATTGCATAACGTAATCCTGATTACAATCATGTGATCATTGTAACCGTACAAAAGGCATTTCAAAACAAAGTTTCTGTTCTATCATATTGTTTTTACTTTATTTATTTTATTTAATCCGGCTGTGGCACATATGGCATCCGCATTGCCCTTACATATTCAGATTCAGAAAAAAAGGGGGGCAACATGAAAGGACCGAAGACATTTCTTTTAGCAGCAATTCTCACAGCAATAATTGGTACTCCAGTTTTATCAGCCGACTACAAACAAGGTGAAGTTATTGTCAAATTCAAATCAGCCTCGCCGTTCATGAGCGCTGAGGCCGGGAATCCTACAGCCTATGCAGTTGCGGTAGATGACACCCGGAAGGCGATTGAGGAACTCAATGCCAGGGATGACGTCGAGTATGCCGAGCCCAATTATATAATCAAGGCTGATGACATTCCTTCAGACTGGCCATACTCCTCTTCCGAATGGAACGATGTCAACCTGCCAGATGCATGGACGTATGTTTCCACAAACTCAGCCAATAAAAAAATAAGAATAGCAGTAGTAGATTCCGGTGTATATCTTGACCACGCGGAACTCGTTGATGTCCTGATTCCGGGTTATGATTTCGCAAATGATGACAGTGAACCCGAAGACGATGCGGGCCACGGCACAAGAGTCACCGGCATAATAGGCGCAAAAGGCAAAAACAGCATCAAAGCCTGTGGAGTCGCATGGAACAGCAACATAGAAATCATGCCGCTTAAGTTCATGAAACAAAATGGATCAGGCACAACAGGCTATACCTCGGATGCAATAGAAGCGATAAATTATGCAGTAAACAACGGCGCCAGGATAATAAATGCCAGCTGGGGTTTTAATTCCTATTCCCATTCACTGGAAGACGCCATTAACTATGCAAGAAGCAGAGGCGTTCTTTTCGTCTGCTCGGCCGGGAATAATTCGACAAACAACGATGAAGTCGCACACTACCCTTCAAACTATAAAATCGACAACATTATAGCCGTTGCAGCGATGAACAGATACGGAGAACTGGCCAGCTTTTCAAATTACGGATACTACAGCGTCCATGTTGCCGCACCGGGAAGCAGCCTGACAACAACCGACCTTAATAATTCCATCACCTCGTATGCGTCAGGTACTTCATTCGCTTCCCCTTTCGTAGCAGGGATTGCTGCAATGATTTTCTCGGAAAATCTATCAATCGGCTATTCCGAGGTCAGATCGAGAATAATCGAAGGTTCGATTATCAAATCATCATATTCGGAAGAACTGAACATGAGCGGCGGATGCGTAAATGCCTACAATGCACTTATGGGTATCAAAAATCATGACATGGTCGACAGTTCCTCCTGGAACGCTCCTGCTGCAGCAAGTGTTGATGATGAAGAGGCTTCAGGCGAAAGCGGAGGCAAAGGCTGTTTTATCGAGACGACAACATGTTCGGATGCTTCAGTCCTTCTGATGATGGTTTTAATTGCGATGGTCCTGTTCCCGGTGTTCGCCTTAAGGCTGCGCAGGGAATAATCCATACCCCCCCATGCCCTTCCGGCGGTCGGAAGGGCATGCCCCCCCATTAATAAATTGAAAAGACTCCTGCATAACTGCCTTGATTGTCATTTCGAGGAACGGAAGTGACGAGAAATCTTTGTATTGTCAAAGGATTAAGATTTCTCCCTTTGGTCGAAATGACTAAAATCCTTGTTATGCAGGAGTCTCTTGAAAGCTGATCGACGCTGGATAAATGTAAGCGTCGATTTTTAATCATCAATAAATCGCACTAAAGGTGGCTTAACAAATGGGGGAAGGTCACAGGCAGGATATCAGGTAACGGTTGTCTATTGATATTGCTTAGAGGAAAAGCAGGATATGTTTCTGACTTATAAAATAACCGGCATGCGTTAATTCATGAACATGCCTTCTATTATTGTGTACTACTTTCTGCCGACCTCAACTCGCTATGAACAGGGTTACAAAAACTATGAAATTACACGCCTAACATACTTCTGACAAATTACTAGCTTTACTGTTATCATGCCACCTGTTCAGATATGTGCTGGACTTGATTGTAAAAGTCCCTGTATTGTCCTGCTGTTTATAAGCCGGAACAAGGGTGTTTATGATATCCATTACATCTTTCTCTTCAGAAAACTCATTAACCAGTAATTCAAGCTGTTCAATATAATTCATCAACATATTCTTATCAAAGCCGTTTGAATTCGTACAAACCTTAATCTTTTCATATACCGATTGCACAACATCTTCCCCATAGATAAGAAGCTCCTCATGAAGCTTTTCCCCTGGCCGCAAGCCCGTATAAACGATCTTTATATCTTTATCCGGGGTATATCCTGCCAGCCTTATCATACTTCTGGCCAGGTCAACAATTTTTACGGGGCTTCCCATATCAAGAAGGAATAATTCACCGCCTTTTGACATGGCTCCAGCCTGGAGAACAAGCATGGATGCCTCTCTGATTGTCATGAAATATCTTGTAACATCAGGATGTGTAATCTTAACCGGTCCGCCTCCTTTAATCTGCTTATCAAATATTGGAACAACGCTTCCATTGCTTCCAAGTACATTACCGAACCTCACTACTGAAAAAATAGTTCCTTTTCCATTGAGCGACTGTACAACCATTTCCGCTATCCGCTTAGTAACTCCCATAACCGAAGACGGCTTAACAGCCTTATCAGTTGAAATCATGACAAACTTATGCGCACCATACTTCATCGCAACTGTAGCAAGCTTATAAGTACCTAAAATATTATTATTTACAGCATCAATAGGCATTATCTCCATTAAAGGAACATGTTTGTAGGCTGCCGCATGATAGATAAATTCCGGATGATACTTATTAAATATCCTCTCAAGGCCTCTCGTTGTTCGTATATCACCTATGCAAGGTATTATTTCTGTCTGAACATTTATTTCTTTCAATTCCATTTCTATATTGAAGAGTGGAGTTTCAGCATTATCCAATAAAATCAGCTGAGAAGGTGAAAATGACAGTATCTGTCTTGCGAGCTCGGAACCGATTGACCCCGCACCACCAGTCACAAGAACGACTTTACCCTTCAGTGACTTAGATACGCTGGTCATATCAAGGTATACCGGATCTCGATTGAGGAGATCTTCTATTCGTAATTCCCTTAACTGAGCAGCCACTCTTCCGTTAATAATTTCTTCAAATGAAGGAATCACCTTAAAACTGACACCCAATCCGCTGCAGGCATCAATTATTTCCCTTATGCTTTCAGGTTTCATACCGGGAAGCGCAATTAGAACATCATCTATTTCAAGATGTTGAATGGTTTTATTAATATCTTTCAGAGGCCCCAGGATCGGAATACCATGAATCTTCATCCCTTTGTTGGATCCTGTCTCATCAATAAACCCGGCAATGATCATCCTGTCGTTATTTTCGTTTGATAATTCACGGCTTATTCTTTCAGCCAGAGGACCGGTACCCACAATAATGACCCTTTTTTCTAAATTGTGCTTTCCTTGTTTAATGCTGCCCCTCGAAATATCAGTTACCATCTGATAAAACATTCTAATTGATAATCTCGACCCTCCAATAAAAAATATCGTAAGCAAACCATCAGCAATGATTACAGATCTGGATATTCCCGAAAAGCTGTAAACTGCCACCAGATATAAAATGAAGATGCCGATTGATAAAACCGTAGCCTTCATAATGTTCATAAGATCATTAATACCTGTATAACGCCACATTCCTTTGTAAAGATCAAAAAATAGAAAAGATGATACTTTTATTATAATAACGGGCAGTATCGTCATCTTTAACAAATGAAGCATTACAGCAGGTATTTTGCCTTCAAATCTGAAATAAAAAGCCAGATAATAACTCGAAACAAGGAGAGTAATATCGATAAGCAGTATTACCCAGAAATTCTTCTTCATTATAATATTTTTCATTATTCTCCCTAAAGAGATTTACTAAATGTACCACTGAACAATATAAAGACAATCACTATTAAAAACAAGACCTTTACAACTAATACATTTATAATTTTTTAATCTTGGGATTGTTTATTAAGCTTCCTGATAATTCTTATTGGAGCTCCTGCCGCTACCACATTATCTGGTACATTGCAATTAACAAAACTGTGTGCACCGATAATTGAATTCACACCAACTGTAATTCCAGGCATTATAACACTGTGACTTCCAATCCTTGAATTATTCTTTAATAAGACCAGACCATTTTTATTATCTATAGTCGAAACAGAGTAGATTGAACAATGTGAACCGATTTGTACATGGTCTTCAATTATCACTCCGTTCTTAGCGTTGATATAGGTAAATGCCCCAATATCTGTCATATAACCAAGTTTCAGACCTTTAACATTTTGTACAAGCCAGTTGTATTTTGTCGGTTTTCCTTCCTCGATTAGAGGGTATTCCCACTCCGAAAACCTTTTCATACCTTATTACCTCCTTTTTTTCTCAATGCCCGAAGTTTAGACACTAACAGAATCATTATATCCACAATCACCATGTCAGGCAGTTATGTGCTTTGCCAATGCCTATTCTAGTTTACTATAGTTGACAAAAGAGCAGGCTAGGAACCCTCTTCATACATGTATTCTTGAACTTCCCTTTTTTAACCATTCCTCAAAATACATTCCGGAATAATGCTCCGCACTTTCCATGATTAGGTTGCCATTGCCATAACATTCTTAACTACCTTGCAGATATTTGCCATGTCTGAATCTGTCAGGGTCGGATGTACCATAAACATAAGACTGGTTTCACCAAGTTGTTTTGCAACTAGAAGCCTCTTTTTAGGCCTGAGGCAGTCTTGGTCAAAAGCCTTTTCCAGGTAAATTTCGCTACAACTACCTGATCCGCAGGTAATGCCTTCGGCAATGAGCGCCATCATAATTCTATCTCTGGACCAGCCAGATTTGAGGGCCTTCGGTTCTACAAAGACATAGTATTTATAGTAAGCATGTTCAATCTCCTTGGGTGGAATTGTCAATCGCAGGCCGGGAATTCGTGAAAAACCATCAGTAATAATTGCCGCATTTCTTCTTCGCAAGGTCAACCAATGTGGGAGCTTTCTAAGTTGAATCCGACCGATAGCAGCCTGTAGCTCAGTCATCCGAAGGTTTGTTCCAAAAGATTCGTGCAGCCATCGAAAACCAATGGACTGCTCCCGGTTATATACCGCGTCAAAGCTTTTGCCGTGATCTTTATATGACCATATCTTCTCCCAGATATCCTGGTTATTTGTCAGGACCATCCCACCTTCACCCCCAGTCGTCATGATCTTATCCTGACAGAAGGAAAAAGCGGCAACATCACCGAAGGAGCCTACCGGCAGGCCTTTATATTTTGCACCATGAGCCTGGGCACAATCTTCGATGACATAAAGGTTCTTTTTATGGGCAAGTTCAATTATAGGGTCCATATCACACGGCCAGCCGGCAAGATGAACCGTGATAATTGCCCTTGTTCTAGGAGTAATAGCTTGTTCTATTGTTTCAGCAGCAATGTTCTGGCTCTCATGATCTACGTCCACAAACACAGGCTTCGCCCCAGCAAGAACGATACAACTGGCAGAGGCAATAAACGTCCTTGGAGTCACAATTACCTCATCACCACAGCCGATTCCCAATGCATAGAGTGCCGCCTCCAAAGCTACTGTCCCATTCATAAGAGCAACTGAATATTTGACTCCATGATATGCAGCAAACTCTTTCTCAAACAGACGGCCTTCCTCACCTGTCCAATAGTTTATCCGTCCTGAGGAGAGGACCTTATTCACAGTTTCAATTTCATCATTGGCAAAAAAAGGCCATGTTGAAATGCCAATCTTGCATGATTGTTCTTCTTTTGTGAAATCTTCTGTTTGATTGATTTTTTTCATACTAACAGCTCTTCCTTTTGCACTTTTTGAATTTATGATTACAAGTCATTTCAGGATTTAAACTCTTCCATTGTTGCCTGCCCTGGCTGGTTGATCCCCTCTCGTTTGAGAATCTTCCACATTGTAATAAATATAATTCTAATATCCAGCCAAAGTGTTCTGTTATCAACATACCAGACATCCAGTTTAAATTTTTCTTCCCAGCTAATGGCATTACGCCCATTAATCTGCGCCCAGCCAGTAATCCCAGGTTTCACCTCATGCCGCCGGGCTTGCTCCTTTGTATAGCGATCCAAGTATTGCATTAACAAAGGCCGTGGCCCGATCAGGCTCATTTCACCCATGAGAACATTCCATAATGTCGGCAACTCATCAAGAGATGTCCCCCTCAAAAACCGGCCTAACCTTGTCAATCTATCCTTATCGGACAGAAGAACACCCGTGCTGTCTTTGGCGTTAGTCATAGTGCGAAATTTAATCAACCGAAAAGGCCGTCCGTGCAATCCTGGCCTTATCTGACGAAAGAAAATAGGAGGTTTTAATAAAACAGCTATCGATATGGCAATAATAGCAAGGATAGGCAATAAAATTATAAATGCCGGAATCGTAATGAGAAGGTCAAAGACTCGTTTGATAGTTGGCATTTTTGTCTAGGATTCTTTTTCCGAAAGAGACATCATTATCTTCTCAAATTTCTCGACGCCCTGATTGAAGGACAAGTAATTCATGTAATAACGATGGCCTGCTTCGCCCATTTTTTGTCTTTTGATCTCCGGCATTTCGTATATGGACTTGATCGCTTTCATCATTTCTTGCGGATCATCCGGGTTGCACACAATGCCACCTTGCGCCTTAAGGACAAGTTCCGCGGCATCACCGCACATGGCCATAATTATCGGTTTGCCAGCAAAAAGACCTGTCTGTGTTTTCGATGGGATGGTAATACGGAAGAGAGGGTCGTCTTTCAAATGGACGAGAAGCGCATCGGCACCTGCATAAAGTTTACCTATCTCATCAATTGGTCGCCAAGGTAAAAAAACGACATTCTCCAAGCCCATTTCCACGGATCGCTGTTGCAATCGCAGGCAGTCCACACCACCGCCGACAAGTATAAACTTAACCTCTGGCAATACATTTCGACAAATCATTGCACAATCAAGGACCGTATCCAAACCCTGAACAAGACCCATCGTCCCCGCAAAAAGAATGATAAACTTTCCGGCGTTTTTCGAAGGTTTCTCTTGCGGCTGTCCGGAGCTAACCTCATCCATCCACGATTCATCGCACCAGTTATAAATAACATCCATCTTATCCGGAGAAACGCCCCGAACCGTCAGGGCCTGTTTAAAACCTGGTGACAAGACCGTCAAGCGGTCGGCTTTACGATAAATCCAACTGCTGATAAGGTTAAGAAGACTAAATGGGGTCTTGTCTCCGAGCATTTTAGAATTCACTACGGACTCCGGCCAGAGATCTTGGACGTCGATAATAACCTTTGATCCATATATCAAACGCAACAGGAAGGCTGTTGGCCCCAGTGTGACGAGATTATATACATAGATGATGTCCGGTTTTCTAATAATCCAAGGTGCAAGTAACAATGAAGAAAGTGAAAAACTGAGGTAGTTGAGGATGCGACGAAGCGCTGATTTATCATGGCTCGGATAAAGTAAAACACGATGGATTGTTATATCTTCCATCTTATCACGCTTGTAGATTCGGACTTTGTAGCCCGAATAAATTTTACCACCAGGATAATTAGGGAAACCAGTCAGGACTTCGACGTCATGGCCTTTGTCCCGAAGCGCTCTAACAAATGGAAGTCCCTTGAAAAAAGGCTCGGGTTGAAACCACTGGGTCAGAAAAAGGATTTTCATTTATCAGATCAACGAAAAACTAATGATGGAGTGCAATTTTTTAAACAATTGATAGCTCGCGACTCGTTACTTTTTCTGCCACACAACCCGGTTGATGTAATCGGTATAACTCATTATGATCCGTAAAACTTTTTCCGAGACGTTGGGTACATTGTAATCTTGGACCAGCTGAAGAGATCTATCCTCGCTTCGGGACTGACCTCTCAGGATTACTAGAGTCTCCTGCACACGCGCCCAGTTCATTCCAACCATCATCACAGCCCCTTCCTCCATGCCCTCCGGCCTTTCATGTGCCTGACGTATATTGAGAGCGGGGAAATTCAGAATCGATGATTCTTCCGAAATTGTACCACTATCAGACAGTACGGCGCATGCATTCATCTCAAGATTCACGTAATCAATCAATCCGAATGGTTTGTGCAGTTCCACGAGTTTCGGAAGTTCGATCCCTTCCATCTCTATGCGCTTTTTTGTTCGAGGGTGGGTAGTCACTATGATACGCTTACCGTATGATGCGGCCAGACCATGCAATATTTCAACAAACCCCTTAAAGTTGCTCTCATAATCGACATTCTCTTCCCGGTGACAACTCATTACAAAATAATCTTTGTCTTTGAGCTTTAACTTGCTTCTGACATCCGACTTATTTATTTTCGGCATATAATAATGCAGCACCTCAAACATGGGACTGCCTGTCTTGATAACTCTATCCGGTGGAAATCCCTCATTCAATAAATATTCTCGGCCTATGGCGCTATAGGGCATGTTGATATCGCTGATGTGGTCTACGATCTTACGATTCAACTCCTCTGGCACACGCTGATCAAAGCATCGGTTTCCCGCCTCCATGTGAAAAACAGGAATTTTGCGCCTTTTCGCCGGATAGGCTGCAAGGCAACTGTTCGTATCACCAAGGATCAGGACCGCATCGGGCTTTTCAGCAGCCAGAACTCCATCTACTCTCGCAATAACCAGCCCGACTGTCTCTGCAGGGGTTTTTCCAGCTGCTTCAAGAAAATGATCCGGTGCCCTCAGTTCCAGATCGTCAAAAAACACCTGGTTCAATTCATAATCGTAGTTTTGGCCCGTATGAACGAGTATATGACGGGTATGACATTCCAGTAAAGCAACAGTCCGGCTCAAGCGGATTATTTCAGGCCGTGTTCCCACAATTGTCATGACTTTCATAGCTCCCCCATCTTTATCTATACTTTCTCATAAAATGCATCCGGTATATCCGGATTAAATATTTCATCCGCCCAGAATAAAACGATAAGATCGCTTTGTCCTGTGTTCTCGATGGAATGGGAGTATCCCGGTGGGATATCGACTACGCGGAATTCGCAGCCAGAAACCGGATATTCAATGACTTCAGCACTCTGCACACCTTCCTTTGATTTTAAAGCGCGAAACCGGATCATTGCATCCCCTTCCATTACAACAAACTTCTCCACTTTTGAATCGTGATAATGGTTACCCCTCGTAAACCCTGGCCGGGTACGCGATATGAAAATCTGACCGATGTGGGGAGATTTCAGCAGCTCAGCCAATTCGCCCCTGGGATCGGACCGCTTTGTCAATGCATAGGAAAAAGAGTCTTGCGGAAGATATGAAAGATAGGTCGAATAGAGAACGCGCATAAAAGGATCGTTCATGTCCGGCAGGACAAGGTTAATCCGGCTTTCCCTAAAACCCTGGATCGCTTCCGCCAAAGCATTAAGTGTGGTTCGATATTTTGGTTCCACTATGCAAAACCTTCCACATGAAACAGGCTTGCGATCATTCATGACACCGATAAAGGCATGGACTACATCATCTATGTAGACCAGTTCGATTTCTTTTTGTGGTTCAGAAATGGCAATAGGGATATTGCGTGCGATATTATGACAGAAGGTAGCCACTACTGAATTGTAGTTGGGCCGGCACCATTTACCAAATACACCCTGGAGACGAAAGACAAAAACCGAGACCTCAGCTTCATTGCCAAATGCGAAAACAGCCTCTTCTGCCTGGCGCTTGGAAAGACCATAAGGATTGTCAAGTACAGCCTGGGTAGATGAGGAAAACACGAATAAGGGTGAACGGCCCATCTGCCGCAATCTTTCGCAGATCTGATGAGTCAAATTGAAATTACCTTCCATGAATTCTTCAACCCTCTCCGGCCTGTTCACCCCGGCCAGGTGATAAATCACATCTGCCCTGGCCAATCCATTTTCCAGAACAACTGGCTGAGAATCCAAATCATATTCGATCAGGTCAATATCGGCTCGTCGCTTGAGGGCAGCAACCAGATTATTCCCGATGAAACCTTTGGCACCTGTGATCAGTACTGTAAGCATGCTATCTCTGCCTCTTCACGTTATTTACAAGGAAACCTTCCCAGTTTCCAAAGCAACTCTCACAAAATCAAGTTTAAGCAATAATTCAATCAGACCATCCTCATTCAACTGCTGCGTATTATGAGAATGGTAATCCTTGTAGCTGGCAACCTCTGTCTCACCTTCAGTGAAATAGCAAGCATAGTTTAGGTCGCGGATATCTGCTGGAATCCGGTAATATTCACCCATGTCTTCTGCACGGGCCATTTCCTCGCGTGTCAGGAGTGTCTCATAAAGCTTTTCTCCATGGCGAGTGCCGATAATGCGGATTTCGTTGTTTGCCATGAACAGCTTCTTCAAAGACCTGGCCAGAGTTTCAATCGTTGCTGCCGGGGCTTTCTGCACAAAAACATCGCCCGGATTTCCATGCTCAAATGCATACACAACAAGATCTACCGCATCGTCAATGGACATCATAAAGCGAGTCATGTGCGGATCAGTAATTGTCAAGGGCTCGCCAGCCAGAATCTGGTTGATGAAAAGGGGAATGACGGAACCCCGAGATCCCATGACATTGCCGTAGCGAGTGCCGCAAAAGATCGTTCCCGAATCGCCGTGCGAGCGCGCTTTGGCAATCATGAGTTTTTCCATCAGCGCTTTTGACATGCCCATCGCATTAATGGGGTAGACTGCCTTATCTGTGCTTAAAACAATCATGTTCTTGACATTGCAAGCCAGGGACGCATTCATGACATTTTCCGTACCGATGGCATTAGTGCGGATCGCCTCAAGGGGAAAAAACTCACATGACGGCACCTGCTTAAGAGCCGCCGCATTGAAAACCATGTCCACACCTCGCATAGCAGATAGAATACTGTCATAATTCCGGATATTACCCAGATAGAACTTTACCTTTGGATTCCGCAGTGCATTTCGCATTTCATCCTGTTTTTTCTCGTCACGGGAAAAGATTCGGATTTCATTGATATCAGTATCCAGGAATCTGCGTAATACAGCATTTCCAAATGTACCCGTTCCCCCGGTAATCAGTAATGTTTTGTTTTTAAACATAACGTTTGTCCATTCCTATATTTAATTAATTAACCACCAAATTCATTAAGAATTCGTTTCACATCTGAAGAATCTGCTTCATATTTCCCCTTGTTATGCAGTCTGTCATTTCTTTTCTCAAATTGCATAGCTTATCATTGCTGATTCACCTCTCCACCTGATAACAGATAGACTGTTGAAGCTCTCAGCAATCGTCAGAATTTGAAATCCTTTCAATGGATCAACACCATCTTCATCTTCTCAACAAAACTGCTGAAAGATACGGCTTCAATGCCCTTTCTCAACAACTGATCCGATTTTGTCAGGCATGCAACCATACCCTTGTCATTTGCTTTCTGCGGATACAGTTTCCAGAACCTCTCAATTCCATCAGACATTTTTTTCACAGGAGTTCCTGACAGTTTAATCTCAACTGGAATCATCAGATCATAGGAAAGCTCTATCAGCAGATCAACCTCCAGATCATTATTGGTCCTTAAATAAAACATGTTTGGCCTTTGTCCGCTTTCAGAATAAATCTTCAGCAACTCCTGTACACAAAAGTTTTCGAATAAAGCGCCAGCCATAGGCCCTTGCAGCAAATGATCTCTGTCTTTAATGCCTGTCAGATAGCAGACAAGTCCGCAATCCGTAAAATAAATCTTAGGCGACTTGACAATTCTTTTCCCCAGATTATCGTAAAATGGCTGAAGCAGATAAATGAGCCTGCCTGCTTCAAGCACTGATATCCAATTTCTGATGGTTGAAACGCTGACTCCAATTTCCCTCGCAAGCACTGACATATTGAGAGCCTGAGAGCATCTGACAGCAAGCAGCTGCAAGAATCGCTGAAAATCCCTCAAATTGCCGATGTTATATAAAGACCGGACATCTCTTTCAATATATGTCTGAAGATACGAACCATACCATGCCATTCTGCTGATTGAGTCATCGGTGGCAAGTTCAGGCCATGACCCACTCAGACATGCCCCGACAAAGGCATCTAAATCGTCCCGGATATCTTGACATTTTTTTCTTTCATCAACAGAAAACGGAAGCAAATCAAGCAGAGCAACGCGTCCCGCAAGGGAATCCCCAAGGTTTTTTATCATCGAAAACTGCTGCGAACCTGTGAATACATAATAACCCTTTGACTGTCTTTCATTATCAATCCTCATTTTTATATATGAGAGGATGGATGGTGCATACTGTATCTCATCTAATATTACCTTTTTACCCAGGCCATCAAGCAGCAGGCTGGGATCGGATAATGCCTGCTCCCTGACCAACGGATCATCCAGAGATATATATTTGTAATCTACGAGCAAATTCTTTAAGAGTGTCGATTTTCCAGATTGCCTTGGACCGGTAACAGCAATGCTGGAGAACGAGCCAACAAGATCGAGCAATACTTTCTCTATTTGCCTGTGTATATAATTCATAGCTGATTACTAGCACTTATAATTATATAATACAATTTTATAATACCGTTTTATTATTGTATTTAATTATCATAGCTGTTCGTTGAGAGCTTCATATTTGTAAAATCTTAAACAATTTTTTTCTTTCATCATCGCTGATATAATTAATCAAAACTGCCCTGTATACGCCTTTAAAAACAAACAGGCTTCCCGCTGCAGCGCCTATTATACCAAAATTATCAATCAGCTCATTAATATCGTTAACAGGTATCAAGGAAATTTTTTTATTGGGTGGGATTATTATTACTCTCAGCCTGATATTTTTTTTCAGATAGCCTTCTTAATTTACTATAAAACTTATATCTTCTCTCAGTCAACTTATCCTTTGTAAACCTGTCGGCAATCTCAACATTTCTTTGACTCATCATTTCCAATTCAGCAGGATTTTCGATTAAGTGCATAACTTCCTTTGCAAAACTTTCGCTGTCATCAGGTCTAAACATGTACTTTTCATCAAGCAGCTCAGGTATTCCACAGATCGGTGTTGAAATACAAGGGAGACCAGCTGCCATTGCCTCAATTAAACTCCGTGATAATCCCTCGAAATATGTAGGGTATACGAAGAGATCGCTTTCTGAAAGCCTTTCAATAATCTCTTCTTTGTTATGTAACCTGCCGATAAAATGCAGTTTGTCTGCCACACCAAGTTTTTCTGCATAATCTATTAATACTGGAATAAAGTTACCATCGCCAATGAAGCAAGCCGTAATATTATACCCGTGATCAGCAACAATTTTTAAAGATTCTATTAATGTTATATGCCCTTTAATATTGCTATTAATAAGATTAGCAACGTGAATAACTTCAAATTTAGTTTTTGTATCAGTATATTTTTTTGGTTTTCTAATGTAACTGCTTATGAGGTCTATCGAAGAATAGTGGGTCTCAAAATATTGGTTACTTTCGCCCATTATTCTGGCCCTGCTTGGATATGCCTGCTGTAAAATATATTGTGTTACATAAGATGCGCCGTTTGCTTTCTTGGTCATATATTTTTGCATTTGTACATTTATCCATTTAAAAACCCCTTTCACATCAGTCAAAGTAGCTGGTTCGTTAACCACTTCTACAGCAAAGGGTTTGCCCCTTTTCTTGCCTAATATGAAAGTTAGATAACTCTCGATTTGAGCTATTCTAAAAATATAACAATCACAACCATCACATGCTTTTCTATACCTTAAGATCAACTTGTCCATTAATTTAAGCATTGCTTTAAGCCCCTGATACCAAGGCAGCTCAAATATTTCCAGACCCTCACCGCTGGTAAGAAGATAATTATCAGTATCAATACTATCAACATATCTGGTCTTAGCTAGGAAGCGAACTTCATCGAAAACCATTAAATAACGTTGGAAGAATTCATAGCCGTATATAGTCGGCGCATAATACTTTCCATCAGGCGTTTTATACAAATGGGCATTGCCTGTCAGTAAAACTTTCATTCAATTTCCATCTCCTTAGCTTTTTTTGAGTTTCCGCATCAAAAATATTATTCAATTTTTATAAAGCTCTAAAGTAACATACGGTTATATCTTGAGGTTTTCTTCAATATTGATTCGTATTCATCCATATAGCACCTCGCACATGCAGCCATCGAGAAATGTTCTCGGACTTGTGGCGCCACCTGACAGGCAATTCGTCTATATTCGAGTCGATGTGTCGCGATTTCGCGCAACCCATCTGCAAATGCAGCAACATCGTTCACCGGTTTGAGCAACCATGCATCGCCTGGTGATATATTTCTGATTTCAGGAATATCTGACGCCAGAACAGGCAATCCGCATGAGGCAGCCTCAGGCAAAACATTGGGCAGGCCTTCATGCCTGGAAGGCAGAAAGAACATGTCGGCTGCCTTAAGTACCGGCCACGGCTCAGGTTGCTGTCCTAAAAAGCGTGTCTGCTCTGCAATGCCCAGACCCCTGGCAAGTGCTTCCAGCTCAGACCGTAACGGTCCATCACCAATGAGCAGTAATATGGAATCGGTCATACCCTTAAATGCTTTCGCAAAAGCATTTAGAAGAATATCCTGGGCCTTGGGTTCTGACTCAAGACCAGTACCAATAGCATCTCCAAACATTCTCCCGATATGTACAACAACAAATGCCTGTTCAGGAATATTAAGTATTTTACGGGCATGATATTTTTCTTCTGTCGAAGTTATATCGTCCTGCAAGAGACCGCCGTTAACAATCGTAACCAGTTCGCTTTTATGATTTGTGCCCATATTAACTCGGTAAGCTTCAGCAACCGCAGGCGAGCATGCGATTGTTTGCCGATAAAAGTAATCCATCATACGAACAACACTATCCAAGCTATAACCAGATTGTTCCGTACTTGCCAATCGACGAACAAAACATGTTCCATTCCCTATAGTTAGGAGCTTTGCGGCCATACCTAATACCTCGGCAGCATATAGGTTGGTTTGTACGATGTCTGGCCGCCATGAGCGGATGAGGAATATCAAGCGAAAAAGATTCATTGGCGAACGGATATTGCGTTCTTCGGCACCAGAAACTTCAATCCCGGCATCTTTTAAACGTGAAAATAATACACGTCCTCTTTCCCCACGGACTCCGGCCATAAGAAAAAAACGTACATCTGTTCCGAATCCCGCAAGACTTACTCCGAGATTTGTAACAAACCCTTCAGCGCCACCTGCTGAAAGGGTTGGTAAAATTTGAAGAACTTTCATTAATTAATTCTCGATTCTGAGTAAATTTTATTTAAAAACATTATATATAAACTTATCTTGACTTTGGGTTTTTAGTATAAAGTCTTGCAATTTCATTCTTTGATAATACCCCGGAAATTTGATGAGTACACTTATCATAACGAAATATACCTTTTGAACAATAAATCGCAGCAAACACCATACCCCACACCACATAAAATGTCCGTGTGTCTCTAATGCTGGCAATTAAAGTGACCGGAATCGTTACAGCAATAAATTGTACAATAGTATTGGTCTGAAAAACTCCTTCAATATCACGGCGATTGCGTTTAAAATAAAGGCTGAGTAACAACAGAATAAAAACAACCGGATAAAAAATACCATATTCCATAGCATAAGTAAGTGCATCGCTGTGTGCCGACATAAATATGTTGCCAATTTCTTTGTAGTAAGATTCTGCTCCAAAACCATACCCGAATAAAGGTCTTGCTTTCAAGAGTGACCAGTAAACAGCCTGGGCATCCATCCTCGCCTGTACATTTTCTATATCCTTGATATTGTCTTCATTGCTAAACTTAAAATTCAGCATAAGTTCCATGCGGTCGATCAGGTCGTCTTCCTTCTTATCTGTATAATTAATCTGTGCCAGGTAAAATTTCATAGCAATGATTCCAACAGCCAGGGCAAACATCAGCATACCCAATTTCAACAGATATCTTCTATTTATCACCCATTTTTTATTTCTCCGTATGGGCAATAGTACAAACACTACAACAATAACAGCAAGCAGCATTCCTGTTCTCGAACCAGTTAGAAGTACCGCAAGTAGAAATGTTATAATAACAATCATTTCAAACCATGCGTTTTTCCACTGCCTCAATGAAAACCACCCAATAAACATAAGGTTAATACATATGGCAAGCTGGTTGGGCTGCAAAAAAAACCCACAAACACGAGCCTGTTTCAGAACCTTTGCCTCCGCCATATCTGACACAACTTCAAAATATTGAGGATTTATTAAATTCAATCCCATTCCGATTAGGGTAAGAACAAGACTGGCAGTCATCAAACGGTACATTGATGGCAGGCCATTGGCGACTGTATATACAACAGCCCCGTAAAAGAGCGTAAAATAATACAATTGCAGGCCAATCTCCCGTATTTCGAATGATGGAGCATAAAGAGTCGTTATCAGTGGCCAAATAAGTAAAACAAATAACCACGCAATCATTCCAACCTTTCGAAAAACCATTGTCGAGCACCGCACCATGATGAGCAAATAGAGAATGTTCAATATAAGCAAAGCCAGGCTTACCTGCCCAATCGTAACCCCTAGTTGTGGTGCAATAAACCCGAACAGGCCAGTTGCGTTTAAAACAAGTACAACAAAAAATATTTTATCAATCATTGTCACTTCTGTTTGATAGTTTCCTATCTGAACACACTATAAACTCCTTCTATACTCAATAATCCAGTTCAGGCGCTATTAAATCGGGAAGGCCCAGGGCATCTATAAGATGCAAATGTTCAGGCCAGAAGTGGCCTTCATGCCAATTCAGCTCCGTATCCCAATAACCAGGGCAGTTGCGGACTGCGCGGGACACGTATGTGTAACTGATTTCGCAGAATTCAGGTTCACGGTTCTCGTTTATCAGAAAATCATAGGCCATGGATTGGAAACCCATTCGTTTGGATACCTGAAAGGCTATCTGAAGACATCGAGGATCAATCTTTGTAACGTCATAGTCGATATGGCCGCTTCCTGAGGCTCGGAAATCGTTATCTCGAACCATTCGACGGAACGCAAAGGCTCGTTGCCCTATCACTGTCACTCGTGTGTCGCAATCATTACATGGTAAAAACTTCTGAAATAAAGCATAGTTCTTATGGACTTGCCAAAAAGGGGTGGTATCGAATCCCTTGCTCCACCGGTAGAAATTGCCACCGATGTGGTGCAGTTCCTTATACAAATTAAAATGTTTCAATCGTATGGAGCTTTTTGATAATATTTTTTCTGGATAGATCCCCCTTCCAAAGATCCTTCGTATAAGGCTGGCTGCCTGCTGGTGTGTTTTTACCAGAATCACATTCATCGAACCTGCCCCGCCCCTCAGTTTGAAAACTACCGGATAGCTGGCTTTTTCGGCCCATTCAAGTGCGTAATTCTTTTCATAGAATACCCATGACTCGGTAATAGGAAAGCCATTGGCACTTAAAAGAAAGTACTGCTTAATCTTGTCATCATAGTGCCAGACAGTCGAGTGGTTTGGGTAACATGGAATCCTGTAGTCATTTTCTATTACAGGCAAAATATCTCGGGCCTGTTGCATGTTGGAATCATAATGTGAGCAGCGCATTATAAACAGCGATAGACTTCGTAGCTGCTCCCAGAAATCAGACTGCTCTACCCTGAGCTTGACAAATGGAATTTGATTATAGGCAAGAATTTGCTCATATGCCTTCTGTACAGCAAGATCCTTACCATTTGGATCTTTAAATTTATAAATTCCAACTTTCATCATGTCAGTCTCCAATCATATATTTCAAACGATCACGGACAATCGATCATAATTTTTCATGCAGAATGTTATTTTCGCTGAGCTTCACGGGTTAGCACTGTGATTAAAGCATCGCGCAGAGACTCGCAACGGATATAATTAAGACGCCTGCGCTGGACTTCGTTCGAATCAAGATAATGCAACAAATCAAGTTTTCCAGCTAAACGACGTAGAATTCCAGTTTTACCGTGAAGACTGTGCAGGAAGGAGCGCTTATTTTCATTACAGAAAACTTCCCATTGTCTTTCTACAAACGATGCATCCCCTATAGCTTCAGAGCGGGATTTAAAATCCTTCATGAAAATATCTTCTTCATCAGTGGTCAGCCGGCGTGAGCCAAACTGACCACCTGATTGCCTATAAGGGACCAGACTGGGTGCAAAACTGCCTTCGTCATTGATATCCAGACAAATCAGCAGGCCGATATTCCATGCAGTCGTACTGGAAGGATAGTCGAAAAGGAAGTTGCCCTGACCGTAAACAATCGGAGCTCCAAGATATATTTCCATGCATCCTGCACAATGAGAATGCTGACAGATAACGGCATTGGCACCCTGCTCGACCAAAAAACGGCATATATCGATAATATGGGGTCGGGGGTATGGATAAAGTTCGTTTCCACCATGTAAAAGTATGATCAATTTATCAAAGTTGCCCTGTTGAGTTTTAATATTTCGTACTGCATCTATGATATCGATGGGATTAGCACCTGGTGTGTCTATCGTAGCTATACCAAATTCATGCTCAGCCATAGCCAATATGCCTATACGAACACCATTGACTTCGCGTATCAGAATCTTACGAGCTACAGCAAGGTTATTACCAGCACCAACATGTGCGATAAAACTCTCTTCCAATACCTGAATCGTGGTATGCAATCCATCAAACCCATGATCCATAACATGGTTGTTTGCTAGCCCCACCACATTTATACCCATAGCTTTGAGACCGTTAACACAGTCAGCGGGTGCCCCCAGGTTCGGACCACACTTTTCAATAGGTGTTTCTTTAATAATCAGTGGGCATTCGAGGTTGATAATTGTGAGATCTGATTTTTCAAACTCAGGCTGAAGATCATTTAAAAGAGATGTTACATCACCTTTTTGAAATAAAGCTTGATTCCGCCCGATAGGACATGTGTCACCAGCAATGAGAATATTCATATTCTAACACTATTCCTTTTTCGCTTTGGAATATCGACACACAAAAATAATATTTTCACCATAATTCTGGAGAATACGGCACTTACTTAATAGTGTCTCAACCTTGTGCAGCAGGAAAATGGGAAGCAGGTTATGTTTATCAGATGCGGGAAACACACATAGATGGTATTTTTCTGTAATTTCCAGTTCAAATTCAGCTAAAAGCATCTCAACTTCTACAATACTCATCCCTTTGTATCCGTGACGTCTAAAAAGTTTAGCCAGCCGATTTCTTGTGCTCCCGGTGTTCTTATGATTGTTGAACACAATATATCCATTTTCTTCAAGGTGTATACTTAACAATTTCATAGCTTGTCTTCTTAATTCCGGCTGGGCATTTGGAAAAAAACGAAATGCAGTAATAAGGTTGAATTTCCTTTCTCCAAGCACATCTTCTGAAGTAAGGTCTGCTTGTATAATTTCAGCTGCTTTGTTGTGATTTCGGGCTATTTCAAGCATACTCGCCGAAATATCAACTCCAACTGCGTTTTTTGTGCGGTCTTCCAAATACGACAATATACGTCCAGTTCCACAGGCAAAGTCTAAATGATGGATTTCGGTGTTTTGAAAATATGATTTCAGGATATGGTCCAGAATTTCCTTTTCTAATTGCCAGATCATTTTACGATACGGTTCTCTGGAAAATGTCTCATGGTAGGTTTTACCTTTTTCTCTTTTAAGATGCGAATTTCTATAATCCAATATCATAAAATATTACCATTTTGTATTTGACTACTAAGGTTATGAGTATAACCGTCGGGCATAATGGTCTCTAAAGATTTTACAAATCTCTTAGTTAATATATTACTTCGTTTCAGAAGATAGCGTTCTTTCCAAGATGCATGCTGCTTTCTTAACGGAAGCTTAGTATCAAAAAAATCTTTTGCATAATGAACAAATTCTCTCATATTATACGATAACCCTGATTCCTTGAAATACGATTCGAGAAAATCTTTTGCCATAGTAGAAACTGGATCACTAAAGAGATATTGGATTGTTGGTGTCCATAATATATAATTAATAAACCAAATGATATCAAAGTACCTGCTGCCATATGTTGCCCTTCCTCCATGTCGAGATGTCATTTGCCAATCCAAAATAACTACTGAAGGTAAGCAGGCAGAAATGCATACATTGATTCCATTAAAATCACCATGAAAAAAGACTTCAGTACCAGGTAGATTGAATTCGTCTGTTAATGCAATAGTCATTTTATCTGGTAGGACTAGTTTTCGATGAATGATTGCAAGAGAACGTCCTATCTGCTCCACGATGGATTTGTATTGGCTTGACCCTTTTGCTAAACTCCTGAATGGACTTATTCCATGGATCCGCTCAAAAACGGCTATCCCCTTATCCTCATTATACTCGACTATCTCAGGGACTCGAAATAAACCGCAATCTTTACCGATTTCAAATGCCAGGCGCGTCTTTTCAACCTCGACACGCATCAGATCCGGGGCTGATGTTTTTGTAACCGTGTTCTTTCCGAACTGTATTGTGCCCTTTTGCATTTATCTTTCTGATGTTTTTATATTAATGCGGTTTTTTAAAAAACGAGGCGGTCTTATTTATAATCATGTGCATCATTTCAATGGCCTGTTTTTTTTCAATTGCTGTGGCGATAAATAAGTAGCAGCTGCCGAAAAACAGCAGTACTGCTATCACTGAAATAAGAGTTCTTGCTATAAGGCCATCAAAGCCGCTGTAGGTTACAATTCCCATGACAGGCAGCCAGACAAGCACTGCAACAGCAAGAGGCTGCATATAAACACGCATGAACACACGCATCAGGTCAGCACGTACTGCCTTCGTACAAAATACTATATTCAGAGATCCAGTAACCAGAAGCCCGGCAATAAGGCCTGTTGTTACTGCAACATATGGATTATGCCATATGTTGAATATGGCAAGAATCAGGCCTACGGGCACAATTACGAGCCCGAAAAAATAAATGTAAACTACAGCCCTTAATCTTCCTATTCCCTTGAGCATGTGATGTGAAATAGAAGTGCTCAGCATGAAAGCTTCACCTGCAAAAAGAGCCAGAGCATATGGTGCGAGAAACATATATCCCGGCCCTACCCAGACTTTCAATACATTCTGCATTAATAGGCCAGCTGCAGTAAGGCCGCCCAGAGAAATAATCGTCATGTAGCGCATGCCCCTTATCAGAAGTTCCTGAAGCATTCCACGGCTTTCGGTCGCATCATATGCGCTCGCAGCCGGCATTATGGTTATGGTCATGGCCCCGATTACCTGAGAAAGCAGCATCCCCGGCATGAGCATAATCGCAAGATGTGCAATGAATCTGGTTGATACAAGGGCATCCATAAGCCAGCGGATCCCTGTTGAATTCACAGCCAGACATACAGATGCCAGAACCGTAGCTGCGCCAAAAGATGCAATCAAATGAAAACTCTCTCTGTCGAACAGGCGTGGGCGGTTAACTAATCCGGGAACGAACCGGTAAGCGATCGGAACCTGGGCCAGCCTGGATAAAAACAGCATTACGGCCATAATTATAATCAGCGCCTCGACCGAGGGAGCGACAAGATTAAACCATGCTATGATGATCAGAAGGCTTAGATATTTTGACACTGTATCGGCAATGGCACCCACATAATAGAATTGGCGTGACTGGATTACGGCAATATAGGGCGTAAGAGGAACTATGAACAGGACCATTATGCCCACTACGAGAAGTGCAATACCGATCTGACCCGTTGGGTCGTTGTAGAATTCCCCTGCCAGTATTATACCGGCGCAGGCAATAACAGCCAGAATTATAGAGTATACGAAACTGGAACTCACAACTTTGTTGACATTGTCGATCATGCCTTGAGCCAGAAAAGCCGCACTGTACTTGACAACCCCCGACTGCAGCGACCTCTCCAGCTGATCAATCGACATAAGCAGTGACCAGACAAGTGCATAGGCCCCATAACCCGCTTCTCCTACTGTGCCAATCAGATATGGCACAAAAATCAGCTGAGGAACCAGTTTAAGAACCTGGGTCACCCACATGATAGAGGCATTGGAAAGTATGAGATGTGACTGGCGCATCAGTTAAACTAAAAATTATTCTTCAATCAATATTGGACTTCGGAATATAAACATATATGCTTCGAAACTTTTTATCTGGCTTTATTCCCAGGTCATCCAGCATGTTTACCCATGATTTTGCATAGTCATCTGAAAGATAATCCATTGCAACTACTTTCGTGAGTGAATTCTGTTCTATAACATCTTTGAGCCTCACAGTTCCCGCTTCTCTTCCCCAGCCAATTGCCATGTGCATTTTTTTTAAATCTGGAAAAACATTATTCATGGCAGGATAACCTTGTGCATAAAAAGCTATCCTCCTGCGGTTTGTGATAATAACTTTTTCTGCACCATATTCTGACAGTATCCACTCACCAGCCTCCTTCCTGGCCAGCCTGTCGGCATCGGAAGGGGTAAAAGCTTTGCCTGCCCACAAAAACGGGGCTGAGATAATGGCTAATATTGCCAGAAACTTCAGAAATCTTGATGATGACCCTATTGATGATACAACGGCGCAGGAAGCTATCGGCAGCAGGTATATGATTGGTGCAATTATATACCTGATTGCTTCCCGGCCTGTGTTGTTCCATCCCATGCCAAGGAATATTTCAAAAAAAATCAGAAGAGTAATCGCAAAATGTTTGGCATATGGAGTGTTTCTGTATATATATATGCCGATAATGCCGAAAAATCCGACCAGATAATAGGTTTTAGCCATAAAATCACTCATCAGATTGGTAACGGCATTCATAAAATCCGCAAGGTTTGAATATGAATTGCCAAAACCACCCAGATATTCAGGTATGTTAAGGCTTTTCCGAAATATCGGAATATCCGGCATTGCTGCAATCAGGATTATAAAAACAGTAACCGGTACAATAAAAACCAGCGCCCTTATCAGAAAATTCTCCTTTTTATGGAAGATCCAGATAATGAGCCATGCAAATAAAAAAATGAGTGAGGTACCTCTTACCATAGCCCCTGACAAAAACAGGAATACACCTGAGACAAAGCAAATCAGTTTTATTCTTCTGGAAGAACTCATTCCTTTAATAATCAAAAAGTTTGCCCAAAGTATTATACAGATAAGCAGAGACTCCTTGAGGCAATCGACCGAATATTCAAGCAGCTTTCTGTTAGACAAATAGAAAAGTACACTTATCAAGGCCGTGACCCTGTTGTTTGCAATCTCCTTGGTGATTTTATAAATTCCTATTGAGCCCAGAACATATGCACCTGAAGCAACCAGCCGTCCGGATGTTTCAAGGCTGAAACCGGTCATCTTTGCTGTTATAAAAATAAGTAATTCATATAAAGGCAGTGGGAAAAGGGGTTCGAGTTTACCATATAAAGCTTCATGGAAATTGCCCTCTAAAAACAATCTGGCAACAGGGACATAAAATACTGCACCATCCATTGAAATAATATCATAGTTAATCCATGCCGGAATCAATGCAAGTATACTTATAAAAAAGACTATACCAATAATGATATAGTCAGGATAACCATTTAAGGTTTCATTAATTTTTAACAATTTTGTTTTAAAAGACATTTCAGGGTCTTGGTCTCAAAAGGTTTTGAACTTTTTACCTTTCCTAATTGGTATTCGTGCAAATAACAAAGCATGGAGCTGCAGTAAACTGCAGCTCATTTTTCTGTTTTTCCGGCACAAAAAATATCAGCTGGAATTACTGACTGTTTTTCTGTTTCATTGCGTATAACAGGTCGAGAATATATGCCAGAATAAATGATATAACAATTCCGGCAAAGATAGATACCACTAGAACTACAAGCGGACTCTTATCATATGATTTTATGTTATGAGGCTCCTCAGTTATCATAATCACTTTTGAATACTTGGAATTTAAAAATTCCTGATTCAGTTCATTTGCTGCCTTTGCTATACGGATTAATTCAAGCCTTATAGCTTCAAGCCTTTTCTCGACAAAAACTTTAGCTGTTGCCGCATCTACTTCACTTCCATGTGCCTTTTGGAGGAGATCAATATATTCCTGCAGATACTTTTTATCGACCCCCAAGTTCTGTGACTCAACCCCAGATTCAAGGGATCGCTTAATCAGCAGATTCAGATACTCTTTCTGGTTCAACTTATCTATCGTATCCGCATCAAGAAGGATCGGCGTATTTGCTGTCCCCAGAGGCATTGCGGCATTTAGACTACTTTTATCTTTTTCAAGAACCTGTTTGAGAAGGTTATTTACCATCTCGGTTTCCAGCATCTTTTTCTCTCTCGACTGTTCCATCCTCTTGACCTTGTACTGTGTTCTTGTCAGAAGGAAATCTTTATATTTTGAAAGACGATAATAGTATATTAGAGCATCAACACCAATCAACTCGATATCCTTCAAATTATTCAACTCTGTTTGCAAATCAACAAATGATTTCCCTGTCTTTGATGATTGATAGTATCCGGCAAGCTCTATCCTGTTACCTAGAAAACGCATGTAATTATCAGCAGTGTTGTTAAGTACATCAAATGAATCGATATAATCACTGTTTTTGATGAGACTCTGAGGCAATTCAATTGTCAGAAGCTGTCTGTTCACAAAATTATCATAGAACTTTGTTTCAAATGATTTTACAAGACTATAGAGTATCTGTTTTCGTTCTCTTCCGCTGATGGGGCCACCCAGTTTCTGTATAAATCTTACATAATACTGATTAGGCAGGTAATTGAGCGTTTCTTTTCTTACTTTTTTCATCTCAAATGCCTTTTCTTCGACCTCAACTGGAATAAACGGGTCTACAAAAAGAAATGCTCTTGGATTTGTTTCGAATATTTTCCTTTTCTTGGGATTCTGAATAACATTTGCCGCCTGTATAGCTGCATCTGACGGTATCAGATCATTCATCTCAAATTTTTTACCGTTAGGATACTCATGTTTGTCAATACCGGAAAAGGTTATGGCTACCTTGCACTCGGAAACACTGTTGGTATTTATCAAGATATAAATGCCCCCAATTAAAATAAACGCACCAATTATTGATATGATGAGCCATTTATGCCTTTTTATCATGAAAAATATCTTCATGAAGTCTATCTCTTTCTCATCAAATACTACCTGTTCATTCTTTGTTTCTTTGCTGGATTCCATCTAATCCTCCATATTTATTAATTGGGCATACTGTTTAAATATACCATGATATTCAGTTTGTTTAAAAGTAATCATGCCACAATAAATATTTGTTGTTAATATCTTATCAGGCAGACTATTTGATATATTCTAGAGATTCTAAAGAAATCGTTCAGAGGAATATGCAATTTCAATTTATCTCGTTCCCGTGCCGGGAATTCAGAGAATTCTGATTAATGTGAAATATCCTTTTCTGTTGCATCAAAGAGGTTCATTTTCATGTCAAATTCTTCATTATGTTTTTCTGCCCTGAGATTTTCAAGGATATGGCTCACTATTACATTCGCTACTTCCATCCTCGTTTTTCCCAGCCTCTTTGCAGTTCTGTCAATTTTCTCAACTATCGATTCTTCCAGTTCTATTGTCAGCAGCCAATCCATAACACCCTCCCGGTTAAATGATCAATTAATCGTTTTTACTAACCGCAATTCAAATAGAAACAATTTTATGTCATCTAACCATTGAAAGCTAAAAATCGCAACTACATTTTATTTAATAAGAAACGTTAATTAATTTATCATAAATTATAAGCCATATAACAATACTGGAGATTTACTGCTTAAGCACAAGCCCTTCTGCTTGCGTATTCGAATATGATTTTCCGCAATGGCTGCAGGTCAGGTTATCATCCAGTCTTTCACCGCACTGGCACATCCAGCCGATCTGTTTTGCAGGATTGCCCACCATGAGTGCATATGCAGGGGCACCCCTCGTAACTACCGCTCCTGCACCCACAAAGGCATATTCGCCGATTTTATGCCCACATACTATCGTTGCATTAGCTCCTATTGTCGCACCTTTTTTCACAAGGGTTGTCCGCATCTCATCCATTTTTGATATATGGGCTCGCGGATTATAGACATTTGTAAACACCATTGAAGGGCCGCAGAAAACATCTTCTTCCAGCGTGATGCCTTTATAGATTGAAACATTGTTCTGAATCTTGCATCCGTCACCTATCCTGGCATCCGGCCCGATAACAACGTTCTGGCCGATATTGCATTTTTTTCCTATCCTGGTCCCTTTCAGGATGTGGCTGAAATGCCAGATTTTCGAACCCTCGCCAACTTCTGCACCATCGTCTACATAGCTTGACATGTGAATAAAATAAGCCTTCTCTTTATGGTCAAGGTCCGAGACGAATATCTTCTGACTGGAATTATCGAGTGAAAGCTGTCCGGCCTTTAAAATTCTCAGAACTTCAATTCCTTCATTACCATCGGTTAATGGTTTATTCCTGGTCTCGATGCATGATATGAAATGCTCGCATTCTTTACTCAGCGGTTCCGCGTTTTCCACTTCAATTCTGATTGCCTCTTTTTTATCCGGCACAGGGATTCCGTTTTCCCATTTGACATTATGCGGATACAGCAGAAGTTTATCCGCCCATGGCAATGTATCGTTAAAGACAGCCATGCCTTTTTCGCCTACAACAACAAGTTTCTGCTCTTTGAAAGGATGCAGCCATGAAACAAAGACATGCGCCCTCAATCCCGAGGCAAATTCCAGGTGTGTTGTAGTTACATCGGCTATTTTTTTGTGAAGATAGTAACCACCTGTTGCTATCACCGCTTCAGGGGTTTCATTGGCAAGCGAGAGAATCATCGAAATATCATGAGGGGCGAAACTCCACAGTATGTCCTCTTCCCGCCTGATCTTACCGAAGTTGAGCCTTGTTGAATAAACATAATCTATTCTCCCCAGCAACCCTTCCCTTATCATTCCCTTGAGCCTGATAAAACAGGGATGGTACTGTAGCAGGTGGCCTACCATAAGGATTCTGGACTTTTTCAGGGCAATGTCTCTAAGCTCCTCTGCATCTTTAAGGTCAAGAGAAAGGGGCTTTTCCACAAATACATCCTTTCCCGAAAGAAGCGCCTCTCTTGCCAGGGAAAAGTGCATCGCCGCAGGTGCGGCAATCACAACACCTTTTATATCTTTATCATCGAGGACTTCATTGTAACTGCTTGTGAATCTGACACCCTGATATTGCATTTGAAGTTCGGCAAGATATTGAATGCTGGTGTCGCATACAGTATTCAATACCCCCAGCTCTTTGTAGTTCCTTACAAGATTTTTGCCCCAGTATCCTGCACCGATAATTGCAATGTGAGGAAGGAGGTGTGAGGAGTTAGGGGTGAGGGGTAAGGGGTGAGGGGTCATTGTATTTTCCTTTCTCGTATAGGTTAATTAAGCCTCCGAGGAGGCCAAAACTCTTTCAATCTGTTCAAAAATGATATCTGGATTTTTAATGTATCCTAAATTTACAGCAATAAGCAGTTGGGTTTCAACCTCGCTTAAAAAGCCTCGGCTCATGGAAAGATAATGAAGAAACTCTTTAGTACCAGTCCGGGCAGCACCTTCGGCTATATTACTGGGAATGGAAACAGACGATCTGCGTATCTGACTTTTTAATCCATAAGTCTCCTCAACAGGAAAATTGCATGAAAATTCATATATCATTTTAACAAGCTCCATCGATTCCTGCCAAACTTTCAGATCGTTATGAACTCTCTTCACACCTCACTCCTTACGCCTCACTCAACAATCTCGCAATATTTTCCTGTTCTTCTTCTGTCAGATACGGATGCATCGGAATGCTGAAGATCTGTTCCGCAATTTTTTCAGAAACGGGGAACGAGCCTTTTGGGTAGCCCAGATATTTGTAGGCACCCTGAAGGTGAAGAGGTATCGGATAATATATGGCTGTCGGGATGTCTGATGCCTTGAGCCTGCTGATCACTTCATCGCGGTTTTCGCAAAGAATGGAATACTGCGCCCATGCACTTTTATGCCCTTTCTCAATAAATGGAACTGTTATTTTTTCCTTCAAAAGCCTGGAGTATCTTTCTGCAACGGTCTGCCTCAATTCTATTTCTTCAGGGAATATTTCGAATTTGGCCAGCAATATGGCTGCCTGAATTGTATCAAGCCTGCCATTGATACCAAGGCGGATATTGTCATACTTGTCTGAGCCAGAACCATGAACCCTTATTGAAATCATCTTTTTAGCAAGCTCATCATCATCAGTAAAAACCATACCCCCATCTCCGTAGCAGCCAAGAGGCTTTGCAGGAAAGAAAGAGGTGCAGGCAATATCGGCAAGTGAGCAGGCTTTTTTCCCTTTATATTCTGCACCGAAAGACTGACACGCATCTTCAATAACAAAAAGCCCGTGTTTTTCTGCAATGTCATTGATTTTTGAGTAATCCGCAGTCTGCCCGAAAAGGTCAACAGGTATTATCCCTTTCGGTATAAGTCCATCAACCCCAATAGGAAGGGGACATACCGGACTGCCCCCGTTCTCAACTGCAAGGATTGCCTGTTCAAGCTTTGCGGTATCTATGTTGAAACTATCAGGTTCAATATCCACAAAAACCGGCATAGCACCGAGAAGAGAGATGACCTCGGCAGTCGCTACAAAGGTAAACGGTGTTGTAAAGACAGCATCCCCGGGGCCTACCTCATAAGCCATAAGCGCCATCAACAGGGCATCGGTCCCGGAAGCGCACCCGATTGCATTTTTAACGCCGGTATATTCGGCCAGCTTCTTTTCTAGCTCCTTTATTTCAGCCCCCATGATGTACTGGCCGCTATCCAGAACCTTTCTAATGCCGGATTCAATTTTTTCCCTTATACATTCCTGCTGTTTCTTCAGGTCAATGAACTGCATATAATCTCCTTATTATTTATATAGCTCCGCCATGACAGGTGCACAAATAGAATAGCGCCTGATTAGTCTTATGGTGTAATATTCTATAAGAAATCCGGCATTCAATGTGATTCGTAAATAATACCAGTGAATATTCTTAAATCAAGTCTTGAAATATTTTTCATCTTTCATTTTTTACAGCATTTATCAGCATTTTTAAGGCTTTTGAATGATGCCACATTACAACCCGATATTGACTTATTTGAAATTGTTATTATGTCTTAATCAGGTAAGCTTGTCATATAATATTACATAAATCCTGGAGGTGAAAAATGATGGACTATCAGCTTCTTTTAAGAACTTTCCTGATAAGGACCGCCAAGTTCTTCCCTAAAAAAGAGATTGTCTCAGTCTATACCAATGAAATTCACCGGTATACATATGCAGACTATTACAGTCGCACATGCCAGCTCGCACACGCCCTGGACAAACTCGGGATTAAGCGGGGTGACAGAGTAGCAAGTTTTGCATTGAACAATCAGCGCCATCTTGAACTTTATTTTGGTGTACCATGCATGGGAGGCGTCCTGCATACAGTAAATATAAGGCTGCCGCATGAACACATGGTCTATATAATCAACCATGCAGAAGACAAAATACTGTTTATCGAAGAAGACCTTGTCTTTCTTATCGAACCGATTGCGGACAAGCTCAAAACAGTCGAACATTACGTAATACTCTCTCAATCAGGGAAAATGCCTCAAACAACTCTGCCGAATGTCATTCTCTATGATGAAATGATTAAGGAATTTCCAGAGGACTATGACTGGCCGATTGATATGAGCGAATTCGACCCTGCCCTGATATGCTACACATCCGCTACAACCGGGACGCCTAAAGGTGTGGTTTACAGCCACAGGGGCATAGTGCTCCATACATACGGCATCGGCGTCACCCTGGGCGTTGGCGAGGGTGACTGCGTAATCCATATCGTACCGATGTTCCATGCCAACGCATGGGGTGCACCATTCGGAGCAGTGGCCCTTGGCTGCAAACAGGTGTTGCCCGGTAGAGAGGTCCTCAATATGGAAAAGCTGTGCAGGGTTATCGCTGACGAAAAAGTGACTTTTACTGCCGGCGTTCCGACAATCTGGATGATGCTGCACGATTACCTTGAAAAGGGAGGATGGCACGACTTTTCATCATTGAAAGGCATCTTCAGCGGAGGCTCGGCCTGCCCGATCTCCCTGATGAAGAGCCTCAATGAAAAATACGGCTTTCCTGTCCGTCAGGCTTACGGGATGACGGAAACATACCCGATGGCAACAGCAGCATTGCCCAAGAGTTATATGTCCGATTGGCCGATGGATAAAATCTATGACATCCGGGCAAGCGCGGGCATACCTGCACCCGGAGTAGAGATGCGGGTAGTCAACGATGAGGGTGAAGACGTCAGAATGGACGGCAGGGAATGGGGTGAAATATGGTTCCGAGGCCCCTGGATTGCAAAGGAATATTACAGGGATGACGCATCATCAACAAGACTGTTCTCTGACGGATGGCTTAAAACCGGCGATATCGCGACTATGGATGAGGAAGGTTATGTAAGACTTGTTGACAGGAAAGGCGACCTTATAAAGAGCGGCGGCGAATGGATATCATCAGTTGACCTGGAAAATGCAATCATGGCGCATCCGAAAGTCCTTGAGGCTACCGTCATCGGCATACCTCACCAGAAGTGGCAGGAAAGGCCCATGGGATGCATTGTTCCTGTCCCGGGCGAGACCATATCGGAAGATGAATTGAGAGTCTTTCTCAAAGACAGCGTTGCGGACTGGTGGATACCTGAAAAGTTTGTTTTCATGTCAATGATTCCCAAAACAAGCGTAGGCAAGTTTAATAAAAAAGAACTCAGAAAAATGTATTCGGAGGGTATGCTGAAATAAAGACTGATATATACTTCATATATTTTTGCCAGGCCCGGGATTACATTCTACATCTCAACGACCAGGCATTCCCTGCCAAGCATCCTTGAGAGCTGCTTGTTATAACGTTCGGCTGTAACCCTTGACGGAAAACCACCCCACAGGACTGAATAATGGTTTCCTTTTTTTACAATCCTGCACGTTAATCTCCTGTTATTCTCTAATTCTTTTATAAAAGCATCGGCGGATTTTTTTGACTTGAATATATCTATCTGAACCGAAAAATGATTATCAGCGGATTTGGGCTGTTTCTGATGATAAAGGATATCATAGAATGAATATTTATAATCTTTTTCAACAGCGGCAGTTGCCTCAACTTTCTTTTTCTTGCTTTCACTGTTCTCAGCCATATGCCTGTCATCAATTTCATTTTTCCCGAGCCTGGACTTGATAGCGGATATGACTTCCCCTGGTTTTATCTCATCTATTTTAAAGGACAAGCCCGGAAGTTCAATAATATTTAAAAAGAGCCATGTTGCTCCTGCCAGTATTGTAATCGACAGGAAGAAGAGAAAAATATTTTTTTTAAGCGTCTTGTTATGCCGGGATGCCTTTGCTCTTCTTCCCATATCAGGCTACATGGAGTCGGGTGCGTCAACACCCATGAGAGACAGACCATTGGCAATGACCTGTCTTACGCAATCGACAAGGAGAAGCCTTGCAGCGGAGAGTTCATAATCCTCTCCGATAACCTTGTTCTTGTTGTAAAAACGGTGAAAGGCAGCAGCAAGTTCAAGGACATAATAGGCTATACGGTGCGGTTCCAGATCAGAGGCGGCTGATACAACCGTATCCGGATACTGGGCGATCATCTTCATAAGATCTATCTCGTCATCCGTTACAAGTTTCTTTAAATATTTCAATCCTGTTTCCGGCTTCTGGTCTGATAATGCGGTTTTTCTTATTATCGAACATATCCTGGCATGTGCATACTGCACATAGAAGACCGGATTTTCCTCACCTTTTTTCTTAGCCAGTTCAAGGTCGAACACAAGATGGCTGTCACAACGCCTCATCATGAAAAAGAACCTTGCGGCATCTTTTCCCACTTCATCGACGACTTCCTTTAAAGTGACAAATTCCCCGGAGCGTGTAGACATCTGAACCGGCACTCCCGACCTGACCAGAGACACAAGCTGTATAAGCAGGGCATGAAAACAGTCGTCTTTTGCACCAAGGGCTTTCATGGCAGCCGACATCCTGGGCACATAACCGTGATGATCAGCGCCCCATATATCAATTATTTTTTCAAAACCACGCTCAAGCTTGTTTTTATGGTAGGCAATGTCGGGTGCAAAATATGTAAGGGCGCCGTCCGATTTTCTCAGGACCCTGTCCTTCTCATCCCCGAATACAGTGCTTCTGAACCAAAGGGCATTATCATCTTCGAACGTAAGGCCTTTTGCCTTCATAGCATCGAGGGTTTTCCCAACCATATCGTCTTTATACAGTTCCGACTCGCTGAACCAGACATCGAAATCTATATTGAATTCCCTGAGGTCGTTATTTATGCTTTCAAGAATGTTTTTCCCGGCATACTCTCGGCATATTGCTATGGCATCTTTTTCGGACATATCATGCAGGCTTTCCCCATGAATCCTGTGAATCTCAGATGCAATCTCTTTTATATAATCGCCCTTGTACCCGTTTTCAGGAAAATCCGAAGCCTTTCCCAGCAATTCCCTGTAACGCGAAAAAACAGAGAGCCCCAGCATATTCATCTGGTTGCCCGTATCATTGATATAATACTCCCGCTGCACATCGAACCCTGCCGCATCAAGTATCCTGGCAAGAGTATCGCCTACAGCAGCCCCTCTTCCATGCCCTACATGCAGGGGACCTGTAGGATTCGCACTGACGAACTCAATCTGGACCTTCTTATTCGCACCGAAACTGCTTCTTCCGAACTGTGCCTTTTGTGTGCTGATTTCCTCAAGAATATCCGCCCATGCATCAAGTTTGACAAAGAAGTTTATAAAACCTGGACCCGCAACTTCTATCTTTGAAAATAAGTCCGAACTGTCCTGAATTTTTTTTGAGATTATTACAGCTAATTCTCTTGGATTTTTCTTTGCCGGTTTTGCCAGCATCATGGCCGCATTGGTGGCATAGTCGCCAAATTGTTTGTCAGTTGGAATGCTGACGCCTGGTTTGAATGTTCCCGGTATTGTTATATCGCATTCATTCAAGATATTATTCAGAACTTCGTTCAGTATAGCCTCAACCCTATCCTTCATCAGTGTCCCTTTAACATGCTCATTATGGTTAAAAAACCAATAACACATCAGAGGCTTTTGTCCACATTTAATCGGAGTCTTTAATAAAATTTACTATTGATGCGGTTAATGCCGAAAAGTCAAACATGGCTTACCCGAAATCCATGGGTATTGACATAAAGACAATGAGTTTCTATAGAGGGATTGTCAGCAGTTAAGATAAGTGAGTGCTAAAAAATTATGGGAATAGTGATCAACCAGCGAGACAAGCAGATCTTTGGATTCATAATGCAAGAGTTTATCAGTACCGGTGAACCGGTGGGCTCACGTTCGGTATCCCGCAGATATGATCTGGACCTGTCTCCGGCGACAATCAGAAATATCATGTCAGACCTTGAAGAGCTCGGATTTCTTCTGCAACCTCATGTCAGTGCGGGTAGAATCCCTACGAAAGAAGGCATCCATTATTATTTGAATGAAATCATCAAAACAAAGGCGCTGCCGAAAGAAGAAAAATCCATTATCTCAAGGCAGATGCACAAAAACACCGGGGGACTGAAAGAGACTCTGCGTGAGGCAAGCCTGCTTTTATCGGAAATATCAGGCAATGCTTCTGTAGTTATACTGCCTAAAATCAGCACCTTCACCTTTAAAAGAATAGAATTCGTGAAGCTCGGTACAAACAGGGTACTGGTGATATTGATCAGCAAATCGGGTCTGGTATATAATCATGTTGTACAGAGTGATGATATCAACCAGGATGATCTTACAAAATACAGCAACTTCCTGAATGAAAAATATTCAGGATTCAGCATCGAAAAAATGAGGGAATCTCTCTCTAAAGAGATGAAAAGCGAAAAAGCACGGTTTGACAATCTGGTGAAAGAGGCCGTGCATATGGGGATGATGGCGCTTGATAACGTGGAAGATGCCCAGGATATGGTTATTGAAGGCAAGGAAATAGTCTTTAACTGCCCCGAGCTCTCTGACATAGAAAAGCTCAGAGAAATTGTAAGAGCATTCGAAGATAAAGGACGCATGCTCAGCATACTGAACCAGGTATTCGAAGGAACAGGTGTAAAAATATTTATCGGAGAGGAAATTGGCAATATAGGGATGAACGACTTGTCCATGGTTGCCAGCGGTTACTTCCACGGAGACACCCCTGCGGGTTCCCTTGGAGTTATAGGCCCCATGAGAATGAACTATAAAAGGGTTATACCCCTGGTCGACTATATGGCAAAACTACTGAGTACCATGATCGAGGAGATTTAAAAAATGAGCAGCTCAAAGAAAAAAAATGTGACAGAAGAATTGACCGGATACTTTGATGCACCTGAAGAAACCCCTGCCGAAAGCCCGGCAATGGGAGAACTGGACAATGAGATTCAGAACCTTGTCGGACAGCTTGATGAAATGAAGGATAAGTATTTAAGGGCTCTGGCCGAGATGGAGAACATGAAAAAGAGGCTCAAAAGGGACAGGGAAAACATCATCAAATACGGCAATGAAGACCTTTTGAAGGACATGTTAAGAGTCTATGATTCCATCAATAAATCCGTGCAGGTGGCAAAAGAGCTGCATCCGGACGATTCGAATTTCATAGAGGGCCTTGAAATGGTTGAAAAACTTTTTATTGAGACCTTGAAACGTAATCATGTTGAACCTATAGATTCAGAGAAAGGCACGCCCTTTAACCCGATTTATCATGAGGCTATGATGCAAAGGGCCGATGATGATATAAACGAGCCTGACATAGTGATCGATGAGTTTGAAAAAGGGTTCATGCTTTACGACAGGGTGCTGAGACCTGCAAAGGTTTCTGTATCGACTGTTAATTCAGCAGCTACTAACTAAGGAGGAATATAGATATGGGAAAAATCCTGGGAATTGATCTAGGTACAACAAATTCTTGCATGGCCATTATGGAAGGCGGAGACCCGAAAGTAATACCTAATGCTGAAGGGGCACGTACAACACCATCAGTGGTAGCTTTCACGGGAAGCGGTGAAAGGCTTGTGGGCCAGGTAGCAAGACGCCAGGCAGTGACAAATTCCGAACGCACACTTTATGCAATAAAAAGGCTTATCGGCAGAAAGTTTACGGACAACGAAGTACAGCGCGACATCAAGATAATGCCTTTCAAAATAGTTGATACTGTGAACGGTGATGCGGCAATTGATGTTGACGGAAGAACTTATTCGGCACCTGAAATCTCGGCAATGGTGCTTCAGAAGCTTAAAATAGACGCTGAAGCATACCTGGGTGAAAAAATAGAAGACGTTGTAATCACCGTACCTGCTTATTTCAACGACAGTCAACGCCAGGCAACAAAAGATGCAGGGAAAATTGCCGGATTCAACGTCAAACGCATTATCAACGAGCCGACTGCGGCTGCGCTTGCATATGGTCTGGATAGAAAGAAGGAAGAAAAGGTGGCTGTTTTCGACCTTGGTGGTGGAACGTTCGATATCTCGATACTCGAAATCGGCGATGGCGTTTTCGAGGTCAAGGCAACAAACGGCGATACTCATTTGGGTGGTGAAGACATCGATAACCATGTAATCGATTATCTCGTAAGCGAGTTTAAAAAAGAGTCAGGTGTTGATCTCAGCAAGGATCGCATGGCGCTGCAAAGACTTAAGGAGGCGGCTGAACGTGCAAAACACGAGCTTTCCTCCATGATGGAAACTGAGATCAACCTGCCTTTTATAACAGCAGACCAGAACGGGCCCAAGCATCTTAACATGAGGCTTTCCAGGGCAAAACTCGAAGGCCTGGTTGATGATATAATCCAGAAACTCGAGGGCCCATGCCGTAAAGCCTTGGCGGATGCCGGACTTTCAGCTTCACAAATCGACGAAGTCATTCTTGTTGGGGGACAGACCAGAATGCCGAAAGTTGTTGAAAAGGTTAAGGAGATTTTCGGCAAAGAACCTCACCGGGGAGTAAATCCCGACGAGGTAGTTGCAGTCGGTGCGGCTATTCAGGGAGGAGTCCTTGGCGGTGATGTAAAAGATGTTCTTCTTCTTGATGTCACACCGCTTTCACTCGGCATCGAAACCCTTGGAGGGGTATTTACAAAGGTTATCGAAAGGAACACCACCATTCCGACAAAGAAATCCCAGATATTCTCCACTGCAGAAGACAGCCAGAATGCAGTCACAATAAGGGTCTTCCAGGGAGAACGTCCGATGGCGACCGACAACAAGCTTCTCGGCCAGTTTGACCTTCTCGGCATACCGCCCGCACCAAGAGGAATACCACAGATCGAGGTATCCTTCGATATCGACGCAAATGGCATACTGCACGTGTCAGCTAAGGACAAAGCGACCAACAAGGAACAGTCAATCAGGATTACAAGCTCTTCAGGTCTTACAGAAGAAGACATAAACCGGATGATCCATGAAGCTGAAGACCATGCCCAGGAAGACAAAAACCGTCAGGCGCTGGCAGAGGCAAAAAACAAGGCCGACAGTCTTATCTATGCAACTGAAAAGACCATGAAGGATAACGGGGACAAGGTTGATGGCATGACAAGAAACAGGATAGAAAATGCGATTATCGACCTTAAAGATGCCGTCAAGGGTGAGAACCCCGATCTGATAAACCAGAGAATGGAGGCCCTCACACAGGCCTCCCACAAACTGGCAGAAATGATGTACGCCTCGGCAAAAGAGGCCGCAGGACAAGCCGGCGGCGGCAGCGAAGGCCCAGGCAGCGGAAAGCCTGATGACGTAGTTGATGCAGAGTTTGAAGAGGTCAAGGGAGATCAGAACAAATCTTAAAACAAAAGGGCAGGGCTCGACACCCTGCCTTTTTTATTACACCTATGCCTATTTACGAATACAAATGCAAATCATGTCTTCATGTCACAAGCATCCTGGTTCAGGGATTCTCTTCCCCTTCCGGACTCAAATGTGAATCATGCGGTTCAGATGCGCTTAACAAGATCATCTCGAGGGTCAACTACCACGGGTCTCAAACTGACAGGCTTGCCTCTTATGATCCGAACTCAAGAAAGTCTGATAGCTTTTTCAGCGACACCCGCAACATTGGACTGGAGGCGGAACGCATGCTGAAAAAGGCCGGTGTCGAACCGACGGATGATTTCAAGGCAAAGCTTGAAAAGGTCAGAACAGACCCTGGCAGCATACTGAAGGAAAGCTAGAACACCTCGAACCTGTCACCGTTTTCCGTTGTATAAATTATTTCTCTACCTTTCATCTGTCTTTTTAATTCACCGATCAGAAATTGTGCATCATCGCCGGTCCGGGCCGCATATGCATTGACCATGTCCCTGCCAGATTCCATCGCAAAACATCGCGGGATACTGAGCCCTATCTGCATGAGGTTTCTGAATCTCTTTTCTCTTGAAACACACCCTGACTGAACAACCCTGTCGGTATCGATGAAGACTGCCTCGTTCCTTTCTATATCGATGAATATGTTGCATGCCTTCAGATCTGCATGAAAGATGCCGGACATGTGCATCATTCCGATGGTCCGGCCGATCATGGCTGCCAGGTTTCCCCGTTCAGTCTCAGCCAGTCCCCCGCTGTGAAGAAGCCTGTCCAGCTGTGGATAATCGAGCTTCCTGCTGATGAGCATGCTCGATCTGTCCCTGAATACTATGAAGGCGGAAGGTTCAGCCACTCTGAACCCATTGAACAGGAGGACAAGCGAACCTTCCCATGACCTTTGCGCATAAGGTTTAAAAAATGCCGGAGTCCTTTTATAGGACTTTACGCAATATGTACCGGAAATTGAAACCTGCGTCTTTTTCTGTACCTTCAGAAGACTTGAGCCCTCCCGGAGATTCTCACAATGAAGATTTATAATCTCATTCAGATCTAGTGTTTCATCTCTTCTCACTATTGCCTTATAGTCCCCGTTATTTTCAATCCTGCTGAAGCTGCCTTCCGAGAGGGACCTTCTGATATGCCTTGCGGCCCTTTTACGACGGATACTGCCAGCCATTACTGAAACAGCACCAAGCATACTTTCAAGCTCTTGCGGAATCAGCGTTTTAAGTTCAGGCAGTGTTGTGCCATATACAGATGCCGCCGAAGCAACCGATCTGATCGAGTTTGAAACACTGATGCTATTTTTTCCCCGAACCTCATAACAGTCAATCAGTACATAATTATTGCTTTCATCAATCAATATGTTGCCCGGATGCAGATCATGATGTTCAAAACCGTGTTCAAGAAAATCCTTTACAACTGAGAAAAGGATCCTCTCCTGGAAATCTCTTTCGAAACTGCTCAGAAGACGGCTGTTTTCAACTTCCCTGACTGCAATGGCCGAACATACACCAAAGCGGAAATGAGCCAGCACCTCTGCTGCAGATATGCCTGAAGCAGTGAGATTCTCCAGCATATCCGCCTCTCTTTTTGTCCTTGGGGAAATGAGATTATTTATTTTCTGAAATAAACCTTTCGGGTGGTAAATCTTTAGATAAACTCCCGGATACCCGTCTCTGCGGAGGTGATAAACACTGCGTTTTGATGAGGTTTTGACCATTTCCCAGGAATACCCTTCGAACCGCGATTCAAGCTCTCTTTTGAATCCTTCGGGTATCTTGCCGTTTTCAGTCATTTATAAGCCTCTGCCGTTTCCATCTCCTGTAGCGTTTTGTCAGACTCAATTTTCTCGGATAAATACGATCCTCTCCTGCCGGTCTCGTTTTAAATCTACGGTGATACCATATCCACTGCTCGGGATATTTTCTTATCCAGCTCTCAACCAGAGAAGTGAAGCGCTGTGTAAGCTCGAGTTCATTCTCCTGTGAAGAATCAAATATATAGGGTTTATCAATAAATATCCTGTGGCCTTCTGGAGAACTCACGACATATGCTGGAAGAATCGGACTGCCGTACTTGTTTGCAAATGTGGCAAGCCCTCTTATGGTGGAGGCCTTTCTGCCGAAGAAATTCACGAATATCCCGGTATCCCTCTGCATGTTCTGATCCAGAACATATCCGATGATTTCTCTATTTTTTAATGCCCTTATAATGCCCAGCGCGACTCTGTCTTTAGTGATTGTACCCGTTCCAAAACGGTTGAGCATACCGGTATACAACCTGTCAGCCCATATCGCCTTGATCTGTCTTGTCACAACATTTACCTTCAAGCCCCTTTTTGACATGAAGGTAAGCATGAGAGGGAAATTCCCAAGGTGAGCGCTAACGGCAAAGACACCCTTCTTCATCTCGAGTGCATCAATCAGGTTTTCCTCACCGGATACTTCCACCAGCCTTGACTGCTCGTCCGGGTGCAACTGCAATATCTTCAGAAAATCAAACCCGATGGCAATGGAATTTTTGAAGCTTTCTTTTGCTATCCTTTTCCTTTCCTCTGTGTTTTTATCTCTGCCGAGGCAGATTTCAAGATTTGTTAAAGCTATCTTTCTGCGGTTTGGCATAAGATAAAAGAGAATAAGGCCAAGGGTCCTGAAGAACGATAATCCGATATCTCTCGGAATAAGCCTCACGATAAATAATATCAGATTCTCCATTGTCAGAATTTAGGTTTCCTCGCGCTGTCAGTCAAGAAAAGATATTTGAAAATCAGTTAACCAAACAGGGAGAATTTTTTCTTTCCTTTGCCCGGCTCGCCGATATCATCATTTATTGTCGCTGCAAACTGTCGGAGAAGTTCTGCCTGATCTTTTGTTAATTTGTGAGGAATGACGACTTTGATTATTATTTTAAGGTCGCCCGAACCTGAGCCGCGCAGATGCTTTATCCCTTTTCCCCTGACGGTTAACACATCGCCCGGTTGTGTTCCTGCTTTTATTTCAATCTCATGCTCCGCGTCAAGAGTAGGTACTTTCATGGTGGAACCGAGCGCTGCATGAGTGAAAGAAACCGGCAGTTCGAAATAAAGATCGTCGCCTTCTCTGGCAAACAGTTCATGGGATTTTACTTCAATAATCACATAAAGATCTCCCGGAGGACCGCCATATTCTCCAATATCTCCTTCACCGGACACCCGCATTGTTGAGCCGTTATCGACACCCGGCGGAATCTTCACCTTGAGCTTTTTTGTCCTTGAAACAATACCCGTCCCCCTGCATGGTTTGCATGGTTTTGATATGATTTTGCCTTCACCCCGACATTTGGGGCAGGTAGAGCTTATGGTGAAGAAACCCTGAGAACGATAGACCTGGCCTTTGCCCTGACATGCGGTGCATGTCTGTGCCTTGCTCCCGGGTTCTGCACCGCTGCCTTCACAGATATCGCATGGTTCATTTTTCGGGATATCGAGTTCGAGTTCGGTCCCCTTGTCAGCCTCGTTCAAGGTGATTATGACATGCTTTTTCAGATCAGAGCCTCTCGTAGGCCTTCTTCCGCCTCCCCTTCTTGACGACCCGAAACCGAACATCTCGCCGAAAAGATCCGAGAAACTTCCGAAGATTTCTTCAAAGCTGTTGAACCCGCGGTAACCTGCCCCGGTCAGCCCATCATGGCCATACTGGTCATAAATGTGCCTCTTTTCCGAATCATGAAGCACCTCATATGCCTCAGCAGCTTCCTTGAATCGTTCTTCTGCATCCTTGTCTCCCGGATTCCTGTCAGGGTGGTATTTCAGGGCTAACTGCCGGTATACCTTTTTGATTTCTTCAGAGGAGGCAGATCTGGGAACGCCAAGGATCTCGTAGTAATCTCTTTTTGTCATCCTTTCCTTACAATGCCTATCCTTCCCTCAGCTATCTCTCTGAGAGAAGTTACTACCTGTTTGTTCTCTTTCCTTTTGCACAGCGGTTCCGCACCCTTGATCAACTGTTTTGTTCTTTTGGATGCTGCTATTGCAAGCGAAAAGCGGTCGTTCAATTTTTCGAGACAATCTTCTACTGTAACTCTTGCCATGGCTTAATTTCCTTTGGTTTTTTTAGAAGTGATAGCCTCATGCCATAATATTGTGGATACGTCAATACTTGCGTGTTACCCTCTAGATGCTCGACTTTTTCTATCACAGGCAGGGTTTTCCCCGTTTAATAGACACCAGTCAAATCCATGCTTGCTTGAAGTAAATCTTGACAACTTCCAAATCTGACATATTGCTTAAAAATAAGAATTTAATCCACTATTCGGAGGAATTAATGAAGAAGCCACAGAGTATGCCTATTTTCGATGATGCAGATTTTCCTATAAGCCTGGTCCGTAAACACATTTTTCAGGGTACGGGATGCGATATGGAGGAGCTTAAAGAGAAGCCCCTGATTGCAATAGCATCTTCTGCAACCGATATAAATCCGGGACATATGCATTTGTCGCTCCTCGCACAGCGGGCTAAAGAGGGTGTTCATGCAGCCGGTGGAGTTCCTTTTGAGTTCAATGTCCCGGCGCCCTGCGACGGCATTACCGAAGGCCATGAAGGCATGAGATTTGTCCTGGCACAGCGCGACCTGATTGCAGACATTATTGAAACTCATGTCAGAAGCATGCGGTATGACGGGATCATCTTCATTGCAGGCTGCGACAAGATAATCCCTGGAATGATAATGGCTGCAGCCAGGCTTGATCTGCCTTCCATCTTTATAACCGGAGGACCGAATGCCTGGGAAATCAGGCTGAAGAACACCTACAAGGGCAGCATAGACCACAAGACTTATGATGACCTTCTCGACAAACTTTCCTGCGCAACTGCAGTGACATGCGGCTCCTGTGAACTGATGGGAACAGCAAACACGATGCAGTCTCTTGCAGAGGCCTTCGGGCTTACTCTGCCGGGTACGGCCAGCATACCGGCCTGGCATTCAGGAAAGCTCCTTGCGGCAAGAAATTCGGGAAAGCGGATAGTGGCGATGGTTGAAGAGGGCCTGACCGCAAGAAAAATATTGACTGAGAAATCCATTGAAAACGCCCTTATAATAGATCTTGCAATAGGAGGCTCAACCAATTCGGCCCTTCACCTTCCGGCAATCGCGAATGAGCTGGGCATCGAATTTCCCATTTCAAAGTTTAATGATTTCAACAAAAAAATACCCACTTTATTGAGCATTTCACCTAATGGCCCGCACGGAATTATTGACCTGTTTACCGCAGGCGGCATTCCGGGTGTAATGAAAGCGCTTGCCGATGATTTGCACCTGGACTGCACGACGGTTTCCGGATACACGGTGGAAGATATTACCTCCTTTGCAGCAATTAAAGACCCGTCCGTAATAAGAAGCAAAGACTCCCCGTATCTTGCCGAAGGCGGAACGGTGGCACTCTTCGGAAATCTTGCACCTGAAGGAGCTATAGTCAAGCAGTCTGCAATCTCAAATGACATGCTGGTTTTTACCGGACCCGCTCATATATTTGACTCAGAAGCCGATGCACTCAAAGCCATTCGAGAAAAGAATATCACGGAGGGTGAAGTTGTCGTCATTAGGTATGAGGGACCTAAAGGCGGACCGGGAATGGCTGAGACACTTGCCATGACAATGGGGCTGGATCTGGCAGGTTTCAAACGCGTAGCACTGATAACAGATGGCCGCTTTTCCGGTGCGACATCCGGTCCTTGCATAGGTCATGTATCACCTGAGGCCTTTTCAGGCGGTCCGATTGCCGTAATAAAAGACGGAGATGAAATAACAATCGACATTCCGAACAGGAAACTCACTGTTAATCTGACTGAAAAGGAATTTGCGTCAAGGCGTGCAGGCTTTAAACCCTTATTAAAACATATCCCGCAGGGCTATATGCAGAGATATGTGAAGCTGGTCGGTTCTGCGGCAAGAGGAGCTGTCTTGGAATGATAAATCAACTTAGTTTTTTAAATAATATTATCCGAAAAAATATTTCTTCTGATTCAAGGATTATTTTTACCGGAAAAAATATTGTCAGGATAACTATTTCAGATGATAAATTTAGTGAAGCGCCATTTGTCAGAGATGTGCTTATCCCTCATGAATATCACGAAAACATCTCATCGACATGCTTCTCGGGAATCTCATATGATGGGAACAAAGGACAGGTGATAATAAGTTTTAGAGATAAAACCCTTAAAATTCATGCCGACTCTGTCCGACATTCGTTTGAAATCGACACCTGTAAAGACGAAGGCTTTTACGGCTTCGGTGAATGGTTTAACGCATTCAGAAGACAAAGCGGTGAGCTTGCAGTTCACAATCTCGAATCACCTGCCTTCCTGCAGCATAAACAGACATATTCGGCGTTTCCGTGCTTTTTAAGCGACCGCGGCTATATGATATTCATCTTGAATGCACACAGGGCAAAAGTGAAAATCAACAAGCCCGCTGGAAAGCTGTCAGTCAGGTTTTCAGGCGGCTGCCTTGACTTTTTCGTTATAGCCGGTACAGACTTTAAGGAGATAATTACAAATTATACAGCTCTCACAGGCAGGCCGCCCCTTTTGCCCCTCTGGGCCTTCGGCCTTTGGAATACCGCCTATCCTGTAGAAAACCAGGAGGAAACACTCACACGCATACGAGAGCACAGAGAAAAGCAAATTCCTCTAGATGCCGTCATATTTGACTATCACTGGCAGCAGGCATTTTCCGATTTCAAGTGGCGCAGGTCTATTTTCCCCGACCCGTTAAATATGCTTGGCAAGATGAAAGAAGCGGGGATAAAGACAGGCCTTATCTACACGCCTTATATAAACAGGGATACGTATCCCTTATATAAATTTCTTGTCAGGCTCTATGTAAAAAACGCCCCAGATGGTGTCCCTTTGCTGTCACAAGATTATGCAATGGATAATTTCAATGAGGGCGTAAGAAAGGGCTATTTCGCCCATGACAGTGTCACATGGTGGCTGGGCAGAGGCGGCGCGGTCGACTTTACGAACAGAAATGCCTGCGACTGGTGGTTTGAGAAACAAAAACCCCTTCTCGATCAGGGCGTTTATTTCTTCAAGAACGATGGTGCGGAATACCTCCCGAAAGGCTCCAGATCATCAATCGGGCTTGATGACGAGGAATATCACAACATTTACTGCTTCTATTATACAAAGGCGCTTTTCGAGAGATGCCAGGAATACCATACAGATAAAAGGGCCCTTGTCTTTTCAAGGACAAACTGGGCAGGCACACAACGCTACCCGGGAATATTTTTGGGCGACCAGACGCCGGAATTCAAGCACATAGCTGCAACCATGAGATGCGGACTCAACATGAGCCTGCTGGGCTATGCCTATTGGGGTGCAGACGTGCTTTCGCTTTACAAATCTCCGTCAGCCGAACAGCACAGGCGCTATTCCCAGTGGTCAATTTTCAGCCCCTTGTCGAGATATTTTTCCTCTCCTGATGATACCAACAGAAACCCCTGGGGCATCAATAAGGAATGCGAGGAAAACTTCAGGCGGCATATCGATCTTAAAATGCGACTGTTGCCCTATTATTACAGGCTCGCTCGTGAATCTTATGACACGGGCATTCCTATTATCAGGCCTCTTTATCTGGAGTTCCCGGATGACCCGCACACAAGACCCATCTGGCAGCAGCCGATGATTGGTGACACTCTAATGATGGCCCCGGTGCTTGAATCAGGAGTAACGTCCATCAAGGTCTATTTCCCAAAAGGGACATGGTATTCATGGTGGAATGGAACAAAGTTTGAAGGGCCGGGATGGTTCGATGTGCCTGTTGACGACGGACATCTGCCGCTCTTTGTCAGAGGCGGCAAACCCCTTATCCTTGGCAGAGCGCTTCAATTCATACCCGATGGACACAGGTTTGATGAAATCGAAGTGCACATCTTTCCCCCATTTGACGGATCTGTGGTTTTATATGAGGACGACTTTTCAACCCTTTCCTATCAGCAGGGCGCATCATCCACACAGAAATTTACGTTCAGAAATGAACCTGACTCATGCATATCCATAGCAATCGATCCTGTCACAGGTGCCTTTTCCGGACTGCCTCAAAAAAGAGATGTATCTTTCATCTTGCACGACAGGGACTTTGCCTCGTACAGGATCGAGGCAAATAAATGTATTATAGATAAAAACTTATACGATAAAGCTTTAGGTGTCCTGATAATAAAGACTTCCATTAATACTTCATTAACAGCCATGATAAAAAGTGGCCCGTCAGTTTGAATTTTCCGGGAGGACTATGTAAGATCTCAAAACAGGCCAAATCAACAATTAAACATGCTTAGTTGTATTACTTTAAAAGGTTTTTTTAATGACTTTCTCAAAATGACGGTTTTCGAAAGTCTCTGATTAGACCCAGATTGGAACCCTGCAAGAATCTTAAGTGATTGGTAAAAGAATTCTATATTGACAACTTATCAGATGAGTAATATAAGTAATATGGTTATATAAGCTATACATTTCTCCAGGAGGATTTATGTCTATTCCCCTTCTTCGTGTTACAGCCACGAAAGCCATTGTCGAAAGTTTAAAAGAACGCATCAGGAACGGAGAATTCGGGCCGGGAGATCAGTTGCCCAGTGAACAGGTAATGCTGCAGGAATACTCTGTGAGCCGTCTTACCCTGCGAGAAGCCCTTGCAAGACTGGCAGCACTTGGAATTATTCATGTTCGTCATGGCAAAGGCGCATTCGTCACAAAATCCATCAGCGTTTCTGCTCTGGATAATGTTCTCATTCCTCTATTTCCAAACCATGATTTCAATCGGATGAATGATCTTGTTGAGGCAAGGAACCTCATAGAATCTGAAGTTGCCGCCAAAGTTTCAAAAACTCGCAGAGCCGATCAGGTCACCTTTCTTGAAGGGCTGCTTAAATATGACGAAAAAGTTTTAGGTGACCCTGAACTATTTGCCAGACGCGACTATGAATTCCATTTCGCTCTTGTTGAAATGTCGGGCAACCAGTTTTTTATTGCCATGTATCAGGCTCTCTTCCGCCATATCCAGGCATTTCTGGTCAGGTATGCCCGAAGCATTGAAGACCGGGCTGAAGCCCTAGAAAGGCACAGGCCGATATTGAAAGCCATCATTGACAAGGATGCGGAACTGGCCAGAAAGCTTGCCCGTGAGCATGCAACAATATGCGCATCATTCATATCAAAAAAAGGTATTACCGGAGGTGGCATTTGATGAAATATATTGAAGAGACCATAAAAAAGGTTCCAGTAATAGCCGAAACCGATGTTCTTGTAATCGGCGGCGGACCAGGCGGTCTCTCTGCAGCCCTGGCATCTGCAAGAGAAGGTGTTGATACGATGCTTGTTGAGCGTTACGGATGCTTTGGAGGAAACATAACACAATCGATTGTTGGGACTATTGCCTGGTACAGGTCCAATGAGAAGGTTGTGGATGCAGGCGGAATAGGTGTTGAATTCGAGAAGCGGGCAAAAGAGATGGGGGCAAGTCTTAGTATATTCTTTTATGAAATCCTTGATACTGAAGTGTTCAAGTATATCGCTGATACAATGGTCAAGGAAGCAGGAATAGTCCCCCTTCTGCATTGCACAACAGTTAATGTGATTATGGAGGGGAATACCATTGCAGGTGTTATTACAGAGAGCAAGTCAGGAAGACAGGCGATTCTCGCCAGGAGGGTTATCGATGCCTCGGGCGATGCGGATGTTGTCTTTCATGCCGGCGCTCCATACCGTCTCGACCCTAAGGAGACCTTGGAGCCTGTATCCGTGAATTTCGGATGCAGCGGCGTAGATGTCCAGGTATTCCTTGATTATATATTAAACAGGGGAACGACAATCGCTGACTGGGGACAGAACTCCGGTGATAAGGAAGGAGGAGAGTTCAGCACCTACCTTGTCGAGCCTTTTGAAAAGGCGAAGAAAAACGGCGATATTCCCGAATATGCCCATCTGGAAAGTTACTGGAACGACTTTACCGATGCGGGAGAGATCAGGACACTCAATGCAGTTCATATGCCTAATTATGACTGTACCGATGTCTGGGACCTTACAAAGGCTGAAATCGAGGGAAGGCAGCATGTCATGTGGGCTGTTGAAGCCTTGAAAAAATATACTCCCGGCTTTGAAAAATCCAGACTCAGGACAATGGGAGCTTCCCTTGGCACAAGAGAATCGAGAAAAATCATCGGTGAATATAATATCACCGGTGAAGAGATGTTAAACCAGGCACATTTTGATGACTCCATTGGAATATTCCCCGAGTTTCTTGACGGCAATAAAACCGCCATCATGCCGAGTACGGGCCGTTACTTTCATATTCCCTATGGCATAATTCTTCCTCTGAAGATTGAAAACCTTCTTGTAGCTGGCCGTTGTGTTGCCGGTGACAAACTGTCCCATGCTGCTACAAGGCAGATGATGTGCTGCACAGTAACCGGACAGGGCGCAGGAATTGCTGCAGCACAGTCCCTTAAAGACGGTGTTACATGCAGAGAGGTTGATATAAAAAAAGTGCAAAAGGCCCTTAAAAGACAGGGGGTCAGAATCGATTAAATTGAGTCCTATAACAGTTTTGATGAAGGAGTTGTCAAAATGGATAAAGCCTTAGATAATACCGCAAAACTCCCGTTTTATGTTAAACTGGGCTATGGTTCAGCTGAACTTTCAAGTACTTTGACCTGGACAATGGTTTCCGTTATTTTCCTTTTCTATCTAACTGATGTGGTAGGTATCGCGCCTGCTTTTGCCGGTTTTATACTGATGCTTGGTACTCTCTGGGATGCTGTAACCGATCCCATCGTAGGCATACTATCAGACCGTGTAAAGTCCAGATGGGGGAGAAGACGCCCCTTTCTGCTGGGCGTTGCTGTTCCCTTCGGTTTGATCACATGGCTTTTGTTTACCGATTTCGGGTTTGGAGAGTTCAGCACGAAAATTTATTTCTGCCTTGCCATTACGATGTATTATACTGCTGCAACTCTCCTTGATATTCCTTACACATCACTGGGTGCGGAAATGACTCAGGATTACGACGAAAGAACCAACCTGAACGGGTTCAGGGCCGGGTTCAGTCAAATAGCGGCAATTCTGGCTGCAGCTTTACCCTGGACACTGGTGACATATTGTAAGGATATTATGGGGAGCACCAGGGGGGGATGGTCTCTCATGGCTGCAATGTTTGGATTTGTTTCTATTTTCCCTATACTTATTACCTGGCGGGCTACAAGAGGAAGGGAGCTTTTCCCTGAAAATGTTACTGTTAAATTAAAGGATGTTTTTACCGGCCCGTTAAAAAATCGAACCTTTTTATATACCATGGGACTTTATGCTGCAGGAAGCGTTGGATTAAGTTCGGCGGCTGCTGTCATGGTTTACTTTATGAAGTATTACATGAAATTTAACGATACGCAGCAATCCCTGGCTTTCCTGTTTCTGTTTGCCTGTACCATATTGTGGATTCCGGTTATCAACTGGCTGTCTTCAAAATATGGCAAACGGGAATCCTATATGATCTTTATAGGGATCTGGGCTATTGTACAGGTAGTTGGCGGAATGTTGGTTAAGCCCTCAATGATCATTCCATTTTATGTAATGATGATCCTTGCTTCAGGAGGGGTAATGTCAATCTCCATGACCATATGGTCAATGATTCCCGACGCAGTTGAGGTAGATGAATTCAAAATCGGCCAGAGAAGGGAAGGACTTTTTTTCGGAGTGATTTCGTTTGCAAGGAAGTCCACGGTGGCCCTTTTTATCTGGTTTATCGGCATAATACTCTCCCTGGTAGGATATGTTCCCGATCAGGTGCAAACAGAACATGCCCTCTTCGGTATAAGGCTTCTTTATGCCGCAGGTGTTGCCTTTTTTCTATTCCTCAGTGTTCTGGGAGCTTATTTCCTTCCTATGACCCGAAAGCGTCATGAATTACTCAAGCAGGCGATCAGATTGAAGAGCGAAGGAAAAGAGTACGACAAAGAATCAATTAAGAATATTTTATAGACCTAAGAGGTGTGAATATGAAAAATCAACTCGATACAATAGAAGAAGTATTATTGATGGGACCGGGTCCCTCTTGTGTATATCCAGAGGTGTACCTGGCGCTTTCGAAGCCGACTATCGGGCATCTCGACCCTAAATTCATCAGCATTATGAACGAGATCAAGGAAATGCTTCAGAAGGTCATGAATACAAAGAATAGACTGACAATCCCTGTTTCAGGAACGGGATCTGCCGGTATGGAGACTTGTTTCGTTAATCTTGTGGAGCCTGAAGAAAATGTATTGATTCTTAAAAATGGTGTCTTTGGAATGAGAATGGCGGATGTAGCTTCCCGTCTTGGGGCATGTGTCGATGTTGTTGAGTTTGAATGGGGAACACCTGTTGAACCGGCGAAGGTGAAGGAACATCTCGATAAAAAGGATTATTCCCTTGTTGGAATCGTCCATGCTGAAACATCCACCGGCGTAAAAAATCCCGTAGCTGAAATTTCAGAGCTACTCAAAGGCAAGGATACCCTTTACCTCGTTGATACTGTTACAAGTCTGGGTGGAATACCAGTTGAGGCTGATTTATGGAACGTGGACGCCATGTACAGCGGAACACAGAAATGTCTCTCATGCCCTCCCGGTCTTTCTCCAATTACATTTTCAGACAAGGCAGTTGAAAAACTGAAAAACCGTAAAGGGAAGGTTCCCAACTGGTATCTGGACCTTACAATGATCATTAATTACTGGGAAGGCAGTGCAAGGGTCTATCACCATACTGCTCCGGTCAACATGCTTTATGGTCTCTACCAGTGCCTGATAAACATTCTGGATGAGGGAATGGATAATGTTTATACAAGACACATGGATAATCACTTAGACCTGGTCCAGTCACTTGAGCCACTGGGATTGGAAATGCTTGTTGAAAAGGAATATCGACTGCCGATGCTGAATGCTGTTAGAGTTCCTGTGGGTGTGGATGAGGCGATGGTAAGGAAGAAACTCCTTCGGGATTACAAGATCGAGATCGGTGCCGGATTAGGGCCGCTGGCCGGAAAAATATTGAGGATAGGCGTTATGGGGCACACTGCCCGTAAAAAAAATATTGAGCGATTAACCGGTG
>CAZEMO010000013.1:0-128663 GCA_964513375.1 uncultured Bacteriovoracaceae bacterium | reverse complement strand
CACCATGATGGTCAGGATGGAGATGTCGCCCAGGGAGAAGACCACCTGCGGATCGATGTAGCCCATGTCGGTGATGGCGGGAACGTTATTCTTGTTGCAGGGGCCTCAAGTGAAGAGGGGGCAAAAAGTACAGTCATAGGAGGGCGTTCCGGCACTGGCGGTGATGTCGATTTGGGCAACTTGAACTCGATTACGATTGACACACGCTCCTACGCACCCGGACATTCAGGCGGATCGGTTACGATTGTGGCTTTTGCACAATCGCCGGGAAGTTCAGTCGGTGGCCACATACGCCTTCCTCCACAACTCACCATACTGACCGGCGGCAGTGGGACAGGCGCTTCAGGAAAAATCATACTTGTTGGCGAGGCCAGGTCCAACTCGGCGTGGCCGGTAACAGTAGAAACAGGAGCACTGAATACAACCGGTTCTCAAAATGCAGCCATGATCGTCATCGAAACGGCAACTCCTTCGACGAGCAGCCCGGTGACGATCAGAGGCGGCTACGCGACCCCGCAGCAGCCTTTAAACGGTACTGTCGTCAGCGGCATGTTTCAATTCGGGACAGTACAGGAAGGTGCGGTCAGGACAGGCGCACTCACAGCAGCTGGTAGCGGCGGGAGTGTCCTGGTTATGGCCGGATCGAATACTGCGTTTGAACCGGCAATTTCAACACAGGATATTTTAACCAGCAGTTCAAACGGCAGCGGGCGCGTATTGCTTATGGCAGGCGCTGCAACTCCTCAAAATGAGGCCAATTGCTTTGATATCGTTACGGGAGACATAGACACACACTCAACATCGAAGCAGCCGGGGTTTCCCGTTACCGTCGTAACGCCAGGGGCAATCAACAGCGGCTCGATCGACACGTCATGTTCTTCAGCCGATAGAAACTATGGCGGCAGTGGAGAGGTGACGATGACAGCAGGGAGCTATTATAAGCCGGATGCCGGGATTACGGTCAGGGGAGGCATTGACTCCTCGGTGCAATCTGCCTATTCACTGGGTTCAGCGACCATCACACTTATAGGCATGGGAACCGCCTCTGATATTTCCATAATCAACCCCGGCGGGCCAGCCATCAATGCTACGGCAAATGGCCCGGCAGGCGGAGGCGGAGGCGCCGGCGCTCTCCTTATATCAACACCCGGTAAAATCACGCTGGAAAACAACAGTGGCTCAGGAGATGTTGTCGACACTTATGGCTTTCCTGCTCTGAGCGGAAGCCAGGTGGTTCTCTCTTCGGGTGTAAGAACAGGCACTGCAATTTCAATCCTATCTAACGGCTCTCCTGGAATTATCGATACCCGCGGCGGCCAGCTCGGATATGGAAATGTATGGGTGCTGACTGCCGGAGGTGATTACACTGACTATACGGCTGTCGGAGACCCGAGCCCCAACAACTTCACGGATCTGGGTCAAAGCCAGGATGTAATCGGTCCCGGCACCGATTTAACGATTACGTTCATTCCGGGACAGAGCCCTGCCGGCTATTGTCCGGGCGGATACACCTCGATCAGCGACTCTTTATCACAACCAACTCGAATTAATATCGATTCAACAGGAAATAACGAACAGCTTGAAGTCCCTGTTTTAGTGACCGGACGGGCAGGAATCGCACTCAATAATCCGGGCAGCTTCATTGAGTCCACACATGTGAGCTCCTCGGGCTCAACTCCGTATTATGCAGTAATGAAGCTTTTTAGTTCCGGCCCGATTGCAGCACCTCTCGCTAACGGCACATCCGGGCAATTGTTTGGCGTTACCGGGCTTGTCAGTACTACAGGCGATGTTGCAGTTTCGGCTTTATCGCCGGTTTCTTTATATAATCTGGCTCTCACGCCGGGTACGTTGACAGTGAGTTCCCTGGCGTCTCAAGCGGTCGGGTCGGACACGCCTGCTGTTACAAATTATGGCGCCATGGTTGCGGGCGATTCAATCAACTTAAACAGCACCTTAAGCGTCGGCAATTCAGACATAGTTCTTTCACCTGCTCTGCCCGCGTTGTCAACGTTGTGGGAATATTGCATCATTGCAGGCACGATTAATATTTCAGCAGGCGGCTCCGGATCGATCAACAGCTACGGGCAGCTGTATTGCAATAAGCTGTCTTTGAATTCAGAGACCGGACAAATATCGATAGCGCCCGGACAAATATCGGCAGATTCACCGGTCGACCTCAATGTGGAAGCCGCAAAAATCCAATTCAGTACGGATGGTGCTGTCAGTGTGAGAGATGCCTGGCCTGTCATTTTGAAAACCTCGAATGGAAACGCCATACAGATAGTTGAAGACAGCAGTTTTGTTACAATAGACAAAGGGAGCCTGGTGGCCGGGCTTAGCTCTATTGAATTCATGTCGCCTACAGCAGGGGGACCTGTCAACGTGACAAATAACGGCCAGCTGAAGACAACGGGTGCCTCCAGCATCATCGGGTTTAACAGCAGCGGTCAGTTAACAGTTGACGGCAAAGGCTATATCAATACATGGCAGCTGAACATCGGCAATCTTGATGCCGCAACTCTGGCAATATTGCAGCCATATGTCGCTGTCAGTCCACCCGGAAACTGCTCGTTGGGGAATATTTCTATTTCAGGGCAGGATATTATTTCAGGGATAATGTATGTATCCATCCCTTAAAGCGAATGGTTAAGGCTGGAATTGACTTCGGAGAATGAGAAAGAGCCGGCACGGGGTAAAGCCGCGATCAAGCTCCAGAATAATTTTATAAAGGAGAGAATAATGGACAAAGTAAGCAGGGTAATTTTAATATCTGGGCTTATCGCAGTGTTGATTACGGGATGCAGCAGTGCCAGCAGCAGCAATAAACCACCAGACCCCGTTACATTAGCTCCAGCGTCAGAGCAATACGCCAGCAGCGTATGGCCGAAATTGCATCAGAACAACTTCAATACCGGTCTTAGCATGGTCGATACAAGCTCTGTCACAGGCACAACAATAATATGGACATTTCATGCCGGAAGCAAAGTGGATTCCTCACCTGCGATCGGTGCAGACGGCACGATCTATGTGGGGTGTGAAAATGGCAACCTCTATGCGCTCGACCCTGCGGACGGAACGCCAAAATGGGCATTTCCAACCGGTGGTGAGATATATACATCCTCGCCTGCAATAAGTGCGGACGGCACTATCTATATAGGGTCTGAAACCGGTTTCTTTGCGATCAATCCGGATGGTACACAGAAATGGTCATATCCAACCGGTGATTCAGAGGCAGGCTCTCCTTCAATCGGTGAGGACGGCACGATCTATCTGCCCTCATGGGATCATAACCTCTATGCACTCAACCCGAATGGCTCTTTGAAATGGAAATTCACCACCGGAGATTCTATGGACGAATCGCCTGCAATCGGGGCGGACGGCACGATCTATGTAGGATCTGGCGATTCTTACCTATATGCAATCAACCCCGACGGCACAAAAAAATGGTCATTTAAAGCCAAAAATCAAGAAGGTATGAGTACTCCTTCGATCGGATCAGACGGCACACTCTATGTCGGGTCTGAAAATGGCTATCTTTATTCAATCAATTCAAACGGAGTTCAGAACTGGAAACTTTATCTCCATAATCCAATAGAGGCCGTGCCTGCGATTGGCCCCGACGGCACGCTCTATGTGGGAACAACTGCTCCTAATTCCGCTACAGATGATACCGTCTTCGCGATCAGCCCGACCGGCAGTAAGAAATGGGGATTCAGGACCGGGACCCAATTGGATTCTTCAGCTGCAATAGGGTATGACAACACAATTTATATCGGGGGTGAAAGTTCGATCTTCACTGGGATAACTTCAGCCGGCACACTGAAATGGGAATATTCCGGCATTTCTAATCTTATAACGACTAATTGCACGCCTGCAATCGGTGAAAACGGCACGATCTATTTCGGGGCCGATGACGGCTATGTGTATGCGGTACACTGATAAACAGACAGGACACTGAACTTATACAGGAATGCGATACGGGTCCGGAACGGATGGTCAAAAAGATCAACCGATCCGGTCGATCTTTCCCCTTCACCGCCAGACCCGGTCTGGCGGTGGAGTTTTGCGATACATGGACGTTGAAAATAAATAACTAAAACGTCCTGTTCTTTTCATTGGATACATTCGAAGATAATCTTAATGACTGTTACGATAATTGTAGCCTTGACGTCAAAGCCCCAGCCCCTCATCGCTGCCCGTCATGATGTTCATGCACTGCACCGCCGCACCGGAAGCGCCCTTGCCGAGGTTGTCAAGTCGGCATATGATTGAGGCCTGCGTGTCATGGCCGAAGAGGAAGATATCCGCCCTGTTGGTGTTGTTATTTGCCTGGGGATCGAGACAGCCGTCGTCTAGCGCGCCGTCGCCGCCGAATGCGGCTACCTGAACGAACCTCTCGCCCGAGTAGTATTCCGAGATAATGGCATGCAGGTCTTTCGCAGAAAGCTTTTTCTTGAGCAGGCTCAATACTATGGGTACGCTCACGATCATTCCCTGGGAAAAGGGCCCGAGAACGGGGTTGAATACAGGGGGTCCTGCAAGTCCGGTGGCCTTCGTCATTTCGGGAAGGTGCTTGTGTGCAAGCCCGAGCGCATAAGGCCTGCATCCCGTCATCCTTGCATCGCCTGCCCTTATGGATTCGTACTGTTCGATGAGCTTTTTACCTCCGCCGCTGTAGCCTGTCAGTGAAAAGCATGTGACGGGATAGTCCCTGCCCATGATGCCGGTAGCGATGAGCGGATAAAGCCCAAGTGCGAAGCCTGTCGCATGGCAGCCCGGGACGCTTACGAAGCGGGAATTCCTTATGGCTTCTCTGTGAGAAGGGCTGAGTTCCGGCAGGCCGTATGCCCAGTTTTCAGCCGTCCTGTGCGCGGTCGAGGCGTCGATGATCTTCGTTGTCCTGTTTTCAAGGAGCGCAACCGCCTCTATCGCCGCCGCATCTGGCAGGCAGAGGAAAACAACATCCGCTTCATTGATCATCGCCTTCCTGTAGCCTGAATCCTTGCGCCTTTGCTGATCGACCTTTATCACATTGAGATCGGGCCTTCCTGCCAGCCTCTCGTTTATCTTAAGCCCTGTCGTGCCCTCCAATCCGTCGACGAATACCTTCATGTAAATTCCCTTTTCATCACTCCTGTTTATTCAGCCGGTCATAGGAGTATCCGGCTGTATATTTATCTTTTAATGGTTTCATTCTTGTCCCGTCAAGTTAATCCGACACAGTGGGTGTGCATGTTTTTAATCAAAGCGGAAAAAGTGGAAACATGATTTTTATGAGGAGGTTGAAGTTACTTTCATCTTTTTATATATAATCTCTCTGTTGCATTCCTCTCAGGCGGGTGTACGCTGCTTGACAAAACTGATTAAAACAATTTTTAACAGAGGTATTGATGACCGGAAAGGAAAAAGCAAAACAAAGACAGGCGCCCGTTGGACTGACCGGCAGTATTGCTACGGGAAAGTCGACTGTGTCAAGGATGCTTGCCGAGCTCGGCGCAATTATTATTGATGCGGATAAAATTGCCTTTGATGCAGTCCTTAAGGGCAAGCCCGCCTGCTGTAAGATAATCGATTGTTTCGGAGAGTGTATTCTTCAGGAAAACGGCGAGATCGACAGGAAGGCGCTGGGTGATATCATCTTTAATGATCCTGATAAAAAGCAGGTGCTCAACAATATCGTCCACCCTGAAGTGTTCTGTGAGATGGGAAGGCAGATTGATGATGCGGGAAAGAAACCCGGAGCAGTCATCATACTGGATGTGCCGCTTTTGATCGAATCAGGTATGCACAGGGGCATGAGCGATGTGATACTTGTCTATGCGCCGGAAGATATACAGCTTGAAAGGCTGATGGCGAGAGATAATATCGACAGAGCCGCAGCAATGGCCAGGATTCGCTCGCAGATGCCGATTGATGAAAAGAAGAAATATGCAACGATTGTCATAGACAACAGCCTTGGCGTGAACGAGACATACGCTCAGGTGGTAAAAGTTTTTGACATGCTGAAAAACCGGTGTACCGAGGTTGACTAGTCTAAAAATAACTATTAATAGAACCCAATGTTTAAACCATAGCAACGGCATTAAACGAGAGGTGGATTATGGATAGAAATGAACAGGTTCTGGTAAACAGGGGCCTTGCCCAGATGCTTAAAGGCGGGGTTATTATGGATGTTACGACGCCGGAGCAGGCCAAAATTGCCGAAGATGCAGGTGCGGTAGCCGTCATGGCGCTCGAGCGTGTCCCGGCCGACATACGCGCACAGGGCGGTGTCGCCAGGATGAGCGATCCGACTATTATCAAGGCGATCAAGAAGGCAGTAACGATTCCGGTCATGGCAAAGGCAAGGATAGGACATATCGTTGAAGCACAGATCCTTGAGGCTCTTGAGATTGACTATATTGATGAAAGCGAAGTCCTGACCCCTGCGGACGAGGCCAACCACATCGACAAGCATGCGTTCAGGATTCCGTTCGTATGCGGCTGCCGCGATCTTGGCGAGGCGCTCAGGCGCATAGGTGAAGGTGCCGCAATGATACGCACAAAAGGCGAGGCCGGTACAGGCAACATAGTGGAGGCGGTCCGCCATATGAGAACGGTCATGCAGCAGGTCAGACGCGTGATTAACATGCCGGATGATGAAATCTACACTTATGCCAAGGAAATAGGCGCCCCTGTCTGTCTGGTAAAGGGCATAAAGGCCGACGGCAAGCTTCCGGTCGTGAATTTTGCCGCAGGTGGAGTTGCAACGCCAGCCGATGCGGCGCTTATGATGGTGCTCGGCGCTGACGGGGTGTTCGTGGGCTCGGGCATATTCAAATCGTCAAACCCATCGGTCATGGCCAAGGCCATAGTCGAGGCGACCGCGCACTATGACGATCCGAAACTGATTGCACGTGTCAGCGAGAATCTGGGTGCTGCAATGAAAGGCCTCGAGATCGCTGCAATACCAAAAGAAGAGAGGCTTGCAACAAGAGGCTGGTAATGATCGGGATTCTTGCCCTTCAGGGGGATGTCATCGAGCACGTCAATAAACTGGCGGAACGCTGCATCCCCCATAAATATATCCGTTATCCTGAACATCTTGAAGGCATCGAGGGGCTGATACTGCCCGGCGGTGAAAGCACTACTCTGACAAAACTGATACGTCTCGCCGAGCTCGAAGAGCCTTTGATGAAACTTATCAGATCGGGCCTTCCGGTCTGGGGCACCTGCGCCGGTGTAATTCTGCTTTCAAAGGGCGGCATCCTTGAATGCATCGATGTTTATGTTGAAAGGAACGCCTATGGCGCACAGCTTGACAGCTTTGTTAAAAACGGGTCGTTTCTTGACAAGCAGATACCAATGGTTTTCATCCGTGCGCCGAGGATAACCAGGGCAAATGGTTCGTGCGAAATTCTGAGCGAGCTTGACGGCCATATCGTTGCAGTACGTTCAGGCAACATCCTTCTTTCTACATTTCATCCCGAACTTACGCATGATCCAGTTTTCATCGACTACTTCATTTCCATGACAGGCAGGGAGAGTTGACATCCGACTGATCTCCTGGCGGTATATCAAGCTCACATAACGTTGATAATAACGCTTCCCATGACTGTAAGGAATACATTTGCAAAGGCAAAGGGCGCTGCAAAACCGATTACCGGAGTATTGCTTTTTGCGTCATCCTGAAGGGTGTTGAGGGCGGCCGGAATGACCCGCGCCCCTGTCAGAGCTCCAAGCAACAGCACAGGGTTCATCTTAAGGAGATACTTTCCGAATATAAGGCCGGCTATGATGGGGATGATAGCCAGTACTACACCCGCCAGGAAGACAGACAGCCCTGTTGTTTGAAGGGCATGAAGCGCCTGCCTGCCGGAAGCGAGCCCGATGCAGGCGATAAACAGATTCAGCCCCAGGTCGTTTAACAGCCATTGCCCGCCATCTGGTATCTGGCCGAAGGTCGGTCTTTTCGAGCGCAGCCATCCAAAGACAAGTCCCGCGAAAAGGACTCCCCCGGCTGAGCCCAGAGTTATGGGTATGCCCGCAACAGGAAGCACAAACAGGCCTATGAGCGTTCCGATTACACAGCCGGCCCCGACCATTATCAGGTCTGTCGCAGATGTAGGCCTTTCCATGTATCCGATTACTTTTGCAACGCGTTCGACATCGTTTTTTTCACCGACAAGCCGCATGATATCGCATTTGTTTATAACTGTGCCGCTCAGCATGGGCAGTTCAGAGCCCTGCCTGGTTATCTTTCTCAGGAATACGCCGTGGGCGCCATCCTTGTAATGTGAAAGCTCTTCAAGGGTTTTGCCCGCGATTTCAGGGTTAAGGACACATACGTCAAGTGATTCTCCTATAAGCTCAACGACGGTGGAAACATCTATCTCATGGCCTATGTAATCCTGAGCATTTACCAGACCGATATGCTTTCCTGTCGTAACAAGAATATCTCCTGAATTGACAATCATGTCCTGCCGGGCTTCCAGAAGAGTTTCACCTCGTTTGATTCTGTTGATGGCAATTCTGGCGGGAAGGAACAGCTTCTCGACATCGCCTACGGTTTTTCCCACAGCTATGTTGTTTGCAGCCTTGTATGCCCTGATCTCCACCTGTTTGGACCATGAAAAAAGCTCCGGGTTTTTCGATGTGTCCGACGAAGCGCCCATGGCCTTTTCAAGCCTTGCAGCTTCATCTTTAATATTTATTCTCATCAGACCGGGGAGTATCTTGAATAAGAATATGACGCCTACGGTGCCGAAAATGTATGTGATCGCATATGCGATTGCGATGTTGCCGTTAAGCAGGGCCTTGTCCGTTTCGCTGATTTTGAGGTGCTCTACCGCACCCTGTGCGGTTCCTATTACCGCTGACTGTGTCATCGATCCTGCAAAAAGGCCTGCCGTGGTGCCCTGGTCGAAATGCAGCAGCTTTCCAAGTATTACAGCCGTTATGAGACCTGCGAGAGCAACAACAAGAGATATCCATAAATAATTCAGTCCCTCTTTCTTAAGCGCCCCGAAAAACTGCGGGCCGACCTGATAGCCGATGCAGAAGGCGAACAGAGCAAAGCTTATGCTTTTCAGGATTCCCGGGACCTCGATGCTGATCTGGCCGAACACCATTGCCGCAATCAGAACGGATGCGGTCGAGCCGAGCCCGAATCCTTTCACCTTGATTTTGCCTATGGCATATCCTGTTGCCAGGGAAAGGAAGACAAGTATTTCGGGATTCTGCTGTGCAATATTTACAATACTTTCAACCATTATAACCTCCGGGATTTCATCCTTGATGCACCGTCATACCGCATGCTAGTATCAACTAAGTTGTTATTAATACTAAATTTTACCGGAGGCGTACATGAATCTTTTGAAAAATATATTTGAAAATGAAGTTTTTCCCGCAATAGGCTGCACCGAACCCATTTCATGTGCATATACCGCTGCCGCTGCGGTCGAACTGCTTGGCGCCCCTGCCCAAAAAATAACGCTTTACGTCGATCCCGGCACATACAAGAATGGAGCGGCCGTAACTGTCCCGAACAGCGGCGGGGCAAAGGGAAACGCAATTGCGGCAGCGCTAGGTGCTGCTATAGCAAAATCATCACTGCGCCTTGAAATATTAAAGGATGTATCCCCTGAAGTATTAAATAATGCCAATGCGCTTATTACTTCGGGAAAGCTTCAATACTGCTGCAGGGAAAACGAAAAGGAATTTCATGTCGAGGTCGAGGCCGCAGGAGGAGGCTCCGTTGTACGCTGCGTGGTCGCAGAAGGGCATACGAACATCGTCAGACTCGAAAAAAACGGGAAATCAATAATTGAAAAGCATCCCCATGCCGGATCAAAGGAAAAGGGATACAAGGATGTCATGAGAGAGATGAAGCTCGAAGATGTCCTTAAGAATGTTATCGAGATGGATGCAGAAGACAGGGCATATATTCAGCGCGGTATAGATATGAACATAGCCGTATCCTTAAAAGGCATTGACATGAAGAGAACCGCTTATCAGCTCAAACATATGATGAAAGAAGGCATCATGGCGAACGACCTTTCATACAGGGTAAAACTGGCCGTCGCTTCAGCAGTCGACGCAAGGATGGGTGGCATGCCCGAGCCTGTCATGACCAGCGGCGGCAGCGGCAACCAGGGTTCGCTCACGATCCTTGTCCCATATATTGTAGGCAGGCATCAGGATATCGAGATTGACCGCATAGTTGAGAGCATAGCGATATCCCATGCGGTAAATTCTTATGTTAAATGTTTCATGGGCGAACTGTCCGTAATTTGCGGCTGTGCGATAGCGGCAAGCATTTCTGCTGCAACAGCCCTCGTATATCAGAATGCAGGACTGGATATGCAGAAGATATCCTATGCAATTGACAACGTAATCGGCGACCTGTGCGGAATAATCTGCGACGGGGCCAAACCCGGATGCTCTATGAAGATAATGAGCGGTGCCGAAACAGCCGTGCGATCGGCCTACATGGCGCTGGCCGGCTACGGCTTGTCGGAGTCCGACGGCGTGCTTGGAAGTTCTCCCGAAGGGTCTATAAAAAACCTGTGCAGGGTTTCCTTCGAAGGCATGGGGCTTGTCGACCCGACGGTCGTTCATATCCTGCAGGACAAGTCCGTCAGGAGCGGTATGGCCTGATTATTATAATTTTCAAGGCCGCATGAAATTCTTAAGATTAATGACCTTGACACGGCAGGGTTTAGTCAATAATTTTAATTAAGGTTTTTCTTATATTTTGAATACGTATGAGGAGCTGCAAAATGAGAACATCAGGTAGCGCTGTTGTCCGTTTAACTCTAGTCCCGGTAATAGTTTTCTCGACATTATTCATGCTAGGCCTTTCGCAGTGCGAATCCATGCCCGACACAAAACCTGGTGAACTGGGCAGGTGGGTTGATCCCTTCATCGGCACAGGCGGCTTGCCATGGGTAAGCGCCATGCTCTTTCCCGGCGCAACTGCGCCTTTTGGCATGGTCCGCTTAAGTCCGGATACAACCTTTCCGGGGGGCAACAATGTTATAAAGTGCGGGACAGCCGGTTATTACTACGGCCATAATTATCTGTGGGGGTTCAGCCATACAAGACTCTCGGGCACTGGCGCGGTTGACCTGGGCCATTTCAGGGTGACACCCGCAGCAGGAAACATAAATCCGGCCGACAGGCTGAAGAAGCCTCTTTATTTTTCCCATAAGCAGGAAGTTGCAACAGCCGGTTATTATGCGGTCAATCTGCCAACAATAAACTGCCTTGCCGAACTGACGGCAACAAACCATGTCGGTGTCCACCGTTATACATTCAGTTCAGAAAAGGATGCTCACATACTGATAGATGCGACCAGTTTCCTTGCAGGCGGCCATACGACCGAGGGAAGGGTTACTGTTCTCCCGGATGACCGTGAGATTGAGGGCGAAGGCCGCGTTTTTACAGCCTTTGCGGGCCGGTACGGCGGCCTCAAGGGGTATTTCGTAGCGCGTTTCAACAGACCTTTTTCATCGTTTGCCACATGGAGCGACGGCGTAAATGTCGAGGGCAGGCTTGAAACTGCGGGAGACGATGCAGGCGCTGACATAAATTTCGGCAACATTAAAAATAATCCCCTGGAAATCAGAATAGGCATGAGCTTTGTGAGCCTTGAAAATGCAAGGGAAAATCTTGATGCCGAAGCAGGGTATCTTGATTTCGAAGGGGTGAGAAGCGCCACCCGTCAGACATGGGAGGCATGGCTTTCCAGAATAAACATTGAAACTGATGACCCTGAGATTAAAACCATATTCTACACCGCACTGTATCACACAATGATAATGCCCACCGATTTTACCGATGTTAATAGACATTACCTCGGTTTCAAGAGTCAGATAGGGGTGGCTGATGATTATACTTACCGTACCGATATGTCACTATGGGATACGTTCAGGACCGAGCATCCGCTTTTTATAATGATAGCCCCGGAAATTCAACGGGACTGTCTTAAGAGCCTTGTCCGCATGGCGCGTGCAGGAGGCACGCTTCCCAGATGGCCTTCAGGCAGCGGATATACCGGTTCAATGTTCGGTACTCCGGCTGACATGATAATTACTGAAAGCTATCTTAAAGGTATAACTGATTTCGAGGCGTTGGAAGCATACGAATACATGAAGCTTACATCGCTTGAAAAAGGGCCCTCCGGCGCCGATGTAAGGGACGGCAATCAGGACTGCATTGCCTACGGGTATTGCCCTGATGACAAGATGGAGGAATCGGTCAGCCGGACGCTGGAATATGCATGGGCCGACGGCAGCATCGCTCTTATGGCCGAGGCCCTTGGCAAACCTGAAGATGCGGCTTTGTTCAGGGATAAATCAATGGCCTATAAAAATATCTTTAATCCCGAAACGCAATATTTCCAGCCGAAAAATTCAGACAACTCATGGCAGGAGCCCTTCTATCCGAATATCACAAGCTACTATGACGATATCCTTCCTGAAAAGATAGCCATAGCATATTGCGAAGGCGGGCCCAGGCACTGGCGCTGGACTGCTCCGCATGATCCTGCCGGATTCATCGGACTTTTCAAAAGCACGGATTATTTCGTTTCCGAACTCGATATCTTCATGTCTGACGCCAGCAAGACCCGCGCTGCCATAGATCCTGGCCCGGGCTACTGGCAGGGCAACCAGCACGACATTCATGCCCCATATCTTTTTGGCGAGGCAGGAAGACCTGACCTCACACAGAAATGGGTGCGCTGGGCGCTTACTGAACGCCACAGCACCGATGTGAACGGACTGGACGGAAATGACGACGGAGGTACCTTGAGTGCATGGTATATCTTTTCGGCAATCGGCCTTTATCCTGTTGCAGGAACCGACAGGTATTGGATAGGAGCGCCGATAGTTGACAGGGCCGAAGTCAACATGGGCGGCGGCAGGACGCTGACGGTTATTGCAGAAAACCAGCCGCTTGATAATATGTACGTGCAGAAGGTAACACTCAATGGCGTAAGACTTGCCAGCCCATCTTTCAGACATGCCGACATCAAAGATGGCGGCACTCTTGTTTTTACAATGGGGCCATCACCGGCTGAGGGCGGTGGCTTTTAAAGATATCCTGGATGCCTGGTGATTCCGCCTATAACCTGGCATTCAGCCAGTCATGAAGGTCTTTCAGCGCAATTGCCCTCATCTCGGGCAATTCGTTGTATACCTCGTGTTTGAATCCTTCATAGCGTTTGTATGTCTTATCGGTTGAGCCGACTGTATCGAACAGCTCCTTCTGCTTTGAAAATGAGATGTCAAGCGTGCCATATTGAAGCATCATCGGCATTTTTATCATGCCTGCGTTCTGAGCGCCCTCGATAAGAAACGTCATCAGCTGTTCGGCCAATCTTGGTGTTATTTTACCGCATCTGAGCTTATCGTTGATATATGCATCAAGGATTCCCGGGTCATGAGTAATGAAGTCCGGTGCCAGCGGGAATTTTATATGAACCGTAGGAAACAGCTTTGATCCTATTTTAGAAAGAAGGATATCTGATTTTTTTGTTTTAGGTCCGTGGTATGAACCGGACCCGGAAAGCACAACACCTTTGATTCCTTCAGGGTGATTCTCGACAAGGTTCATGGCAATGATGCTGCCCATGGAATGGCCGACAATAAAAAGTGGGGTATCCGGATATTCTTTTTTGATGATGTCTCTCATGAATTTCAGTTCGTCTATTATATATTCGGTAAAGCTACCCACATGGCACCTTCTGCCTCCTGATTTGCCGTGCCCTCTGTGGTCAACGCCGAATACGGCATATCCGTCAGGAACCAGTTCATTAACCACGTTTGCATACCTTCTGATGTGTTCATCGTAGCCATGAATTATATTGATGACACCTTTAGGTTTTCCTTCCGGCAGCCATGCCATCCAGACAATATCGGTTCCGTCATTTGATTTGAACATCCCTTCTTTTTCCTGCATAATTAAACCTCCCCGACATATTTGTCACAGGATTATTGCACAATGAAAATCTTAGTACAATCTGCAAGATTGTATATGAAATAGCCCTGAGTCTATAAGACTTATTTATTGACACAATCTGTGCATGAGGTTATAGAATGAATGCTCATTCATAAGCAAACAAAAGTAAACCTTAGGAGGATATTATGGCAAGTAAGTGGATTGATGAAAGGGATATGAGATTTCTTCTGCACGAAGTTTTCAACATTGGCGAGACTCTGCTTGGCAAAGGCCGCTATGCGGACCACGATGCCGACACGGTCAACATGACGCTCGATGCAGCCGCAAAACTGGCTGTTAACGACATAGCGCCGACATATCCTGATGAGGTTCAAAGGAAGCCGGTAGAAGCAACATTCAAAGATGGCAAAGTTTATGCCCCTGAAGCATACCACAAGATTTACAAACTTTATTGTGAAGGCGGCTGGATGACCACATCGGAAAGCTATGAGCTTAACGGCCAGCAGCTTCCCGCAGTTGTTTCAGCGGCATGCGCCAACATGTTCCTTTCGACCAACCAGGCATTCCTTATGTATCCCGGTCTTACACACGGAGCGGCAAGGCTTGTTGAAGACTTCTTCCAGCATGAACTGCGCGATATAACCCTTCAGAAGATGTATTCAGGCGAATGGGCAGGCACCATGTGTCTTACCGAACCGGGTGCAGGTTCCGATGTCGGTCTTCTCAGAACGACGGCAAAGAGAAATGCAGACGGCACATTCTCAATCACCGGCACAAAGTGCTTTATCTCAGCAGGCGACCATGACCTTACACCGAACATCATCCACCCTGTTCTTGCAAGAATTGAAGGTGACCCGGAAGGAACAAAGGGTATTTCGATATTCGTAGTTCCGAAATACAGATTTGATGCGGCTGGCAACATCGGTGAATACAATGACGTCGCTTGCGGAAATATCGAAAGCAAGATGGGCATTCACGGAAACGCTACCTGCACGCTAAACTTCGGCGAAAACGGGAAATGCATCGGTTATCTGATGGGCGAAGAGCGCCAGGGCATGCCGATCATGTTCCACATGATGAACGAAGAGCGCCAGGGCGTTGGCATGATGGGTGTATCTCTGGCAGGTGCTGCATTCCTACATGCGCTTTCTTATGCAAAAGACAGAATCCAGGGCAAAGAGCCTGTTGAAATGGTTCTCGATCCTAATGCTCCAGCACGTGAAATTATAAAGCACCCCGATGTCCGCAGGATGCTTCTCAAGATGAAATCCGGCGTTGAAGGCATCAGGGCCCTTGCGTATTTCTGCTACTACGCTATGGACAGGTCATTCATTGCCGAAACTGAAGAAGAAAAGACAAAATGGACAGGCATGATTGAAATGCTAACGCCTATGGTAAAGTCATACTGCACAGATCTCGGAATGGACATATGCAGCACGGCAGTCCAGACATACGGCGGTTACGGTTTCTGCCGCGAATATCCGGTTGAGCAGATGATGCGCGACCAGAAAATCAATCAGATTTACGAAGGCACCAACGGAATCCAGGCCCTTGACCTTCTCGGAAGGAAGCTTGGCATGAAAAAGGGTGCTTACTTCATGATACTGCTTGGTGAAATCCAGGCAAATATTGCTGAAGCCAAGGCTTATGAAGACCTTGCCGACGAAGCCAAGATTGTGGAAGACGCAATGAATGCTGTTGCAGGGCTTGCAATGGGATTCCGTGCAATGCTCAAGACAAACCCGTACAACCCGCTCATCAATGCATGCGATTTTCTCAACGCCCTTTCCGAAGTGCTGGTCGGAAGTCTGCACTGCAGGATGGCTGCTGCTGCGAAGAAAGGCCTTGCAGCGACATCAAGCGCAGTGGATAAGGACTATTACACAGGCAAAATCGAAGGCGCCAGATTCTATATTCAGAGAACTACCGCCCTTGTTCCTGCAAAGTGCCAGCTCATGAGCAAGATAGAAGAGAGTGCACACAGGATTACAGAGGCTCAGTTCGCTGTCTAAGAAATATTATCAACAGATAAAAAAGGGGGCTTCCAAGGCCCCCTTTTTTTATGCATTCCCTCTGTAACATCCTCCATAATCTTTTGCTGTCATGGGCTCAATGTCATGAAAAAACTCACCTGAGACAATTTTCCCGATAAAAAGGGTATGATCTCCTGTATTAATTGTATTGATGAGTTCAAGGTCAAGATAACCGACAGCGGATTGAGGCATCAGATTTCCTATTATTGTACGCCTGGTTTCCAGTCCTTCGAACTTTTTGTTCCAGTCGGGTATTTTAAATCTTTTCACAAGCTTGGATTCATCATGAGGTAGAATTCCTATGGAAAAAGTTCCTGAGTTTAATATCTGACTGTGAGAGAGCCGGTTTCGCCTGATTGCAACACCAACCAGGGGAGGTTCGTGCGAGCATTGAGTCACCCAGGATGCAATCATGGCGTTATCCTCCATGCCGTCCTTGATAGAAACTATGTATATGCCATAGGAGAATCTGTCTAAAATCTTCTGCCATTCATTATTCATATAGCCTCCCATACCTTTAATATTCTAATATATCCTACATCATGAACGGCATATTTTGTACTAAAGACTATACGGCCTTTATTGACGGTTCTGCCGAATCGGTAAAGGCGAAGCTTGTCAGAGACCTCGGCTCAAAGAGGGTATTTACTCTTAATCAGGTCCATGGAGACTTAATTGTCAAGACATCGGAAATGATTGAGGGTGAAATTCCTGAGGCCGACGGGATAATATCAGACGATCCCGCAGACATACTTGTAGTAAGAACTGCCGACTGCGTGCCCGTCCTCGTCTCATCTGAAGAGGGCATCTTTGCCGCTGTACATGCTGGATGGAAAGGTCTTGCCAGAGGCATTATCGGCAAATGCATATTGATGATGAAGGAAATGGGTGCGAGCAATATAAGTGCGACAATCGGCCCTGCAATCGGCCCTTGCTGCTTCAGGGTTGGGGATGATGTGGCTCTGCTGCTGCCTTCTCAATTTCAAAGGATTGAAAACGGCATAAACTATATCGATCTCTGGGAAACGGCAAAGGCACAAGTATTATCATCTGGAGTAAAGGATCAAAAGATATCTGTCCTTCGTATATGTACCTGCTGCAGGGAAGAACTGTTTTTCTCATACCGCAGACAAGTTGTAACAGCCGGAAGGCAGGTATCAGTTATCGGGGAGAATGCACTGATAAGTAAGTTACCGGGATTCATGGTTTTGTAAAAAAACAGCCCGGGGCATTTCCGCCACCGGGCTGCTTAATAATGAATAGTGTCTGTTGATTATGGTTCTACCGGCAATCCGTTAAGATAATATCCGCCTGCGAATGCCTTGTTCAATATCGTTGCATTTTCCAAAGCTGTAATTACGGTATCATATGTATCATTGTATGTAATTCCCAGTGTCGATGCGAGCACATATAGTCCGAAACGGTATGGATGAGGCGTACCTGCTGAACTGGCGTAATAGACAAAGCCGTCATATCCGAAGTTCGGTGCTTCACTTTCTTCACTGCGGTCAGTCATTCCCTGAACCCAGTTTCCCGGGAACAGTTCACGATCCCATGAGCAACCTTGGAAGATACCGTTTTGATAGGCATCTATCTGCGGGATATAGAGTACCCAGGTCTTGGTAGCATCTGCAACATAAGGATTCTCCATTTTAGTACCCAAAAAGACCATGCTGACCGCACCTGCCGGTATGCCTGAACTGTTCCATGTAAAAGGAGGATTGATGCTCGAATAAGCTCCTCTGTAATAATAATCATTATCCCAGACATACTCTTGGCGACTTTCTGAATATGTCCTTCCGGCACTGTTCAATTCAAGCCTGATGAATTTGCCTGAAATGGATGCCTCGTTAATTATATGCCCCTGCATGGCGCTTAATATCTGATCTTTATATGCATGGCCGAGAGTTTGCTCGTCAAGTACGGTATCAAGTGCATAGAGCCTGAAGTAGTATGTCATTAATTGACCGGAGGCAGGTATTGGACCGATATAATCAATTATATCGTAATCGTTTGTTCCGAATGTGGATCCGGGCGGATGCGGTCGTGCATTATCTCCACCTTCAGGGATGGATGTGTTAATGGCTGAGATATTATAGACTATCCAGTTCACATTTCCATCCTGGTCTTCGACGATCAGAGTATAACTCCTGGTGTTGGACGGTGCATTCGACCAGGTCAAGTCGGGATTTGAATTATAATCATAGTAATCTGATGAATATACAGAAATAGAAGAAGTTATATAAGCATATTTTACAGGAATGGCGCCGCCATCCGAGAATGCGGCTGAGGTAAGAGTCATCCTTGATGAGTTGCCTGTAATATAGCCGCTGCCTATTATGTGCCCGTCCATGGCCGACTGGACATCTGACATGGTGCTTGATGCAGATACCGACAGCTCGGTGTCGAGTGCAAAAACAGCGAAAACATAATCATAGCTTTCTTCATCCGAATATGGATAAGGTCCTGCATAGATGTTTGTCCCATATCTGTTCTTTCCCTGGATACTGCCTGCCGGGAGGCTTCCCAAAGCCGATGCGTTTTCAATAAGGGATGAGGTTGACGAACCGGGCATGTACAATACCCAGTTCGAGGAGCCGTCCGTATCGCACCATGCAAGAATTACCTGACTTTTAGCGGATGCAGGTGTTCCTGTCCACTGAAGGGGCGGAGAGTAGTTTTTGTAGTCAGGGCTAAATGACCCGTCGTTGTAATAGTATGTAACCGGAATGCTGCTTGTATTGCTGAAAGCTGAGCTGAACAGGGACATGGTCGAGTCGTTCGTTATCATGGCATCCGGACTGCTGTGGCCGCACCCGATTCCGAAGAATCCGGCAAATAATAAAATCAAGGAAGTCAATTTTATGAGTCTTGAATAATGCATCATAAAACCTCCGGTATATTCTGTCGTTTCATATTAAAATTTATATCCTGCTGACAGCCTGCATTCTCTCTGCTCACTGTATATCTCATTGTCGATATCTCCCCACCATTCACGATAGCCATTTTCCGCACAGGGATCCTGATGCTGCCTTTGATATCCTGTTGTCTGAATCTGCCTCCAGCTTAAATCGAGGCCTCCAAAAAAATGTTTTGTAAAATCATATGTACAGTTAAAACGGACAGCATTCATATAGCCGCTATCATACCCTTTACCCACCTTTGATCTGAGAAGATGCTTGTCTTCGTCTTCGGCATTCACAAAAGGAGAGAACTGATAGCCAAGTGCGCCTCTTAATTTTTTAGTGTTAAAATTAACCAGAAGCTGCGCATAAGGTATTTCATAAGTCACATCGTAAGTTATTCCTCTGCCGCTATAATATATATGAGGTGTTGAAGGACTGGACGGATACCACTGCTCAAAATTGCTTGCGACATAACTGAAATCCTGCCAAAGATAACCCACACCTATCTGCATACCCCAGCCGCTATATTTCAGGAACTCGAAATTGATATTGCCGTCGAATATTTTTGCATCCAGGGTCACACTGCTTTCAGAATAAATATCAAGCTGTCCCGGGGCGCCTGGCGTTACCCAGTCAGAATCTTCCATTTTCTGTTTTGGATCTGAAAAATTCATCTTGTAGGAAAGGGCGCCTGACAGCCTCCAGTAGCTGGCAGTAAGGTCGAGAGAACCCATTATTACATTCAGCGGCCAGTCAAGCTGGCTTAACGGGTTATTATAATCATATGGTCCAAATTGCGGGCTGTCGGAATGCCCGCCAATCCGATAAGATGTCTCACCCTGAAGGTATCCGATTCCTACTGACAGCCTTATATCGGGCCGTTCGGCAAAAGGATTTTTAGCTGTATCCTGCCTGGAAGTTTTTTGATCAGTGTTGCCGAACAGGTCGAGGTCATCGGCAATAGCGTTTCCAGCCAGTCCTAAGATAAGCAAAAAAACCAGATAAACCACATTCACTTTTCTCATAAATAGCGCCCCCTCTTATGAGGAACTTTATTCCCTTTTACTTATATCGGAAAGTTAGTGTTCAAAGCTTTAAAATTAATTTTATTAGATATAAATTATTTTAACTGATTATCAAACGGGATTCCAACAAAATATCTTAAAGGTCTTTTTCATTGATTTATGCTTGTATTATTGATATGGGTAACGTTCTTAAAACTACGGGAATCATTAGGAAATTATGCAAGTTAACGCTATAAAAGAAAACAGGAAATTTACAGGATCGGGCACAGCCTCAGATGTCCCGCTCAGGATATGCATACTTACGTATCGCGGCAATCCGTCTTCAGGCGGACAGGGCGTATATGTAAGAAGAATCAGCAGGGCGCTGAAAGACCTTGGTCATAATGTGGAAGTTGCAGCAGGACCGCCTTATCCTATACTCGATGATGATATTGTATTGCACAAGCTGCCGAGTCTGGATCTGTACAATCCAAATGATCTGTTCAGGACGCCCAGGATCAGCGAGCTAAAGTCTCCTGTAAATCTTCTCGAGTGGATGCTGCTGAGTTCAGGAGGTTTTCCCGAGCCGTTTACTTTCAGCCTCAGGGCATATTCTTTCCTTAAACAGAATAAAGACCGTTATGATATTGTCCATGACAACCAGTGCCTGGCATACGGCATGCTCGGGATTAAAAAGCTGCTGCCTCTGGTGACGACAATTCATCATCCGATCACAAAAGACAGGGATATAGAAGTTAGTGCACAGCCAAACATGCTGAGGAAGGTCCAGAAATGGCGATGGTATTCCTTTCTTGGCATGCAGAAGAGAGTAGCAAGAAATCTGGGACACCTTATTACGGTTTCGGAGGCATCCAAAAAGGATATAAGCAGCGATTTCAAGGTGGATGCCACAAATTTCAATGTGGTGCCCAATGGCATCAATACAGAAATATTCTATCCGATACCCGGGAATTCAAGGCCTGCAAACCGTCTGATTGTAACAAACAGCGCTGATACTCCGCTTAAAGGTCTGAAATATCTTTTGCATGCGGTCGACAGAATCCGAAGGAAAAGGGATATTCATCTGACGGTGATTGGTAAACCGAAACCGGGCGGGGCAATTGAACAGCTTGTGAAAGATTTGAATTTAAAGAATGTTGTTACATTTACCGGCCGCATTGAAGAAGAAGAATTCGCCGGCTATTATGCAAACAGTACGATAGCTGTCGTTCCGTCCATATATGAAGGTTTCGGGCTTCCTGCAGGCGAGGCAATGGCATGTGCGGTTCCTGTAATAAGCACAACCGGAGGTGCGCTGCCTGAAGTTGTGGGGGACGCGGGGTTGCTCGTTCCTCCGGCCGATGATTCCGCACTTGAAAAAGCGATAATAACTCTGCTAGACAATCCCGGCATGTGCCATAAACTCGCGAAAGCCGGTTATGAAAGGGTCATCAGGAACTTCACTTGGGAGAATACTGCGCTGGCTACTGCAAATGTCTATAAAGAGGCAATATATGCTGACAGTTGATTACCGAAGGCTTGATCTGTCACCCGGCTCATGGGTTCTCGATGCCGGCTGCGGAGGCGGCCGCCACCTAAGCGAAGCCTTCAGATATAAGAAGGTCCATGTCGTTGGAATAGACATGAACAAAGGGGATGCACTCAAAGCCAGGAATACCCTTAAAATAATGCGCCATGAAGGAGAGGACGGGGGCGGCATAGCTCATGTCTCCGTCAGCGACATAACAAAACTGCCTTTCGCCGATGCCTCATTCGATTGCGTGATCTGCTCTGAAGTGCTTGAACATATACCTGAGCACAAAAAGGCCATAAGCGAGATATTAAGGGTATTAAAATCCGGTAAGTCTCTTGTAGTAAGCGTTCCCCGTTATTTTCCTGAGAAGATATGCTGGGCCCTTTCTTATGAGTATCACAATGAAAAAGGCGGGCATATACGGATATATAAAAGGAATGAACTAATCAAAATGCTGGAAGATGCGGGTGCGAAATTGGTTGGTTCAGGCTGGGCGCACGCGCTCCACAGTCCGTACTGGTGGATAAAATGCATGGTAGGCCACAAGAACGATAAGGCATGGCCTGTAAGGCTTTATCACAAGTTTCTTGTATGGGACATCATGAAGAAGCCTTTTCTGACTAGGTTTCTGGACAGGATGCTTAATCCTGTAATTGCCAAGAGCGTTGTTCTTTATCTGACGAAAGGTGAGTAACATGGGTGTTGAGATATTAAAGGCGGTTAATGGTCATGCAGTCGATATGAATCTGCTGGCGGATTCCATTTTGAACCTGCAGCTTCCGACAGGAGAAATACCATGGCATGAAGGCGGAAAAACAGATCCCTGGGATCATGTCGAATCGGCGATGGGACTTTCCATTGCAGGCTCGATTGACGAGGCCAGAAGGGCTTATGAATGGATGGCCGATTTCCAGAACAGTGACGGGAGCTGGTATTCTGCTTACAAAAACGGTGAACCCGAGGACAGAACGAAGGAATCGAACATGTCCTCTTATATCGCAGTGGGAGTGTTCCACCACTATCTGATTACCAGAGACAAGCAGTTCCTGCGCAGCATGTGGGCTACTGTGAACAGGGGAATCGACTTTTCGCTGGGCATGCAGGCCCCGGGCGGAGAGATATACTGGGCGAAAAATTCCGAAGATAAAGTTGATGCCATGGCGCTTCTCACGGGTTCCAGCTCCATCTTTTTAAGCATCAGGTGTGCGCTTGCAATTGCTCATATTCTTGGAAAAAGCAGACCGCAATGGGAAAAGGCAATGGTAAGACTGAGAGATGCCATACGCTTCAGACCTCATCTGTTCAACAGTGAAAAGGCCAGATTTTCCATGGACTGGTATTATCCGGTTCTGTCAGGGGCTATGACAGGGCTTCAGGCAATCAAGCGAATTGAAAAATCATGGGACACGTTTGCCGTTGAAGGACTCGGCATCAGATGCGTTTCAGACAGACCCTGGGTTACGATGGCCGAGACATCTGAACTGACAATCGCACTTGCGGGGATGGGGAAGCCGGATCTGGCAGCCAATGTATTTTCCTGGATAAGCGATAAGCGCTTTGACGACGGCACATACTGGTGCGGAGTGACATTCCCGGACGGCGTCATCTGGCCCGAGGACAAAATAACATGGACAAATGCGGTCGTCATGATGGCCCATGATGCCCTTACCGGCATTACTGCAGGCTCCCATATATTCGACCATTCATTCTGGGAAAGCACCAGCATGCCGCTTAATCGCAGGCGATTGTTCATGGGAGAAAGCCTCAGGATAGAAGGTTCTGACTATGCAGCCGAAATGAGAGGCCAGGTTTAAAGTTGATTAAGGATCACAGACCTTATTACATCAAGAAGCTCGATCTCTGGTTCAGGGACTTTTATGTCGAGCGTTTTATAAAACCCCAGCTTGAATATCTCGGGGACGGCTATACTTTCATGAAGCCGTGGAACGTCCATATATTCGGCGGACCCATAAGGATAGGGGAATGCGTCAATGTAATATCTGCCCCGGACTATACGGTGAGGTTTACCATCTGGCCGGAAAATAAGGGTATGGGCAGCATTACGATAGGCGACTATTGTCTTATATGCCCCGGGGTGAGAATAAGCTCTGCTAACAGGGTGGTAATCGGTGATGACTGCATGGTTGCAGGCAAGGCATATATAACCGATTCCGACTGGCATGGCATATATGACAGGGTCACATCAATGGGAACGACAGCGCCGGTAATTATCGGCAACAATGTATGGATAGGCGACAGCGTCACGGTCTGCAAGGGCGTTACAATAGGTGATAACAGCGTTATCGGCGCAGGATCCGTTGTTACGAAAGACATTCCGGCCAATTGCATTGCGGCGGGAAATCCTGCGAAAAAAATCAGGGATATCGATACGGAAAAAAATATGCACAAACGTTCCCATTGGTTCTCTGACAGGGAAAGGCTTGAAATGGAACATGATGAACTCGACAGAAAGATGCTGAAAAACAATTCAATATTAGGATGGGTCAGGTCAATGGCTTTCCCGAGGAGGGGAGACTGATGAGAGTTGCAATTGTTGCATCGCCATATCCGCTTGAAGAGGCACCTTCTCCACCTCTTGGAGTATGTTATGTTGCGGCGGCCTGTGAAGAGGCGGGTGCTGATGTCACGATACTGGATTACATTGTAAGAAAATATTCACCTGAAAAGCTTGCAGCGGAGATGGACGCCTTCAGGCCGGATGTAATCGGCGCCAACTCGGTTACTTTGAATTTTAAAGGTGCTGCAGCCATAATGCAGGATGCCAAAAGGCATAACCCGGATGTAATTACCATGATGGGCGGGCCGCATGTTTCGTTTGATGCTCACAGCACTTTGACTAAATATCCCGAGATCGACCTCATCGTGATAGGCGAGGGTGAAGAAACACTGAAAGAGCTGTTGCCGGTCATACAAAACCGTTCAAGATGGGAGCATGTAGCAGGAATAGCTTTCAGAAAGGATGGAGAAGTCGTATTCACCGGAAGACGCGAATTGATCCATGACCTTGACACCCTGCCAAAACCGGCAAGGCATCTTCTGCCAATGAGCCGATACCAGGCGCTTGGTTTCCCTGTGAGCATCATAACCAGCCGGGGCTGCCCGAACCAGTGCATATTCTGCCTTGGCAGGAAGATGGTCGGATACAAGCTGCGCTACCGCTCTCCCAAGCTTGTAGTTGACGAGGTTGAGGAGATACTTTCCTATGGCTTCACACGCATCAATATAGCTGATGACCTGTTCACCTCGAACAAGGACAGGGTCAGAATATTCTGTGACGAGATAAAAAGGCGAGGTATCGAATTCACCTGGACTGCGTTTTCGCGGGTCAATACAGTCGATGAGGAAGTTCTTGCCATGATGAAGGAGACCGGCTGCGATACGGTCAGCTTCGGCATCGAAACCGGCAATACTGAGATGATAAAGCGGATAAAAAAGGGCATTACGCTTGAACAGGCAAGGAAGGCAGTACAGGCCTGCAGAAAAACTGGCGTGACTCCGCATGCCTCTTTTGTTATAGGCCTTCCGGGCGAGACCTGGGAGTCTATAAACGACACAAAGGAGTTTGCCGAGAGCCTGAACATAGATTACGGCTACCATCTACTTGCGCCTTTCCCGGGAACGACGATTTGGGATGAGACTGACAAGTTCGACATAGAGATACTGACGGATGATTTCGACCTGTATGATGCGAACCATGCGATTGTGAAAACCTCGGCCCTGACGCCAAAAGACATTGAAGGTTTTATGAATGAACATCTGCATGTCCATGAGGAAATCTGGAAAGAAGTCGTCAGACGTGTCGATGAAGGCATCTCGACAGAATACGAATGGCTCCGTGTTGTGGGCCACAGACGTATGAATCTTGTCTTCAAGATGCTGAACAACGACCTGATTGAAGAATTTGGCAGTTTCGATGACGGAAACGACAGTATCGAAGACCTTTCGGCAAGGATTGCAAAAGCGACAGATACCGATTCGGAACTGACATTCAAGACGCTCGATTCATTGATTGAAAAGGGTTTTATCAAATCGAGCAGCACCCCGACCGGCATCCAGTGGTTCTGGACATTCAACAATTTTTCGGACTATCCGCCGGAGATCTAGAACTTCTTATATTCCTGCAGGCGACGCTCATACCGGAAAATCCCGGCGTGAAAGACAGTTGTTTGATTTCATCCAGAAATCATCTTCATGAACCTTCATTGTTTTACTTTTTTGATATCGGTAAGTTTTGTTGGCGCCAGGTTGGCTGCACCCTTGAATTTCGCGAAGAATCCGGGTGAGACCATGCCCGGTGCGATCAGGCCTGCCCAGGGCTCATCAGGTCCGATCGTGATTCTGACCATGCCCGGTGATGAAGACCAGACAGGCTGAACCACATTCACCATCTCCACCTTCTGGAAAACTGAGCCCTCATCAGGCGGCACGAACAGGAATACCGGGTCGGCCAGGGCCTTTCCCGGACCGGCCTCCAATATGGCAGCCTCCCGGGGGATGAGTTCGCGCGTAAGGCCGGGTGAAAACTCGAGTGACAGCTTGAGCCTGCTCTTGTCTTTGACTTCGCCCTTCCACTTATCGCCATCGGGATAAAGAGAGACGGTCCTGGTAACATATTTCGGGAAGCCCAGCGCACGGCCTCCCTTATTTGGAATCCATCCGGTAACCGGCATGGTCTTGCAGTGCCAGCCTTCCTGGCCCTTGTATTTGGCGCGCAGGAAAACAGCACCTTCCAGATAGGGTGTCATTGGCCATGGATGGACCTCGGTATAATCAACCACGAAAAGAGACACCACAGGTTTGTCAGGCATTTCCAGAGGAGGGGGGAGCAGTTCACGGTAAAGATCGAGGTCAACCGGTTCCACCATCGTATAGATTCCATGAAACTCGTGAAAAACGCCTGTGGCCTCTATGTTCTTTTTCTGCCACGCACAGCCTGATGCCGTTATTATAAGCATGACCATCAGGATTTGAAATCTTAAGCCTTTCACCATAAAGACCGCCATTTGCAGCATCCTGATAAAACGGTGTTTCATAATATTTCCCCCGGCCTGATATTTTTCCATTCGCTCCCCACAGGACAAGACTTCATGCATTCGATGCAAAAGTCAACGTCGGTTATCATGGTCTGGCCATATTCAATGAAAGCATCTCTTCGCTTAAAGTGAGCCAAAAGCATTTTTATGTAACCGGGAACCTCGGCAAGCTTTTTAGGCGGCAGCCTGTCGAAACCTGTCGACCAGTAATTAAAGCATGGATCGCAATCATATCCTCCATTTTTCAGGGCACCCGCCGGGCAGGATGTTTCGCATCGCCTGCATGAATCAATGCACAGATCTAATTTTTTGAAAGGGTCGGGCTTAAGTTCCGCCTCAGTGATTATGGCGCCAAGACGCTGATGAGGGCCGAATCTTTCTGTGAGAAGAAGGTTCGATCTGCCGATCTGACCCATGCCTGCACTCAACGCAGCATGCTTGAGAGAAAGTTGCCCCAGAACTTTCGTACGGGCAAATCTTTTGCCGGTGTCAGGATTTATCTTATGAATCTCAACCGGCTTGTCAGCGGAAACCGGCAGAGTGAGATGGCCGTTTCTCTCAAGCAGCCGCGATACTTTTTCGCCTGCGCTGTCGAGCAGTCTGGAGGCCTGTATCTTGTTCCTTGTCCAGAGCTTTATGTCAGGCGCATAAACCGCGCCCATGCTGTGGGCTACAGCCATTATGACCACACTTTTTGCCGAAGGCATCAGCATGGTTGCCGGGCGCTCGGGATAAGCGCATATAAGGGTGGCAGCATCCGCTATTCCGACCATATCCATGCCCTCATCATAAAGGAATTTCTTTATACCACCGGCATCGATTTTCATTGTGCAAACCTCCTGCTGATCATCATTTCTTTGATAATCATATTTATCAGACAACATTATTTGCCATGATCCATCAAAGTGAGATGAATTTAAAAGTATCCTTAAAATTCTTCATGTCAATATACTCACGTAATTAGCTGGAGCGCCGGCTGCTTTTCGTGTATTTTTAAAGCCATATTAATTGCCTTTCCTGCGGATGAGAGGGCTGTGAAAATGATGAAGATAGAGAGGCTGGTATTTTTTCTGCTAATTGTCTTTGCATATGTTCCTCAATTGCTGAATGCCGCAATGCCAGATTTCGGCCCGGACGGCATGGCAGGCTTGAGCGAAGCTCAAAAGCAGGAAATCGCCCGGGGAAAGACGGTCTTTACCCTGACAGGAACATCACCGGACGAGCAGTCAGGGCTGATCGAGGCGGCAATAGTCTTTGACCGGTCGCCGGAAGAGACCTGGAACCTGTTCTATCATACGGAAGACCAGTACAAATATCTCAAGGAACTGGAGATGAGCAGAGTCATCAATAAATCACAGCTTGAGGACAAAATCGAATTCAGGGTCAGGGCGCTCTTCATTACACAGACATTCAGGGTCATACACCATTTCGATAAACCCGATTACTACTTCTACTGGGGGCTTGATCCCGACTTCAAGAACGATCTTGCCGATCTTAGAGGCTTTTACAGGTTTTATCCATATGGCCGGGGCAAGACGCTTGCCAGGTACGGCAGCAACGTAAGCGTTAAAAATGTCCCGAAATTCATTGAAGATATATTCAAAAAAAGCGGCGTCAGCAAATCGCTGGTTTCAGTAAAGAAGTATATCGATTCCGGCGGGACCTACCGCAAGTGATGCCTCTGAATTCCTACCAGCTCAATCTGCCTGAAAACCTGACCTTCTTTTCACCTTGGATAATGGTTCCTATCGTATAAGCCGAATGTCCCTGCGCTTCGAGATGCAGGATTATTTCACGGGATGAATCGGGAGAGCAGACAAGGCAGAGTCCTATGCCCATGTTGAAAGTGCGCAGCATGTCGGCTTCAGTGATGTTTCCTTCCTCTTTTATAACCCTGAATATCGGGGGGATGCGGATTGCGTTTAAATCTATGAGCGCATCGAGGTCCGGCGGGAGAATTCTGTTAAGGTTATCCTGAATGCCACCGCCTGTTATGTGCGCAAGTCCATGCAGACCGGGATGGTCGAAGAGGCCTTTGACCGCATTGTAGTAGCATAAATGTGGGCGCATGACGGTTTCAATGAAGGTGCTGCCGGATACATCTCTTTTTTTGAGTCCGGGATTGTTTTCAAGGAGCTTCCTGATAAGGGTATAGCCGTTCGTATGAAGGCCGTTTGAGGCCACCCCGATCACCGTGCTGTTCACAATTATTTTCGAGCCGTCGATTATCCTGTCCTTATCAACAACGCCGATGCCGCTCGCGCTGAATATGTACGTGCCGTCTGCTATAACCCCGGGCTGTACTGATGTCTCGCCGCCTACAAGGACGCAGCCCTGATCTTTGCATGCCCTGCTCATGTTGCTTACAAACGATGAAACCAGAGCAGGATCGACGGTGCTGCATACGATGCAGTCTTCAATATAAAGGGGCTCGGCGCCCATTACGATGATGTCGTTTATCAGGTGATTGACAAGGTCATAGGCAATATCGGGCGTCCGGCCCAGTTCGTGGGCGATTTTCTGTTTTGACCCGGGTTCCTCTGTCTTGAAAACCAGTATGGGATGTTTGAGCTTTGGAAACCCGCCTTCAAGGAGGCTGGCGAATGCGCCCATGCGGTTCAGCACCCTGCCATCTCCGGAATTGACGGTGTCCTCGAGATTTTTCTTTAAGGCGTCGGTTGCATCTATATCCACACCGGCCTTTGCATAGCTGATATCCATTTCACTGCCCCCTGAAAAAAGAAAAGATGAGCGGGTCTATTTTATCTCTCCGGGTTTGAGCCGTTTGAGGATCCTGAGCGAGCCTGTTCTTGGAAGTTCACGGAAGAGACCTGATTGAGCGGCGATTCTGTAAACCTCGTACGGGGCCTGTCCGCCATCCTTCGGGTCTTCGAATATGTCATGCATGAGAAGATAACCGCCGGGCATGATATGCGACGACCATGAGATATAGTCGATCAACGTGGATTCGAATGCATGCGAACCGTCGATGAAGACAAGGGATAAAGGCGTTGACCACATCCGTGCAGCAACTGCCGATTTCGATACAATCGGGACGACCGTGTCTTCAAGCCCAGCGATTTCAAGTGTCTGCCTGAAAAATCTGAAAGTGTCTATCCTGCCAGACTTGTCGTCAAGAAGTTCCGCGTCATGATATTCCTGGCCGGGCTGCTGCTCTTCCGAACCCCTGTGATGGTCTATTGAGAAAAGTATCCCCGAACTCTCTTTGCATCCAAGGCCCAGGTAGAGTGCGGATTTGCCGCAATAGCTTCCTATCTCGAGGCAGGCCCCGAAGCTGGCTGCTTCTTTTGCAATATCATAGAGCCGCTGACCTTCATCAGGAGGCATGAATCCTTTGACGGGAAGTCCTGGAATCTCTTTAATTTTCATATCCCCCTCTAAACAACCGAGAAAAATAAAGTCAAGGAAAAAGCCTTTGAGTGATGAACAGGGAAATTTCCCCGCCTGCTCAGAAGCTTCCAGGCAGGCGGGACCTGCTTCAGATCATGCCTTTTTCTTTGCAGCGCAGGGTTTGGCAGATTTTGCGCATCCTGATTTCTTGGCCGCAGGTTTCGCATCCTTGGGTGCTGCCTTTTTTGCACATTTAGCCATATCATTTACCTCCTTGAGTGAGTTGTTGTCGGAATCCGCCTGTCCGTCTTGCTGCGGGTAAACCCCTGTAACCTTATAAGCAAATCCCGATTAATGCATTATATCGGCAGCATGAATTCTCTTGTTTAATATGAAGATAATAATGCGGTTGATAATCCAGACAAAAGTTTGGCCTGCTGAAAAAATGGAAACCTGAGTCTTCCCGTTTTTTTATCTACTACTGATTTTGCTTTCCAGAGTGTGTTTTATGGTTCTGAGTATTCTTATCGCTGCTGCGGAAGCGCCGATGGTATTGCTTATGTTGACCGTTACGACGCCCGGCGAGCAGGACTGCAGCATGGATATCATGGCCCCTATTCCGCCGCCTCCAATGCCGTAACCCACAGGGGTAGGCACTGCGATCACCGGCCTGTCCGTGACCGATGCGATAAGTGTCGGCAGTGCACCTTCCATGCCTGCAAGTATTATAAGGACTTCGGCGTCCTTTACATCGCTGAGACTCAGGAAAGGTCGGTGAATTCCTGCAACCCCTGCATCGAAATAGGCAAGGGTCTTTGCACCGGTCGCTTCAAGAATGAGAATGCATTCTTTTGCAAACGGGATATCAGATGTCCCGGCAGTTATGACGCCCACGGTGCCGAGCGATTTTTCTACGGGCATGGTGCCAACCGCCATTATCCGGCCCGCTTTTTGAACCGGAAATGAAGAGAATTTCGCCTCTATTGCAGATGTCTGAGTTTCAGAGACATTCGATATGAGCACCGGCTGGGAAACCGGCAGCATTCTTTCTACGATATCAAGCACCTGTTCGGTGGATTTGCCTTCTGCGAACACGACCTCGGGGAAGCCCAGTCTTTCCTGCCTGTGCATGTCCAGCATGAATTCTTCGCCGCGTTCATAGAAAATTTTCATTATCAGTTCTTTAGCCTGGGCATCATCGATCAGGCCCGACTTGTATTTATCCAGTATCTTTTTCATTTTTTGTCACCTCCATCTTTTGAGTAAGATGAAAGCATTTTCACAGCCTCGTCCCGGATCATCTGCATTGGGATATTCAGCTCATCCGAGAGCTTTTTCATGTCTTTGTATTCCGGTTTGCGCCTCAGCCTCCCATCAGGGGTGACGACCTCTTTTATTTTTATTTTACCGTATGCGGTATCGAGCTGGAATTCGCGCCTTTTAAGTATCTTTCTCTCTGCAGGGAAATATCTGACTCCGATTGTAGTTGTATGCAGAAGTATTGCCGAGCATACCGGCTCAAGGCTGTCCATTTTTGAAAGCACGCGAAGGATATTGCCCGGACGCCCCTCTTTCATGATACATGGAACAAGGCACAGATCGATTGCACCAGCCTCTCTTATTTTATCGACAGCGGCATCCCAGTCTTCAGGGATCATGTCATCGATATCTGATTCGATGACATAAACCTGTTCGTCTTTTACTGAAGTCTCACAGAGCATCGACCTGAACATATTGGGCCACCGGGGGAATGTCTTTGTCCCGCAGCCGTAACCTGAAGCATTTATTGTAAGACCGGGAAGTTCAGCCTGTGCGGCCAGGGTCTTGATTACTGCAGCGCCGGTCGGTGTCACCAGCTCGCCCCTGATATCAGTCATTCTCGCAGGCAGGCCCTCCATGAGCAGGAGTGTTGCAGGGGCCGGCACAGGTATGGTGCCGTGCCTGGATTCAACCGTCCCCGTGCTCAGAGGTAGAGGGGTAGTGTATATCGCATCGGGTTTGAACCAGTCGATTGCAGCTGATATTCCTACAATATCGAATATGGAATCGACGGCGCCTACTTCATGGAAGTGTACGTCATCTACCGGCACACCGTGCACTTTTGCCTCTGCCGATGCCAGGATGCCGAATATATTGATGGCCTTTTCTGCAATTCCCCCGGCCAGCCCTGAAGAGTTTATCATATCCCTGATATCTCTCCATGAGCGTTCGGTTTCTTCATCACGGATTTCAAAATCGAGCTTAAGGCATGAGATGCCGTTAATTTTTCTGTTTTCAAGACGGATAACCGGTTTGCCAAGGCCTAGAAGCGAAAGTGTATCCTGAATGCAGCTGAGCGGGCAGCCCAGTTCGATAAGGCTCGCAAGGATCATGTCGCCGCTTGCTCCACCAACCGGATCAAATATCAGGGCTTTCATTATTCGGCAGGGTCCTCTTCATTTTCGGCCGTTTTCTTTGCTGTGTCGGAAACGAGCAGCCACACCTTGTCAAGAACACCGTTTGCGAATGACGGACATCTGGGCGAACCGAAGCGTTTTGCAAGTTCAACCCCTTCGTTTATTGCAACTTTATACGGTATATCCTCTCTCATGGCGAGTTCATAGGTGGCTATTCTGAGTATGTTCCGGTCAGTACGGGTCATGCGGCTGACCCTCCAGTTGGAGGTCGCCTTTTCAATAAGGGTGTCGATTGCCTGCAGGTTGCCCAGTACACCTGCAACAAGGTCTTTTACATAGGGCTTGACATATTCATCTTCGATGAAATGCGCCAGGAAACTGTCCAGGGTTTCCCTGGAATGTCTGCTGTTGACCTCTGCCTGATAAAGATATTGCAAGGCTGCATCTCTAGCCCTGGACCTTACCTTCATATTTTTTTCAGTTAATCAGACCTGGGAGTAAAGGTCCATCATCTCAAGAAGCGACATGGCAGCATCGAACCCCTTGTTTCCCGCTTTCGTTCCTGCACGCTCGACAGCCTGTTCGATTGTATCAGTAGTAAGCACACCGAATATTACCGGGATGTTTGCTTCCATGGAAACATGGGCTATGCCCTTTGAAACCTCTGCTGAAATATAGTCGAAATGCGGGGTTGAGCCTCTGATTACGGCACCCAGGCATATGACGCCGTCAACGCCCCCGTTCAATGCGACCTTTTTTGCTACAGGCGGAATCTCGAATGAACCCGGTACGCGATAGATGCAGATGTCTTTGGGGTTCACCCCGTGTCTGGCAAGTGCGTCAAGGGCACCATCTATAAGACGTGCAGTAATGAATTCATTGAACCTGCTTGCTACTATCGCCACTTTACGCCCTGTTCCAAGGAGTTTTCCTTCAATAGTCTTTGCCATCAAACCACCTCCAGTATATGACCCATTTTCTCTTTTTTTATTTTGAGATATCTTTTGTTCATCTCGGTCGGCGGAATTTCGATGGACACCCTTTCGACTATCTCAAGACCGTATCCCTCGAGTCCGATGATCTTTTTGGGGTTGTTGGTCATGAGCCTCATCTTTTTTACACCGAGAGAAACCAGTATCTGGGCGCCGATTCCATAATCTCGAAGGTCGGGCGCGAACCCCAGTTCGACATTCGCCTCAACCGTATCCATGCCTTTTTCCTGAAGATGGTAAGCCTTCAGCTTGTTGAGCAGTCCTATACCCCGGCCTTCCTGTCTCATATAGACGATGACACCTTTGCCTTCCGCTTCGATCATTTCCATGGCGGACGTCAACTGGTCTCCGCAGTCGCATCTGAGAGAACCGAGCACATCACCGGTGAGACATTCGGAATGGACCCTTACAAGGACAGGCTCTTCAGGGGTGATGTTGCCTTTGATGATTGCGAAATGGTCTTTATGGTCGATATCGTTTTCATATCCTACAAGCTCGAAATTTCCGTAAATTGTAGGCATCTTCGCCCTTACGACCTCACGCACAAGTATTTCATTGCGCATGCGGTGTGCGATGGTATCAGCTATTGTGCATATCTTGAGGCCATACTCTTTGGCAAATTCTTCAAGGTCAGTCCTTCTTGCCATTGTGCCGTCGTCTTTCATCACTTCGCATATGACCGCGCCCGGCCTCAGACCTGCCATCCTGCAAAGATCGACTGAACCTTCAGTCTGCCCGGTCCTTACCAGGACGCCACCTTCGCGGGCCCTGAGCGGAAAAATGTGGCCCGGACTGACTATGTCCGATGGTTTTGCATTTTCAGCGATTGCAGCTTTTATTGTTGTCGCCCTGTCTGCAGCGGATATACCTGTGGTGACCCCTTTGCTGGCTTCAATCGAAACGGTAAATCCTGTCCCGAAAGAGCTTTTATTGTTCTTGACCATGAGTTCAAGGCCAAGCTGGTCCACTATCTTGTGGTCAAGTGCAAGGCATACGAGTCCTCTGCCGTGCTTTGCCATGAAATTGATGGCATCCGGTGTAATGAATTCGGCCGCCATTGTGAGGTCGCCCTCATTCTCCCTGTCTTCATCATCGACAAGGATTATCATACGGCCGTTTTTCAGTTCGGTTATCGCTTCTTCGATTGTACAGCTTGGCATTTTGTTATCCTTCAGATAAAACCGTTTTGTTTCAAGAGATCGCCCAGAGTTGCGCCGCCCTTGTCTTCCATCATCCTTTGAACATACTTGCCGATCACGTCAAATTCGAGGTTCACCCTATCATTTGAGGTTTTGAGTGTCAAGGAAGTGGATTCGAGCGTGAAGGGTATGATGTTGAGTTCGAATACATCGTTTGAAATGCTGTTTACCGTGAGTGAAATTCCGTCAACCGCAATCGAACCTTTTTCGATCACATATTTCGAATATGCCCTGTCTAGATCGATCCTGAAGCGAATAGATTCGCCCGAGATTCTTTTCTCCCTTATACGTGCAACGCAGTCGACATGGCCAAGAACGATATGACCTCCAAGACGGGTAGAAAGAGTGAGTGCACGTTCTATATTTACTTTCGAGCCGGTCTTCAGGCTGCCCAGAGTCGAACGGTTGATGGTTTCCCCTGATGCGGTTGCTGTGAATCTCGAGCCTGTAATTTTAGTGGCGGTCAGACAGATGCCGTCAACCGCAACGCTGTCACCGACAGCATCCCTTGCAAGGTCGAGGCCGGAATCCACCTCCAGAACATAGCCGGTTGAAAATTGCTTCATTCCGATAACGGTTCCGATGGATTCGATAATTCCTGTAAACATTTTTATTCCTTTATGCGGGCTTCAATCATTATATCACCGCTTATTATCTGAATGTCTTGTATCATAAGGCCAAGCGCATCATCAATGCTTGAAGTCTTGTCCCATGATACGAGCTGTATTCCCGAGCCCAGGATTCTGGGTGCAATGAAAAGAATAATCTTATCTAGGGTGGATGCCTTCAGCAGACTTGATATAATTGCGCTGCCGCCCTCAACAAGGACCGAGTGCAGGCCCATAGCGCCAAGGATTTTGAGGATTTCATTCCAGTCAAACAAGCCTTCATTATTTAATCCGGAGCGGACAATTTTTGTACCGGTATCTGATATTTCCGCCCGGTCTTTATCAGATGCTGTGATCACTATACATTTTTCACCCAGGCATTTCGAGCCGGCTGGTATTTCAAGTCCCTTGTCTATTATCACTCGAATCGGGTCGCGGGCGCCGTCAATCCTTGATGTGAGTTGAGGGTTATCGGTAATGACCGTTCCTATTCCCACAAGAACCGCGTCCATCCTGTTCCTCATTTCATGGACCCTTTTCCTTGATTCTTCTGAGCTTATCCATTTGGAGTTTCCGTTTGATGCTGCAATAAATCCGTCAAGCGTCGTGGCAGCTTTTACTGTTATGTAAGGCAGGCCTGTTTTCATCCATTTTGAATACCATTCGATCAGCTTGCCGGCCTCATGACTCAAAAGACCTGATGATACAAGGATACCTTCATTTTCCAGAGATTTGCCGCTGCTGCATGAGACAATGGGATTGGGATCATCAACAGCATATACAACCCGTTTTATTCCGGCTTTGATTATTGCCTCTGTACAGGGAGGGGTCTTTCCATAATGGCAGCAGGGTTCAAGTGTGACATAAATGGTGGCCCCGGCCGGGTCCTCCGAACACGAATTAATTGCATAAATCTCTGCATGAGGCATCCCGGCCCCGGGATGGAAGCCCTCACCGATAATACGGCCGTCTTTTACGATTACAGCCCCTACAGGCGGATTCGGCGCAGTCCTTCCAAAGCCTTTATATCCCAGCTCGATGGCCCTTTTCATATATGCCGAATCATCCATATCCATGACCTTTATCTCAGTTACCTTAACAATTCACTAATGACTATATATTTATCGCAGATACTATATCTTCGATTAAATCTCCACAGAGAAGCAGCATAAAACCAGTTTGATGACTACAGAAAGTATTCTGGCTTTGCAATTTTTGGTTTGAGGGATAATTATTTTAAGAGACCCATGCGAAACTGCCTCGGTTGTCATTTGGGGGAACGAAAGTGACGAGAAATCTTTTTTATAACGACAATTTAAGATTTCTCCCTTTGGCCGAAATGACAAGAACTGAAGTTATGCAAGAGTCTTTTTGATGTGTGTTTGTGGTGTTTAATGAGAAGTAGACGATATTCACTCAACAAAAGATTTTTTTAAATTCCCCCCTGGGCCCTTGATTCATCATATCTTGAGGATATTATTAAATATATTTTATCAAGATGAGATGGGGTGAGTATGGGTTATATCGGTATGGATACAAAGGAAGGGATTATAAACCGGTTTGGGACTTATGTTTCTTCAGGAAAGGCTGAATTTTTTAAAAGCGTTGGCATTGACTTTGTCTTTGGTAAAAGGCAGGGTCCCTACATCTGGGATGCAGTAAGCGGCAAAAGGCTTATCAACTGTCACAGCAACGGTGGAGTTTTCAACCTCGGGCATAGAAATCCTGAAATTATTGAAGCCCTAAAGAATGCGCTTGATGAACTCGATATAGGCAATCATCATCTCATAAGCGAGCAGAGGGCAATACTTGCCGAAAGACTTGCAGGGCTTACACCCGAAGGTATTACCTACACGGTATTTGGCTCAGGTGGAGGAGAGGCTATCGACCTGGCCATCAAGCTTGCACGAGGCTACACCGGCAGACAGAAGATAATATCTGCAAACGGCGGTTATCATGGCCATACGGGCTTCGCAATTGCAACCGGCGATGAACAGTACAGGGCACCATTCGGCCCGAATCAAGAAGGGTTCATTCAGATTCCTTTCAATGACAAAAAGGCCATTGAGCAGGCCGTTGATGAAAATACCGCTGCGGTAATATTCGAGACAATCCCGGCCACTCTCGGGATGCCGATTCCTGATGCCGATTATTTCTCTTGTGTTAAGGATTCATGCAAAAAAAGAAGTGCGCTTCTTATTCTTGATGAAGTTCAGACGGGCCTTGGCAGAACTGGAAAGCTCTGGGGTATTGAACATTTCGGAGTTTCTCCGGACATCTTGGTAACAGGGAAAGGCCTGTCAGGAGGCATATATCCCATGAGCGCTACTTGTTTTACAAAGGAACTCCAGACTTTTTTTCATGCAAATCCGTTTATTCATATATCCACTTTCGGGGGCGCCGAGGTCGGTTGTCCTGTTGCCATGAAGGTTCTGGAGATTTCATCAGAGCCCGGATTCCTTGAAAATGTCGTGAACGTTTCAGACAGGATTACAAAAGGATTTGGTGAACTGAAAGAAAGACATCCTGGAATCCTAACAGGCCTTCGCAGGCTGGGATTAATGATGGGGATTGAGATGGTAAATGACATGTGCGGGCCGGTGATGACAAGGACATGTTATGACAACGGCATTCTGAGCATCTATGCAAACAACGATAAACGCATCAGCCAGCTCCTCCCGCCGCTTACTGCTGATAATGCACTGGCGGATGAAATTCTTGAAAGGATTGATTCATCACTTTCCGATGCGGAAACGCTGCTTGGATTGAAATAGGAGGACATGATGATTAAAGAAAAGATAAACAGCAGTCATATTTCGGAATTCGAAAAAGGTCTGAATCCTCTTCATCCGGATAAAAGCATGATTCCTGCAAAGATAATAGGCTATGGCGAAATGAGCACAATATTCGTCATTGACGAGCCGGGTCAGGATGAACTTGCCTATAAAAGAATGCCGATTTTTTTAAACAGTGAAGAGATGAGAGACTATGAAGTTCTTTTTAGCGAATACAATCAACTCCTGAGCAGGATCGGACTTGATATCCCGGCATTTGCCTCGGTCATGGTCATTCCGGATAAGGGTAATCTGGTAATTTATAACGCTCAGAAAAGGCTGCCCTCAGGATCAGTCTGCAATGCCCTTATTCATGCTATTGATGCTGCTTCCGTAAATACCCTGATTCTTGTTGTATTAAGGGAAATGAAAAAAATCTTTGATTATAATGCCGCAAATCCGGGAAATGAAGTCGGCATTGACGGGCAGATATCAAACTGGGCTGTTGCAGGATGGGTTGAGGGAATCAAGATAACAGAAAAAACCGGGCTCTTTTACCTGGATACCAGCACCCCGCTTATGAAAAAAGCCGGCAGGGAAATGCTCAATCCGGAGCTGTTCCTCAGGAGCACCCCATCATTTCTAAGATGGTTTATCAGGCTGGTTTTTCTGGATGACGTAATGAACCGTTATTACGATTTCAGGAAAGTAGCTATTGACCTGATTGGAAATTTTCACAAGGAACAGAGGAGAGAACTGATACCCGGGCTGGTTGAAACCGCGAATGCCTTTTTTAACGGTGAATGCTCTGCTTTGAATATTGCCCCGCTTACGGTCAAAGAGGTTGATGATTATTATAAGGAAGATGCCCTCATCTGGAGGATATATCTGGCTTTCAGAAAATTTGACAGGTTCCTGCACTTGAAGATTCTAAACAAACCATATCCATATATCCTTCCCGGAAATATCAAGCGCTGACAAGAACCGGTCTTTAGTATATAATGCTTTGAAAACACTGGAAGGAGTTGTTATGAAGACGCGAATTACAGAATCCCTTGGAATAAAATACCCGATACTGCTTTCCGGCATGAGCTGGATAAGCGTACCCGAAATGGTTGCTGCCGTATCGAATGCAGGCGGACTCGGAATACTTGCAACAGGCCCGCTGGATGCCGAGCAGACCAAAGTGGCGATTAAAAAGATTAAGAGTCTTACGGACAAACCGTTTGGCATAAACGCATCGCTTCTTTTTCCCGGGGCTTCAGACAATGCAAAAGTGGCCCTTGAAGAAAAGGTGCCGGTCATAAATTTTGCGCTGGGCAAAGGCGACTGGATAGTTAAAGAGGCGCATAAATACGGCGGCAAGGTGCTGGCAACCGTTGTAAATCACAGACATGCAAAACGAGCGCAGGACTATGGTGTGGACGGTGTTATAGTAACAGGCCATGAGGCTGCAGCTCACGGAGGTGACGTAACAACCTTTGTGCTTATTCCGACAATTGCTTCTGCGGTACAGATACCGGTTATCGCTGCCGGAGGAATTGCTGACGGACGCGGGCTGGCCGCAGCGCTTGCGCTTGGTGCCGAAGGTGTGGCAATGGGCACGCGCCTGATGTCGACGAAAGAAAGTCCGCTTCATGATAACTTCAAGAAGCTTTCCATTGAAAAAGATGTCTATGATACGCTTTATTCAACAAGATTCGACGGTCTGGGCTGCCGCGTGCTTGATACCCCGGCTGCGCATGATGCTATTAGGAACGGGCTGAATATAAAGAAGATGATTGAGGCCATACCCAATTCGGCAGTCATTGCGAAGCAGCTCCACCTGCCGTATATCAAGCTGTTCATCGGTGTTCTTGCTTCAGGCATGAAAAACGCAATGCAGCTCGCATTCATGGCTAATGCATTCAAGGCAATCAGGGTGGCGACCGAGGATGGCGATATAAAAGCCGGAGTACTTCCAGTAGGTCAGGATACAGGTCTGATCAAAGATGTACCGAGTGTTGCAGAGCTAATGGACAGGATGGTTAAAGAGGCTGAAGAAGTTTCCGCCAGACTCTCAGGATTGATGAAATAATATATTAAAGGGGGCTTGCAGATCATCTCGGCAAGCCCCCTTTCCAATTATCTGTAAATTAAGGTTTGCCCTGCTAATAAATTAATTGAAAAGGGCTTTGGTCTTTTTCAGTACGGCATTTGCCTCATTATGCATTTTAATCAGCAGGTCTTTACATGATGGTATGTCATGGATAAGCCCTATGGATTGGCCTACCATTAAAGGCGCCATTTCAACATCGCCTTCTTCCCAGGCCTGTTTTATGCGGGGACCCGCAATCAAAGGGATGAGTTTGTCGAGTCCTCCTCCCTTGGATTCAATCTCCAGCACCTCTCCGATGACTTTATTGATAAGTGCCCTTCCTTGAAGGCCGATTGATCTGCCAAATATGCGGGTGTCATTCTCCTGCCTGTTAATGAGCTCCTGCTTGATGTTCTGGTGTACGACGCATTCCTTTGTTGCGATGAACCGGCTTGCCATCATGACACCCTGTGCCCCAAGTGTAAGAGCTGCTGCCATGCTCCTTCCATCCGCTATGCCGCCTACCGTTACAACAGGTATATTGACTGTTTCGGCAATGCGCGGCGTTAAAACCATTGTCGTGACATCATCGCTGAGAGGATGGCCGCCTTCTTCAAGCCCTGCAGCATAAACACCGTCATACCCGGCCTTTTCAGCATGTATTGCATGCCTGACGGAACCCAACTTATGGAACAGCCTGACCCCGGCCTTTTTAAGCTTCTTTACGCCGTCCTCCCCGGCTACTTTATCAAGTGGAGTACCGGACACTTCAATTGCCGGAATCTTTTCTTCCTGACAGACCTTGATATACATCTGATGGTGTTCGGATGTTATTCTGATGGAAGGGAGCAGCGTGAGCCCTATTACGAAAGGTTTGTCTGTCAGTTCCCTGACCTCTGCTATTGCATTCCTGAAATCCTGTTCAGTTTCATAATTTGCAGCAGTCAGATTGCCCATGCCGCCGGCTTCAGAAATAGCGGCACACAATTGGGGCTTACAGAGCCACATCATTGCCCCGCATATAATCGGGTATTTTATCCCGAACATTTCAGTAATGGCAGTTTTAATCATACTTCCTCCGATAGCATCTGTTTACCGACATGTTTGGACAATCTTGCCGGGCATGTCAAGGTAAACATTAGAATTTAAAAAACATCTCCGTTATGGATGTTTATTTGACAGGAATGAGGTCAATCACCGTTATCTCCGGCGGCGCAAAGATACGCATGGGCGGTCCCCATAAGCCTGTGCCGCGGCTTACATAGAGCCTGCTGTTTTCCGGTAATTCATGAAGTCCTGAAACAAAGGGATAAGCGATTCTGACAAGCGGTATAAAGGGAAATATCTGCCCGCCGTGAAGATGTCCTGAAAGCTGAAGGTCAAAAAGCCCATATATGGCTTGATCTATTTCTGGTTTATGCTTGAGGACTATTAGGAACTTTCCCTGAGGAAGTCTTGAAAGAAGGTCTTTTTCCATCTGAGTATCCGAATTTTTCGAACTTGAATGCCCCCTGTCTTCAAAGCCGGCTATAATGACTGAACTGCCTGAACTGGCTGCGTCATTTCTGAGCATTCTGAAACCCGCGGATTCGGTCAGTCTTATTGAAAGTTCGAGGCCTGCATAAACCTCGTGATTGCCTGTAACGGCAAATTTTCCGAGCCTCGGATTAATCCGGTTGAGCATTTTTATGTTGGCTTCTATGTTGTCCAGCTGCCCGTCGATAAGGTCGCCTGTTGAGACAAGGATATCGGGATCAGCTTTTATGATGGATTTGATAATATTCTCCAGTCTGTATCTTCCGGCCATGAGACCGAGGTGGACATCCGATATCTGGACTATCCTTATTCTGCCTGCCGATGATGGAATTTTCGCAGTCTTAATTGTTACATGTTCGGTTCTTATATGCAGGCCCTCATAAATACCATATCCACTGAGAATAACGGCCAGAAAAGCAGGAACGACGAAGGCCATAAAAGCGGAAGGAATAAAAGCTTCAGTATTTATTCTGAAAAAATTGCCGGCAGCGAATACAATAAGCCTGAAAACGCCTATCAATATGGCAATCAGAACAAATATAGAGAGCGTTCCCATCCATAGATAACCTGTATAGGCAATAATCAGCGCGGCAGTCTCATAACCCGCATGTTCAAGTATCCTGGTGATGATCGGAGCGAACATCATGAATGTCATGAACACTATTATCAATACACCTGCATTCCCGCCGAACCTGAAAGCTGCTCTGGCCTTGAAAAATGCATAAGCATGCATTGACCCGTAAAAAGCAAGATATATAAGGATAAAAAGTATCATTTAAAAATAAGCCTTTATATCACCGTTTTTTTCGCATGAGCTTGTAGGATATGGAAAGCCCGGAATCCTGCCTGCCATCATGTCCCAAACATATAAAACCGCTGACGCCGAGAACAGATTCATCATTGTGGATATAAGCCGTATATCCGTCCATGTTGTGGATATAAGAGCCGTTAGAACTCTGGTCAATAAATATGAACTTCCCCTTGTGATACTCAATCCTGCAATGGGAACGTGACACTCTGATGTCATTAATAGTGATTGTATTGTGTCCCTGTCTGCCGATGGTAATTGTCGGGTTTGATTTGTCAACGCTGATTTTTCCTTCTTCCGATACGATGTTCATAATGTTTTCATATTCCTGCTCAGGCTTCTCAGCTTTCATAATGACGGTTTTATTGCTTTCCTCCCAGACGATTTCATATATATCGAATTCTCCGCCTTTGCCTTTTATAGTTGTCCTGTCAAAAAAACCGGCCTTCTCCTTGAGAAAATCCGGGAGGCTGTCTACAGTCGGCTTTGTTGTTGCAATCTGTCTTGGTTTGGCAAGAGAAGCCATTCTTGCGGCGACATTAACAGTATCACCGAAGATGTCGTTTTCATCGAGCAGGACAGGGCCAGTATGAAAGCCTATCCTTATATCGGGGACAATATGTCTGTTTGTCTTTCTATCTGCAATCTGGTCGATTACCTGATTCATTGCTATGGCCGTGTCAGCCGCATCGGCCGCATCATTAAAAGAGCACATTATCCCATCACCCATGGTCTTTACTATTTTACCGTCATGCAGGCGTACAGTAATAGTGAGCATCGAGAGGCATTCACCGATAATGCTGTGGGCGGCTTCATCGCCCAGGGTTTCATAAAGCGATGTGCTGCCCGATATATCGGCAAAAAGTATTGTCAGGATGTCATTTGTTTGAGGCATGACCGGGATATAATCATGAGCACAGGAGTTCTGCAAGCCTCTCCTTTGAATTGCAGCTTTTATTGTCGAAGGTGATTCTATTTCGTTTCTGTATATTTACTAGCTCACCTGAGGTTAAGCTAACGGTATTAATACAGGGAGTTTAAATTATTTATGAATAGCTATGAATGATATTGTTCTTGACAATAAATACATCATCATGTAGTGAGCGAGCAGTCGCTCGCTATCAATAAAAAATATAATTTTTTAAACGGGGATAAACACGTCATGGCAAGAGACACATTCAACCGGATACCGCCAGAAAAACAGCAAGTGATACTCTCTATCGCCACAAAAGAATTTGCAGAGAACGGCTACTACAAGGCCAACATCAATACAATAGCATCGAAAGCCGGGATATCGATCGGCGCAATGTATAAATATTTCTCCAGCAAGGAAGAGCTTTTCTGCGAAACGCTTGAGATGGGGATAAATGTTCTCAATGAAACTTTTATGAGCAGGCTTGACAGAAGCGATGACCCGTTTGAGAAGATAAAATCCATATTTCTGGCGGCTCTCGATTTTTCGAAAGAGAATCCGAAGGCTCTTCAACTTTACATGTCACTCCTCTCCTCGAGCATGGACAGCTTTTCTAAAAGATATGCAAAGACGATAGAGGAAGTGGGGCACACCTTTTTCAAGAAAATTGTCATGGATGGAATTGCTTCCGGACATATACACCCGGACGTGGATATAGACGCTGCAAATTATTTTCTGGATAATAATCTTATGATGTTTTCTTTTGCTCAGATTTCGCTATATCTTAAGATAAGGCTTGAGACATTTCTTGAAGGGAGAAAGACACCCGAGGAGCTGATCGATGATACTGTATCGATATGCAGGAAGATATTCGGGGCGAAACCCTGAATCGAATAATATATCCCTGAAAAGATAAGGGAAAGGAGGTTTTAATGCCGTTAACAAAAGAGGAAATCAAGGGACTTGTAAAAAAGGCGTGGGATATCAGGAAACTGATAGTAGAAACCACATTTACCTGCGGCGGATCACATCTTGGCGGTTCGCTTTCGCAGACAGACGTACTTGTGACCCTGTACTGGAAGTACATGAATATCGATCCGGCGAATCCTGCATGGGAAGACCGTGACAGGTTCATCCTCAGCAAAGGCCATGGAGGGGTAGGCTGGGCGGCTGTCCTTGGCGAGAAGGGGTATTTTGACAAAGAGCTTTTAAAGAACTTCAACAAGACCGGTTCACCTTTCGGAATGCATCTTGATTCTTTGAAGGTTAAGGGCTGTGACGCTTCGACTGGTTCGCTCGGCCATGGCCTTGCGATAGCGGTAGGTCTTGCTGTCGGAGCAAGGCTCAATAAGAAATCATATAGAACATACTGTATGGTAGGAGACGGTGAACTCTGTGAAGGCACCAACTGGGAAGCGGCAATAATTGCCACGCATCATAAACTCGACAATCTGACGCTATTTGTTGACCGTAACAAGCTCATGATTGACGGCCCTACAGAAGATATAACCTCACTGGAACCGATAGACGCCAAGTTTCAGGCATTCGGCTGGGAGACTATAACGATAGACGGCCATGATTTCGCTCAGATCGGCGATGCAATCGAAAAGGCCCAGGCTAACAAGGGAAAACCGACCGTAATTATCTGCAACACGATAAAAGGCAAGGGAGTTGAGCTCTTTGAAAACAAATCCCAGTGGCATTACGGCGGAATCAACAGCGACCTTAAAGAACAGGCTCTTCAATGCCTGGACAAGTTCTATTGCGAATTATAAGGATTAGGAGGTAAATCATGGCTGAAGGTATGAGCTGGTCAGTAACCGATGGCGACAAATTAACACAGGCGGAAATATACGGAGAAGTTCTCTCACAGCTGGGTGATAAATATTCAAATATAGTGGCAATAACTGCAGACCTCGCAAGCTCCACAAAGATCGGGCGTTTCGGTAAAAAATACCCCGAGAAATTCATCAATGTGGGCATCGCTGAGAACACCATGTTCGGCATGGCGGCAGGTCTTGCACAGTCAGGCATGATGCCGGTCGTATCTACTATGGCTGCTTTCGCATCGCTCAGGAGCGCCGAGCAGGTAAGGACCGACATCTGCTATCAGAAGCTGAATGTTAAAATAATAGCAACTCATGCAGGCATCTCATTCGGGCAGGCTGGTTCCACTCACCACTGCACAGAAGACCTCGCAGTGATGCGCTCTTTCCCGAACATGACGGTTATCGCGCCTGCAGACGGATTCGAGACGGGCAATGCGGTTGCCGCGGCAATGGAGATAAACGGCCCTGTTTACATAAGGATAGGCCGCGGTTTCGAGCCGCCTGTCTATAAGACCCAGGACTATGATTACAAGATCGGCAAGGCTATCAAGATGAGGGACGGCAAGGACATCACCCTTATCGCCTGTGGAGTCGGCGTGCTTCAGTGCATGAGGGCTGCCGAGGTTTTAAAGTCTCAGGGGCTTGAGGCAAGGGTTATCAACATGCATACGATAAAGCCGATAGACAAGGATGCGATCCTTGAGGCTGTCACGGATACCCGCCGCATAGTAACGGTGGAAGACCACAGCATCATGGGTGGCCTGGGCTCGGCTGTCGCCGAAGTGATCGTCGAGAGCGGCAAGGCATGCGCATTCAAGCGTCTCGGAGTACCTGACGTTTTCGCAATAGTCGGCTACCCGGAAGACCTCTACCACCACTACAAGTTCGATGCCGACGGAATAGTCGAAACAGTCGGCGCCCTTCTCAAGATGGAAATCGAAGAGGATGAGAACTGGGAAGACGAGGCATAAAGGAGAACTGATATGGCAGATAAAGTTATGCTGACAAACCGGATTGCACTCCGGTCTATCATGCCCTTGTTCAAGGTTCTTTATGAAGCCGACTATATGTCAGTGAGGAAGCTCCTTGGAAAGTATGACGGCGTGATTCAGTTCTGCATCAAAGGGACTGATACCGGTGCGTACCTGGAATTTAAAAACGGAGGGCTGGAAGTGCTTCAGGGCATTCATCCGAATCCCGATGTGGTACTTCCGTTCAAACATGCCGCTGGCATGAACGCGCTTTTCACAGGCGGGGTTCCGGCTTTCGGAGGGTTCCCCAAAGGGCTTTACAAAATAACGCTTGTCGGAAAGCTCCTTTTATTAATGCTCGGCCTGCTGCTTCTTATGCCGAACGTTAATCCGAAAGAGCCTGCAAAGCGTGAGCTCAAGGTGAAGATGATCATGTACATGATCACGAATGCTCTTTCACAGATCAATAAGGGAGGAGACGAGGACATGATGGTCTGGACAGGCAAGCAGCCCGACAGGATCTATCAGATGTCGGTCGACCCGGACGGTCCCGCGGCATATTTGAGGGTAAAGGGCGGAAAGACAAAGGCCGGCCACGGCAAATATGCACGCAAGGCCCCGTTTGTCCATATGCGTTTTAACGGCATCGAAGGCGCCTATAAAGTGCTCGGAGAGAGCAAGGATACTGTAAGTGCGACATCCGACGGCGACATCAAGCTCGAAGGCTCACCTGAATATGCAGGCGTCATGGGCAGCTTCATGATGCGCATACAGGACATGCTGATGCCGCCCAAGAAATAGGAAAACCCGAAGAAAAAATATTTAGAAAATCTGCAGTTTGAAAATAAAAGGCCTCAACAAAAAGATGTTGAGGCCTTTTATTTTTCTGCTTTTCTTGAGGTCACGGTATATAAGCATGTGCTCCTAATTTATGGGGCCGCACTGGCTCAGGACGACATCGGAATAAAATCTCTTCAAACCCTCGATGAATGTACGCGGGGCATATCGTTTGCTGCTGTCGAGCTTCATGAGATCATAAATATTGTTTTCCGTTTTCAGGTAAAGCTTTTTTGATTCGGTCATGCTTTTTAAAAGTCTGGCGTCGATGCCGTAATAAACTATTTTCTTATTGAAAGGCTGCATTTCATAGACATCTGCATTAGGCGTTGCCGGCGAGTCTTGCGCGTTGGACAGAAGATATTTGCCTTTTGCACCGCTTGTTGAAATATCAATGATGTTAAGCTGGGTTATTTGGCCGTCAATGGCTATGGCTAGGGATGAAGGAGTCCGGAAAACATTTTTTGAATACCCGGATGAAATCAGCATGAGATAATACCTGCACTGGGGAAGCTTGGGAGCCTTGTCGAGGATGCTGTCGCCATAGAGCTTATAGTTGCTCAATCTCAGGATCATATCCGGATAGTCAGCGATATACAAATCACCCGTGCAGTATCTTCCGCCCCACGCCTTGTAGATATCCGAACTTTCGGCATTGTTAAGAATGCTCAGAGGCATGGAACACCCTGCCTGCAGGAAAAGGGCAAACAATATTACGATGAATCCGGCTATTTTCTTCATAACGGTTATTTATAGGCATATGAAAAAAAAGTCATGATTTATTTATGGAAAAACCGAAAAAGGTTCCTGAACGATATGATTATTCAGCGTATAATGTTTTTAGGTTGTAGGTTTAAGGCTTTTCAGCCGATGTAATATTTAATGAAAGCTTTCAGGAGTCAGATGTGTGCGGTATAGCGGGAATATATAATCCGGCCGGCTATTCTCTTGATGACATCGAGAGAATGATCTCAACCATGAACCACAGGGGGCCGGACGAATATGGCACGTGGGCAGATGGCGGACTGCTGCTGGGCCACAAGAGGCTCTCAATCATAGGCGTATCAACAGGCAGGCAGCCTTTATCAAACAATGACGGCAGTATTGTCATCTCGGCCAACGGCGAGATATTCAACTACATCGAACTTCGCGAAGAACTTAAAAAAAAGGGACACACCTTTCGCACCGACTGCGACATAGAACTCATCCCGCACCTCTATGACGAATACGGGCTCGATATGTTCGAACACATGAACGGCCAGTTTGCATTCGCGCTCTGGGATACGAAAAACAGGCGGCTCATACTTGCCCGCGACAGGTTCGGCATCTCGCCCTTATTCTATACCACAAAGGGAGAAAGCCTTATCTTTTCATCGGAAATAAAGGCCATGCTGCCAATCCTTGGAAAATTGAGCCTTGACTATATGGGCCTGTCACAGGTCTTCACGTTCTGGAACACGGTTGCGCCCAGGACGGTCTTCGAAGGCGTAAGCCAGTTGAGGCCCGGCGAATATATGGTTGCAGATTCATCAGGGATAAAGAAGCGGATATACTGGGACCTTAAATTTCCCGATGCCGGAGGCCATGACATCAGGGATGAAAAGAAGGCCGTGGAAGGCATACGCGAACTGCTTGACCGTTCCGCATTCATAAGGCTGAGGGCCGATGTGCCTGTCGGCGCATACTTAAGCGGCGGGCTCGATTCAAGCATATTGTGCCTGCTCGTAAGAAAGCATGCCCAGCACATGGAGACGTTCTCCGTGAGCTTTGCGGACGCTGCTTACGACGAGGCGCCGTTTCAGGAGATGATGGGCAGGGCGCTCGGTACCAACCACCATGTCGAAAGGATAGGCTACCCCGATATCGGCAATGTCTTTGAAGACGTCATATGGCATGCAGAGACTCCCGTGCTGCGTTCTGCGCCTGCTCCCATGCACAGGCTGAGCTCGCTTACAAGAAATAACGGCATAAAGGTCGTTCTCACCGGCGAGGGTTCGGACGAGCTTTTCGGCGGTTATGACATCTTCAAGGAAAACAGGATACGCCGCTTCTGGGCTAAGGACCCTGATTCGAAGATGAGGCCGCAGCTCCTGTTCAGGCTCTACCCGTATTCACCTGTGCAGATGAAGCGCTCGGGCGCCATGCTCATATCGTTCTACAGAAAGGACATAACGGATACCGGGCATTTCGGCTATTCGCACCTGCCCACATGGAGGAACACTACAGGAATACAGACGTATTTTACCGATGAGGTCAGATATGCACTGCTCGACTACAACCCGGTGGATGAGCTTGAGGCGCTGATTCCTGAAGATTTCTACCGCTGGCATCCGCTCAATCAGGCCCAGTACCTGGAGATAAAACTCCTGCTTGCAGGCTATCTCCTGTGCTCACAGGGTGAGCGCATGACAATGGCACACAGTGTGGAGGGCAGATACCCGTTCCTCGACCATAACGTTGCGGAATTCGCCAACAGGATTGACCCGAGGCTGAAGCTCAAGGGCCTCACTGAAAAGTATATCCTGAAGAAGGCCTTCATGGACGAGCTGCCGCGGGAGATTTTCATGCGCACGAAACAGCCTTACGGAGCACCTAACAAAGAGGGCTTCTTTGAAGGCGGCTTACCCCGCGCAAACATTGCTCCCTATCTCGATACGGAAACGATAAAGGCTTCAGGCATCTACAATCCTGGTATGGTAGAGGCTCTGGTCAGAAAATGCGCGGAGTCGTCAAGGCTGGGGTGGCGGGATAACAGTGCGTTCGTAGGAATTATATCAACACAGATATTGTTGGATAAGTTCTGCTAAGGTGTAGGTAGGGCGGGATAACTTCGCATCTCGTTGTCGCTCCTCGCGGAAACGCTGCGACATACGTTTAAGTATGCCTCGCATTTCCGCTTCGTCACTCCTCGACCTGCTTTGTTCTGCCGCCCTGCGAATACAAAGCATTTTGTACAGTCCCAAATGTCATTTCGAACCCGGCTCTGGCTGGGTGAGAAATCTTGTCTTCTGTTTTTTTGAAAACCTCTACAATAAACATTGCCGATCCTTGATAACATAATTAAATTATGGCAAAAGGAATTTGTGACATATGGTTTATTATGATGAAATTAATACATATCGGAAAGTATGGGAGGATAGTGTGTTAACCTTTTACTGTAGCTATATAATTATGAGTTGAGTTTTGAAAGATTATGACGATCAAAGAGCTTGCTGACTCGTTGTATTCAAGTATTCCTGAAAATACTTTGTATCATTACACATCCTTCTCTGGTCTTTTGGGCATCGTAAAGAGTAAAGCCTTATGGGCTAGTGATATTCGCTTTCTGAATGATGCTGCGGAACTAAAAAATACTGCAGATTTATTGCAAAATGAGATATCTCGTCGTTTATTAATAGGACAAGGTAATCCTACACTTCTAAATCAATTTAGAGATTGGCTTTCCCATCGAATTACTGATGGTGGTATGTTGTTCGTTATTTCACTAACACCAAATGGAAATTTGCTTAGCCAATGGAGAGGATATTGTCCCTTTGGAAATGGAATAAGTATTGGATTTAATCCTACAATGATTTCTCAATGTGCTAACACGCAATCATTCCAGATTGGGAAATGTATCTATGATAATGAAATGCACACTACAATATCAAAAAAAATAATTGATGTGATTGAGTCTCTTGCCTTTGATAAAGGGGAAAATAAAGTAGCATCTAAACGTCATCCAACAGAATCTTTTTATGATATCTTTGAGGGAATTGAGCAAGTCTTACTTAGGATTGCAGCAATTCTAAAACATCCATCATTTAAAGAGGAGGAAGAGTGGCGTATTGTGTCACCAATTTTTACAAATTATGTTGAGTCGCCAATAAACTATCGTGAAGGGGTATCAATGCTCTTGCCTTATATTGAATTTTCTCTCATACAAGAAGGAGTTACCAAAATAGAAATCCAACATATATTTCTTGGTCCTACACCTAATAATAATCTCTCTATGACATCACTATCCAGATATTTATCAAAAGCAAGAGTAAGTCCTAAAGAAGGTGTTACGGCATGCGGTATTCCTTATCGTGAATAAAGGCCAAGCACCAAAAACTATACGGTGAGTTAATTTATGAATTATAAAAATTATTTACTTGTTATCTTTTTCTTATTGATTAACAACACTGCAATCCAAGCCGAAGACACACCTGATAAAACTAAGGAAAAGCCACTTGTAATAAAAGGACTAAGTATTGGCATGAATGGCGATGATGCTAGGACAATAATGGAAAAGATTGTCGGACCCGACTGGATTCTGACAAAAACTGGCCCGGCTCAGAAAGTGTGCGAAGATTACAAAGATGGGGATTATGAAATATTTGAAACAAAACCGTTAACCGATGATACATCACCGAACCTTTTTCCAAGCCGATTCTTTATGGACAATATGGATTTGCTATTAAAAACAGTAAAAATTACTATGTTGGTTTCATTTTTATCGATGAGAAAACCAACAAAGTTATCAGAATAGCATTTGGTGGAAAACTCACGGATTATATCTTTAACTCAACTAATGTTTATGCGGATGAGTTTGTAGAGCAGTTCCGAGTTAATTATAATATGCCCGATTTTTACTGGATACTACATGGTTGGCAGCATAAAAGTATTTATGGTTACACTGTCCAGATCACAACCAGCAAACGTATTGATATTCAATTAACAGGGAAAGTTAATTTTGATTAATAAGGATCTCTCCTGAAAAGAGATTCTTCGCAGTATAAAGGCCAGATGCAATTATTTTTCATTGTATGGTTTATACAATGAACATGTAAATTTTAGGCCGATATATGAATCTTTTGAAGTTAATGGAAAGGAAGTCTATGGTTTATAAAGGGAAATGATGATCCATTATAAAAGGAGAGGTGTATGATTTTGAAAAAAGAAACCATAATACGGACAATATTGGTATTTATACTATTTGTATTTGCACTTAGTGGTTGTGCTACAACTGCCAATTATGAGAAAAAACTCAACACATGGATTGGCGTGGATGCAAAGGAGCTGATTGCTCAAGTGGGATATCCAGATAGTTCAATTCAGGTCCCGAACGGGAATATGATTTATGTTTACAAGTCGTTTGGATACGTGACCATGCCCACCACGGGCAATACAACAACGTTTGGTACAGGCTATTCGATAACGACTATTAATCCAGGCCAGACTATATGGAGCTATTGTAACACATACTTTGAGATTGGCCCTGACGGTAAAATCTTAAAGTGGTCATGGGAAGGTAACAACTGCGTGAGCTATGGTGAAGCCATGGAAAAAGAGTTGAATGATCCAGATAATGTTGAAGCCCTAGAAAAGCCTTCTTCAGAGCCAGGGACTGTAGGTGATTTTATTAAGTAAAGTCCGGGGAAAAGAGTTGGGTATGAAGGGACGCTCATACCGTCATTTTAAGACCAGGCATCTCGATACGCCATACTTGACAACACGTGTTATAGCTGTTAATTAATACGTGTGAGGTGAGAGATGCTTACGAAACTTACTTTAACTATTGATGACAGGGTTATCGATCAGGCTAAAAGGTTTGCTCGCAATAAAAGCAAGAGCGTGTCCCGGATAGTCGAAGAATATCTTGACAATATATCCGAAGGAAAGGCGCATCCGGAAATTGCCGGCAAATTGAATTCCCCCATAACCGACAGTCTCCTCGGCATGTTTAAAGACAGTGGCAAGGATTATAAAAAGATGATTGAAGAGGCAATCCTGGAAAAGCATATATGATTAAGAAAGCTTTCATAGATGCTGACATAATTCTTGACGTCGCTTTGGCCAGGGAATGGTTCTGGGAAAGCAGCAAGCTGGTTTTATCCCTTGCAGAAAACGGTAGTCTCCTGGGCTTTACTTCTTCAATTGTAATTTCGAACATCTATTATGTTTTGCGGAAAGCAGGGGGCGATAAAAACGCACGACAATTTCTAAATAAACTGACAAAGTTCATTACAATATTGCCTGTCGATCATTCCGACGTCATAAATGCCCTTGAATCTAAATTCAAAGATTTTGAAGATGCCCTTCAGCACTTTGCATCCCTGAAAAATCGATGCGACTACATTGTGACCAGGAATACGGAAGATTATAAACATTCCAGCATTGATGCCCTTCTTCCAGGGGAAATTATCAATCTGTTTAAAGAAAAGTTCTGACAAGAATATTCTATTAAAATTTTCATAGAAGTTAAAATTGACAGGATATATACCGAGGTATATATCCAAGATGGAGGTGGATATGCAGACAGCAAAACTTTTTCAGAACGGACGCAGTCAGGCGGTACGTTTGCCCAAAGAATGCAAGTTCGAAGGTAGTGACGTCCTGGTTCAAAAAGTGGGTGATGCTGTAATCATATTTCCAAGAGACAAGGTTTGGGAAACATTTCTTCATGGACTTGACAGCTTTACTGACGATTTCATGAAGGATGGAAGAAAGCAGCCCGGAATGCAGAAAAGAAAAGGCCTGTAATGTATCTGCTCGATACGAACATCTGCATTTATATAATAAACAAGAAACCTCTCAATGTGCTTGAAAGGCTGCAGGGCGTGATAGAGGACAACGTCTGTATCTCCAGCATAACGATTGCAGAATTGCAGTTCGGTGTCTACAACAGCCGGAACATAGAGAAAAACAGGATATCGCTGACCGGGTTCCTGGCTCCTTTCGAGATAATCGGTTTCGATTGCATCGATGCGGAATATTTCGGCATTATACGGGCTCAATTGAAAAGGGAAGGGAAGCTTATCGGGCCGTATGACATGTTGATCGCCGCACAGGCAATGGCGAGGGATCTTACCCTTGTAACGAACAACACAAGTGAATTCTCGAGAATCAGCGGCCTGAAGATCGAAGACTGGAAAGATTAAATCATGGCAATATGGGGACACCCTTAACTTAACTATATAACTTAAACCTGCAATGAACTTCTTGTGTCTTTCTCAGGCATGCTCTGAGAGCCTTTCTGGCAAAACTGCAAAAAATATCTCGTTATGCCGCGTTGCGGTTTTCGATCCAGCTCAGGTTAAGTTCTTTCTTTTTTGCAGCACAATCCCTTAGATAAAGGTTGATAAGGCTCTGATAAGGTATGCCTGTTTTCTCGGACATATCCTTGAAAAAATCTATAACGTCAATGCCTATGCGGAGAGTAACCTGTCTTCTGAGCTTGCCTGCATAAGGATTTTTCCTGCTTTTCATTTTGGAAAGGTCATATTCTTCTTTCATGGTTTTTCTCCTGTATAATATTTAGCCTCGTTTCTTGTTGCCTTACGGGCCGAGATTATCCGGATAATTGAATCGGATTTTTTTGAGATACCATGTTTGATCAAGTTTTCTGCTGCTTTTGTTTTATCCCATTGGAATTTAAGTGCATCCATAAACCAATTGTAAATACAATCAGTTTACAATGTCAATAACAACTAATCTCAACCCTTTTGAAACAGCTACTTCCTTTCGGCAAATCCTGCTATAGATAGACAGGGAATTAATCATCAACAGGAGGTGGATTATGAAAAAAACATTTGCCGCCATATTGATATTGTTATCACTGCCGGTTTTTTCGTCGGCTTACGGGGCGGATTGGACGCCCGTTCAGCTTTCAATTTTTCATCCGATACAGATTTATCCTGAAAAGACGGATGTGCAGGGGCTCAGGCTCAATCTGGTTTACGGTTTGAATGAAAACGTAAGCGGTTTAGATATCGGAATTGTCAATCAGGTCGTAAACAAGTTCAAAGGGGCGCAGGTAGGCGCATTCCCGTTCGGCGGGGCGAACTTTACCAAAGAGCTTTCCGGGTTGCAGCTGGCCGGCTTTTTAGGCGGGATGAATATAGCTACGGGCAAAACAGTCGGGATGCAGGTTTCGGGAACTCTTGCCGGAATCAATTATGCCGGCGATGTAACAGGCGCGCAGATATCAGGTCTGCTGGTGGGCGTCAACGTTGCAAAGAACGTTAAGGGGTTGCAGGCGTGCATAATATATAATCAGGCCGATTCGATGCAGGGGCTTCAGATAGGTCTTGTGAATTACTGCATGGAGATGAAGGGTATACAGATCGGACTGGTCAATATCATAGAGAAAGGCAGAATACCCTTTCTTCCCATTGTCAACGCACAGTTTTAAGCCCGATGGTGTCCTCGCCAGCTTCCGTTGTATCTATCAGATACCACTGTTATATGTGGTCGGTTGCCTCATTGACACCCTTCAGCGATGCCCTTATACTTTTCCCATGAAAATACAAATTCCTATCATAATAAACAGAACAGGAAGTTTTAACCTATGAGTCTGACAACAAAGCCAGTAAAAATCATAGGGTGTCTTTTAGTCTTCTTCTTTTTATTGATATATTTACAGGCGGACAGTTTTTCGGCGGAAAATAAAACCTATCCTGTGATGCATCCGGACCGGGAAACCTTCACGAAATGGGTTGAAAAATACCGGAAGGCGCCGAGAGCCACCATGGACCCGCGACTTTCGGCCGTTCTGCGATCATCAGCTGCAAGCGCCTCCTCCACATCCATCAGTCTGCTTGATCGCATTCAATACACGCCCTCCGAACGAGATCAGGGGTCGTGCGGCAACTGCTGGGCCTGGGCAGGCACCGGCATCCTGGAACTTGCCCTTTATCAATCCTATGGCATTAAAGACAGGCTCTCCGTTGAATTCCATAACGTATGCAATGAAAGCTATCCTTATGCCTGCAATGCAGGCTGGCTTTTTGTTTTAGGTGATTTTTATCATTCAACATCTTATACCATTCCATGGTCCAATCCCGGTGCCTCATATACGGCAACCCAGTTCAGTCCCGCCGCCTGCGATGCCATCATCAAAATGCCCCGGTATCAAATCGCATCGATCAGTACGGCAATGATGATTCCGACAACGGATATGCCACAGGCTGAAGCGATCCTGAACATTAAAAATGTTCTTAAACAGGGCAAGGGGGTCTACTTAACCTTTGTTATGCCGGATAGAGCCTCCTGGAATGATTTCGTAACTTTCTGGACGGATCAGCCCGAATCAGCCCTGTGGGCAAGCGACTCATACTGCGGCATTGCCTATGATGAATATGAAGCCGGTGTTCATGCCGTTCTGATTGTCGGGTACAACGACGACGATCCCGACTTCAACAATCACTACTGGATTATCCTGAACAGCTGGGGAACAACGGACAAGCGCCCGAATGGCCTTTTCCGTCTCCGCATGAACACGGATTACAATTGTCCGATGGCGCCTTACAGGGCGTTTTACTTCGAAACAATGGACGTGGCCTACTGTGTATTCATGATTTCACCTGCCAACCGCGTGATCGATTCAGCGGCCACAACAGGCGAAGTTACCCTGACCACAAACGGAACCTGCAATTGGACCGCTGCAAGCAACGCATCCTGGATATCGATTACATCCGAGAAAAGCGGTACGGAAGGATCGACTGTCCGCTATGCTGTTCTAGCCAATCCGAATCCTCTTTCGCGGACGGGAACCCTTTCCATTGCCGATAAAACATTCCCGCTGCACCAGAAAGGACTTGCTCCTGCGGTGTTATCCGTATCACCCGGGGAAAGCGCGAGCGGTGTGAGTGTCTCGGCACCCATTTTAGTTTCGTTCAGCGAGGCGATGGACGCCTCAACCATCAATGAATCGACGTTTAAGCTCGGCCAGGGCGTGGCAGGCACCGTTACTTATGATGCCTCCACCCGCAAAGCCACCTTTGTTCCGGCCAATAAGCTTGCCTATTCCACTGCCTATACGGTTACGCTTTCCGAAACGATAAAAGATTCCGAAAGCGAACCGCTGGCCGGGCCCTACGTATGGTCATTTACGACCATGCAGCCGCCTTCCGGCAACGGAGGCAAATGTTTTATTGCTACAGCGGTCTGACAGCAGTAAAAGCAGTTTCGTCCCCTTTCGCCGAGCCGGTTTATTCTAGGTTGGGATTCGGGATGACAGGTTCTGAACAGAAGAAAAACGAAATCATATTCGTGCCCGTGGCCTGTGAGCTAAAAACAAGGGGTGTCTGATTGAACGAAGCGATTAAAAAAATTATTCAGGAAATGGTGGATATCGAAACCAGGGGATGGGACATGAAAGACCCTGAGCCATTCCTGTCCATGATTCACCAGGACATGGCCTGGCCGTGGCCGCCTGCGGCAGACGCCCATGATCCGATCGACTGGGTATTCGTTATGGGCCGGTTCGACAAAGAGCGCTGGCGCGAAAGCTGGCAGGGGCTTTTCGATACCCACGATCTTATCCAAAACCGCCGCAATACAGTAAAGATCGAAGTCTCAAAAGTGGAGGATGCTGCATTTGCGGTCGTGGACATTGACACCCTCTGACGGCACAGGACTACCGGAGAGTTTTCCCACTGGAAAGGCCGCGTCTGCAAGATTTTTACGAAGCTGCCGACGGGCGAATGGAAGTTCTACTTTCAGACAGGGGCGCTCAATTGTTAGGATATTTTGATTCTGAAACATTTTTTCAATTTTCATTTCACTGTCAATCAAGGTATCATTTCATAAAATAGAGTGAATAACAGCAGAATACACTAATTGCCGGACATTAATAAAAAGGAGGGGCTGTCATGGGAAAGAAAACCTTTATTAACTTTGATGAAAAACCGGAGATGATTTTTATTCTTTGCCTCATTTATGCATTGCATATGGTTGAGGAATTTTCGTTAGGTTTTGTTGAATGGGCCGACCGGTATTTCGGCAAGTTCAACTGGATACAGAATATAATCGGCAACTTTATATTCTTTGTGGCCCTGGCCTACGGCTGCTATCTCTATTATAAAGATCCAAAAAGAAATTTGTGGGCCGGAGTGTCAGGCAGCATGTGGGTCCTGTCCAATTCTTTCCTTCACATTTCAGCCAATATTCTCGGAAAAGAGTATTCTCCCGGCGTGGTCACGGCGGCCACTCTTTACATACCCGGCGGATTGTATTTCATTGCAAAATGGGGCAAGAAGGGGCTGCTGACCTGGAAAATTCTCACCCTGTCATTCGTTGTCGGCGCAATGATTTTTATGCTCATCCCTACCTTTGTAAGGGCAATAATCCTTCGCGCCAAGCTTGCAAAATTATTTCACCTGGTGAAATGACATATTACCCGGGTGACATGCCTTGAAACGGGACGAACATTCAATCCGGAAGGGATAGAGGCCTTGCACCCGGCAGATACTTAAGCCTCAGGGCGGGGGCGACTTGCATCCCGGATCGTATGACCCCTGCTTTCCGTCTTTACACTTGCCTGAGGTTGACAGGCCGTAGTCGCAGCACCCCGGTGTGACGCATGAGGTATGCTGGTTCGGTTTGATAGTGATGACGCAGTGGCCGCTGCCGTCCATTCCTGCCGAGACGTCGGCAATGACGTATGTCTCCTTGCCGACCCCGAACATCGGCGGATTCATCGATGCAATTGTGCAGTTATTTCCCATGACGAACTGGCCGCCCGAGTTGTCAGGATTGTTGCATGTCCCCTTTCTGATGTCTGAACAGTCCCATGTGCCGACGGCATGATCCTGGTACGGGGTATGAGCCCAGTACCAGAAATTGACCTGCAAGCCGAACTGTCCATTCGGAATTACATAGGGCCCGGATTTGCCTGGCCCGATTTCCTGACCATGAGGGTTGAAAAGCGACACGATGCCATGCGGCTTTACGTAAATGCACGGTTGGGCATTGCTTGATGTGATCTGATTGTCGATATAAATGCTGTTGGATAGGCCTGCATTGAACTGCTGTCTGGAAATAGTCTGGACACTGGCTTTTTCCAGCTTCACCTTTTTACCGCTGACTGCTTCATAAAAAACGACAACGCCAGCTTCTTTCATTCTGGCATCTTTCGAATAGTAGATCTTGCCTGTTTCGTTCTGGGTGACCTTGTAGTATGTGCCGCCCCCGCAGTTCGCAAGGGCCAGCAGGAACGACAGCAATGCCGGGAGGGCAATCATCCTGATTTTCATGGCGCTGTTCACCTGAATTATCCCGGGATTAAGTTCCGGGGCACGACTCTGCACAGTCTCCGCCCGTCAGTTTCGGTGTTCCCTGGCATGGCAGCGTCCTCCAGTCCGGACAATTTTCCATCTTCCCGTGCGGTGGGCATTCGTTCAGTTTGCACCCATAGGGACCGGGCGTACTGGCAGTGCCTTCAGGCCGGTTGCAAAGATACAGATGGTAGGTCCCGCCCATCGGCGGCGCCCCGTAATTAGGCTGAGTGCATGGCGCTGTATAGCATTCAGGGAGGGCGCTCTTCAGCGGATATGCGCCATATGCCTTGCTTGTTTTTGCCACAATCCTCGGGACTACCATTCCGGCAGGTGCTACCAGCGTCATCCCGATATTGAACCCCTGGTTGAAGGATATATTGTAGCTCTGCCAGTTGGATTGGAGAGTCAGTTCACATCATCCATTCTTTAGGCTGGTTTAGAGATTTAGAATTTATTTAGATGTTTGTGAATGGAATGTCCACTTGCAAAATGGAAATTATAAGGACTTCAGCCCTCAATAGTTGACAACACGGCGTATCATGCTTAAAGTTCACATTCGGCATCCGGAAGCATTGACACAGAGAATACGGGATCTAGAACATCTAAGTTCAGCACTCATGTCAAAGGCGCAAAAAGGTGCTGTCTGTCTTTAAGATGCGATTCCATTTGAATCCATGACATTACAAGGAGAAGAATGAATGAATTATAAACAGATGACAGCCCCATGCGGACTGGATTGCTTTAACTGTATTGTGTATCTGGCAAACGAGAATCAGGAATTGCGGGCCCTGGTTTCAAAAAAGACGGGTATACCTTTTGAACAGGCTGTTTGCAGAGGGTGCAGGGGTGAAAACGGAAAGTGTCCCATTATACCCATGCCGTGCCATGTGTATCCCTGCGCAGAGGAGAAAGGTGTCGATTTCTGCTGCGATTGTAAAGACTTCCCCTGTGACTACCTTCATCCATATGCAGACCAGGCCTCCAATCTGCCGCATAATACAAAAGTTTTCAATTTATGCCTGATTAAGAAGATGGGATTGGAGACATGGGCGAGGGATAAGGCAAAAAGCGTTAAAGAGATATATTATTCAGGCAAATGGAAACTGTAGGGATCTCTGATTGTTGAGGTGTGACCCCATCGAAACCCTTTTTATACAAGGATGAAAAATATGATTGTCAGACATGGAAATACGAAGCCGCTGGAATTCGACGGACTTGCAATCGTCGATTACACAGCAGGATTGAGCACCGGTTCTTCATTCGCCGAGATAACAGTTCCGGCAGGTGTCAGCCATAAGCGCTCATTCTCGAAACGTTCGGACAAATATTATTACGTCGTGACAGGAAGCGTACTCTTTACTGTTGGCAATGAAACAGAAGAGCTTTCGACAGGCGACTTTTGCATAGTTTCGAAGGGAATACCCTTTAAATATTCGAATACAGGTTCAGGTGAAGCAAAGCTGATTCTAGTGCATACGCCCGATTTCAGACTGGAATACGAGGTATTTGAAGAATAAAAGTCAGGTTAATGAATACAAACGGAATCGCTGACTCAAATAAAACCCCGCAAAGGAATTCGTTTCATTTTTTTGGGCAAAATATTGCCTATCGCTTATTTCCCAATAATGATAAGAAATGATAAGAAAAGGTATAGATGCTGTATTTATACTGTTTTTTAATGGATATTTCCGGGTATGATAATTGCATAATTAATTACTATTATAGGCAATTTGTTTAAATGATTCATCAAAAGGCAGTAATGAGGGGGATTATATGAGGAAAGCTTTACCGGTATTTGTTTTCATCATGTGTATTATTGTCTCCGGTTGCGTTATCTCCGGGAAAATTACCGACAGCGGCATTCCATTATCAGGCATAACTGTTAAACTCGATGGTCCGATGAAGGCCTTTGCAACTACCGACAGCAACGGAGAATATAAATTCAACGCATACAAAAAGGGTGATTACACTGTAATGCCGATCTCCGGTGTGCATGCCTTCCAGCCGGGTGTACAGGTGGTTGCTCTGAGCAGCCCCTTTGACAAAAAAACCGGGATAGATTTCACCTCTGCCCCGGTTCAGAAGTCAGCCCTTGTGCTTGTTAACTCTCAAAGCCAGAGTTTCTCTGATTTTAACCATTATATCGAACCCTATCTGAAAAATTTCGGCGTGGCTTACACGGTGGTTGATCTGGCGAATGAAAACCTTACGCAGGAGATAAGCAGGTTCGACGTGATAGTAATAGGCCACCGGTCATTGGATGTTGCGGGTTCCTTGCTTTCATCCCAGGAGCAGACGTATATTTCAAATGCCGTTAATTCAGGCAGCGGGCTTGTTAATTTTGATGACAATATTTCAACCGCCGACGGCAGCGATACTATCGTCATAGGATGTGGAGAGTCCAAATATCAGGACCCTGTTGTGACAGTAAAGGACGTGCTGGTACCGGATGACAATATGTGGGGCAGCTTCAAATACAACAGGCCGTTCTACACTGCTTTCGCACATACAGGCGAGACCGTACCGACCATGCGCTTCCATGCGGAAGATATTCCGAACGGTTCATACAAAGTCTACGGAACTGTTTATACAAGCTACGGGAACTGCACTTACTATTATGGATTCTCGGCATCGAATCCGACAGAGAAATCGATTTACACTATAAGGAACAACAGCTCTCAGATAAACGAACATACTGAATACAATCTGGGGAATATTAACATAACAAATGGAAATTTCAGTCTTTATGTAAAACAGGCCCAGTATGACAGCCTGAGCTATTACTGGGGCTGGGCCAAAATAAGACTGGTGCCTGAATCCAGTGCGGCGGCAGAAGGGCGTTATGATTTTATAAATGACATTTTCGGTTTCACCTATAATTCCCCGTCGTCCCTGGGGGATGTGAAATTTGTCAACACTTCCCATTACATTACATCAATGCATACTCTTAACAGTTCAATAGGGACAGGTTTTATGACAGTGGGAGGTTTTTCAGTACCTTCAGGCAATGATGCGACAGTTCTTGCAAAATCGGGAGACACTGTTCCCTTCCTTGCCGTCAGGAGCATAGGAGATGGCAGGGCGGTCCAGTTCGGTTCGGGTTCATGGTTCACAAAAGCTGTAAAAGGGACCGTGTACGGACTTGATGACCTTGTCTGGAGAAGCATTGTGTGGGCTGCCAGAAAGCCTTTCGCGATGCAGTGTCTTCCCAACTTTCTTACAATGAGGGTCGATGACACTTCCGGTCCATTATGGTGGGCTGATACGGCTGCGAATAAGGGCATAAAGCCATACATTGCATTTTTCCTTGAGGACATCGATGCAAGCGAAGATGAATCGGAACACCTTGCAAGTCTGGTCAATTCCGGCCAGGCCACGACGAATGTGCATGCCCTCAACTATAACAGCAAATTCTACTGGGACGGCTCAACATATATGCCATGGTCGAATCTGAAGATGTCAATGCTTTACGCAGAAGCTGATGCCTGGCACAACAAATATCACGTACCTGTTGGGCGCTCTCTTGTTCCCCATTACTATGAGATGGGCTCAACAAGCCTTCAGGGTCTTGTTAACCGGGGTATTGAATATCTTATAATTCAGATGAAGCCGAACCTTGCTTATGGACAGCCGTGGCTTATGGCCGGGCCTTACAGGTTGTATGAATACGGCTCCTCCAACGAGGCTTTACCGATGTATTATGCTGATTATATGAGCCTTCCCGAATACCCTGATTTCGATAACAAATTCTTCGTATGCGTTACAGAAATAAGGGATGATGCAGGCTATGAATGGGCGCCGGACAATGACGTTAACGCATCGGTAGGCAGAGGTACGAGACAGCTGAAGCGTGCTTTTGACAGCCGCGTACTTGCTACCCTTTTTACTCATGAGCAGTTTATCTCGGCTATCGATTCTACAAACTGGAATGCGATTCTTAATGGTGTTCTGGCGAATGTTTCAGGATACGATCCCGTCTTTGTCACCTATGATGAGGCATGTGATTATATAAGAAGCATACATGACTCGGAAATAACTTCGGCAACCTTTGACAAAGCAAGCGGCATTCTGGGCTTGACCCTCGTGGGTGAGACGAATGTGGCGACAAAGGTGTTTATATATACTGAGGAAAACGGCAATATTGTTGAAGCTCAGGCTGATGTTCCAAAATTCAGCGGACAGACAGGCGTTAATATTTCTATTGCAGAATAAACATAACAAAAAAGGGAGGTGAAATTATGAAGAGGTTGATAATTGTATCGGCGATTATTGCCTGCATTATGCTGGCCGGATGCAAGATATCAGGAACCATATCGGATGACGGAACACCTGTATCGGGTGTAACGGTTATCATGAGCGGACCTGTGAACAAAACAGTTGTTACGAATTCAAAAGGCCAGTTTTCCTTTACGCCTTTTAAACCGGGCACGTATACTCTAAGGGCCGAGAGCACTGCATACAAGTTCTATCCTGAGGTTGAAAAGGTCGTTTTGGGTTCATCGCCTGTTTCCATACGTTTCGAGGCGAGGAATGCAAATTCCAAGGCCCTTGTAATAGTGAATTCGGCAAGCGCCTTCTATTCTGATTACATAAATACGATCAAGCCGGTGCTTGACAGTTCGAGCGCTCAGAAGACCGTACTCGACATCGCAGTTACACAAATCGGTACCGCAGAGCAACTGCGTGCGGTATATGACTTGATCATAATTGGCCATCGTCAGATCGACATAAACAAGACCTATCTCAGCACATCCGAGCAGAGGTCTATAACCGATGCAGTTGCAGCGGGCGTAGGCCTTGTGAATCTGGACAATGACCTGACTGAAGAAACGGAAGGCACACCTATAACATTCAGCTGCGTCGACAATGCGAACCAGGACCCGGTAATTTCGAAGACCGGTATCGAGATAGACGACATGTGGAGCGAATACGCGTATGACCGCCCGTTCTCAACGCTCTTCGCCCATACCCTTGAAACGGTTCCTGTAATGCGCCTCCACAAGACGGTTTCAAACGGTTTTTACAGGGTATATGCAAGGCTTTACAACCCGTTTGGGATGTCCTGCAAATATTATTTCGGACTCAACAAGAGCGATCCGATGGACCAGTTTGTGAATACCGCATCCGGTCTTCCCGGCGAGGCATACCAGCACAACTGGTATTTTCTTGATAATGTAAAGGTGACCAGCGGGGAACTGAACATATATATACAGAATGCCCAGTTCAATCACCCGAACAACTACTACTTCGGCTGGGCTGAAATCAGGCTCGTTCCTGTTGCCGTAAAAGGGCGTATCCAGTTTGTCTCCGATATATTCAAATTCAATTATACACCTGCTGCGAACGAATCGCATATGCTTCTCAATTCCGGCTATTTCATTATGTGCTCGGATAATGACGTTCAGGATCCTGATATAAAGGTCAGTACCCTTGTTCCGGACGACAACCAGTGGTCCGAATTTACTTATAACAGGCCGTTTGCGACTGTCTTCGGATATTCGGCGGAATTTCTTCCTGTGCTTGGATTCCATCAGGGAAATATCGAGCCGGATCAATATGATGTCTATGCTAACGTTTATTCAATTCACGGTGATGCAGTCTACTATTACGGCTGGGACATTAATGATGCTACAGGCAGCAGCTTCGCTGTTAAAGCCAACACACCGGCACAGAAGTATGAGCATACGGAATACAAGATCGCAACCCTCAATCTTGCAGACAGCTTTGATATTTATGTCCAGGATGCGGAGCTGGAATCGTCCGAGCCGTACTATTTCGGCTGGGCGTGGGTAAGGCTTGCACCGGTAAACAACAACATTCACAAGATAATTTCCGGACACAAAGCTGCCGACACGGTATTTACCGTAGACGGAACAATGAATGCGGTCACCATGAAAGTAGCCGGGATCTCAATGCCATCGGACGGCTCGGTTGAAGTCCTTGCAACAACGCTTAGCGGAAGCAAGAAGCCTGTCATTGCATCGACGGTCGATCCCGACGGCATGGTATTTGCCGCTCAATTCGGAACCTATGACTGGCTTAATCTCGGGATACTCGGATACAATGACCTGATTATAAATGCTATTGAATGGGCGAGTTTCTAGTATCTGTATCTGAATAAAAGAAAATCCCCCTGTCTTGGGAAACCGGGCGGGGGGATTTTTATTGGCATCACAGGAATAAAGTTTATTGTAACCGGATTTACGCTTACGTGAAAATAGTTACATACCGGTATTCTGATAAAACAGCTTAATGTCTGCAACATATTGAAATGATTGAATCAGAAACTTGGCATCTAAATTGCAAAATTCTAAACCCATATGAAAAGAATAATCATGTTTCTAATCATCATAGTCTTCTTCCCGATTTCAGCGTCTGCATCGGGTGGCGCCATATCCGTTCAATCTGGAAACATCATCCCGGAAAAGCCCAATGCAATGTTGACTGAAAAGATGGACAACAGCAGCAGTCCGGGAATTATAAAAGGGCTCAAGATGAGCGATAATGGTGTGACCCGGATAAACGACGGCCAGTTGATGATAAAGGTAAGCGGCTATTCCGATAGCGCAATAATGAAGTATGTCAATTCAATGGGATGTACTCTGTCGAGAAAACTGTTATCCATGAAAGGGTCTGACGGCACTGATAATAATCAGTGCGCAAAAACACTGAATAACGGTTTGTACGTCAAGAGCGGCATAGAAGCCGGGAAAGGTTCAGGCATATTTATTCTGGCATCAGGCGGAGTCGAGCTGAGCAACAGCAATGATTCAATCGATCTCCAGACAGATTCACCGGGCATGTTTGCCGGGGCAGGGATCGGCTATTTTCTTAAGAACTGCAGTATGCAGTTAAGCTATGACAGCAAGGTCGGGGCATCTGCTTCTTTAGGCATACTGTGGTAGTATAAACGGGTATGCGGTTCAGGATACCCTTATGGTGCTGTCGCCGGCAGTAGTTTCATTATGCACGTTAAGACAATTACGCCCGGGCTGTTCGTTGCCTCCAAAGGCTATTTTGAGAACATCTTCGATGCATTCGACATATATTATTTGAATGTCTCCAAGCACTTCCGGCTCGATCTCGCAGATATCCTTTTGGTTCATTCTGGGCAGAATGACCGTGGTAATTCCAGCCCTTTTGGCTGCAAGAACCTTTTCCTTGATACCTCCGACCGGCAGGACGATTCCCCTGAGTGTAACTTCACCTGTCATGGCAAGGTTGTCAGCGGCGACTTTACCCGTCAGCAGTGAATAGAGAGAGCTTACCATGGTTACGCCGGCCGATGGGCCATCTTTCGGTATTGCTCCTGCCGGTACGTGTATATGAACTGATTTGTCTTTTGGCAGGATGATTCCCATCCCTCTTATGAGGCTCAGACCGATGCGGGCTGATTCCTTCATGACATCGCCTATCTGTCCGGTAAGTATCATCTCGTCCTTTCCGTCAACCAGGGCTGATTCGATATAAAGGACTTCCCCGCCGAAGGGCGTCCATGCAAGGCCGGTCGATATGCCGGGAATCCTTGTGCGCTTCCTGGCATCGGGAAGGTATTTTACCGCCCCGAGAGCCTCTTCGATGAATGCGAGATCCACTTTCTTTACGGGATCGCCGCCTCTGGCTATACGGGATGCGATAACTCTCAGGACGGAAGCGATTTCACGCTGCAGGTTTCGTACCCCAGACTCCCTTGTGTAATGTCTTATGATGTGCGTGATTGCATCGTCGTCAAATCCGATTCCGAACTCAGAGAGGCCGTTTGCATCAAGCTCCTTGGGAATAAGATAGCTGGCTGCTATTTTCAGCTTGTCCTCCTGGGTATATCCCTCGATTTCCACTATCTCCATCCTGTCTCTCAAAGCCGCCGGGATCGAATCAGTCACGTTTGCCGTAGTGATGAACAGGACCCTCGACAGGTCATAGGGCACGTTGAGGTAATGATCGGAAAAAGTGGAGTTCTGCTCGGGGTCGAGCGCCTCAAGCAGTGCTGAAGCGGGATCGCCCTGCACATCCCTTGTGAGTTTGTCGATCTCGTCAAGCATAAAAACCGGGTTTGTTGTTCCTGATGTTTTCATGCCGTTGATGATCCTTCCCGGAAGGGCGCCTATGTAGGTTCGCCTGTGACCTCGGATTTCAGCTTCGTCCCTGACCCCGCCAAGAGAAATGCGGACAAATTTTCTGCCCATGGCCCGTGCGATCGAACGGCCGAGCGAGGTCTTGCCGACTCCCGGAGGGCCGGTAAAGCAGAGGATGGGGCCTTTCATGTCGCTTTTAAGCTTCTTTACGGACAGATATTCAATGATGCGTTTTTTCGGGCGCTTAAGATCGAAATGGTCTTCATTCAATATGGCCTCAACACGTGCTATATCCAGTTCGTCTTCGCTCTGCTCATGCCAGGGAAGCTCGAGTATCCAGTCCATGTACGTGCGGAGAGTCACATATTCTGAAGAGCCGGGCTGCATTCGAGCAAGCCGTTTCAAATCCTTGTCAACATCCTTCTTTACAATCTCGGGCAGGTTTTTTGCTTCGATCTCCTTTTTCAGGCTGTCCATTTCATTTTCCATCTCGGGTGTCTCCCCGAGTTCTTTTCTGATGGCCTTCATCTGCTGCTTCAGATAATATTCTCTCTGGGCATGGTTGATTTCGCCCTTTGCCTTTTCGGTTATTCTGGAGGATGTTTCCAGGATATCAAGTTCGTCTCTGAGCACCTGATGAAGAAGAGAATATTTGTCTGCAAGGGACTTGAGCTCAAGAATATGCTGTTTTTTCTCAACAGGCAGAGGAAGCGTTGTCGTAACAGTGCTTAAAAGAACGAGCGGGTCCCTGATTTTAGCCATTCCTGCTATGGCCGAATCCATACCATGATAGGAAAGCCTTGCAAGCTGATTGAGCGCTTGAATGGTTGAATGGACAAGGGCATGCACTTCACGGGTGACGCTCATATCCTCATCAAAATATATCACGCTTGATCTGAGCAGCGGTGAGGATTCGACCCTGCTTTCCAGAAATACCTTGTGGTCTCCCCTGACCATAATAGAGACCTCGCCGTTGTCGTTTTCCGTGAGCTTTACGATATATGCGAGGCAGCCGGTCCTGTGTATATTTTCCCAGACATCGGCATTCGTCGATTTGGGGTCTCTTATGCCGACGGCTACGAAAGGTTCGTTCTTGTCATGGAATCTTCTGACAAGGCCTATAGATGCAGAGTTGGATACCAGAAGGGGCAGAAGCGCACCAGGCACAAGTACGGTATCCTTAAGCGGCAGTACAGGCAGCACCTTAAGACGTTTAGCAGTAGGCAGTTCTTTTGCCTCTTCCCTGCCGGTTCCGAAAAATTTTGTAAAAAAACTCATGAATCATATGTAAGGCATGCGGCTTGGAAAGTCAAATCAGGGGGTTACTTCCTTGATGCCAGTGTGCGTATCCAGCCTCAATAAAAAAATTCATATACGGTATTGATTTAATTTTTAATGACACTAATAACTGTTTTACAAATATTTTAACCTTAAGGAGAGAACAGATGGAAAAAGAAATCACTGTTAAGCTTTGCAAGGAAGGTTCATGCTGTCCGGAGGTAAGGGTGGAAAGGGAAAGGGTCGTCATAGGCGAGGACAAGAATATATGCACGCTTACGAAAGAGCAGTGGGATATTCTTAAAGAGAAGATCCTGAATAAAGAACTGTAGAATTTTTACCCCCGGCCGGAAATGCCGGGGGTTTTGTCTTTATGCCGCTTCCTTTTCCCTGAGTCCCGTATCGAGTGCCGTCCCGTCAAACTCAATTTCCATTGATATTGGCAGATGATCCGAGAGCGACAACGGCAGAACGCCAGCATTTCTGATTTTAATACCGTCGGAAACCAGAATGTGATCAAGCTTTTGAATTGGGTCCCAGCTCGGATAGCTCGGTTTGGCTGTCCCTGAGTCCTTAAGGCCTGCCTTTTTCTTGAGCCTCTCTATTTCTTCGCTTTTCGGGACGCAGTTGAGGTCTCCCATCAATACTGCATTTGAAAACTGCGAAACAAGTTCGCACAGGAAATCAACCTGCTTCAGTCTGGAGCGCTTTCCAAGCGACAGGTGGGCCAGGATAATTCCGATTTCTCTTTCCTTTCCATATGATACAGCGAGACAGCCCCTTCCTGGAAGACCGGGCAGGTCATGGCGCTCGACACTTGCGGGCTTGAATCTGCTGAGCACACCCATGCTGTGCTTTGCGACAGGCCCAATGTTGCGGTTGATCTTGTCGTACCAGCAGTCAAAACCGGCCGCCATGGCAAGATATTCGGCCTGGTTCACGAACCCTGAACGGAAGCTTCCACCGTCAAGCTCCTGAAGGCCTACTATGTCGTAGTCCCTTATAAACCTGGCAAGCCTTTTCATATTTTCAATTCTTCTCGTGTGAGGCATGAAATGCTTCCAGCTGCTGGTGAAATAATCCATGCTCTTTTTGGTACTTATGCCTACCTGGACATTATAGCTGAGCAACCTGACGGATGTGCCTTCCTGATTCCTGACAGACACAGCCGCTAATTTCTGGACGGACTTCATATGATGAACACCTCCTGTGAACCCAGAGACATATAGGACTTATCGGACCTGTTTGTAAAGAAATAATAGAGTTTCTGCTTTTAATGTAACCATGCCAAATGCGGACTCGCTTTGTTGAATCACGGCCGTTTTAATTTCAGCACAGGGGATTTGATTTCTTACATCATGCTATTCCCAAATGGGTGGAAGACCTTATTATTAAGTAAGGAGGAGACAATGACAGGACTCTGTTTGGCGCTCCTACTAGTGGCAGGCTCACCTGAAGACCCGTTTACGGCCAAGCGTGAAACGATGGTGAACATCCAGATCTACCAACGCGGCATAACGGATAAGGCCACAATCAACGCAATGCGTTCGGTCAAACGCCATCTTTTCGTCTCCGAACAGTTACAGGAACGTGCCTATGAAGACCGCCCCCTGCCGATCGGCCACGGCCAGACCATATCACAGCCTTATATCGTGGCGTACATGACCTCCGTGCTGAAGCTGAAACCAGGCGCCCGAGTACTTGAGATCGGGACCGGTTCCGGATATCAGGCGGCAATCCTTGCCAGCATGTCTACTGACGTCTATACGGTCGAGATAATACCTGAACTGGGCAGGCAGGCCGATGACCGGTTCCGAAAGCTCGGGTATAAAAACATCTCATCAAGGATAGCCGACGGGTATGACGGGTGGGAAGAACATGCCCCGTATGATGCCATTATCGTTACAGCCGCAGCTGAGTATATTCCCCCTCCGCTCATCAGGCAGCTTAAAGATGGCGGCTGCATGGTGATACCGGTAGGGTCTCCGTTTATCGTCCAAACCCTAATACTGGTGGAAAAGAAAACAGGTGCCGTCAGGACGTCCAGCCTGCTGCCTGTACGCTTTGTGCCCCTACAGCGGGCTCGCTGAGGGTCATGACACTCAGGCTGCCGGCATCAGTTGCCCTGGCTTCCATGGCGGTCATCGCCTTTCAGCTGAGTCTTATGCAGGTGCTCTCCATGGTCCAATGGCATCATTTCGCGTCCCTTATTATCGCCATCGCGCTGCTGGGTTGTGGGACGGCCGGAACGATTATCACCCTCATGCGGTATCTGCTCATGAAGCATTTCGAAGGCCTTTTGCCATTGTTCATGTTCCTGTGTGCGGCAACCATGGCCATCGCCGTATGGGTGGCTCAGGCAGGGCCGATCCGTTTTGATTCGTTTCTTCTTTTTGCAGAGTCCCATCATGTATGGCGGCTGGTCTGGACTTGTCTGATATACTTTACCCCTTTCTTCATGGGATCAATGGCTATCGGGCTGAGCTTTGCGCGCTTCCACGAGTCTATCGGCAGGCTGTACTGCGCTAACCTTGTCGGCTCAGGGTTGGGTGGCATCCTTGCCCTTGGGCTCATGCGGTTTTTTACGCCCCCCGCAATACCTGCAGTTATAGCAGTCCTGCCTCTTGCGGCGGGTCTTCTCATGTGTGGCAGCAGGCTATTGGCTGCATCGGCGTGCGTGCCGGCCGTTGTCATCGGACTGATTGTCTGTCATCCGCCTGGCCTTAACTTGTCGGAGTTCAAGTCACTTAAAAGAACCCTTGAAATTCCGGGAAGCATGATAATTCAGACACAGAACAGCCCATATGGTCTCATGCAGATCGTCTCTTCGCCCTCGCTCAGATACGCCCCCGGCCTTAGCCTGAACTATACAGGAGATATCCCGGTATTCCCGGGGGTGTTCAGGGACGGCGAGTGGTTCGGCCCGCTGCTTGAACCGGAGAGCGGGGAAAAGAAGAACATACTCGATTTCACGACCCGGGCGCTGCCATATGCATTTAAAAAAAGAAGCCGGGTTCTTGTGCTTGATGCAGAGACAGGCACGGATATTATCCAGGCTGTTTCACACGGCGCAAATTTAATCGACGCCGCAGAACCAAATCCGTTTGCAATATCGCTGCTTGAAAATCAGTTTTCCGGCGTGTCCGGCATTCGATTTAACATATTGAATTCCCGCACTTTCCTCATGTCCGGCACGGGCAGATATGATCTCATCGCACTGCCCACAGTGGATTCGTTCGGCGGGACTTCAGGCCTTAACGCGCTTGCCGAGAATTATTTACTTACAAGGGAGGCTGCAGCCCTGATGCTGAACAGGTTGGATCACGACGGCGTCATCAGCGTCAGCATATGGCACGACTACCCCCCGAGGAACACACTCAAGTTGCTGGCTACCTTTGCAGACGCACTTTGGCAGCGAGGGGACGATCCTCGCATGCATATCGCCGCCGTACGCAACTGGAACATCCTTACTCTTGTCGTGAAAAACGCCCCGATTACTGCGGACGAGAGCTCTCTCATACGAGGATTCTGCGACAGAATGTCCTTTGACGTTACCCTCCTGCCTGGCACCCGGGCTGACGAGAGGGTCAGATTCAATGCGCTCTATGACAGTCAATGGCTGACCGACCTCGATATGCTTTTATCCCCGGCCGGGAATATGCTGATCTCAAACTATGACTTCAACATCCGGCCCGCGACCGATGACCGTCCGTACTTCTCCCAATTCCTCACAATAAAAAGCCTTTCGCGCCTGAAGGCTGTCTACGGGCAAAGGTCGGTACCGTTCTTCGAGATCGGATACATGATTCTTGTCCTGGGTCTGGCGCAGCTGTCTGTCCTTGCCATACTCCTTATTCTGCTGCCGTTGATCAGGATAGGCTGGAGGGGCAAGGGCAGGCCTGCCGTAATCATTTATTTCGGCGGTATCGCCGTCGGCTACATGTTTATCGAGATAGTGTTCATACAGAAATTCATTCTATATTTCGGCAGTCCGATCTACACCGCTGCCGCTGTCATCTGCGCCATGCTTGTATGCTCGGGGGCGGGGAGTGCATTTTCCGCACGCATACCGCGCAGGTTTATATTCCCTCTCTTTTTCAGCACGGTCGTACTTATTGCGACATATGCCTTTGTGCTTGGTCCGCTCCTCAGGGTAACGTTGCCGGTCTCGCTCCCTGTCAAGGCGGTCCTTGCGACGGTCTTCATCGCCCCGATAGCCTTCTGCCTTGGCATGGCCTTTCCACTCGGCATTTCCCGTCTTTCAGAAGAGGCAGTTCCCTGGGCATGGGGAATAAACGGGTGCCTTTCGGTTGTCAGCTCCGTGTCGGCGACGATAGCAGCGGTGGAACTGGGATTTACATGGGTAATGGCAATCGCGGCACTGGCCTATGGGATCGCGTTTACATCTGATAATGGATTATATCTAAAGGAAAAAGTTTAGCTCGCGCAAGGTTATCAAGCCTTGAAGCGGGACATTATCTCACTGATCTTTTTCGACAGCTCAGCATCACAGGCCAGCCTCTCTTCAAAGCGTGAACATGCCTAATACAGAAGGTGTTATGCCCTGAGCCATGATAAATCATCTTTATATTCAGTCTCTTTTCTCAAATTGTCCCGGAAAATTGCGCGATAAACAGCTCAGGGGTATACAATTGTTAACGGCCTGCCCATGCAAAATCAAATACCCGCTAAAAACTCATTTTTTCAAGCCTCAAGGCCTGGCACCAATTTCGCACATTAATAGTCGCCATGAAACAGGACTCATGGTAATCATGCTTCATATTCAAACTATACCGGGAGGCTAACAGTGAAAAAACGCAGCACAATTCTATTTGCTTCATTGTCGTATCTGATTCTATTTGTTTTTATTTCTGCCGGAGTTGCGGAAGCCGGTCAGGAGCGTCTCAAAAAGACAGAAAAACACAAATTCACACTCCTTCCGGCTCCCGGGGGAGAAGACGATCCCTATTCGGTTCGATTTCCTATTACACTCGAAGAGCCTGGACTCATAACCGTGGATGTGGAGGTCGGAGGCGGCAGGATAAAATATGATGGATCACCCTTCAGGGTTTGGATTGTTGAAACTGCTGGAATCAATGACGAGAAAACCAACAAGATTAAGAAACAATACATCAAGAAAAAAGAAAAATTTAAAACAAAAGAATCCATATACTATGGGGTCGATGCAGGCGAGCTTGTCCGGACGAAGGGCGAGTACATGATAATGCTTTCTAATCTCAGCAAGGCTTCACACGCAGTTGGGACTGTAGTAATCACTTATCCCGCGAAGCCCAATGAAAGGTACAAAAGAGATTAGGCTTAAAGTGGTGTTCGTTTGAGCTGAGGTAAACACCCCTCATTTTCTGGTCTGCAATATCTGAAATGACCTTATCCTTTTGTCTACCATGAGGATAGTGCAATTCCAGAATTTCTTTAAGAAAATATTTTGCCGATATGTTATATACTGCGAATAGCAAAATACCGGAGGGGATGTGTGAAGGATTTTTTCAATCTGTTCTCGCATGGGTTCATAAGGGTTGCCGCATGCATCCCTGAAATAAAGGTATCAGACCCGTTATTCAATGCGGAGAAAACCATAGAGCTCCTGAACAAGGCTGCTGAGGGGAATGCGCTGCTTGCCGTTTTTCCGGAACTCGGCGTTTCCGGCTATACCAATGAAGACCTTTTCTTCCAGAAGGCGCTTCTCGAAGGGGTGCATGAGGCTCTTCAAAAGATACTCAAAGCCACAGAGAACCTGCCGCTCGTCGTTGTTGTCGGAGTGCCGCTTGTTGTAGGCGACTCTCTTTATAACTGTGCAGCAGTAATGCAGGACGGCAGGATTCTTGGCATTGCGGTCAAAAGTTATCTCCCCAATTACAGGGAATTTTACGAGATGCGCCATTTCAGGCCAGCGGCCGAACTTGGCTGCGACACTGTGGATATTCTCGGTCAGAGGGTGCCGGTAGGCGCAGACCTGATCTTTAATGCAGAGAATGTCCCTGGATTCCGGCTCTTTACCGAGATATGCGAAGATGTCTGGACACCACTTCCTCCATCAGGATTTGCCGCACTGTCCGGTGCGACCGTTATTGCCAATCTCTCGGCCTCCAATGTCCTGACAGGCAAGGACGAATACCGCCATTCCCTTGTGTCGAACCAGTCAGCAAGATGCCTTGCAGCTTACATCTATACTGCTGCCGGTCCGGGCGAATCGACTACGGACCTTGCCTGGGACGGCCATGCAATAATATATGAAAACGGGAACCTCCTTGCCGAATCGGACAGGTTCTCCTGGGAATCCCAGGTGCTTTTCGCGGACATTGATCTTGACAGACTGACCCACGACAGGCTGAGAACACAGTCATTTTCCTATGGTGCGAAAAAACTGGTTGAAAATTACGGGAATTTCAGGGAGGTGCCGTTCAATATCAACCTGCCTAAAGGGAAGATCAGCCTGAAAAGGGATATATCGAGGTTTCCGTATGTGCCGTCCGTCCAGGCGCTGAGAGACAAAAGGTGCTATGAAATCAGCAATATCCAGGTGCAGGGATTAACGAAGCGGCTCAAATCATCAGGGATTAAAAACCTTGTCATAGGCGTCTCAGGCGGGCTTGATTCAACGAACGCGCTTATCGTATGCGCAAGGACAATGGATGTCCTTGGGCTTCCGAGGACCAATATAAAAGCATATACGCTTCCCGGATTTGCGACGTCGGACAAGACATATAAAAACTCTCTCAGGCTTATGTCCGCCCTTGGCGTGGATTCGCGTGAAATAGACATCAAAGAGGGCTCATTGCAGATGATGAAGGATATAGGGCATCCGTTTGCCCAGGGCAGCAATGTCTATGATATCACCTTTGAAAACGTACAGGCCGGGCAGAGGACCTCGCTGCTGTTCAGGATTGCGAACTTTGAAAATGCACTGGTCGTGGGTACGGGCGACCTGAGCGAACTTGCGCTGGGCTGGTGCACGTACGGCGTAGGAGACCATATGTCGCACTATAACGTGAACGCAAGCGTGCCTAAGACCCTGATACAGTACATACTCAGATGGGTTTCAATGAAAGGAATCTTCGGCGCGGAAACATCCTCATGTCTTACCGGAATTCTTGATACCGAGATAAGCCCGGAACTGATACCGGGAACCTTAAACGGCCAGCCTGCCCAGCGCACTGAAGACACAGTCGGGCCCTATGAACTCCAGGACTTCAGCCTCTATTATTTTACGAGGTTCGGCTATCTCCCGTCAAAGATAGCATTCATGGCGTGGAACGCCTGGCATGACAAGGACAGCGGGACATGGCCGGACATGCCTCATGAAAAGAGAAACTGCTATAACATCTCAGAAATAAAGAAATGGATGGAAGTCTTCATAAGGAAATTCTTCAGGCAGAGTCAGTTCAAGCGCACATGCGTTCCGAACAGCCCCAAGATAGGTTCAGGCGGATCGCTTTCACCGAGGGGCGATTACAGGGCCCCCAGCGACAGCGAAGACGCACCGTGGCTTAAGGACCTGGAAAAAATACCAGACAGCGAACAATGAGGCCTTCATTTATCGCAAGGCTTGTAAACGGGCCATTATTCGATCCCATAGTATACCTGCGGCTTATCAATGAAAACCGGGCGATAATGTTCGACTGCGGCAGGTTTTCCGGAATTTCAAACAAGGAGCTGCTGCTTCTCGATGTCGTATTCTTAACCCATATGCACATGGATCATTTCGTGGGCTTCGATGCGCTTTTAAGGGCGATCCTGCACAGGGAAAAGCCATTGAATGTGTTCGGGCCCGAAGGTATCCTTGAAAAGCTTATTTCAAAGCTCAATTCATACACATGGAACCTGACTAAGGAATATCCGCTCACGATAAACATATTCGAGGTGCTTAAGGATTCCCTGAAAACTGTTTCACTGACCGCCTCCTCAGGTTTCAGCGAGAGGGATATCAATGAAAGGAACAGATCCGGAAATGAAATATACGCCGACCCGAGATTTACAGTTGAATCAGTGATCCTGGACCACAACATCCCGTGTCTGGCATTTGCCTTAAAAGAAAAATTTCATGTGAACATAAGACCCGACATAATAGAGGAAAGGGGATACATCCCAGGGCCCTGGATCGGCCTGCTTAAAGAAATGATTATTTCAGGTATTAAGGGTGATATCGAGATAGAAACAGGGCAAGGAAAGGTAGCGTACAGTTCCGCTCTACTTGCAGACGATATTTCCGTGATAACGAAAGGCCAGAAAATAGCATATCTTGCCGATGTCAGGTTTTCTCAAAAGAACATAGACAGTTTCAAAACTATAGCTGCGGATGCGGATATCTTGTTTATAGAGACCTTTTACCTTGAAGAAATGAAGGATGAAGCCTACATTAAAGGTCATCTCACGGCAGCGCAGTCAGGAGAAGTCTCAAGAGGAATAGGGGCCAAGAGAATTGTACCGATGCATGTTTCGCCCAGATATCACAACAGGCTCGACGAAGTATTCAAAGAGGCCGGATGCGAATATTCAGCCTTGAGTGGTGTAAATGGAGAAGAAAATCCATAACAAAATCGAACTCGGTGTTGTAGGCATGGGCTGCGTAAAATGCGCCAACACCATTGAAACAGTGCTTTCAAAAACTCCGGGCGTGGTTTCAAGCCATGTCGAGCTTGCCTCAAATTCGGTAATTATCGAATATATACCTGATAAAGTAACCGTGAACGAACTGGCGCAAACTGTAAGGGGCGCCGGGTACCAGGTGCCTGTTGAAAAGATTAATGCGGGAATCGGGGGAATGCACTGTGCATCTTGTGTGCTCAGAATAGAGGAGGCGCTCAAAAATATTCCCGGAATCGCAGATGCTTCCGTCAGCCTGACTGCTGAATCTGCTGAAATTTCCTATTATCCCGGAACAGTCAGTCTTTCTGAAATCAAAAAGGCGGTAAAGGATACAGGGTTCGAATGGAGGGCTTCATCCGCTCAAACGATAGATGCCGCGGCCGATGATATAAAACAGAAGAAGATAAGGGCGATTGCTGGTATTGCTGCAGGCATTGTCCTTATGGTTGTAATGTACCTTCCTTTGAGTCACTTGAAGATTACCGGTTATGCAATCTTTATCCTTTCAACGCCATTATTTGTCTGGCTTACATATCCGATTTTCATTCCGGCCTGGCATGCACTTAAAAATTTAAATCTCAGCATGGATGTGATGTACGGCATGGGTGTCGGCGTTTCATATGTATCGAGCGTGCTCTCAACGTTCGGGGTGCTGCCGCATGAGTTCATGTATTACGAGACGGCGATACTCCTGCCTGCGTTTCTGATGCTGGGCCGATACCTCGAAGCCCGGGCAAGAGGGCGGACGTCGGAAGCGATCAAAAAGCTCATGGAGCTCAAACCGGAGACTGCGACGGTCATCCGGGATAAGCAGCACATGCTGATCCCAACGGACGAACTGATGGCTGGCGATATCGTCCTTGCAAGGCCCGGAGACAGGTTTCCTGTGGATGGGGAGGTCGTTGCCGGCGAATCCTGGGTCGATGAATCGATGCTTACGGGCGAACCTTTGCCCCGCTTTAAAAAGCCTGGTTCAAAGGTGACAGGCGGGACCGTCAACAGCGACAGCGTCCTTGAATTCAGGGCGATCCGTGTCGGCAGCGAAACGACACTTTCACGGATAATTATGACAGTACGAGAGGCGATGGCAGGGAAACCCCCGGTGCAGAATCTGGCCGACAGGGTGGTCAAATGGTTTATCCCCGCCATACTTGCTGTAGCAGTAACAAGCTTTGTTTCGTGGTATTTCATTTTCGGTTCAACGCTTCAATTCGCAGTTAACACGCTGATTTCCGTTCTCGTTATCGCATGCCCGTGCGCGCTCGGGCTGGCCATACCTACTGCCGTGACAGTAGGTATAGGCAGGGCGGCGGAACTGGGCGTGCTTATCAGAAATGCCGATGCTCTCGAGTTTGCGGAAAAAATAGACACGGTTATTTTTGATAAAACGGGCACACTGACTGAAGGCAGGCCGGTTGTAACGGAAATTATCGGGATATCGATGAGCGAGGCTGAAATACTCTCCTATGCGGCAGGCCTTGAACAGTATTCCACCCATCCGATTGCAACGGCGATCCTGAAAAAGGCTGAAACTGCAAATATAAAACCGTTACCGGCAGAAGGTGTTTCAGTGATCAGCGGCAGGGGGATTCAGGGCAAGATGAACTCACATGATGTCAAACTGGGCAGTCCTCATCTGTCTGATAAAGAAGTCAACGAGGCAGCCATACTGGAATCAGAGGGTAAAACAACAGCGGTACTTATCATCGATTCCAATGTGGCCGGAATTATTGCCGTGAGTGATGTGATAAAAAAAGGTGCTGCTCAAGCGGTGGCGAACCTGAAGAGGTCTGGTCTCAGGCCGGTCATGCTCACAGGAGACAACGAAAGAGCCGCCAGGGCAGCTGCATCGGAGTGCGGTATTGACGATGTCATCTCAGGGGTGTTTCCCGGGGAGAAGGCATCAGTTGTGAAGGAGCTTCAGGAAAAGGGCAGGGTAGTCGCCTTTGCAGGCGACGGTATAAACGATGCCCCGGCCCTGGCGCAGGCTGACATAGGAATTGCCATGGGCGGCGGGACAGATATTGCGATTGAAACAGGCGATATCGTACTTTCTTCTGGAAACCCCGCAGATGTGCCGAAAGCGGTAGTTTTAAGCGGGAAGGTCATGAACCGCATAAGGCAGAATCTTTTCTGGGCTTTTGCCTATAATATAATCCTCATTCCGGTTGCTGCAGGTCTTTTGAAGCCTGTTTTAGGAATCACGCTTAAGCCGGAGTTCGCAGGCCTTGCAATGGCGATGAGCTCCGTGACTGTTGTGACGTTATCACTGATGCTGAAAAAATATGTGCCGGAAGTTTAACTATTTTTATCAAGGTGCCGATATGAGACAGGTAAACATCAAAATACTAAAATCCAAAGGGGGTACATTATGAAGAGGTTTCTATATTTCACAATAGTTCTTTTGGTAGCTTTATCGGTGTCTGGATGCTGCGGAAAACTCAAAAAAGCAAATCTCGATCTTTCAAATGAAGTGGCGCAGCTTCAGCAGGACAAGGATTCATGCAATAAGGCATTGGCTGCCGCTGCAAGTGACCTGGCTGCAAAAGACAAGGCACTTGCTGCAAAAACAAAAGAAATTCAGACAAAGGAAGTCCAGGTTAAGCAGCAGAGTGCGGCATTCGCTCAGATGCAGGAAGCGATGAAGGCGGAACTTGCTTCAAAGGAAGTCACGCTGAAAGAGCTTGAGGGAAAGCTCACACTTACCATGGTTGAGGCGATCCTGTTCGATTCCGGAAAGGCGGATGTAAAGAAAGAAGGGAAAGAAGCCCTCAAAAAGGTTGCAGGCGTCCTCAAGGAAGTCAAAGACCAGGATATCATAATAGCAGGATATACCGATGATGTTAAGATAAGCGCAACACTGGCAAAGAAATATCCGACCAACTGGGAACTCTCTGCTGCACGGGCAATATCGGTTGTAAAGCTGCTGCAGGCTGACGGCGTCAATCCGGAACTGTTATCGGCCGCAGGATTCAGCGAATACAGGCCTGTTGCCGACAATAAGACTGCGAAAGGACGTGCAGAGAACCGGCGTATGGAAATCATTCTGATGCCCAAGAGATAATCATTTTTTTTAAAGTGATAAAAAGCTGAAGGCCAATCTTCAGCATAGACACTTACAGGGCAGGCGCAAAGCCTGTCCTGTTTTTATTTCAAGTCCTTATTTTTCCCGCTGCAGTTCTGCTGTTCATCAAGAGGACACTTATCGCACCTGCAAGAGCATGATGGCTTTCTGATGCGCCTCTTCAGTGTTACAGCGAGATAAGCAGCCGCAATGCCGATGATAAGGGAGATGATCAGTATCTCCATATTCGATTGCTTTTAATACCCGATAAGACGGCCTGTCTGATAAACTGCCGCTGAAAGGGCAAATGCGAGAAGAGTGTTGAACAGGATTGAAAAGGCGCCCCATTTCCATGAACCCGACTCGCGCACGATACAGACGATTGTTGCAAAGCATGGCGCATAAAAAATTATGAAAATCATCAGGCTCAAAGCAGTAAGCGGAGAGAAGCCCTCTGATGACGCAAGGCGCCTGGATAACGGCATGGATTCTCCGGGATTCACTGAACCGAGCGAATATGCGGTACCGAGTGTCGAGACGATAACTTCCTTGGCTGCAAAACCGCCTATGAGTGCGATATTCGTTCGCCAGTCGAAACCTGCGAGTGAGCTTACATCTTCAATAGAGGTGCCGATTCTGCCTGCAAACGAATGCCTGAGTGCTGCTTCCGCCTTGGTTGACTCATCGGGGAAGGGCTCGCTGTTTTCAAGAACGGGAAATGTCATGAGCGCCCACAGGACGATAGATATCGCCAGGATTATCGTGCCTGCCTTTTTAAGGTATTGCCAGGTTCTTTCCCATGTGTGGATAATCAGTCCCTTAATTGTGGGAAGCCTGTAGGGCGGCAGTTCCATTACAAAAGGGGTCGCCTCACCGCGCACTACCGTGGAACGCAGAAGCCATGCTATGCATAATGCTCCAGCCCATGAAATAAAGGTGATAATAATCATTACGAGCGCCTTGTCATGGGCGAAAAAGGCCGCGACCAGAACAGCGAACACGGGCAGCTTCGCCCCGCAGTTCATGAAAGGAGCAGTCAGCATTGTAGCAAGCCTTTCCCTGGGGCTTTTTATCGTCCTGGTTGCCATTATGCCGGGGACCGCGCATCCGCCTGCTATTCCGCCAGATACGATATAAGACATGACCGAACTCCCGTGAAGTCCGAATATCCTGAAGACACGATCCAGCATGTATGCAATTCTTGCAAGGTAGCCCGAGTCTTCAAGAGCAGCAATTCCCAGGAACATGAACATGATAAGCGGCACGAAGGTTATCACTCCCCCGACACCATCGATAATGCCCGAGATGATGAGCGATTTCATCAAACCTTCCGGCAGATATCTATCCGCTAAACCTCCGAGCCATCCGAACATGCTGTCAAGCCATTCCACAGGCACGCTGCTTCCCGAAAAAGTGAACTTGTACAGAAGGAATATGACCCCAATCATAACGATTGGTCCTGCCAGTCTGTGGGTGAGTACACGGTCAACCCTGTCGGTAAGATAAAGCCTGTCAATAGTGTCTCTGTGCTTTATTACCTGTTTGACAATCGATTTGACATAACCGTATCTGTAGTCTGAAATGAGCGCTTCAGGGTATGTTTTAAGGGTTGTATCGAGGTGTCTGTTCAATCTTTCCCTTATAGCATCAAGCCTTAACGACAATTCTTTGTTATGCTTTTCACCCTCTCGCAGGATGATTTCATCTTTTTCGAGATATTTAAGCGCGATCCACTTTGAGGGATATATTCCTGTTAGAAATGAAGAATCTCTGATAAGTATTTCCATCTCGTCGAGCGTTAAGTCTATATCGTCGCCATAGCTGATCTCATGGTTTTTTGCTTTATGCGAGCAGGCGTTAGTGACAGCTTTCTCTATAAGAATTTCAAGGCCTATGCCTTTGCGGCCGACCGTTTCAATTACGGGCACTGAAAGGAGCGAGGACAGCTTCTCAGCATCGATCTCGATTCCACGGTTTCCGGCCATGTCCATCATGTTGAGAGCAACGACAAGATTGATACCCATTTCCATGAGCTGCACGCAGAGATAAAGGTTACGTTCAAGATTGGATGCATCGACAATATGAATTATCGCATCCGGTTTTTCTTTTGCTATGAAATCACGGGCTACCTGTTCTTCAAGAGAATAGGCCGAAAGGGAATAGGTCCCGGGCAGGTCTACGATGTTAATCTTTTCGCCTTTATGAATATAAACGCCCTCCTTTTTTTCGACCGTAACGCCGGGATAATTGCCGACATGCTGATGCGAGCCGGTAAGTTCATTGAAAATTGTCGTCTTTCCTGAATTGGGATTTCCTGCAAGCGCTATCACTAGTTGCTTATTCATGCATGCCGCCCCTGTGGCGATGTCTGTGCCTCCTGTTCATGGTGCAGGAATCACTATCTGTTATGTCATCTTTGACATCGACTTCGATAAAATCGGCCTCGCTGTTTCTGAGCGTAAGGGTAAAGCAGTGAAGCCTTATGGCAACAGGGTCATAAAGAGGGGCTCGACCCTGTATCTTTATCTCGGTTCCCGGCACGAGGCCCATGTCCCTTATCCTTCGGCCTAGTTCTCCGTCAGCCTTTATAGCGGCTATTGTTCCGGACTGGTTATCTTTCATTTGCCTAAGCGAAATTCTTTTCATTTTAAGTCCTTTTCTGTTGAAAGTTAGTCTCAACAAACATTATTTAATATCACTAATTAAATTAATCAAGGGAAATTTAATTTGACTAACATAAGTTCGGGTGCTACTTTTCAAGAAAAGGAAGGTTTGCATGATTGAGAACGACTCCTTATCTGAATCTCTTGAAGATTACCTTGAGGCTATCCTTGAGCTTGAAGAGGCGAGCAAGGTTGCGCGTGCAAAGGATATCGCCGATAAGATAGGCGTGCAGAGGGGTTCGGTTACCGGCGCTCTGAAAATTCTGGAAGAGAAGGCTCTTATAAACTATCAGCCCTACAGTTTCATCACGCTCACAGATAAGGGCAGGGCGATTGCCGTTCAGATTTCGAACCGCCATGCAGTGCTTAAGGATTTCCTGTTGAGAGTTCTTCAGTTTGATGAAGAGAGCGCCGAGCAGACAGCATGCCGCATGGAACATGCCGTCGATGAAAAGGCCATGCAGAGGTTCGTCAGATTCATAGGATTTATAGATTCATGTCCCAGAGCAGGCAAAGACCTGATCGAAAGGTTTACCGGCGAGTGCTCGGACAATGCACCCGAAAATAAGAGATGCGCCAACTGTTGCCTTAAGCTTGCCGGTGTTATTGGAAAATCCGATGTGAAATAGCTGTTACTTCCGGGCTTTTTCAATAAAGCCTTCTATGTCTTTATTCATATCATCAATCATGTCTCCGGCGGTGAGGGATTGATTCTGCCCAGCAGAATCTGCGGACATGTATGCGTTTCCTGTATCTAGTATCATACGGTTTTTCCCGCCCGAACCATTTGAGAACTCCTGCCATTCAGGAAGGGAATTGCCAGTGCTGGGGTTGCCGTATCGTGCAAAACTCGACCAGTAGGCCATGACAATATTCGACATATGCTCGCGATCGATTCTGTTTGAATTGTTCCATTCGCACCCGACCAGGCTCTTTCCGGGAGAAAGGAAATTTCCGAAAAGAAACGGCACATCGAAGGCATGCGCTGACCCGAGCAGGTAATCAAAAGGCCTGGCTCCATCAACGAATTCAAACCTGTAGGCATAGACATTGTCCTGGTCTCTGGACAGCAGGGAAGCAGTCATATCCACACCATATCCCTGGAACACTAACTGTCCGGCAGAGGTAACGGTATTGTAAAGAGGCTTAAGTGCCGCAGGGAAGAAGTCGGTGAATTCGAGATTGGGGCTCTCAGGTTTATGCGATTTGATGAGCCCGTGCAGCTTGTGCGTCTCCACGCCCAGCATCATCAGAAACAGCTTCAGCTCTTCGGCCATGCAGCCTAGCATTACAGGGACCTTATGATAATCGCCTTGTTTCAGAGTATCAAAAACGTTCTGAGGGATTACTGTTCCATCTTCATAGACACCGAATGAAGTCGTACCGCTTTCCTTTGTGCTGCCTGATGCGGTCGAAACACCGGGATTGTATATTTTGTACGCAGGAACGCTTCTGATATATGATGCAAGCCATGCTGCGCCTTTTTCTTTTATTAGCGCGGCCGCAGATTCTTCGTCTTTAGCAAGCCCTTCCTGAATCATAAGCCTCACGATTACCTTATCTGCCCGCGAGTCGCCTTTTTGAACTTTTGTCGAAACCGGGAAACCGCTGTGCATGATGGCCTTATGGAAAAGGTTTCCGGCAAGGGGAGAAGCAAGCAGTGAGTGGATATTGAAAGCGCCGGCCGACTGTCCGCAGACGGTAACGTTTCCGGGGTTGCCTCCAAACGAAGCTGCGTTATCCTGAACCCATTGGAGGGCTTTTATCAGGTCAAGAGTGCCGTAATTACCGGAGCTGTCAAGGGCGTCACCGTCTCTTAATGAAGGATGGGAGAACCAGCCCATAATCCCCAGACGGTAGTTTGCCGTGACAACAACCATGTTGGTTTTTCTGCTGAGATTGGCGCCGTTGTATACAGGCAGGCTCGAGGCTCCTATTACGTTAGCACCGCCGTGTATGTAGAAAAATACGGGGAGGTTTGTTTCAGCCGTAGCCGGACGCCATACATTCAGATAGAGGCAGTCTTCGCATCCCGTAGGCTTTCCATAGAGTTTTTCATCAAGTATATAAAGAATTGTTCCATACTGAGTGCAGGCGCTCCCGAAGTTTGTTGTTTCCCTTATACCGCCCCAGGAATCAGGGTCTCTCGGCGCCCTCCACCTGAGGTCACCTACGGGTGGTTTGGCGAAGGGGATGCCGAGCCAGGAAAGAGTGCCGTTATCGGTATGGCCTATTATAAAACCAGACTGTGTCTCTCTTATAAGCTGATGTTCGGCTGATGTTTCTTCAGATGTGGTGTTTTCATCCTGATTGCCGCCTGAAGATGCGCATGAACAGAATAAAATGCTTAATACGAAAACGAGAACCGGATAATGAACCAATCTCAAATTAAACATAAGAAAAGACCTCCAAAACATATTTAAAAACAGCAAAAAACAATTATGTCTATAAAAAATAATTATGGCTTTCAATAATGCAAGTGATTTTATCGGAAATGTCCGGTTTTAGAAATATAGAAAGATTGCCGGTTTCTTACGGGTTTTCAGAAAACGAAGGATTTGCCTTTAACATTCAGGCAAATGCGGCCTGTATCGCTTTCTTCCATCATCAGGGCAAGCTGATAGTATGCTGCCCGGCTGAACTTCACAATGATGCCGTCTGCAATTCTGGCATACAGGATGTTGTCGCACCCGAAAAAAAGTGTTCCGGGATCAAGGGGTGCGGTCCTGTGGTTGTTGAGCAGCAATTCAATTCCTTGTTTGCAATCGCCGCGTATTGTCCTTACTAAGAAAGGCGCATCTTCAACGTCGATATGACAGAGTTCGTTTTCCACGATAATGCGGTATCCGCCTTGTTCATCAATCTCCAGCGCATCACAGAAGACCTTGAGCACTGTCGGGTGTATTATCTCGCTGTCTTCATAAAACCAGCGTCCTTCCCTGTCGATGCGAATTCTTGTGCCGGCGCTTACGTCTCTCAGTTTTCGATTCTCGACCAAATCCCCTCCGCTGGTTTTGGGGAAATAACATACAGAAAATAGTTGTGCAAGAAATTGACGATATATAGTTTGCAAACACTTTAAGAAATTGTTTCAAACTTTGTATATAATGATATCAAATGTTACTTGAAAAGCTGACAGGTATAATATGTCAGGAGCTATACCCTGAGCTCCATTGCTGTTCTTCTGTCTGCTTTTGTCTTATTTGACATGTACTTTTCTGTTTTTATGAGCCTGTCCAGTATTAAGTCATCAGCACGGGTAAATTCAACAGCAAGCCCCGATCTGGTGTTTCTGACAACATGTCCGTATACCCCGATTATATGGCCGATATTCTCGGCATCAATATCAATCGAGATGTCGGTTCCAAGTTTCATAAAATGAGGGGTTTCCATAAACAATCCGCCCATGCTTATATTTAATATTTTTGTGCGGAAAGTATATGAATCATCTTTGCGGAACAGAGCATTCAACTTGACTTCAGTTCTTTCATTGGCCCTTTTTTCATTCATAACCTTCTCCCTTTAAATAAATTCATTAATTTCATTCAGATCCGGCAAGTCCCTGTTGCGAAATTGAACACTCTAAATCTGCGGGCCTTTGAGGTGCTGATGTAATCAATCAAGATGCATGTTAATATTTTAAATAATATATGTAAAAAAAGCGATTATCGTTCAGTATATATTATTCACGGGGCTTAATATTTATTGAAATTCTCGACCAATGCCTGCTTTCAGGGCATTATGATGATGGAAGATATTATGATTGTCCTAACTGGTAAGGAGCAATTCATAAAAAACGAATTCATATTATCGTTTAGTATACCATACGAAAAAGCATCCGGCGTGTAAAAAATCTTACAAAGACCGCTCTTGTTATGAAATTATAATTACTAATATTTATATGATTCAATAATAACTATTGACAGTGATGAATGATGTCTGCCTATACTCAAAAATACTTAATTATTACCCCTTTGATCTGAATACAATTATATGACTTTTAAGCGGGAGGGGCCATATTGTGATGGCTGAAGAGCAAAAAAGTATATTGGCAAATACGATCCTGAAGTTGAACAGCAACTTAATCAATGCCAAGGATGTTGAGAGTTTGCAGGAGCTCATGGAGGAATCACTTCATGAGGTCATTCCCTTTGACCGGTCCTGTTTTTTTCTATCCGGAAATTGCAACTCGTCTGTTGCTCTGGTAACCGGTAATTCACTTCCCACTAAAAATGGCAAAGTCCAGACAATGATAATTGACGATGATGAAGATGCATCCTGTTCACTAAGAGAAATGAGCGGTGAAGTGTTTCTCAGTCAGGATATGTCAGGCAGGGGATGGCGAGAGCATGAAAATGCTCAGGAACTCATTAAACTCAAGGCAGCATTTCCCTTTTCCTTGCACCTGCCTCTTGCAGAAGTGCAGGGTTACCGGTTATCCGTTTCTTTGTTCCGGGGTGAAAAGCCATTTGCTCAGAATGAGGCTGAGACATTAAAACAATTGGCATTGATATTGGAAACTTGTGCGCATGGCATTCTTATGGTCAGGGTATCAGACTCAAAAGGGATGCTTTTATCAGGATCGAAAGATAATCAGGATTTCGTATATATGTTGCTCGACAACAATCTTGAGGCAGCCATTCTGCCGGAATCGACACATAAATTTTTTGTTGACCATTTTCATACTCCTTTCATTAGGTCTCTGCCCGAAGCGCTGAGGAAATGGCTGGATAGCCACTTGAAGAGTAATGCTTCATGCGATGATAAGGACTGCGATATAAGTACGGTATTTGTTTCTGACAATGGTCATGTAAAATGTACGCTCTATGCTGTTGAGGATTCACTTGGTACTCCAAGATTTCTCACAATCTTTGAATATGAGAGGAAAGGGGATGACTTCACATGTCTGGACAGAATAGGCCTCAGTCAAAGGGAAATTCAAATCCTTGATAATCTGTTTGCCGGCAAATCAAATATGCAGATTGGAAAAGATCTTAATATCAAAGAGATAACCGTCAGAAAACATTTAGAAAACATCGGAATGAAACTTAATGCTTCAGGCAGGACGGAGATTCTTGCAAAGGCAATCGAGGCCAGAGAGTATGTACCGGTTCTTAAGCGTGATCCGTCTTCTACCGAGTATTCGCCATTTTCCTGCAGGATGCCCTTGTTATTATCTGAGACAGATTCATGTTCAGAAGTGATAATCGAACTCAGTCAAAGGCTCAATGAGCTCAGGAATTATGAAGAAGTTCCGGTAATACTAAAAAGTGTTCTTGAAAAAAAGATGTCTTTTGACTGGGCTGCTGTCTATTGTATGACATCTGCAAATGAAATAGAAAAGATTATTGCAAGTCCGGGTCTTTCCTTTGACTGGGTAAAACTCTATCCGGCTATAAGAAATCTTATCAGTTGGATACCTGCTGTAAGGAAAGGGATGATAGGGGAGGTATTCCTTACGCAGAATCTCATTAATCCTGAAAATATGCAGGACCTTTTCACAAAAACTCTAATGGAAGCAGCTACAGGGGCTTTCTATTCATTGATTATGCCTGTCGCAAAAACAAGAGAGCATAAAGTCTTTCTGGGGCTGTATCGAAACGATAGAGAATCTCCCTATACGCAGGATGATGTTGCAATCATGGAGAGATTGTCTCCGGTCATTATTTCATGGGTGCAATCAGTCACCCGGTTTCATGAAAGCGCGCTAAATTATATGGGAAACCATATTGTACTGGAAAAGAGGAATGTGAAAGCTGTGCTGTTTGACGAGTATCTGCAGGATATCGCATGGACTAAGGGGGCACAGAACCTGCTTGAATCAAAGATTGGACCATCATGGAAAAAAGTGTTGATGCTTCACTTAAAAAAACTGTTTAAACAAAACGTATCTGAAGTTCACCAAAAAACAAATACTGGAAAGACATTGACTGAGCACTTGATCCTGGATTGCTACAATCTGGAGTGTTTTGCCTATCAGCTGGACAGGCACATTCTTGTAAAATTTAAACCCCGAACGACCGAACCTTTTTCCATACTTAAGAAATATGGTTTAACTGAAAGGGAAATACAGGTTCTCTCATATCTGCGGCTTGGTTGCACCAACCGGCAGATTGCATTGGCCCTGAATATTTGCGAAGTGACAGTGAAAAAACATATGGCATATATTGGAGATAAATTTGGTGTATTCGGGAGAGTTGCCATTTTATGCAGGGCCGAAGAGCTCAAACGTTCGCAGAGCATATGAAGAAGTGCAACTTCCAATTAAGATGATTCATAACCTCAACTATCCTGTCATTACTGGATCTCTATATCATGGTTGTTCTGCCCTTCGCTTTTCGAGTTTGACGACAATCTCCTGATATTTCTTATGGCTTATCGGATAGAGCGCTATGAAGACCATCCCGAGCCCAGTGAAAAAAACAGGCACTATGCAGAAGATAAGACGTATACCGAGAAGTGTTTCAGATGACTGGTCCGCGAGTTTAGGCACATAATGAACCAGGGTGAGCACCTCTCCCGCCACAAGACCTGCAAGGGCTCCGCTCAGTTTGGGGCCGAAGCTCTGCATTCCGTAGAAGACGCCCTCGTTCCTTTTGCCTGTCATGAGCTCGTTGTACTCGATGGTATCCGGCATCATAGCCCATGGATTGACGAATTCGGTGGAGAGTCCCAAGCCCGCCATTGCCGCCAGCAGATAAAGAAGCAGGAGGTTATCAGGCTTAATGAAAAATATGCAGATCATTGCGATTGAAAAAAGCCCTATGCCCATGAAATATGACCACTTCTTGCCCAGGTGTTTGCTGATTAGTGCCCAGAACGGTATGCAGATGAGGGCTGTGCCGAACATTGTCAGGAATATGGTGCTGAGAAGCTCCTTCTTTTTCATGTAATATTCCATGTAATAGATAAGGGTAGAGCTTATAAGTACAATCGCAAGCTCCACCATGATGTACGCCATCAGGACCATCACGAAAGGCCTGTTTTTGAAAGAATTGAGATACAGTCTGAACATCGGGGTATCGTCATGCTTGACGGAATAATCTTTTTTCTCCCTTACTCCCCAGAACACGATGAGCGTCAGGATGATGAACAGAACGCCGTACCCGGCAGCGGTCAGGCTGAATCCAATCCTTTCTGTCGGGAAAAGTTTTATGAGCTCACTCGTCAAACCGGCGGCGATGAACATACCGATGATCGCCCCGGTCATCCTGTAGGCCGTGAGGTTGGTGCGCTCGTCATAATCCTGCGTCATGTCAGGCGTAAGCGCTGAATAGGGTATGTTCACAAGAGAAAAACAGACATAAAAAATCAGGTAGCTGAATGTTGCATGCAAGAACAGCAGACCCTGATTTTGAATAGGCAGATAGGTGAAGAGAAGGAAAAAGAAAATGCCGCAGCCGAATGAACCGAACAGCAGGTAAGGACGGCGCCTGCCCCATCTGGTCCTGGTGCGGTCTGAAAAATATCCTATCAGCGGGTCTGAAAATGCATCAACACAGCGCACCAGCATCAACGAGATCCCGGCAAGAGATGCTTTCAGAAAAGAGATGTCTGTCAAAAAATACAGGTAGTACAGGGCCACGGACTGGCATACTATGTTTGCACCCAGGTCTCCCATGGCATATGAAACCTTGGTTTTTACCGGAAGTTTATTAATCGCCTTGATATCATTCATGTTTTTATATCCCCTTAAATCTGATGATCAATATTGACCGATCCACCAGAAAGCGCATTGGCCTTGTTCCATCCTTGTAGCATCAATCTTCCGGATCAAGGTCTTACCGTTTTTCATGGATTATGTTCCCACCCCCGTAATTGTTGTAGAATCTCTTATTTGTGGTATTTCTCGCCCCTGATAATTGTGAATGCCCGGTAGACCTGCTCCAGCAGCATCACGCGGATCAGCTGATGGTTGAAAGTCATCTTTGAGAATGATAGCAGCAGGTCGGCATCTTTTTCAAAAGCCTTTTCATGACCTTCGGGTGCTCCGGTGTAAAAGAACAGATGCTTTGCAGAACTGTTCAGGCTATTTTCGATGAATTCCGCAAAGGTCTCTGATGACATTATTTTTCCCGAAGGAGAGAGGACAATGTGGATTCCCTCTCTTGTCTGTTTTTTTATCGATTTTGCCTCGATAATTTCTGCGGGGGCATATCTCTGGATTCTCTTGAAATAATCATCGATGAGTTCACTGATGGGGCCTTTGAATGTTTTTCCTGCGAAATTAAATACGATCTTCAATCAGGAAAGCCTTTTTGCGTTTAACCACATGCCTTCGATGTCGTAATACCTCCTAACGTCATCCTGGAAGATGTGAACAATAACATCGAAGTAGTCCATGAGAACCCATCGGCCCTCTTCGGCGCCTTCCGTACTGAACGGCCTGCCGGCGTTCTCCCTGAGATATTCACTTATGGCCCGGACCTGCCTGTCCGAAGAACCGGTCGCGATTATTATGAAATCGGTCATTGACGAGAGCTTTCTGACATCCAGCACAACGATTTCCCTTGCCTTTGTTTCTTCGAGTTTCTCCTTGATTTGTGACCACAGAGCCTTGTTCACATGTACATCCTTTCTTTATAGATATATTCTTCAACAGTCGGAGGGACAAGTCCTGTAACAGGTTTTCCTGCTTTTACGCAATCCCTTATGATGCTTGACGATATATCATTGGGAACAATGTCAATAAATATAATATCCATGCCTGAAGAGCTCTCATAGCCTTCAGGGGTTTTTCTGAAAGAATTCGCAAATGATCCCATGATTTCCGCAAGCTCATGTTTTCTTGAGCCCGGTCTCGACATTACGATAAAATGGGCCACGCTGAAAAGCCTTCTGGCATCGAACCAGCTCATAATGTCATTGAAAGCATCCTGGCCTAGGATGAAATAAGGGACCGTTTTATAAATGTGTGAGAAGTGCTCGATTGTTTTTATCGAATAGGAGGTCCCTCTGGCATCGACTTCGAATGATGAAACTTCAAGATGGCCGTTTCCGGAGATAGCAAGCCTGACAGCTTCGAGACGCTTTTCGGAAGGGGTTGCATCAGCCAGTTCCTTGTGTGGTGGGATATGTGACGGAACGAATATCACTTTTTCGAGAAAGGCCTCTTTTCTGACATTTTCCGCGGCCCTCAGGTGGCCATAGTGGATAGGATTGAAGGTGCCGCCGAAGATGCCTATTCTCATTTACTGCCTTATCTGGCCGTCGCCGAGACAAACGAACTTTTCAATGGTGAGCCCTTCGATTCCCATGGGGCCGTAGGCATGTATCTTGGACGTGCTTATTCCGACCTCTGCACCGAGCCCGAACTGTCCTCCGTCCGAGAAGCGGGTGCTTGCATTGACCAGCACTGTCGAAGAGTCCACTTCCTTCAGGAAGCGCATGGCTTTTGTATAATTTTCAGTGATGATCGCCTCGGTATGGTTTGAACCGTACTTTTCGATATGGTCTATTGCTTCATCAAGCGAGCCCACGACTTTGACAGAAAGTATCATATCCACATATTCCTCGTGCCAGTCCGCTTCAGTTGCCTCCTTCCTGACTGAGGGAACAAGGGCTTTCGTCCTTTTGCAGCCGCGTATTTCAACGCCTGCCTTTTCAAGCATCTCGATCATTTCGGGAAGGAACTTTCCTGCAATATCTTCATTGACAAGAAGGGTTTCCATCGCATTGCAGACTCCCGGTCGCTGGACCTTGGCGTTAAAGCATACACTGTAAGCCTTTTTGAAATCGGCCTCACTGTCTACATATATGTGGCATACGCCCTTGTAATGCTTGAGCACGGGTATACGTGAGTTTTCAGCGACAGCCCTTATAAGGCCTTCGCCGCCTCTCGGTATGACGAGGTCGATATATTCTTCAAGCTTGAGCATCTCGTTTATCGCAGCCCTGTCGGTAACAGGTATAAATCCGATTGCATCTGTGCTGATGGATGTTCCTTCAAGGGTCTCTTTAAGGACATTGACGATTGCGAGGTTGGAGTTGAATGCCTCGGAACCGCCCCTTAAAACGCATGCATTTCCGGACTTCAGGCAAAGGCCCACGGCATCCGCAGTGACGTTGGGCCTGCTTTCGTATATCATGGCGACAACACCCAGAGGTATCCTCATCCTGCCTACCATAAGGCCGTTCGGCCTTGTGGTCATGTTTGTGATTGACCCGATCGGGTCGGGCAGCTCGGCGATTTCTGTAAGGGCTGCGGCCATACCATCAATCACCCTGTCTGTGAGCGTAAGCCTGTCTATCATTGCCGGGCTGAGCCCGTTTGCAGTCGCATTTTTTACATCAATTTCGTTTTTCTCTTTCAGTATGGCGGAATTTTTCATGATGGCATTGGCCATCTTTTTAAGAACATCCGCCTTCTCACTGCTGCCAAGGGTGGCGAGATGCCTCGATGCGGTTTTTGCCCCTTTTGCAATTTTAATTATATCTTCAATCATTACTGTACTGCCCCTTTTAATTTAAGGTTATTTCTGTGTACGACCTCTTCATTGCAATCCTTTTCAAGGATCGTCTGTATATCATGGCTCTTGGCCCCCTTGATTGCCTCGATTTCATGTGCTGTAAAATTGGTGAGTCCTATTGCGACGATACTGCCTGTCTTATCCACTATTTCAACGGGATCTCCATCTTTGAAATTGCCGGATACACCGGTTATGCCTACAGGCAGAAGGCTTTTCCCGTGCTCTTTGAGCATTTTCACTGCACCTTTGTCGATTATGATCCTGCCCTTCGGTCTCGAAATAAAACTGAGCCAGTGGTCCTTTACTTTCATCTTCTTTGTTTTCGGTACAATTAGAGTTCCTATATCATCACCTTCAAGAATTCTTTTAAGAACATGGGGTTCGGTTGCGCATGCGATAACCGCAGGTACGCCAAGAAGCGAGGCCTGGTGTGCAGCTGTCAGCTTCGAATGCATGCCGCCCCTTCCGAGTTTTCCCGGCTGTGTGCTGGTTGTTTTTATATCCTTGATGTTGATGTCTCTTATCTCGGGAATTCTCTTTGCATCTGGGCAAGTGCGCGGGTCATCCGCACAGACGCCTTGAGTATCGGTAAGCATTATCAATAGGTCCGCCTCCACCAGAGGGATGAGCATTGCGGATAGCATGTCATTATCAGAGAACTGAATTTCTTCGACGCTTACAGTGTCATTCTCGTTTATTATGGGTATTGCCCCCAGTTCGAAGATCGCATGGAAAGTGTTCCTTATGTTGATATAGCGGTGCCTGTCGTCTATATCGTCCCTGGTAATCAGAATCTGGGCCGAGATGTGGCCGTAGCGCACAAATGCATCGTTATAAGCCCCGATCAGGCTTCCCTGGCCGATCGCTGCAAGGGCCTGCTTTCTTGACAGTGCACTCGATGTCTCAAAATCCCGTGTTATTGCCCTTCCTGATGCTACCGCGCCGGAAGACACCACTGCGAATTCATGGCCTTTGTCCTTCAGCATTGATATTTCGTCGCACAACCGTTCGATCATGCGGTAATTGAGTCCTGTTGGCGTGCTTATCGAGCTTGATCCGATCTTGACGAGGATTCGCCTTGATTTTTTAATCCTGCTCCTGTTCGTCTCTTTCATTTATATTGAGTCTCCTGATTATGGCATCGAGAACCTTGTCCAGCCCTTGTTTGGTGGCTGTTGAAGCCATAAAACATGCATACCCTTTGTTTTTGATTGCTTCAAGGACTTCTTTCGCCCTTTTTTCCGCCTCGGGCAGGTCGCATTTGTTCAGAACGATAATTTTACCTTTGTCTGCAAGACTCCTTGAATACGACCTGAGTTCATTTTCAAGAGTTCTCAATTCTTCAAGCGGCATTCTTCCGGTTTCAGGTGACATGTCCAGAATATAAACAATGATGCGCGTCCTTTCCACATGCCTTAAAAACCGGAGCCCAAGCCCTGTGCCTTTATGGGCTCCTTCAATTATTCCCGGAATGTCGGCCAGAATAAAGTCTCTTTCCTTCCATTTAACGAGTCCCAGATTGGGTACAAGGGTTGTAAATGGATAATCAGCTATCTTAGGCCTGGCATTTGATACCTTTGAAATGAATGTCGATTTGCCGGCATTAGGAAAACCGACCAGACCAACATCCGCCATAAGCTTAAGGACAAGCTGCAGCGTCTTTTCCTGACCAGGCCATCCATCTTCACAGCGCCTTGGTGCCTGATTGGTCGATGTCGCAAACCTCGCGTTTCCCCTTCCTCCGTCACCGCCTCTGGCAATAACTACAGTCTGCTCGTCTTCAGTAAGGTCAGCAATAATTGTATCTTCGGCAATATCCTTGACTATGGTTCCGACCGGCACTTTTATAACGCAGTCTTCGCCTGATTTGCCGGACATGTTCTTTCCCAGGCCATGCCCGCCTCGCTGCGCTTTGTGATGAGGGTGGTAACGCTGGTCGAGAAGAGTGTGAACGCTTTTATCGGCCCTGATAATTACATCGCCGCCCCTGCCGCCGTCTCCGCCGTTGGGACCTCCCTTGGGAATGAACTTTTCTCTTCGGAAGGAACAGCAGCCGTTGCCGCCGTCCCCTGATTTTACAAAGATTTTGGACTCATCGATAAAGTCCATTTATCTGGTTTTAAGCAGCGGCAATGACCTGAACTACTTTTTTCTTGGAGGCTAGTGTCTGAAACTTTACAACACCTTCCGTTAGCGCAAAAAGCGTGTAATCCCTTCCGCATCCTACATTGGGGCCCGGATGGATTTTAGTACCACACTGGCGGACTATTATACTTCCAGCCTTGCACGGCTGGCCGTCAAAAACCTTAACGCCAAGCCTTTTGCCTGCCGAATCCCTGCCGTTCCTCGAAGTTCCTCCGGATTTCTTGTGTGCCATGCTTATGCCCCCTTTGTAATCCCGGTAATGCTGACTTCGGTGAGTTCCTGTCTGTGTCCCTGCTTCTTATGATAGCCTTTGCGGCGTTTCATCTTGAAGATAATTACTTTTTGTCCTCTCATCTGCCTGACGACCGTTGCCTTTACCGATGCGCCTTCAATTACGGGTTTGCCGAGAATGAATTCTTCACCGCCAATAAAAAGCACTTCGTCGAAGGTTATCTCATCGCCCTTGACTGCTGGGAGTTTTTCGACCTGGAGTTTGTCGCCTTCCTCTACCTTGTACTGTTTTCCGCCTGTTCTTATTACTGCGTACATACTTCACCCCGTGTGTTCTTTTAAAAGGTTTTTGAGCTATTAGTTAAAGAAGTCTCACTTGTCAAGCGATATTGTGACAGTCTACGTCACAATATTACCGCTCGACCAGTAGAGGCAAAGGGCCTGTTTCGAATACTGCTAATCTGACACTTTCTCTGATACGACCCTGACAGCGGGGAGTAAAGGATGCAGTCCCGTGTCACCATAATTATCATCTCCGTATGCAGGACCAAGGTCAAGCAGAGCAGAATGGAAAGTCACACCCGTCAGTACATCTGAATTATCAGTGTAATTGAGGGTGTTCCCGACATCCATATTGATGTTAATATTATATTCCCCTCCAGAGATTGTAAACGGTTCGATTGCTGCGTTGAGACCTCCTGCATTATTACCGCTGGTTATTATTATCGGATTCGTGTTGTCGTCGTAACCATCTGAACTCCCCCAGAACGCGGGATCGTCAAAGAGGTCGATAGTGCTATCTGCCCCGGCTCCTCCTGACGGGTGTGAATTTTCAGTTACGGAAATGAAAAAATTGCTATTGCTTGCATCAACCTCACGTCTGAGCCAGAACCACTCATCCTCAAGACCTTCAATGTCAAGGTTTAGATTAACAACAAAATCACGCTTCCAGTATTTGTCATGCGCATTGAAGTAGAGACGGAAGTTACAGTCCAATTCATCCGTGATTTCTTCAGGATTAAAATATTCAGGAGCAATTCCAAACAAATTTGCAAGATCGGATTCCACACATATCGAAGGCAAATGGAAATATACAGGGAACTGCATTTCAATGTAAAGGAACTGCATTTTATAGCCCGTATACGTCCCTTCAGGAAGGGTGGCATCCGTAAGAAGCTGTTCTGTGAGAGTTCCTGATGTGAAGTCAACAATTAAAGGATTTTCTTCAGTATAAACAGGATTATTCACATCAGGGTTCATAAGGTTGATCTCGGTATTGTCATTTCTGATAAGCCAGAAATTTACGAGCGCTATTTTATATAACTGAGGAGATATGGTCGCTTCAGAATAGATGTTTCTATCCACGATCTGGTCTGATGAGGCCTGAAGATTTGATATAGTCATCGTAAGGGTTACTGTTCCGGGGCCGCTTCCAGCTGTGTCAATAATGCCGCCGCCGCCTCCTCCTCCTCCACATCCATAGTTCAGGATGATTGCCGATGCAAATACAGCAACGGACACATATAATTTAATATAGTTCAAGTAGTTAACTGTTTTTGACGGTCTGCTCATGTTATCCCCCCTTGTTTCAAACCTATTTGTTTTATCGGCATTCTATGGAAATACAAAAGTGTCTGGTTGTATGGGTATTCCGGTTAAAGGAAAATTATAAAAAACATCGAGGTACTTGTTTTAAATAAAAAGACATATATTCTTTTTTTATGCTCTTGAAAGATTCGGGGATAAAACATCCTCTTGTATGTATTTTTGCCGGAACTGCTTTTGGAATATGTGTTCTTTTGCAGGATATTCAGGCCGCATCTTTTTCTTTCCTGATGCTTCTTATGCTCTTTTCTATAAAAAGACTGCCCCACATCATGGCTGGAATTATGATCGGGGTTCTGGCCTTTTTCTTTTCAGTAAGGCCTGCCGGTTATGAAGGTGAGCATATGATTTCAGGCAGGATTGTTTCATCAGGCTTTGAATACGGTACGCTGAGAATTGAATTAAAGAACGTACATGTTGACGGAAAAGAAGTGCGAGGCAGGGCAAGACTTGGAGTCTATGAGAATGCCGGTTTGCCTTCAGGCGTAGATATCAATGCTCCGGCCAGATTATCCTTTCCGTCAGGCCCGGACAATTTTGGCCAGAACGATATAAGATATGCCCTCCTGGCTGAAGGTATTACAATAACCGGCTATATCAAGGACTTTAAAGATATCCGGTTTTCAGGAAAAAAGGTTTCCGGCAACAGGCCGGCTGCAATGCTTGATGCAGTGGGAAGCAATGAGGCGGGTATTCTTAAAGCAATACTGACCGGTGACAGATCAAGCCTCACCCCTCAGGTTAATGACCTTTTCGCCTCTCTGGGGTTGTCTCATCTGATTGCAATTTCAGGGCTCAATTTCGGACTGGTAGTACTATTCGGCTACCTGCTCTCGTTCAACATCATAAGAATAATTCCCCCTCTTGCTCAAAGGCTTGATACGCCACTTGTCTCCAAGGCATTCGGGCTTCTTTGTGCAATTGCATATGGGATGTTTGTCGAGCCGTCATTCCCGTCCATAAGGGCTCTTGTCATGGCGTGCATTGTAATCGGGGCGTTTATAGCCGCAAGACGGGTAAATCTTTTTGATGCGCTGGCTTTTTCAGGAATAATCATACTTGCATTATGGCCTTACAGTCTTTTTACGGTCAGCTTTTTACTCTCCTTTGCAGCAGTTTTCGGAATAATTTCCATAGCGAAGAGTCTTGAAAAAACCGGCCTGGTTGTGCAGTTGACTGCCGTAACGTTTATTGCATGTGTCTTTACCATGCCATTATCGGTTTACTATTTCGGCTTTTTCTCCCCTATCAGTATTATTTATAATCTTATATTTGTTCCTGTCTTCAGCTTCATAATCATGCCCCTGTCTCTCTTTGGAATGATTATGTCATATGTATGGGAGGCAGGGGCCAGTTATCTCTTCGGCTTGTGCATAAACGCTGTTTCATTGATTCTCATCACCGGGGAGAGGTTCGGCAGCCTTATTCCTGTGCCGAAACCTGATGTCTGGTACTTTTATCTTATGTATGCGGTTCTTTTTATTTCAATTAATGCAAAACGTTCCCATACAAAGTATATCATACTTGCCCCGGCCTGTGTCTTGCTCATAATAATCCCATTTTACATGCTGCATCAGAAGATGGAACTGCCTCTTACTTTTGACTTCATAAGTGTCGGGCATGGCGACTGCATTCTCGTTACAAAAGGCAGATATTCCGTATTAATCGATGCAGGTGGATCATATACCGGTTATGATACAGGCAGGTTCATTGTAGGGCCCAGACTTTTATCAAGAGGTATTACAAAACTTGATCTTGTTGTTGCTACACATTCACATCCCGACCACATAGGCGGTCTGCCATTTATTCTTCAAAGGTTTGAAATCGGACAGATGTGGATAAACCGCAAAGATGATCCTGATTTCAATGATGTTTTTCTGGTTACAAATATGAAACGCATACCAGTAAATACTGTTAAGAGAGGGGATACAATGCTTTTCCCTAACGGTATGAAAATAGAAGTGATTTATCCAAAAAACTCCCTCGAAAATACTGGAAAGAAAATGGACCTTAATTTGCATTCTATTATTTTAACGGCACGTGACGACTGCCTGAGCGGATTATTCATGGCTGACTCAGACATGTTCGGAGAGGTGAACATGGTGCATATGGAAAAAACGATTAAGGCTGATATCCTGAAAGTTGCCCATCACGGGTCAAAAAGATCATGCCTCGATATATTTCTTGAAGCAGTAAACCCTGAAGCTGCTGTCATTACATGCGGTAAAAACAACCGTTTCGGTTTGCCATCTGAAGAGGCCCTGTCACGATTGATCACAGCAAACGTAAGAATTTTCAGGACCGATCTGCAGGGTGAAGTCATAATCTCAAAAAATTCAGACGATATAATGATTAAGTCATTCAGGAATCATGCCGAAAAGAATCCAAGAAAGGTTGCAAGCAGTCTGCTCGGGGGGGCAGTTAACAAATGATTCCATTGATTAAAATACTCAGAAATAATTGTATCAGGGAATGTGTTGTCAAGGCTGACGGTCTTGGCCCCAATCCTCATAAATCAGGGCTTACCCTTGTCGAACTAATGATTGTCATGATTCTTTCGCTTGTCCTTGTTGGGTCTTCGTTCATGGCATATCTTGCGCAGAGCAAAACAAGCAAGGAACAACATGAGATTGCTACTCTGCAACAGAACATCAGGGTGGTCATGGACATGATAGACCGTGATGTCAGGAATTCCGGATGTACGGATCCCAGATTCGCTTCGGTATCTGCTTTTCAGGCGGCTGATTCCGGGATCAACTCACTGGGACTGACTATGGATATGAATCTTGACGGGACTACGACGGCGGATGGCGAAAGGGTTATATACCGGCTTAACGAGACTACTCTTCAAAGGATAAATCAGGGTGTTACAACTACATTGCTGGAAAATGTGACAAATTTCGGGGTTGTTTACTTCGGAATGAATAATACACAAATAACCCCTTCAGGGACACTTACACAGGCTCAGGCAGGAAATGTCTTATCCGTTCAGGTAACACTTGGAATACAGAGTGAGAATCTGGATCCAGATACGGGAGAAACTGTAAAAAGACTGGTTAGCAGGCGCATGCAAAGCCGCAACCAGGAAATACTGCTAAAAGGAATGTGAATAAAAGCACTTCCGGGAGGAATAACATGAAGAAACACTGCAAATTAATTTCCGGAGAGAACAGGGAAAAGGGTTTTACGCTTATTGAACTCTTGATTGCACTTGTCATTTTTTCAGTTGGAATTGTTGGTGCCGCAAGAATGCATGTTGCGGCGATAAACGGCAATATGTACAGCATGCAGCTCACCAATGCCGTAAACGTAGCACAGACACAGGCTGAAAGGCTTCAGGATATTGACTTCACGGAAGATCAGGTGACGGACGGCTTGCAGGGGGCAGACCTGCTTGAAACGACAAGCGGAAGGAATCAGTACACAGGCCAGATTCAGACCCTTCAGAATGTCAACTATACGCCTTCATGGACAGTAAGCCGTGTGGAAAACAATCCGAAACTGCTTCTGGTAAGAATGACGGTAACATGGAACGAGAAGGAAACGCCAAAGGCGTACAACATGAATTTCTATACCGGAATTAATTAGAAAAGGTGATATTTGAATGAAAGAAAAAAATGAACATCTCAAGAATGAAGACGGCATGGTGCTTGTCATGGTGCTTCTTGTCCTTATGGTCACTATTGTCGTGGGAATTCTTCTTGCAAGAACAAGTTTTATAGAGACAAAGATCGCTGGAAACCAGGCCCATTACAAGACGAATCTCTATCTGATCGAAAGTGCTGCGGAGTGGGCAATGCTGAGGAATTCTGCAGCCTTTGCAGATATAGGTACGACAATAAACGGCGTCTACACTTATAATGCTGAAAGCCTTCCGAATGAGATCAGCGATGTGACGATTTCTGTGAGACTCACTGCGATAAGCAAGCCCCCTCTTGCATCGGGGACTGACCCTGCGAGATTCAAGGCAAGGTATTACAGAATAAGCGCGAGCAAGGATGGACAGTCAGTACTTATCGGTGCTTACAAGGCCTTTCCGAAGACATAAGACAATAACAAAAGGAAGGTGATTTTTTAATGAAAAGGATAATGACCATGGCATTGGCAATCATCGCGGTATTGATGATTCCGCATAAGAGTTTTGCGGAAGATACAGATATGTTCGGCGGCGATTCCCTGTCAATGGAACCGAATGTCCTGATCATATTCGACAACTCCGGAAGCATGGATGATTATGTAAAGGTCGGAGACCCCTATGATCCGGCGATTACATATACATGCGCTACATGCACATACGATAGAACGGATGTATATTATAAGTACGGCTCTTCATGGTATTTCTATGCGAATATAGGTTCAAACGGAATTGTAGATTCTTCAGAGATAGAATGCGGGAGCGCCAGGAAGGGCCTTAACACAGACGGTGAATGGGGCGGCAACATAAAATGGGGAAATCCCCACAAATGCGGCGGCTCATCATATTACCTCTTAAGGACAGGAAATTATCTCAATTATATGAGGGCGGCGCCACCGGTCTGGGAGAAAAAAATAGACATAGCCAAGAGGGAAATTATTGACGTCATAAAGAACTCGCCGCTGAAGATCAGGTGGGGACTTATGGTGTTCAATTATTCTGATGGCGGTTATGTCGTATCTGCCGTTAAAGACAGGGGATTAAACTGCTACTACAACTATGCGACTTATGCGGAAATACCTGAAGAGGACAGGGCAGGTTTTACCGAAGCGGAATGGAACAGCTCCAAGGCACTTTTCAACTCCGACCTTATCGATAAAATAAATGCGCAGTCACCCACGACATGGACGCCCCTTGCAGAGACCCTTGCCGAAGCCGGCAGGTATTTTGCCGGTGATGTCCCTTACTATGGAGATAAAATCTTTGCGGATTCGGCGGCATTCACATCGAGCGCCAAAACCCAATATTATTCTCCGATAGACTATCGGTGCCGCTCGAACAATGTCATCATCATCACAGACGGTATGCCGACCCAGGACAAGGGTGCGCTGCTGACCGGCACTTATTTGAACGGCAAATCAATTAATGATTATGATGGAGACGGTTGCGACCCTGACGGCTGTCCCGCTGGATCTTATACTGACGGCGGCAGCGATTATCTCGATGATGTCGCCGGATTTCTATATAATGAAGACCTCATCCTGAGGTCTTCAGGCAGAGTGGATGCTTCCGGCACATCCTACGGCACTTACGGAACAAGCCCTGATACAGCCATCTCTAACTGGCAGCATGTAAACACCTATGCGATAGGATTTAACATCGACACAGATATTCTTAGGGACGCCTGCGATAACGGACAGGGGAAGGAAAAGGATTCAGGGGACGGACTGTATTTCACCACGAACGAGGATATCGGTCTCGATTCAGCACTCAGGCTTGTTTTGAGTGACATCGTTTCAAAAAACTCATGTTATACTTCACCGGTTGTTCCTATAAGCAGGGCGAACAAGACTTATGCAGGCAATTCTCTTTATATAGGACTGTTTTCGCCGGTGGAAGCCATACCCGGTTTCTGGAGAGGAAATCTCAAGAAATTCGGTTTTCACAATACCGGAGATGTTGTAGATGACGATGAAATGCTTCTTGACAGGTATGCAAACCCGGTGACAATGGACGGCGACGGGCTGATTACTAACTCCGTGCTTACGGCATGGTATGTTGAAAATCCCCCATATGAAGGCCTGCAAGTAAACTACGGCGGTCTCGGCAAGGTTTTATATAACGGAAATTCCGGTCATACCCGGGCTTTCAAAACCAGGAAATCGGGCAGCGGTCTGATTGAATTCAACAAAACGAACATAACTCCTGAAGAACTGAACTTTACAGCAGGCGATACGGTGAGAAGGAACGATCTCATTGACTGGATAAGGGCTGAGGGCATTTATGCGACAAATTCAGGAAATTCCAGAAGCAGGACATGGCTATTCGGTGACATACTGCATTCAAGACCTGCGATCCTTTACGATGATGCAAACAATACGAATGTAATATTCGTAGGGGCCAATGACGGATTCATGCATTGCATTGTCGATAATGAAGGCAATGACGGCGCAGCATTGAACTACCAGAATGACACGGTACACGAAAGCTGGTCATTTACGCCTTGGGAACTGGTACCGCAGCTTAAAAATCTCCCACCTGAAAACACCTTGCTCGAAGTAATAGGTGACAGTCATCACGATATTTATGTTGATGGTTCTCCAATAGTCTACAGGACTGCAAATAAAACATATGTTGCATTCGGACTGAGAAGGGGAGGCAACACATATTATTCCCTGGATGTAACGGATTACAATAATCCCGTATGGGGATGGGAGATAACAAGCGGAATTCTTGGAACGGAAACCCTGGGCCAATCGTGGTCTACACCGATATTTGCAAAGATCAAGAAGGCTGACGGCTCATCGCAGGATGTTCTGCTTTTTGCCGGCGGGTATGATACCAACCAGGACAGAAATGATCCCGGCACTCCTTATTCACTCGGATGTGCAATATGCGATACCACAGGGAAGGCTATATTTGGCGTTGACGCCGAAACTGGAGCACTGGTCAGTCCGGTTACCTTCACCCACAGCAGCTATGATAAATTGACTTACAGCATTATCGATGTAATCACATATGACGACAATGATGACGGCAACGATGATGTTATTTACGCATCTTCCCTGGGTGGTGATGTCTTTGCATTCAATGACATGGACGGCGACGGCACATGGGATGCAAGGTGGCTGTTTCATGCATCACCGGACGGTTCGACTTCAAAACTCAGAAAGTTTTTCTATTCTCCGGGAATTGCTCAGGAATCATGGGGCGACTGGATATATGTAGGCTCAGGCGATCGTGAAGATCCTCTGGATGATTCCGGCAGCAACGTTGTCTTAAACAGGCTTTATGCGGTTAAAAACAAATGGAAGATTGCACCCTGGAGCACATCCTGGGTTGACGGGACTGCGGAAGATACGCTGACCGATTCCGATGCAAGCGATTTTGTTGATGTGACTTCAGATATCCTTCAGGATTCATCTGCATCGGAGGCGGATAAGATCAATCATATGGCTCAGATCGAAGCGAAATCCGGTTGGTATATAACCCTTGAAAATCCAGGTGAAAAAGTTGTTTCCCCTATCATCGTTTATGACAAAGTAGCATATTTCACTACATATCAGCCTACTACTTCAGCGGGTCTTGACAGGTGTACTACTTCCGCAAACGGTACCGGAAGGGTTTATGCGGTCAACTATAAAAACGGCAATGCCGTTTACGATTCCAACAACGACGGCGCCCAAACCAGGGAAGACAGGGTAATCAGAACAGGAAAAGGCATGGCTCCTGAGCCGAAGATAGTAATTACGCCAGGTCAGACATATGTGGTTGTACCGATGGAAGGGACCATACACATTATCAAGGTGGCCGGAAACAGGGAAACCCATCGCTACTACTGGCAGCAGCAATAAGGGGGTGTGTCCGGATGAAAATTAAAAATATTCTAGCGTTTGCGATTCTCGCCGGTATTTTAACGATACCTTCCATATGTCTGGCAGGCGCTCTCGGAACCGCGATAAGACACTGGGAGCCTCAATGTATCTACGGCAGGATAATGAATATTGAGAATGAACTTATAACAGTAAGAGAGCATATGGCGCTGCTTGTTGATGAGAGGATCGGTCGCAATATCTACAAGACCACGATCAAGGACCTCAACGGCAATAACCTGGATGTCTCCAGTCTGAAGATTGGAGTATACATCGTTGTAAAAGGTTCAGGCGCCTATGACCCGGTTTCCAGGTTGAATGTAGTTGTTGCTAAAGAGATTTTTGTGCTCCCATATCAAATGACGGAAGACCAGATGAACAAATACCCCGTCCTGTCCGAGATTGCCTCGCCCTGGTAAATCCAGGGCTGAATGAGTTGGAAAAAGAGGTGCTTCCGGTTTGACCGGGGCACCTCTTTTTGATTATAAAATATTATATAAGTGTGAATCAGGAGGTATCCCCAAGTGTTTTATATCAAGAAAATTCTGGGTATGGCAGTGGATCCCTTGTCCTTATCGATACTTTTTATTTCAGCAGGCCTTATTCTATTGATGGCTTCAAAGAAGAAACAGGGTGCCGGGAAATTTTTTACTGTACTTGGCCTCATTATTCTTGTGCTGGCTTCATCCGGGATTACTTCAGGTTATCTGTTATTAAAGCTGGAGAACTCCTATCCGGTTTTCAAACCTGATAATAAAAACACCGGTGGTGTAAAATGGATTGTAATCCTTGGAGGAGGTAAAAATACCTGCAGTAATGTATCCGTCTCGGGCAGGCTTGACCAGGACAGCCTCCAGAGGCTTACCGAAGGCATGTATATAGCAAAAGAAGTCCCTTCTGCCAGAGTTGTTCTGTCAGGTGGAAGGCCTGTAAATGGTATAAGCAATGCAAAGGCTTATGCAATGACCGCTGAAATGATGGGGCTTGATAAAAAGAGGATCATAATGGAAGAAGAACCGAGGGACACATATGAGGAAGCCCTTGAAATCCATGAACTGGTTAAAAAAGACAGGTTCATTCTGGTGACCTCAGCCTATCATATGAAGAGGGCAGTTGCGTTATTCAGGAAACAGGGAATGAAACCGATTCCTGCACCTGCCGGTCATCTGGTAAGTTCCTGCCGGCTTTTCAATCCAGGGAATATCCTGCTCACTTCGACAAATATCAGAAATTCATCAAGGGCATTTCATGAACTGTTCGGAATTCTATATTCGAAGATAATGGGGCAGATATAAGTTCTTGTACCTGTTCGTATTTTTCTATATTTGAGAATTATGGAGGAACAAATGTCAGATAATCCACTACATAAAATAATGTCTCCTGAATCCATATCCATTGTCGGGGCAAGCAATAACCCATCCAAAATGGGAACAATACAGTGCCTGAACCTTTTAAACAGCGGTTTTCCAGGAGAGGTGATGCCCATACACCCCAGGGAAAAAGTAGTCCTCGGGAGAAAGACATATCAGAGAATAAGCGAACTCCCGTATGTTCCTGAACTGGCAATACTAGTGGTTCCGACAAACCTTGTAGCGGAAATGCTGGAAGAGTTCGGGAAAAAAGGGGTAAAGCATGCTGTTATTATCTCGGCAGGCTTCAGGGAAACCGGATCTATGGGCAGGCAGCTCGAAGAAAGGATAAAGGCGATAGCAGCCAGATATTCCATGCGTTTTTTAGGTCCGAACTGCCTCGGGATAATAAATACATGGCATCCGCTTAACATTACAGTCGTACCTGCCGGCAGCAGAAAAGGCAGTTTCAGTCTGGCATCCCAGAGCGGAACCTATGTAGCTCAAACGCTGCCGTATTTAAGGAAACGGGGGATTGCCATAAACAAATCAATAAGTGTAGGTAACGAGGCCAACATTGATCTTGTGGACTGCCTTGAATATCTGGGTGAAGATAAAACAACAAAGGCCATCGGCATGTATATTGAGGGAATCAAAAGGCCGGAGGCATTTATTGAAACAGCCCGCAGGGTGGCCAGGAAAAAGCCTATTGTCGCACAGTATGTAGGTGGAACCGAGGCGGGTGCCAGATCAGGATCAAGCCATACAGGGGCGATGGCCGGGCCTGACTATATTTACGATGCCATTTTCGAACAGGCGGGAATCATAAGGGTGGATACAATCGAAGAGGTCTTTAAAACTGGATGGGCCCTTGCCGCCCAGCCGCCTTTGAAAGGAAGGAAAATAGCGATATTGACAAACTCGGGAGGTCCCGGAACTTCCATTGCAAACACCTGCAACCATAGCGGACTTGATGTGCCTGTGTTTTCAAAGGAACTCCAGCATGAAGTGGCGAAATACATTCCCGGCCATGCAAGTCCCAGGAACCCGGTCGACCTGACATTCCATATTGATATGAGTGCGCTCACAAAGGATATACCGAACGCACTTTTTTCTTCAAATGAGATTGATGCGCTGATACTGCACGGAATCATGGATACAGGGTTCATGAAGGAAATTTACCCGATTTTAAGGCCGATGATAGACATTTCAATGGAAGATTTTGTAAAATCTTCAGAAATCGATCTGAGCACACTTGTTTCAATGCCGGTGAAGCATGGAAAGCCGCTCTTTATTTCATCATTTTTTGACGAGGATGACCATGCAATAAGGGTATTCAACCAGAACAGGATTCCAGTGTTCGACTCGCCGGAAAAAGCGGCAAAAGCCATGGGAGCCATAGCGAAATACTGGCTTGAGATAAGAAACAGGGCCCTTCCAAGGTACAAGAAAAAACAGATACCGGCCGGGGCAATAAAGATAATGGCATCAAAAGATGCTTTTGATGAGCATACATCAAAAATGCTGCTGAATACCTATGGAATACCGGTGAGCAGGGAAGGACTGGCAAAAGATCTTGATGAAGCCCTGCTTCTGGCTGATAGCATAGGCTATCCTGTTGCGGTTAAGGCCTGTTCTGCCGATATCCTGCACAAAACGGAGAGGGGGCTTGTATACCTTGGCATTAATGACAGTGCTTCACTTAAGGAAGCTTTCATGTCGATCAGAAAAAAGGAAAAGGGTGTGCCTGTGCTTGTCGCCGAGATGTTGAAAGGCGGTCGGGAATTCATGGCGGGCATCATAAAGCATCCGGGATTTCCACCATGCGTAGTTTTCGGTCTTGGCGGCATATATACAGAGGCGTTAAGGGATATCTCCGTGAGGCTCGCCCCTTTGAGCCGTGATGATGCATTCTCGATGATTGAGGGCATTTCTGCGGCAGCACTGCTGGGTGAATACAGGGGCGCCAGAAATGCGGATAAGAATAAAATCGCGGATATTCTTCTCGGTCTGGGCCGGATTGCAGTAGACTTTCCAAATATAAAAGAGCTTGATATTAATCCTTTGATAATTGATGATAAAGGTATTCCGAAAGCCGCGGATGCGCTTATCATAAAAGAGTAGGAGGATATATGTGCGAGTTTACAATTGAAGAACTGATTGAAAGATATCCAGAAAAAAACAAGCTCCCATGTGCAGTTGCCCATATGATCGCAGTTATGGCTGAGAGGTCTACTTCTGATGTGGGAAAGGCCGCGGATGATATGAAGGTCGAACTGACATACTGCCAGCTGGGCCTTTTCGGTTACGGAAGAAAAAGAAAATCATACTACAAAAATCTTGGAAGGCCAGTGGAAATAGACAAGAAGATTCTTGATAAAATAAAAGCGGAAAGCTCTGATGGAGTAATCAACTGTCCTCAATTATGGCAGATTGCAGATGCCTCGGGAATAAACAGGGCGGAAGCGGGAAATGCAGCAGATTCGCTGGGATTGAAGATTTTGGGATGCCAGCTGGGGGCTTTTTAGGTTTATCATCAGAGCTTCACAAACTTACCGTGAAATGCTAATGTTTTCTTTGTTATCACTGCTCTTTACAGCGAAGCAGTAAAGGAGGATGTGATGTCTTTAACAATAACATGGTTAGGCCATGCGAGCGTTCTGGTATCAAACGGGAACCTTAATATATATATTGATCCGTGGAAATTAGAGAGCGGCCTCCCATCTGCCGATATAATTCTTGTTACACATGAACATCACGACCATTACAGCGAATCCGATATCAAAATGATTTCAAGACCAGGCACCAGGATTGTAGCTCCGATGAAGACTCCGCTGGTAACAGATGTTGTGAAACCAGGAGAGAATATTTTAATCGGCGGCATTGAGATTTCAGCCGTCCCTGCTTACAACATAGGCAAAGGGTTCCATCCTAAAAGCAATAACTGGGCGGGATTCATAGTGAACATCGACGGTAAAAAAATATACCACTCGGGTGACAGCGACAGAATACATGAAATGAAAAGCGTTAAAACCGACATAGCTGTTTTATCTTCAGGCGGCACATATACCATGACACCGGAGGAGGCTGCCCTGGCCGCTCTCGATGTCGGAGCAAGGATTGCCATACCGATACACTGGGGAGATATAGTGGGTTCCCTTGACGATGCCCTGGAATTCAAAAGGCTTGCAGGGTGTGATGTTCGTCTGCTCAAGAAAAACGAATCTTTGAGCTTTGATTAGATAGATGGAAAATTCCGTTATCAGCCTGAGCAGGGTCTTTGATTATGCCCCGTTCGGTGCATGCGCCTTTGACTCCGAGGGAAGGATTGTCTACGCAAATTCAAAATTCAGTTCGGTTTTATCAGAATCCGCAGAAGACATTGTCGGGTCGATTATCTTTGACAGGCTGCCAAGTCTCAAGATCGATGACGAACTTTTCAAATGCATCAGAGACCTTATTGATAAAAAAATCCCATTCGCAACAGTAATAGAAACATTCAGTTCTCCCTTGTTCAGCGAATCAGGCATATTCAATATTACCGGGTATCCAATCGAGCCGTATCATATAATTACAAATCATCTGGTAGGTCATGGGCTGGAGCAGGATAAAAGGTTTAGAAACCTGATTCTGGATGCCCCGGATGTCATCCTGCTGCTCAATAAAGGTATAATCAGTTTCTGCAACAAGGCCTTCACTGACATGCTTGGCATGCCGATGGCAGAGATTATTGGAAAAGAATTTTCCGAGTTTATCATGCCCGACGGAGAGAATGATTTGATTCAGATGAGTAAGAGCGGCGCACTCGCGTTCTCGGTGCAGTTCTCCGTCGATACACTCTCGGGTAGAAAAACACTGGATGGACGGTTCCATTCCGTTGACGAAAGTCAGGGTATGTCGCTCGCCGTCCTGAGGGATGTAACTGAAAAAGTTGCGCTTGAGCAAAGGATAATAAGACAGAATGAAGATTTGTCGGCAATCAACTTGATATCCGAGACGCTCAGTTCATCCATAAACATGCATGATGTGATGGGCAGGGTTTTAGAAAAAGTTCTGGAAATCATGAACATCGAAACGGGTCTGATTTTTCTGCTAGATGAAAGAACAAATACCTTGAAATGCGAACATTCCTATGGGCTTCCTGATTATATTGTTGAGTCTCTCAAAGAGTTAAGGATGGGCGAAGGTATTGCCGGAAGGGTTGCAGCAACAGGTGAGCCTATCATAATCGGCAACGCTTCTGAAGATATCAGAATAACATCCGTAGCATTCAGGAGATACGGGATAAAGACGTTTGCATCAATCCCTATAAGATCCAGGACCAGAATCCTGGGTGTAATTAATATAGGCGCATATGGAAAACGAGATATTACAACTGATGACAGGCAGCTTCTTTTGAGTGTGGGCCTGCATATGGGCGCGGTTCTTGAGAATATGATTCTGTTTAACGAGGTGGAGAAGGCTACGGAAGACCTTAAAAAAGCCATGATGACAATCGAGCACAGGAATGAGGATATGAAAAGGCTTGTTTATACGGTTTCACATGATCTGAAGAATCCCATAATTGCCATAAACGGATTTGCATCCAGGCTTATAAAAACAATGTCAGAAAGACTGAGTGAAAAAGAAAAGGTATATCTTAATGCAATTAAGGAAAGCGCTCAGCATATGGAAGGTTTTGTAAATGACCTGCTTAACTATTCAGTTGCTGAGAATTTAAAACTTGAAGATGAACGTCTTGTTGTCGGTGATGTAATCGAGCGTATAATAGTTGAGCTAGAACCTCAACTTGAAACAAAATCAGGGAAGGTTGTAATAGATGATGATATGCCTGTTGTAATAACTGACCGTGCAAGGCTCATACAGATTTTTTCCAACCTGATATCAAATGCGATCAAATATTCCCATCCGGACCGGCAGCCCATAATCAATATCGGATACAGACCTAAAGCCGAGATGCACATATTCTATGTTAAAGATAACGGCATAGGAATACCGTCTGAATATCTGGGGAATGTGTTCGACATGTTCTTCAGGACTTATGAAGACATGGCGACAGGAACGGGACTCGGACTGTCCATAGTCAAGAAAGCGGTGAATGATATGAACGGGGATATATGGATTGAGTCAGAGGAAAATATCGGGTCTGTATTTTACTTCTCCATTCCTGAAAAAAACATTCCAGTAAATTGATTTTATTGCTGATTTGGGATTCCCTTGTAAGCTAAGGCAAGTTGACAAAAAATGGTGTTTATGAGATATGCCGCTTAGTTATGGCTAATAAATATACATTCACTCCGCTCAGGAGAAAAAAGCGCAGAAGATATCTTCCGTACCTCTTTTTATTGATAGTCATTCTGTTTATTTTTACTATCGTATTTGCCGGAAAAAAAGGGGAAGTTGACGTCGCAGCTAAAGGTACGGAGCAGAAGCTTCTGGGAAAAGATATCTTCAAACACATAACCGAAACAGATATAAAAAAGTATGACCTTACTATTGACTGGGACCTTCAGATCTATGTTTCCGAGACTGCGAAAAAATATAAAATCGGTTTCGGCGCAGTCGTGGTAATGGATGCCGATGACGGTGATATTATTTCAATGTGGGGCAAGGACAGGTCAGGCGAAGACTGCAGCATTCCGTTGAACTCATATCTAGCTGCAAGCATTTTCAAGATAGTGACCGCATCCGCTGCAATTGAGCAGGGCATGACCCCAGCGAGCCCCGTTTCATACAGCGGTAACCCGTGGACAATCTATAAAGGACAACTGAAGGACAGGGCCGACAAGTGGACCCAGCATATTACATTTGCATATGCCTTCGCACAGTCGAACAATGTAGTGTTTGCAAAGCTGGGTATGTCACTCGGAGAAGAGCCGTTGTTCCTTAACGCTATGAGATACGGCTTCTGGAAGCCACCCATGAGGGAATGCTGGTCCGCACCAAGCACGGTTATGATTCCCGAAGACGAGTATGATCTGGGAGAGCTGGCATGCGGGCTCAACCATACAACCCAGATGTCGCCGGTACATGCTGCGCAGATAGTGACCCCTGCACTGAATAAGGGCTTGATGGTCTCTCCGAGGATTGTCAGATCTATGCCTGTTGAAAAAGCGCCTGTAATTAATGAACAGATTGCGGAAGATATCTATTCCATGATGGGAGATACGATCAAATCCGGGACGTTTTCCAGAAGGTTCAGAATGTGCACTACAGACAGAGTCCTGAAAGAGGTAACAATAGGCGCTAAAAGCGGGAGCATAAACAGCAAAAATCCCGAAGGCAGACTTACATGGTTTGTGGGGTATGCCGATCATCCGACAAAAGGCAAAATAGCAATCGCCAGCCTTCTTTTAAGAGATCCGTACTACTGGATCAAGGCCGATGAGTTCGCCAGAATGATAATCAAGCAGTATTATGACCGGCAGTCTCAGATCGCTTCAGTACCGGCAGCGCGGTCTGTGAATTAGCCGGGGCTTCCTGTCTCATAATTTACCTAGCAATGCTTGACACCCCATGATTCACATGTTAGCAGATTTTACGGTTCGGGACGTAGCGCAGTCCGGTAGCGCACCTGAATGGGGTTCAGGGGGTCGAAGGTTCAAATCCTTTCGTCCCGACCAAATTCAATAAATTGTTTTATTTTTTGCCGTGCTTTGATGTTACTTAAGGTTCTGAATAAAGATATGGGGTATAGGTAATATTGTCTTTGGAATTGATGTTGGCTTCTATGGTTTGGGAATCTGTTGTCCCCCACCAGTTATATTGCGCGCTGATATTCGTGACGGTTAGATTGTCAATGTCATAATAAGCACCAAGCGATATGTTATTGGCGTATATGGAATTATAGCCGCCTGATGTTGCGTCTCCCAGATTTATGCCTGATATGGTCCCGCCGGATGCATTATCAAAGTGCATGCCGTTTTGATAATTGCCGATAATGGTGTTATGCGTGAATGTGAAGCTGTCAATTGTGCCGATGCCGTCTCTGTCTCCATTATTTGTTATTGTTATTCCGTCAATATGATTATTGCTTATAGTGTTATGCGTGAATGTGAAGTTCTCTATTGTGCCGATGCCCCGATAGCCATTGTCTGATATGCGTATGCCGTTTGATCTGTTATCGGATATGACATTATTGGAAAATGTAAATCCTGTCATGATACCTTCGCCTCGCCAGCCATTTTGATGGATTCTTATACCATCACCACCATATGCGGATGATGATCCATAACCGTTACCGGTAACAGTGTTTCCGCTAAAGGTGAAGTTTGTCATAATGCCCCTGTTGCCAGTGGAAAAAGGATTGCCGCCATTATATGATAAGTCTATGCCTCGAACCCCGTTGTTGCTTACGGTGTTGCCCGATAAAACAAAGTCAGTCATCTTTCCAAAGCCCTGATCGCCGTTTGACGATAATTCGATTCCCGTCATTTGATTGTTATTGATGGTATTGCCGGAAATCGTGAAATTTGTCATGTCACCATCTCCTTCGGAACCATTACCCAGCAAAGTTAAACCGCAAAAACCGTTTGAATTGAGCGTGTTTCCGGAAATCGTGAAATCATTCATTTCAGCAACGCCTCCGGGTCTTGCATTACTGGCTAAAGATATCCCATCGGTGTTCAGGTTGCATGTATTATCCGATATGACAAAACCTGACATTTTGCCTTTGTTTTTATAAAAACTTATTCCGGTGCCTCCCATATAGCCGTTCGCGGTGTTGCCGGATATGGTAAATCCTGACATTGTGCCGGTATTCTCAACTCCAATTATCCCTCCGACGTTGTCCGTAATACCGCCGCCTCCCTGACTGTCACATGCGACATTGTTCAGTATGTTGAAGTTTTGCATGGAGCCGCTGTTGTAGGATAAATCTATTCCCCTCCAATTGCTGCCGGTTATCGAATTATTTGAAATGGTAAAGCCTGAAATGCTGCCCGTGTTATTTGAAAGGTTTATGCCGTTATAACCGCTGTCTTTGATAATGTTATTATTGATAGTGCCTCTCGATGTTGTTCCATCGGTGAATATGATTCCGCTTTGCGGAGAATTCTGCAATTGAAGGCCCATTACCGTATTGTTGTTTCTGATGGTCACAAGGTTGGCGTCGCCGGGCAAACTGCCACCATCAATCACGGGATAGGCTGTGGCTGCGATTCCGGTGAATCCTCCGTCATACCCGCTACCCCACAGCACCACATCGTCATTAAGACTTATATCTTCACTATATTCCGCGCTGCCCTGTCTTACATATACCCACTTGTCTCCGATAGTATTGTTTACCCCTTGTTGTATGGTTTTGTAGGGGTGTTCAAACGAGCCGTCTTCAATGCCTGAAGTGTTTGAGTTGTCAACATAAGTCAGGCCGCTTATTTCGTCTGTAACAACGGGTGATGGTGTAATGTCATTTAAAAGGACATCAGTGTCCCTTATGACCATATCTGTCATCCGGTTTACAAGCGGTCTTGCGCCTTTACCGAAAGAAACGAACTTGTGCAGTCCTTCGAAAGGATTTTTGTTGTCAAACATATTACCTATGGAGAAGGGCAGGGTTACATAACCGCCTACGCAGGTTCTGGTAGAGCTTGTATTGTCGTCAGAAATTTTGACATCTATTGTCAAAAGAGGCAGCGGCATTATTTCAAGCCTGGCTTTTATGCCGTTGATATCAGGGCCAAGGTCTGAAAAATAGTTATAGCCTCCTATAAAAGCCCTTGTCTCGACATAATTGGAAATATACGGAATTAAAACTCCTGCCTCATAGTCGATGCCTTTCATGGGCTCTTCGTATGTGCTTGTCGTGGTCTTTTGAAGGCTTCGTGAAGCGAATGCATAGTAGGCATCCTGGTCGATCACTTGTTTTGATGACTGAGGAAAATAAAAATTGCCTCTAATATCAATCCATTTTGAAAGGGCTTCCACTCCGAAACCCCACTGTTCGAAACGGTTGTCATAATAGCTTTTCATAAAGTCATAATACAGGTTTGCTCCCAGGATGAGGCTGTCATTAAATAGAATATGCCTTAAGCCTATGCCGATATTCTGCTCGTTCGAATCATGATCGTCCCAGTTTAATTTTGGATTAATGAATAAAAGTGTATTTTCTGTCCCTATGGCGGGTATCAGAAAGTCGGAATAATAAACAGTTCTGCTGTTGCCTCCAATTATTCCAGGGCGTATCATTGCAGGCCATTCAACTGGCGAATCAAGAATCCAGATATTGTTTTGAACGGCATCAGCAGCAGGTTTGGCAGTTTCCTGAGCCTGAACATGCGGCATGATTAACAATAAAGAAATTAATATGATAATGAGTTTTTTCATTAGATAACATTATATGGATTGCACAGCGCATATACAATAAAAAAATCGCTGTTCCAGGGAAAATGACATGCCTGAGCTTTACGGCGCGATAGAATTTATGAAGAACAATAATAAAGTTGGACAGATTATTGATTTTGTCTTGTTTTTTCAGGCTGCATTCCCCGAAATGACTTTGTTAATCTGGTGTCAGGTGTTGTTTTTAAGCCGAGATCTCATTGATATCAATTTACTTAAAATGTGTATCCAATCGAGAAATGGAAGGCCCCGGGTTTTTCATCTTCTCTGGGGTGTATTTTAAGCCCGTATAACAGACTTACCGGGCCGATAGGTGTGATATAGCTAAGGCCCATCCCAACGGATGAGCGGAAACTTTCAGTACCTGCGTCCGTGACAGGCTTCTGAATTGAACCCGTATCATAGAAGAGGGTGGCTTCCAGACTGCTGATCAGTTCTATGCGGGCCTCCAGACTGGCATTGACGGAAAGGCGTCCTCCAACCGGATTATCCTGTGAATCATAGCAGAGCATATTCTCGGCATAGCCGCGCACCGAAAAGGTCCCTCCGAGATAAAACAGCTGGTCGACAGGGATCGAGCTTGAAGTATCATATGGATCGATATAGCCAACGCCGCCCATCCCGGCGAAGGTAATCCGCGACAATGGCCGCCAGTATCCCCGCAGAAGAAATTTGTATTTAAGGAAATTGTCCAGCGAGTTCTCCAGACCCCTTGAAATATCAACGTATAGAGATGAATAGATTCCCTTCGAAGGTCGTACAAAAGAATCCCGCGTATCATATGCCACACCGGGTGTTGTGACCAGAATACTGCGCGGCAGATAGGTGTCATCGGTTACGATGGAGGAATCCTGTGGGAACTGCTCACGGCGTTCGTACCTTAACCCCAGGCTTGCCGTCAGGTGCTCAGGGGCGAATTTGCGCTGAAAGTTTATAGAGCCTGCAAGGTCCTTGACTCCGAATGTCTGATTGAAGTCCTCCTTGCGCTCGTATGCTACTGAATAGGTTGTCGAGATATCGGTTCCGAACAAATTGTGCTGGTTGAGTGCCACTTCACCTTTGTATCCGACCTGGCTGATCTCACCGCCCACCCAGGTGTCATAGTTCATTCCGAAAAGGTTTCTGTCACCCGCACGGGCATTGCCGTAGAATCCGTTGTCGCTCCTGTATCCAACGCCGCCCTGGATATAATACGGCGGTGTTTCCTCCACATCGACAAGAAGAGGTACATGCTCTTCTTTATCCTTCAGACCGGGGGTCTTGAACTGGACGGATTTGAATATACCCATGTCGCGGATGTTCTTCTGACCTTTAAGAATCGCGGCAAGGGAGAAATCCTCGCCGGGCTTGATCTTGAGCTCACGGTCAAGCACCTTCCTGCGGGTTTTCAGATTGCCCCGGTAGTAGATGTTCCCCATGCTGACAACAGGGCCTTCGTTGACCGCAAAGCTTATATCGACCCCTGAGCGGTCAGGTGTGAATCCGGTACTGCTTGTTACTGATACATACGGATGTCCAGAAGCGGAAATCAGGTTGGCAAGCGAGACTTCGTCTTTTTTGAGCAGTGCATCGCTGAATGGCTGCCCGGCCTTGAGTCGCAGGGATTCCAGGGCTTTTTCCCTGGACATGGCAGTGAGGCCCGTAATCGTAAGAGTCTTCACCAGGGATTTGACACCCTCATCGATCTTCATGGTGATCTCTACTGAGGTTTTATCCTTATTCCAGACGATGTCAGGGGTTATCTTCACATCATTATAGCCCGCCTGCATATAGTGGTTCTGGATGGCTGAAATATCCATGTCCAGCATGTCAGGGATATAGTCATCCGCTTTTGAGATGGATTTAGTCGCTGTCCTGGCTGTCTTTTTCAGAGACTCCTCGTCGAAGGCCGAAATTCCGGTGAACTTGAGTGACTTTACCGTTGTATGCGGGCCTTCCGTTATGATCAGTTCGATGCGGCGCGTGATCAAGTCGCCGGATGTAAACTTTTCATCCTGAATTCTCACTTCGGTAAAAAGAAAGCCTGCCATACGATAGCGCTTTCTGATGTTTTCGACGCTTTTGCGCAAGCCGCGGTCCCTGCGGTTGCCTTCTTTGAATATGACAAGGTCCTTCTTGAGGGTTGAGGACCAGAAACGATTGTTGCCGGAAAAAGAGACTTCATAACGTGGGCCTTCCCTGATGTCCAGGCCGACAGAAACAAGCGCTTTACCGGGGTCTCTGCTGATGCTGGAATGGATCTCGCATTCAGGGTATCGCCTTTTCCAGTATAGCCGTGTGAGATTCTTGACATCACGGTCGAATTTCTGCTCCTTGAAGCGCCTCGATTCGAGAATCAGGAATGATGTCCGCCAGACATTCATGTGCATTCTGATCCCTGAAGCTGATATGCCCCTGTTGCCGTCGATGGTGAATTCATCCAGGACATAATAGTCTCCCGGTTCTATCTGAACGTTGACAACGGAGGTTCCGGTTGCGATATCCCGGACTTCCTCAATTTTTACTCTCGGTTCGATATAGCCCTCAAGGTTGTAAAGCTCGCCAAGGCGGGCCTCATGGTCGGTAAGAGCACCGGGGAGAAGCGTGTCGCCAGGATAGATGCTCATGGCCTTCAGTACTTCGCTCTTGAAGAGCGGGTACTCGCCTCTGACCCTGATATCCCTGATCACGCGGGCAGGCTTCAGGATAAAGGTAACCTCAATGCCATCATCAAGCACCTTGACCGATGGCAGTATTTCTTCGAAATTACCGCTCAGGTTGAGGGACTCGACGGATTCCTTATATTTATCGGCCGTAAACTGTTCATTCTGATGAAGGACGATGAGATCATGCGCCATCTGCTCTACAGCAGGAGTACACCAGGGGCATTCCGTGATGATGATTTCCACCCGGCGCATGACAGACCCTTCAAAGGAAGCATAATTGAATGCCTCTTCCGTGGGGGCAGGCGCATCCTCACCCGAGGCGCCGGCGGCGGAGAAGAGAATCGCCAGCATGGCAGGCAGGAGCAGCCTTAGAAATATGGAGTTAACGGAATTCATGTTTAAACTGTACTTCAGCCCCGTAATTGCCGTTCGTGCCGGGGTAGCCGTTTACCATAAGGTTGTCGAACAGCTTGTAGGAAACAATCCCCCACTGGGATGTCACGTTGTTCCTGGTTTCCATTTCATAGGAGACGCTGAACCGGCTCGATATTTCCTTGCCGACGGTGAACTTCATATCGTTGCCGGTTTTCGATCCGGTCGGACTCGAGTATTCCAGCCTGAGGATATCGATGCTGGCCGCTTTCTTGATCTCCGAGCCATAGGTGCTTGCCAGCAATTCTGCAGCCATGAGGGAAGGTGAGGCCTTTGCTGTATCATTCTTCTGCGTGAGTTCGCTGAAGGTTTTTCCCATGACGAGCAGGGAAACAATGTCGGACTGGACTTCGACCGGTTGAGAGCTCAGCTGCATTTTGAGGTTGTCGAGCGGGCCTTCAAGCGAGAGATAAATGGTCCAGTCCCTGACTTTGGTCTGGCTAATTATATCCAGGTTCGCTTCGGTCCTGTTGGGATTAAGGAAATCGATGACGCCCCTCGTGACAGTGAAGGTGTTGTTCTGGAAGATTACCGTCCCTTTTATAACGCTTATCCTGCCATTCACCACCGCCTCGCTCACGGTGCCCGTTATTCTGATGTCCGGGTTGAGTTCGATCGAGGCGGCGTTGTTGTCAATTTTCACTTCGCCACGGCGTTTCATTGTAATATCTAGGGTCATGTCTTTGATGAAAGGCGGCAGGGTCTCTGTACGCCTTATGGTAGGTTTTCGCTTCGGGAGGATTCCCTCGACCACACCGGTCAGGAGATTGAGGTTGACATCCCTGTAATAGGTTCCGTCAAGGATAACAACATCCGCCTTGAACTGTGGCTTCATGGATAAGCTTTTCAGTGAAGCCACCCCATCCAGCGAGAGGTCCATCATATCCGGGAAAACCAGTGGCAGAGCCTTTGTACTGGCCCGCAAATCGATCATGGTGAGACGTTTATAACCTTCCAGTGCGGCAGTACCGTCAATGGTGAAGCTTCCTGTATCCAGACTGCCGGACAGCCCTGAGACGGTAACTGTGCCGTCATCCATGCGGATGAGCCCGTTCAGTGCATGAATGCGCTGACCGTTATAGGGGATATCCCAGGCGCAGTTCTCAAGATTGAAAAGTGCTTTTATCCCGGTGTCGGCTTTCCGGGATCGTATCTGAGATGAGAACCTGACAGTCCCTGAGGCATCATCGAGATCCTCAATAAAGGCCCCGATGACCTCCAACGGAACCGAGCCCTCTGCATCGAATTCAAGGCCGTTCCTGATAGTGCCGCTTCCTCTCAGGTCGAGACTTCCTCTTTCTGCAAGTACGAGGTGAGTGACCGGCAGGACGAGAGTGCCCTCAGCGTACGACCCGAAAATGGTGTCGGCCTTTATAAGGGGTTTGTTACCATGGAATATTGAAAGGTCGGAGATGTCGGCATCGATGGCAATATCCTGAATACGGTCGATCCTCCCGGCAGCCTTGAAAGTTCCGGAAGCCTCTCCCTTAAGCGACGGTTTATCTGCCAGTGCAAAAAGAAGCGCCAGATCGGTGCGTTTGAAGGTTGCCTTTGCAGCATAATTCCGTGAACGGGTATCCAGGCTTCCCGTGAAGTCCATCCCGAGGGCTCCGGCGGCATTCAGGATGTGATCATTAAGATCGAAATTCAGGCTGCCGTCAGGCAGGACCATGTCCATGTATTTCATGTCAGAGAGTGATAATTTGCCCGTTATGCCCGGGTTATCAAGTGTCCCGATGCCGGATATGTCAACTCCGACTGTTCCCGTCAGTTCAGGACGGTCTCCAAGATAGGAGATGGATGTCAGGGCTATCCCGGGTGAGGAGGCAACAAATGCGTATTCTCCTCCGAGCGACAGCCATCCGCTGCCACGGATCACCTGATCGGGGGTGATTATTGCCTGGACAGGTTCGATAATGATGCGGTCGTCTTTAAACCTTGCATCAAGATTCAGCTCCTCAAACTTCTGGACTCCATAGCTCAGGTCTTTTCCGGCCAGCGCAGCGCTTCCGTCAAGGTGATTGAGCGTCCCGCTCAATTCCCCGCTCAGTTCGATATTTCCTGACGCCTCTTTGAAAAAGTCCTCCAGGAAGACCCTGCCTTCTGTAATCTTCATGTCTATATCAGGATCTGTTATCATGGATAAGGAGTTGTCCTTAAGAACCCGGACTGCTCCTGAAGCGTTAAGAAGAGATCGTCCCTTTTCTATGCCTGCGTGTTCCACATCGAGCAGGCCCTTCCTGAGGCTGGCATCCAGATCTATACTGCCCAGGGGTATACCGTCATAATTGCAGTCATGACCATCGATCAGGATATCGCCCGAGAGTTGAGACCTGCTGCCGGAAGCTGAGACATGACCGTTCACGGCCCCGGCCAGTCTGGATTGTGATGAAAAATCCAGCGGATTCACCTTATCGAGATCGGCTGCGAGACTGAAAGGCAACGTACGGTTCAGGTGAGGGAATTCGGAGAAAATCCCTAGTGTGCCATAACCCGTAATCCTTGAGGCATTATTCCGGATAATTCCCTTATTTATCGTCAGCGATCCGGACGGGCTAAGTGAGGCATCAAGCAGAATTTCATCCAGTGAGATATCCTTCCACGTACAGGCATCACCATTAAGTGTGAGCCTCGCTGAAGGATGGCTGAGTGTGCCGGTTACCGCAGCCTTGCCGCTTATGGCCCCTCCTGCATCGATTGAAAACAATGCCATGAGCCGTTCGATTCCTGGGGCCTCAAGGTCGAGTGTACCTTCGATCTCACGTGAGTCTATGTTTACAGTTCCCTTAGCTGTAAGCATGGACCCTGCCGCTGATACAGTAACTGGAGTAAGCAAAATCGTTTTACTGCCGTATGTTCCATGCCCGGAAAAATCAAGGTCGGTTTTTTTAAGCTTGCCGGTAGAGAAGCCTGCGACCCATGTTTTGCCGGATATGTCCGCTGCAATGGTTTCAGACTTAATACCGTGACCTTTTAGTCTGAGATCGGCCCCCAGGGTGCCGCGCACGGCGCTGGACAGATCTGACAGCCGGATGCCCTCTGATGCTATTGCCAGATCATAGGCGATTGCATCCCAGTTGGTTTCTGCTTCGAAATATGAATGAGGAAACACCGGGCTGAGGTCGATGTCACCCTTTATCAGAACTATACCGGGAGCGAAATCGAACCTAGCTGTGGTGCAGTTCAACCTTTTGTCGGTCAGTGTACCGGAGAATGAAATATCCCCTGTTCCGGGCCACCCGGACTTTACAGGAATATCGTCGGATAAGACGGGAAACTTCCCGCGGTAATTGATGTCACCGGCGACAGACGGGTTGTCATACTCTCCGGCTGCCTTAAGTGAAGCGGAAAGCCTTCCTTCAAACGATGCAGGCACTCTGAGACCTTTATTGAAATCTGTGATGTCTGCATCCAGGTCCAGAAAGGCATTGATGACAGGCTGACCGGAAAGATCCGATACCATACCGGACAGGTCCACGCTGGAAGAGTTTTTCCGCATCGATATCCGGATGTCATTAATTCTATCGTTGATTATGGAACCGGAAACGGAGCCGGCGTCAAAATCCACCTCACGGCCGGACAGATAAAAGGAGCTCCGGGCTGAGGGTATGTCAATTTTTAGGATCACATCTCCCGCAATGGCGGCTGAGAGGTTCAGTTTCGCCTCCTGCATTCGTACAATCTCGCTTTTGTCCTTGAGGCGAAAAGCCAGGATGCTGTCTGAAGCATCCAGATTGTTGATAAACACATTAAGATTGCTCTTTGGCGAGTTTTTATCCTTGAAGGCGTTCACAATATTAAGCTCGCCGCCGGCCTCTATTGACAGAGTTATTTCCGGGTGTTCGAGACGTATGACTTTGAATATAAGCCTGTTTCTCAGTAGTTCCTGTAGATTTAATGATACTGTGGCCCGTTCTGCTTTGAGAATGGTCTTATTATCAGGTCCTGAAAGAACAGCTTCACGTATGTCTGCGGTCTGTTTAAAAAGTGATATCGATATAAGGCGGCCGCTGATTTTGCCCGGGATGAGGCCATTGATGAAGGCCATCAAACGCTGTGCACCGGGTCCGGTGCCAAGGTACAGGTGCATGCCCACAGGTATCGTGAAAAAGAGAATAATGATAATGCCGAGGCATATGGCAGCCCGCTTGATATATCTGCGCATCAGCCGCTGCACTCCTCTTGCATATTTGTATAATGCCGGAAAAACATGCACATAAACTAACACAAAACAGAGGTCGACCCATACAGAAAAGCTGATTTCAGGGTCCACCCGGGAATCTGATGTGAGATATTTGAGTGCAGGCGAAAATTTACGTCTTTTTCTTTTTAGGCCTGTCCCTGTTTGTACGCTGATCGGGTTTCGCCATGCTTATCATTGGCTTGCCTTTTTTCTGCCTGAACCTGCTTTGGATGATATCAGCTTCGTTATGAGGCACGTTTACGAAGGAGAAGTTGTCGAACATCTGAATATCCTGGAAAAGCTTATCCCTGATGCCTGTTTTGTCGGATATCATTCTGATGAGCTTCTGCGGATTGAGCCCGTGCAAGCGTCCCTGGGCGACAAACAGCCGTACATTTTTCCTGCCGGTCTGTGCGGCAGGCTTGAATTCGGTGATAGCCTTATACCTGTCAGGGTCGAGGACATCGGAAAAGGCGTATTTCAGGCATGACGCAAGGACCTGGGCGGGATCGTGGTCTTTCATGAGCTCTTCCGCGAACCTGATGTAATTGGCAGAAGTTCCTTTGCCGGTCATTGCATCTTCGATAACATGTCTGATTCCTGATGCTCTTACTGCAATAACCTCATCTACAGTTGGAATATGCCCTTTTCTGATGCTGCCGCCCCCTGCATGGCGGATCACTTCAAGCGCCCTGCGCTCCCTCGGCTCGATAAAGGTTATCGCGATGCCTTCTTTTCCTGCTCTGCCTGTACGGCCGATTCTGTGGACGTATGAGTCGGCATCCTGCGGTATATGATAGTTTATGACATGGGTCAGATCCCTTACATCGATGCCCCGCGCAGCCACGTCGGTCGCCACCAGTATTGTGATTTCCCTGTTTCTGAAGCGGTGCATGATCTTTTCGCGCATGTTCTGGTCGATGTCTCCGTGAATGCCTGCCGTCCTGTAGCCTCTGGCTTCAAGGCCGTCGGCAAGTCCTGAAGTTTCTATCCTGGTCCGGCAGAAAACAAGGCCGTAGAAATCAGGATTAACATCGATAATGCGGCAGAGGAGCTCCAGTTTGTCGTCCTCCCTGACATCGTAATAAATCTGTTTAGTAAGCGCAGGTGTTTTTACGGCCTCACCGATTGCGATGGACCTCGGGTTTGACATGAATTTCTTCGCGATAGATACAACCTGTTTCGGCATTGTCGCCGAAAAAAGGAGTGTGCGCCTTTCGGCCGGGCATTGAGATATAATGGATTCAATATCTTCAATAAAACCCATGTCGAGCATTTCATCGGCTTCATCGAGAATAAGATATTCGATGCTGTCAAGTTTGAGTGATCCTCTTCTCAGGTGGTCAAGGATCCGTCCGGGAGTACCGACGACAATATCGGTTCCATCCTTCAGTCCATTGAGCTGTGGTACGAATGACTGCCCACCGTACACGGCAAGGGTTTTGGCCTTTCTGCCCTTGCACAGGGATTTAATTTCTCCAGCGACCTGTATGGCGAGTTCCCTTGTCGGGGCTAGAACAAGGACTTTTGTCCGGCCTTCAAAGGCATCTATTGATTCGATTACCGGTATGCCGAAAGCAGCCGTCTTGCCGGTCCCTGTCTGGGCCTGAACCGTAAGGTCATAATTTTCAGAAAGGAGGACAGGTATGATTTCAGCCTGGACTGGTGTCGGTTCAGTAAAACCTTTGCGTTTAAGGGCTGACAGCATTGTTTCAGACAGACCCATGTTTCTGAATTCTTCCAAGTAATAACCCCTTTATCGAGTAGTATTTTTCTAATATCTCGAGGGCACTAAAAGGCCTGATCAATGATACCTTTCATGGTGTCGTCAAGAATTACCTGGGGCGCTTATATCCTATTTCATAAAAAATACCAGACAAATAATAAAGCATATAAAATGAGACTGTTTAATATAAAATAAACCTGTTATAAAATATTTCAAATTTTTTAAGCATCTAAGCTATTTATTCTAAGGAGCAGAAATGAGGGAAGTTGGCGCAATTGCCGGATACCTTGTGTTCTGGTTTTTCAGCAAAATGGTGCTCGGCATACAGAGCGGGGCTGTTACGCTTCTTTTATCGCTTTTGTTTGCATTTGTTGTGTATGCATTGATTGCCTATGCGGAAAATGAGGATAAAGATAAAACGGAATGAGAGTCAAAGATTATCTTTTTGATATAAAATACGTACATAATGGATAAAAAACATTCTCTTTTATATAAACGTTATTCCATATGGCTGGCTGCCCTTATTGTCATTCTGTTGATTACACTGCTTGCCTATGCAGTCTACCGCTCAAGGGAAAAATCAATAATAAACCTTTTCAGCTCCCAGCAGGAGGTCATTTCAGACCAGGCCGCATCAATGATCGAAGGAACGATTGAAAGGTGTGAAATAAACCTTGGTAACTTAACCGGTTTGCTGGCCTCTTCGGAGAGATATAATCAGGATGTGGCCGAAGCCATCAAGAAGTTTTACATCAAAGAGCAGGATATTCTACAGGCAGTCGTGAATGTCGATGGTAATGATATTGTCAGATATGCATATCCGATAAACCAGTCGAATAACCTTACAGGCAGAAAAATTGCCGATCCTGAATTAATGCATGCCCTGAAGATGCTGGAAAACGGCAGATATCTTGGAGGCCTTAATAAATTCTTTGCTTTGAAAAGAAAGGGAGATGAACAGTTCGACAGGACAATATGTATTGGTTTGCCTGTTTACGGCAAAGACGGGAAATATAACGGTGCTATTCTGGCCCTGATAAGCCCCCAGCTACTGATAATCCGTTCGATATTGAAAAAGGAATCGCCGATTAACGGAGAATTCTGGCTTGTAGATGATCAGGACAGGATAGCGTATCAGCCTGATGGCGCTATGACCGACAAGAATTTTCATGATATGATACCAAACAGTAAAAAGTCATTTGACGTATCACCGGGGATCAAGAAATATTTCATAGAAAACGTAATTACATCTCCGGGTAAAGCTTCAACCTGTATAATATCCTATGCGCCAATACGAATAGGTACATCTACCTGGTTTGCAGTAATGGTCGCACCCTATGACGCTGTTCAGAATCCTATTACCAGCACATCGCGGAACATTATCCTGGGAGCTTTCGGTCTCATCGTTGTTGTAATTGTAACTGCAATATCCATTGCGCAATTAGACGTCAAAAGGCTGCGCTTGAAAGAGGAGCTGAAAAGGCTTCAGGAAAGGGAAGAATGGCAGGGTAAGGTTCTGAGAGAAAAGATGACCATTGACGGAATCATTGAGGGTTCCCCGGTGCCCACCTTCGTGATTGACAAGGACCACAGGGTAATCCTATGGAACCGTGCTTGTACAGATCTTACAGGGTACAGTTCAAAGCTTATGGTGGGCACCAGCAACTTTTTTCAGCCGTTTTATGATACGAGACGTCCTCTTATTGCAGATTTTATCATCGACCAGAATATCGAAGATTTCAGCTTGTATTACGGAGAGATAAAGGTAAAAAAATCCGAGTTTATTCAGGGTGCTTACGAATCAATAAAATATTTCAGGAACCTTAACGGCAGAGGCCGCCATCTGCATTTCATGGCCGCCCCTATTTATAACGAAAAAGGGGAGATAACCTCGGCTATAGAAACATTTCTGGATGTTACAAAAGAGGTTGAACTGACAAAGAGTCTTCAGGAGTATGCCGAGTCGCTGCAAAACGAACTGGGAGAAAACATAAGGCTCAACAAGGAGACTGAGTATCTCTACAATTATCTGGGGAATATTGTGGAGTCGCTTCCCGACAAGATTTTTGATTTGAGCAAGGACGGAATAATAAATTATGTCAGCAAGCAGACAATAATGGGCAGAGATGTCGAGACTGAAATCAAAGGCAAGCATTTCACCGAATTTGTCGAACCGCAACACAGGGATTACATGATCTCGAAGTGGGAAAATGCCCAGAGGGGGATATTCACGCCGTATGAACTGGATGTCGTAACAAGGAAGGGTGAGAAGAGGAATCTCCTCATAACACCGAGGCCCGTCAAGGGGACCGACAGATATATCCTCGTGCAGAGGGATATAACCGAGTACAAGGAACTGGAAAAGAAATTTTATGAAAGCCAGAAGCTCGCTGCGATAGGCCAGCTGTCGGCCGGCATAGCGCATGAGGTGAGAAACCCGCTGTCTTCAATAAAGATGAGCCTTCAGATACTTGAAAAAAGACTGCAGCCGGCTGGCAACGATCTTCAGAGGTTTAAAATTGCACAGAGAGAGGTCGAGCATCTGGAAAAGCTGGTGAGTGATGTTCTTATCTATGCAAGGCCGCTTGTTCCGAAAAAAGAACCTTCCGATATGTATTCGGTTATTGAAAACGCATTGGCAATGGTGGAGAAATCTATCGAAGACAAGGAAATTGAAGTAAGAAAAGACTTTGCACCAAACCTTGAAAGTGTAAATGTTGATGCCCCCATGATAACTCAGTCCTTGATCAATGTTTTCCAGAATGCAGTAGAGGCAATGGAAAATAAGGGCGTAATGGCCATTACTCTCAAGATGGAAAACGGCCATGTGGTGATTGAGGTTAAGGATAACGGATGCGGCATTGACGAGAAAGATATGCCGCACCTTTTCAATCCTTTCTTTACTCTTAAGAATTACGGAACTGGTCTTGGCCTTGCACAGGTAAAAAAAATAATTGACCAGCATGGAGGCGAGATAAATATTCTAAGCAGCAAGGGGGAAGGTACAAGATTTATAATCGAGCTTCCTAAATAACGATAATATATATAGGCAGAATACATATATACGTTTAATAAGGGTATGTAATATGGCGAAGATACTGGTAATTGACGACGACAGATCAATACGAGAGACACTCGACATGTATCTCAGTGAAGAGGGCTATGACATAGTTACAGCCCCAACCGGAACCGACGGACTTGCAAAATATGTCGAAACCTCTCCTGATGTAGTCATACTTGATATCAGGCTTCCTGATGTGGATGGTTTCAGGATACTTGAAGACCTCAAAGAAGAAGACGAAAACCTTAAAGTTATCATGATAACGGCTTTCCATGACATGGAATCTACAATAAGCGCAATGAAGAAGGGCGCCTTTGATTATATCCATAAGCCGATTGATGTTAATGAACTGGATATTTCCATCAGGAAGGCGCTGCATGCCCTGGAAATGGAAAAAAAGCTAAAGGGATTCGTGGAATCAACCAGGGAATACAAGGTGGGGGATATTATCGGATTAGGTCCCCGGATGAGGGAGATATTCAAGACGATAGGTGTTGTTTCACAAAGCAAGACGCCGGTTCTTATCGAAGGCGAGAGCGGTACGGGAAAAGAGCTCATCGCAAAGGTCATTCACAACAATACAAATCCCAATGAGCCTTTTATCGCCATAAACTGTTCAGCTATTGTCGAAACCCTTCTTGAATCGGAACTGTTCGGCCATGAGAAGGGATCATTCACCGGGGCAATAAACCGGAAGCCGGGCAAGTTCGAGCTTGCAAGGAACGGCACTGTTTTCCTTGATGAGATCAGCGAGATGTCCTGGAACCTTCAGGCCAAACTATTGAGGGTGCTTCAGGAAAGGGAGTTTGAAAGGGTTGGCGGCAAGGACACCATAGGCGTCAATGCAAGGATTATCGCTGCAACAAACAAAGACCTTCGTCTGATGATAAAAGACAGGATGTTCAGGGATGATCTGTATTACAGGCTGAATATCGTGAGCATCAAGATCCCCCCATTAAGGGAGAGGATAGAAGACCTGGAACCTCTTGTTGCGTATCTGCTGGCGAAGATCAGCAACGAGCTTCATAAACGCATTGTGAAGGTGTCTGACGAGATGATGGAAGTATTCAGGGGATACAGCTGGCCCGGAAATATCAGGGAGCTTGAAAATCTTCTGGTAAGGGCGGCTGTCGTTGCAAAAGGGCAGGTGCTCATAAAATCTGATTTTCCAAACCTGAATGATGAAGGGAATATCGAAAAGGCCTCTGAGCAAGCCCTGGAGTATGCCCGGGATGCCTCAGGCAGATTCATGACCCTTGATGAAATAGAGGAACGTCATATCAGGAGAATAATAAACGAAACCAAGAAAAACAAAGGCGAGATATGCGATATGCTCGGGATATCCCGTCCTACCTTTGAGCGCAAGCTTGAAAAGTATGGAATCACGTATGAAAGGGAATGATTCAAATTTTCATGCAGTTTTCAATAAATATTAAACGTTTCATTTAATGTCCTGAACATTTATTTAAAGAGACAAAGGCTTTTCAAGT
>CAZEMO010000012.1:0-131103 GCA_964513375.1 uncultured Bacteriovoracaceae bacterium | reverse complement strand
GTGGTGCAATATGAGGCTGCAGAAAACAACATCAAAAGACCTGTCTGCAAAGGGCAGATTTTCAATGTCACCCATGGTAAAATCAATATTCTGTCCGGCTGCCTGTGAAACTTTTCTGGCCTGATTAAGGCCGTTAAATGATATATCTATACCTGTTACATCATAGCCCAATGCTGAAAGGTCCTTGCTGTGGTGTCCTGCTCCACATCCCACATCGAGAAGAGAACTTTTCCTGTCAATATCGGACATAAAGTCATATATCTCGTCATAGCCGTAAACAACACAGTGCCCGTCATCGAGGTTCTTGAGATTCTGATACATTTTGTCATAGAAGGATTTCTCCTCGTTCAGGTCCTGCAGCTTGAGTTCCTTGTTGTATTTAAGCATAAGTTCATCAGGCAGAAAGTTGGGGATGCTATCCAGATAATGATAGGTCATATTGCACTTGCTGCAGGTCAGGCTTTTCTTGACATCTGTCAGAGGAGTTCTGCATAGCGGACAAACCATTTTATTTCTTAGGGCTTCTTTCATATTATCCTCCTGATATTTGTCGGTTTAAAAATAACAAGCAGGCTTAAATTGTGTTTTGATTAAGGAATTGTAAATCTTTTTTTAATAAAACAAAGTACTGACCCCTTGGAAGGGATCAGTACAATCAGATGTTTTTTGAATCTTTACGGATTAACAATCTTAACTGATGTTCCGGAAGGTTTTGCAGGTGGTGTTGTATCCTGCGCCGGGGTGCTGCCTATGCCAAGGAATGACTCGACTTCAGCCCTGGTGGTGGCCATTATGATATCGTCATACTTGTTCCACATTTCATTGACGCCACCGCCGCCGTTTGTAATGTTGCCGCCGAAGTTCACACCATAGACGCTGTCGAACCCGGTTCCCTTGAAGCTTGTGGCATAAGAGGTCTTGGCGACGCTTACTCCGTCAATTGTAAGCTCAAGTGTTCCTGCTGCGTGATTCACGTGCCAGATAAAATAATGCCAGTCATTGCCAAGCGCGTTCCAGCTTCCGTACCAGTTCTTGCCGTATTCGTCAGTGCATATTGAAAACCCTGTTCCTGCAGGTACGCGCCAGTCCGGACAGCCGGCGCAGAAGTTTGTCCAGTAAATATCCCAGGTTGTATTATCGTTGAAGTGTATTTTCATTATTTTCAAAGAGCTTACAGAACCCCAGTTCCAGTTAGGGTCTTTCTGGAACCAGTACCCGAGGTAAAATTCACCGGGTATATTGATATTGCTTTTCATCAGCCATGAATCCTGGGCATATGAATATCCGGTAGTCTTATCCCAGTATTGAATAAAACCTTTTCCGGACGTACCGTGCCTCCCTGTTGCATTGATATAACCGACATCATAGTTGCCGCCTCTGTTCTGTCCGAGTTTGCCGCTCCAACCCTGAGGGGCCCCTGATTGTGACATGCTCCAGTCCGGAGTAGAATCAAAGTGATCTGAGAAGATTGTAGCTGCACCAGCTGCAAGTGGGAACATTGCCATAAAAACAATCAAGCAGCCTGTTAGCCATAGCAGTCTTTTTTTCATCATATTAGTCTCCCTGTCTTGTTGATTGTATAATTTCAACAGAAGAATTGCAATTAATCTGCCAGAATGGCATGCTTGTCAATCAGGTTTATTTACAGGGTTTTTAAGATGGGATATCCCAAAATCCTTTTTCCTGACTGCCTGTTATTGTTACTCGGGTAACAAATATGTAACAGCATGGCTATAAAATCTTTCTGTGTATAAATGCTGGAACAGCTCTGAAAAAATCGTAGGAGGGATCGATTATCCTCCTGAATTGCGCTGGTGATGTTGAAGACAGCACCTTCTCTCTTTTGAGTTCATACAAATCAGTCTGTTCCCAGTTGCTAAGTATGCTGCCGAAACAAAGCCCGCCTTTAAATCCTGACAATTTTGTAAATTCCTTTATCCTTTCATCCAGTAAACCGAAGGGATATGCCAGATAATACAGATCATCTCCGAGATTTGTTTTCATATCCGAGAGGGAACTGTCGAGTTCATATTTCAATGCTCTGTCATCAAGCGTTCTCAAATCAGGATGGTTAACCGTATGTGACCCGATTCTAAAGCCTTGCTTTTTAAGCGCCGTGAGTTTTTTCCAGTCTATTATCCCTTTATATTCATGTCCGGGGCCTGAAAAATTGTCCTGTTTACCTGCCAGACCTGTAGGAACGAAGATCGTGGCCGTGAAACCATGCCTTGCAAGTATCGGAACAGCATTTTTTTCAACCGTTTCATGGGCGTCATCGAAGGTAATTACAATATTTTTCCCGCTGAGTTTTCTTTGCTTGAGCCTGGATATCGCATCATCAAGATCAAGCACACTGAAACCCGTCTGTCTGATAATTTCCAGCTGCTTCCGAAAGTTTTCAGAACTGACTTCATATGCCGAAGGATTCGATTGAGGTATGCCGTGGTATGCAAGTATCTTTAACCTAGGCATAATAAGGCTCTTAAGGCCCAGCATCATTTTAGAATAAAATGTATTGATAATCAGCCCTCTAATTTCGAGATTATGGACTCCAGCTTGCTTATATAAAATGCTGATGGATCAGACATGAGACAGCGCATCATGCCTGAAGGAGGTGCCATCATGCTCAGTTTGAGCGAAAAGCATGTGTGTGCAAGCTGCATGGAGTCAAACAAGGTTTCTTCAAAATTGAAATTCTCAAGAAACATAGCCATGCATCTGTCGATAATTCCAGAATCAGTGTTTCTGAAGAGCTTATAGTGTTCCAGGGAAATCATGAAATGGCTGATGTCCCAGTACCGTGAACCCCTGACGGAATTGGGCAAATCGAGAACACAGTACGAAATCCCGTTGGTAAGTATATTGTTAAGATACAAGTCCGTATGCTGAAAACACAGTTCCTGCTCTGCAGTCAATGCGGGCATGGCATCTCTGAAGGTTTTTCTTACCCTTTCCAGAAGGCTGCCGCTTACCCCTGATTTGATAAGACTTTCAATCTGCTCATCAAGAAATGCATTATACCAGTCAATGCCGGCTTCCGGTATTCCTGCTGGAGTCTGTTTTATTTTCTGAAGGTCGTTAATGATGCGGGACATATCTGAAACAAGCGACAGGAACCACTTGAGCTGCACCCTCGAGAGGTATGATTTTCTGATATTCTTCCAGAAAATGGCATTAACATTGATGCCGTCGAAGTGTTCCATGATTATTGTCGCGCTTTCAGGCAGTAAAGCAACCGGTTTTGGCGACTTCCAGAATTCATTTGAAAATGGTGCCACAAGTCCAAGCGCGGTATATTCTCTTTGCGCCTGAATCCGGGATTCTGAAGCCGGTTTATCTGGAATGACGAATGTTTTGATGGCATAGCGTTTGAATGAATTCCCGGTTATTGCCAGGAGCAGGTTCCTTTCTGAAGTGCTGCCTGTTCCCGGCAGAATTCCCCATTTATACACAGGGCTGGTTCCTGTATTTTCAGAAACGGCTTTTTCTATCGTTGTTTTAAGCTCCTGATCCATCAGCCTATTTTCTTGACCGGATTACTCTGGCCGGGTTCCCGGCTGCAATTGCATATTCGGGAACATCTCTGGTGACCACTGCGCCGGCGCCAATTATTGCATGTCTGCCGATTTTTACCCCGGGCAGGATGATGACATTATGTCCTATCCAGGCAAAATCATCTATCACTACATCTTTTCCGACATAACCGTCAAAACCCTCCTGCAGAAATTTATGATTCTGAAGGATTATGGTGCAGCTGTTTCCCATCATGACATGCTTTCCAATCGTAAGTAGCGCCCTCGATCCTGAAATAAAGGCAAACGCGCCGATATTTGAATAATCCTTCATGATCAGATTACTGCCGTTGCCGAATCTTGCGCCCCTGCCTATTCCGATGCCGATGCCGCTTTCTTTCAGGAGCGGCATTGAGAGTCTGGATCTCAATTTCTGAGAATAGGTGCCGATTGGTCCGAGCTCTTCTCCTTCCGGGAGCCATCTGGCAATGAAGCGGTAAGCGAGGTAGCAGATAATCTTTTTAATATCCCAGGTCTGCCTGTAGCACGTGCTCATAATGCCTCCCTGTTCTGATCTGATAAAGCCCTTTTTGCTTCGTTATCCACCAGGTGTTCAATCGCCACAATCTGGCCAGAAATGGTCAGCAATATATAGGAAAATGACTGTGAAAGGAAAAATGCGGGAATCATAAAGCCTATCAGTGACAGCTGGGCCATGGAGCAGAAACCGAAAAGCCTGTCGTTTAAATGAAGATCTTTGATTATTTTCTTTTTCTGTTTCATGACATTATACATGCCGACAAGCCATGCCATATAAATAATTATGCCTAAGAAACCAAGTTCAGCCCCGACAAGGATGTATGAATTATGGGCTGTCATCCAGGCCCTGTTTCTTGCTACATCATAAGTTGCCTGGAATTTGCCGGAGCTTAAATACAATCCGTAAACAGTAGTGAAGCACCCCGGACCTACCCCCTGAGGGTGCCAGACCATCATTTTCAGGGCGCGCGGCCAGACCGTAGTCCTTCCGCTTCCGGTTGCACCTTCTTCCAGAGCTTCACCCATTCTTTGCCAGTAACTCTGGGGAAACGACACCGCTGATACAAGCACAATAAGCATTACCAGCAGAATCTTTTTTGAACTGTTTTTAATCTTTTGATAGCTGGTTCTCTGGAATATCCACACAATGAAAAGGACCGCCAGCCCCAGGAAAGCCCCCCTGGACTGTGTCAGGCCTATGGCGACAACAGACAGCAGCACTGTTGCCGCTGAAGTGTATTTCAGCCATTTCTTTTGAGACTTATAGCAGAACAGCGCCATTGGAAGGATGGACACGAAAAGAAGGGCAATGTCATTGGGATCATACATGGAGCCTGTGCTGATACGGCTTTCTGCCGCCGAGCCTCCTTTGATGACTATGGCAATGGAAAGCATCAGAGATGAGATGGTCATGACAGCAACGGATAGGGAAAGCTCCCTTTCCGTCTTTATGAATATGCAGAAGCAGAAATAGAAAACGACAATATAAATCAATTCATGGGTAAGGAAGAAAAACGCCTTGCCAGGGGCGACACAAATGGGAGTGATGGCAATCATCAGAACAACCAGAAAAGAGAATCGCCTTACAGTTTTAGAAGCAAAAAGGGAATGGGTATTCAACCGGTGCATGCTGAAAAATGCAGTAAGCAGAAGAAACACAAACGCCACGATTCCAGGGTAAACATACCTGACGGACGTGAATATGTCCTGAGGTCTGCCTATGTTTATGAACTGAAGCAGCACAACGGCTATTGCGCTGATGGCAATTGTCCCCGCACTATTTTGACCGGATGTAACAGTTGAAGTTTTGACGCTCAGATCATGCTCCTGTAATACTCCATGAATTTGCCCGAATCCCCGACCCTTCTTGCAGGAATCCCTGCGACCTTGGAGCCGCTTTCTACAGGGTCAATAACAACTGCATTGGCGCCTACGATAACCATGTCCCCTGTATCCGCCAGCACCCTTGCCCCTGCGCCAACGACAACATAATCACCTATTACCGGAAATTCCGAGATATAAAGGGTTTTCTGTCCGATGGTTATGTTGGCCGAGCATTCAAAGCCTTTGCCGATTTTCTGCGCATGGATAACAACCGATGAATGGCTGATCTTGCAGCCAGGTCCGATATCGGTTCCATGATGTATGTAATTGCCCGTAATGAAGAAAAACATTTTTGAAACGCACCATGCAGGCAGATTGAGGTTTTTCCCGACCAGCCACCTTGCGAGGCGGTGCCCTACCATCGTTAAGGCACCTTCATGGAAAAGGCATACCGGAATGAACTGTGCAATATATGATATCTCCGAACGGCAATCTTTTCTGGCCTTAACATATCTTCTCAGGTCATGTCTTAACGTGTCGAACATGATAGGATTATTCTCCTTGAATCGTTTTTTTGTTTTTGATCAGGTCTTCAGCCATCGTGACGATAGCCCTGAAATGATCTTCCGTTGAAAGGTCCATTACCCTTCTTCCGGCATTTTCTCCGATCTTCGCTGCCAGGGCTTTGTCCGATAAAAGACTGATAATCGCTTTTCTTAATCCCTCTGCATCCCCAGGTTCAACCAGCACCCCGTCAACGCCATTGTCTATATAATCCGAAGCCCCTTCGGGATCATTCACAATGGTAGGCTTTCCGAGATACATCGAGTTTAAAAATGTCTGCTGACCGCCGGAATGCAGCAGCCCCGGCTGAAGAGGCACGATATTGATTGAGCATGAAGCCATTTTATTCAGATATTCTTCATGAGAAAAGCCCTTAACCGTCACATTTTGAGGAATTGATATGCCTTCAAAGAGTTCCGGTCTTGTAGAGGCTATAAGCAGCTGACAGTCAAGCCCTCGAACGGCATTGATAAGTGTAGGATAATCACGTGCAAAATTTCCGCCGCTGAAAAGAAATCCTTCGTCGGTCGCTTTAAGGTCATAATTGTCAAGTGTGGTGTGATACGGCACAAAGACAAACTTATCGGGATTCAGGCCGAACTCTTTAGAATAATCCCTGATCTCCCGTGAAGCCCAGACCACATAGATATCTATGGATTTGTCAGCAAGTCTCATCATTATGCGTTTCAACAGGGCTTTAAGCCTTGTATGGCTCCTGTACCAGAGACAGTCAATCATTATGCACGGTTTTCTGCCAAATGGTAAAAATGTCTGAATGAGTGCATAAAATGTATTGCTCCTGCTGGAACCCAGCACTATGCAGTCATGCCTGTGCTTGATCAAATGCATTCTGAGAGCACATGCCAGTGAAGATGAAAATCCTGAACTCCGGGCAGATATATATGTTGCCATCTTTTTCCATGTAGGGCTTTCATTCTGGCCGGGATGGTTTGTTAATATTTTTACAGACATATTAAATTCTGTTTGAAGCCTTAAGGTATATAGACGTCAGTTCTTCAGCCCAGTTTAATGGGCTGTAGCTGCTGTTAACGAATGCCTTTGCCCTTTCTGACATCTGCCTGGCCTGCGACCTGTTTTTGTAAACGTTTCTGATGCATTCAGCCAGTTCCTCTATATTTCCGGGAGAGAAAAGGTAGCCGGTTTCTCTGTTTTTTATCAAATCGGGTACACCGCCCACCATACTCGCAATCACGGGCGTACCGACTGCCATTGATTCAAGCACGACAAGTGGAATGCCTTCGGTAAGAGAAGGCAGCAGAAAGACATCGGCAGCAGATGTAATAGCGGGGGCGTCACTCCTGAATCCAAGGAAGCGGACATTATCCGCCAGTCCAAGGTCTCTTGTTCTTTCTTCCATATCACTCTTAAGCGGCCCGTCCCCCGCAATCATAAGGAAGAAGTTCACCCCTTCTTTCTTCAAAGCGGAACACGCATCAAGGAGCAGATCAAGGCCTTTTTCGGGGCTTATTCGCCCGACAAAGGCCATCTTAAAGACATCTGGAGAAAGGGCCATTTCATCAAAGACAGCAGAAGGCTTAATCTTATCCAGTGTGATGTTATCCACCACATTAGGCAGAAGCCGCACCTTTTCATCGGGTATCCCCATGCCCAATGCAAGCTTTTTCATCTGAGCTGAGACCGGGATTATCATGGCCACCCGCTTTAAAATTATTCTTTCCAGGGTCTCATAAATTTTCACCTTGAAGGAGCTTGCGGTGAATCCGTGCATCATTGCAACAACCGGTGTTCTGCCGCCTGAAGCCAGCAGGGCTGTAATGTCGGAACGGTAACCGTGCGAATGTATCAGATCGATACCGTGCTTTCTTATGAGGTCACGGGTTGCCCTGACATAGCGGTATTCAAATCTTTTCACAAGAGGCGTTGCATCATATGGGATGCCCCTTTTTTCGAGCTCTTTAAGGTAAGCGCTTTCACCCCTTGAAAAATTAATGAAAGGGCAGTTGAACAGCCTGATCCTCTCAGGATCCATGAACCTGTTGATATTGAGAATGACACCCTCTGCACCTGCAATCCCGGTCGGGGCATGAAGAATCATTACATTGAGTGGTTTCAACTTCTTAAGCCTCTTTTGATTCCTGCAAGTCCTATAAGCATTCTCCATTCTTCGGGAGTGAATCCCTTCAGAACAGCAAATGAGGCGAAATAAATAACAGCTCCTGCTGCGGTCTGCAGAAACACGTTAAGATTAGGCAGCAGCAGAAGAAACGCAGCCATGGGTATGCATGCGATAACCGGCTTGACATAGATAAGGGTAACGCTTTTAAGCTCAGGGACTTCTTTTTTTATAACCCTTAAGACCGTGAGCGTTCCCAGCACCATCGACGATATCGTCGCTACGGCGGCACCCTTGTATCCGAATTTCGGAATAAGGGCCACATTGAAAACAACATTCAGAACAAGGTTATATACATTTATCCACATCATCCAGGTGACCTTTTCTACAGCTGCCAGAACCCAGCCCAGAAGAGAGCGCATGAAGACGATGGAAATTCCGGCACCCATAATGACAAGCACGATAGAGCTGTTCACATATTTGGCACCGTAAAAAAGGTGGATGATCTTGGGTGCAAGAAGCATAACCCCAAAACTGATGGGAACGCTTAAAAAGATTATCACCCTTAATGACATGTTGATGACATCTGCAAGACCTTTGCGGCTGTTCAGAAACTGCTGCGACATATGGGGATACAGTACCTGGGAGAGCAGCGAGGGGATAATGAAAAGAACCAGTATAAGCTCATTTGCAGCATCATATATGCCCACGCTTTCAATATCCGCAAGCTTTGAAAGGAGCAGGACATCGGCTTTGGCATTTATTATGAAAACGACACCTGTCGCGATGAAGGGGAACCCGCCGATGATAAGCTCTTTCAGGACAGTCCGGGAAATCGAGAAGTTGAATCTGCAGTATTTGTTTCTGATGAGAAAGTAAAAACCGGACATAAGCAGAAAACCGGTAATGACATGCGCCGAAACGATCGTATCCAGGCTGCTGTTGAAGAAGATCATGACAAGGATAATGCATATGGTAAGCACGCTGCGTCCCATCATGATCATGGCGGAGAATTCCATCTGCTGGAAGCCTCTGAAAATCGAATCATAAAGGTTTGTTACAGCACTGAACAGCAGCGTGATGGAGAATATGATAATCGCTGATTTTGTCTGGATGTCATAGCCCAGCAGCATGCAGATTCCGACTGAGGAGGCAAAGGCAATCAGGCCGCCTGCCAGCTTTAAAAACATTGCATTGCTGAATATTTCCTGAATTCTGGAAGGATTTCGCGCAAGCTCCTTAACTATATAAGAATCGATTCCAAGCCCCGAGACCAGGCCGAATATTACTGCAAATGAGACTGCAACCGAGTAAACGCCGAATCCCTTCGGACCGAGATAGCGCGCGAGCACGAAATACATTAGCGCACCCAGCACCTTGGTGCCGATTTCACCAAGCGCCAGGGAAAACAGGTTTTTTTTCAGACGGTTAATCAAAATTATTAAAAGAGATTACGATATGCTTGAACATGCTATTTTATGATGAAGCGGCTGCTTTCATGAAGAGCTCTTCATATTTCCTTATCCAGGGGCCCATTGAATGGTTTGCAAAAACGTAATTATAGGCAGTTTCAGAAAGCTTCAATGCCAGTTCCGGATTATCAAGTATTCTTACAATTGCACTGGCCAGCTCATCTGGATTATCAGGTCTGACGAGCAGACCGTTTACGCCATTTGTCACCACATCATTTATGCCGACCACATCGGTCGCCGCTATGGGAACCTTTGAAGCCATGGCCTCAAGGATGGTAAGCGGCAGCCCTTCATAATGCGAACACAGGCAGTAGGCATCCATGATTTTGAATATTTCCGAGACATCGAGTCTGGCGCCGAGAAATGCTACCGTATCCTCGAGGCCCAGTGATGATCTCAAAGCCGTAAGCTCATCGCGCATGGGCCCTTCTCCGATAACCAGCAGCCTGATTCTGTCATTTGATTTTCTGATGATGCTGAAGGCTTTCAGGATGTTAGCATGATTTTTCTGCTCTCTAAGATTGCCTACAATACCGACAATCTTTTCATCGGGCTTGAGCCCGAGAGAGGCCCTTTTGGCTCTTTTGTCAACAGCGACATCAAACCTTTCAAGGTTTGTTGCATTTAATAGAGTGAAAGCTTTGTGTGCAGGTACCCGGAAGGTCTCAACAAGTTTTTTCGTGCATGCGTGAGATATTCCGAGAACACCGTAACAGTCTTTCAGACACAAAGTTCCTATCATTACCCAGTACCAGGGTATCATGCTTATTTCATGAACAGTATGATCGGTATAGATAAGAGGGACGCGGTTTGTGAGCGATGCCGGAAAAATGTGCATACAGGGTGAAAAGTGATGGGCGTTGATAACATCGATTCCCAAATCTTTTACGATGCGGACAGCCCTTATCATAAGACCGGTGTCCACTCCCGGTTTTTTATCGAGCGATCTGGCATATATGTTTTCTTTTTCGAATTCCACTGTAAGCTCGCCTGGGTTGAGAGACAGCACGAAGGGTTCAAAACTGTTTTTATCAAGACCCTTGCAGATGTCCAGAACGACACGCTCACTGCCACCCGTGCCCAGTGAATTGAGCACGAAAAGCACTTTAATTTTTTTCATGATAATCTCCGGAAAATCAGATACGGACTTGACTGGCAAAAAGCCTTTTTTTCAGGAAATATAAAAACCCCGGCCTGTTTGAATCTATTAATTTCATCTTCAACTGGGTTTCCTTCGAGATAGGGTGCCTTTGCCTGAGCATCTCGGGAAGGGCGGTTATTGAATCGGACACAGCCTTGAGCCAGTAGGTGAAAAATCCGTCACGCAGAGAATAAGCAAGCATTATTGCGCTTCTGGCCATAATGTATCTTATAGCCTTGCCTGTACGGTAGTTTCTGACGGCAAGCCAGTAAGAGTTTCTTGTGTCATAGTAATATCTTCTCCAGCTTTTCCGGCCGCTCCTGGCATACTTGTGTCTGACGGCGATTTCAGGCGTGAATGCTATGTCATAACCGCGATCCATAATGCGTGCGGCAAGGTCGGCCCCTTCGTGGCTGATGAAAAAATTATCCGGATACAGCCCGGCATCATCGAAAACTTTTTTCCTGAAGGCTACGGCGCCTTCGGAAATCTCATCGGTTATGAACTCTTTATCAAAGTATTCTTCTTCAGGATAAGGATGGCACCAGTTGCATATTTTGCCGTCATAATAATCCCTGACCGTGAAACATACCGCACCCAGCTTGGGACTGTCTGCGAATTTTTTATAAAGCGTCTCCAGGCTCCTGCTGTCGATATCAAGTACGTCATCATCAAGAGTTATGATGATGTTCCCTCCGGCGTTGACAATGCCGGAATTCCTGCCGGCAACTCCTGTGTTGCGGGGAAGCGTAATCAATTTTACAAACCCGAAGCGTTCCTTTACAAGCAAAGAAGTACCGTCAGTGGAGCCGTTGTCTATAACTATTATCTCATTCTCAGGCGAACTTACGTTCCTTAATGACTCCAGCAGTTCTGCCAGTATGTCTTTTCTGTTGAATGTCAGGATGGATATTGTAAACCTCATATTATCTATCCTCAGGTATTCTCTTCAAGCCAGTTAGTAACAGCTCTGATAAGCTCATCCTGAGAGCTTCTCAATGTGTAGATGTGATTGGCGTCTTTAATTTCGATAATCCTGTATAAATCCTTGAAAGGATTTCCATCTTTCAGGTGGATATCCCTGAATCCCTTGTAAAAGAGTTGTGTGTCGGTGTCTTTCTCGGCGCACAGAAAAAGTACCGGTGATTTTCTTGAAACAAGCGAGCTGAAAGCCCTTTTGAAGTGGGGATTGATATTTGCTACCGGGTTTTCTTCTTCGCTTGGTTCAACCGAGGGATTACGCGGATCTGGCCTGCCTTTTATTTTAAGTTTGAGTATCTGCAGAATGGCTGAGAAATCACTTTTAAATGTCAGCACGCGAAGCCATTTCTTCGGATTGAACAGACTTTTTATATAATAGGAGGTCAAGTGCTTCCTGTAGCTGTCGTCCGCAGCTATTATGCTCAAGTAATCTTCTTTGACATTTTTTGTCGAAGCCAGAGTTACAGGAACATCGATCAGGACAGCCGCCTTGACCCTTGAATCCTTTTCTGATGACAGGAGTGAACTTATCGCCCCTCCGCAGGAACCGGCCATGACGAGCTTGCGGGCAGAGGTTTTTTTAATAAGAAAATCATTCATCAGGATTGCATCCTGGACAAACCGGCCCTGCTGTATATCACCCCAGATGTCAATGACGAGCTCTTCGGGTATTTCTCCGTGTGAGTCTCCGATGCCGGCCGGGTCCATTCTTAAAACATGATAGCCCCTTTCGGCAAGAATCCTTGCCAGTCTGACATAAAGGCGGTTCGGGGATACCCTGTTTTTAAGTCCCGGGCTTAGAAGGTTGATGCATACGCTGTTTGGCTGTTCGGGAATATGCAGGATGCCATACATCATCTCGTTATGTGCATTTTTTATCTGTACTATTTCTTCGGCAGGCATATTCTTCATATCTTTAGATTATCAATCCAGTTTATTGTTGAGTCCATAAGCTCTGAAGGCTTCTGGAAATAAATCTTAGATTCAGCCCAGAAGGGCTCTTCTTTAAGCGTTATGAAGCTGGAGTGCGGATTCTTCGGGCAATATTTAAGATAGAAATCTTTATACTCGGTATTTTCTCTGCCGGTTTTTGATATCCCGGCAATTAAAAAGGGGATATTGCCTGTATTTTCCAGACCAGGCATATTCATATCTGCAATACCTTTGAAGAGGCTGCTGGATACCAGATAGCCGTCAATATTTACCGCCATGCCGTTTTCAACATCTTCCATAAGCTTCTCTCTGGTTCTTAAAACCTGCCTGTAAATCATCATCTGTGATGCGACATTCGACCTCAGGCATTGCTGGAGATACGTTGAACCGTTTATTACAGGCTCCCACATAACGATAAAAGAAGTTGCTGAAGCCTCGCCGGCATATGCCGCCACAGTTGCCCCGAGCCTCAAACCTATGAATCCGGTTTTTTCAAGCCCGGTTTTTTCCTTTAAAACCTCGCATGCTCTTGTTGTGTCTGAAAGAATGTCTTTAAAAGAAATATCCCCATGGTCTTTTTCACTGTCACCGTGCCCTGAATGATCGAATCTCATGACATGATATCCCCTTGAAGCAAGAAGCCTTGCCATGTTCACAAAAACCCTCAGGCTCCAGAGCTTTTCTTCTGCGAAGGGAGCAACAAGGACAATGCCGGTCTTCTTTGCATTATCATTTTCAGGGGCATGAATTACTCCGAAAAGACGTGTGTTGCTGCTGTCAAAGAAAAGGGGGATCTCAGTTACCGTATCCATATCTTTATCTTGTCGTTTTCCACGTGGTGAAGTTTTCGCCCTTCAGATATGTAAACCACGCCCTGGCAATGGCAAGATTGACAATAATAAAGGTCCTTAAAGTTCCTGCGATTTTAAATAGCTTCTGAGGATTATCAGCAGGTGCGGGCAGGGCTGATGCATAGAATAAAGCCTGAAGAATGAGCGCCAGCCTGAAAAGCGGACCTTTTTTAAAAAGCAGCAGGTTTGAAACGGCCGCAGCAAACATAAAGAGCGGAGTCATAAATTTGAAAAGTTTGTGTGAAATCAACTTGAATGAGAAGAACCCTGTTTTCAGCGGATTCATCAGGTCTGCATTTGTAAAAATCGCCCTCAACGTCCGGTTGGTAATCCTGACCTGTCTGTTGAATTCTCCCGAGGTGTCGCGGGCCGTTTCCTCGGCGCACCATGAACCATCTTCCAGCACGACACGGTATCCCTGCCTTACGACATTCAGCGGGATGACGAAATCATTGATGTCGGTGACCTTTAATGGCCGCCACAAAAATGACCGGATGGCGAACACTGCGCCGTCAGCACCGACACATGAGCCTGTTTCGCTTTCCAGCTGCTTGGTGATTTTTTCCAGTCTCGAATAAAGGCCCACAGGCTCGGAAACGTCAGAATCCCGGCTTGTCGAATATCTGGTATAGCCGGTGACGCAGCCGACTTCAGGATCGGTGAAGTTTGATGTTATTGCTTTCAATGCTCCCGGGTTATATTCCGAGTTTGCATCTGAAAACACTATTATTTCCCCTTTTGCCCGGGGAACCGCAATATTAAGGCATGATGTCTTGCCTACCCTGCCTTCTATTCTCAGTACTCGTATGCCTCTGTCTGAATAGGCCCCGGCTATTTCTTCAGTCCTGTCCGTAGACGCATCCGATACCACCATTATCTCAAGAAAGTCTTTCGGGTAATCAAGGGCGAGGGTGTTTTCAATTTTGCCTGCGATGACATTTTCTTCATTGTACGCAGAGATTATCATGGTGACATATGGAGTCAGGCTGCCCTTTACAGGGGGCTTTTTATGAAAAATGCTCAAGATCTTCAACAATGCGGGATATCCTGCATATGCGTACACTATCCCTGACACCGAGGCATAAAATATTGTTTTTCCGAACATTTGTTCAGTCCTTTGCCGGTAAAGACCGGTTGTCCTTTGAATGTTCCGGCATGTCCAGCAGCCTGTATACGCCAATGAGGATGAAAAGGCCGAACATAAAGAGAATTATTCCGTAGAGTTCATGGACATAGCCCTGGGCCATCTTTTCGCCAAAAGTGTTTGCAGCAACTGCGGTTATGATTATTCTCAGTGCGTTTATAAGGATTGATATGGGCAGCGTCATAGAGATAAGAACTATTTTTCTTATTATCCCTTTTCTTTTCATGAAGTAGGCTATCAATACGCTTAATGCAAGATAACTCATAAGCGACCTCAATCCGCTGCAGGCCTCAACGACTTCGAGCGATACATTCGGCATGAACAGTAGATTTCCTTCCCTGAGTACGGCAAAACCGGAGAGATTAAGCACATAAGCCGCCATGGAACTGACAAAGAGTTTAAGAGGTGCGGTCATGCTGACATAAATCGAATCGGGAACCGGGAACATGAACACAAGGAAAAATACGGGGAAAGCAAGCATCTTGAATATCTTGAACCCCAGAATTCCGATAATCATGCCTGAAAGGGTTATAATCAGCGAGATATTGGTTATCGAACCGGCCCTGGCAATGCTCCCGAAAATATAAAGTAAACAACCGAGCGCAGTTAGGGCAAGCCCCCAGCTGCTGCCTGCCGCCTCTATGCCGAAGAGTTCCTTTCTGTTCCTGTAAATAAGCCACAGGGAAACCGGCATTATAAGATAGCCATGCGATGCCTGAGGCTTTATGTCCCACGCATGGACAAGAGCCAAGAGCTGGGGTGCAAAGAGCAGCATTATAACCCCGAACAGGACTCCAGCTTCGATAAATCTGAATTTGTTATTTGAAGGCATCATCGATTGACGGCACTATCTGCTGGATGAAATCCATCAGTATTTTCTGTTCAGCACTGCCGTTTCCTGACATGACAGGCATAGAGACCCTGATGAAACAGTTTGGCGTCGGTTTGCCCATGATCTTTCTTAAGAACAGCCTGATGCGCATGGATGAAAGACTGGCTGTTTCATATTCTTTTGCGGCAAACCAGTAGAAGGCTGTTTCTTTGTCTGCACCCTTTTCAATTATCATTGAATTTGCTCTGATGTTTCGGTTGATGCCTGCAGGAATATCAATGACGGAAAGGCCGGCAATTTTCCAGCCCTGGCCCTGATAGCAGACCAGCGGTGAATGGGCAAGGTCAGATTTTTCCATGTTTTTATAATATCCGATATACAGGTTTATGCTTTTCCCGGTAGACCTGTATTCCCTGAAGATCATCTTATCAGGCTGGATCAGATTGAGCGCCGCAGGGTCCATTATCAGTTCGTCGGCTGTAAATTCGCCAATCTGCCTGCTCACAGGTATCTCTTCAAATGGAACAGCATACTCGCTTGAGCCGGAAAAAAGTACAACCATGCCCGATAAAGCCAGCATGGCCAGAATTATTATGAAGTTTCTGCTTATGCGTTTCATGACGATTTTATCCAGGCGGCGACCCCTTCCGAAATTGTGTCTGCAATGCTGCCGGAAATCCCGGAGTGAGCAGGCAAGGTCACCAGATTATCCGCAACAAAAGAACTTCCTGCAAATGCGGCACCTTTATTGGCGATGGCCACTGCTATTTCCGGTTCATCTTTCAGGGCTTTCGGGTACATTCTCCTTACTCCGAGTCTTTTGAGTTTCAGGGGAATCGCATTATTTCCTGCCATTACAGGAAACCGGGTGAAGACTGCAATGCCTGTTTCCGGAACAGGGACACTAAAGCCGGCCAGCCTTTTTGAATAGATGGAAGAAATACGCCTTCTGTGGGCATTGAGCTCTGTCAGAGAATCAAAAGACAATGACCCCAGGACATTTACCCTTTGGGGAAGTGTTTTGCAGGTAAATTGAGGATCGAAAACGGTTTTTCCAAGACCGAGAGGAAGGCGCTCGAGCACTCCATATAAAAGAGGGTTTGACAGAATCTTAACAAGCGCCGCTTTAATTATGCAGGTTCTGCCTGTACCGGAAGGGAAAAGGACAATCTGCTTGAGAATATCCGGATGCTTTCCGGTAAGGGCTCCTCCGCATCCGAACGGCAAAGGTTTTCCTCTTCCGAAACTGAAAAGCCCGAAATCCCCTGTTGTTCCAAGCAGTTTGCCATCAATGCTTCCACCCAGACCCTGCGCCGCATCTTCAATCAGCCAGATGCCGGCCCTGCTCGAAAAAGCCTTTATATCATTCATTCTGGCAGGAATTCCAAACAGATGCTGAACCAGCAGGGCAAGGGTGTTTTGACTATAATTTTCTTCCAGGGACTTCATATCAGGCGCCAAAGTCTGCGGGTTGATATCGTAAAGCCTTATCGTAAGCCCTGCGTTAACCACTGAGGCAGCAACCGAATAGCATGTGTAACCGGGGATCATCACACAGGTCCTGCCGGGATATTTTGTCTTTAATGTCTTGAGAAGTTCTGCCAGCAGGCCCCTGCCGCTGTCACCCAGTATCAACGGCTTATTGTCGAGATATGATGAAAGAGTTTTTTCAAAATCAGGGCTTCCTCCTTTCAACGATTCAAGCAGGGCCTTTTTGGAAAGCTTTGTTTCAGCAGGCGGATACCATAAGAGTTCTTTCATGTTCATGTAATTATAAAGAAATGTATCTTCTGAGCAGAGGTCCTGTCGTATCGCAGAGACCTTGAGGCAGTCTGGCCCAGACCCGGGCTATTTTTTCACGCATGCCGGAAGGAGCTGAAAGAGTTTCCGCTTCATCCGTGAAGCCCTGGCCGTACCAGAAAAGGGGATGCGGTACGGCACCCCACTGTTCCTTGAATTTATATGTCCCCTCGCCAGGCGTTGACCTGCCGAAATCGAAATATTTATAGCCATTGTCTGCGGCATATTCTAAAAATCCCCAGTAGAGAAGCATGTTCGGGCTCAATGGGTTATATTGTGCCAGCGTGGAAGCCCAGGGAATCGTTATGCTGTTGCCTGAGGCCAGTATCATGCCGCAGCCCACAGGTATGGCATCTCTGTAAACTATCCCTATCGTGGCATTCGGGCTTAAATGTTCCAAAACAGCGGCAAAGAATTTTTTGGAATGAACCGGGGAACCCAGATATCTCATATTGACCCTGAACACATTATAAAAATCATCGAGAAGTTCAATGGAGCCTGCCTTAAAGGCAAGTCCTTCTTTGAGGGGTTTTTTGAGCTGACTTCTAAGTTTTGATTTGAATCCGTCAAGCAGTTCCTGTGAACTCCGGGGCAATTCAAGAATCATCCTGACCTTGTGTTTGATGACTCCCATCCTGAATTTATCACGCAAAACTTCTAGCTCTACGGGTGACCTTATCTCCAGCCTCGCACCATGGTCATCTGCGATATTGCAGGCAGACTCAATCAGGCCCGATGATACTTTATCATCGGCTGCGATTATTCCGCCATAATCGCAGAAAGGAAGCGAAACAAGCGAGCCCTTCATAAAAGGGGGTTTTATCAAAGCCAGCGACAATGCCCCTTCCGGTTTTCCATCATCTGCAAATGCCATTACATTAAATATTTCATGGCCATAAGCTTTATTGATAGACTGATTCCAGCCATAAAGAAGATATGGTCCGGCACATGATGTCTGGATAAACTCATCCCAGACAGTGCTTTCCGAACTGCTTATCAATCGGATTTCCCGCATGATTTTATCAGGTCAATATTTTTTAAAGCTCCGCCATCAGGGGTGAAACAGGATGATATGTAAAACCCGTAACGTGTCTTCATTAATGATTGGCTATAAAAGCTAATCGGCAATGTTTGTTGATGTCTTTATGAATTGCTTTGATAAAAGTTATTAATGTATTTAATTGGTGTGCGGGATAGAAAAATCAAACCAATATTGATTTCGGCATTAACTGTGTCGACCCTTCTGGGTTTTATTCTTTTTTTCAATCCGGGTATAAATTCGCGGATTTTTAAAACGCTGATGGATTTTAGTCATGTATTCGTCTTCGGATTGATTGCAATAATCATCAATAAAGGGCTTGATAAGAAAAGACGGGCCGAGACAAACCGGATTATCGCATTTCTGGCAGCGGTGTTTCTGGGTTTTGTGATAGAAATTATCCAGCTTGGAATGAAGGACAGATTCTTTGAGATTGACGATCTGCTGAACGATGCCATCGGAGCAGTTGCCTTTCTGGCAATAGCAGCTGATTATGAAACCAGGTCAAAGGCATTATTTATGAGGACATTATCTGTAATGCTGATAATTCTTGCAGGTTTGCCGTTTTATATTTCCTGCATCTATTACAGGCTTAACCTGAACCGGTTTCCTGTTATCAACTCATTTGAGAGCACCCTTGAGACATCTTCATGGGAAAAAAATAGAGCGAAAATAATCAGGACGGTGCTTTCGGGTAAAAAAGACTATTCAGCAGAACTGATATTGCTTCCGGGAGAATTCTCAGGGGTTTGCAGGGAAGGGTTCGTTCATGACTGGAGAGGCTATAAAATTTTCAGCGCCGATGTGTATCTCCCGGCAGAAAAGTATCTGAGCATCACTTTAAGGATAAACGATATGCTGCATAACAATGAATTCGATGATAGGTTCAACAGAAGGATCATGCTCAAACCCGGACTGAACCATATCAGCATAAACCTTGAGGATATCAGAAAATCACCTGCAACAAGGCCTATGGACTTGCGCAATGTGACAAGGATATGTTTCTTTACAACAGGACTCGCTGAGCAGGAGACAGTTTATCTTGATAATATAAGGCTTGATTAGCCTGCTCATCAAAGGCCCAGGTAAGCAGTCTTAATCTTTTCGTTGTTCAGAAGCTCGTCTGATTTTCCCTCAATCAAAATTCTTCCAGTCTCCAGCACATATCCTCTGTCGGCAATTGCCAACGCCATATTCGCGTTCTGTTCGACAAGGAAAATTGTCGTGCCGTTCTCTGTGTTGATTTTTCTGATTGTGTCGAAAATGAGTTTGACAAGAACAGGGGCGAGACCCAGGGAAGGTTCGTCAAGGAGCAGGAGTTTTGGCCTGCCCATAAGCCCCCTTGAAATGGCGAGCATCTGCTGCTCGCCTCCCGACAGCGTGCCTCCGGGCTGCCCCCTGCGCTCGGCGAGCCTCGGGAAGAGTGAAAAAATATAGTCCATGTCCTTTTTGATCGCCGCCTTGTCTTTCCTCAGGTATGCTCCCATGTCCAGGTTTTCTCCGACTGTCATTTCCGGAAATATCCTGCGGCCTTCCGGGACCTGGACAATCCCGAGACTGAATATCTTATCTGGAGTGAGCCCTTTTATCGACTCCCCCATGAAAACGATATCGCCGTCAGCAGGCGGCACGACTCCGCAGATTGACATGAGGGCCGTTGATTTACCCGCGCCGTTTGCCCCTATCAGCGTGATAATCTCACCTTTGTTGATATTCAGGCTGATGCCTTTGAGAGCCTGAATCCCGCCGTAATAAGTGCTCAGGTCATTAATCTCAAGCATCGAATTCCTCTCCGAGATATGCCTTGATGACCTTCTGATTCGAAGCTATTTCAGCAGGCCTGCCCTCTGCTATCATCTGGCCGTAATCGATTACATACACCCTGTCGGATATGCTCATTACAAGCTTCATGTCATGTTCGATGAGCATTATGGATATGCCGTCTTCATCACGGATTGTTTTTATCAACTGGTCGAGCTCTTCGGTTTCCTTCGGGTTCATCCCGGCTGCGGGTTCGTCAAGCAGGAGCAGGAACGGTTCGGTTGAAAGCGCCCTTGCAATTTCAAGCTTCCTCTGATCGCCATACGGAAGCTCTCCGGCAAGTACGTTTACATGCCTTTCTAGGGAAAACCTTTTAATCATACGGTATGCATAATCAATCGTATCCTTGTGCTCCCTGCGTACGCTATCGGTTCTGAATATCGCCCCGAGAATTCCTGATTTCGTCCGGCAGTGCCTGGCTACCATGACGTTTTCAAGCACGGTCATCTTCTTGAATAGCCTTATATTCTGAAATGTCCTGGCAAGCCCTTTTTCAGTGATTTCGTCAGGCTTAAGACCATTGAGAACAATCTCCGGCCCATCTCCTTGTGTCGCTGTAATGGTGCCCTTCGTGGGTTCATATATGCCTGTTGTGCAGTTGAAGAATGTCGTCTTGCCTGCGCCGTTGGGCCCGATCAGTGCAACAATCTCCCCCTTCTCGACAGAAAGATTTATATCAGTGAGTGCACTCAGCCCTCCGAACTGCATGCACAGGCCTTTTACGTCAAGGACATGGCCCATTTCAGGAGATCTCCTTCCAGCGGTAGTGCTGTCTGATGCTGCTTATTATGCCCTGCGGTCTGAAGACCATCATCAGCACCATGCATGCCCCGAATATTATCATCCGTATCTGTGAGATGGATTGCAGATATTCCGGCAGCAGTATCAGTATGAAAGCACCGAGGATTACGCCCGCAATCGAACCCATGCCACCAAGCACAACAATTGAAAGTACTATTATCGATTCCCAGAAGGTGAAGCTGGCGGGATTCACAAACGTAGTCTTGGCAGCAAATACGCATCCCATCATGCCTGCCCATGTCGCTCCGAGGGCGAATGCGGTAAGTTTGGCCTTTGTTATGTTTATGCCCATAGACTGGCAGGCGGTTTCGTCTTCCCTCATGGCGATCCAGGCCCGTCCGATTCGTGAATTTCTCAGCCTGCCCACCACGAATATCGTCAAGATCACGAGGGCGACCATGATATAGTAGATGAAATCACTCGACTGGTTCAATGTCAGTGTCCTGCCAAAGACCGAAGGCGGCGCGATATCCGCAATCCCGCTAGGGCCCATGGAAAAGCTGCTCCAGTTGTTCAGCACCAGCCTGATTATCTCGGCGAATCCGAGCGTCACTATGGCCAGATAATCGCCTCTCAATCTGAGAATCGGAAGCCCCAGCAAGACCCCGAACATGGCTGCAAGTACAGCCCCTAGAGGCAGCGCAAGCCAGAAGCTCATTCCGAAGTGGTGGTATAACAGTGCATAGGTATATGCGCCTACCGCATAAAACGCCACATAGCCAAGGTCGAGCAGGCCTGCCAGACCGACCTCTATATTGAGACCCAGGCCCAGAACTACATACATGAGCGCCGTGGTCACAACCGAGACCTGATAGCTTGAGAATACAAGGGGGAACGCAATTGCAGCGGCGAAAAGAACGGCTGCCAGGAGAGGCATTAACTTTTTCTGCTGCTTGAGCTTTAAAGCTGTGCGGTTCTGCCATGTGTTTTCATCGTCCTTCTTCTGCAGCCTCCTTCTCATCAGATACCGCCAGAAGAAAGACAGCACAAAAGCGCATGCACCTACATACACTACATTCATTAAACGCCATGTAATGACCTTCTCGACCGTATTGACCTTGACAGCCATTATGGGAAAGGTGAGGAACATGAACCAGACCGCAACGACAAGAGAATTAAGCGTTTCCTTAATGGCCCTGTTCATTCCTACACCTTTTCCGAGGTCTTCCTGCCGAGTAGACCTGATGGTTTCAATATAAGTATGAGCACCAATAGACCGAATGCGAAAACATCTTCATAGTCGCTTGATATGTATCCGGCGGCAAAACTTTCGGTGCATCCCAGTATCATTGCACCGAGCACGGCTCCGGGAATGCTTCCGATGCCTCCGAGGACCGCGGCCGTAAATGCCTTGAGCCCTGCAATGAAGCCTATATAGAAGTTTATCTGTCCGACATGGGACGATATCAATATCCCACCCACAGCAGCAAGAGCAGAGCCGGTTATGAAAGTGACTGAAATAACGCGGTCGACGTTCACGCCGGAAAGCATTGCCATGGTTTTATCCTGTGAGGTTGCGCGCATGGCCTTTCCGATTTTCGTAAATTTGATGAAGATCGTCAGTAGTACCATCGTTACTGCGGTGGTGGATATTATGACAAGGTCCGAAGGCTGCATGAAGGAGCGGAAATTTTCCATGAACTCGAAGTCAGGTATCAGCTGAGGAAAGCTCACGAAGTCCGACGTCTGAGCCAGAAGCACATAATTCTGAAGAAATATGGACATGCCGATCGCGCTAATTAAGGGCGAGAGCCGGGAGGCATTCCTGAGCGGTTTGTAGGCGATTTTCTCGACCGTATAACCGTAGGATGATGCATAGACTATGGCAATAGCGCCTGCCAGGACGAGAAGGGACAGGCCGCTTACACCAAGCAGAGCCAGGATGCTTGCAGCAATAAGGGCCGTGAAGGCTCCTATCATATATATTTCACCGTGCGCAAAATTGATCAGAGCGATTATCCCATAGACCATTGTATAGCCGAGAGCCAGCAGTGCGTAGATGCTGCCCCTTGTAAGGCCGCTGAAGAGAAGTTCCAGAAAATATTCCATCCGATAGAAAAGAAAAGGGCGGTTTGTCCGCCCCGGACAGGTCTATTTAACCTGCTTGTATTTGCCGTTTTTAACGACAAAGACCGAGAACCCTATGCCCTTTGCATCGCCCTTTGCATCGAAGCTTATCTTGCCCAGAGGCGTATCGACCCACTGGGTCTTGAGCGCTTTGCCCACTGCATCGTAATTTGTTGAACCCGCCTTGCTTATAGCGTTTGCAAGGGCCAGGATTGCGGAATAGGCGTTGAGATAAAATGCGCCGGGGTCTGAACCGAAACGGCTTTTGTGTTTTGCTATCGCCTCCTGTGCTAGATTGAGGTTTGTCGTGTCTGTTGGTCCGGTTGCATAAACACCTTCCGCATATTTGCCCGCCACCTTGATGAATGTTTCATCCTTCAATCCGTCATCTGAGATGAAAACGGTTTTCATGCCTTTTTTCCGCATGCCGCTTACTATCTTTGAGCCCTCCGGGTGGTAGCCTCCGTAAATGACCACATCGACCTTTTCCCTCTTTATTCTCTGTATGATAGCCGAATAGTCCACTGCTCCCGGGGTGATACCTTCGAACAGCATGACCTTTCCCCCGTGTTTTTCAAGATATGACTTTGCGTACTCCGCGACATCCTTGCCGTAGTCGCCCTTGTCATGGATGACGGCGAAAGTCTTGAGCTTCAGTCTGTTTACGGAGAAGTCGGCCATAAGTTCGGCCTGCAGCTGGTCTGAACCTATTGTCCTATAAAAGTTTGGATATGTCTTTGATGTCGTCAGGTCTGTTTTGGTTGCCGAGGGCGATATGGTTATTATCTTCGCGTCGCGGTATGTACTGAGAGCCGTGCGCGTTGCGCCCGAGCATATATGGCCGACAACGGCGGCAACATTTTCCGAAACCAGCTTCTGGGCAACATTGGTAGCCTGCTCGGGTTTGCATACGTCGTCCAGTTTTATGATTTCTATCTTGCGGCCATTGATGCCGCCTTTTGCGTTGATGTCATCCACTACAATTTGCACGGCATTGGCGCTTGGTATTCCGTAAGACGCGAGGTCTCCGCTGTGCGGGCCTGCAACTCCGATTTTAATCGCATCGGCGGCGAAGACGGGAAAGGCGAACATTGCCGTAATAAAGATTGCCAGAACAGATTTCTTCATAAGCATCCTCCTGTATTCAGTTAAGAAGACCGGCATTCAGACTGGCTGAGCCAGTCTTAAAAAATATGCATTAAATAACAGGTGCTGTCAAAAAATATTTGCCCCGGTTTTTAAGCATCGCATACCCTTAACGCTTTAAGGCTTTTTGAAATGTTCAAGGCCTCGCCCCAATCAGGTACAGCGGCTCTGCCCCCATATCCTGTGCATGAGAGCGTTGCAACGGTTGTGGCGAGTTTCACTGAATCCTGAAGCGCAAAATTCCTGCTCAGAGCCAGAGCCAATGCGCCGTGAAAATTGTCTCCGGCACCTGTCGTGTCGATGATTTTCACTTCAGGAGGCCTGATATTAAATATGGAGCCGTTCATGATGAAATATGCGCCGTTTTTCCCATCGGTCATGATGAGTGTATTGGGAACTTTCCCTGCCAGCGTCTTAAAACCCGTTATCGTATCAGTTGTTCTGAAGCCCATCCTTTTTTCTGCCAGAAACTGGGAAGACGGCACGAAAAAGTCGGCAAGTGTCATCATATCATAAATGCCTTCACGCCATCTTTCGCAGTCATAAACTATCGTAGGCCTTTTTTTAAGTGTCTTGAGTTCCGGAGCCAGGTGTGTGACCGACGGGTCAAGGAGAAGAACCCGGGCCTTTGAAATAAAAGACTTCATCTTTGTATCAAGCTTCAGATCAGGAAGGGTTTCGGACTCGTACATGATGGTGCGCTTTCCGTTAAGACGCGATATGAAGACATAAGATACAGCCGTATGCCCTCCTTTGACAATCCTAATCGAGCCTGTGTCAATGCCGCTTTCCTTCAAGAGTTCGATACAGATACGGCCTTCATCGTCATTGCCTATGCGGCTCATGAGCTTGAGCCTTCCGCCCAGCCTGTTTATGCAGCAGCCCGTATTGCCTCCCTGGCCGCCGATGTCGGGGATGCGCTCTTTAATATTTATCTTGGCATCTTCTTCAGGGTAGCTTTCGAGTATGCACAGGTAATCGATATTGATGCGTCCGACTACGAGAACTTCAATTGATTTATCCATTGATTTTGTGTCCCCCGGATACTGAAGTAATGGCCTTTATGGTGTCGTAATAGCCTATATTGGCGGTATCCAGGAATTTTTCCTTGTCGATTTCTATGCGCCTGACAGGAAGAGGTCTGCTGGGTGTTATTATATGGATTTTTTGCTTTATCTTTTCCGGGGTTCTGGAGCCAAGTTCACGTATGGCATTGGGAGATGCCACCGCCAGCCATATCTCATCGAACCTGTTCAGATCGACTGCATCAAGAGGTATGCGGCCGGTCAGCCCGCCGTCAAGGCATCTTTTTCCGCCCACGGGCGTCGATGAAAATATGCCGTTTATAAAAGGCATATGGCAGCTCGCCCTGATTGCCGTCAGCAGCTCACGGGTATTGAAATCGCCTTTGAAGCTCAGATACCTTCTCCTGAATATCCCTTTGCCCCATTCGAGAAAAGGTCTTATTTCTGATACCCCTATGTGAACCGTCTTGCCCGATTTTTTGAGCCCCTCTATATCGAGCCTGGGAAGGGTATCGTTCGCTATCATCCAGTCCAGGTTTTTTGAGGTGTTGTTATTGAAGAAAGGGTGAAGCGTCAGCTTTTCAACAGCGATCATAAGCCATGTGTCAAGGCCCGTTATCCCCTGTCCTGCGGCATGCCAGGCCGCTCCCGTAGAGCCCACGCTGATGCCCGCGAACTCATCGAAGTCTATATCCGCCTCGGCCATCGCCCTCATCACACCCGCATAATAGACGCCGCGCATGGCCCCGGACGCATAGCACATAAGCCGCCTTGGTTTTACGTCGTTCATAGAATTTCAATACACTGTTTGAGCATATTTTCAACCAGGTCTTTCTCCTTGTGACAAGCATAATTATTTGATCAAACAGGGATTCGCATCTTGACAAAACCCGCCCATTGATATTAGAAGAATACCTCGACGCGGGGTGGAGCAGTCTGGTAGCTCGTTGGGCTCATAACCCAAAGGTCAGAGGTTCAAATCCTCTCCCCGCTACCAATTAAATCAAGCAGTTAGACCAATTTTAAAATAAGCAAACGAACCGGTGTCATAATAGTGTCATATGCCGTAGTTTCTGCCCTCTGTTTTAAGGCATTTTCAGTCCATTTGATTATATTAAATTTCCTGCCATAACTTTCGAGATTAAGAGGGCGGGGAACAGGAATTTGTATATTCTGGTTACAAAATACCAATAAAATAATGCTCATAATATATATAATATTTAAAATACTAGTTATAATATATTACTGGTTATACTAGAATGAGCAATTAGCCGCCAAAAAATTAATTTAAAATATTTTCTGAAGCTTGCCGATATATTTATTATGGCCACAAAAAGAATGACAATATCACTTGATGAAGACCTTTTTGAAAGATTCATGGAAGTATTGCCCGGAAAGGTCAATACATCAGAGGTAATCGCTGATTTGATTGATATGTTTATTGTTGCTTGTAAAAAATACGGGGATGAATTTATACTGGATGTGATGTGCAATCGGGGAGGGTTTGTAATCAAGAAAATCAAATGAATTACTCTCACAGATCAAAGAAATGATATTCCGTAAGAGAGTTCATAATTGATAACCAAGTATTAGTAGGATATAATTTGAATATTAAACTATTTGGGCACTTAGATAATTAATTTTCATAGAACTTCTTTATAAGCATCCCCGTTAAAGAGAGGAGGGTTTTTATGGTAAATTGCAAGTCAGTTTTTCTGATAATGATATTAAGCATTATGTTTTCTGCATGTGGGGGAGGTGGTGGTGGAAGCAATGATGAATTAAGTTCATCCAAAGATATAACAGGGTTCACCATTCTAGGCATCCCTGGGACAATTGGAACAAACACAATAACCCTGACTGTTCCATATGGAACAAACCTGACCGCATTAAGTCCAACAATTACAATAACGGGCACAAGCGTTTATCCATCATCAGAGGTTACACATGACTTTTCTTCATCAGTTATTTACAGAGTCACCGCTGAAGATTCATCAACTAAAGATTACACTGTAACAGTAACTCAAGCAGCAGCAAGTGATAAAGATATAACTTCTTTCAGTATTCTAGGTATCCAAGGAAATATAGGCACTAATACAATAAACCTTACCGTACCTTATGGAACTAACCCAACTTCATTAATTCCAACAATAGTAATCAATGGGATAGGCATAAACCCTTCATCTGGTGAAGTTCAAGATTTCTCAACGCCTGTAACTTACACTGTTACTGCCGCTGATAGTTCAATCAAGGGATACACCGTGACCGTAACTGTTGCAGAAGATGATTCAAAAGATATAACAGCGTTTACAATACTTGGCATTCTCGGGACAATCGGAACAGACACTGTTAATCTTACAGTCCCTTATGGAACTGATGTAACTTCTCTCATACCTACGATTTCTATTTCAGGCGCAAGTATTAATCCCTCATCAGGCATTCCTCAAGATTTTTCGTCGCCAGTCATTTATGAGGTAACTGCAGCAGACAGTTCAACAAAGGAATATACCGTGTATGTAACTGTTGCGAGTGATGACTCCAAAAATATAACCAGTTTCAGCATTATGGGGGTTTCTGGAACAATCGGAACAAATACAATTGATTTAATATTACCTTACGGCACAGACACAACTTCACTAACTCCCACAATTATTATTACTGGCGTAAGCGTCAATCCTGATTCTGGGATACATCAAAACTTCTCATCTCCAGTTACTTATACAGTTACGGCAGCAGACGCTTCGACAAAGAATTATCTTGTTACGGTCAACGTAAGAAGTGATTTTGTTTATTCTGCGAACTACACATCAAACGATATTAGTTCATACTCAATTGATGCACTTACTGGTTTATTAACCCCAATAGGTAGTCCAGTTGCTGCCGGTACGCAACCATCATCAATGGCAGTTCATCCCGATGGTGAATACATTTATGTCACTAATTCAGGTTCAAATAATATTTATACATATTCTGTTAATTCACTAACAGGTGCTTTAACAACAATCGGAAGTCCCATTTCGTCTGGTTCTTATCCAACTTCGGTAATTGTTGAACCAACCGGAAATTTTGCCTATGTAACAAATAATGCCTCGAATACTATTTCAGCTTATTCAATCAACAGTGGAACTGGTGTTTTATCAGCTATTGGTGAAATAGCATCTGGAACACAACCCCGTTCTATAACAGTTGACCCCACTGGTAACTATGCTTATGTTGCAAACTACACATCAAACGACGTTAGTGCATATACTATTGATTCTCTTACAGGCTTGCTAACACTCATCGGTAGCCCGGTCTCTGCAGGAACAAGACCCTTTTCAGTTGCTGTTGCTCCAAATGGAAGTTTTGCTTATGTGGTAAATGCCAGTTCAGGGAATATTTCAACTTATTCGATAAACCCATTATCGGGAACACTTACCCCCGTCGGAAGTCCAGTTGCTGCAGGAACAACACCCCTATGTGTAAGCATTGACCCAAATGGGAATTTTGCTTATGTTGCAAATGAAGATTCTCATAATATTTCAGCCTATTCAATCAATGCACTAACAGGGGTTTTAACCCCAGTAGCAGGCAGTCCTTTTTCTGCAGGAACTTCTCCAATTTCGATATCTGTTGACCCTACTGGAAATTTTGCTTATGTGGCAAACCAGAATTCTAATAATATAATTGCTTATTCAATCAATTCAACGACTGGAGTCTTAACAACAATAGGCAATTTTGCTGCGGGGACAAGACCCGTTTCAACTGTTTCAACAAGGCCATGGTGAAAAAAGATTTATTAAAGGAGGGGGATTGCTTTTAAAGCGTTCCCCCTTTTCAAATAAATATGAAGGTCTTTTCATCATTCATTAAATTGTACAAATTAAGAATTGATCTGACGAAGTCATGTGGACTCCGATTGTTTAGGAATAATGGTGAATATTATCAAATGTTGAGACGTGGCCCCTCTTTTTTGCCATATCAGCCTGCTACCACCTTGTAGCATATCCTGAGAGAATTAGAGCAATAGCTCCAAGTTCTACCCCCCCCTTTTATAACAATTACAGAAGATAGGGATATTTACTTTAAGGGAGTGAGACAACACGGAAGCCAAGGTTAAAGGCCTTCCATCCCTGCCCATTGCTGCCACGACGTGCCGAGTATATCTCCCAATAGTCGTCAGTAACACTACCGCCACGGACCAAGTAATTTACAGTTGGGCCTGCATCAGGAGCCCAAGCACTGCCGTCAGTAGGCGCGCCAACATAGTCAGAGTGCCATGAATCAAGACACCACTCCCATACGTTACCGTATGTGTCATAAAGCCCCCAAGGGCTTGGAAGTTTCATACCTACGGGTTCGGTTATAGTCATGCCCGGTATATTATCAGCGAACCAAGCATAATCGCCTAGCAGGGCTGTGTCATCGCCAAAGCTGTATCTTGTAGTTGTCCCGGCCCTGCATGCGTATTCCCATTGTGCTTCACTTGGCAGGGTGAAGGTTTGGCCTGTAATAACAGAAAGCTGCTGGCAGAATGCCTTGGCATCATTTAAGGAAACCTGTTCCACTGGTCTATTTGGCATGTCTTGATAAGTTGGTGGTTGGAAAAGAGAGGGATTTATCCCCATTACCGCCTCGTATTGACCCTGAGTTACTTCAAATGCACCGATATGGAAGGCCTGTAGAGTAACCTGATGTATTGGTTTCTCATCGGGACTCTGTATACTCCCCATCATGAATGACCCGGCGGGGAGGGTGACGAGGGAGGAAAGAAGTTCGATGATGGGGGCGGGCAGGCTGGTAACTGTTATCACACAGGTGTCGGTTGCCTGAAGTCCGCCTGTATCGGTTACGGTAAGCTCAAAGGTCAGCACCGAGCCTCCTGCAACTGAGGCCGCGAACTGTGCAGTTGCCGTATCGGCATTGGTCAGTATCACTATGGGGCCATTAGTTTGCTCCCATCGATATGAAACAATGTCACCGTCAATATCTGTCGAGGTCAAACCATTGAGAGTAACAATTGCATCGACTGGTACTGTTTGATCTTCTCCTGCATGGGCATTTGGTGGGCTGTTTACCTCGATATCCCATGTCTGCGTATCCGTACTTGAACCATGCTTTGCTCTTACTGTGAGGGTATGCTTTCCCGCTACCGCAGTGTAAATATATGACTTCCCTGTATTCGCTAGGGGCGATGCGTCCATGGACCATGTATAGGTTGCATTTGATGGGAACACTTTAATACTGAAGGTCTTCTGTTCGCCCAAATTCATGGTAACATCATTTGCATTGGGTGTTTTAGATATGATGCAACCGCTTAGAATAGATACAAAAAGGATAATGGACAGCAAATAGACAGATTTTTTCATGACTCTCCTCCCCAAATATAAACATTAAAGCTTAAACATTGTTGATTATATTATAGTATACGCCAGTGTAATCATTAGTCAAGTATCCGAAAGGATAGCATAAAGTGCAGATACCTTGATGTTATCCAAGATTGGCTTGTTTTTAATATATCCCCATAAGATCATATGCCCCGACTTTCAGGCTATATGAAAAGATTATATCTCACTGGGATTGTCTGTCAGATCAGACTTGAACTATTACAAATAAAAACCCCTCCAAGGTTTCAAAATCTTCAAAGCGGTCTGGAAGGGTTCTATCATACATAAAAAGTCAGTTCAAAAGCCCATGCACCCGGGGGGTCTGACCTCAACTTTATTTAAAATGAAGCCAGACCATACAATCTATCATGCCGTTTTTTCTTTGCCGCTCCAGACATGTTTTCAGTCCTTTAAAGACCTCTTTCAGGTATCGTTCAGCATGTCTAAGGCATGGGTTCATTGCCGTTGCCTGCCGCTTTCATCAAGCCTGTCAGGAAAGAGTAAGCAGCCTCATCATCATAAAGCCGCCTGACCCGTGAAAGTGGAATGTACGGCAAGCCCTTTTGCCTTAAGGCTGATATCTGGTCTTTGTTTATTCCTAACGCCTGACAAAGTGATTCTTCGGTCAATAGATTTTCCAGTTTCATTCATTACGCTCCTTTCAATGTAGAATATTATCTGTCTGACTTTTTCCCTTGTGTCTTCGCTGTATGCAGTTCCTTCAGGCAAGCCTATTTTAAGCGGGTCAATGCCGTGCCAGCCTTTAAAGTTCTTCAGGAACTCTTCATAATCTGTCAAACCTGATACGATCTGAACTGATTCAAGCTCGTCATAGAATACCCGCTCAAGAATGGCTGCATCTCTTGAAGGAATACCATTTTTAATCATTGCCTCGGCAAGAATGATTGCAAGCCGTACCCTTGTCTGACTGTTTGCCTTGCCGGGTCTGATGCCATAGTCCCGGATTATTTCATCAAGCATTGCTTTGTTGACTGTCATTATTTGCCCTCCTTATCCTTGCGACTGCCAGCCGCCGCATAGGGTCAACTGCGAGCCACTTCCGGAAACTTTGAAGTTGAGTGTTTCACCCCGTGGATTGGTTCCACGCGGGCTTTTTACGTCGATAATCTTGATCTGATACAATTTTTTTTCAGGCTTATAATCAAGGCTGAAATATCCCCGCGCCTTCTCAATGCTGAAGGTATCCCCCCTACCGAGCTCTTTTTTGGGGTCTTTCTGAAGCATTACTATACAAACACCCTCACCAAGTTTTTCGTGAATTCTCTTGATGTGTGCGCCTGACATGTAAGTTTTGTCGGGGTCAATTTCGAGATAATCAATAATGAAAAGTTTCCGTTCTTTCGTGATAAAATCCCAAGGCTCTCTGCTATGCTCGAAGAAATGGACATCTGAAACCCATTTTTGAAGCGACACGTCCTTAAACGATTCAAGTCGAGTTCGAAGCTCTGATTCGCCCATCTCAGAATTGATGTAATCAACAGGCACATCACCCATGTTTAACTTTGCAATGTTAAGAGCCCACGCCGTTTTTGCAGAGCTTTTTGAACCTGCGAAAACAATAATGTTGCCGGGGTAGAACTTGGCCTTCTTGTGGAGTTCTAGCGGCAAGGTCAACTTAAACTCTTCGGTTGGTGCGTCAAGAAGGTTCATCACTGAGAAGTCGTTCTCTATCCTTCGAAACCAACCATTTTTGCCAGGTATCCTTTCAATGATGCCTTCAGCGTCGAGTCTTCCTAATATTGTTCGTGCCTTGTGCTTGTCTTCCGATGTTGCGATTGTTGCGTCTTGGTATAGGTTTGTTGCGCTAAAGTTGCCAAATGTTGCGCTTACCCATTCCCTGATCTCTGCTGTCAGGTTCCTTTCCTTGCTTGAAATTCTCTTTAAGGCGCTGTCAATTTTTGCTTTTATTTCTCTTTCAGGAAATGGGGGATTGCAGTTTGCTGCCAATATCATTAAACATATCAATGCATTATCTTGGGTCATTCCACCTTTAAGCATTGAGTATGCAGCATGGAAGAGGCTGTCGTCTCTGTATCCCTGATTGAAATTTAGTGTTGCGTTTTGTTGCGTTTGTTGCGAGTTGTTGCGCCGCTGTCCTTGCCCTATATAGGCATAAAGATTATATATAAAATCTTTTAAATCTTTAGGCATTTTAAATGCTTTTGTATCAAAAACATTAAAAAGCCCGCCGCCGCCCCACGAATAGCCCGGAGTGGGTGGACAGACTACATATCCGCCTTCTGACCTGACATCTAACCCTGAGATTAACCCTTTTGCTGTTGTAAGGTTTTTCTCATGTTGAAAATAAAAGTGTGTTCCGAGTCTTGGAGTGTCAACCACGACCGTCTCCAGTCCGTCAGGAAGCAGCTCAAAAACTCGTTCTTTTGCCTCTAGAGTGTCTGTGTCAATCACCGTGAGATTTGAAAGTTGTCCAGTGACAATTCCTAGGCCTGCATTCGGAAATTTTTTCCACCATTTATCAATTTCTTCATCGGTCGGTAATCTGCGCTGAAATTCCGTCCATGACACTAAAGCTGCTTTTTTGGGCTTGTTCTCGTCCTTCGGGTTAGGTGTCATGTCAACAGGAATAACAGATAAGCCTTTCTCGACCATCCGGTGTGCTGCTGATTCAATGGAGTTATCTTTTCCCATGATAGCCTCCAGTGAAACGAACAAGCTGCTTGTAATAAACAGTTTTTTTTGTTATGCTTAATTTAGTTAATAAAATTGATTTTTTGAAGAGTGAAGCCCTGTTGCCGCAGGGCTTTTTGTTTGTCTGGTTCATGACCTAATCCTCAAGCGGCCTGTAAATGCGTTCGGCCTTCTTGATGTTTTCAGCCTTTGCCTTCTCGCACATGGAAACCCACTCATCTAGGTCAAAAACAACACCGACTCCCGGCACTTTATAGATAAGCTTCGGAAATTTCTTGAGGGTGTGATTTTTGTAAATAGTGGCACGGGCTAATGGTAATTTTTCTTCTGCTGCATTCTTGATTGGTATTACATTTTTCATCAGGTATCTCCTTTAATATGGATTTTCCCTGATTGGCGGAAACGTCCGAATATCGAGCGAAAGTTTAAAGTAACTGATTGATTATTCAGAGTATTATAATTTGTTAAGTTCCGAAATGAAAAATAAAAGTTCCGAAATGATCCTAAAGGTTCTCTTTTAACTTATTCATTGATATCCCTTTACTCTCAAACATTTTCAACACCTGTAAGCGCTCACGTTCTGATTTCGTAATGAATGATGGTTTATAGACGCCTGCATCTTTGTTTGTCTTATCAACTTTAATGAATTTGAAATCATGGGGAATATCGAGACCGAACTCTTTTCTGAACAAGCGAATAAGCTTTATGTTTATCCGATAAAGTGTTTTCCTAGTGTTATCGTATTCCTTAACATTCGAAACACCTGATTTATGTTTGTCTCTTGGATTAATCCCAGCTGATTTATAACCATACTCCAGGATGTTTCTGAATGTGTCCCATTCTTTTTTGCTAAATTTTGACGTCAATCGGGTATGGTTGAAGGTCTTATTTATTGGTGCTGTGATTTTTATATGCTCATCGTCAATAATATCAATATTTGTTTTCTCAATAAGACTTATATAATCAGTATTTGATATATTTTCCTTTGGCTTATCATCTGCCTTGATTGCACCTGTAAGAGCTTTTACATCGGAAACTTTATATTCAGCTTCAAATATAATGTTCTTTAAGTGTTCAGTTCCCTGGTTGAAAGAATGCCATATCTTGGCAGGGTCAAGTTCATTTTCAACTAAGCCTAATTTCTGTTTAGCATCGTTATACTCATTTGCTTTTAATGACTGTTTTTCTTCAAGTATCTCGCATAGGTTCTTGCCACTCGTATTTGACCCAAAAGCAATATTCTTGAAATCATCCAAAGACATTTCAAGCCAATATCTACAATCTTCAATCTTCGCAGTCAGTTCCAGACATTCTTGATATTTATCTTTGTACTTATCAGGAACAACTCTGCGCATGAGCCTTTCATACTGTTCGCGGCTTGCGTTAAAATATGGTATCAATCGGCCTTCGATAACCCACTCTTTTAATTGCTGATAACTGATATTCCAGTGATTGCTTAATAAATCATTCCCCTTTATCCAATCTTCATACTCATTCATCCCCGCGCCTCCTGTCTGCGCTCCTGATATGTCCCAGGGGAAGGCGGGTCAGGATTTCCCGCCGTATCGGTCAGCTTTACCTATCCCCTGAATGTGTATGCCATGCTATACGTGCAGCATTAAGCAATCTTTCTTCTTGTGTTCAAATCAATTACCGTTCCTTGTTCTATTGCCTGTGCGCCTATGTTCGCAACTCGCCGCATGCCTTCCGGTAATAAGTGCGCATATCTCTGAGTTGTCTTTGAACTGGTGTGTCCCAGCGCTGTCTGTATTTCAAAAAGATTAACTCCGCTCATTGCCAATATAGTTGCGTAAGTATGCCTGATATCGTGAAACCTGAACGGCCTGTTGATTTTCGCTGCTTTTTTAATGCTATCCCATGAGCGTTTTATTTCTATTCTTTGTCCATAGGTTTTTACTTTGTTGCCGTTCGTGTCTGTGGTTACTTCGGGTTTGCCTGCAAACACATATTCGCAAAGGTTTGGCGTTTCTCTCAATACATTTAAAGCAAGCTCTGACAAGGCTATATTCTTATACCTTCCGCCTTTCAGATACACTTTCACTATTCCAAGTTCAAAGTTAACGTCTTGCCATTTCATTCTGAAAAGGCTTGAACGCCTTAGTCCTGTGAATAATGCCATCAATATCAGGTTAGCTGCAACACGGTCAGTCCAACTCTTTAATGTTTGTATAAGTGCCTTTATCTCGTCTTTGGTGAGATAGTTCTCAACTTGATTGTTAGGATCAGCCTTGCTTACCAATGAGCAGGGATTATTCCCCTCAATAAAAAGTTTTTTCTTTGCCTGAGTGAATACACGGGACATTAATGTAGGTATCTGATTTCTGGTTGCCACAGCATAACCTTTCATCTCCATTTGCTGTGTGATCGTCTTAATATCTTCATCGGTTATTCTATCCAAGCGTTTATCACCGAGACCTTCTTTTATATGCAGCTTATACCTGCTTTCATCAGACTTCCAGGCAGCCTTTTTTTCATTATCGGGTTTGAAATACTTTTCCCAGAAAACGCTTAAAGTAACCGGTGTTGGCTTTTCTATTTTATCACCTCTGAGAATCTTAATCTTTATTTCGGTTTCTTTTTCTCGTGCCAGTTCAAGTGTTGGATAGACGATAGACTTCATTTCTTTTATCACGTTGTTTTTCTTGTTGAGCTTTTCAACACCAGTATAAACCCTGACTCGATATTGTCTTTGTTTCCGGTCAGACGTCCCACAGTTTGGACATTTCTTTGCGCTAATCTTGTAGTTGCTCTTGCAGTTTTTACACATCACATTAATTGCCATTCCTTACCTCCGCTCAGGTGTCTCATTTTTTACAGGTGTCATATAAGTGTCATATGATTTACATATAGATAGTAAACTCTAGCGATGTCAAGAATGATATATTAAGCAATGCTAACCATTGAATAAACTGGTTATTATCTATTTGAGTAATGTTTGGTAAGGCTCAGAAAATAGCGTCTAAAAAGATATTTATCGGGCTCATAACCCAAAGGTCAGAGGTTCAAATCCTCTCCCCGCTACCAATTCTAAATATCAGTCCCGGAGCATAACCCGAAGCAATTTTAATTCAACGTCTGCTGTCTAATCTATCTGCCTACTCGTTTACATTATAGCCGTATTCAAGCCCGCCGTCGTTGGATGTGAAATCACGTATCACCTCAAAGGCCTTTACCTTGACCGGAAATTTACGGGCCACATCCCATTTTGCATATGTGGTTTTTTCAGTCAGCCTGGAAATAACGACATGGACATTCACCCCGAGCGCCTCAAAATCGCTGAATATATAATCCTCATGGGGAAAGAGCAGGCGGTTGTAGTCTCCGATCTCGGAGTTGAAATCCATCACGGTCTTATAGTTTGTCGTTTCAATGGTGATCTTCTGATTCAAGGGGATTTTCGCCGAGCCGATTGCATCGGTGTAAATCGCCCAGTTGCTGCGCTCTATCTTGAAGATTTTAACATACCCGTCGTTTGTGGTCACGAACCCCGGTTGATAGACATCCTCAACGGATTTTGGCGACATTATGATGCTTCTGACCCCGATATGCGTATCAGCGTCAAGCCTGATATCGGCGAACTTGCCCATGCCGGGGATATTCGCCTGGGCAGCTTTGCCGTTCAGGGCATTCGCAAGGTTATGCCTTCCTACTCCGGCTATGATCGAGAGGTCTTTCTTAGGGTCAGCATCAGGCACGTTTACATGATACCAGCCCCACGGGAAATCGATCGAGGGGGTGCCCTTAGGGAAGTTCTCGCCCCAGTTCATGTCGCAGTAGGCCCTGAAATCCTCATTCCTTTCTATGTTGTACGTGGTGCCGCCGATTGTAATGAAGCCTTCAACTTCGGAATCATGCGAGTAAGTGTTCCAGTGAATGAGGCCTACGGCCTTTGCGATGTTCTGAATATCATACTGGCCGTACCAGCCGTAATTCCTGTGAATGGTGAGGTCCCACTCGATGTACATGTCCGGGTCGCATCCTTCGGCAAACCAGACATTTGAAGGATTCCTCATTTTGCCGCGTACATGATAAGTGTTGTTATCGATGACTTCTATCTCGAAATCGACATCCTGATTGTTGCTGATGGTGATATCGAAATCCCGTTCGGCCCTAAAACTTTCAAACGGGTAGCGCTCGTATTTCTGGAAATTTTTCCCGTTTGCCTTATCGACCATTGCAAACAGAACATATGAACCCTTATTGGTCATGTCATTTGCACAGTCAGAAACGCTGTAGTCGAATGCGAAGTAGCGGTTGTTCCTGTGGTCCTTGATTGCAAAATACCACCACTGGAAAAAAGGCTTTTCGGCGTCGAATTCCGCTCTGCGATACCGCTGATGGATGCTCGGCGGCTGGGAGACGCCATCCCTTTGAAGCAGAACTATCTTCTGGGGATCTGTAAACGGATATGCCTTCAGGTCATAAGCATGGGAGAAAACCGGAAGGAAAAGCAATGCGGCCAGTACAAGAAATACTCTTTTCATAAATCATAACCTCCGATGGTTCAAGATTTAATGTTCATGCCTGGTCAGCAGAGAATCTGCTAGGGCTTTTTTATCAAATAAGGCGAATAAGAACTGCCCTGAATGACTTTATCAATCGAGTATGCGCTAACTTTTAGCCTGAAGAAGTCGATCCTTCTTCCCGCAGGAAGGATATCACCCAGGGTGAACGAGACACTGTTCCCCTTGATTCCCTGAAATATCGGTATTCTGAGATTTGCCGACACCAGTTCGACATCATATGTCAGAGGATTTCCCATATCGGGGTTTATGACTTTCCAGGTTGCCTTTATCGTTTCATTCATCTTGTAGGCCGACTTTTTAAGATAGTTGTCCACGCTTACCGAAAGAACAGGAATTTCATACCGGTGTATCAGCTCCCCAAAGGCGCGTCCTGTTACCGGGACATTATCCAGCGTTCCGTTGACATGTATGCTTCCTTCCCAGAAGTCGCCGTTTAAAGGGAAGTCCACCATCTGGTTCTTGAATTCAGGGGTCAGCGTCAGCTTTAAATTTATTGCAGGCGCTTCGAGCGTCCACCCCATTGACATGTAATTCTTGCTTGCAGGGTCCTGCCAGTAGCCTGTCCTTGTGAATATTGAAGTAAGGCCGGGGACTGTGTTTCCATCGGGATCGCAATACTGAATCCCGCCATATTTTCCGCCGTAAGGGAGGTTATAGTCCCTGTCAAAGATATTGCTTATCATGATTTCCGTACCGTTATCGAGCTGGACACAAAACCATTCATAAGTTTCAAACACCCCGTACAGCTCGACAGGCGATACAAAAAATTCTCCCCACTGATGATCCATCCAACCCAGGCCCGTAATCCTTTCGGTGATGCCGTTATAGGTAAGGACGGCATCGGCCTGGAGTCTGGAAAGAGAATAGTACCAGCTGTTTCCGCTGGAGCCTATCGGTACATAGCCATCTCCGCCTACAATCATTGGAGGCTTCAATGATTTCAGTTCCCCTTTTATGTGCATATCAGAATGGTTTGTTTCAATTTCATATTCGAACGGGACAAGGTTGCCGCTCGAATCTTTTTTGCTTCTCATGCAGTCGGTTCCGTACTGGGTAATATGTTTAATATCAAGAGACCCGTGTTTTGAATTCAAGATGCCCAGGGTTGTTCCGCTTTTGTGGGTTTGTTGAGTGATGTTTGTGACGGTGAAAAACCTGAATCTGTTGTTAAAATGCGTAACAAGAATCGAATATTTGTCGCCGGTCGTCTCCCCTACCGCATGTATGACCACATACCACCATTCGAGACCAAGAACCGGCGCATGGGACCCCTCGTCAACAGGAAACACTATCTTTGAATCGGGATTGTTATAGGGGTATCTTTTCCAGTCAGTTGCATGAGATAAAACAGGAAGAAAAAACAAGGCGATCAGAATAAAAACGCATTTCTTCATAAAGTCTATTCCCCGCTCATTAAATATTATGTAGTCATCTAGTCTTGATATATTTTTATATGTCAATGAAAAATTGGCTGATCGAGTGCTTTACATCGCACTTCTTTGTGCTGCTGGTGCCTGCTAAATTAAGCGGCGAAAAGCTCACGGCAAATCATTGAGGAGTGTTTTATTTGAGGATTTTATAAAGAGAGCGGGTGTAATGCGTACCGAGAAATAGGATTAAGATGATTAATATTATTTATCTAGTTGCTTCCCGGTTTGTCCTGCTTGCCGTATTTTTCGAGAAGACCGTATTGAACCAGGATATCCCTGGGTGGTATGCCCTGGGCTACTTTTGCGCCATGGACATAGGCGTAAGTACCGGTCTTATGTTTAAGGATGGCGAGGTCGCCGGACAAATCCATATCGATGTAACCGGACCGCATCAACCGAACAACACTTTTTTCAAAATGATTCAATTTATTTAATTCCCCCTTTTTAAAGCCCAATCAAATTAAACTAAAGAATACATAGTAGTACGGGTTGTCATTGTTAAAAAACACAAATTATTTCCCAAATAACTTGTAAGTAATATATCAAGATAACGTTAACTTTACAACAATTAATATAAAATAAATTATATAACAGAAAACTGCCAGTTGCCCTCGGGATATTATGGCTATTTATTAGAAAGGGTCATAAATTTTACTGTCCAACCTTTTTAAAATCCATATTATAATCATGTCATGGGAAAAACGAATCTGCATTCCGGGCACAGGGAGCGTTTGAGGAAGAGGTTTCTCGAAGAGGGGCTCGATGCCTTTGACGACCATCAGGTGCTTGAGCTGCTGCTCTTTTACGCCATTCCCAGAAGCGATACCAACCCGATTGCGCACAGGCTCATAAAAAGGTTCGGCAGCCTTTCGGCCGTTCTTGACGCTGATCCCAAAGACCTTGCGACAATAGAGGGCATGGGGGAAAACGCTGCATCCTTTCTCTCGATGCTGCCGCAGGCTCTCAGGAGATACATGAGCGGCAAGGCCACAAAGGACAGCCCTAAGCTGAATGACCCTGACAAAGTCGCAAAATATATGATGCCGCTTATGGCGGGCCGCACCGAAGAGGTGTTTTACGTACTCTGCCTCGATGCGCAGCTCAAGGTGAACTATGCCGCACTCATCAGCTCCGGCACGGTAAAAGAGGCGCAGATACTGCCGCGCAAGGTCGTGGAAGAGGCCATCCGGCACAAGGCCTGCTCGGTTATCCTTGCGCACAACCACCCTTCGGGAACGCTTAAGCCCTCGCAAAGCGATATCGAACTCACCCTCCAGCTCGCAGACGCACTTAACCATATTGACATAAAGGTACAGGACCACATCATCATTGCCGGTGGCGAATATCTCAGCTTTTCAAAAGAAGGTCTCATGCAGGATTCGGTGATTAGAAAATAATATCTTTTAACCGGTTACATCTATAATACAGCTTGCATATGGACCCAATTTGATATAATTCAGTCCATATAAGGACGGTATTTGCAATGTACATAAAACAGAAACACCTTGAAAACCTCAAAAAAGTCCTTGCTCCAGGCAAGGTCGTAGTCATATACGGGGCGAGAAGAACTGGCAAGACAACGCTTGTAAAAGAATATCTTAAAGAAACTGAAACAGGAAAATTTCTTTATGTTAGCGGCGAGGACATAACCGTCAGAGATTATCTTGCCAGCCAGTCTATTGAAAAACTCAAATCCTTTGTCGGTGCAAACACATTGCTTGTTGTCGACGAAGCTCAGAAGATTGATAATATCGGCCTCAACCTTAAGCTTATCGTAGATCATATTCAGGGCATAAGTGTGATAGCCACGGGTTCGTCTTCTTTTGATCTTGCGAGGTCGATCGGTGAGCCTCTGACTGGCAGAAAAGCAACATTAAGGCTATATCCTCTGGCGCAAATGGAGATAGGTGCAAAGGAGGGCATTCATAAAACAGCCGCCAATCTTGAAAACAGGCTTATTTACGGATCATACCCGGAGGTTGTTCTGCAAAGCGACAATAAAGCACGGCAGGAATACCTCAAAGAGCTTGTATCTTCATATCTCTTCAAAGACATACTTGAACTCGATGGTGTAAGAAATTCATCAAAAATAGGGAGGCTTTTGCAGCTCATCGCCTTACAGGTCGGCAAGGATGTTTCATATACAGAACTCGGCTCTCAGCTCGGCATGGGAAAAAACACGGCTGAGCGATATCTTGATCTTCTCGAAAAGGCGTTCGTCATCCAGAGGCTAACGGGGTTCAGTCGCAACCTTCGTTCTGAAATAATCAAAAATAGCAGGTACTTCTTCCTTGATAATGGCGTTAGAAACGCACTCATCAACAATTTTAATCCCCTTAACCTGAGAAGCGACACGGGCGAACTTTGGGAGAACTATCTGATAATCGAGAGGTTCAAAAAGCAGGAATATTTAAGGGACCCTGCAAATAATTATTTCTGGCGTACATATTTGAAAAACGAAATCGACCTCGTCGAAGAAAAAGGCGGCAAGCTTTATGGCTATGAAATGAAATGGGGCAAGGCAAATCCCAAAGCGCCATCCGAATGGCTCAAAGCCTACCCTGAAGCATCGTGGCAAACAGTGAACAGGGACAATTATCTTGAGTTTATTGCCTGATAAGGTCCGACTTTGCTGATTTTGCATGATGCGATAATCATCATAATCAAATCAAATTCTGAAGTGATTAAGTCGTGTAAACACATAAATATATCTGACATAATCCCCAATGGCCATATTTTATCTGGGATTGTCCGGTGAGAAGGTTTGAGATTTTGAAGCGTTCATAATGTAATGAATATCAATGTAGACAAATGGTCATAAGAGGGCTATTTATAGACATCAAATTGAAATAAGGGGGTAGTATGCAGGCGGTCAAAAAAGAACCGGCTGAGGTTGATCTTAATGCTGAGGCATCCCGCAGTGAGCTGGCTAAGATGATTATCAGGCTTTTCTCACACTGGAAGCTCACAGCCGCCGACCAGCTTGATCTGCTGGGCTTAAGTCCCAGGAGCCGATCAATGCTTGCAAGGTATGCAAAGGGTGAAGCGCTTCCCATCAGCAGGGATATGCTCGACCGCGCTGGCTGGCTGCTTGCCATACATAAGGCGTTGCGCCTGCTCTATCCTCAAAATGAAGATATCCTCTATTCGTGGGTGACGAGGCGGAACACCGCTTTTGATAACCTTACGCCACTTGCAGTGATGAAAGAAGAGGGTTTGATAGGAATAGCCAAGGTCGCCCGTTATCTTGATTTCATCAGGGGCCATTGATAAGTGAAAGCCCTTTTTGACAGGTCGGTTGATTTTGGCGGCGATGTTTTCAGAAATATAAACTCTCTCAGAGAGTCCCGCGACTTGTTCGATGACATTGCAGAGGGCAGCGCGTTTGCAAACAGCGTGGCGGTCGCCGCAGAGATGAGGGTGAAATCAGGTATGCCCGCCGGGTTTATAGAAAGAGGTTTTCTTTACTCAACCGCTATAGGATACCCTTTTGAGACAGAGCCTTATTTGAACACAAGATACTCAAACGGCCTTTTCGGCGTCTGGTATGGTTCCATCGAACTTGATACCACGATTCACGAAACCGCATACCATATGATGTCTGACGAACTCAGGGTTTATGGCAACACCGGCGTCATAATAAGAGAGCGCGCGGTTTATCTGGTTCACTGCACTGCCGTGCTTATCGATTTGACGGGAAAAGAAAAGAAGTTTCCAGGGCTCACCGGCGATGATTACAGTCTTACTCACCAGATCGGTGAAAGGCTGCATAATGAAGGCCACCCCGGTCTGCTTGCGCCTTCGGCCAGATGCAGGGGAACAAATCTTGCCGCATTCACACCTTCGATATTAAGCAGTCCCAGGCATCACTGCTATCTTACATACAAGTGCGATGTCACAAAAAAAAGCATTCAGGTTGAACGTCAGACTGGAGAAATACTGTTAAATCTTTCATTATGATTATGTTTTTTAAGGCAGCGCTGCTCGGTGGAGGAGTCAAAGCATATATTGTAAAGCAAAGCTCGTTGTTTAAGCGGCTAAACTGGTCGGAACGAAAGGATTTCAACTTTTCACTGTGTGAACTTTTCGGTGGAGAAACGCACCTATCTTGTAATATGTGCATAGTATGTCGATAATATGTCGACATACTATGCAGGAAATGGTATATGAAAACAATGATAGAACAAATCCGAAAGACTATAGCGAGGGAAGAGTTCGATTATCAGATGCTCACTGCCAGTCTTAAGGAATATTCCCGCCCCAGGGACAAGATCACAGATCTTCTGAGAAAGAAGCAGATCATTAGAGTAAAAAAGGGGTTATATATTTTCGGCCCTGACTACAGGAAGCGGCCTTATTCACGAGAAATCCTAGCAAATCTGATCTATGGCCCCTCATACATCTCTCTTGACTATGCTCTTTCATATTATGGCCTGATTCCGGAAAGGGTCGAAACCCTCACTTCTGTAACAACAGGACGGTCAAGATCATTTACTACACCTGTCGGGCAGTTCACCTACAGCATGATTCCTTTGCAGGCATTCCAGACTGGCATGACGAGAATTGAACTTGATGATGGCGGAGCATTCCTAATCGCCACACCGGAAAAGGCCATTATAGATAAAATATCCATTGATCGCGGTTCCGAGATAAGAACCATCAAAGGACTTCAGGCATATCTGTTTGATAATCTCCGTATCGACAGGGATATTTTCAGCAAACTTAATCTCTCTCTCATCTTTGAGACATCTGGGTATTACAGGTCATTAAAGCTGAAGATCCTTGGTAATCTGCTAAGAAAGATTCAGGACCAGGAAAGCGAGGCAGATAATGCATGAAGCGATAACTCAGATGCTGCAGAAGTACCCCTGCACAAGGCTTGGGGATTATACAAAAGCCCTAAGGGAGATCATTCAAGAGGTTGCCCTGCTCGGTCTGTGGCGAAGCAAGTTTTTTGACAAGGCTGCTTTCTATGGGGGAACCGCGCTTAGAATCCTCTATGGCATTGACAGGTTTTCGGAAGACCTTGACTTCACCCTGCTTGAACCCATGAGTGACTTCGATCTCGGCTCTTTCGGCTCATCACTTGAAAAGGAACTCCAGGCATTCGGATTCGACATGCATCTTGAACAGAAGAACAAGGCTATAGTCGGACCTGTTCAGTCTGCATTTCTCAAGGCGGAAACCTTCAGCCAGATGCTTGTTATAAATATCGGAGAAGAGATTCTCAAAGAAATTCCCAAGGGACAATTGCTCAAAATAAAGCTGGAGGTCGATACAAACCCTCCCCCTGACTTCTCCACTGAAACAAAATATCTGCTGGCCCCGATTCCATTTCCGGTAAGGGTGCTTATTTTGCCTGACCTGTTTGCTGGCAAGATGCATGCAGTTCTATGCAGGAGATGGAAGACCCGTGTAAAGGGAAGAGACTGGTATGACCTTGTATGGTACCTATCCCATCATCCCGAACTTCACCTCGCCCACCTTGAGCAGAGAATGAGGCAAACAGGCGACTGGAAAGGGGCGAAGGAGTTGACAGGAGATACCTTTTTCAAACTCATTCATGATGCCATTGACGTTCTCAATATCAACAAAGCGCGAATCGAAACATCTGCCTTCGTAAAGGACCCTGAGACTTTGTCAATTTGGTCGAAGGATTTCTTTCACGATATTGTTTCCAGGATTATGCTGGTGTGATGGCCTGAGAACTCTTTGTTGGTGCATCAAAGAAATTGACATCACCCAAAGACAGATACTTTTAAAATTTATCCTTCTTAGACAGAGCGGAAAAGGCCGTAGCGTAAGGTATGATATCGGCTGGGATTGAATCGACCCCAATGAATAAGGAACTTGATCATAAGTGGAAGCTATTTCGAATTATCTGTTCAATATTATTTTTAAATTTTAATAACTGGAATAATAATGCATAATTTAACGAATAATGAATCTGGGCAGGAATTTGATAAACGGCACAAGAAGTATTCTTCATTCTAATAACAACATGAAACCGTACTCATCCCTGGATGGCACTGAAAAGATGATTTTGCATTAATGAGAGGAGAAAGATAGTGTCCGAACAAACACACGGCCAAATTGCAAATTTCATATGGAGCATATGCAATCTGCTTCGCGGCCCATATAAGCGCAATGAATACCGCAAAGTAATTCTGCCACTTACAGTTTTGCGCCGTTTCGATTGTATTCTGGAACCTACAAAGGCCAGGGTCCTGTCCGAATTCGACAATCTGAAAGGAAAATCTGAAAACATCGTAAGCGCTCAATTGCGAACAATAACAGGCGTTCCCTTTTACAACCTTTCCAAGCTGAGCTTTAAAAAACTGCTAGATGATCCCAACCAAATCGCCCCCAATCTTAACAGCTACATAAACGCATTTTCTCCCAATGTCCGCCAGATATTCGAGCGATTCGATTTCGGCATTCAGGTCAACAGGATGAGTGAAAAGAACCTGCTCTTCAATGTGATCAAGAAATTCGCTTCCGATGAAATCGACCTTTCGCCGTCAAAGATTGACAATATGCAGATGGGATACGTTTTTGAAGAGCTCATCCGCATAGGGGCTGAACAGGCGAACGAAGAAGCTGGTGAACACTTTACGCCGCGCGAAGTCATCAAGCTTATAGTTAATCTCCTGCTGTCGCCTGAAACGGATTTGCGCAAGAGCCATGTTGTTAAAACCATATACGACCCCGCCTGCGGCACCGGCGGCATGCTCTCGGTTGCGGAAAACTACATCAAGACCCTGAACGCCCAGGCGCAACCGCATCTCTTCGGCCAGGACTGGAATGATGAAGCCTATGCCATTTGCCGCGCGGACATGCTCATAAAAGGTGAAGATTCCAACAATATCAAACCTGACTGCACCTTTGAAAAAGACGGTTTTCCTAAAGATAAATTTGATTACATGCTGGCGAATCCACCTTTCGGCGTTGAATGGAAGCAGCAGCAGAAAACCATTACGAATGAAGCCTCAACGCTCGGCTATGACGGCCGTTTCGGCGCTGGCCTGCCACGCATCAATGACGGCTCCCTCTTATTCCTGCAGCACATGATCTCAAAGATGCGCGCCCCTGCCAGCGGCGGAAGCCGTATCGGCATTGTCTTTAACGGCTCGCCGCTCTTTACGGGTGATGCCGGAAGCGGAGAGTCAAACATCCGGCAATGGATTATTGAAAACGACTGGCTTGAAGCAATTGTAGCGCTCCCTGACCAGCTCTTCTACAACACGGGCATATCAACCTATATCTGGATTATCACCAACCGTAAGGAAAAGCGGCGCACCGGCAAAATCCAGCTTATCGACGCGCGGCAATTCTATGTAAAAATGAGAAAGAGCCTTGGAAACAAGCGTAACCAGATAGGCGACGGTGAAGAAAACCGGCCTGATCAGATATCAGAAATAACAAAAATCTACGGCGGCTTCATGCATGATGAAACCAGAACCATTGAAATTGACGGGACTGCCAAAAAGGTTATTGTCTCCAAGATTTTCGACAATACCGATTTCGGCTACAACAAGATCACAGTCGAACGCCCCTTGCGCCTCAACTTTAAGGCGAGCGTCGAAAGGATTTCAAAACTTGATGATATCCGCGCCTTTCAGAAGATTGCAGAGAGCGACAAGAAGAACGAAACCATCCGCCAGCAGGAAATCGAGACAGGCCAAAAGCGCCAGGAATCAATCAAGACCATGCTCTTTGATCTTGCAAAAGCTACGAATGAAAAGCTCTTCAAGAACTGCATCGAATTTTTGAAAGATCTGAAGGCGCTCGATCATAAAACAAATGTTCGCCTGTCATCATCCGAGCTCAAGGCTGTTCTTGAGGCCTTAAGCGAAAAAGACGAGACCGCTGAAATCTGCACAGATGCTAAAGGAAATCCCGAACCTGACAGTGACCTTCGTGATACCGAGAATGTCCCAGTCAAGGAAAACATCGACGAATACTTCAAACGCGAAGTTTTGCCCCATGTGCCTGACGCCTGGATTGACCACGGCAAAACCAAGGTCGGCTATGAAATCCCGCTCAACCGGCATTTCTATTGCTACGAGCCGCCGCGAGAGCTGGAAGCGATTGAAGATGACATCAAAAAGCTGGAATCTGAAATCGTCTCGATGCTGGCCCAGATTACCGGCAGTGCAGAAGGTTTGAAATGAAAAGAAAAGCCTATCCGAAATACAAACCTTCCGGTGTTGAGTGGCTGGGGGATGTGCCGGAGTATTGGAAGATAAAGAGACTGAGATACATTTTCATAATTAAGAAAAATATTGCTGGAACTGAAGGTTACGATGTCTTGTCAATTACTCAGCAAGGAATAAAGATTAAAGATATTGAAAGTAATGATGGTCAGTTGGCATCAGATTATTCAAAATATCAGCTTGTTGATATTGGTGATTTCGCAATGAACCATATGGATTTGCTAACTGGTTATGTTGACATTGCTCTATATCAAGGTGTTACAAGCCCTGATTATAGAGTCTTTTCTCTTCAAAATGGTTCTTTGTATAATCCGAAATATTATTTGTATCTTCTACAACTGTGTTATCAATACAAACTCTTTTACCATCTGGGACAAGGTGTATCTGGTTTTGGTAGATGGCGTCTTCCGAGAGAGCAATTTAACAATTTTCTATTCCCTTTTCCATCTCTTCAAGAACAGGAAGCCATCACTGCCTTTCTCGACAGGGAGACGAGCCGTATAGATTCTCTGCTCAGTAAAAAGCAGCGCTTGCTGGAACTGTTGAAGGAAAAGCGAACGGCGCTTATATCGCGTGTAGTCACCAAAGGTCTTGATCCTTCAGTCAAGCTTAAACCCTCTGGCGTTGAATGGCTTGGCGACGTGCCGGAGCATTGGGAGGTGAAGGCGCTAAAATTTCTTTTTGAAAATCTTGACTACAAACGAATTCCAATAGCCGGTGAGGATAGAGCTATTATTGAGAAAGTTTATCCTTACTATGGTGCTTCTGGAATCATTGATTATGTTGATGATTATATATTCAATGAAACATTGATTCTTGTAGCAGAGGACGGTGCAAATCTCCTTTCGCGGAGTACACATTTGGCATTTCGAGCTGAAGGCAAATATTGGGTAAATAATCATGCGCACATTCTTAGACCGAAATTCAATATGATAACCTATTGGGAATCCTTATTGCAGATTTTTGATTATACACCTTACGTTAGTGGTTCAGCTCAACCCAAGTTAACATCAGACAATCTTGGTAGTATACTTTTGCCAGTTCCCCCACTATTTGAACAACAAGCCATCGCAGACTTCCTCGACCGGGAGACGGTAAAGATTGATTCTTTATCAGCAAAGGTCGAAATAGCAATCGAAAGGCTCAAAGAATACCGGACAGCCCTTATCAACGCTGCCGTGACAGGAAAGATCGATGTAAGGGAGGCTTTATGACCGATATCCCATCAACAGAAGATCTTCAGGGCCTTTTGAGAGAGCTGAGGGCTCTTCCAAAAGAAACCGAATGGGTTGAATTTAAACACAACAACCACGATCCGCAGGAAATCGGGGAATATATTTCGGCATTGGCGAATTCAGCGGCTTTATACGGGAAAATAAAGGGCTATCTTGTATGGGGAATCGAGAACCAGACACATGAAGTACACGGCACATCCTTTTATCCAAAGAAAGAGAAAAGGGGCAATGAAGAGATCGAGAGCTGGCTTCTGCGTTTACTGAAACCTAAAATAGATTTCGAATTTTATGAGGTACAAACTGAACAGGGCAGAGTTGTTATACTGGAAATAGCGCGAGCTTTCAAACACCCGGTTCAGTTCCAGGGACAGGAATATATTCGAATAGGGTCAAATAAAAAATCCCTAAAAGAATTTCCAGAAAAAGAAAGGCAGCTTTGGAAAATATTCGATAAAACACCATTTGAAGAGTTGATCGCCACTGATAAAATGAATGGTGACGATGTTCTGAGATTATTAAACTATCCTGATTACTTTGACCTGGTGAAGTTGCCGTTGCCGGACAACAAGGAAGGAATACTCGGCAGACTTGCAGAAGAAAAGATGATAGTCAGAAACAATTCAGGATCATGGGACATTACAAATTTAGGCGCTATTCTTTTTGCGAAGAAGCTGGATGATTTTAAGGGATTAAAAAGAAAGGCGGTTCGTGTAATAGTTTATAAAAACAAGACAAGAATAGAAACGCAGAAAGAGCAGGTTGGAACCAAGGGATATGCCTCAGCTTTTGAAGGATTGGTAGACTTCATTATGAACCTTCTTCCTTCAAATGAAGTAATCGAGAAAGCACTAAGAAAAGACATGCCTATGTATCCAAGGCTTGCAGTAAGAGAGCTTATCGCCAATGCATTAATTCATCAGGATTTCTTTATTACAGGCTCAGGCCCGACAGTTGAAATATTTTCCGACAGGATGGAGATTACTAATCCCGGCAAACCTCTTGTTAATACAGATCGTTTTGTTGATTCGCCGCCAAGATCCAGAAATGAAGACATAGCCTCATTCATGCGAAGAATCGGCGTATGCGAAGAAAGAGGAAGCGGTATTGACAAGGTTGTCTTTCAGACAGAATACTTTCAGCTTCCAGCCCCGTTGTTCGAAGTAGTTGAGGATAATACACGATGCACCCTGTTTGCCCACAGACCTTTTTCGGAAATGGATAACAATGAAAAGATAAGGGCTGCATATCTTCATGCGAGTTTGAAATATGTCGAAAGAGGTTATCTTACAAATGCCTCATTGAGGGAACGTTTCGGTATTAAGAAGGAGAACAGCGCAATGGTATCGAGAATAATAAGGGATGCCATTAAGGCCGGGGCAATAAAGTTATCTGACCCGGAGAGTGAATCAAAAAAACACGCAAAGTATTTACCGATTTGGGCTTGATAAGTGGATATCAAATCTTATTTGACGGTTAATTGACTGGATGGCTGTTTTTTAAATGAATGAATGAGTGCATATTCAATAATATTATTTATTACAACAAGTTAATGATGCAAACATTTTCAAATCTTATTTGACGGTTAATTGACTGAAAGGGGGATTTTTGAAGGCTACAACAGAAAAAGCTTTCGAAGCTTACATCCAGGAAACAATGTCCAGCCGCGGATGGATAACCGGCTCCAACCTTGCATGGGACAAGAAGCGGGCTTTGTTTCCCGAGTATGTCACCGCCTTTATTAAGGATACCCAGAAAGAGCTCTGGGATCAGATGGAAAAGCTCCATGGCGCTGAACTTTCCGCAAAGCTCATTGATACCCTGGTGAAAGAACGCGATACAAAAGGGACTCTTCACATAATCCGCCACGGCTTCAAGTTTTACGGCAAGACGTTCAGGCTCGCATTCTTCAAACCGGCGCATGGACTGGTCAAGGAAACGCTTGAGCTGTTTGGAAGGAATCTGCTGCATGTCACCCGTCAGGTTCTCTGTCATCCAACGGATGCCGGCACGGTCGATATGGTGCTTTCTTTAAACGGAATTCCCGTTGCTACCATGGAGCTTAAAAATCCGCTGACAAAGCAGACATGGAAAAATGCCGTTTATCAGTACAAAAACGACCGCGATCCGCATGCGCCGCTCTTCAAGTTTAAAAAAGGCGCAGTTGTTCACTTTGCGGTCGATCCCGACGAAGTGCACATGGCCACGCGCCTTAATAAGGAAAAAACATTTTTCCTTCCATTCAACCGTGGAAGCGCGCCCGGAGAAATTGTTTGCGGCAAGGGAAACCCGGTGCATCCATCCGGTCATCGCACAGGTTATTTCTGGGAGGATATTCTTGCGAGAGAAAGCTTCCTCGATATCGTAGGCAGCTTCATCTTTCTGGAAACCAGCGAACAAACCGTCGATGACGGCGCGGGTGGGCGCAAGAAGGTGACAAAGGAAACCATGGTGTTTCCCCGCTATCATCAGCTTGATGCCGTGCGGATGCTGGTAAACGCGGCAGGAACTCAAAAAGCGGGCAATAATTATCTGATACAGCATTCGGCGGGAAGCGGCAAAACGAACAGCATTTCATGGCTGTCTCACCGGCTCTCCAGCTTGCATACGTTGGCGGATGAAAAGGTGTTTGACTGCATCATCGTGATTACTGACCGCCGCATCCTAGACAAGCAGCTTCAGGACGCAATTTACCAGATCGAGCATGCTCAGGGCGTTGTAAAAGCCATTGACGAAAACTCAAAACAACTGGCCGAAGCTCTGGTTGACGGAACAAAGATAGTAATTACAACCTTGCAAAAGTTTCCGTTCATTTTGAGAGGATTGCTTCATATAGCAGGCGCTGATGATCCGGATAAACCCGATGAGGCTGCAATCGCCAAAGCCAAAGAATGGCAGGAGGCCATAGCAGCAAGACGATACGCTGTTATCGTAGATGAAGCCCATTCGAGCCAGACCGGAGAGACTGCCCGTGAACTGAAACGCATTCTGGGAGCCGGAACCGAACAGGGTGCAGAAGACAGCGAACTTGATTGGGAAGACGGGCTTAATAAGGTGATGGAATCTCGCGGTAAGCAGAAAAACCTTACCTTTTTCGCCTTTACCGCAACACCCAAAGGAAAAACGCTGGAGCTTTTCGGCACAATAGGAACGAGCGGAAAACCTGAGGCAATTCATAAGTATTCCATGAAGCAGGCCATCGAAGAAGGTTTTATTCTGGATGTTCTTCAGAGGTACACCACATACAAGACATACTTCAATCTTGTGAAAAAAGTGGAAGACGACCCGAAAATGCCCAAGAAAAAGGCGCAGAAAAAGCTTGGCAAATTCATGGCGCTTCACCCGCATAATATCGAGCAGAAAACAGAAATAATAGTTGAGCATTTCCGTAAACATATAAAACCAAAGATAGGCGGGCGTGCAAAGGCTATGGTAGTTACAGGCTCCAGACTTCATGCCGTACGTTACATGCTGACTTTTAAGAAATATATTAATGAAAATAATTATAACGATATCAGGCCCCTGGTTGCTTTCAGCGGCACTGTTAAAGATCCTGATACCGGTTTTGAGTACACGGAACCATCAATGAATATAGATGTGGTCACCGGCAAAAACATAATGGAATCGCAACTGCCTGACAAATTCGATTCTTCCGATTATCAGATTCTTTTGGTGGCAAATAAATATCAGACTGGTTTTGATCAACCGCTGCTTTGCGCCATGTATGTGGATAAGAGACTTGACGGTGTACAGGCAGTCCAGACGCTTTCAAGGCTGAATCGCAGGAGTTCGGGAAAAGAAGAACCATTCGTTTTGGATTTTGTGAATGAAGCCAGTGATATTTATATGGCTTTCAAACCCTATTATAATGTGACAACTCTTCAGGAGCCATCTGACCCTGATCATCTGGAAAAGCTGAAACACGAACTCGATGCTTTCCAGGTCTATCTGTGGTCGGAGGTTGTTGGCTTTTGCCATATCTTTTATCTGCCGCAATACAAACAGAACCCATCAGATCATGCAAGGATGGGCAAAATGCTTCAACCGGCGGTTGACCGATTCAAGGCACTCGATGAAGAGAAAAAAGAGTCTTTTTATGAGAAGCTGACCGCATACGTGAATTTCTATTCTTTCGTGAGCCAGATTATTCCATATTCGGATCAGGAATTGGAAATGCTCTACAGTTACGCCCGTTATCTTATTCCTCATCTTGATTTGAATGATGGCGGCGTCAATCCGCATCCGGAAAAGGATGTCGAACTGGAATATTACAGGATAGAAAAAATATCTTCAGGCCATATTGTTATGGAGGATCAGGAGCATTACGGAGTAAAGAGTCCAACCGCCGTCGGCACAGGCAAATCAAAGGATGAAGACAAACCATTATCGGAAATCATCCAGGCCTTGAATGACCGGTTTGGAACCGATTTTTCTGAGGAAGATCGGTTTTTCTTCGAGCAGATAAAAGAGAAGGCCTCAAAAGATGAGCGTATAATCCAGACTGCAATGGCTAATCCGCTTGATAAATTCAAGATCGGCATCAAGGCGATCATTGAATCGCTGATGATGCAGCGAATGTCCGAGAACGACAGCATTGTCACGAGGTACATGGATGACAAGGATTTCCAGAAAACAGTATTCCCGATACTGGCTGAAGAAATATACAACAGTGTCTTGGAGAACAGGCAATAAAGGCCTCTTGTGTAAGGAGTGTGAGTTTGAATGCTTTTCAAAGCCATGATGAATGAACGAATAATTACCGTTGTTACAGTTTGCCTGCTGCTGGCTTCATGCGCAGCGTGGCCTGAGCAGAGAAAAGCAAATGAAATAAGATATTCCAGGGTTGCAGACTTGAGCCATACGATTGAGACCGGCATCCCTCTGTGGCCGGGAGACCCGCCGGTCACTTTTCATGACGAGGCCTCAATTATAAAAGACGGCTATTACCTTAGAAGTTTCTCGATGGGCGAACACAGCGCCACCCATATGAACGCGGCAAACAGCTTCTTTGAAAAGGGAAAACCCGTTGATGCATATGGCGTGCAGGAACTTATACTTGAAGCCGTCGTAATCGATGCAAGAAAAAGCTGCAGCATGAACCCGGATTATCGTCTCACCGTCAAAGACATTGAAGACTGGGAAAAGCTAAACGGTGAAATCAAAGCAGGCTCGCTCGTTATCCTTTTCACCGGCTGGCAGGACAAATGGGGCGACTCTGCGAAATTCTTAGGCGCTGATGCGGCGGGCGTGCTCCATTTCCCCGGCTTCGGGACAGATGCGGCAGAATATCTTTTGAACAAGCGGAAGGCGGCGGGTTTGGGGATTGACACCCACGGGGTCGACCCCGGCACTGACACGACATTTTCGGTGAACAGGCTTGTGTTTGAAAAAGACGGACTTATTATCGAATGCCTTGCAAACCTTGACAAGCTGCCGCCCGCGGGAACGACTGTCATAATCGGGGCGCTTAAGCTCAAAAATGGTTCCGGATCGCCGGTTGCGGTTACGGCCCTGATTCCGTGATGCAGGTATTATAAAAACCTGTCTCGAATCTTACCATTGCTTAATTGAAGCAACCTTTAAGATGTATGTTATGGCTTAAAAGTTATATTGCAGAATGAATCTGTTTCCACCCCTCAAGTCGCCCCCCAAGTTACCCCCCCAAGTCATGAGTTTGCTTAAGGCTGTTGAATCTGAAAGTACCCGAAGGAATCTATGCCTGATCGGGGTTATTCCTCTTCCACAGGCGGGGTGTAGGACCTTGTGTAGATATACCTGCCGTATATGTTCGAGAAGGTGCTGAACGCGTCACTGTCCGGTGTGGCGTCGATAATCGAGTTAATGCCAGCGAGCTTTGCGTCGAGGTCGTCGATCATATGCAGGAATATGGCCTCCTTGGTCATAGGCACCTTGGGCGAGCCGAATTCGAGCTGGCCGTGGTGGCTCAGGATAAGGTGTATGAGCTGCAGCCTGAGCTCAGCGGGAAAGCCCTCGATAGTCTCGATCTCTTCATCGGTTATTTTAGCCGAAATGTAGATGTGCCCTATAAGCCTGCCTTCCGAGGTAACGTCGATGACCTTGCCCGACGTGTATTCGATGATCTTGCCGATGTCGTGAAGAAGCGCGCCTGCAAGTATGATGTCCCTGTTGAGCCCGTAGCGGGCTAACGCCGGATAGAGCGCGCTGCATGCGTTCATGACGCTGAGCGTGTGTTCAAGCAGGCCGCCGATGAAGTTATGGTGCACACCCTTGGCCGCGGGCGATTTCATGAAGGCCTCCCTGAAGTCGGCCCTGTTGAGGATTCTGGCGATCAGCGTTTTTATATGGCAGTCATCGATTGTGTCGATGATGCCTTCAAGCTCGGCCATCATTTCACCGGCGTCCCTGGCGCTTGCCGGTACAAGCTGGGTGAGGTCGATTTCAGAGTCTTCAAGCTTTTTTATCTTTTCCAGCTTCACCCTGAGCCTGCCCCTGTCCATCACCTCGGCAAGGCCGGCCACGCCCACAGCGTCGCCGGTTTCGATACCGTCGGTTTTTTCAACCGGCTTGTCCCAGATAAAGCAGTTCAGTTCGCCTGTTCTGTCCGCAAGGGTGAGCCTTGCGAATGACGCGCCGTTCTTGGCTGTGCCTATCTTTTTTTCGCTTATGATGAAAACGCCCCAGAACTTGTCTCCTGCTTTGAGCTCGTTTGCGAATTTTCCCTTATCCATACAGGGCCCGGCCTTAGAGGATATACCTGCTGAGGTCTTCCTTCTGCATGATGGCCTCAAGCTTTTCTTTCACATATTTGGCGTCGATGGTTATTTTTCCTCCCTCATCCGGTGCCCTGAACGATATATCTTCCAGCAACTTTTCAATGACCGTGTGCAGCCTTCTTGCCCCGATGTTCTCGGTGTGCTCGTTTATGTATTCTGCTATGCGGGCAATCTCCTCAACCGAGTCATCGGTGAATGTAAGGTCAACGCCATCAGTTGCAAGCAGGACCTTGTACTGTTTGGTGAGCGCATTCTTGGGCTCGGTGAGTATTCTTACAAAATCTTTCCTTGTCAGCGGCTGAAGCTCTTCCCTGATGGGGAACCTGCCCTGAAGCTCGGGGATGAGGTCTGAAGGCTTGCTGACATGGAATGCGCCGGAGCCTACGAAGAGTATATGGTCGGTCTTGACCGGGCCGAAGCGCGTGTTGACCGTGGTGCCTTCCACGATTGGCAGCAGGTCGCGCTGCACGCCCTCTCGCGATACATCGGGGCCGCCCTTGCCGGATTCGCGCCCGGCGACCTTGTCAAGCTCGTCGATAAATACTATACCGGAGTTTTCAACACGCTCCCTGGCTATTGACGAGACCTTGTCCATGTCTATAAGGCGGTTTATCTCCTCGTTGGTCATGAGTTCAAGGGCTTCCTTTACCTTCATCTTTCTTCTTTTGGAGCGCTTGGGCATGATGTTCGAGAGCATGCCCTGGAAGTCGAAGCCCATTTCCTCCATGCCCTGGCCGGAAAAGATCTCGACATGTGGCGTCTGAGTCTCGTTTGTCTCTATCTCGACCGGCCTGTCGTCGAGCTTGCCTTCATCGAGCATGGTCCTGAACTTCTCTCTTGTATCCGCATGCGTTTCCTGCGCGTCTTTGCCGAGTGGAAGCAGAGCGTCAAGGAGCCTTTCTTTTGCATTTTCGGCGGCCTTTACCTTTACGTTTTCGCTCTCTTCCTTCTGCACCATCTGTATGCCCATGCGCACGAGGTCTCGTATCATGGATTCGACATCGCGGCCGACATAGCCCACTTCGGTGTATTTCGACGCCTCGACCTTTATGAAGGGCGCATTCGAGAGTTTGGAGAGCCTTCTTGCTATCTCGGTCTTGCCCACGCCTGTGGGGCCTATCAGGATTATGTTTTTGGGATAGATGTCATCCTTCATGTCCCCGGTCACCTTCTGGCGGCGGAGTCTGTTCCTGAGTGCTATTGCAACGGCCTTTTTCGCCTTGTCCTGGCCGATTATGTATTTGTCGAGTTCTGTAACTATCTGTCTTGGGGTCAATTCCTTCATTTAAAGTTCCTCGGTTGAGATATTTGTGTTCGTATATATGCATATGTCCGATGCTATGGCCATAGACTTCTTTGCGATCTCAGCCGCATCGAGTGACGTGTTGCGGATGAGCGCGAGCGCTGCCGCATAAGCGTAGGCCCCGCCCGAACCTATGCCGCAGACCTCATCATCGGGTTCGATAACGTCGCCCGCGCCTGAGAGCATAAGGGTCTTTTCTTTATCGGCCACTATCATTAAGGCTTCAAGCCGTCTTAATATGCGGTCGGTGCGCCAGTCCTTGCCAAGTTCGACAGCCGCCCTTGCGAGGTTGCCGCGGTATTCCTTGAGCTTTCCCTCAAAGCGCTCGAAGAGCGTGAAGGCGTCAGATGTAGAGCCTGCAAAGCCGGCCAGAACCTGGCCTTCATAGAGTTTGCGGACTTTTTTGGCCGTGGCCTTCACCACGGAATTGCCCATCGTTACCTGGCCGTCGCCTGCTATGACGACTCTGCCGTCTTTTCTTACACATAAAATTGTGGTTGCATGCATGGTTTCCATAAAACCTCCCCTTCCTGTTGAAGATTAGTGACGGCAGCCGTAATTTTCAAGAAGGCATTCCTTTATTTTCTCAAGCGGCTGCTTATTTAAGATCCTTCTTAGCCCTTAGCCCTTGGATGGGCCTTGTCGTATACGGCCATCAGTTTGTCAAGCTCAAGGTGAGTATAGCGCTGAGTAGTTGAGAGTGATGCATGGCCCAGCATCTCCTGTATGGATCTGAGGTCTGCGCCAGCATCGAGCATATGCGATGCGAAGCTGTGCCTTAGCGAGTGCGGGCTTATATGACGGGGGACGGACGCCTCAAGCGAGCGGTTGTAGACGACCCTGCGGATGCTTCTGGAGCCCAGCCTGCCACCGCGCTTGTTGAGAAATAGAGGCTCGTTTGAATATATCGCATCTGCAATTCCGCGCGTCCTCAGGTATGCGTCGATGGCATCAAGCGCCTTTCTGCCCACCGGCACGGTGCGCTGCTTCGAGCCCTTTCCCGTGACCTTTATAAACCCCGAGTGGCGGTCGATATCCGAGCAGTTCATGGCCTCGACCTCGCCTACGCGCACGCCAGTGGAATAGAGAAGTTCAAGTATGGCATGGTCCCTGATGTCGTCCGGGGAGTCGATAAGGTCGGCCGCCTCTTCAGGACTCAGAAATGAAGGCAGCTCTTCCTTTCTCTTGAGCGAACGGACATGTGAAAAGGGATTTTGCTTAATCACATCCGTCAACTTCATGGCGAAATCAAAAAAGCCTTTTACCGCGCTTAATTTGCGGTTGATGGAGTTTATCCTGAAATGCGCGTGCAGGTGCATCATGTATGAGCGTACGGCCATGCGGTCGAGGCTGCCCTTTTCGGTGAAAAATTCAGCCATGTCCTTAAGGTCGTTGATATATGCCCGGTAGGTCTCGCGCGATAGGCCCTTCTGGTTCAGAAGGTACATGCGGTATTGTTCAAGGAGCGGTTCAAAATCGGGCATCATGCGTTATCTTTACACCAAAGAAGCGCATATAATCAAGCAATTGAGCTTGCTGCAAATGGGGCTAAAGTTGTTGACAAAAAAAGACGACTTAAGTAGAAGGGGTCTTCGTGGCGGCGTAGCTCAGTTGGTAGAGCAGGCGTCTCATACGCGCCGGGTCAGGGGTTCAAATCCCTTCGCCGCTACCATTCAATAAGACCTTGGATTATCATAGAATTACTTTAGGCTGTCAGGAGTAAGTAATGAATAAGATTACTATAGGTTTCCTGTGGCACATGCATCAGCCGTATTACAGGGACCCTCTTACCGGGTCTTTCCTTATGCCCTGGGTGAGGCTGCATGCTGTCAGGGGCTATTACGACATGATAGCCGTGCTCGATGATTTTCCGGATGTTAAATGTACTTTCAACCTGGTCCCATCGCTTATCGCACAGCTTCTTAACTATACCGAAAATAACCAGACCGACATCGACTTCATCCTTTCGGGAAGAAAACCGTCGGACCTTTCCCCGGATGAGAAGAAGCAGATACTTGAAAGGTTTTTCTCCTGCAACCAGGCAACCATGATCACGCCTTTCAGCAGATATGAGGAGCTGCTCAGGAAAAAGGCCGGGAAAAAGACGGATGAGTTTGCAAGGGATTTCAGCGACCAGGACATAATGGACCTGCAAGTGCTGTTCAATCTTACATGGATAGGGTTCATGGGAAGGAAAGACCCGGGCATCGCCGAGCTCATCAAAAAGGGCAGGCAGTTCGGGGAATACGACAAGAAATACGTGCTCGATTTCCACATGAAGATGCTCGCAAAAATAATTCCTCTTTACAGGGACGCCAGAGACAGGGGGCAGATAGAAATAACGACTTCTCCATTCTACCACCCGATAAGCCCCTTATTGATGAATGTCGGATATGCGCACAGGTGCATGGAAACGAGGCTTCCTGAAGAGGGGTTCTCCCACCCCGAAGACCTCGAGGCGCAGATAGAAAAATCGAACGCACTTTACAAAAAGGTCTTCGGCGACAGCCCGGCCGGGTTCTGGCCGCCGGAAGGCTCAGTATGTCCTGAAATGATGGAGATACTTTCACGCTACGGCATGAAGTGGGCCGCAACCGATGAGGATATTCTCTTCCTGAGCCTGAGGGAGCAAAGGACGGGCGTGAAACTTTTCAGGCCCTACAGGGTCGCACAAGGCGCTTCAGCGGTAAGCATGTTCTTCAGGGACAGGGACCTTTCGGACATGATAGGCTTCGTATATTCGAAAAATGCTTCGAGCACGGCGGCGGCCAACTTCATTTCGCACCTTGAAGACATAAGAAAGGGTGCGAGGACCTATCCGTACAACCCGTTCGTGTCCGTCATTCTGGACGGCGAGAACCCGTGGGAATACTATCCGGACGGGGGCGAAGGCTTTTTGAGGGAATTGTATCAGGGGCTAAACGGGTCTCAGAATATCGTAACCGATACGTTCTCATCATATCTTGCAGATAACCCTGTGAAGGAAACGGTTGAAAACCTCTTTACCGGCTCATGGATAAACCACAACTTTTCCATATGGATCGGCCATGAAGAAGACCGCAAGGCCTGGGAATATCTATCAAAGACAAGGAAGTATGTCGAATCAAAGGGAAAAGACGCCCATGAGCTTTCCTGGGAAGAGATTTATATAGCAGAAGGCAGCGACTGGTTCTGGTGGTTCGGCGACGAGTTCACCATTCTCAACAAGGGCGATTTCGACAGGCTCTTCAGGCTCCATCTGAGGAACTGCTATGAGCTGCATGGCGATGTCCCGCCCGCATATCTCTTCAAGAGCATAATAACGCCCTATGACATCTCGCCGCAGAAAGAGCCGTCCGGATTCGTCAGACCGGTCATAGACGGGTTCGTCACGCACTTCTATGAATGGCGCAAGGCGGGTGTCTATCTTGCTAGGCCCGAGTCTTCCAGCATGTACAGACATTCCGGGTATGTGCATAAGATTCTTTACGGATTTGACGAGCAGAACCTCTATTTCAAACTGGAAACCGCGGCACTGCCAAAAAATGCGCTTGTGAAGATATGCTTTGTCCTCGAAAAGCCGGTAAATGCAATATTGAACCTTGCTGAAGAGAAGATGACCCTCGAGGGCGGTACCGGCATCACCAGGAGGGAAACAGGCAGAATGGCGGTGGGTGACAGCATTGAACTTGGGATAAGCTTCAGCGCGCTCGGTCTTGAACCCCATGAGAAGATAAGGTTTTATTTTATACTTATGGAAGCGGGGATCGAGATTGAAAGACATCCTTCATCCGGGCTTCTTGCTCTGCAAGTGCCGGGAGAGGATTTCGAAAGGAAGATGTGGTATGTCTGATAAGATAAAGCTGGCTTTCTGCATCCATTCTCATCAGCCTGTGGGCAATTATCCGCAGGTGTTCGAACAGGGGGCAAGGGACTGCTATCTGCCATTCCTCAAATATCTGAAGGAGTATCCCGATATCAGGGCCACTCTTCATTTCTCGGGCCCGCTCCTTGAATGGTTCGAAATTAACAGGCCTGAATTCTATAATCTGCTGGGCGGTCTTGTCTCAAGGGGTCAGGTGGAACTTATGGGTGGCGGATTCTATGAGCCCATACTTCCGGCCATTCCTGCAGATGATGCCATAAAGCAGATCAAAATGGGCTGTGATTTTTTCATGAAAAAATTCGGGGTGGAGCCCTCAGGGATATGGTGCACGGAAAGGGTGTGGGATCCGTCTCTTCCCCGGAAAATATCGGGCTCAGGGATAGCCTATACGCTCCTGGATGATACGCACTTTCTTGCGGCAGGGCTCAGGCCCGAAGACGTCAACGGATATTATATGACGGAAAGGGAAGGCGCATCTCTCAAGGTGTTTCCCATAGACATGAACCTCAGATACCTGATCCCGTTCAAGGAACCTCAGCAGATAATCGATTATCTGCTGAGCCTCAGGGACAGGGGGGTTGAAGCCGTCACCTACGGTGATGACGGAGAGAAGTTCGGGATGTGGCCGGGAACACTCAAGTGGGTCTATGAGGACAAATGGCTTGAGCGGTTTATGGATGCGATGAGCAGGTGCGATGACATTGAGGTCGTAACGCTGAAGAACGTGCTTGATAACCATCCCCCCAAAGGGCTTATCTATCTCCCGACCGCATCATACCAGGAAATGATGGAATGGAGCCTGTTCCCAGAGCAGGGCAGGCTATACGGAAATCTTATCAAGGATGCTAAAAACTCCTGGGACTGGAACGCGAAAAGGGGCTTTTTAAGGGGCGGTACCTGGGACAATTTCCTGGCGAAATATCCCGAAAGCAACAGGATGCACAAAAAGATGCTCAGGATCAGCAGCCTTATCAGGCAATACGGCTCTGATGAAACGGCGCTGAGGCACCTGTTCATGGCTCAGTGCAACTGCGGCTACTGGCACGGTCTTTTCGGCGGCGTCTACCTGGACATATTGAGAAACGCCATCTATGAGAACCTTCTCAAGGCGGAAAAGATTGTCGATGAAATAAGGCTTACAGATAAACCCTATATTGTCGAGAACTACGATTATGACATTGACGGAAATGATGAGATCCTTGTTTCCGGCAGAAAAATCAACTGCATCATATCGCCCGATGAAGGCGGCTCTGTTTTCGGGATAGAACACAAGCCCAGTGAAAGCTCAATTACAAATGTAATGATGAGGCATGACGAGATCTACCACAACAAGATACTTGGTTCATCAGATAATAACAGTAACGAGGACAGCGGGAACAAACCGCTTTCAATTCATGACATCGCGTTTGTCTCATCCGATGAGCTTAAAAGCCTTCTTGTTTATGACAGCTATTCGAGAAATTCTTTCATTACGCATATCATCAACGGAAGGCCTGACACGGAAAGCCTTCTGAAAGGTCTGAAACCTGAAGGCTTTGCGGGCACACTGAAGCCCTTCAGGCTTGATGGGATGTCGCGAGAAAATGATGTGCTCACGGTAAGGCTTTCGGCAATTGAGGAAGGATTGGATATTTCTAAGGCCATAATCTTTGACCCTGTCGGTTCGATAATTATTGAACAGGCCGTTTCAGGTGAAATTGACGATGATATGTTCATAGCGGTTGAAATGAATATTATGATGCCCGACAAACCGGCCATAAAGGGTGTGGGAGAGATAGACGGCAGAGGGATATTCACGGGGAGAAGGATGGTTTTCAATAACGCGGACAGGAATCTTTCGGTATGCATCGAATCCGATTCCGTTTGGGAAATCGTTCTGCTGCCCATAGAATGCGCCTCGCAGAGCGAATCAGGTTTTGAGAAGACCTTTCAGGGCTGGTGCATATATTTCATAAGGCGCATCAAGGGCGGCATTCCCGAGCTTATGCTTCATATGGATGAAATATGTCAGAATTGAGAAAAGACCCCATAATAGACAGGTGGGTGATAATCACAGATTCCGCTACAAGAACGCCCGGCATAGTCCCTGATCAGGCAGCGAAAGACAATCTTACCTGCCCGTTCTGTCCCGGCAATGAACATATGTGTCCGCCCGAGATTCTTGCAAACAGGCCTTTTGGCTCATTGCCCAACAGCCCGGACTGGAACCTCCGGGTGGTCCCCAACAGAAGCCCGGTTCTTGTTGTCGAGGAAGACCTGAAACGCATGGGAGAAGGTCTTTATGACAAGATATCGGGGATAGGTGCGAATGAGGTCATAATAGAAACTCCCAGGCATGGCATAAGGCAGTCGGAAATGGAGCAGGCTGATATGGAAAATCTTTTCTGGGCATACCGTGACAGGCTTGTTGATTTAAAGCGCGACCGCCGTCTGAGATATGCGCTTATCTATAAAAATTGCGGTTCCAATGCAGGAGCGACGCTGGAACATCAGTATTCCCTGCTTATGGGGCTTCCCATTATTCCCAGAGGAGTTCTTGAAGAAATCGAAGGCGCCGAAAAGCATTATGAGTACAAAGAACGGTGCATATTCTGCGATATCATCAGACAGGAACTACAGCAGGGCGGCAGGCTCGTATCCGAAACAAGGGATTTCGTAGCTTTTGAACCGTTTGCACCAAGGGTCCCTTTTGAAACCTGGATTTTGCCTAAAAGGCATGTATCCAGATTCGAGGATGTCGAACCGGGTGAAATAAAAGAAATGGCCATGATATTCTCAGATGTCATGAAGAGAATAGACAGAGCTCTCGGGAAGCCCTCTTATAACTACGGAATCCATACTTCACCGTTCTCCATTGAATGCGCTTCATATTACCACTGGCATATGGAAATACTACCCAGGCTGGTGCCGCTTACCGGTTTCGAATGGGGCTCGGACCTTTATATCAATTCAACCCCTCCTGAAAAGGCCGCTGCCTATCTTAAGGAAATGTCCATATGAGGCCTTCCTGAAATGCCCAGGTTCTTTGCAGAGCTGTCAGGAAAGGAAGCGCTAATTTCAGGCAAAGATGCAAGGCATATTGCAGGCCCTTTGAGAATGCGTCCGGGTGATGAAATTCTCATCCGTCAGGGAACGGAAGGGTTCAGGGCGATAATAAAAGGCATAACCAGGGATGAAATAATTCTTGATGTGACCGGAAAAGATGTTCTGAGCGACAGGGGGAAGTCCCTGCTGCATCTCGGGATATCGCTTATCGACATAAGGGAAATGGACGATGCAGTAAGATTGACGACGGAACTGGGCGTGGCAAGCATCTGTCCCGTTATTGCCGAAAGGTCGAATATAAGGGCAGTAAGCGAGGCCAAACTGAAAAGATGGGAAGATATAATAAACGAGGCCGTCAAACAATCCCAGAGAAGGACCATCCCCATACTCGAACCGCCAGTCAAACTGCCTGAATTCATAAAGTGGGCAGGGGCAAGGTTCATGAAAAGATACTATGCTTCGATGACCGGTAGTAAAGGCATTCTGGATATCAACGATGAAGAACTATGTTTTGTAATAGGTCCTGAAGGCGGGTTTACTGAAAAAGAAACAGGGCTTTTTGACGAATGCGGCTATGCGCCGGTAAATATGGGAAAAACAACATTGAGAACCCTGGCGGCCGCAGTCGCAGCCGCCTCGATCCTTTGTATCTGAATTAGCCGTCTATCTGTTTAAGCAGTTTTTGCGCGTCCTCTCTCTCGCTGAATGATTTTGTTCTAAGCGCTGTTTTCAGATATGTTGCCGCTTCCTTTTTCTTGCCGTCTTTTATGAGCGCCATTGCCATATGGTAGTTGAAAGAAGGGTCATCGGGATTTTTATCCAGTGCAATGAGGAACTGGACTTTCGCATTGTTCACCATGCCCTTCTTAAGATAGATATAGCCCAGCGTGTCTGCAATTGATGGATTTCCGGGGTCTGACCTCTTTGCCCTTGACGCAAGGTCCATTGCCTTGTCGAGATCGGTTTTTCTGCCGCGCTCAGCGAGTATCCATGCCAGATTGTTCGCCGCTATTTTATTTGTCGAGTCCTTTTCCAGGATATATGAATAGGTTTTTTCGGCGTTCACGATATCACCGCTTTCATTGAGCAGTATGGCAAGCATGGTAGCCGATTTTATATCGTCGGGTTTTTTAATAAGCAGATTCTTGAATTCCGCAGTAGCAAGGTTAGTCATGCCATTGCGGGCATAGAAATCCGCAAGTGCATAATAGAGGTCTTCCCTGCCGGGATCCTGTGCAATGGCGCCCTTTATTTTAGCCAGCGCATCGTTTTTCATTCCCGCCTTTTCATACAGGACAGAGAGCACAAGCATGCAATTTGAGGATTTTGACCTTGCGCATACAGAGCTTATTCCCTGGATCGTAGCGGCCGGACCTATCGTATCAACGCCGGTCTGGGCATAGATAGTCAATGCCTCCATTTTATCGGGCCATGTCCTGACTGCCTTTTCTGCAAGCTTGAAAGCGGACGCGGAGTCTTTCTTGTAAAGGAAGTACGTTATCTCGGAATAGATCGTAGCCCATTCGGAAGGGGCGGCCTTTTTCAGCATCTGAATATACATGAGGGCCTTTTCGGGCTGGCCGAGGTTTAGCGCGGAGATGACGCCTATATTGAGCAGCTCCACGGAAGAGGAGCCTTCCTTGTGAGTGATTTCGACCTCGGCAAGGGAGCTTCTGTATTGCGCGCTTTTGAAATATATGGAGGCGAGCATTGCATGAAGCTTCGGATCGTTCTTATTGTCTTTCAGTGCGAGTTCGATAAACGAACGCGCCTTTTCGGGCTCCCCTCTCATCATGTAAATTCTTGCTGCAAGTATTGCGATATCAGGATTTTCCGGCATTGATTTGACAAGGGGGTCTATTATCTGAAGCGCTTTATCGGCTTCGTTCCTGATGAGGAACTGGCGAGCAAGAATAATCTTTAATGAAACCGATGAAGGAAATTTCATGATGGCCTTGTTGAGAGTTTCAATTGCAGAATCATTATTGCCCTTTTGTGCGTAAAGCTCGGAAAGCAGAGCCGCATTCTGTTCGGAGTAATTCAGTTCAAGGGCCTTTTTTGCATATATGATAGCATTATTTATATCTTTGTTTCTGCCTGCCTCTTCTGCCTGAAGCTGATAGATTCTGTAGTCATCAGGGTATTTTTTCTTCATTTCGGCCATGACGCTCGCGAATCTGTCCGGCATGTTGTTCTTTGCCGCAAAACCGGCAAGGAAGAGACCTGAATTTATTTCTCCCTTAGATATGCTGTATGCATCCTCGGCCATTTTCAATGCCGTGTCAGGCTGCTCTTTTGCCAGATACACCTGACATGAAACCATCCTTATCCCGGACGACGATGGGAATTTCTTCAAGCCTTTATCGATAATCTTCAGGGCATCTTCCATGTTGCCTATTTCGTAAAGGATCTGTATCGCATCTATGAACACGCCTTCTCCCGCCTCATCTTTTGCTATCAGGCTATTCAGCATGTTAAGGGCCTCATCCTTTTTCCCCGAAAGGAAAAGACTTTGTGCGAGTATCTCCTTTGCATGTAAATTCGCCGGATCCAGACTGAGTACTATGTTTGCCTCTTTTGATGCTTCATCGTATTTCCTGGCAAGCAGATAAATGGTCGCAAGATTTGAATGCGTCTTGATGTTCTTCGGATCAATTTTTGATGCCTTTATGAAAGAACCCAGGGCATCACCCGGCCTTTGCTGTATCAGTTGAAGCTCTCCGAGTTTTATAAGAGTGGTTGCATCATCCGGGGCTATCTTTAACGCATTCTGATACTGAATGGCAGCTTCAGCATATTTATCCTGGGCCGCATATTTATCTGCACTCATAAGATAATCGGCCCTTTTCTCGTCCGGGCTTTTGCTGCAGGCGAATTGAGACAGAAGGATGATTATCAATGAACTCAGAATCACTAATTTTCTCATAAATCCTCCGAAGATATTTCCCAAAAATATCTATTAGAAAATATCGGCATATTGAAGCATGAACAATAGTAAAGAAATAAGATACTTGATAAAAAGGCTTACAGACACTATTTAAATTTACGAAAAATAACCGGGAGGAGAAAATGATTTTTGATCCGCTGTATATGGTGATGTGGCTGCCCGGTTTGATGCTGAGCATCTATGCCAGCTTCAAGGTGAAGGCCACATATACTAAGTATTCAAAAGTCCCAACCATCAGGGGTATAACAGGCGCCCAGGCCGCTCAGAATATTCTGAGGGCGGAAGGTATTCATGATGTCGGAATAGAGCTCAGCCGGGGTTTTCTGAGCGATCACTATGACCCGTCGAAAAAAGTATTGAGACTATCTGAAAACGTATACAGAGGGAATTCGCTTGCAAGTGTGGGTGTGGCTGCACATGAAGCGGGCCATGCCATCCAGCATGCCAGGGGATATGCACCGATGAAATTGAGGAGTGCAATTGTCCCGATGGCAAGCATCGGGTCAAACCTTTCATGGTTCCTGCTCATGTTCGGATTAATATTCAGGTCACAGGGAATGATTCTTATGGGAATACTTTTCTTTACCGCCGTCGTGCTTTTCCAGGTCGTGACTCTGCCTGTCGAGTTCAACGCATCTTCAAGGGCGCTTAAGGCGTTGCCTGTTTCAGGCATACTGGCCGATCAGGAAGTTATTGGCGCAAGGAAGGTGCTTAATGCAGCTGCAATGACATATGTCGCTGCGGCTGTTACGGCAATCCTCCAGCTCTTGTATTTTCTGATACGTGCGGGATTGATAGGCGGCAGTGATGAGTGAAAGATATTCTTTAAAATTGAACCGGTAACCGTCACAAGGAAAAAATTTAAAATAATTGTCCCGGGGGGTCTTCCTGTTGTATCTTATACTTGCCAAGTAATTATAAATTCGGCTGTTGAATAGGTGCAAAAGATTAAATATTGATTAATCATGTTTAATCTTATGGTTTTAAGTTCTATATGAATATATAAACATGTGGAATGTCACTACCTCTTTTCATCGGTTTTGACATCTCTCAGGCAATTGGGGAGCAAAAAAAGAAGAAATGGTAAAGTAAATGAAAACCAGGGCAATTTCAGTATATATACTAGTTCTGCTGGATATAGCAGCCGCAATCGGTGCTGTCTTCCTTTCAAAATGGATTGAGATAAGGCTTCCTTTCTTCTATCTTCCTGACTCGCTGTTAAGCTTGAAGGCTTTTATTTTTATGATTATTACTGTTTTTTGTTACTATTTCCAGGATTTTTACGATTGGAAATGGTGGAGGCGTCATTCCGAACTGGTTTCAACAGTATTGATCGGTGGCGGAATGTCGCTCATAATATTGTCTCTTGTCTATTATATAATTCCCCAGATCGGACTCAGCCGTTCGATATTCTTAATGTCGCTGTTTTTCTCTATGGGATTCAGCTTTGCTGTCAGGGTTATCTTCCTGGCACTGAGATCTTCCCGGATAGCAGATACCAGAGTTGTGCTGCTTGGCAACGGTAAAAACGCGAAGTTCCTGGTAGATGAGATAAGGCTGTCAGGAAGGTCGGTCAAATTTGAAGGATATATCGGCAAGGAAAACATCGAAATCGACATACCCTGGCTGGGTGATATCGACGAGCTTTGGAACATTATCAGGGGAGCCGATCCTGACAAGCTGGTCGTCGCCTTCGACGACATGAGAGGAATGCTTCCGCTTCATGACCTCTTGAGGATTAAGCTTACATCATGCGAGATTGAAGATGCCCCGAAGTTCTATGAGGAATTGCTTGGAAAGATCATGATTGAGGATGTCAGGCCGGGTTCTCTGATATTCGCAAAAGGTTTTGCCAGTATGAAATCACAGGATATATTAAAAAGGATGTTCGACTTTTTCTTTGCGCTTATGGGGACTCTGATAGCATTTCCGGTCATGATAATAACCGCCATTGCAGTAAAGATAGATTCACCGGGCCCTGTTTTCTATAAACAGGACAGAGTGGGGCTTAACGGCAGGGAGTTCAAGGTATACAAATTCCGTTCAATGAGGGCCGATGCGGAGACCGGGGTGCCTCAATGGGCAAAGGAAAATGACCCCAGAGTGACCCGTGTTGGCCATATTATCAGAAAGACAAGAATCGACGAACTGCCTCAGTTTCTCAATGTGCTTATAGGAGATATGAGCTTTGTAGGCCCCAGGCCTGAAAGACGCTATTTCATAGATCAGCTCCAGCAGGTTATACCATTTTATGAAATGAGGCTTTATACAAAACCTGGGATTACAGGCTGGGCACAGATAAACTATCCCTACGGCGATTCTGTTGAAGACGCCAGGGAGAAGATGAAATACGACCTTTATTACCTGAAATACCGCTCGCTATGGCTTGATATAGCAATACTGTTCCAGACCGTAAAGGTTGCACTGAAAGCCCGCGGCGGCCAGTAAGAAATATTTCTATTTGATCGGCATATAAACCTTGAAGCTGTATAAGGTATCCTTACTTACGGGGTCCCTGTAGGCCTGGAAAAGGGGGCGCAGCTCATATATGCCGAATCCGACGCCAGCAAAGAGTCCTATGCCGGCTCCGTAAGCGATGTTTTCCAGATGATCTCCTGCGTCATCCAGGTGAAATGCGAGAGTGGCGGTGCCGACAAGTGTGCCTATCAGGCATCCCCAGAGCGCGTCTTCAGCAACGACCTGCAGGGAGCTTGCCGCATCAGATCTAAAAGGAATCATGGTTAATGAAATGATTATGAACAAAAGAACAACCAGCTTTTTCATAATGTCCTCCCCAATTGTTAATATTGCTGTCTCGTTAGATATTATAATCCCGGCAGTTATTTTATGACAAGAGATTCGGTTATTATTTCACTTGGGTCAAGGGCAGAGATGCCTGACATATGAGACAGCTGCATTCTGCATGCGCCGCAGTCGGCCACCACGGCTTCGGGATTTGACTTTTTTATTGCGGCCGCCGCTTGTGCGCCCACCTTAAGGGCAGTAGCCTGATTTTTCTTTTTAAACCCGTAGCTTCCGGAAAGTCCGCAGCAATTATCATCAAGGACCGTACAGTCAAGCCCCGGAATCTTTGAAAAAAGCCTTACTGCAGGATAACCGATGCCAAGGGCTCGCAGATGGCAGGGTACATGGTAGGCTATTCTTCTGTTCACCTCTCTGAATTCCGCGGTGATATAGTTTTCGTCGATGAGCCTTAAGATATATTCATTTACATTATAGCTGTTCTCCGCAATCTTTCTGCCTGAAGCTATGCCGAGTATGCCGGGATAGTCATGAGTAAGCGTAAGGCCGCAGGACGTGCAGGAGTAGATCAGGTCATAGCCCTTGTTGATATATTCGCCGAATACGGCGGCGTTCTTTGATGCGAATTTGCGCGCCAGGTCTATCTGTCCGTTTCCGAGCGCAGGAAGCCCGCAGCAGACCTGTGATGGCATCACGACTTCAAGATCCAGTGAAACAAGCATGTCTCTGATCTTTCTTCCTATGTCGGGCCTGTTGAAGTTGAGGAAGCATCCATAGAAGAAGACCACTTTTCTCTGGCCTTTCCCTGATTTTCTTCTGCCCTTGTTCATGGAGATGAAATCGAATGAAGGGAAAGGCATGTAAGTCGAAATTCCTGCAAGATTGAAAAATTTCTTTGCTATCCCGGTTGCTGCGATCCTGTTTGCAATGGGTGCAGCAAGCGAACCCAGCGTCCCAAGGTAGTAATTATTCGCGAACATTATGGCGACAGGGGAGCGCATATGCTCACCGGCGAACTTTATCTGGGCATTTAGAATAATCTCCGCGGGGTTGACGCCGTAGGGGCATGCCACTTCACACCTCTTGCACTGGCTGCAGAGGCTTACCCAGCTGTCCACGGATTTTTCACCCGTCATCCTGAACCTCTGTGAATCAGGACCTGACTGCTTCGGTCCTGGAAATTCGGGATTGACCCTGAAGACCGGGCAGTTTTCAACACAGATAGTGCATCTTATGCAGTGTTCAAAGTTCATGAGAGGTACCTCTTGCATGATTTCGCCGCAGCAAGGCCCGTGACCAGACCAAGACCGTGGCCGCAGCCATTCTTCATAACCTCTGAATGTGCAAGTATGCTTCCGCAGACAAAGAGGTTTTCATAGGGGACATCTACAGGCCTGAATGAACTGTCGGCAATAATGCCCGCCTTTTCTATCTCATGGCCCAGCATGAAAAAATCATTACTGAACCAGGTGTCTCTTGTCCCCGGTACATAAACTGGCAGGTCAAAGACAGTTTCCTGGACATTATCCTTCATGTCAGCATAAAGGCCGCCGCTTACAAATGACCCCGATGCCAGTATGAAGGCTTTTGCATTTAGCCTGGTAGGCCTTGCAGGTGTTTCTATGGTCAATGCTTCAATCAGCTTTCCCTGTTTCTCAACGCTTGCAACGGGCAGGCCCCAGAACATCTCTCCCCCTCTCGCCTGAAGGACATTCTTAAGGATTCTAAAAAGACGCATGCCCGGAATTGACGGGGGAAGTGTAGGTATCTCAAACACGAGTCTCTCGGTTAACGCCGTAATCATTTCAATTGCATTTAAAGGCTGGGTCAGCCCCAGGACAGCCGGCAGGGCGATCCTGCCATCAGGGATTTCGAGAGATTTGAGCCACTTTATGAATTCTCCTAAAAAAGCCGGGTCGTCGAATCTTGCCGAGATGGACATCGTACTTTCAACCTCTGCGTCATAAACAGAAAAACCGGTATTAGGCCTTCTTGAAGTGATATAGCTCGGGTAGAAATCCTTGAGGCCCTTGAAACCGATTACATGCACATATGGGATTTCATCCTGCGGAGCCGTCTCCATGGTCCTCGGAACAAGGCATGTAATTTTTGAGTTGCCAATGGGGGTAAGAATTTTTCTGTTTGAATGGATATTGCCGATATATGGCATGCCTGCGTCAAACATTATATCGCCGAATTTATCAAAGGATTCCTCAATGATGGCATGAGGAACAAGGTTGTAGGGATGTGAAGGAGGAAGCTCCTTTGTCCCATTAAGCGGATCACTGCCAAGGGCCAGCAGGTCGATGCAGCCTGTCGAAAGGCATACCGCAGGGTCACCCCTGGAGATAACCGCAACACTTGCCCCTGATCCGGCTAGTTCGATCCCCGCCATTAACCCGGATATGCCCCCTCCGGTTATGACAACATCAAAATAGATATCGCTCATTGCTCTCTCCCCATGCCGAGGATTCCAAGGTAGATGCTTTCTACGAGCTGCTCTTCCCTCAGCTGGTCACCCCACAGGGCTGGCCTTATTCCCCTGAACCTACGATCGAGGAATTCTCTGAGCACCCTCATTGATTCAGCTGCACTAACCCTGCCCATGTCCTGCATTATGCCCAGGGCCCTGTAGGTGCAGAATCCACCCTGGCAGGGACCCATTCCCAGGCGGGTCCTGTGCTGAATGTCGCGTATATATTTCGTACCGATCCTGTTGACGATCCTCTCCACATCTTCTCTGTTTACGAGTTCGCACTCGCAGACAATACTTCCCAGGCTGTGGAGGCGTTTTGAGAGAGGATAACCGCTCAATTCCTCCTGGCCGTCAAGGGGCTTTTGTGCGGTTTCGCATGCCACATTCAATCCGAAATGCTCCATGAGCGCGTCCGTCAGCTTCTCCGCCATCAGGCGGTATGTCGTGAGCTTGCCGCCCAGTATGCTGAACATGCCGTTTTTATGGTCAATGATTTTGAATCCCCTGGAAATCGCCCTTCCGTCAGAGTTGTCGCCTTTCAGCAGGGGTCTTACGCCGGTATAGGCTCTGATAAGTCTGGTCGACCTGAATATGGGAATCATGGCCTGCGCCTCATTTATGACTTTGTCGACCTCTCTTGCGTTGACCTCTATCTCATCCGGGTCGGTTACCGTTATCGATGTGGTGCCGGCGAGACATACGGCCTCGTTCGGAACGATGATATCGCCGTCTGACGGTAACCTGAGCCTATTTATCACCATGTTTGTGAGCCTGTGATTCGTTATCACGAGACTGCCCTTGGAAAGGGTCATGGGGGCGTCGCTTCCACCGAGCTGCGCCACCTTATCGCCCCAGGCGCCGGTCGCGTTTACGATAACCTTAGCTCTTATTTCCCTGATTTGATCGGTGAACTGGTCGACAGCCTTTACTCCTACGCATCGTCCATGCTCCTTTATGACATCAACCACCTTGTGGTGCGTAAGGATGGTGCCGCCCTTAAGCCTGGAAGTAGTTGCATTGAGCATGCAGAGCCTGAACGGGTCGATTGAGCAGTCGGGAACTTTAACTGCTTCTTCAAGTATCGGGTTGAGATTGGGTACAAGATCGAGCGCCCTTGAGGCTGAAAGCACCTCAGTCGGTATGTCGACCTCTTCACAGCTCTTTAGGAACCTGTCCCTGAAGCGTTTGGAATCTCCGGGGAGCCTTACGAATAGGCCGCCCGTGATCTCCACGCATTTCTCTCCTATTTTTCTGAGGATCATGTTTTCTTCGATACATTCCTTTGCAGCTTCCGGGTCGTTGACCGCGTACCGGCCTCCGCTGTGCAGAAGCCCGTGGCACGCCCCTGTAGCACCTGCTGCGAAATCGTCTTTTTCGATAAGGTAATGCGGGATACCCCTAAGCGCCAGGTCCCGTGCGATGCCGCAGCCGGTAGCGCCTCCTCCTACTATTATTACATCTGTTTTAGTCATTTTCCACCTTCACACGCTCTGAACTGACAAAGAACATGTCTGTCATGTGACTGTATGATTAAGAATTCTTGTCGGCGAAGTGCTTATATATCTTGAGTTCATTTCCCTAATTTGTGTATATGGTGTACTTGACTTTAAATCAATTCCAAAAAGGCGCATTTATGGCAGAGGCAAAGGAACTAATCGGCAAAGCAGGTCTTAAAGAAGAAATAGTAAAGCACCTTAAAAATCTTATCCGTATAAACACGACAAACCCGCCCGGAAATGAAATTGCAGCGGCCCGCTATGTAGCAGAGGTGTTTGAGAAAGAAGGCATCAGCTGCAATATACTTGAGTCGGAGCCGGGTCGTGCAAGTATAATAGCAAGACATACGGGGAACGGGACAAAACGTCCGCTGTTATTGATGTCACATCTTGATGTGGTGGGTGTGGAAGCGGAAAAATGGCAAAGAGACCCTTTCAGTGCGGATGAAGCAGACGGTGTCATATGGGGAAGGGGCGCAGTAGACTGCAAGAATTCTGTTGCCCTGTGGATGGCAGTGATGATTGCCCTTAAAAGGGGTGCGGTGTCAACCAGGCGCGATGTCATCTTCCTTGCGGCGGCCGATGAGGAAACGGGCGGCAGCAAAGGCTGCGAATGGCTGGTGAAGAACCACTATGACCTTCTTGATGCGGAGGCTGCACTGAACGAAGGGGGTGGTTTCGGCATCAATTTCATGGGCAGGACTTTTTATACATACCAGAGTGCGGAAAAGGGAAATATCTGGCTGAGGATTAAAGCAAAGGGCATCCCCGGTCATGCATCCATGCCGAGGGAAGATAATCCGGTTAAAAGACTTGTAGAAATTACAAATAAGTTTACGCATAAGAAATACCCTTTGAAGGTTACCCCGAGCGTACGGAAAATGATCGAGACCATGGCTTTATCCCAGAATGCCGTACTTGGAACAGTAATAAGACAGCTGATGAATCCGCTTTTATCGGACACCCTCATAAGACTTGCGATCAAAGACACTGGAACAGCGGCGGCTTTCAGGGCCATGCTTCACAATACCGTCTGTCCGACTGTCTTCCATGCGGGACACAAGACAAATGTCATCCCGTCCGAAGCGGTTGCCGAATTCGATTTCAGGGTTCTGCCTTCTTACAATGCGGAAGAATTCTGTGAGCTGGCAGTAAAAGAAATAGGTCCCGGGTTTGAAATAGAGTTCCTTGATAAGAAAGAGGGGACCGAATCACCTATAGACCATGAACTGGCGCACCTGATAAAAAAAGCTGTGGGAAAGCATAAACCTGACGCAACGGTCGTACCGTTTCTGATACCGGGCGTTACGGACGGAGTGTTCTTCCGGCCGAAAGGCATGGTTGTGTACGGATTCACACCGGTGCTTCCGGTTGATGATATTTCGCTTGCACACGGTCATGATGAGCGCATCTCTGTTGAAAGCCTTCATTTCAGCCTTAACTTGGGGCTGGAACTGGTCCTTGATTTTGTGCTTTAATTTCTGATTAATCAGGACAAGCCTCAAACTGAAAACGTATTCGCCAATGAGAATGAGGCAGCTGAAATAGAATAAAGAGGGGTGATATAATGGAACAGGAAGACAAAAAAAAGGCCTTGCTTGAAGTCAAGATGTTTCTGGCTACGATTATACTTCTTGCTGTCCTGATAGCGGTATCGGGTATATGCTCATATGTCATACCTGCAGGTGAATACACAAAAACTATAACAGGCGGTGTCACGCAGGAAGTATATCATACGATTGAGCAGACCCCTCTTCCTGTGTGGAAAATAGCCCTTTCTCCTCTGCTTGTCCTTGGAAGCAGCAATGGGGCTAAGATTATCGTTCTGATACTCTTTATTTTCATAATCGGCGGAAGCTTCTCAATCATGAATAAAAGCGGCATCCTGCCTCGTCTCATATCAGATCTGGTCATGAGATTTGCCGACAGGAAGCGGCTGTTCATATTTATCAACGTAACCGTTTTCGCACTTCTGGGATCAACCATGGGAATCCTTGAAGAGGTGACACCCCTGATACTGATATTTATCCCTCTGGCCTATCAGATGAAGTGGGACTCGATTGTTGGTGTGGCCATCCCCTTCGTATCTGTCACAATAGGGTTTTCAGCTGCCACGTTCAACCCATTCACCCTGGGCACGGCCCAGAAACTTGCAGATATCCCTCTTTTTTCAGGGCTCTATTTAAGAGTGCCGATACTTATAGTCACAATTTTCATAGTTACCCTGTATCTCCTGTGGTATATCCGCAGGATCGAAAAAAATCCCGAGAATAGTTTCGTTTACGGCTCTGACAGAGAGATAAAGGCGCTTACCCATTATGAAGACGTTGTTGTCCATGAGGGCAGGGTTAAACCCGCACTCATCTGTATGGGAATATGCTTTCTCGCGATTATAGGTGTTGTGGGCGGTGGAAGCTTTGTCAAAACTCTTCAGGACCTTTCGTTTCCTCTTATTGCGCTAATCTTTCTCATTATGGGCTTTGGTGTGGGTCTGGTCTCGGGGTATGATTTCAAAAAGGTGTTCAAGCTGTTCAAGGACGGTCTCATCGACTTTTCGCCTGCGATAATACTCATCCTGATGGCGTCATCGATTGGATGGCTCATAGTCGAAGGCAACATAATGGCCACGATGATGCATTTCGTGTCATTGAAAACTCAGGGCCTGAGCAGGGAAATGTCTGCAATATTAATGTATTTGTTCCAGCTGTTCATGAACTTCCTGGTTTCTTCAGGCTCGGGCCAGGCGATGCTGACCATCCCGATCATGTCGCAGCTGGGCGACGTGCTCGGTCTGACAAGGCAGATTACTGTTCTTGCGTTTCAGCTCGGTGACGGTTTCTCGCATGCATTCTGGCCCACTAATCCGCTCCTTATGGTGGTCATAGGGTTGGCCGGCATAAGGTACAAGGACTGGTTCAAATTCATGCTTCCTCTTCAGGTAATCCTCGCAATGACGAGCATAATATTCCTGCTGATAGCGGTGAAAATAAACTACTCATAGAGGCATACCGCGGGTGGAGGTTAAATCCGCCCGCATATGGTGACTTTTTGCTGATGCTGGATTTTTTATGTAAACTTTTCTCTTAACTTGTGAAATCCGCTTCCTTTTTTTATTGCAGGATTAAGCATGATGTTAATTATATCAAATGGTTATGCATGGCATAAGTTATGCTTAAATAGTTTACCCGGGCAAATTCCCGGTCTGAATAAATTTCCAAACAATAATTGAGAGGTTACAAGAATGAAAAAGACATTTTTTATTTTCTTGTTGTCAATGTCGGTATTTATTTTCGGCGCATGCGGTGGAGGAGGCGGAGGCGGCGACGGCACAACGCCTACACCCGAAGATGTAATATACACGCTTTCCGCTACGACCTCCGGCAATGGAACGGTTACCTATACCGAAGCCGGTGATGACGGCGGCTACAGGAAGGGTGAAACTGTTGAACTGACGGCGACTCCTGACAGCGGATGGAGATTCGACCACTGGGAAGGAAGTATCAGCAGCACCAAAAAAACCGTTTCAGTTAAGGTAAGCGGGAATCTGGCGGTAACCGCTGTATTCATACAGCAGTTTACTTTGACGACATCATATACGGGAAATGGCGGCGTCGCGGTTAATCCTTCATTGAGCATTTATGACAAGGATCAGGAAGTTATGATTACGGCTTCCCCTGCTTCAGGATGGAGTTTTGATCACTGGTCGGGCAGCGTGACGTCTACGGATAATCCTCTAATGGTAACAATGGATTCCGACAAGACAATAGCCGCTGTATTCATAAAACCCAGCACGGTCGGTATCGAGGAGATAAAGGACGTTCTTCACGCCGTTTATTCGGGCATTGGTGTTGGGATAAACAGGAAATATGACAGTTCAACAGGTTTATACTATACATATACAGCAGATGATTCAAAGATTTACGGAATCGCCTTCGATGATTTGCGGTGGCTGAGCGATGTTATGGCAATGAATTCCATAGTAACCCTGATGAATTCAATTGATTATGATAACCTCTTGTTGGACCCTATATTCTGGAGACTGATGAATGTTGTCTCTGGCAACTCCAGATCGTTCGATCTGATTGTAAATGGTATGATTGTCACGCTTGATTTCATTCCTGATGGAAAAATCAGTACAAACCCTGATAATCCATCGCCAATTACTGTAAAAATGACTGTGAATATTCCAGCTTCAGGGTATACCATGCAGAATTTAAGCGGTGCGGAGATTACCTATAAGGGTGAGAATTCATCTGATCTTGTCTTTATGGGAACGGGCAAGGCCTATTACGATTCGAGCAGCAACCTGTTCGGCCTCTGCTTCGAGTCTTTTACAACAACGGCAGGCAGCAATCTTTCAGCGACATATGAGAATCACAATGTTCAATACAAGACCTGGACCATTACTGCATCCGCAACAGGCAATGTTGGCAAAAAGCTTAATTATTTTATCGGGCCTTTGATGCTCTATGAATACAGTGAATTTCAGGCTCCGGATTATGACCACAGATTCTACAAGCTCAACGGGACATTCAGTATAGACGGAGAAGACTATTTCTATGACATGCTGTACGGTCAGCTTGACGGCAGATATAGAGCGACGGTTTTTGATGCAAAAACTAAATATATAGGCATGAAGGGTTCAATCAGAATACCGGGTCTTGACGGGAATCTGGTCAACATATCAAGCCCGAAGGCGGATCTGTTCGAGGAGATTTTCAACGGCAAGGGCATTGACAGCGTTACACTGGGAAATGTCACCGGTGCAATCGAGGTTTCAATCCTTCCTGACGACGGTATTTGGAAGACAGGCTCCCTGAGCATGATCCCGGCAGGTTCAAGTGATTCTTGGATTGCCTCTTTCAGTTCCGACGGTTCTGTTGAAATTGATCCGGGCAACTATAAGGTTGATTCCTGGCAGACGGCCCTGGAGTTTATAAACTAGGTCTTTTTAACATTATCAAAAGAGATATAAGCCTGCTGTCTTTTAAGGTGGCAGGCTTTTCTTTTATCCATTTGCTTATACATATCGGGAATATGCCGATAACAAGGTTATAAAGGAAACAAGGCAAGCTGAAAGGTCGGGTCGTTTATGGGGGACGATCTGACTTTTATATTATTCCCAGTCAATCAGTTCCGCAATATCATGCCAGTTGGTTACAATCTTAAAATCATGTCCTTTTCTGTTCCAGGGTTGGTCGTACAGGATGGGCGTTATGCCCTCACCGGCAAGCTGTCTGCATGTATCAAGCCTGTCGTCGATAAAGTATCTGATATTATTTTCTTTGAGGAACGGAAGCTTGGTAGTGTTGTCGCCTGTGGCTTCTACATGGGCTCTTCCTTTCAGCGCAGGCAGGTTCTTTTCGATCCACTTTTCAACAGGATGTCCATAAGGCCTTGCCGTGACGAACATAACAGGGGCAATGGATGAAAGCCTCGAAAGCGTCTCCTGTGCGCCGACATTGGGCTTGAGGTCAAGCTCATGTGGAATGTCGGTCAGGATTTCAATGAGCCTGTCGGCAAGGGCCCTGTCCATCTTCACCACGTTCAGGAACTCATAATCCGTGATCGATTCATAGTCTATGCTGATTCCGAATTCGGTGCATGCAAGCTTTACAAAAAGTCTGAAAGTGTCTGCAACCACACCGTCGAAGTCAAAGGCGATCTCTGCCGGGCGAATTTTCATGACAATCCTTAAAAGTGATTCCAGGGAGGATATCTGACTTCCCGGAATGATTCTTACTTTTTAATATAATCGAGAGTTATGTTCAGCATGCGCCTGATTGGCTCTGCAGCGCCCCACAATAGCTGGTCTCCGCAGGTGAAAAGAGTCAGATATTCCTCGCCGATGTTGAGCTTGTGTATCCTGCCGACAGGGACTTCCAACTTTCCGCTGACAGCGGCCGGAGAAAGATGCTTGAGCGTATCCGGCTTGTTGTTCGGGATAACCCTGACCCACTCGTTATGGCCTTGAATGATGGTGATTATTTCATCAAGCGGCAGGTTCTTTGTCATCTTGATGGTGAGCGCCTGACTGTGGCAGCGCATAGCGCCAACGCGCACGCAGAGTCCATCGACAGGGATGGGCTTAGTGAGGCCGAGTATTTTGTTGGTCTCGGAATATCCTTTCCACTCTTCCCTTGTCTGGCCGTTTTCCACTGCCGAGTCTATCCAGGGTATAAGGCTTGCTGCAAGCGGCGCCCCGAAATACTGGGTCGGGAGTGTCCCACTTTCAAGAGTTTCCTGTATCTTGCGGTCAATATCAAGGGCTGCGGATGAAGGATTATCGAGCAATGCCTTTGATGCATCGCTGAGCGCCGCCATCTGTGCAACCAGCTCGCGCATGTTGTTTGCTCCCGCTCCCGATGCCGCCTGATAGGTCATAGAGGTCATCCACTCAATGAGGTTTTCCCTGAACAGACCGCCAAGCCCCATGAGCATGAGGCTTACCGTGCAGTTGCCGCCTATATAATCCTTTATGCCCTCATCGAGTGCCTTGTCGATGACATGTCTGTTGACAGGGTCGAGTATGACAACAGCATCATCCTTCATGCGAAGAGCCGAGGCTGCATCGATCCAGTATCCGTTCCAGCCGGATTCCCGGAGTTCGGGATAGACCTTTTTAGTGTAGTCGCCGCCCTGACATGTGACGAGGATATCAGCTGTTGCAAGGGTTTTGACGTCGTACGCATCCACAAGAGGCTTCACGCCAAGCCCCACATCGGGCCCCATCTGGCCGGCCTGTGATGTCGTTGCGAAGAATGCCTCATAGCCTTTGAAATCTTTCTCCGCCTTCATCCTGTCCATAAGGACCGAGCCAACCATTCCCCTCCAGCCTATAAATCCTACTTTTACCATGACGATTCCTTCCTTTGTTTTTGAGTATCGCAAGCCTGCCTGCGACACTAAGAGATAATGATAAATCGGCCTCACGTCAATCTTATTCAGGCGAATCGGGCAAAAAATATTCTTTGGATAAATGTTGTTGACAAACCGGCTTTTTACGGGATAACCAAACAGCCACGCAGGCGCGTAGCTCAGGGGGAGAGCACCACCTTGACGCGGTGGGGGTCTAGGGTTCAAATCCCTACGCGCCTACCATTCATACTTTTTATGATGGAACTTTATCGAAATCCATTTCTTTCGTACTCATTTAGTACTCATTTTTAATCTTTTCGTAATTGAGGAATCACCGCGATGTAATCATCTCTTCGACATTGAAATTTGTATTCCGGAATTTGCAATCTTTATTACAAAAAAGTCCTGCGGGTTTCAGCTATTTCTATTCTGTTACCGGTTGCTTTCATTAATGTACTGCCAGATACACCCGTTGAACGATTTCGTTACTTAACTCCTGGCGATCAGAAGCATTCCGGGGGTATACAATATCCATGTCGCAAAGAACGCGATGTCCGAATAGACCGGTACATGCAGATTATACACAAGCCCTATCAGTTCCATGACGAAGACGAGTGTCGAACCTGCAGCAATGAGGACTGCGTTTTTATGCGGAAAGAGCTTGCTGTGAAGCGATTCCCATCCTGTCCAGAGGACGGTCGCAAGACATGTTCCATATACGATGCCGAGCCCGAGAAGGCCTACCTTGGCAAGGCTTGCGCCGACTGAAACGAGGAGCACGATAAACGGAACATAAAAAAAGAGAGGGAATATGATTTTTTTCCATTGAAAGCGTCCGTCTTCGATGAAAAAACCGAACCCTTTTGCGCTCCGTATGGATATGAGAAGAAGCGCAGGTACAAAAAGATACCCGCCTATTTTAAATACAAGGGGATCGCTCATGATTTTATACGTGTTGAGCAGCACCGCTGTATCGCCTAAAAACGTAAGCGTAAATGCAATTGCCCGGAGCAATCCGCCGTGCTTTTCCTTCTCGCTTGAACACGCCGCCCACGCAATTGACGTGCACAGAAAAGAAGCAGCAAATTTGAGGTAGAAAGTTACCCCGGATACGCCGCCATTGAGATAGGCGATAATATCGAGCACCACAAACACGATATAGACGAATACAAGCACAATACTGAGTGCATTGACTGTGAGGCTCTTTTTTTCAGATGATACATTATTCATATATCCTCCCTGTTTCTGAACACAGTTCTCAGATAATCCATCGCTTCACTGTATATATCGGCCTTTGACTCGCGGGGGCCTGCTATGTTCAGGGTTTCAATCTTGTTTGCGAGTATCCAGCTGGCGGCAATTTCAGGATCGGGATTTTCATCAAGCTGAACTATAAGAAAGGGTTTTTCGTTTTCCACTGCGTTCATATAGGTTGCTTTTGTGCCGCCTGTAAGTTCTCCCCTGTTTATTATAAGTGTCCCGTCAGAATTTATTACATTCAGTTCAGTCCTCACTTTATACTCCACTGATCCGGTTTCGATGAGAGGGTATCTGTCAGGTATGATTCCGTCTTCAGCTATTCTTCCTTTGGGGCAATACCCGCTGGTGGGATAGCCTGCTTCGATTGCAGCATCGAGCCCGGCGCGGTCGACACCGGTCTGGCCGCCTGAAACAATTTTTTTAAGCGTTTTCATAAACTGATTTTTTATCAATCACACAAAACAAATTTCTTCATGAATTCTTTTGTGATTCCTCCCAGAAACCCGTCAAGTATCTCATAAACTTTTGAGAGTATCGGTTCAGGAACGCCTTTGTAAAACGCCTGGGCAATGCCGCCTGTTATGCATGCCAAAGTGTCGGTGTCGCCGCCAAGAGATACGGCTGTCCTTATGGCATCTTCGAAACCGGTTGACTCGATGAATGCCTTGATCGCCTGAGGTACGGTCCCCTGGCAGGAGACGTCAAATGCATATGAATCACGGATACCATCTATGCTGAAGCTCAAGTCGTAGCCAAATGTCGTTTCGATAAAATCACTGATTTCGATTTTTGATATTCCTGACCTTGCCAGGAATATGGCAGCCGCTACCGCCTGTCCGCCCTTTATCCCTTCCGGATGGTTGTGCGTGATCTCTGTGAATTCTCTGGCCTTCTGCAATACCTCATCGATATCATTAAAAGCATAACCCACAGGGCTTATTCGCATTGCGGCCCCGTTGCCCCAGCTGTTGTAGGGTTCATTATGACTGCTCTGAGCCCATTTCCTGAAAGCGCCGCCATACCCTGCATGGGGATATAAATTGAAAAATTTCTTCAGATTGTGCGCATATGGAGTGCCGGTCAGAATCGAATCGGCCAGGGCTATGGTCAGAACGGAATCATCGGTAAAAAAATTTCTGCCGGTAAACAGATCGAAATTCTTGGTTTTTATATTGTTCCATTCATATACCGATCCGATAATGTCACCCGCAATGGCTCCGATCATACTGGCAGCAAGTCTTAATTATTTCCGGAAGGGTTTTACAGGCAGAGTATCTCGTCGATTGTGAGGTCCTGCACCCTGACCGGGTCTATCCCTTTTATTCGTGCTGCAAGCTCTTTGGCGGATATCTCTTTCAGTGTGCTGATGATTCTGTAGTCATGTTTTTCAAGCCAGACAAAAAAGTTCCACGCATTGCAGTCTTTGCATAGAACTTTTTTCTTTTCCTTATAGGCGTTGCCGGTCAGTGATTCGAGCTCTTTATGTTTCGGGCACTTGATATCCATACAAAAAGTTCCGGACTTGTATTTTTTTGTCATCGCTTCACTCCTTGTATATAATTGTTGGCTCAACCTTTATCATTTACGCAAGTTTTGCTCAACCGGGTATTAGGGATGGTTATTAATAATCATCCCGGCAACCTCTTTTCTTACCTCATCAAGGACTTTGCCGTCATATGTCCATGGTGGGCTAAGCGGGTTATAGAGGCCAAGAACAGGCGCAATTCCCATCTGTGTGTAAGCCCTGGATACGACACTTTTAACCGTATCCACACCTGCGGCGGATGACGCCATCTTGAACATCTCCCAGTCTTCAAGTCCGTCCCTGGTCTGCTTAAGCCTGATGGATGTGATGGGGCCGTTTATTGAAATTCCCTGAGGAGAACCGGCAGGTGACAATGTGCCGTTGTAATCACCAGGATAGAACAGGAACCCGTCGCCATTGCGTGATGAAACAGGGAAGGCGACCGGATCCTTGAGCTTGCCCCAGGGGTCGTCTTTTACCCAGTACATGGTGCTCCAGTAAAGGAAACCGGTTGCACCTTCGTACCAAGCGCCCCACATGAGAATGCGGGGCTCATAGCCGATCATCGTATCGATGTCATAACCGGGATACGGGGGAACGGTTGCAAGACAGACATAAAACCAGAGTTCACGACCGTCTGCGAGCATTTGAGCATATTGTTCGCGCCCTGCATACTTTACGCCGATTGCACCGAGGAACCAGTCGTCATATTTCGTGACCTCGGGGCACCAAATATCGATTGTATAGTCAAGGTCCTTGACCCACCAGTTCGTTACCAGAAATGCGCCTTTCCAGTCGGGGTCCGCTTCGAGGATTAGCTTTATGTCATTCGCCACGACGTCATAGCTTTCCGCATTGGTGAAGGGTTCATCCAGGACGTACATGTAAACCCTGTCCATCCAGCCTTTTTCCTTGAGGTGCCTTGCGAATTCTCTTGCAGCTTCCTTGTACTGTTCATCGGTAAGGTTAGTCTCCATCCAGCCGGTGCCGCCCGGATAGAAGAAGCCCGCATTGAAGCGGTATAGAGGAACCCCGTCATTATAAAAGCTGCCGTCGAGCCTTGAGCCCATGACAGAATCATAATTAGACCAGTCGACAGGTAGAAGATGTCCGTCGGTTCCAAACACGAACGGATATTCCAGCATGCCCGCTGTACTGAAAGAATCTATCCTGTGCCTGTGCAGTTCCTGTTCGTAATTGTTCTTAGCCTCGGTCAAATTATCTGATGGATGGTATTGAAGCGCACTTCCCGGTAAAAGCCCGTAAGAGGTTGCTATTGTTTTTTCTCTGGGAATGCTGAAATTCCAGACGGTCAGATTCACATCTACATATACCGGCTTCATCCCGGAGGCGGTTATCTCAAGCTTTCCGATATAAGACCCGGCCGGGATTTCTTCAGGGACATAAACTTCCACCCAAACCGGCTGGTTTCTGAGTTTTACCACATCAAAAGGTGCGCCTACCTGAGGATGCGAAGGGTTATACGGATCGATAAAAGGTATCAGCGGGTCGGGATAATTGCCGGGCAGCCTGAGGTTACCGGCTACGCCGCAAAGAAAAGACGGGCTTTTGACCTTTACATAATATTCCCTGTACAGGGTAATGTTTTCTTTCGGAATAATAGCGCCATCAGTGCCTGCCAAGTCGGTTGCCGTTACATTGACACCTTTGAGACCTTTAAGGCCCCCATTGATGATAACCTGGAATGATTCATACTCATTTCCTGCTGCGCAAATAAAAACCTGAGAGCCTGATTTGACGGGCGTGTTCATCATAACCCTTTCGGTTGAAGGTTCGACCCAGGCCCTGATGCCTTCATTGCATGCGCCGGCAAACATCAGGACAATAAGAGATAAAATCAGAATGGATATTTTATGATTCATATCAAACTCCTCATACGTCAATCATAAATAATGAATAATGAGTTTATAATCAGGGTGACAATGATTCAAGCCGATATTTAAGAAATGTTTTAAAAAATTCCATTTGCTTTGCTAGTAGCTCTGTCCGATAATTCTTCAGGCTTTTTGTTTTCATTATACCGGGCGCTTCCGGGCAGCTTCTGCATACCGTAAAAGCATGTAACAGAGCAGGCCGGGGCTTAATTGTTAAGGGAGACAGGGAGGTTCAATCATGCGTATCAGTAACGGGAAAACCAGTCTGATTCCATTTATAATAATGCTTGCGGGCCTTTTCATGGCTGAAGACGCCTGGCCAAGGCCCACTGTAGGACTCGTGCTGAGCGGGGGCGGGGCCAGGGGAGCAGCTCATGTCGGGGTCATACAGGTGCTTGAAGAGATGAACATTCCCGTTGATTTCATTGCAGGCACCAGCATGGGCTCGATAGTAGGCGGCCTGTATGCAATAGGGACCCCGCCGGAAGAGATAGAGCAGCTGACTACAAGGATGGATTGGAGTGAAATGTTCAGCGATACGATACCCAGGCAGATGCAGACCTATCGACAGAAGGAAGGGCAGGAGAACTATATCTTAACCGTATCGATAGATTCCAAGAAGGGCCTGCAGGCACCCAAAGGCCTCATATCGGGCAAGAAACTCGACTTGACGCTCAGGGCGTTGACACTCGGGGCAGGAGATGATTTCAATGCCTACCCGATCCCTTTCAGCGCAGTGGCCACGAATGTGGAGACAGGCAAGATGGTTGTGCTTAATAAAGGGGATCTCGCCAGATCTCTGCGGGCGAGCATGGCCATTCCGGTCGCGTTCTCCCCTGTGGTGATCAACGGTATTCAGCTGATTGACGGAGGTGTATCGAGAAACCTTCCGATTGACGTGGCCCGGCAAATGGGGGCCGATGTTGTAATCGCCGTCAATATAGGCACTCCGCTTTATACAGCAAACAATATCAACAATGTCCTGAACATAGCTGACCAGACGACCGGCTTTTTGACGAACGAGAACGTAGAAGAACAGATCAGGACGCTCAAAGAGTGTGACACCCTGATAACCCCGGATCTGGGAGATATAACGACAGGAAGTTTCAACAGAATGGAGGAAGCTGTTGAAATCGGAAGGAAAACGGCACTGGCTATGACTGAGGAGTTGAAGCGCTACTCGGTGAGTCCTGAAGAGTACAAAGCTTTTCGTGCCCGTCAACTCAAGGTATCAAATCGTCCCGGCAAGATCGAGTTTATCGAAATAGCCCAGAAAAAGCAGATCATCAACACGAACTTATTGAAAAAATATCTCAGCTACGTGCTTAACAAGACAAAGCGAAAAAAGGCGGAACCCGATGTTCTCGCGCAGACCATTTTCCAGATATACCAACGGGAGGACCTTGATAATATCGACTTCAAGCTCATCGAGAAAAATGGCAAACAGGGAATACTTCTCGAGCCCAGGCTGAAGGAGCATATCCAGCACAATATCGACCTCGGGTTCAAGCTGTCCAACGATTTCAAGGGCAACACCGGATACGACATCATGCTGGAATACAGGATGACCCATATCAACAGGCTGAATGCTGACTGGAAAAACCGGTTCAGGTTCGGAGAGATACGCGAGGCTTTCACTGAATTCTATCAGCCTCTAGAATCTGAAGCCTGGAGGGCTTTTGTGGCCCCCTACGGGATGTATGATTCGAATCCCTACTACGTGTACGACGGATCGTCCCGCCTTGCCCAATACCAGTTCAACAACGTGTACGCTGGAGCTGACATCGGATATCAGATGGCAGAATTCGGGGAAGTGCGGATCGGACTTTTTGCAGGATCGAGTGATACGGACCTCAGGACCGGGGACCCGTCCCTGCCGGAGGTGGGCTTTCACAATGCGGGCTACAGGGCAAGCCTTGTCTTCGATCAGTTGGATAATACGTCATTCCCTCACAGCGGCGGATATCTTAATGCGGTCTTTACCGCCGGCAGGAAAGGGCTCGGTTCTGATGAGAATTTTGATGCGATCGAGACAATGGGTCTGGTCCCGGTCACATTCGGCCGGAGTACGATTTCCGCCAAAGCTAGGTGGGACTCGCTGATGGGCGGCACGGAAGATTTCAACCAGCTGTTCTTCCTCGGCGGGTTTCTGGAGCTCTCAGGAATGGTTCAGAACCAGCTTTACGGACAGCAGCTGATTCTGGGCGAACTCATATATACGTTCAGGCTCCTGAAACAGAAGGTGTTCAACAACGATCTGTACGTGGGATGTTCTGTAGAAGCAGGCAATACATGGATGAGCAAGTCGGATGTGAGCTTTGACGATCTCCGCGGAGCGTTCAGCATATTCTTAGGCGCGGATTCCATCATAGGGCCTGTATATCTGGCATATGGACATGCCGAAGGCGGCAACAATGCAGTATATTTCTATATAGGCTCGTTCTTCTGAAGTCGCAGGACTTACTGTTTTTACAATGAAAATCATATAATTCAATTGTCAAAAATTGTAAAAAATATTGTCCCGGTTTATTTGCATAACTTAATTTACCGATAGACACTTAATATACATAAAGGGAGGATATCAATGTTCAAGAGAATAATGCTTTTTGTCCTGACTAATATTCTGGTGATGGTCACCATCTCGATAATTATTAACATCCTTGGAATAAACCCATACCTGAGCCGGTATGGCCTCAACTGGCAGGCACTTGCAGTTTTCTGCCTGATATGGGGTATGGCGGGTGCATTTATTTCGCTTGCCATGTCGAAGTTCATTGCAAAGCATGCCTATGGCGTACAGATTATCGACCCGAATTCAGGGCATCCTCTGATTGCACTTATAAGCAGGCTTTGTTTGCAGGCCAACCTGCCAATGCCGGAAGTGGGTATTTACAATTCTCCAGAGATAAACGCATTCGCCACAGGTCCTACAAAAAAAAGGAGTCTGGTGGCTGTTTCAACCGGACTTTTGAACAATATGAACAGCGCCGAAGTCGAAGGTGTGCTGGCCCATGAGATAAGCCATATTGCAAACGGTGATATGATTACCATGACGCTCATTGCAGGCATCGTGAACTCATTTGCCATGTTTCTCTCCCGTGTTATCAGCTATTTCGTGAGCCTCGGGGTAAGGGAGGAGATGGCGTATCTGGTGAGATTCGTTCTTACCATAGCACTCGACATCATATTCAGCATCCTTGGTTCGATTGTAGTGGCGGGTTTTTCAAGGACCAGGGAATATCACGCCGACAAAGGTTCGGCCTCTCTGGTCGGCAAAGATAAGATGATCGCTGCTCTGGAAAAGCTGAAGGCCGTCTATGAACCCATCGATAAGAGGGCGCCATCGCTCAATACGCTCATGATAGCAGGCAAGGGCTCATTCATGGAGCTTTTCGCAACTCACCCCGCGCTTGATAAAAGGATTGAGGCGCTTAAACAATTATAAGCTTGCCGTAATAAAACAGATGGAGCTGCTTTCAGACGAACCCGAATCGGCATCAGCTGATTCGGGTTCGTCTGTCTGCTCTGCGTCTGATTCAGGCTCGGCGCATATTTTATCAAGCCATTCTCCGATGTAAGGAAATGTAATATAAGGTGCATTCATTCCACAGGGAACGTCGACATGAGCCGAATCGGGGATCAGATGCCATTCGTCATAAAGGTGAGCCGTCTTGGCATTCATGAGGAGTTCGACGACATCATCGGCAATGACAAGGGAGTTTGATTCCGACAAAACCGCTATAGTCGGAACGCTTAGAAGGTACATGTTTTTGTCGTAATAATAATATCCGTCATTACCCGGATCAGGGACAGGTCCGGCCAGGACATCTTTGTTTTCCACCCCGTTCTTCCAGTGCTCCCTTATCGATCTGTGCAAACCAAGGTCGCCCCATTGCGCAAGCGCTCTCATGTAGGTGCTGGCAAAGGCATAGCGTCCATAATAATCAGCCACATAAGGATGCGTATTGTCCATGTACCAGAAATCTAGATAGGGGATCAGATTGAGGCTTCCGCCGGAAAGCCTGTCAAGTTTGTTTATAGTTCCGAAAATGAGGTCTAATGTCGCTATGGTAACACCACTATCCTTTAAAAGAGGATTCACAGTGTTGTCCATGAGAGAGTCGATATCAAGATGGGCCGGATTGTTAAGGAGCTTCCATATGGCTGGGTTGTCAATGTAATCCGGGACCCAGGGCGTAAGACCCGGATCGATTGCAATATAGCCTTTGATTTTTGCATTGCGCTCGGCCGCAAGAAGAGGATTTGATTTCAGGTGCGGCAGGTAGCCGCCGGCATAGCCTTTTTTGATTTCTCCAATGTCAAAAGATGCCCCCTGAAGGTACGCATAACAGGCGAAACCGCCCGTGCTGTGGCCTCCGATGACGGGATTCTTGCCGGTTATATCGATTACCTTGTCTATGCACGCCTCGCTGTCGAGGACACCCCAGATGTCGAGTGTAGTCATATTGCTGCCTTTGCCGCTCTTGAATTCGCCGCGGCCTGTTCCCCTGTAGTTTGTAAGCCATGGGTCATAGCCTTTCAGCCAGAAATAATGAGCCATGCTGTAATAGAGCATGGGGTCCTGTTCGATATATTTATCGCCCTGTGCCCATTTCGCAAGCGGGTTCGGGAGTTCCATATCCCTGTAATCATTCTCCCGCTCTTCGGGTGTGTGGGAGAGGAACTCATTCATGTTCGCAAATATGCCGTTAAAGAGGATAACGGGCTGCCCGTCAGTCCTGAAAGGGGCATTTTCATCGGGCCTGTATCTTTTAAGCTTGAGGATAACACCGTCTTTTGCTGTTGCCGTGTACAATCCGTCGGCAGCATTAACTGAAAAAGGTATTAACAGGAAAAGCAGAATCAGAGCCGGTCTCATTATAGTGCTGTACACAATTGTGTTCATGCCCCACCCCCTAAAAAAATCTGAATCAAAATTATATTTCGGGAAAGCCAAGCCTGTGTTCATATTACATTATTATTGCAAATCATTAAAGCCAAACCTTAAGAAAAAACTTTAGGACAAACTGCCTCGATGCATGGTAAATCGTGAGTTTACAATGAATATTTTTTATTATATATGCGGCTTTGCAGGTATATTTTTTATATCAGTTTAAATATGCCAAACAATAATTCTTTTTTGGAGACCGTATGTCTGAAACCATAATGCTTGACGGCAGGGCTGTTCCTTCTGGCAGAACCATAAGGGATTTAGTAAAGGGACGTGATGTTGTTGCTGCGAAGATTGGCGGCACAGCAGTTGACCTTTCGACAGAGCTCACAGGCACAGAGACGGTTGAGACAATAAAGGGTGATTCGAAAGAGGGTCTTGATGTCATCAGGCATTCCTGCGCGCATATTATGGCTGAGGCCGTGAAGGTCCTGTTCCCTGATGCAAGACCTACGATAGGACCGTCTACAGAAGACGGTTTTTACTATGACTTTGACAGGGATACACCGTTCTCGGTTGAGGATCTTACAAAGATCGAAGGCAAGATGGCCGAACTCATAAAGGCCGATCAACCGTTCGTAAGGAAGGTTCTCACAAGAAAGGATGCGATAGATTTTTTTGAGAAAAACAGGGAGCCGTACAAGGTTGAAATATTGAATGACATTGCCGACTCTCAAGTTTCTACATACGAACAGGGTTCTTTTATCGATTTGTGCCGCGGCCCTCATGTTCCTTCAACCGGATATGTCAAGGCGTTCAAGCTCCTTTCAGTTGCCGGCGCATACTGGCGTGGCGATGAAAAAAACAAGATGCTTCAACGCATATACGGAACGGCGTTTGCTTCGAAGGATGCGCTCAAAGATTATCTCAATTTCATAGAAGAGGCAAAAAAGAGGGACCACAGAAGACTTGGCAGGGAGCTTGAGCTGTTCATGATAAGTGACGATATAGGCCCAGGCATGGTCGTATTCATGCCAAAGGGCGGTATATTGAGGAGCATCCTCGAAGAGTTCGAAAAGAAGCTACATCTTAAAAACGGATACGATATCGTCTACGGCCCAAGCCTTCTGAGGGGAAAACTCTGGGAAATTTCAGGTCATATGGACAACTACAAGGAGAATATGTACTTCTCGGAAGTGGACAGTCAGCTCTATGGAATCAAGCCCATGAACTGCCTGTCTCATATCCAGATATATAAATCGAAAGTAAGGAGCTACCGTGACCTGCCGCTCAGATATTTTGAGCTTGGTTCTGTAATAAGGCATGAAAAGTCAGGTGTTCTTCACGGGCTCTTAAGGGTAAGGCAATTCACGCAGGATGATGCCCATATTTTCTGCAGGCCTGATCAGATCGTTGAAGAGATTACATCGGTTATAAATCTGGTTGACAAAGTCATGGCCATATTTGGCTTCGAATATGAGGTGGAGGTCAGTACAAGACCCGAGAAATCAATCGGTTCTGATGAAGACTGGAAGCTTGCAACAGAGGCACTGATCGAATCCCTTGATAAAAAGGGTCTGCCTTATGATATCAATGAAGGAGACGGGGCATTCTATGGTCCCAAGATCGATATCAAGATAAAGGACGCCATAGGAAGAAAATGGCAGTGTGCCACAATTCAGTGCGACTTTGCCTTGTCTCAGAAATTCGATATCAATTATATTGGAGCCGACGGCGGCAAGCACAGGCCGGTCATGCTTCACCGGGTTGTGTTCGGATCGATGGAAAGGTTCATAGGCGTGCTGATTGAGCATTATGCCGGGGCTTTTCCCGTATGGATCGCACCTGTCCAGGCGGTTGTAATGAATATTACCGATTCCCAGGCAGACTATGCCGGTGATGTTGTCGCTAAACTCAGGGATGCCGATATCAGGGTGGAATTTGATAACCGCAACGAAAAGATCGGCTTCAAAATAAGAGAAGCAAGGCTCGCACAGGTTCCCTTTATGCTTGTAATCGGCGATAAGGAAAAATCTGAAAATATTGTCATGGTTAGAGACCGTTCGGGCCAGCAGAATCCGTCTTCGGTCGACGAATTCATAAAAATGGTAAAAAATGCCAATCCGCTGGCTTGATACGTATTGACAACATGTAAGCTCTAGGGTACATAATCGCATCTTTTTATTTAGGGAGGCCGGTATAAGTAAGGATAATGATAAAGAAACAATAAGAATTAACGAGAAGATAGTAGCCGACAGTGTAAGAGTAATAGCACCGGATGGTGAACAGCTGGGAATCATGACAGTGCCGATTGCACTGGAAAGAGCAAACAGTCACGATCTCGATCTTGTTGAGGTTTCGCCGAAAGCAGTACCGCCTGTTTGCCGAATAATGGATTACGGCAAATATAAATATGAACAGACTAAACGGCAGCACATTGCGAAAAAGAAGCAGACTTCGGTTGTTCTTAAAGAGATCAAATTCAGGCCGAAGACTGATGAACATGATTACCAGTTCAAGTTAAGGCATATAAGGAAATTTCTCGAGGCCAAGAACAAGGTTAAAGTGGTTATATTTTTCAGAGGCCGGGAAATAATACATAAAGATAAAGGTTTGGCTATTCTGGCAAGGGTTAAGGAAGAAGTGGCGGACCTTGGTTCGCCGGCAAACGAACCTATGCTGGAAGGCAGGATCATGGTAATGATGGTGGTCCCGAAATAGTTTTCTTAAGGAGTTTTAAGGATGAAAATCAAAACGAACAGAAGTGCAGCAAAGAGGTTCACGGCAACGGGTGGCGGTAAGCTGAAGAGAGGGAAGGCATTCCACAGGCATCTTCTCTCATCAAAGAACAGGAAACAGAAACGCCATCTCGGTAAATCTGCCATAGTTGATTCGGCTAATATGGCTGGACTGAGAAGAATTCTTCCATATCTATAAGGGAGTTTAAAAATGCGAGTAAAACGCGGAATAGTAGGCAACAGGAAAAAGCGGGCTCTCCGCAAGGCTGCCAAAGGTTTTGTCGGCGGCAGAAGAAAACTTATGCGGGCAACAATTGAAACACTGAACAAGGCCATGACCTATTCATACAGGGACAGGCGTCAGAAAAAACGCGAGTTCAGGAGACTCTGGATTGCCCGTATCAATGCTGCGGCCAGACTGGAAGGAAAGAATTACTCCAGATTCATAGCAGCTCTTGGCTCGGCAGGCGTTGAGCTTGACCGCAAGGTTCTTTCAGACATAGCAGTAACCGACCCCAAGGGTTTTTCATATATTATAAATACTGTAGCAGCGGCATAAATGGAACAAAAGCTCGAAGAACTGCGCGGGGTATTTGATAACGACCTCGCGTTTGCCAGAACTTCCCAGGAGCTTGAAGACTTGAGGATAAAATATCTGGGAAGAAAGGGAGAGCTTACATCCATACTCAGACAGATGTCAGGCCTTTCAACGGATGAAAGGCCAAGAATCGGCGCCCTTTCAAATAAGCTTAAAAACTACATGGAAGAGGCGATCACCTCAAAAATCAAGGAATCAGGTTCTGTTAAGGTTAAGGGTATCGATATAACGCTTCCAGGTCGCAGGCCGAGACAGGGTACCATTCATATAATCAACAAGGTAAAATCCGATATAGAGAATATATTCCTGGGGCTTGGTTTTACAATTGCAGACGGTCCTGAGGTTGAGGACGATTACCATAATTTCGAGGCCCTTAATATCCCCGCACATCATCCTGCACGAGATATGCAGGATACATTTTATTTTACCGATGATGTGCTGTTAAGAACGCAGACTTCTTCTGTTCAGATAAGGGTTATGGAGACCAAGCCTCTTCCGGTGAGGATTATTGCACCTGGGAAAGTTTACAGATGTGATTCCGACGTCTCGCATTCACCTATGTTTCATCAGGTTGAAGGGCTCTGGGTTGAAGAAGGCATTACCTTTGCCAACCTCAAAGGTGTTCTCTATTCATTTATTCATGAGATGTTCGGAAAAGAACTTCCTCTAAGGTTCAGACCGAGCTTTTTCCCGTTCACCGAACCTTCGGCGGAAGTTGATATGGGCTGTATCATATGCAAGGGAAAAGGCTGCCGCGTTTGCAAGAATTCGGGATGGATTGAGATTCTCGGCTGCGGGATGGTTAATCCGCATGTTTACAGCTATGTCGGAATCGATGCCGAAAAGGTCACCGGACTGGCTTTCGGGATCGGAGTGGAAAGGGTGGCGATGCTGGTTTATGGCATTGATGACATAAGGGCTTTTTATGAAAACGACATCAGATTCTTGACCCAGTTCCCCCTGAAATAAAATAATGAAGATAAGCTATAATTGGATAAAAGAGTTCGTCGATATTGATGCACCGGCTGCTGAAGTAGCATCGGCGCTTACAATGAGCGGTATCGAAGTGGAAGGTCTTGAGCATTCAACCATTCCCGAAGAGATAATCAGCGCGAAAATAATTGAAGTAATGCCTCATCCGAATGCGGATAAACTGAGTATATGTATGGTTGATGCGGGATCTGGTGATCCGATAAGAGTCGTATGCGGTGCCCCCAATGTCAGGACAGGCCTAGTAAGTGCATATGCGCCTGAGGGGGCGATGATTGGAGACTTCAAAGTTAAGAAGGCGAAAATAAGAGGCGAAGAATCTTTCGGGATTCTACTTTCGGAAAAAGAGCTCGATTTGACGGATGACCATACAGGCATAATGGAACTTGATGATGAGCATAAACCGGGATTAAGCCTTTTAACAAGCAACAGTCTAGAAGACTGGCTGTTTGAGATAAATGTTACTCCAAACAGGGGTGACTGCCTGTCCGTGCTTGGTATTGCGAGAGAGCTTTCTGCTATATTTAAAAAAGAACTCCGGCTTACTGCTTTTACCATCAATGAAGATGTCGAGCCGGTTGAGAAATATCTGAATGTCGAGATAATTGCGAAAGACGGCTGTCCGAGATACTGCGCCAGACAGATAAGAGACGTGAAAATCAGAAAAAGCCCGTTCTGGATGAGACGAAGACTGTTCCAGTCAGGAGTAAGGGCGATCAACAACATAGTAGATATTACAAACCTGGTGATGCTTGAATACGGCCAGCCCCTGCATGCTTTTGACTACAGATTTCTTGACGGGCATGGAATTGTTGTTAGAAGGGCACAGCCGGGGGAAAAATTCGTCACGCTGGATTCGGTCGAAAGGATACTCACTGAAGAAGACCTGCTTATTTGCGATAATTCAAAACCTGTTGCCCTGGCGGGTATCATGGGCGGCGAGAATTCGGAAGTCAAAGATGATACGACCGACGTGACACTTGAAAGCGCATTTTTTGATCCCATAGGCATAAGGCGCACATCAAGAAAATCAGGACTTTCAACAGAAGCGTCATACAGGTTTGAGAGAGGAATTGATCCTGAGATACAGGCAATGGCCGCGAACCGTGCATCATGGCTTATGCAGGAACTCGGAGGCGGTAAAACAGCAAAAGGCATAATCGATAAGAATTACTCGACTCTTTCAGGCAGAGTGATACAGCTTAGAAGGAATTATCTGGAAAGAGTCCTTGGTGTATCGGAATTTTCAAACAGCGATGTTGAAGAAATATTTTTAAGGCTGAGCTGCAAAATCGAAGGATCAGATGATGTCTGGAAAGTTACCGTTCCGGCTTTGAGGCATGACCTTGAGCATGAAATCGATCTTGTCGAGGAGTTCATAAGGATATACGGTATGGACAGGGTAAAACCTGAACTGCCTTTATTCAGGCCTGACGGAGAAGTTTACGGTGACAGCTTGACCAGATCTTTAAGAGTCAGGCTTGCCTCAATGGGTTTAAACGAGATTATAACCTATTCATTCATTGCACCCATATGGAAGAAGTTTTTCGGGGAAGCGATGCTCCAGTTGAAGAACCCCCTATCAGAGGATATGAGCCTGATGCGCATATCTCTTATACCTGGACTGGTTGGTGTCGCTGCCAGGAATAAGAACCTGCAGAATAAGGATATAAGCTTATTCGAAATTGGAAGATGCTTTTTACCTAAAGCCGGTCAGAAGCTTCCCCAGGAAAAAGAAATGCTTGGAATTGCAATATCCGGGACCTGCCGCGACCAGCACTTTTCTGAACTGAAGAAAAATGTTGATTTCTATGACATCAAGGGTTTAGCCGAGGCGTTGATTCCGGACCTTACACTCATGCGGTCGGAACATGCTTTTTTCAAGGCAGGGGTGCAGGCAGATATTTTTTCGGCAGGGAAAGTAATTGGTTTCCTGGGGGCCGTATCTGAAGAGATATTGCAGGCAATGGATGTCAGCGAAGAGATATTTGTACTGGAGATGGAATTTTCGACTTTATCATCAAAAAAATGGACAGGTATTACCTCTGTCCCGAAGTTTCCGGCCACATGGCGGGATCTTTCTCTTGCGGCGGATGAAGATGTTGAATATGGAAAGATAGAACAGCTTATAAACGACCTTAAGATAAGGGAACTGAAAAAGGTAACGCCGATCGACACATATTCGGGAGACAAGCTCCCTTCAGGTAAGAAGGGGATAACTGTCAGGGTGACTTACCAGTCGCTGGAGAAAACACTTGACGACAAACAGATAAACAAATGGCAGGATATGATAATACAGGCACTTCAGAAGGATCTCGGCATTACTTTAAGATAGTTACAGGATTTGCAGTTGCCGGTCTTTTCTTTTTTTTAAACACCTTCCCGGTTTTCGGATATTATCTCGTAATCACCCCCAAAGAAAAGATCAAGACAGAATGCTACTGGATAACCGATAATACGTTCTATACATGTGAAAACCGTAACATCCCTCTTTCAGAGGTAACCAGTATTGATGAAAGCCATCTGACCGAGCAGGAATACAATAAAGGCAAAGAGGAAAAAATTAAGTTTTACAAAGACATTGATGATCTTTCAAAAATTGAGACAGAGCTAACCGAAGACCTTTACAGGTTGAATAACCTCATGGGCATGATTTATAAAAAGAAGAATGCGAACAACAAGACGGTAAAAACTGACATCAAAAAAGCGAACAATGATATTAAGCTGCTTGATGAAAAGGTTGAGCGGCTTAAAGAAAAATGGATGACACTTTTGATACCGTCAAAAAACCTTTTGGTACTCAGGGAGATTAAGATACTCGAACTTAATTCTCTGCATTCCGTCTGCCGGGATTATAAGGAATATCTCGACGACTGGAGTCCCACAATCAGGGAGTATGTAAAAGAACACATCAGGCAGAAGAACTTTTTTGAGGCAAGCTACAAGCGTCATCTGGATGAACTGAAAAAAGAAAAAACCTCAGACGACTTCGTCATGTAAGGTATAAGCAATATCTAAAATAGAAATTCCAAGCTTTCCTGTGCTGAGGTTTTCCCCCGGAATCGCTTCATGAAGGTCTTTTATTGAATATGATCCCTTATAAAACCCGAAGACCGCATTCAACATTATTTGCGCCTTTTTAAAAGCTTCCTCAAAAAGGCCTTTGAGTGTTATATTTCTATTTTCACCGGTTATGATGTCCCTTATTGCATATCCATCGGAGATATTCTGCCATGAATGGGCCGCCTCCCGGTAGAAAAGTCCCAATATATAAGGATCACCGAAGATGCCAGCTTTGATCGCGAGCTTGAATATTTTATGCGCCGGGCCCGAATCGAACAGCATATTCAAAAAGAGCTGTTTTTTAAAAGTTTCATCCAACAGTGAACCGCCAACTTTAAAACGGTCTGAAATAATGCGTCTGAATATAAGGTCTTTCATTGAGGACTGTTTGAGAAGCTTGTGAATCCTTAGCCTGTTTCCAGTTTTTATATCAAGTCCTGTTTCGAAAAGGGAATGATTGTATCTTGAGCGGGACCTCTGTACTGGATCTTTGTCATAATAATTGCCAGTCAGATAGTAGATTGCAGGGTGCATGGTTATATCCAGGGCGCAGTGAGTAACAAAACCCAGCAGAAAAGCGATATCCTCCGGATTTTCAGTGTTATCCAGACAGGAGAAAATTATCTCATTGGTCGGGATGCCGTCTTTTCCATGTATATGTTCGGAGATGTCCGTCACTTCGGGATATTTGCTGTAAAAGAATGTATCCGGGATTATACTGCCGAATATATAATAATTGATATATGGCGATACCAGTTTCAAAATTTCTTTATCTTCAAGGCGGGAAAGGATGTCGTATGCAAAATAAATATGTGTATTTTCCTTGGGCATAAGAATTCCTAAATTTCGCGGATTTTGCTTTCCGGCAAATTTTATTGTATTATTTTAATTATAAATATATTTTTTGCCGAATGAAAAGATAATATTGCAGTGCGGAGGTTACATGAAAATATATTTTTCGTCCAAACCTGTTTCTATCAGAACACTGGGAGTATTCATTCTTGCATGTTCATTGCTGGCCGGATGTCTGCCTGTAACGATAACCGACAATACGATAAGACCTGGCAAGGCAGGCGGGATATATCATTATAAGATTACAGCAAAGGGAGGGTCAGGCAAACTTACGTTTTCTCTGGCATCGGGGACACTGCCTTCCGGTGTGACGCTGGAAACTGATGGTACAATTAAGGGGAAGGTATTGTCTGGCACAGGTGATTATCCGATTACAGTCAAGGTCGAAGACAAAATATTCCAATCAACCAAATATAAGACCGAAAAGAACTATACATTGAAAATTGATGATACTCCGTACAAATGGACACTAATCGCCCATTTCGCTGTCGATAACAATATTGATTATGAATTTGAAAAACAGGCAGGCACCATTACCCAATATCTCAATACCCTTGAGGAGATAAAGACTGCAGACAAGGATAATGCCATACAGATCATCGTCATGATGGATGCCTATAACGACAATACAAATTTTTCAGACGGGTATTACTATCTTTCCGGCGGGAAATTTGAATCCGATAAAATGGAATCATTAAGCGAGATCAATTCCGGCTCTGTTGATGACAACAAGGCATTCCTTGATTGGGCTGCTACCCAATATCCTTCCGAACGATATATATATTCGATATTCAATCATGGCGGGGGATTTGATGATACAACACAGGATGGAAGACTGCTTGCCATAGGGATTGATGTAACAGACAGGGATTCACTAACACATTATGAAGTAGGATTGCTGTGTGATCATCTCAAACTTCTTACGGGAAAGAATATCAGCATTTTCTACCCGTTTGCATGTCTGATGGGCGGGGTTGAACTGGCGTATGAATTATCAGATAGTGTTGATTACATGTTATTCTCGGAAGAGCTCTTCCCTGCTGCGTTGTTTTCATATCAAGGAATGGAATCCATGACGACAAACCCAGATATTACGGATGAAGACCTCGGGAAAAACGTTTGTGACCAGGCTTATAAAGTACTTGCTGGAAGTTCGGTAGCCAGCCTGAGGGCTGATTTTACCATATCGCTGATTGATGTATCCAGGATGGCTGACCTGTATTCGGCAGTCGGTTCTTATGCTACCGATGCAATTACCGATATCAGTCTGAATCCTGCAAATGCCGTATATTATAATAGTGCAGCAGATAACAGTTATTCCATGATGGAAGACTACGCAAGCAGCTACGACGACTTCTATTATATAGATTTCGGCAATTATCTGAGCAATATTATTTCCGAAGGAAATCTACCCGCAATCGTAAGGGCAAAGGCAAGTCTGGCATTAACAGTTTATGACGATATGGTTGTTTATGCCAGGAATTATAATTATCCCCGGACAACCGGAATGACAATATATCATAACATATGGGGGGCTATTCCTCATTATTCGCCGGTTTTATACGAAAATCTGCTGAAAATGGGAGCAAGCCCCTGGCAGGATTATATTGAGCTCCTTGATAGTCTGGAGCCGTAAAAAGGTTGAAATGAAAAAACCCAGGGAATTCAAGGAAATCGAGGGCGTCAAAGGACGGATACTCGACGTGGCCCTGGATATAATTGTCAATGAGGGCTATGGATGCCTCACCATGCGAAGGCTGGCATCCAGACTCAACATGACAGCACCAAACATATACAACTACTATAAAAGCAAAGATGAGATATACATCCACCTGGTAATCAGGGGATTCGATATGCTCAGTAATATCCTAAAAGATGTTATTATCAGATATGAACGGCCCGGCGAGCGTGCAAGGCAGCTTGCCAAGGCCTATCTGGCGTTCGGTTTAAAGCACAGCGGCTATTATGATATCATGTTCACTTACCCGACTCCAAAATACAATGATTATGTCGGTACCGCACTGGAAAAGCTTTCTGAGGTCGAATACAGGATATCAATGCAGATCGTGGATTTTGTAATGAAAGAAATTGCGGCGTTCACCAAAAAAAAGGAAGTTGACGAAAGCGTCCGGTTAAATCTTATCGGTGTGTGGAGCATACTTCACGGCATGGTATCTCTTTATAACAGCAGGATAATAAACTATACCACAGTCAATCCGGAAGATATGTACAATAGTCTTATCGATGCGTTCCTTTCAAAGCTAAATATTAACTAGACGACAAAAAATTTTTTGACATGCTTCTTGAAATGCTTTATTAACTAAGTTAAATTTAACATTATAACAATAATACAAAGGGGGGTAGGTCATGGCCAAGGTTGTTGTATTAGGTGGTTGCGGTGCAGTCGGTACCATAGCTGTAAAGACTCTTGCAAGGCAGGATACTTTTTCTGAGATAATAGTTGCGGATATCAACCTGAATAGAGCAAATGAGATCGCTGCGTCTATCGGGCCCAAAGTCAGTGCCGTAAAGTTTGATGCTGACGATTCTGAAAGCATCAGATCTGCAATAAAGGGCGCCGACATAGTGCTTAACTGCGTAGGTCCTTTCTATAAGACGGTCAAACAGATCCTCTCTGTGGTTATCGAGGAAAAGATTGATTACATAGACATATGCGACGATGTCGATGTCACCCTTGAGATACTCGAATGGGATAAAATGGCCAAAGATGCCGGTATACTGGCGCTCATCGGAATGGGCAATTCCCCCGGAGCTACAAATATTATCGGCAAGCAGGCTTACGAAATGCTCGACGAGACCGAGTCCATCGACATATTCCACGCACACGGCGGAGAGCCTTTTGAGGGAGAAGGTGTCATAGGCCACCGCTTCCATTGCATGACCATAGACTGCCCCATGTTTCTCGACGGCGAACTCAAGTATGTGAAGTATTTCGAGCCGAGCGGGATTGCGTTGAGACAGAGCTTTGAATTCCCGATTCTGGGCGAGGTCCCTCTTTATCCCTATCCGCATCCCGAGCAGGTCACGATGCCCCGATATCTCAAGGTCAGACAGGTTACGAACAAAGGCTCAGTTGTCCCGAACGAATACTACAATCTTACGCGTGACCTTTGCGGGCTCGGTCTTTACAGCAAGGAGCCCATAGATGTGAAAGGGGTCAAGATGGCCCCTTATGATTTTGCCGTAGCCTATATCATCCGTGAGCGCGAACGGATCATCAAGGAGACGAACTTCGGGTCACAGAAGGGGTGCGCTTCCGTAGTCGTGAAAGGAAAGAAGGACGGCAAATACAAGGAGTATCGTTTCCACCTCGCATCCCAGAGCCAGGCGCTCGGCGAAGGTACCGGCATTCCCGCTGCGATGGGAGCCATCCTGATGCAGGAAGGCAAGATCCAGGCCAAGGGCGTACTGCCCCCAGAGGCCTGCATAAAGCCTGCTGATTTTATTGAACTGCTTCCCAGGGTCATGGACCTTGACAAGAAGAAAGAAGGAGGAGACTCCTTCGGAGGGATAATCGTACAGAGCGTTGATGAAAACGGAAATATAACCACGCTGGACATGTAGATTTTCAAAGGGCATGAATTTCATGCCCTTTTCCTTTTTTAACAAAAGGGGGGGTGTTGTGAAATATGTTCTTTCAATCGATCACGGTACATCAGGCATCAAAGCTTCACTCATATCCATTCACGGCCAGGTAGCGGCATTCGAATATGAAAAGACGCCCATATATTTTCTGCCAAAAGGTGGCGCGGAACAGGATCCCGAAGACTGGTGGTCGGCTCTGGTAAAGGCCTCCAGGAGGCTCATGGACGGCTGCCATGTCCAGAAGGACGATGTTGTGGCGATATGTGTTTCAAGTACGTTTTCAAGCACTGTCGCTGTTGAGGAGAACGGGCATCATCTCATGAATTCAATAACATGGATGGATTCAAGGGGTGCCCCTTATATAAAGAAGCTCATGCACGGTTTTCCGAGCGTCGAGGGATACGGGCTTTTTAAAATAATGAAGTGGTTGCCCAAGACCGCTGGCGGACCTACACTTTCGGGTAAGGACGACATAGCCCACATGCTTCTCGTCAAGGAAGAATTTCCTGAGATTTACAAAAACACACATATGTTTTTGCCCAGCAAGGATTATCTAAATCTGAGACTGACTGGAGAATTTGCCGCTTCATATGATTCCATGCACCTTTTCTGGGTTACCGACATCAGGGATATAAACAATATCCGTTATGATGAGGAACTCATCAGAATGGCCGGAATAGATAGAGAAAAGCTCCCGCCTATGAGAAACTCAACCGATATCCTGGGCAAAGTATCGCCTGGGGTTGCTGATGAAATAGGGCTGAATCGCGACACGGTTGTTGTCATGGGGTCCCCAGACCACCAATGTGCGCTCATAGGCTCGGGCGCGGTAAGGGACTATGAAGGGCATATCTACATCGGCACGTCATCATGGGTGCAGTGCATAGTGCCATTCAAGAAGACAGACATCATGCATTCGATTGCCTCCTTCCCGACAGCGATTCCAGGAAAGTACCAGAGCGTGAACGAACAGGACATAGCAGGAGGCGCGGTAAACTTCCTCTTCGACAACATCATCTTCCATGAAAACAGGCTCAAAGGGATCGTGGAAGGCATCGATAGGTATGAGGCGCTGAACCAGATCGCAGAAACCGTTCCACCCGGAAGCAATAACATCATATTCACTCCCTGGCTTAACGGCGAACGCACACCTGTCGATGATAACTGCCTCAGGGCCGGAATATACAATGTCTCGAAGACGACCACACAGGATGATATGCTGAGGGCGGTGATGGAAGGCGTGGCCTACAATACCAGGTGGAGCCACATGTATGTCGAAAAGTTTGTACGCAGAAAGCTTGATCCGCTCAATATAATAGGCGGCGGTGCTAAGTCTGACCTGTGGTGCCAAATTTTTGCCGATGTGCTCGACAGAACGATACGCCAGGTAAAGGACCCCATGCAGGCTAATGCCCGTGGGGCTGCGTTTATTGCTTCTGTCGGTCTTGGTTTCATAAAATTTTCCGATATCCCGGACCTTATCGAATACAGAAATGAATTTAAACCGGATCCGGCAAACAGAAAAGTATACGACAAGCTCTTCAGGGAGTTCGTGAATATATACAAACAGAACAAGGCGATGTATAAAAGACTGAACAGCTGAGTCCTGAACTCAGGGATAAAAGATATATTTTCAAGCTTTTATCATAGTGACAGGAGGATATAATGATGAAGAGATTTGATAAGATTATCCCGGTGTTTTTCGCCGCCCTTTTGCTGGCGTCTGCTTATGCAACCCCCGTATCAGCCTGGTCCGATCATGAACTGATCCTTATGCCGGTTTACAAGTCAATGCCGGAAGTTGCAAACGCGAAGCCGGTTAATGCCGAAACTCTAGGGAGTTTCCTTGTCGCAGAGGGTGAAGGGCTTGAAAGTCTCCTGAAATCTGATGAAGAGTGGAACAGGAAAAATCTCAAGAACTACAAGCCATTGCCGGATACCCTTTTATTCAAGGCCTCAAATGATCCGAATGAGGCGATAAAGCGGTTTTGTAACGCAATAAGAATCAACGACAGGTATTATTATGCGCTTTATATCAGACTTATGCCGGGAGATTCTTCAGCCGGAAAGGCCATTATCAAAGGTTCAGGGCTCACTTATCTGAAGGATTTATCTGATATTGACGACAAGGCGTATATAATGCTCCTTCCTGGAGAACAGGTCAGTGTTCTGGACGTATTGGGCACGGCTTCGGACGAGCCGGATCTTGGGATTGACATCGGCCTTTTCGAAGACAATGGTACCGAGCAGGGGAAAAAGCTGAATTTCGGCAAGCAGCCATTCGGAAACGCAAATCTCGAATACGGCAGCCAGGCTCCTTTCCACATGGGCTTTTATAATGAAGCGGGTATAGTCTATACTCTGGCTGGATTCTTGAAAGAAACCTACCCTGAATACAGGATACATATGTGCAAGGTCCTCTCGGAATATGCCTTTAAAACAGGTCACGATTACTGGGGTTGGCGATTTATGGGGTGGGGACTGCATTATCTGTCCGATCTCAGCATGCCGTATCACGCCGTAGTCCTTCCTGGTGTCAGCACTTGCAGGATGCTCTGGATCAACACCAAGGCCATGATAGGTTTTCCTCAGGCTAAAAACAACGCTGTCCAGCTGGTTTCAAACAGGCACGGCGCACTGGAGAAATATCAGAAATACGCCATCAGAGATGTTTATGACAGGAATGATATGGAAAATGAAATGCTTGCCTTGATGAAAAAAAATGCAAAACCTGTCGTTTATAATGATGATTCGGTCAGAGAAGGGATTTCGAAACTATCTGCAAAACGCGCAAAGGAAACGGATAAAATGCTGGTAAAATGCATGCCTGATAATTATGTGAACGATCCGAAAGTCGAATTCAACGATATCTCCGGGACAGATAAGATACTTGATACCGTCAGGAATGATAAAGGCCAGGAGTGTATCGACAACATGAACAAGCTTCTGGGTGAGCTTTTTGTTCCGGCAGCTGTTTATGGCAGGGCTTATATTGGAACAATAATAAAGACAAATTAAACCAGTTCCATATCAAATCAAAAAGGGAAAAGCGGCCTTACAAAAGCCCTTTCCCTTTTTTTGCGACCTTTCGATTCTTCTCTTTTGCTCTTGAAACATACCGATGCTCAATAAATTGATTAAGAATACCAGGAAAATGACCGATAAAGTCATAATCTCCGCTAAATAAAAAGGGAATAAGGTGATTTTAAAAGGCAAATTAAAACAGCAGGTCTGTTTTAAAAAAAAGTTTCTGCACAGGAGTATTGAAGAATGATGGCACTCGACATGAAGACTGTCATCATAATATATTTGCTCAGCAATGTTATAGTCACATTTGTCCTGCTCCCCTTCTGGCTGCAGAACAGAAAAAGATTTAATGGAATAGATTTCTGGTTTGCCGATTATGTCATGCAGACGATTGGTCTGCTGCTGATGCTTGCTGGCACTGTAACAGGCAATATTTATGCGCTCTTTTTGGGCGCTCCATTATTTGTATCAGGTATTATTGCGATATATATGGGGCTTGAACGTTTTGCCGGGAAGAAAACCCTGCAGATCCATAATTATATTATTCTGGGCCTGAGCATTGTTATTCATGGTTATTTCACTTTTATAAAACCGAGTTTTGCTGGAAGATCGATTAATCTGTTTGTAATGTGCATGATCCTTTCCATTCAGATATTTTATTATCTGGCCTTTATGGTTGACAGGGAATTCCGCACTGTATCACGCAATACGGCTTACGTCTTTCTCGGATTCTTTATTGTTTCCTTTCTGAGAGTATTGGATATGACCATTGTGGACCGCGGGAATGAGCTTTCCACATCCGGGTTGATTCCTGCATTGCTTATGCTGGCTGCCACTGTACTGGTGTTTCTGGTAACGTTTTCTCTGATAACGATGATCAGCAGAATGCTGATGAAGAAGGCGGCAGAGGATGCAAAAGAAAAGGAAGCTCTGGTGACACGACTGAGCAGCGAGATTGCCGAGCGCAGACGGGCTGAGATTTCCCTGAATCTGAATACGCTGAGAACACGCGACCTTCTTAAAATGCAGGAGATGTACAATTATCCCAGATCTGAAATCATGAGTTACACAATCGAAGCCTCAATTGAAGCTACTCAAAGCAGGTTCTCATTTGTCGGACTTATGGATGAAGCTGAATCAGTCATGACAATTCATAAGTGGTCAAGAGAGACTATGGCTCAATGTTCGATCATGGACAAACCCATGCACTTCCCAATAGCCGAATCAGGGGTATGGGGAGACTGCGTAAGACAGAGAAAGCCCGTCATAATAAATAATTATGAAGCTGCATGGCCTACAAAAAAAGGACACCCCGAAGGTCATATTCCCATTACCCGGTTTATGGCAGTCCCGATCTTTGACAACAAAAAGATTGTTGCCGTAGGAGCGGTTGCGAACAAGGAAACCGATTACAGTCAGGACGATGTAAACTCTCTTGCAGCGATTGTAATCAAGATGTGGGAAATGTTCAGACGTAAAATTGCTGATGAAAGCCTCAGGCAGACTAATGAGTATCTTGAAAATCTCTTCAATTATGCAAATGCCCCCATCATTGTATGGAACCCTGAATTCAGAATTACAAGGTTCAATAAGGCTTCTGAAAATCTCACCGGGAGAAAATCGGCGGATGTAATAGGAAAATCCATAGAAACCCTCTTTTCAAGTGAGCTGATTGAAAAAACCATGGATCTTATCAGAAGAACCTTTGGCGGCGAAAGATGGGAAGCGGTCGAAATCCCCATATCACGCGCAGACGGGACTGTCCGCACGGTGTTATGGAACTCGGCGACAATCTATGACAAGGATGGAAAAACGCCTATTGCAGCAATTGCACAGGGACAGGACGTAACCGAAAGCAAGGACGCTGAGGCCGAAAGGCTCGATCTTCAGAAGCAGCTCTTCAAGGCTCAAAAGCTGGAGAGTATAGGCATCCTAGCTGGCGGAGTCGCTCATGATTTCAACAACATGCTTATGGTGATCATGGGGAGCCTTGAGCTTACCGTGCTTGGACTGCCGCAGGGTTCCAGTCTGATTTCCAATATAAAGCGCGCCATTGAAACCTGTACCAAAGCAGCTGATCTGACCAGACAGCTGCTGGCTTATTCCGGACAGGGCAAATACATGGTGGAAAAAATATCTTTGAGCAATGTGGTTAAAGACAACATTTCTCTTTTCGAGTCATCCATACCAAGGAATATCAGGATGATTTCAAAACTCGACAAGAACCTGCCTTATATCGAAGCAGACAGGACACAGGTTCAGCAGGTAATAATGAACCTAATTCTGAATGCTGCCGAGGCGATAGGTGATAATAACGGTACGGTAACCCTTGCAAGCGGGGCAATGCGCTATGATGAAAAAATGCTGAAAAACAGCGTCTTTGATGAAAAACCCAAACCGGGTGTTTATGTATTTTTTGAGGTGACTGACACGGGCTGCGGCATGGATGAGAAAACAAAAGAAAAGATGTTCGAGCCTTTCTTCTCAACCAAATTTACTGGGCGGGGGCTTGGTCTGGCGGCTATACATGGAATACTTAGGAATCATGGTGGGAATATTTTTGTCCAGAGCGCCCCTGGCGTCGGTTCAACCATCCGGGTGCTGTTTCCTACTGCACACCAGGTAGAAGAAGAAGCAGTGGAACAGCCCGGTGTTTCTTCCGGGAAAAAAGGCGTATCAGGCACAGTTCTGCTGGTTGATGATGAAGAGAATGTTCGTTATATCACCTCCGAATTCCTTAATCAGCTTGGATTTGAAGTGCTTGTGGCAAAAGGGGGCGAAGAGGCCCTTAACATATACCAGCAGAACAGAGATGTAATTGATATTGTTCTGCTTGACTATCTGATGCCCGACCTCGATGGCGTAGCGACATTTGATGGGCTTAAAAAAATGAGACCTGACTGCAGGGTGATTCTCTCTAGCGGATACAGTGAGGAAGAAGCCACTAGACGCTTTGACGGCAAGGGACTCTCAGGTTTCATCCAGAAGCCGTATAAAATAGACAAACTCAGGGTGATAGTTGAGAAAGCCATGAAATAAACGGGCAGCTTTTCGGGAGGTCCGTGTCCTGGCAGTAATATACATTTAAAACAGCCTTCAGATTGTTTGTACTCAAATGATATCTGTAACCCTGCCCGGGAATTGAAATCTTAACGTTATTCGATGTCTTCATATAAAGCTGAATCCTGACTTGAAAAATGGTATAAGTGTTGAATACGGGTCAAAAGAAAAAAATAATTTTAAGGAGAATATCATGTCCAAATCGGAAGATGCTTTGAAAGAGGCTTTTGCCGGAGAATCACAGGCAAACCGGAAATATCTGGCTTTTGCGATCAAAGCCGATCAGGAAGGATTCTCACAGGCGGCAAAATTATTCCGGGCAGCTGCTGAAGCTGAAACAATTCATGCACATGCCCACTTGCGGGCATTAAAAGGGATTCGATCTACAAAGGAAAATCTGCAGGAGGCAATAGCCGGGGAAACTCATGAATTCAAAAGCATGTATCCGGGTATGATTGAAACCGCTAAGACTGAAGGCAATAAAGAGGCTGAGCGGTCTTTTAATTTTGCCAATGAAGTTGAGAAAATTCATGCCCGTCTTTATCAGCAGGTCCTTGATAATCTGGAGAGTACGAATGAATCTTACAGCTATTATGTATGTCCGGTATGCGGATATACTTCAGAGAAGGAAGCGCCTGAGACCTGTCCTGTATGCGGTGCCAAGGGAAAGATGTTTAAAAAAGTAGATTAAGATGGTGTAGGTCCGATCGGTCAAAGGGCCCAAACCAGTTGATTTGATTATGCTTGAAGAATAACAAGATTGCCGGAAGGCCTCGTCGGGTCTTACTGCAAGAACTGTGATATCTTTTTGCAGCGATGCCGCTGATGTTACTATACCTTCACTTCCAGCAGCTTTGCGGCGTAGTTCACCATATTGAGATCTTCATCCTGCGTGACTTTTTCGATGCCGTCGCTCCGGTCCATCTGGCCTGAACGGACGATACCAGCTATCTCCCATGCATAGGGGTGGAAATTGAAGCGCTTGCGGTGGACATAATTCGCCAGAGCGTTCAACAGGCAGTTTGAAGAGTTGGGGTCTGTATCCAGAGGCTTCACCCAGCCCATGTCCGTTATGATCTCTACGATCCTGTCCTCGTTATAATCCATGAAGGCGAGCGGGTGTATGTTGACTGGCCATTTCGCGGCATCGGCATTCAGGTCTTCGTCTGTCAGGAAATACTTGCTCAGTTCTGGACCGGCTGATGCAAGCAGAGGGTCCCTCACCGTTCGCTGTGTTATGCGCTGGAGCCTGGGGTTTGTTTTCATGATTGCTGAAGATATGGGCGCCTGGCCGGGCGACCAGCCATAGGCGACAAGAGGGATGCCGTAGGCGATTGCGGTCTTTAATATCATCGCCTTGACCAGGCCGATGCATGTAGTGCATATCGAGCTTGCCCGGTCGAGTGTCTTGGGGCTGTATATGTCTTTTCCTGCGGCAAGGGCGAAGGCCTTTTTCATGAGAGGAAAGGGCGGCCTTATGAAGACCGATGTCGCTCCGAGCTTGTCTGTCATGAGGGTGATGTTCTTCTTCGCCTGTTCCGAGATAAAGCCATTGTCGAATGTGAATGCCAGGATATTCATTTTGTATTTCTGTGCAAGCACCATCATCGTGTATGTGGAATCCTTGCCGCCGGAATATGCAAGCAGAACATCGAAGACCGCCTTGCCCCTCATTTCATCAAGGAGCTGCTCGAACTTCTTCAGGTGCTCCAGCTTTTCTTCCCGTGTCGGCAGAGGCATATGGCTGCAGTAGTTGCAGACGCCGGCATCATTAAAAGTGATGCCCGGAAAAGTATCACCCAGAACGCATCTTGAACATGTATTCATTTCTTTAAAGCCTCCTTGTCTATCTTGCCCGACGGTTTTTTCGGCAGGCCTTTCAGTATGTTCCATTCTCTAGGCTGCTTGTGTGCGGCGAGCCTGCTTCTTACATGTGAGGCAATCTCCTCGAGGTTGAATGTCTTTGCATCGACCGGCACGATATATGCTGCGGGGACTTCACCGAGCAGTTCATCGGGCTTCCCTATTACTGCGGCCTCATGGACATGCGGGGATTCGATTATAGTGTCCTCGATTTCCTTCGGTGATACACGCTCGCCGCCGATTTTCAGCATCTGTTTTTTCCTGCCCGTCAGGAAGAAAAAGCCTTCGTCATCCATATAGCCCAGGTCGCCTGTAACAAGGCCCCAGTCTTTTATCGCCTTTGCTGTCTCCCTGGTATCATGCCAGTAGCCCTGCATGATATTGGGTCCTTTCGCGCAGATGTTGCCTTCGACAAAAGGAGTCATCGGATTTCCATGATCATCCCTGACCGAGAGATCCACATCCGGGATTGGTATGCCTATGGAACCTGGCTTGTCCGTAAGCCTTTCAGGTGGCAGATATGATATGCGGGCCGAGGCCTCGGTTGCGCCATACATGACAAAGAGTCTAGCATGCTTTAAAACTTCAAGCAGCCTCTTGATAAGCGCAGGCGCCATTGCACCGCCCGCCTGTGTGACAATTCTGAGGCTCGGGATGTCTGTTTTGGAGAAAATCGAACGGTTGAGCAAGATGGCGAAGGTGGAAGGTACGCCGGCAAAAAGCGTAACCTCTTTTTTTACCATCTCGTCTATTACCGAATTCGGGAAGGCGAAGCGGTTATTTATGACAATCGAACCACCCGAGCGGAAATGCGTGTTGAGAACGGTTTTACCGTAGACATAATAGAAAGGCAGTATGGACATGGCCCTGTCTTCAGGTATCAGACCGAGATATGCCACTATGGATTTTGTGTTGGCGACAAGATTGCCGTGCGTCAGCATGACGCCTTTTGGCTTTCCTGTACTGCCTGATGTATATACGATTGCCGCAAGATCTTCAGGTTTCACATCTGTAGCAGGCCTTGTTTCAGACATGGTATCGATTTCGGATGACAGGATGTATTCGCCGCCCGGATTGTCGAATTCAGTCTCAGGCCCGATTATCGTTTTGCATGATATGCCTGAGAGTTTGGGCGCGGTCGCCTTTGAAAGCAGGCAGAACCTGGCGCCGGAATTTTCCAGATAATACTCGATCTCGGGTTTTGCAGAGCGGTCATGGACCTCAACGCTTATGCCGCCTGCCTTAAGGATGCCGTAGTATGCGGCGACGTTTTCTATGGAGTTTTCAATGACGACGAGGACCCGGTCGCCGGTTTTGATTTTGTTTTTAATAAGGAGATTAGCGATCCTGTTGGCCCTTTTTTCAATATCCGAATAGGCAGCTGTATCACCGCCATGAAACACGGCGGTCTTTTGTGGCTGTTTGTCAGCCTGAACTTCAAGATGGTGGTGAACCAGCAGGAACACTATTCTACGCCTTTTGTCTTAAGGAAGCCGATTATGTTTTCAATAGTCTCAAGGTTTTCCGGGACCAGCTCTTCATCCTCTATCTTGATCGAATACTGCGACTCGAGGAACTCTACAAGCTCCAGCACCCCGGTTGAGTCCATAACGCCGGAATCTATCAATGAGACCTTTTCATCAAGCACGACATCGCTGCGCCCCATGATGAAGTTCTCGCGGATAAAATTCATAACCGTTTCTTTTACAGAACTGGATGAAGGCATGTTACCTCCTAAACATGATTATGTAGAAATATATCGGCAATTCATCAGCAACTGATAAGGGTTTCCTGAAGTTATTTGAAGTTGTGCCGCTTCATGCTATGATTTATCAGGAAGTTGTCGGCTTTATTATATTGATATGGAGGACAGGAGTATCATGGAAGGGAATTCCGCAAAATCATACAAGGGTTTCTGGCTGAGGTTTGTCGCAGCTCTTCTTGATTATTGTGTATTTTATGCCGCAATTGTTTTCTTCATTCTGGCTGTTGTCGCTGCGGCAACCGGCATAAAAAGTTTTCACGGGATATTCGTAAAAATATTATCAAGTAATCCGCTTCTGCTCTTTATATGTTTGTTTATAATTCCTGCCGGGATATTTTCAGTTATCCTCTGGGCAGTGTATTCAGCGACTCCCGGAAAGATGATAGTTGGAGTGAAGATCGTCGATGCTGCAACAGGTTTGAAGCCAACAGCCATAAAACTGATTATAAGATATCTGGCGTATATTATTTCGGCTTTTTCACTGGGACTGGGATTTATATGGATTGCATTCGATTCCAGGAAACAGGGCTGGCATGACAAGCTTGCCAATACTGTTGTTGTTGATAAAAAAAGCATGCAGGAAAGAGCTTTATATCCGACAGTTCCAACCACCAGAGAGACCAAGATTTTCAGGGCGGTTTTTGCGCTTGCCTGTCTTCTATTCATAGTTGTCGTCCCGTTCGGCATTAAAACGGTATTTTATGATGACACGCTTTCACCTGAGATAAAGGGATGGATGGCTGATGAAGATCTAAGGTGCAATGAGGGAAAAAACGCCTTCATTTTCCTGACGGGAATAATGGCACGAGAAAATGAAGACCCTTATGAAACCGGGAAGAATCAGGCTCAAAAATATCAGAAGGCTCTGGATGAACACAAAGACAGAGACTACTTTGATGAGCTCAATTTGAAAGAATCCGAAAATATACAGCTGGGAAAAGAGATAAAGAACATATGTGATCCATTGGAAAACGAATGTATCAAAACCTATTGCAGTACGAATTATAAAAAGATGCTGCCCGGGCACACCTACGATACAGTAATGAAAAGGTATGACAGACTCCGTGATTATTCCTGTTTCCAGACAACTTTAAAGCCGAACACGCTGCCACCAATAATAAATTATGGAAGCTTCAGAATAATGCATTGTCTGAAACTGGCATCGATTGCTGAAGCTTACATAAAGGGTGACAGGAAAGAAGCAATCTCACGGCTTGAAAAGGATATGCAGTTTTACCGTTCGATGCTTGCTCAGGCTGATACGCTGATCGCCAAACTTGCGTTGGTTACATGGCTTAAGAGAGACATTCATTTTTATTCACAGCTGATGGACACCGAAAAAGATATGTCTGAGATGCTCAATAAGTTTGGAGAAAGAATAACCCCTCTGAATCTTCAGGAAAGGTCATTGAGGCTGGCCTTTAGATATGAGATCAAAGCAGATATTAATAATGTGCTTGCATCTCCTGCAGATGCTTTCAGCAAATATAAAGAAGACAATGACTCCTGGAAGAAAAATTTTTTGGAAAATGCCATTGGGGACATCCTTGCACAAAAGGGGCCACAAGAACGAAAGAAGTCTGTGATCTGGTTGTTCAAGGACAACGCCACTATTAATAGTTATTATAAACTGTATGACTGCAACAGTGAAATCAGCGAAATGGAGATTGGAGATCTTCTCTCCCATAAAGGGAAATGCGAAAACAGCATCTTAACTAACTATGATTATATTCACAATCACGTAGGGACTATTCTGGCTTCCATCGCAACAACTGAATATTCTGATTATGAACTCAGATTTCATGATGCTGACGGTCTCATCAGGCTCGTTCAACTCAAAAGACTTATAAGGTTGAATAAGATACCATCAGACAAAATCGAACAGTTTCTCAAAGACAATTCCAGACAATACGGAGATCCTTATTCCGGTATGCCCATGAAATGGGATGCAAAAAGAAAGGTCATTTCATTTAAACCATTCAATGAAAAAAGCGATCTCTTTGATTATGAGATCTCAGCTCCAAATATAAACAAGGATTCGCCGGAATCCGCTTCAAAACTAAAATGACGTCTTGAAAATCCTGGCAGGGGTTATCCTGTCAGAATCACGAAGAGCCTGCCCGGGCCGTGCATACCCTTAAAAGGTGTTGCCTGAATGTCAGCGGTCGAACTCGGGCCCGTGATCAGGATAAGCTCGCTGGGCATGGTTTCGATGCTGCCTATTGCGGTTTCATATGTCGGATAAAGTCTGTTCAGTGGAACAACGGCTATATGAACAGGGGGTGCAATGGAAACAAGGCGCGGCATGTCCGGGCCTGCTGCAATCCCTATGGTCCCGGACTCGGCCACTGCGAACGCCGCACCGGTGATGCCCGCATCCACAGAAAAGGCCTTGTCTTTAAGTGCAGTCCTTTCTCGAAGGTTTTCCGATGAAAAAATCTCGATCCCTGCCGATTTTCCCCATTCCTGCAATCCGAGCATTCCTGCTATTTCGTCATTCGATAAGATCACAGATTTGATGCCTTCCGCCGTTGATATTTCCGAAAGTATGCGCCTGACATCAGGGATATTCGATGCCCGGTTCATTATGCCTGCCTGTGAGGCCAGTTCGGCTGAAAAGCGCTCGATCAGGGCTTGTCTATCCAGGGACATTTCATTAAGGGGGGGTGTCTCCGGTCTTGGAGCGGCAGCTTCCCGGGGAGCCGATTTAAGGGCATCAAATATTTTATCCCTTGCTGTTTGCATTATGCGCCTTTCCTGTTCAGGTCTTTCCACAGTTCATGGAAAGTTTTATCCGCAATCTTCGGAAGATCCCGGCATGAAAACCAGCCGGCTGCTTTTCCGTCAATGCTTCTCACATAACCATCCCGGGCATTTCTGTTTAAAAAAGCGCGGGCGGTCTTTATCCCGAGGGCCCAGGCAAGGCTGCTCTGCATAGCCGCTGCTGCGGATGCATAAAGCGTCTTTTCCTTTTGCCCGGCATTTTCAGCAATTAATGAGCGGTAATATAAAAACAGCCCGGGGTGGTCTATCCCGGCCGGGCATGCATCCCGGCATGCGCCGCACAGCGTGCATGCGCTGAAAAGATCTTTTGTCTGTTCAAAACCGAGAAGCAGAGGGTTCAGCATCTGGCCCATGGGGCCCGAATAGGCGAACCCGTAAGGATAGCCTCCGATCTTGGAATATACAGGGCAGATATTCAGGCACGCGCCGCATCGTATGCATTTGAGTGCCTGCCTGGTGAGAGTGTCACGATAGATTTTTGACCTGCCATTATCGAGAATTATTATATGTAGCTCTTCAGGCCCGTCTGTTTCATTTTCTCTTGCCGGGCCGGTATCGATTGTGACATACCCCGAGATCTTCTGCCCCACACAGTGTCTGCAGAGAATTCTCAGAATATGGAGCGCATCGTTCATAACCGGCACGACCTTTTCCAGGCTCATAACAGCGACAAGGGTTTCAGGGCTGCTCTTTGTGAGGCGGATGTTGCCCTCGTTTTCCACATTGATGATCGCACCGTTCGAGGCGACCGCCATGTTTACGCCCGCGATGCCCACTTTGACGGACTTGAACCTGTCCCTTAAATATGCCCGGACAGCCTTACCCAGCGCTACTGCATCATTTGTCGGCTCCCTGATAATGCCCTTTTCAAGGAAGACTTCGCTTATCTCGGCAGCGGGTATATTGATTGCCGGCCCCACTATGTGAAAAGGGGGCCTTCCCATCTGCTGGGTTATGAACTCTCCGAGGTCGGTCTCAAACGCTTCGATCCCTCCATCTGCGAGCGCGCTGTTGAGGCCGGTTTCTTCGGTGATCATGGATTTGCCTTTAGTGATAAACGTGGCGCCCTTTTTTCTGCACAGATTCAGGATATATTCATTTGCGGCAGCGGCATCTGTTGCCCAGAAGACTCTGGCGCCGCCTGCGAGTGCCTTTGTCTCGAACTCTTCAAGAAGTTCGGGCAGTCTTGCGACTGTTTCCCGCCTGATCGCCCTGGAGAGCTCGACAGCGGCGGCAGGCTCCGGAAAACTCGACATTGATATCTGCTTCATGATATCGAAACCCGGTGGCAGCACTGAAAGGAAGGCCTGGCTCAGAGGATTGGCCATTTCTTTCCTTGCAGTTTCCATAAAATAATTTGCGCTTTTTCCCATCATGGCGTTTCCTGAGATGCAAGAAAGTCTGCTATGTGCATGGCCTTTTTTTCCGGGTGGTGCCTGTGCAGGTATCCCCTGATATTAAGCAGACAGCCGGGTTCGGACAGGAGAAGGACGTCCGCCCCGGAAGCGATGAAGCTGCCGGCTTTGTCGCGCACCAGGGCAGCAGAAATTTCAGGGTAATTGTTCGAAAACTCTCCGCCGAAGCCGCAGCATGAATCGGCCCCTGCAAGAGGTACAACCCTGGTCCCTTTCACTCCTGAGATGAGTTCTTTTGCGTATCCGGTGACGCCAAGACCCCTGAGCAGATGGCAGGATTCATGGTAGGCGACGCTGCCGTTAAACCGGGTTTGCGTATCATTTACTCCGAGTCTTGTTACAATAAATTCCGACAGTTCGAATACCCGCTCTCCAAGCCTTTTCGCCCTGTCGAGCCATTTGACGTCATCAGCGAACAGTTCAGGATAATGCTTTTTTACCATGTATACGCATGAGCCCGCAGGGCACACGATGTTATCGTCGCTTTTGAATATGCCGATGAAGCGTCTGGCGAGTTTTGCAGCGTCCCTCCTGCGGCCTGCGTTAAAATGGGCCTGCCCGCAGCATGTCTGCTCCTTATGGTATATAACTTCGCAACCCAGTCTCTTTAGAAGGCCGAAGGCCGCCGCCCCTGTGTCCGGCATGAATATGTCTACGGTACAGGGGATGAAAAGGGAAACCCTCATGAAGGCATTGAGGGTTCTGCCGGAGAAGGAGGCGCTGTTATCAGCAGGGCCTTTTCTCTCTTGATGTCCTCATAAAAGAGCACCTTGCTTGTGACCCAATAAGGCCCGACCCATATCCCTGCTATCCCGAAGGTGATGACGCAGAGCAGGAACCAGCCGATGAACCTGCACATGAGGCAGAAGTATTTCCATTTGTAGCCGTTCATCATCTCCTTGCTTTTCTTGATCGCTTCGTTGCCGTCGGTACCGGGATTTTCCGCCATGATGAGAAATGTCATTGTGTACGATATCGCAGCTATTATGCCGGGAACGATAAGAAGCAGACTCCACAGTATGATGAAGACGAGCATCAGCAGGTACGCAATGAAAGAATCCAGGAAGGTTTTGAAACCCTCGAAGACTACGGCTATGCGGGGAGTCTCTCTTCTGACATACGGAATAAAAAAAAGGTAGAGGCCGAGCGACAGCGGACCGGTAATGACGAGGCTGGCGATTCCGCCTACCACGGGAATGATGTTCAGTATTACCAGTATCGCCCAGAACACTATGCAGGCTGCTATGGCATCACCCCACCTTCCGCGCAGCAGCTCTCTTGCATTGGTCATTAACTGCATGTTTTCGATAAGCATCTGTCACCTCCAACAGTAGACATTGATATTAAAAAATATTAGGCCGGGCTTTCAAAAATGCAATACAATACGATTTTTTCTGTTTTTTAATCCTGCACAAAAGCTATATATAAATTTTAAAATGCTTCTGCAGATGGAATTAATTATATGAGGGGTAAAATATGGGGCATATTGTACAAGGAAAATTTCTTCACAAAATAAGAAATATAAGCAGGACAGTACAGTTTGGGTTTATCTTTGTTCTGCTGCTTCTTTGTTTAACAATGTCTTTATCCTGCATCGGCAATAAGGTAACCATCGAGGTGGATCCAGTAGCACCTGGGAGGGGAACTTGGGGACACCCATGAAAAATGACTAACCACAGACCCCGCTGGGAGACACCTGCGGCATGCAAGCAGTCAGGGAAAGCGAAAGGTTTTCAAAACGGGGGACTGGGTCTTGAATAACGGAACAAGTTATTTGGGCAGCAACGTCCCCTATGGACTCGATCATTTTCAATGATTTAGTAAAACGTAAAGAATATAGGCCTTGAGAAGTCCTGGAATCTGCTTTTTAAAAAGCAATATTTCTTTATAAGAACTTCAAAGGCGCTGATTTGGCTATTGTCAGAAAATCCTTGTCATTATGCAAAAGGTAAAGGTCATGCTCAATTGAGATTTGTGCGATAAGACAATCAATTGTGCTTCTTACGGTTAATCCCATTTTCCTGAGAGTATGATAAATTTTTGCCGCATTGATAAAGGTATCTGTTTTATGGGCAGGAGTATATATAATCTGATTTTCAAGATATAGTTTCAGCTTATTAAACTCATTTGTGGATTTTGCGCCCTGCAGAACTTCCTGGATTATGAGGGAAGTAACGCCAAAGGGAATATGTTTTAAGAGAACATCCTCAAATTTTTGACCGGGTACTGATTGATTGCCACGGAAAAAATCTATTAGAACTGAAGTATCTACCAGTATCACTATTAAACCCGCATTTTCTTATAATCATAATCTTCACGGAAACTTATTTTGCCCTTAAGATCGAGGAGGGATTTCCTGTTGTGGTTAGCAATGAATTCACGCAATGCCTCATTTATCAGCTCTTTTTTTGTCTTGGACTTTGACAGACCGAATGCCTGCTCGACAAGTTTATCATCCAGTACAATATTGGTTCTCATATACACCTCCTTCTACACCTGAAAATACACCTTTGGATTTTACGGTCAAGCTGAATTTTATAATAACGCATCTTAGGGGGTAACGTTCTGATTTTGCTAATCAGCTTAATAACATAACAGGTTATTAAGATATCGCAGATACGAGCCGAGATGCGGCTCGGTAATGCCAAATCATCACATGCACTATCAGAACGAAGGCGTCATCGCATACAGACACACAATCCCATCCTGCCGGTTTATCTCTGCTTTTGTGGGTTCGCCTTCGAGGACTTTCTTTACGAAGGCTATGATATCTCCCCCGACTTCCGTCAGTGTTGAGCCTTCCAGAATGCGGCCGGCATTGATGTCCATGTCGTCCTGCATCTTTTCATAGAGCTTCGACGTGCTTGCCACTTTTATGACAGGCACTATAGGGTATCCGAGCGGGTTGCCGCGGCCGGTCGTGAATATCATCAGCTGCGCGCCGCCTCCTGCCACACCCGTCATGCTCTCTGTATCATAGCCCGGCGCATCCATCAGGACTACGCCCTTCTGCGACGGGACTTCCCCGTATTCGACCACCTGGGTTATAGGCCTGCTGCCAGCCTTAACTATACAGCCTAATGATTTTTCGCGGATTGAGCTCATGCCGCCGTCCATGTTGCCCGGTGCTATCACGTATACGGCCATGGGGCCGAGTATATCCCGCGTCAGCTTTTCCGCATCATCGACCATCTTTTCGATTTTACCCGCTACTTCGTGGCAGCATGCGCGCCTGGCAAGGATGTGCGAGGTCCCGATCATCTCAGTGTCTTCGGTCAGTATGACCGTGCCGCCTGCATCCACCAGCCAGTCCGAGGCGATGCCTGTAGCAGGGTTTGCGGTTATTCCCGAAAAGGCGTCCGACCCTCCGCATTCTAGGCCCATGATGATCTTATCAATGGGCAGCTCCTGTCTTTTCAGCTTTGATGCCTCGGCGACCATTTTTTTGACGATCTCCATGCCTTTTGCCGTTGTTTTCCTTGAACCGCCTTCGTCCTGTATGACGAGTTTTTCCACAGGCTTTCCGGTCTGAGCGATGGCATCATAGAGCAGGTCGGCCTTTATAGGCTCGCAACCCAGGCCGACAACCAGGACAGCCGCACAGTTCGGATGCCTGCCGAGATTCGACAGCGTCCTGATGTGAAGTTCCAGCTCAAGGGCTCTTGCGCAGCCGTGCCCGTGGAAAAGCGGCACCGCCTCGGGCACGGCCCTTGCGATTGCCGCAGCCACGCCGTTTGCACAGGCAACACTTGGCAGTATCGCCACATGGTTTCTTGTTCCGGCCGAACCGTCATGTCTGAGATAGCCCTTGAAGGTGGTCATATCAATTCCCCTTTTCCTCTATATCGAGGTTGTGAGTATGCACCCATTCCCCTTTTTTTATATCGGTTTTCGCCTCGCCAATAAGTTCGCCGTATTTTATGATATCAGCCCCCCGCGCGATATCGGTTAGCGCTATCTTGTGGCTGTACGGGATGTCGGTGGCGGCTTCAATGCATGCCCCGTCAGACAGGATTGCCTGAGCACCCTTCCGTATGTCAGCAAGTGCGACCGCGACATTGTCTTTTTCGTTAATTACAATCACATTCGCATTCATATCCGAACCTCCGTGAGAAGTGTTTATCATAAATAAGGATATCAGAAAATTCCACTCATAGGAAAGGCCGAGTGAAGCTGCAGTACCCAGCATAATTCTGATTGAACCTTTTCCCTGGGATTACCTGGGTAAAGCCTGTAGACTGTCCTTCTTTCCAACTGTGGAATACGAAAAGGTGTCAAGAACCTTCCAGGTATTGTCTGCCGGGTCTTGCGTTATTGCTTTCCACTTTATGGTTACCTCAGGCCCTTCTACTGTTACGAGTACATATCCGTAAAGGCCGCTCTTTTCATATTCACCTCTTACTCTCGTTGCCTCAGGATATTTGCCGGACCAGGTCCTTGGTGTCCCCCCTCCTGTGCCGCACACGATCTGGCGTATGGAATTTCCTTCATCGTCAGTGATGAAAGCTCGATTATACATGTGGTCGTGACCGCAGAAATAAACGCGTCCGCCGGATTTTCCTATTGAGTTCCAGAATTTATCCCGCTCATAAGGGTAAAATGAAAGGTTGTCAATGTGGCACACGCCAAAGGCAGGCTCATGGCCATAAATGAAGAGATGTTCGTCTGTTCTGAATGAAAGTTGCTCGTCAAGCCAGGCCTGATTTACTTTGTGTTGATGTGAAGCGAAGACGTCAAGGCCGATTATAAAAGCATTCTTGTGAACAAAACTGTAGGTGAGCCTCTCTTCTCCCGGTGGGCCGTTGCGCGGGATGTAGTTCTGGTCAAAGGCCTGCCTGAAGGCATCTTTAATGGCCTTTTGCGTTCCGGCGGGCGGTTCCAGGCGGGCTGGAAGAGGCGGCAGCGCAAAGCGTTCCGGCCCGTCCTCATGATTTCCTCGTATGGGATAAATTCTTATCCCTGCGTCATAGACGGGTTGCATGATTTTTTTCCACCCGGCAAACTGGGTGGGATAGTCCGCCCCACTGTTATGAAGCCAGCCGTTGACGAGATCACCGGCGACAAGTACGAAATCCGGCTTTTCACTGACAAGGTCGCGCGCAATCATCGTGAGAATCGTTTCGTTGATGTAAGGCTTCATCGATTCTGGGGCCCTGTTTCCCTGTGTGTCGGAGATGACGGCGAACTTCCATGAGGGGATTTGTTCGGGTTTATAAGAGCCGGGGGTGTGCGTGCAGGATGCGAGCAGGATAAGAAGTAGAACAAATCGTAATAGTGATAGTCTCTTTGGCAAATGCATCTACTGTCTCCTTCCAGTCCCTGCGATATTATGCAAAATAGAACAAATATACTGGATTTGTGCTCTGTTCAAGAACCAAGGTGCTTGTCGGGGAAAATCCTTGTTAGGCTAAAATAAACATAGTAATATTTACGAAATATTCATTCGCTTTGTAAAAAATGAACAGATGTGACGGGGTTATGATTGAAAGGCGGGAGATAGAAATGGAACTGGTTCCGGATTGGGCATTGCTGTGGAGACAGATCGTTCAAAAGCATAAGGGAGCAAAAGAGACATTTTCCTGCAAACAGAGAGATGCATGGGCAAATAAGGCACGCTCTTTCAACGACCGTGTCAGCAAGCGCTGGGACAAGCCGGATTCCAGCCGTGATTTCATAGTAAAAATCCTTCAGGCCAATCCGGGGTCGAGCGTGCTCGACATCGGCGCAGGGACCGGTGCCTGGGCCTGCAAACTTGCCCCGTATGCCCGCACAGTCACTGCTCTGGAACCCTCATCTTCCATGATCGCCGTTATGAAGGAGAATATTGAGAAAAACGGCATAAGCAATATTCAGATAATTCAGGAAGCCTGGCCGGATGCTGCTGTGGAGGATCATGATTTCAGCCTGTGCTCGCACGCCATGTACGGCTGCCCTGATGTCAAAGATTTTTTCCATCGCATGAATGCTGTTACCAGGATGACCTGTATCCTCCTTATGCGAGTAACGACGCCTGACGGATTAATGGCCGGAATAGCCCGTCATATATGGGGTCAGCCGCACGACAGCCCGAACTTTCATATCGGGTACAATGCTCTGCTTCAGATGGGGATTTATCCTAATGTACTCATGGAGGACCGGGGACTTTGGGACCCCTGGACAAACACGAGCCTGGAGGCGGCGGTTGAAGAGGTAAAACGCAAGTTAGGGATAGAGGGTACTGTTACGCACGATGCTTACCTGTTCGAAATCCTGGGCCGCTACCTCAAACTCCAGGACGGATGCTATGTCTGGCCTAAAGGGGTGCGTTCGGCCCTTGTCTATTGGAACCCTCAACAGATGTGAACAATAAAGGTTTTCCGTCGGATTTCATAACAGGCTCTTTCTGTTAAGCAGAGGCTGCTTTAAGACCTGTTTGATGCGGGCATATGATATTGCTTTTCTGAAGCGGGGAACTAAAAAACAACAAACACGATACGACTTTTACTTAATTATCAGTAGCATGTCTGAATATTTATTCTTTAATTTTCCTTGATAATTATGTTAATTCAGACATAAATATAATTTGTGTTAAGTATAACATAATTTTTTAAGTTAAAACAATTATCCTGGGATGCGAAAATGAGATCACCAAGCCTGATAATATGGTCTTGTCTGAAGGTGGCGGTGCCGACAGGCAGGCAACCATGAGGAAAAACAGCATTCTGATTCTGGCAGGCTTTTTCATTGCCAGCCTGTTCATTGCACTGAGTGTCGGACGTTACCCGATAGGCATCGAGGGTGTGGCCCGGATCATGTTTTCATGGCTCGGAATATCGTCTCCTTCTGCTGAAGCTCAGCTCATATTCTGGAATATTAGGCTGCCCCGTATCATCACGAGCTTTGCCGTCGGGTGCGGAATTTCCATTACCGGTGCAGTGTTCCAGGCCCTTTTCCGCAATCCTCTGGCGGCTCCTGACATTCTGGGTGTTATTGACGGCGCCTGTTTTGGTGCTGCCATGGCTATCATGTTCCTCACCAGCACCGCCCTGGCTGTCCAGGCCAGCGCCTTTGTTTTCGGAGCCCTGGCCGTGTCGCTGGCTTATCTCCTGGCCTCGCGCAGCTGGGACCGGTCCGCCGCCGTTCTGGTAATATCGGGCATCGTGGTCTCGGCCTTTTTCCAGGCAGGACTTTTCATCCTCATGTATATCGCCAATCCCTACGATCAGCTGGCGCAGATTATCTTCTGGATTATGGGCAGTTTTCATACAGCTTCATGGTCAAAGGTCCAGACCACGCTGCCCATTGTGGTGGCGGGTTCCATTCTGCTTATTGTCTTCAGCTGGCGGCTCAACGTTATGACACAGAATGAAGAGGACGCCATGTCTCTGGGGATAGATGTCTTCCGCTGGCGGTTCTTTTATGTCGTGGTGAGCACCCTGATCGTGGCGGCTTCCGTGGCCGCGGTCGGGAAGATCGCATGGGTGGGATTAATCATGCCCCATATCGCGCGCTATCTGGTGGGCACGGATCACAAGCGCCTGATTCCAGCTGCCGCATTTCTGGGCGGAACCTTCCTGCTGCTCATGGACACAATCGCCCGGTCCATCCTCGCCTCGGAGATACCCATCAGCATCATTACCTCGATCGTCGGAGCGCCGTTTCTGGGCTACCTGATCTTGAACCATAAAAATATGGGAGCGGACAGTGGGCTTGACAATTAAAAACCTGAGCGCCGGATATGACAAGGCCCCGGTGCTGCACGATGTCAGCCTGAAGGTTGAAAAGGGCGGGATCTGCGCCCTTATGGGTCGCAACGGGTCCGGCAAGACCACAATGCTCAGGTGCATTAACGCGATCCTGAAACCTGAGCAGGGAAGTATAAGGGTCATGGGCAGGGAGATTACCCGGCTGGGGCGCATTGAGATCGCACGATTGATCAGCCTGGTGCCGCAAAGTTCTCCCTCCGCCTTTTCCTTTTCCTGCCTTGAAATGATACTGATGGGCGGCGCCGCACGGGTCAAGCCGTGGTCCGCGCCCGGCCGGAGAGAAAAGGAATCGGCCATGGAGGTGCTTTGCGAAGTGGGTATAGAAAACCTGGCCCGGCGGTCCTTTAATCAGCTTTCAGGGGGAGAGAGGCAGCTCGTGATGCTCTCGCGCTCCTTGTTCCAGAATACCCCCATAATGCTCCTGGATGAGCCCAACACCCATCTCGATTTTTCCAACCAGCACCGTATCATGGAAATTATGCGGGATGTCGTGAAAAAACGAGGGGCTACGGCATTGATCTCACTGCACGATCCCAACCTCACGCTGCATTACTGTGATCAGGTGGTTATGCTGAAACACGGACGCATAGTTGCCCATGGCCCGACGGAAGAGGTCATGGAAAAGACAATCCTTCGTGAAGTCCTGGGTGAAAACATCCGGACCGATTTCACTCTTGGCGGTCTTAAGGTTGTAATGCCGCGTGGTTCGGGTGCCGCTGCGCATAAACTCAAGATACTTTCCCGGAGGTAGAATAATGAGGTGTAACTATTGTGAATGGCGATGTGAATTGGACGCCGGGAAAACAGGCATATGCCGGATGTATTATGCCGATGGAGACCATATCAGAGAGCGGTTCCCTTCCCGCTGGAGCACCTGTTCCATGAGCCGCGTCGAATCGCTGCCATTTTACCATGCCTACCCCGGCAGCCGTGTGATGACCATCGGGACATATGGCTGCAACTTCAGCTGCCGTTACTGTTCAAACGGATATATCGCACGATATGACCCGGCAGAGAATGCCGGCGTCATGTATGACCTTTCCCCGGAAGAACTGGTGCGTATGGCGATCAAACTCGAATGCCATTCGATAGTATTTAATGTCAACGAACCCACGGTATCGCTGCCGAGCCTGCTGGAATTGAAGGTTCAGGCCGATAAGGCCAGCATCCCGCTCGGGTGTCTGACCAATGCTTATACCACTGTTGAGGCTACCGAGACACTGGCCGGAATCTTCAGCTTTATCAATATAGGGCTCAAAGGCATCACTCCCGCCTTCCACAGGGAGTATATCGGTATTCATTATGTTGAGCCGATCCTGCGCAACATCCGGACACTGGCCGCAAAAAGGCATGTGGAGGTTACAACGCCGATCATTCAGGGAGTCAATGACGGTGATATCGAGGAGATGGCCTCATTCATAGCGGACATAGACCGCGAGATCCCCTGGCATGTATTCCGCCTGCTGCCTGAACATGAAATGAAGGAAAGCGACTATCCCAGCATCGAGGCCATAAATCAGGCACTTGCAGGCGCACGCTCAAGGCTGGCTTATGTCTATTTCCATAATTTCGTGGGGTCGGACTGGGTGGATACCGGCTGCCCTCAGTGCGGACACACCGTCATCGAACGCATCAGCCTGGGTTGCGGCGGCGATAAGCTGAGCCGCTTTCATTGCACCGGCAACAAATGCCCGAACTGTGGATATGCCATCCGCATGCACGGGTCATTGGTTTCACGTTTTCATAAGGAACTGGCATAATGAGCCTTGCCATTATCGATGCCCGGCAGTGGCAAAACCTGTTTGATCTGCGTACCGGGGCCAGGATGAACGATGAGCGTCCCGAGGTCATTATGTTGAGAGGCGTTCTTGAAAGGCATCCTTATCCTGGAGATGTCGAAAAAGCCAGCAACGCCTGGGTAACAGACACAGCACTGGATCTTATCGAACAGTACAAGCCGCAGCTGGCGTGCCTGTGTTATGCCCATCAGTATTTCCTCTGCCGTTATAATCCCTTGACGAAGGCGCAAAGGCAGGCGCTTTTCTCCTCGGTGTTTGATGAAATCAATCGCTTTGTGGATAATTCCGGCTATACCCCGGTCATCATCGGCACGGGTGATTTAATAAACGTTGAGGGTGAGATAGACCTGAGCAGGGTCGAAGGCCTCGCCATATCGAGCCACTGGTCGGCCCGCTATGCCGGGCTGCACCAGCCCACACCGGACGATCTTGCATATGTGCGAGGACTGGAATTTATCGAGAAGGTGGTGAGCCGGCAGGAATGGATCGGTCTTTTTCCCGGAGCAGAACATGACCCTGAGCGTATACCTGAATATCTCCTGATAGCCAGAGAAGGGTGGACCTTCCGCACCACGGGAACGCCTATGCGCAGAGCAGTTATGATACCTGCCGTAAACGCCTCAATTCCCGTGGCCACTTCCCTGGGTGCTCCGGAAGAGATCACCGGCATACGCAGTCTTATCGAGAGCGGTCTGGACAAGTCGCGTATTGCACTCATCATTCTTGAGGGCGTCGGTATCAGGGATTTCAAACTGCCATACCATGCCTGTGATAACCATGTTGAGTGGTACTGCTATGAACCGGGTGATGCCCAGTATCTCACTATCATGACCGGCGGCCACCAGGTTTTTGCCTACCCTGCCGGGTATCGCTATCATGACGAGAATGATTCAAATCCTGATTTCCCCTATTCGGGGTATTTTAAATCTATTCCCGAACATACCCTGGGCCGCGACTACCCGGGAAAGAGCATTGCGGTCGGCAACCGCAGCATGCTCACTCATATGGTTTATGGCGCCGATATCTCGATCGAATGTTTTGCACGTAATCTCTACAATCAGGGAACAATGGGGGTGATCCACATATGAAACGCATGACATTACTGATTCTACTGGTATGCAGTTCAGTCTTTGCAGCCTGCGGCGACAGCTCGCCACAGGGTGATCAGATGGTGTCCTACAGGGACCAGGAGGGCCGTCTGATTGAGCTCCCCAGGCACATCACCCGGATATCCGGTGACGGTGTTGTTATCTATGCGTTAAGACAGCAGGACAAGCTTGTCGATCGCGGCATGTACTATGGGATAGATGCCGAGGTCATGGCGCGGGCTGACCCTCAGTTCGCAGCCCGGGCGAACATTCTGGATGGGAATAAGACCAATTGCGAAGCGCTGGCGGCATTGCAGCCGCAGGTTGTATTCGCCAACGCGGCTTTTCACAGGGAAGACAAGAAGCAGATGGAAACAGCAGGATTGAAAGTCTTTTCCATCAAGGGCGAGACTATCGAGGAAAGCTTCGAGACGGTACGGTTGATAGGCCAGGTTCTGGGCTGCGATGAGAATGCAAGGGAATATCTTTCTGATTGCAATCGCCTGCTCAAGCTGGTGGAGGACCGCACCCGGGATATCCCCGGGTCAAAGCGTTCGCGTGTACTGTTCGCCGGTCCCAAGAGTGTATATACAGTTGCCACGGGTGAAATGCTTCAGTCCGAGATTCTCAGGCGGGCCGGGGCGGAAAACGTGGCATCCGGGCTCAAGGGTTTCTGGTGCGACGTATCGCCGGAACAGGTGGCGCTGTGGAACCCGGATGTTATCTTCCTCGGGTCTTCCAAAGGTGTTTACGGGGTGGAGCAGGTGTACCTGAACTCCCAGTTCAAGACTGTAAAGGCGGTCAAAGAGCGCCGCGTGTATGCCTTTCCCTCCAACATCGGCTGGTGGGACTTTCCGGCGCCCCACTGCGTACTCGGCGTGGTCTGGTCGGCAAGGACGCTCTATCCGGAGCGGTTCGCGGACGTGGATATGCTTAAAGTCGCAGATGACTTCTATGCAAAATACCGGGGAGGGCATACCTTTACAGAGCTGGGAGGCAAGCTCTGATAATGGTGAAAAGGTTGTTATTCAAGGCGGTCTTATGTTGATCCTTACAGGCGGCAGAGGATGCGGCAAAACCACACTCTTAAAGCGCATAATCCTTGATAATAATCTCAAGGTTCAGGGATTCCTGAGCCTTAAGATTGTAGAGGACGGAATCCCTGTGGGCATCAGGATATTGACCCTGCCCGAGTGCGAAGAAATCTTCATGGCAACCGCCACACGCCGGAACTCAGAGCTTTCCACCGGTTACTATGCCTTCGAGAAGGAAACCTTTAAGCGTCTCGATGAGCGCTTTCAAATTTTTGACAGCAGACTCCCTTTCATTCTCGATGAGTTCGGTCTCCTGGAGATGAAAGGGCTGGGCCATTATGAGCTCTTTAAAAGACTGGTTTCTGCCAGGCTTAAAATGCTTGTCGTGGTTCGCAGTGACTTGCTGGACGAATTCGTGAACCGGTATGCAATATCCGAGGAAACGGCAGTACTTGATGTGGAGCAGGGGAACAAGGATATGAATAAGCGTTTGTATGAATACCTTTCAAATATATAAAGAGCTTTCACAACTCCTGTCTGAAAGATATGGAATTTAGCCTTAATTGCTGTTAAATCTTAAGACCTGTGATGACTGAAATCAGCCGGCAACCTCACATAAGCTGTTGGCAGGGATAAATTATTTTTAAAAAACTGCAAGCAAGGAGAGAAAAGATTTGTTTTTCAAGGTGAGGACATCAGAAGAAGTATTCGAGATATTGAAGGGTTTCAACCCGTGCGGGGAGGAAACTGTCTTTCTTAAAGAGGCTCTCAACCGTATTATTTCAAGAGAGATCTCAGCCCCCGAGGACCTGCCTGAATTTCCCAGGTCTACGATGGATGGCTATGCGGTAAGGGCCAGGGATACCTTTGGCGCAACAGAGAGCCTTCCTGCACTCCTCGAAACGTCAGGCGAGGTGATGATGGGCAGGGCCCCTGAAAGGACGGTAACAACAGGCGGCGCCATCAGGATATCGACGGGCGGCATGTTGCCTGAAGGCGCGGATGCGGTCGTGATGATCGAATACTGCCACAGCCTGGATGAGGGAACTATCGAGGTAAGCCGCGCCGTATCGCCGCTGGAAAATGTCATCAGGACAGGAGATGATCTTAAAAAAGGGACCGTGATTTTCGAGAAAGGCTTTATACTCAGACCGCAGGACCTGGGCCTCCTTGCAGGCCTGGGCATTGAAAAAATAAATGTCTTCAAGAAGCCGAGGGTCGCGATTATTTCTACCGGCGACGAGGTCGTGCCCATCGATCAAAGGCCGGGACCCGGACAGGTCCGAGACATCAACAGTTATACCTTGAGTGCCTTCTGCGCTTCAGCCGGTGCGGTTCCCATCAGCCTGGGACTGTGCAAAGACAGCTTTTCCGACCTTAAAGAGATGGTGTCCACCGGCCTTGAGGCTGCCGATACCGTCTGGATTTCAGGGGGAAGTTCTGTAGGCGCAAGGGACATCACCGTCAAGGTGCTTGAATCGTTTCCCGGCATGGAGCTTCTCGCTCACGGTATATCCATAAGCCCGGGGAAGCCTACGATAATCGCCCGTATCGGCGATAAGGCCGTGTTCGGGCTGCCCGGTCATGTGGCGTCCGCCATGGTCGTAGCCGAGGTCTTTCTGACGCCCTTTCTGGCAGGACTCTCAGGTGATGCGCATGCCTTTGAGGAAAGTCATTTTTATATTGAGGCCGAGCTTATGAGGAATACCGAGTCTGCATCCGGTAGAGACGACTACATCAGGGTGAAGCTTCTCAAAAGGGATGGCCGATATTTTGCAGAGCCCGTTTTCGGCAAGTCAGGCCTTATTTCAACGCTGGTCGAGGCCCAGGGACTGGTGAAGATAGACAGGAATACGGAGGGGCTTTATCAGGGACAGATTGTCAGTGTCCTCCTCTTTAAGCCCGTTAAAGGTGCATTCAGATGAAGAGACATGTTTATCTTGCAATGAAGGGGCTTACTGAAGCCAGGGAGATATTTTCGAATGTGTGGCAGGGGAATAAGACCTCGCCCGAGGATATAAGCGTTGAAGACTCCCTTGGTCGCGTGACCGCCGGGCCGGTCTTTGCGAAAATATCCGCGCCGACATATCACTGCGCCGCCATGGACGGGATCGCTGTTCGGGCGGAAGATACCTACGGAACCACTGAGAAGACCCCGAAGCATTTGACTATAGGTATCGATGCGTTTTGGATCAACACCGGCCAGGCCCTGCCTGAAAACTGTAACGCCGTTATAATGATCGAAAAGGTGCATCAGCTTGACGATGAGCGTCTGGAGATCATTTCCCCTGCCTATCCCTGGCAGAACATCAGAAAGGTGGGCGAGGACATTGTTGCAACCCAGCTGCTGCTGCCCCAGAACCATGTGATCAGGCCCTATGATATGGGGGCGCTTGCCTCATCGGGCATATTCAGGGTCAATGTCAGGAAAAAGCCCCGGGTCGTAATTATCCCGACCGGCACTGAGCTCGTCCGGGTCGCGGATGTCAGGGATCCCAGCCTGATAAAGAAAAACCAGATCATAGAATCCAATTCCATAACACTTTCCGGACTTGTCCGCGAGGCCCATGGTGAGCCTGTTGTTCATGATATAGTTCCGGATACCGAAGATGATATACGCAGCTCCCTTTTGAAGGCGGCCGGGTCTGACGCGGACCTTATCCTCATAAATGCCGGGTCATCGGCGGGTTCAAAGGATTATACGGCCGATATCGTGGCCGATATCGGAGAAGTCCTCGTGCACGGGGTTACCATGATGCCCGGCAAGCCCACCATACTGGGTGTCATTAAGGGTAAGCCTGTCATAGGCATCCCGGGCTATACCGTTTCTGCGGTACTGTGTTTTGAACAGTTCGCGCGTCCCATGATATTCGGGCTTCAGGGCCTTACGCCTCCTCAGATAAGGACCATCCCGGTAAAGCCGTCCCGGGACATTCCATCAAAACTAGGGACAGAGGAATTCATCAGGGTGAATATAGGCAGGGTCAGGGACAGGCTGGTTGCAACGCCGCTGCCCAGGTCTGCAGGTTCCGTCACCACCCTTACAAGGGCGGAAGGCATCATCCGCATCCCGTCCATGTCCGAGGGTGTGACGCAGGATGAAGAGATCGATGCCGAACTCCTGGTGGACAATGAAGAGCTCAAGAACACTATAGTCGTTATAGGCAGCCACGACATCACCATAGACATCCTTGCCGATGAGATCAGGCGCGGCGGCAGAAACATCCGGATATCGTCCGGTAACGTGGGCAGCCTGGGCGGACTTATGGCCGTCAGAAAAGGCATATGTCACATTGCCGGTTCGCACCTCCTTGACACAGAAACAGGCGAATATAATGTCTCCTACATCAAACGCTACCTCAAGGGCGTAGGTGTGAGCCTGTTCCGTCTGGTCATGAGGGATCAGGGGCTGATAGTGGCGAAGAACAACCCGAAAGGCATTAAAGGGATCACGGACCTCACAAGGGATGATGTTTCATTCATGAACAGGCAGGCAGGGTCCGGCACGCGCATACTGCTCGACTACAATCTGGCCCGTTCAGGCATAAGTCCCGAATCCATAAAAGGGTATGACCGTGAGGAGTTCACGCACATGTCCGTAGCCGTAGATGTCCTCTCAGGTGCAGCTGACTGCGGCATGGCCATCTATGCCTCGGCAAAAGCGCTCGACCTGGATTTTATCCTCATGGACAGGGAGCAGTATGACCTGGTGATACCGACTGACTTCCTTGATGATCCCAATATCCGAGCGGTTCTAGATGCGATCCGTTCCCGGGAGTTCCGCGACAGGGTTGCGGCCCTCGGCGGGTATGATGCGTCCAGGAGTGGGGAGCTCATAATGGAAATACAGCCTTAGAGTTACCATAAAGATTCGTATGTCAATAAGCACAAAGGGGAAACCTTCCATTGCTTACAGAAATCTCTAGTTTTGTATAAACGTTGATCAGTAAAGATTTTGTAACGAACTTTAAAGTTTCTTATTGTCATTTCTAACTCCTTTAGGGGTGAGAAATCTTGCTCTTGGTTTTGAAACAAGAAAACAAGAT
>CAZEMO010000011.1:0-131364 GCA_964513375.1 uncultured Bacteriovoracaceae bacterium | reverse complement strand
GGGTTTATCCCGGGACCTCCCGGCGCCATCCAGATGTCCGGGCCTGTCAGGGATGAGCTCGGCAGGATTGCAGTTTCCGCCAATGTGAAGGGAAACTGGGATATATGGGTTTATGACACAGGCTGGACCCGCATGACAGATTCGCCTTCGACTGAAATGGACCCCTGGTGGGACGGGGAGACACTTGTGTTTTCTTCCGACCTGTCGGGCAGATTCCAGATATATGCTTCGGGAATGGCCCAGCTTACAGATGTCCCTCATGGTGCGGTCATGCCCAGGGGAGGCAAATATCTTTCCCTGAGACATAAAGGATGGAAGGTTGAGGAATACAAACTTAACGGACAAGCAGGCATCAGGATACCCCCTATTCAAGAGACAGTCACGGAAACCATCCCGGCAAATTCAGAGAAAGGGAAAAAATACAATCCGCTGAACAGCCTCTTCCCCAACTGGATGATACCGGACCTTTACGCCGATCTGTCCGACGTCCAGATCGGTCTTGTAACTTACAGCAGGGATGTTTCGACAGACTATACGCTGAACGCCGGGTTCAGATATTCATTCTATGAAGGATATCTCAGTGCCAGGATTGGCGGTGAAGCAAAAGGTCTCGGCATAAATCTGTCAAGATACCCTCTTGATTATTCATCCAATATTGCTGATGTTGATGAATCAAGACTGGAGGGCAAACTTTCATACCGGCCGCTCAACAACAGATGGCTGGAATTCTCATATAACTGGCTGGGCTGGGAGGACCGCGATGGAGGCAATGAAAGCGGTGATGACATCTGGGGTGCTGTAAGAATCAACAAGATATTTGGAAGTCTTGGAACATCCCTTAACTATGAATACTATTCCGGCGGGATGAGCTCCGCCTATGCGAGTCTCAGGCTTAAAACCGGAAAAGAGATATTCAGCGTGTTCAGCCTTAGTGCGGCAAAGACCTGGGGCGGTTATGAACCGGGACACGGTTCTTTCAGGATGGGAGGGGATGTGGGAGAAGGATACTTCACCAGAAGGCCGTCAAGGCTGTATCCTTTGAGGGGATTCTCTTCCAGCACATTTGAAGCAGGCCAGGCGTATACGGCCGGAGCTGAAGTCTACTGGCCGCTTGCCAATCTGCAGAAAGGCTACAAGACGATACCGCTCTTCCTTCACAGGCTCAAGCTGGGCACTTTTTTAGACAGCGGAATATGTTCCGACGTAGTATCGACGGAGGATATCGCTTTGGGGGCCGGCATTGAAATGGTGACATCCATGGAGATCGCATGGGGTGTTATGTCTGAATTCAGGTTCGGGGTAGCTCTTCCGATTATCAGGCCTGATTATATTAACAGCTCAGATTATGTGATTCTGTTGCAGATCGGAAGGCCTCTGTAAGCTGAAGCTCAGGCATCTATCTCTTTGAGGATTTCCTTCAGGCCTTTTTTAATCTGTTTTGCATCTTCCTTTTTCTGAAGGAAGACCTTTTCGAGTTCATTGTGTCTTTTTGTAAGATTATCCAGTTCCTGTTTCAGCGATGTCAGCTCGTCGTGCAGTTTTTTCACTTCGCCATTCAGGTCGACATCGCCTGATATGTCATCGACAAGAGAGAAGAGGTCGTTTACCTTCTGCTTTGTCTTAGAGTCCATAGGCCTCCCGCTTTGCCTTGAGCCTGATCTGTGCGAGCGACGCATGCACCTGTTCCAGCGTGGACTTAAGTTCGACGATTTCCTCTTCAAGCGGTTTGCGCTTTCTGCTCTCCGATTCAAGAATGGATTCAAGGTCTTTTATTCTTTTGTGAGCAGCCTCAAGGTCCCTTTCGAGAATGGCTGCCTTGACATCAAGCAGGGCTTTGTCTTTCACCTCGTTTCCGATTTTAGTAAATCTTTCTTCCAGATCCTGTTTAAGGGCTATCTGTTCTTTTAAGGAAGCATCTTTCTCACTAATGACTGAAAGCAGTCCCTGTATATATAGGTTGGCATCCTGGATCTGCTCACTGAGAAAATCGATCTCCTTGTTCAGATGAACTGCAGATTTAGCGGTGATTTGAAAGGATGACAACTGTTGCTTCAGTTCAATATTTTCCTTTAGAGCATCTTTAAGCGCGCCCTCTTTTATGCCAAGCAGGCGTTCTGCCTCCTTTTTTTCAATTATCATGCTGGTAAACTGGGAATCGATTTCCTTTATTGTTTTTTCGGCATGTTTAATTTCGGCAGCGTTTTTATGTAAGGGATGCTGAGAGGGTGCTTCAAACTCAATTTCCTGAGGTTCTTTCCTGTTTGTGGTAATATCAGATTCATGCTGTTCGAAAAAAGCGGTTTCAACTGTTGCAGTTTCAATCTCTTCTGTTCGGGCCGGCAATTGGACTGGGTTTATATTCCATGGCCTGTTGGGACGAACTTTCTGAATTTTAGGCATTTTTTCTGCAACATTCTTGTCAAAACCATCTTTCATAATTTGCTCCCTTCTCTTAAGAGTATGTTACCATGAGTGTTTTTTGCATCCAATCATTATAATATCCTAATTATCAAAAAACAATCGGCAGATCGGGATTAATTTCTTTAATCATGGAATCAATATCGGATGAACCCCTGCCTTTGGATGTGTACAAATGTATAGGAAGCCCCATGCTGGCTGCCTCTGCCATTTTTGTATCCTGCCTGATAATGGTCTCAAGAAGATAGTCGCTGTAATGCACCTGAAGGGCCTCTTTTGCCCGCTGGCAGATATTTAATGCCGCATTGTAATGATTAATGATGATGTAGATGTTATCCAATATAAAATCAAAATCTTCTTCTATCCCGGAAAGTGTTTCGAAAAGAATCTTGAGGCCGTGATAGGAAAGAAAATCTGCTAGAACAGGGACAAACAAGTCTGTACTTGCAAGAATGCCGTTGAGGTTAAGGAGGCCGATTGAAGGCGATGCATCCATTACAATTACATCATACTGATCCTGGATCGAAGCTAGGCTTTTTTTAAGCTTCAATTCACGGGCATTCATCGAGGTCAGAGCCAGTTCAACTGGAGAGAGATCAAGGCTTGCCGGAATGAGCTTGAGATTAGACATTGGTGTGTCGATTATCACATCCTTTATATCCATGCGCTCAATCAGCACATTATAGAGTGTTGCCTCGAAATTATCATGAGAAATGCCAAAACATTGGGTGAGATGCCCTTGCGGATCAAGGTCTATCAACAATACCTTCATGCCGAGCTGCGCAAGCCTGAATGCATAAAAGGCGGACAATGTAGTTTTACCCGTACCTCCCTTGAAGTTCAGGAAGATCTGCCGTCTTTTTGTTTTAACAAGAGGACCTTTTTTCAGCATCTCCAGATAATGGGGGATTTCATGCGGGCAGTAATAACGGACCCCGTCAACTACTTCAGGCTCAGGAAACCTGCCTTCTGACTCCATTTTCGTAAGATGTGATTTTGATATTCCAATAAGTGTTGCAAATTCCTTTGCAGTGTATTTAGGCTGCTCCATCATGCATCCTTGACGATTTTCCACCAGCTCTGCCATTTGGCTACAATCCAGGAAAGTTCGTCTTCGGTAGCACCTGTCGGATTGCCGAAATCTTCGCCGGTAATTTTTTTCAGCGTGCAGATAGCTTGGATTTTCACTTCGATATCTTTATCCTTGAGTGCATCAATCAAATTCCCTGCATCATTTTTTCTACCCCATACGCTGACAAGTTTCAGTGCGTCTTTTCTGACTTTCGGATCGGAATCCCTTACAGCGAGGTGCATTATTGTACCGAGGCTTGATCTGTCATTCATCCATGAAAGATAGCTTATTACTCTTCTTCTTACATAGGGATCATGGTCATTCAGCCATTGTATTCCTTCGCTCGGTTTGAATGCCCCGTTTCTGAACAGGTATCTGATCGACTGGCAGCGTATATGCGGATCCCTTTCTTCGGTGCCTTTATAGAACACTTTTGTAAAATTACCCGGGGTGTCGAAAAGGGTGTCGTACATTATTGTTGCAGTATCTTTGTCGGCTGATTCCAAAGCTTCTATTATTAGATTTTGTGATGCGTTGCCTTGCTGGGTCAGAGCTTTTGCAGCCATCCGTTTTATCTCCGGGTTGCTGTCCTTTAGGTCCTGTAGGATATCATTCATATTTAATGCCAATTGATTTACCTCCTGCCCGAACACAGCAAGTATAAATGGGAAAAACAGAGGTAGTCAAGCCATTCATTGTAATGATACTTATATATTATGAATGTGGCCGAGGTTGTAGTTTTTTCAGGTATACCGAAAGTGCTCTCATACGGAATTCCCCCGGGCTTCTGTCTGTCAAGGGGAATGAGAGTTAAGGTTCCGCTGAGGAATTCCATTAAAACAGGGCTTGTTGTTGAAATAGTCAACAAAGAGAAAGAGGGGTTAAAAGATGTAATTGAATCACTTGATCCGGCCCCCCTTATACCGGAAGACGTGATAGATTTGCTTGCCTGGACTTCGAAATATTATCATGCCTCAATTGGAGCCACGATGCAGCTTGCATTTCCTCCTCTTGTCAGGAAAGGCATTGATATAGAAAAAATATCTACCGGAAAGACCGTTAGTAACCGGTATATCGAAGATCCGCCAGAGCATACAAAAGGGCAGGTAAATGCAATTAAAACAATTGATGCCCTGATTGAGAAAAAAAGGTTTCATGTTGCAGTGCTTCATGGTGTGACGGGTTCAGGAAAAACAGAGGTATACATCGAGGCTGCTATAAAAATTCTTTCACAGGGTGGTTCGATTATCTATATGGTTCCGGAAATAGCCCTTACCCCGCAGACCATCATGCGGATAAACAGCAGGATACCTTATGAATCTGCAGTATTTCATTCAGGATTGAGCCCCAAGGACAGGTCAAGGGAGTTTGTTAAAGTCACATCCGGCAGGGCTAGATTCGTAATAGGAACCAGATCTGCAATTTATGCCCCATTAAAGAATGTCGGACTGATTATCGTTGATGAAGAGCATGACCAGAGCTACAAACAATCAGACGGGGTTACCTATAATGCCAGAGACCTTGCTATCATGAGGGCCAGCAAGGCCGGTGCACTTGTGATACTCGGTTCCGCAACTCCGAGTCTTGAGACATACGAGAGGGCAGGGAGAACCGGCCATACGCTTATCCTGATGCAGGAAAGGACCGGAAAAGCCTCACTTCCTGAAGTATCCATTGTAGATATGCGTGGACGAAGCGAGATTGTTTCCCGGGAGCTTGTTGATGCCATCATGGGGACCCTTGATAAGAATGAGCAGGCGCTCCTTTTCCTGAACAGACGCGGGTTTTCTTCGGTTATGATATGCCCCGGATGTGGTGAGGTTCTTGAATGCAGGAGGTGCTCAAGAGGGCTTACATATCATAAAGCCAGACAGCATGCGGTGTGCCATTATTGCGGGCATACACAGACCGTGCCCGAAATATGCCCTGATTGCGGATGCATCGAGATGAAGCATGTAGGCCTTGGAGTTGAAAGAGTTATTGAAGAAATAAAAGGTCTTATTCCAAAAGCAAGACTGCTGCAGATGGATTCTGATAAAATAGATACGCCCTTACGACTCAACATGGCCTTAAAGGCAATATCAGAAAAACAAGTTGATATTATTGTCGGTACACAGATGATTTCAAAGGGGCATGATTTTCCCGGCCTTACGCTCGTCGGTATCATACATGCCGAACAGCTTCTTTATATGCCTGATTTCAGGGCAGCTGAAAGGACATTTCAGCAGGTTGTCCAGGTTGCCGGCCGGGCGGGAAGGACAATGCCTGACACAAGGGTGATTCTTCAGACTCTGATACCCGAGCACCAGATCATGGATTATATATCAGGACACGACTATTCATCGATGATCTCATATGAAACTGAAATAAGAAAAAGGACAGGGTTCCCCCCTTTCGCATATATGGCAAGATGTATTTTTTCTTCGCCAAAAGAAAATGAATCTGAGGAATATGCAATCAAAGTATCGAAGAATATCAAGGAAAGCGGTGTCAGTATTCTGGGGCCTTCGTCTGCCCCGATAGAACTGCTCAGAAATTCTTACCGCTGGAACCTCATTTTATTATCAGGGAGCAGAAGCAGACTGCATTCCTGTCTTGGCCGTCTGGAAAAGATGAGATTTCCTTCATCCCTGAAGGTGAAGATTGATGTAGACCCTTATGATATGCTCTGATAACCAGGACAATTAAGATATGTATGATGTTGATATTGCAATCATAGGAGCAGGAGTTACTGGACTCAGTATAGCCTTGTCGCTGTCCTTAAGAAAAGACCTCAACATTGTTATAATAGAAAAGGAACCGGGTCCGGGCAGAGGTGTCAGTTCGAGGAGCAGTGAAGTTATTCATGCAGGCATTTATTACCCAGAGAATTTTCTGAAAACAAAACTTTGCGTTGAAGGATCAAGGCTTCTCTATGAATTCTGCAACAAATATGAAGTACCTGCAGTGAAAACTGGTAAACTTATCGTTGCGACTGACAGTTCAGGTATGGGTGCTATCGAGTCTCTTCATAAACATGGTGTGAAAAATGGGGTTGAAAAATTATGCCTGATTGATGAAAGGGAAATAAAAAATATCGAACCGAATGTCAAAGGCATCAGCGCCTTATATTCTCCGGACTCAGGTATCATTGATTCGCACTCTTTCATCAAAGTAATTGAGGCGCTGACTTCAAACAATTCCGTAGGACTTCTTTATAAGACCGAGTTAACAGCCCTTGACATGTCGAATGCTGGGTATGTTTGCATGGTAAAAGATCCTTGCGCTGAATATTCTTTCATATCTAGAATCGTTATTAATGCAGCAGGTCTGAGTTCTGACGCAGTTGCAGGCATGGCCGGGATTGATATTGATATGGCCGGCTACAGAATTCACAAGGTTAAGGGAGAATATTTCAGGCTTAAGAGAAGTAAGGCGCGATTTATTAATGGTCTTGTCTATCCGAGTCCGGATAAGGATTTCACGGGCCTTGGCATACACATCACAAAAGATGTTTCAGGAGAAGTCCGCCTTGGTCCAAATGCATTTTATATCAATAAACTTGATTATGATGTGGATCCTTCTCATCAGAAAGAATTCTATTTTGGTGTCAAGGATTTCCTGCCGTTTGTTGAAGCAGAAGATCTGACACCCGATACAGCTGGCATAAGACCGAAGATTCAGGCAAAAGGAGAAAAAACGAAAGATTTCATTATCAGCCATGAGATAGACAGAAATCTGCCTGGCCTTATAAATCTCATTGGTATTGAATCACCTGGCCTGACATCGTGCCTTGCCACTGGCAAGTTTGTTCATGAAATTCTTCATGATGAGGGTCTGCTGTAAAATTTTGACTGAAAAATTATGAAGATAGGCTTTCAGTTCTTGACAAGAGAAATATATAAAACTATTTTAACTCCATGAGCAGAGATAGACTATTATGTCCGGTTTGTGCATGGAGAGGAGATTGCAACAAGAAATTCAAATCGTCAGGCGGTGTTAACTGCCCCGATTTCAGCAGAGATATTACCATAAAAGTTGTAGAGGAACCGGTAACACAGCCCAAAAAGGAAGAGAAGAAGCCCAAAAGAGGCCTCTGGCCTATATAACATCATCCTTAAGGCTTACGGTTCTCAAAAGAGTCTCTTCGCCTGTGACAATCAGCGCTAGAATCTTGTCTCCATTTACGGTGATATCTACGCAGTATCCCAATGTTGATCTCAGTGGTATGGTTTCTGTAAAGTCGTTAACATTCCAGGTGTAAACCCTTATCTGGCAAGATTTGTATGAAGTGACTTTGTCAAGCATGGCCCAGAGCCCCTGATTGTTATCGATCGCTATCATGCAATTAGAATCTGCAAGAATGCGTGGTGCCAGAAAGTAATCCACTTCCTGCTCCCTGGTTTCGGTGTCTTCCGAGGTACTTGATTTTTTTTCAATATAAATCTGTTCCAGATATAAAGGCAGTCTTGAAAATTGTACTTCCGATGACCAGAGCGCTTTTTTGTCAACATCAGAGAGGGTGAATGCCCCTTTAGTCTTTTGCCACCAGCTTTTTGAAGACTCTTTCGGATTCTTCATATCTTTGCTGTAAACAAGCAGTTTTCCATTAGTTGGAGAAAATGTTATAATTTCATTTCCGCTGCTCCACGGCATTATATCAGCTCTTATCGATGCCAGAGGGTCCATTGAAGCAGGCAGTAGATCAGGATTTCCATCAACAGCCTTTGTTGATGACCACCTGTTGATTTCCTGGGTCAAATCGGGAGGCATGGATATGTCTGCTTTTGCCAGGCCATTTCCAAGCGGCAGTACAACTCCTGTCCAGGTATTTATAGTAACTCCGTCTTTTATTTGATGGGTTACGAACACATCCCTATTATAACCGCCATTGTACCGGATCAGGGCAATGATTGTATCCTTATAGGGCCACATACGAAAAACAGGACCTGGTCCTTTATATGACCACCAGGGAGTAGCCTGTCCATTATTTACTAAATAAATAGTATTATCACCGGATACATAAATATTATCATTTAACAGAATAATCGAGGTTGCTTTAAAATTCAGTCTGGTGTCCTTGATTTTAGCCACAGGTGCTACAGGTATCACGGGTGCCGAGGGAGGTTGGACTGAAAAAAGTGAAGCGATCATTTCATCAATAGTTGATGTCAAATCATTGAATGATTTCATGTCTTTATGGAAAGCCTTTGGGGGAGTGCCGTCAAGAATGGCATCAAATGAGTATACGTCTCCAAGCTTGTTCACATGTATACTGAGATTATTAAATTTTCCAATATCAACACCATTTGCAAGGCACCTTGTTTCAACAGTCTTACTTATGGCGTCTTTCTGATTTTTCAATTCATCCGGACCGTTTATTTGGGTATTGATAGTCATTGCAGGCAATTGAGATGCGATGCAGAACAAAGCCCCTAATGAAATTATCAGGATGAACAGTTTTTTCATGATTTTTCCCCCAGTTAGAATTATTAAATTAATTATAACATATCCTGTTATTTTAACAAAACAATTGAGTATTGATTAACAAATTGGCAGTTGCAGTCGGTATTGTTAAATCTGATAATCATAAAAGATGTATATGAATGACGATTCATTTTTCCTTGACCTGCTTGTCGCATTCGGTTATATGATGGCACGTTGCGAATAAAACCAATAATTAAGGAGGCAATTTATGGCAGAAGATACCATGAGCATGTACGAAAAGATTTTCCCGGTTCCTCCAAAGGTCAGGGAAAAGGCCTACATCAAGAGTAAAGCAGAGTATGAGGCAATGTACAAGGATTCAATCGACAATCCGGAAAAATTCTGGGCGAAACAGGCCGAGAGGCTCGACTGGTTCAAAAAACCGACAAAGGTTTGGAACTGGTCATTCACTTCACCTGTTAGTGTTAAATGGTTCGAAGACGGGGAGCTCAATGTCAGCTATAACTGCCTCGACCGCCATATCAAAAACGGAAAAAAGAACAAAGCAGCTATAATCTGGGAAGGAAACGATCCTTCAGAAAGCAGAACATTAAGTTATATGGACATGTACCGTGAAGTAAACAAGGCCGCAAATGCTCTTAAGCAGCTTGGCGTTAAGAAGGGCGACCGCGTAACAATATATCTTCCTATGATTCCTGAACTTGCAATCACAATGCTTGCCTGTACAAGGCTTGGCGCTATCCATTGCATAGTTTTCGGTGGATTCTCTGCTGATGCTCTTCGCGACAGAATAGTGGACAGCGACTCCAAGGTCCTTATCACATGCGACGGCACATTCCGCGGCGCAAAGGCTGTTCCGCAGAAAGACAATGCGGATAAGGCGGTTGAGCAGTGCCCTTCCGTTGAAAAGATGATAGTAGTCAAGAGGACAGGTGACCAGATTAAATGCGCTTGGAAGGATGGCCGCGATCTCTGGTATGATGATCTCATGAAGGATGCAGCACCATACTGCGAACCTGAGAAGATGAATGCAGAAGATCCATTGTTCATTCTTTATACATCAGGCTCAACAGGAAAACCAAAAGGTGTTGTACATACAACTGGCGGATATCTCCTGTATGCATCTGTCACACATCAGTACATATTTGATTATCATGACGAAGACATTTACTGGTGCACAGCTGACATCGGCTGGGTAACAGGTCATACTTATATAGTTTACGGTCCTCTCGCGAATGCGGCAACGTCAATCATGTTCGAAGGTGTTCCGAGCTATCCCGGCTACGACAGATTCTGGGCAGTAGTAGAAAAGTATAAAGTTGACATTTTCTACACAGCTCCTACGGCAATCCGCGCAGTCGCAAAAGAAGGCGATAAGTGGGTTGACATGCATGATATCACATCGATCAGAATTCTCGGTTCAGTCGGCGAACCTCTGAACCCTGAAGCCTGGAGATGGTATTATGAAAAGATCGGAAGAAGCGAGTGCACAATTGTTGATACATGGTGGCAGACCGAAACAGGCGGCATTCTGATTACTCCGCTGCCAGGTGCAATTGATATCAAACCGGCAAAGGCAACTGTTCCTTTCTTCGGTGTTGAGCCCTGCATAGTCGACGATGATGGAAAAGAACTTGACGGCGTAGCAAGAGGCAATCTCTGCATCAAGAGGCCGTGGCCTGGAATGATGAGAGGCGTATGGGGCGATCCCAAGCGCTTTGAAGATACGTATTTCATTCAGTTCCCCGGCAAATATTTCACAGGTGACGGTTCAGAAAGAGACGACCTTGGTTATTACAAGATTACTGGCCGTGTTGACGACGTTATAAACGTATCCGGTCACAGAATGGGTACGGCAGAGGTCGAAAGCGCCCTTGTTTCTCATCCGAAGGTTGCAGAAGCAGCAGTGGTCGGATTCCCTCACGACATCAAAGGGCAGGGCATATTTGCTTATGTCACATTGAATACTGGTGTTGAAAAATCCGAGGACCTCAAAAAGGAACTTACCAATCATGTCCGTAAAGAGATCGGACCTATCGCAACTCCAGATAAAATCCTATGGGCAGATGGTCTTCCGAAGACACGTTCAGGCAAAATCATGCGCCGTGTTCTTAAAAAGGTTGCAGCCGCTGATTTTACTGATTTCGGCGACACATCAACACTCGCTGACCCGAATGTTGTAAATATTCTGGTCGATGAGAGAAAAAAGCTTAACTAATATTTAGCTTTTGGAGCCGGGGGCATTCCATGCCCCCGGATTTAGAAATTAGCTATTCTGAAATGTTACCGTAACTTTCTGCGCAGGGTGAAGGGATCTGTATGAGAGGTGAAGAAAAATACAGAACAATATTGAATGCAGCCAAGCAGGTTTTTGCTAAAGAGGGATTTTATAATTCTAAAGTTTCGGAGATAGCAAGAGAAGCCCACGTTGCAGACGGCACTATATATTTATATTTTAAAAATAAAGATGATATTCTCATATCTCTTTTTGAGGAAGAGCTCACAAGAATAATAAAACTTGTAAAGGATGAGCTTGAGGGGATTGATGATCCTCGACAAAAAATCATCAGATTTTTCGAGACCCACCTCGGAATGGTCGAATCTGACAGACCTCTGGCCGAGGTAATCCAGGTTGAACTGAAACAGTCAAACAAATTCATGAGAGAGTACAAAAATAAGCATTTTCTTGCTTATCTTAATATAGTTGTGGAGATAATAATAGATGGACAACAGCGAGGTGTATTCAGAAAAGATATAAAACCTGAAATCACATCAAGAGCAATCTACGGCTCACTCGATGAACTGTCTACATATCTTGTAACATCAAAAAGAAAGAGATTTGATGTCCGTGATGTGGCGATAGAAGTTGCCGGTTATTTTATAAACGGACTTTGTTAACAATTTTATAAACAGGGTTTTTTAATAAAGGAGTTGTTTATGCAGATAATGAAAGCAGCTGTTATTGGCGGTGGGGCAATGGGAGGGTCAATTGCCCATCTTCTGACTTCGGTTGGAATCGAATGCTTTGTAAAAGACATTGATCAGAAGTTTATCGATAAGGCTGCGGACCTTTCAAAGAGTGTTTATGACAAGCTAGTTGCCAAGGGTAAACTGACTGCTGATAAAGCGGAAAAGAAACAGGGGATGTTAAAAGGCGGCATTCAGTATGACCTTGAATATATGAAAGATGTTGACCTTGTTATCGAGGCTGTACCCGAAATTCTCAAACTTAAAAAACAGATCTTCGCTGAACTTGATAAAATTTGCCCCGAAAAAACAATACTGGCCTCTAACACATCATCGTTGAGTCTTACCGGCATAGCAGAAGAAATCAACAGGAAAGACCGTTTTATCGGGCTTCATTTTTTCAATCCAGCACATGTAATGAAATTGGTTGAGGTTATATATGATGCGAATACCTCGGCCGAAACCCTTGAAGAGATGATGAAATTTGCAACCGTAATCGATAAAACAGCTATCAAATGTAAAAATGCACCCGGATTTGTAGTCAACCGCATACTTATTCCATACATGAATGAAGCTCTGCTTGCTCTAATGGACGGTTCCGGAACTATGCAGGAAATTGATGAAGCAATGGTTGAGTTCGGGATGCCTATGGGACCTTTTACACTTTGGGATCTTGTCGGGCTGGATGTTGCAATGCATGCTTCCGTTACGCTTGAAGAGGCATTCGGAAAAAGAACTCCTGTTCCGGAAATCCTCAAAACTATAGTTGATAAAAAAATGTTCGGCCAGAAGACCGGCAAAGGCTTCTATGATTACTCGGATAAGTCCAACAAAGCAGTAAACTCCGAAGTCGAGAAATATTTAAAGAAACTGTGGAAAGATAATCCGCCTGAAAGCCTGGATTTCGAACCAGAAAGGCTGCTTGCCGTTCAGGTGAGAGAAGCACTTCTGATAGCTGAAGAGGGAGTTGCGGGTGCCCATGATATTGACACAGGGATGGTTTACGGAACGAATTTTCCGACTAAGGTGGCATACGGTCCGTTGCACTGGGCTGAAGAGGTTGCAGGCTGGTCAAATATTGCTGATATTGCAGAAATGTATGCCATCGAAACAAGCCCTGAAAGATTTACGATGCCTTCTTCAATTGAAAAACTGGAAAATGGCGGAAGCACATTTGTCAATTGTACATATGAAGTGGACAAGAACGGGATTGCATTGGTAACGATAGAAAATCCTCCGATGAATGTTTTAAGCGTCAAGACGGTCAATGATATTTCAAACTGCATGCTCAAAGCTATAGCAGACCCTTTGGTGAGGGTGATTGTTCTTACCGGAAAGGGCAGAGCATTTGTTGCAGGTGCGGATATAAAAGAGTTCCAGCAGATCATGACATTAGGCGGAGCAAAAGAATACTCGGAACGCGGCCAGTTGATGACAAATATAATAGAAGGTTCGGATAAACCTGTCATATGCGCCATAAACGGATTTGCATTAGGTGGAGGACTTGAAATTGCCATGCCCTGCCATATCAGGATAGCTGCTGATTCAGCCAGACTTGGACTTCCTGAGATTAATCTGGGGATAATCCCCGGTTTTGCGGGGACGCAGAGGCTGCCCAGGATTGTCGGAAAGGCGAAAGGTCTTGAAATGATTCTTACAGGAACACCGGTTAATGCCCAGGAGGCATTATCTATAGGTCTTGTTAATAAGGTTGTTCCTATGGCGTCATTGATAGATGAAGCCATAGGACTGGCCAGGATAATAGCAAAAAAAGGAAGAATTGCTGTTTCTTCCGCCATGACGTCTGTAATGGATGGATACCAGGAATCTTTTGAAGACGGATGTGAGATCGAGGCTGAAAATTTTGCACGCGTTAAAGTCTCCGCTGATGCGGTAGAAGGTGTGGATGCCTTCCTGACAAAACGTACAGCAAAGTTCAGAGATATGTAAAACAAGGCTTTAGGCCAATAAACGGTAAGGAGGTTTAATGTGAACAGTGTAGTATGCATTAAGCAGGTACCTGATACCGAGACTTTGATTAAAATTGACGGCTCGGGAACAGGGATTGCTACGGACGGTGTCAAATGGGTTATGAATCCCTATGACGAATTTGCAGTAGAAGAGGCCCTTAAACAGAAGGAAAAGGCCGGAGCCGGAACTATAACAATTCTATCACTCGGTCCGGACAGGGCAATCGAGACCATCAGAACAGCCCTTGCAATGGGTGCTGACAACGGTATTCATATTCAGGATGCCGATTTTGCAGCCAAAGCAGATCCCTATGCTACAGCATCAGTGCTAGCTGCAGCAATAAAGGGAGTTGCAGATGTAAAGGCTATCTGGTGCGGCAAACAAGCCATTGATGATGATGCAGCCCAGGTTCCCTCAATCCTTGGAGAGATGCTTGGATTCCCTGTTATCACAATGGTTGTCAAGTTCGAAGCAGCAGGCGATAAAGCCATAGTTACAAGGGAAATAGAAGGTGGCCAGGCAGTTATCGAAGTACCCCTTCCTGCCATTTTCTCTGCACAGAAGGGTCTTAATGAGCCCAGGTATGCATCATTACCCGGCATTATGAAGGCAAAGAAGAAGCCCGTTGATGTTAAGACGGCAGCAGATCTTGGTGTTGGCGCAGCAGCGAAGACCGCAATAAAGAATATGACCCTTCCGCCCGCCCGCCAGGCCGGTAAAAAAATCGAGGGTGATGATGCCGACGTTAAGGCAGCAGCACTTGCTAAAGCCCTTAGCGAAGAAGCAAAGGTCATCTAGGGGAAGGAGGACAGGACAATGGCAGGAATATTAATAGTAGCGGAAGTTCAGAAAGGCGAACTCAAAAAAGCTGGCTTTGAAATCACCAGCAAGGCGAAAACGCTAGGTGGAGAGATATCAGTAGCTCTTGTCGGTTCCGGAGTTGCAGGCCTTGCAGGCAATCTTGCAAAATACGGCGCTGACAAAATATTTGTTGTGGATGCACCTGAATATGCCAACTATGCAACGGAAGCCTATGTTCAGGCTGTTGCAGCAGTTGTGGCAAAGGTCAGTCCGTCGATCATCCTGATAGCGGCATCGGCACAGGGTAAGGATTTCACACCTGCACTGGCAGCAAGGCTAGGCGTAGGTTGCTTATCCGATGTAGTCGACCTCAGTCTGGAAGGCGGTAAAGTTGTCGCAAAAAGACCGATATACGCCGGTAAGGCATATACAATGGTTGAGTGTGTAGCAGACCCGCAGGTTATTTCTGTAAGGCCGAATTCTTTTATGGCTGCAGAAGCCGCAGGCGCAGGGGCAATTGAAAATGTAGCCGTTGCACTTGATGCATCCAAGATTAAAGCTGCTGTAAAGTCAGTCGAGGTGGCGGAATCCAAAGAACCGGATCAGACAGAGGCTGAGATTATAGTATCCGGTGGCCGTGGTATGAAAGGCCCAGAGGAGTTTGGTATTCTCAGAGATCTTGCAAAAGCACTGGGACCGACGGCAACAGTCGGCGCATCCCGTGCAGCAGTTGATGCCGGTTGGATCGGTCACGGGTATCAGGTCGGACAGACAGGAAAAACCGTCAGCCCCAATCTTTATATTGCATGCGGTATCTCCGGCGCAATCCAGCATCTGGCCGGTATGGGTACATCCAAGGTTATCGTGGCAATCAATAAAGATGCCGAGGCGCCGATATTCAGCAAGGCGGACTTTGGTGTTGTAGATGATCTTTTCAAAGTTGTTCCTGCTCTCACCAACGAAGTAAAGAAGATAAAGGGAGCTTAAGTATCAATAAAAAGGACGGGAATATTCCCGTCCTTTTTTATTTCGCAGAAACAGGGCGGCATGCGATATTACAAATTGCATATGGCCCGGTTTTTGGGAACAAGGCAGTGATTATCAAAGCATTATAGGGGGATATATGAGCGCTTCTTCTGGTATCACAAGAGAGATATTCTGGAACGTTAAGGGAGACGGATTCCCGATTGTCGAGCCACTTACCTACATACTGGCACTTGTTGCAATTGTGCTTATGATTCATGGTATGTATGTCAGCGGTTTCTGGACCAGGCTGAAAATAGCCATGAAAGCGACAGGTTCAGAAACAGACAGGCTTAATAACATCGGAAAAAGGATTTGGGATACGATAGTTGACGTATTCGGTCACAAGAAAATATTGAGAGAGCCGTTCCAGGGTATAATGCACTTCCTGATATTCTGGGGCTTCGTAATACTCTTTGCAGGAGCTGGAATAGATTTCTTACAGGTCGATATTATTGAGCCGATATTCCACTGGCATTTCATGGAAGGCGGTTTGTATATTGCATATTCACTGGTGACTGACACGGCTGGCCTTATGGTGATTATAGGTCTTCTTATGGCGCTTTACCGCCGTTATATAATGAAGCCTGCTTGGCTCGATGAAAAGCCTGAAGACAAGTGGATACTCTGGCTGCTTCTCGCCATAATAGTTACCGGATTCCTTGTAGAAGGGCTTCGCATTCAGGCAACAGAGGTTCAGCCAGGAGATCCCATGAACAACTATGTATGGGCCAGCTATCTTGGTTATGCATTTTCTCTCATATTCAGCGCCATGAGCGTGCAGGCTGCAAAATCCACCCACCTGTTCGTCTGGTGGGTGCACTTCATTACCGCACTTGTATTCTTTGTAGTGATTGCATACACCAAACTGCTTCATATATTCACCATTCCGGCAAATATTCTTCTTAAGTCTGATGCTGCTGTTCCGCAGATCAAAGTCATGCCCCCTGAGATGTTCGAAAATGCCGAGACATTCGGAATTCACAATGTGGAAGAATATTCATGGAAAGATATATTTGACACAGATGCTTGTGTACGCTGCGGCAGATGCGTTGAAGTATGCCCGGCAAACCTTACAGACAAGCCTCTGAAACCCAGGGATGTCATACAGAACCTGAGATTACATCTTGAAGCGAAGTCTAAACTGATAATAGGTCCTGACGGCAAGGTAAGGGCGATACCGGATGAGCAATATACGGGTCCGCAGCTTATCGGTGATGCGATATCTCCTGATACTTTATGGTCCTGTACGACATGTATGGCATGCGTAGAGGCATGTCCCGCTTATATCACACAGTTCCCGAAGCTCATTGACCTCAGACGCTACCTGGTTATGATGATGTCCGATTTCCCGGCAGAAGTTCAGGTTGTCTTCAAGGGCTTTGAAAACAATTCCAACCCGTGGTGCATTGGAGCACACAGCCGTGGAGACTGGACAAAAACCTGTACGTCGATCACCCTCGGGGACGGGACAATAAAAGAACTGAACATCCCGCTGATGTCTGAAAAAGGAGGCGCCGAATATCTGTTCTATATCGGATGCGCCGGTTCATTTGACGAGAGAAACAAGAAGGTCACAATAGCACTTGCCAAACTGTTCAATGAAGCAGGCCTTGATTATGCGATACTTGGCACTGAAGAAGGCTGCTGCGGCGATTCGGCTAAGAAGATCGGGAACGAATACATCTACCAGGCGCTTGCCATGGCCAACATAGAGACCTTCAAGGCATACAATGTTAAAAAAATCATAACCCTTTGCCCTCACGGCTATAACACGCTGAAGCATGACTACAAAGAGCTTGGCGGAGATTTTGAGGTTTATCACTATACGGAGATTCTTGACGGCCTTATCAAGAGCGGCAAGATCAAGATGACCAAGAAAATTGAAGGCCTTGGAAACATTACCCTTCATGATTCATGCTATCTCGGACGCTACAACAAGGTGTACGAGCAGCCAAGAAATATTCTGACATCTCTTAAGAGCGGTTCTCTGGTGGAAATGGCCAGCCATCATGCAAAGAGCTTCTGCTGCGGCGCTGGCGGCGGAAGGATGTGGATGGAAGAGCACCTGGGGACACGTATAAACCAGAAGAGAACGCAGGAAGCTCTGGCAACCGGAGCAAAGACTGTCTGTACCGCATGTCCGTTCTGCCTCACAATGATTTCCGACGGTATCAAAGAGCTCGGATTTGAAGAAAAACTTCAGAGCTATGATATTGCCGAACTGGTAGTGAAGGCGGCTGGACTCGAATAGGCATAAAAGACCATCGAATTGAAAATAGGGGTGCCTCGGGTACCCCTATTTTTTTCTTGCCTTCTGATTACCACCAAGTATACCTCCATAACAGGGGTGTTGTTGCATGAAGATAGGTTTTCTTATCAAAGATGATACTCAGCATGAAAACCTTATCGAAAGCCTTAAAAACAGAGGCTGCGATACAGTAAGGTTTATAGCCTGTGATTATATTAAACCAATTGATATAATGAAACTTTCCAGATTCATATATGAAACCGACTGTGATGTCATACATAATGAATTGGGGACATTTCCACTTGTTTTTAATCCCTGGATAAATACACCTCTTTTGACTGTCTTGAATGCTTCCCTGAGTGATGATGATTTGCTTATTATCAGAGAATCAAACAAGAAGTGCTATTTCGCGTCCGCTGATATGTCCTTCGTTCCAAAAGAAATATTGGACAGGGTGTTTCCTGTAAACAGTCCGGATATAGTTGAATCATATTATGGGATTTACGAGAACATTAAAAAAGAAACGGCATCAATTGACAGAAGACCCTGGGGCTTTTATGAGATTATTTCAGATAAAGATAATCATAAGGTAAAGAGGATTACGGTAAATCCGGGTAAAAGACTCAGTCTCCAGTCTCATAAAAGGAGATTTGAACACTGGATAATAGTATCAGGCAGAGGGTTAATTACCCTTAACGACAATAATTTTGAACTTATAGAAGGCGGATCAATCGATATAATAAAAGGGGCTGCTCATCGCATTACAAACCCGGGTGATTCCCCTTTGATATTCATTGAAATCCAGATGGGTGATTACTTTGGTGAGGATGACATCGTAAGACTTGAGGATGATTTCGGGAGGGCATGATCATGCATAGCGAAAAATACTATAAAGACCTGAATAAGAAACTCCTCGATGAAGCACATACAGCGGGGCTTTTTATCATTGAAGACAGGATAAACCGCAGGGGCGGGGTATGTCGTCTTGATGATAAAATAATTGTAATCTATGATAAGAATACCATCTGGCAGGAACGCAACAGGCTTATAGCCGAGGCGCTCGAACTTGCCGGCAACACCTTGTCCGATGAAAATAAAACCGAAGCGATACCTGATAAAACAGCTGAATAAGCCCTTATTTCATAATTACCGAAAGATGAAACAGAAATGGGAGATGAAATGGGAAAACTCATAAAAATTGATGAACAATTTGAAGCGACAGTTCTGCAGATCAAAAATGTAGCCGGAATGCTTTGGGACAAAGGCTGGGCAGAGGCAAATGCAGGGAACCTTTCCATTGATGTAACAGAAAGCTGCCTGAGATTTCATAAAAAGAAAAATACCCCAGAATCAGTAGATTATGCCCTTCAGGGATCCGAAAAGCTTGCGAGATCAACGCTTGAAAAGATCATAGAGGGTTTCAGGATTGTCATCTGGCAGAAGCATGGCTGTCTGGCTGTTTCGGAAAGTCCTGTAAACGGATTCGATGCAATTGACATTTTGAATAAAGGTGCAAAGGTGCTGCTTGCGTGCCTCAATGCGGACGAGGTGCCTGAAGGTCTGTCCGGAACTGAACTCACGGAACTGAAAAAGGCTTTCAATCTTTCATGTTAAGGACAATTTTGTCATGTCAGTTCATCTAGCCATAGATCTGGGAGCAGACAGCGGTAGGGCCATACTCGGAAGGCTCGATGGGAAGAGGCTGTGCGTTGAAGAGGTTCATCGTTTTCCGACTGGGGTTCTTAATATTAACAACAGCTTGCACTGGAATATCTACAGGATTTTTGAAGAAATTAAAAAAGCACTGCATCTGTGCGCCAGAAAAATTGTTCCTGATTCAATAGGTATTGACACGTGGGGGGTTGATTTCGGTCTTATTGACGCTAACGGGCAATTGATAGGTCTGCCGTTTTCCTATCGTGACAGTCGCACTGAAGGTGCTGCAGAATCCTTTTTCAAAAAGATCGACAAAGAGGAAGTATACGAAAGAACGGGCATTCAATTTATGGAATTCAATTCGCTTTTTCAGCTTGAATCCATGGTCAGAGACAAATCGCCCATACTTGAGATCGCCGATGGTGTCCTGTTCATTCCCGACATATTGAACTTTTTCCTGTGCGGGGAAAAAAAGACAGAATTCACTTTTGCTACAACCTCACAGATTTTCAACCCGTCATTGATTAATTGGGACCCGGTTCTTATATCGGCGCTCGGAATAAATCCGTCCATGTTTCAGGGCATAGTACAACCGGGTACAATCCTTGGAATTCTGTCTCCTGAAATATCAAAAGAAACCGGCATTGATGAAGTTCCGGTCATTGCCGTTGCCTCGCATGATACAGCCTCAGCGGTTGCCGCAGTCCCTTCATATGGCCGCGATTGGGCTTATATCAGTTCAGGGACATGGTCGCTTATGGGTGTCGAGACGGACTGTCCTGTAATTAATGACGAATCATTCCGTTCAAATTTTACCAGTGAGGGTGGGGTTGAGAATCGATGGAGGGTACTTAAAAATATTTCCGGCATGTGGCTTCTGCAGGAATGCAGGAGGGTATGGGGATTAAAGGGAGCAACTCCTTCTTACGAAGAACTGATCAGGGAAGCTGAATCTGCCAGGGCCTTTACCTCATTGATTGACCCTGATTACAGAGGTTTTAAAACCCCGGCAGATATGCCCCTGGCTATTGAAAAATATTGCATAGAAACCGGCCAGTCTGCCCCGCAGACAAGGGGTGAGATCGTACGTTCAATACTTGAAGGTCTGGCCCTTAAGTACAGGTTCGTGCTCGAACAGCTTCGTGGTCTCAACGATTTTGAAATTAACAGGATTCACATAATTGGAGGCGGGAGCAGAAATGATCTGTTGAACAGGTTCACTGCAGAGGCTTCAGGGCTTCCTGTCATTGCCGGACCGATGGAAGCGACTGCGATAGGAAACCTTCTCATGCAGGCGTTTGCACTGGGTGAAATAAGCTCAATTGATGAACTTCGGGAAATAGTATCTCTTTCATTTGAAACAGAGAAATATGATGCATCAGATGACAGGGATGAATGGGAAACAGCATGCGAGAGATATAAAACAATTATAGAACGGAGCCTGACGGATGAATGAAACGTCAATTATGAAGGCATATGAGATCGCAGTCGAGAAATATGCTGAGTATGGTGTCAGCGTATCTGAAGCTCTTGAAAAACTGGATAGTATTTCATTATCAATACATTGCTGGCAGGGTGACGACGTCAGGGGATTTGAAATGCCCGGCTCCGAACCTGGTGGAGGTCTTGCCGTAACAGGCAATTACCCTGGAGGGGCTAGAAATATTACAGAGCTTCAGGCAGATTTGGAAACTGCACTTTCAATTATCCCAGGCAGGCACAGACTAAACCTTCATGCAATCTATGGCGATTTCTCAAAATTCCCAGCAGACAGGGATTCACTGATTTACTCTCAGTATTCTCACTGGGTGGACTGGGCAAAAGCTCATGGCCTGGGGCTGGATTTCAATGCCACATGCTTCGGACATATAAAGTCATCGGACGGATGGACTTTATGTTCGCTTGAGGAAGACAAAAGGTGCTTCTGGGTTGAGCATGTAAAAAAATGCCGAGAGATAGGGGAGCATTTCGGAAAAGCCATCGGCAGACCCTGCATGCACAATCTTTGGATACCTGACGGCTGTAAGGACAGTACGGTTATGCGTTTTGAAAGAAGGGAGAGGCTCAAGCAGTCATTATCTGATATTTATTCAGTTCGCCATGACAGGGCATATCTCATGGACAGCGTTGAGAGCAAACTCTTCGGCATAGGATCAGAGGCCTTTGTTGCGGGTTCACATGAGTTCTACATGCAGTGGGTATCAGATTATAATTTAAGAAACAATGATGATATCCTTCTGTGTCTTGATATGGGGCATTTCCATCCGACCGAGTCCGTTGCGGACAAAATTTCCTCCATCCTTTTGTTTCAGCAGCAGTTGCTTCTGCATATAAGCCGTGGATTGAGGTGGGATTCCGATCATGTCGCCATTCTTGATGATGGCATAAAGGATTTGATGCTTGAAATAATAAGGGCCGGGGCAATTGAGAGGACACACCTTGCGCTTGATTATTTCGATGCATCAATAAACAGGATTGGCGCATGGGTAACAGGCGCGCGCTCAGCCCTCATGGCAGTTCTTTTTGCCCTGCTTGAGCCGCTGGATAAAATAAGGGAATATGAATTGAAAGGTGACGGCTTAGGAAAACTGGCGTTGATGGAAGCATGTAAAGCCATGCCTTTCGGCTCTGTATGGGATTACTGGTGTATCCTTAATAACGTTCCTGTTGGTTCAAACTGGCTTGATAAAATCAGAGGATACGAGAAGGAAGTCTTGTCAGAGAGGTGAACGGGGCTAATCCAGATGGAAGATTTCTTCGAGTTCAAGCATGCCCTGATCAGGATGCAAACCGTCAAGGTTCTCAAAAAAGGGGGCCATGAATGCCTGCCATTTTGAGTTTATTTCCTCCTTCGACATGCCTGCAATTGCATCTTCGAGTGTCCCGGGTGTTTCGAAATATCCGAACAAAGTCCCGTCATTTTTTAGAAACAGTGAGTAATTGTGCCATCCGGTTTTCTCAAGGGCTTCAAGCATCTCGGGCCACACTTTTTTGTGATGCTCTTTGTATTCGTCAATTTTATCGGGCCTGAGCCTTAAAATAAATCCGATGCGATTCATATCGGAATCCGGCTAAACCTTTCCTCTCATGCGATACAGCCTGAGTTCACGGCTTGCATCAACATTTTTAGGGTTAATCCTTAATGCAGCCCTGAAGGCATCGACTGCCTTTATGGAACCCTCCCTTTTCAGTACCCATCCGAGGATGAGATAATAAAAATCAGTTTGAGGAAAACGTTTGATAGAGTCTCTTATTGCATTTTTTATTTCTATCGAAGGTCCGTTGGTTGCTTGCAGCTTCATGAACATGGCATTAATGAATGATTCATTGTAGGCCTTTTCGTCGGGTGCCATCTTCACACACAATTTCAGCAGATCCAGAGCCTTTTCATAATTTTTTGCCTTCAGTTCGTCCAGGGCTTGATGGTAGATTAACTCAGCCTGAAGCTGGTCGTTCATCCACTGGTCAACTTTGGGCTTGCCCTGACGCTCCTTTAAGATATCATTGTAAGCCTTCTGTATATCAGTGAAAATTTCATTTGCCAGGTCTTTGACTTCAATATCTGCCGCGTATGCATATGAATCGGGGTGGTTGTCTTTTACGAGTCTTATATAGGCCCTTTTAAGAGTATCATCAGATGCTTCCGCATCGATACCCAGCAGTTCGAAAGGCGTCTTTTTCTGAATTTCTTTCAGCTTGTTGTGCAGCTTGTCAATCAATGCCTTGTGTTTGCTCTCTTCGAAAGTTATCAGACCGCTGCAGTAGAGTGCAAACACATCAATGGCTGTTTTGGGGTCTTTTAATATAATTTCTGAAACAGTCATTTTTTCCAGGCTTTCAATGTCTATGGATATCCCTTTCGGCATTTCCTCTTTAAGCGGCTTGGGTTTGACTGCTGCATAAGGCATAAGCGCTGTTATCGATGAGGAGGTATTGAATTTTTCAATTATTCCCTTCCTCAGAAGATAAGCCAGTTCGTCCATGGTGAGTTCGGGATTTTTGTTTATGGTCTTCGGTACTTCCTGAACCGCACCTGTCTGCCATTCAAAAATGTCCAGGAATCGTTTTTCAATCTGAATCAGGAGCGCTTCAGTCAGTTGTATCTGGTTAAGGTAACCAAGCAGTATGAGTGAGGCGCCATGCTTGATTCTTTCAATTCTGGCCTTTTCAAGTGAGATGGCGTTTTGCTCCTGCGTAATAAAGCCTTTTTCAACAAGGATATTACCAAGAAGTTCTTCGGACCGGTTTGACTGTATGGCGCAGAGCCTTCCTTCCTTGAATATAATCCCCTTTCTCCACTGATCGAGTGAAAGAAACAATATTCCCGAAAATTTATCTTCAATGATATCCTTCATTAAGAGAGGGAATGTGATGTCTTCAAGCTTGAACTGTTCCATACTCCATTCATATTATATATTTGTTTAAACACGCAAGATGTTTTAAAAACAAATGTATCAAACAATGTGAGGTGTATATGGTAATTTTCTCAACAACCCTGGGAGATATAAAGATAGAGCTGTTCAAGGATGAAGCCCCGATAACGACAGAAAATTTCCTGTCTTATATCAAAGACGGTTTTTTCGACGGGACGATATTCCACCGTGTCATTCCTGGATTTATGATACAAGGTGGAGGCATGACCCCTGATATGATGGATAAGGATACAAAGAAACCTATTAAAAATGAGGCAAAAAACGGGCTTAAAAATGACCGTGGCACACTTTCCATGGCCAGAACTTCGGCAATTGACAGTGCAACGTCGCAGTTCTTTATCAATGTCAACGACAACAGATTTCTTGATCACGGGGTACGTGATTTCGGTTATGCGGTTTTCGCAAAAGTAGTCGAAGGAATGGATGTAGTCGATAAAATTGCGGCCGTAAAGACAGGCAGCAAGGGTTTTCACAGCGATGTCCCTGTAGAGCCTGTGATAATTATCTCTGCTAAACTTGAGGAATAGAAAGTTATCCGGTGATAAAACCTGGGTGCTTGCAAATGAGTTTAACCGAAATATTATATATGTTATTTAATGAGGGTAACTGGTTCATTTCGGGAAAGACTGCCAGGAAAAGGAGGGACGCGTAATGGCATTGAAAAAACAATATGTGAAGTCGAAACAGTTGTTCAAGGTTACGTTTTCCATACCAAAAGAAGCAGTTGCAGATGCAAAAAAGGTTGCACTTGCAGGAGATTTCAATGATTGGATTGCGGACGTGGACTTCCTGAAGAAACAGAAAGACGGTTCATTTTCCATTAGCCTCTACCTTGAACCCGGCAGGGCATACCAGTTCCGATATCTCATCGACAATACCAGGTGGGAGAACGACTGGGATGCTGACAGCTACATACCTCATGCATATGGCGATGGCGACAACTCACTTTTAATACTGTAATAGAGAATGAATTAACCGAACGCGTTGATAATCAATTATAAATTCAGAGGTGATTTTTGAAGGTTTCCAGGATGATGAAGACTGCTGCCGTTATTATTGCACCTGAGGCTTCTATCGGATCAGCAATAAAAATCATGGAAGAAAAGCGCTTCAGACGCCTGCCCGTTGTAAAGGATGGTAATCTTGTAGGCATAATTACTGATCTCGATATAAGGAAAGCATTAAATTCCCCATTCGTATTTCATGAAGCATTGTATGATGAATACCTGCAGAACGAAATAAAAGTCGAAGCATGCATGACGCCAAACCCATTAACTGTAAGCCCCGATACAGATATATTAGATGCAGCCGTTATAATGCATGAGGAGAAAGTAGGCGGTCTGCCGGTGGTTGAAGAGAACAGGCTCGCAGGTATTATTACAGTTTCAGACCTGCTCGAGATGCTTATAGGATTTCTAAGAGAAAAGAAGCAGGCTTAACTGCCTGCATTCTCTTTCTTGCCTTCCTCAAATGGGATTTCCAGCTCATATACCCCGTATTCCAGCTTGACTCTCAGGGGATAGCCGGTTTTTGAAAACACTTTCATCATTGGGGTATTCCGGGCCAGGACATCAGCCGTAAAACCGCGTATGTTGCTGTCGACCGCGATCATGCATAGATGGTTCAACAGAAAGGTGCCTATGCCCATGTTCTGATAATCATGATGGATGGTAAAGGCCACTTCTGCATTGTTGGTGACCGGGTCGCGCACATAATGGCCAAGGGCGATTATCTGCTCCTGCCTGTCAGGGGCCTCATTGCCCATTACTCCCACTATAGCCATCTTGTCCGCATAATCTATAGCTGCCATAGGCATGGCAAGCTTGTGGGGGAAGTTCCTGAGGTTCTGGAAGAACCGCGTATAGACATCCTGATCCGGGAGCGAATATACAAGATCCTGAATGGCCCTTTCATCGGTGGGTCTCGCCGGTCTGAAGAATACTTCGTTGCCTTTTTTGTCTTTCCACCAGGATTCATATTCCCGCGGATAAATTGCAGCAGGCAGGATCTGGTCCTTATAGATATAGCCCTGTTCCTTTGCGCAGTCGAGCAACCAATCCCTGAATTTAGGATGGGCGATGCTTATCAATGCAAGCGCCCTTTCCCGTATTGTCTTTCCGTGTATGTAAGCGTAGCCGTATTCGGTTACGACATAGTTGACTGAGGCCCTTGTTATTACGACACCGCTTCCGGGATCCAGGAACGGGACGATTCTGGATTTCTCACCGTCATCCGTTGTCGAAGGCAGTGTCATTATTGATCTGCCGCGGTTGGCCATCCGTGCTCCACGCACGAAGTCGGACTGGCCGCCGATACCGCTGTAGAATCTGAAACCCAGAGAATCCGAGCATATCTGGCCTGTAATGTCTACGGTCAGTGCGGAGTTTATGGCAGTACACCTGTCATTCTGTTTTATTATGCTGGAGCTGTTTACAAAAGAGCATGGCCTGAACTCGAAAAGCGGATTGTCATCGACATAATCATACAGCTTGCGGCTGCCCATGCAGAATGCCGAAACAATCTTGCCGGTGTTGATATTCTTCTTCCTGTTGTTTACGACACCCGCCTCGATCAGATCTATCAGGCTGTCTGTAAAGACTTCGGTATGGACGCCGAGATCCTTTTTGTTCATGAGATAAGGCAGAACCGAGTTAGGTATCTTGCCGATGCCTGTCTGTATGCATGATTCATTTTCAATAAGATCGGCAATAATACTTCCGATCTTTTCAATTATCTCTGTCGGTGATTCAGAATGGAACTCTATGAGAGGCTGCTCATTTTCGACAAAGGCATCTATATCATTGACATGCAGGTATGAATCACCGTGTGTCCTCGGCATATTGGGATTTACTTCCGCAACGACATATCTTGCTGTTTCGGCAGCTGTCTTGGTTATGTCAACAGATATGCCCAGACTTACATAGCCGCTCTTGTCAGGAGGGGAGACCTGGATAAGAGCGACATCTATCCGCATCTTCCTTCGCTGCATCAGTTTCGGGATTTCGGAGAGGAACACCGGTGTGTAGTCGGCCCGGCCTTCTTCAACTGCCTTTCTAGTGCTCTGTCCTATGAAAAGGGCATTATGGCGGAAGTGTTCGGAGTATTTGTCTTCCGCATACTCTGAATTTCCCAGATCAAGAAAATGGTACACCTCGGTGTCATACATCTGAGGTGCAAGATCTATGAGAGTCTTTACCAGCAGCTGCGGCTCTCCGCAGGCTGAGCCTATGAATATTTTGGATCCTTTTCTGATGCGTTTGAGAGCTGTTACCGCATCAGAAAGCCTTGATTGATAAGTTTCCTTCCAGCCGTAGATCATAAAAGAGAGATTAAACTGATAAAGTTAAATGTCAAGATTAACAATGATGTGACTTCCAGATGAAGAAATGCTCCGGGGGTTGCGCTATCCGTAATTTATTAATATAAGACTGAAAATGGATAAGATTCTTATAAGGGGGGTAAACTGGATTGGGGATGCAGTAATGAGCATGCCTTTTATAGACGGTCTTGGAAGCGCCTGGCCAGACGCTGAAATTCATGTGCTGACGAGGCCCCATCTTGCTGAGCTTTATAAATACAATCCCTCAGTAAGAAGTGTAATAACTGTCAATGAGAAGAGCAGAATCTCCGGATGGAAGGGTGTATATGGAAAGATAAGGGACGTGAAATTCAAGATGGCGATTTGCCTGCCGCATTCATTCAGTTCGGCGCTTTTCCTTTTTCTTTCAGGTGTTCCAGTCAGATACGGTCGTGCCTGCAGCGGCAGGTCAATGCTTTTTACGCACCCCGTTTACGGAAAAATTGAAGAATATCCCGGGCACCAGGCCAGATTTTATCTGGAAATGCTGGAAGCTATAACGGGATGCAGAATTGCAGACATGCTGCCTGAAATTCATATTTCAGATGCCGAAAGATTGAAGGGACCTGAGATTTTTGAACAGACAAAAAGGCCTTTACTTGGAATTTTCTGCTCCGCTGCCTATGGGCCTGCAAAAGTATGGCCAAGGGAAAGTTTTGCAGAGCTTGGCAGGCTGTATATCTCAAGAACAGGCGGGTCCGTAATCCTTTTCGGAGGGGCGCCGGACAGGGATGCAAACAATGCCATTCAAGCTTCAATTGGAGAAGGCGCATTGAACATCGCAGGGACAACGAGCCTGCTTGAAAGTGTGGCTCTGATGGAAAAGTGCGATGCTGTTGTGGCAAATGATTCCGGGCCGATGCACCTCGCGGCGGCAAGCGGGGCAAGGACGATAGGCATATTCGGTTCGACCAATCCTGTCAGGACGGCGCCGCTTGGCAGAAAGGCCTCATTCATAACTAAAGAGCTCGAATGTGCGCCGTGCATGGCGCGTACCTGCAGGCTTGGAACGTATGAATGCCTTAAAAGCATCACGCCCGATGATATACTCAAGGAGATTTTGTGAAGATAAGCGTCTGCATGATCACATTCGATAATGAACGCACAGTGGCCAGGGCTCTTGAAAGCGTAAAGGCATGGGCGGATGAGATAATTGTCGTCGATTCCTTCAGCACGGATTCCACCCCTGAAATTGCAAAAAATTATACAGACAATTTCGAGCAGAAAAAATGGCCGGGTTTTAAGGACCAGTATAATTATTGTATCAGCAAGGCCAGATACGAATGGGTTGTGTTCATCGATGCAGATGAAGTGATTCCACCTGCGCTGGCATCCGAGATGCTGGAGCGGATTCAGACCGATAAAGGCATGTATGACGGCTACATCGCCCATCGCCGCACCTTTTATCTGGGCCGCTGGATAATGCACGGCGGATGGGTGCCTGATTACGAGGTAAGGCTGTTCAGAAAGGGCAGTGGGGGATTTGAGGGAGGCCTTCATGCAAATGTTAAAGTCAGCGGCAGGGTGGGCGAGCTCAAGTCGTCATTTTATGAGCACTATAATTACAGAGACATCGCCGATCAGATTCTTACGATAAACCGTTATTCTGAAACCGAAGCGAAGGATAAGTTTGCTGAAGGAAAGCGCTTCAGGTTCATCGATCTGCTTTTCAGGCCACCTTTCAGGTTTATAAAGGAGTATATCTTTAAAAAGGGTTTTCTGGACGGTATGCCCGGGCTTGTTATAGCTGTTTCCACCATGTATTATGTGTTTATCAAATATGCAAAGCTCTGGGAGAAGGAAAGAGGACTTAAAGATAATGGCTGATCTCGAGAATGTCTACAGAGGCAAGAGTGTATTGATAACCGGAGGGCTTGGCTTTATCGGCTCTAACCTTGCGATCAGGCTTGTCTCGCTCGGTGCGCATGTTACGCTTATCGACAGCCTGATTCCCGAATACGGCGGAAACCTTTTTAATATAGAGCCCGTTAAAGACAAGGTGAAGGTTAATTTCTCAGATGTGCGCGACGAGCATTCGATGAAGTATCTTGTCAAGGGCCAGGATTTCCTTTTCAATCTTGCAGGCCAGACGAGCCATATCGATTCCATGCAGAATCCTTATGCCGACCTCGAAATAAACGCCCGCGCCCAGCTGTTCATATTGGAGGCATGCAGGCACAATAATCCTGATATTAAAATCGTATTTGCAAGCACCCGCCAGATATACGGCAAACCCCAATACCTGCCGGTGGACGAAAAACATCCTGTCTTCCCTGTCGATGTCAACGGCATCAACAAGGTTGCGGGCGAGTGGTATCATCTTGTTTACAACAACGTATATAATATCCGTTCGTGCGTATTGAGGCTCACGAACACCTATGGCCCGCGGATGAGGATCAAAGATGCCAGGCAGACATTTCTCGGCATATGGATAAAGAACATACTTGAGGGCAAGCCTCTGCTTATTTTCGGCGACGGTCTGCAAGTAAGAGACTTCACATTTTCCCAAGATGCAGTAAGCGCATTCCTGCTTGCAGGAGCAGATGAAAAGGCTGACGGCAAAGTCTATAACCTGGGGGGGGACGGCAGGATCACCCTCAGGGATCTGGCGGCCATGATGATAGATATCAACGGCTCGGGCACAAGTGAAATAGTACCTTTTCCCAAAGACAGAAAAGCAATCGACATAGGTGACTACTATTCCGACTATAATAAAATTGAAAACGAACTGGGCTGGACACCTGCCATCAGTATTGAAAAAGGCCTGGAAAGATCCCTTAATTATTTCAGGGAGTATTCCTCATTTTATCGGTAAAATGCCATGAAGGTAAAAGAATTCATACCGTTTGCAAATCCCAAGGCGCAGTCTGAAATACTAAAAAATGAAATTCTAGATGCCGTTACCAGGGTCATTGACAGCGGCTGGTATATTCTCGGGAGCGAAGTGGATTCGCTCGAAAAGGAGTTTGCCGGATTCATCGGAGCAGGCAACTGCATAGGCGTTGCGAGCGGCACGGATGCATTAATGCTTGCACTTAAAGCCGCCGGACTGAAGCCCGGTGATGAGGTTATAACGGTTTCCCACTCTGCCGTTGCGACTGTAGCAGCGATAGAGCAGGCAGGACTTGTTCCCGTCTTTGCTGATATAGATAGTGTCAGCCGCTGCATTGATCCGGACATGATTGAAACGCTCATATCGGCTAGTACAATGGCCATCGTCCCCGTGCATATCTACGGACAGCCCTGCAATATGGCTGCAATCATGGAAGTTGCTGACAGGCATGGCCTCAAGGTTGTCGAGGACTGTGCGCAGGCTCACGGGGCAATGATCGGAGAAAAAAAAGCCGGCACCTTCGGACATGCGGCAGCATTCAGTTTTTACCCGACAAAAAATCTCGGGGCGCTTGGTGACGGAGGAGCTGTTGTCTCAAACGATGACGGGATTGCGGCCAATGTAAGGTGGCTCAGGGAATACGGCTGGAAAGAAAGGTATATAAGCTCGCTTTCAGGCGTCAATTCAAGGCTTGATGAAATGCAGGCGGCCATCCTCCGTGTAAAGCTAAGGCATCTGGAGAGTAACAATGAAAGAAGAAGGCAGATTGCATCGGAATATCATGATGCTATATCAGAAAGCGGGATAAAGGCGCCTGTGGATATTCCTGATACGACTCATGCGATGCATCTTTATGTTGTGGAATGTGAAGAAAGAGAAAAGCTCCGTGAATATCTTAATGAAATGGGAATAGGTACTGCGGTCCATTATCCACTCGCCATACATCAGCAGCCTGCATATCAGGCAAGGATAAGGGGCTGTACCAGCCTTGCCAATACTGAAAGGCTTTATAAAAGAATCTTGAGCCTGCCCATGTATCCGGAGCTTACTGATGCTAAGGTCGAAAGGGTTTGCGAAGCCATTAATAAATGGCGATGAGAACATGAAAGTCTGTCTTGCCATAGAAAAATTCGACCCTGGAACAGGCGGAGCAGAGCGCTACTGCTGGGATCTGGCGCATTTTCTTGCGGACAGAGGCCACGAGATTGCGATTATCAGCATGAAGACTTCCGGTACTGATAATCCGGATATAGCCATTCATAAGATCGGTGTTATAAAATTTCCCCAGGCGCTCAGACATCTGAGTTTTGCTATCATGCACTTTTTAAAAGCCAGGAAAATGAAAGGCTGGGTTCACTACGGGGTTGGAAATACATTTTATATGGATGTCTATCAACCCCATGGCGGGCTGCATGATGCATGGTCTGAAAGAGACATTATCAGGTATCCTGAAAATATCAGGCCTTTAATAAGGATTATAAAAAGGCTGAGCCTCAAAGATGCAGTTCAGAGAGCCTTTGAATGGTGGACTCTTAAGAAAGAAAGGCCTGTTGTCCTTGCGATATCAAAGATGGTGGGAAATGATATCAGGGATTTCTGCGGAAGCAATCCTCCCGAGATCTATCTTATCCCCAACGGCATAGATACAAAGAAATACACACCCGAGAAGATTGAAAGGCGCAGTGAGATAAGAAAATCTTACGGCCTTGATGAAAATGATTTCGTGCTCCTCTTTGTTGCGAATAACTTCATTTTGAAGGGATTCAGGATTCTTCTCGAAGCCCTTGAAAAAATAAGACAGACCAATGTCAGGCTACTTGTCGTAGGTCAGCCCGATGCCGGGTCCATGTCGCTTGCCGAAAAATTTGGCAGGAGGATTGTTTTTGCAGGAAAAACCGCCGGCCTTGATTATATCTACCCTGCATGCGACTGCCTTGCCCACCCGACCTATTATGACGCGTGCTCTCTCGTGGTGCTCGAATCGCTTGCATCGGGAACGCCTGTCATCACGACATCGGCCAATGGGGCGGCCATGTTTATTGAAAGCGGGAATAATGGATACGTTATTCCAACAGACGATGTCAATGCACTTGAGGAGGCTATCGGCAAAATGATTTCAGGTGGAATACTGCATGTGGAAAACACCTCATTTGACGACTCATACACAGTTTTTGAGAAGATAGAGAATGTTATAGCCGAAAAGGGGAAACAAAAATGAAAATGCTTGCCCTGATACAGGGCAAAGCAGTTGCTGCAAGCAGGTACAGGATTTTGCAGTATCTGCCATATCTGAGAGAAAATGGGGTTGATACATATGTTATGGAGTTTCCACGAACTATAAAAGAATATGCCGACCTGTATATGAAACTCCACAGCTATGATTGTATCTTCGTTCAGCGCAAACGCTTTCATTTCCCCTTTCTAGAATTGTTCAGAAGGAATGCAAAAAGGATAATCTACGATCTTGACGATGCAGTCATGTATAAAAACTCACTGGCGGGCAGTCCGTATTCGCGTACAAGAGAGCGCAGGTTTGAAAAGATGGCCAGGTCATGCGATGCCATCATTGCCGGCAACAGTTTCCTTATGGAGCAGTCGCTCCCCTACAATCAGAATGTGACGGTAATCCCGACGTCAATTCCGTTGGACAGGTACAGCCTGAAAGATTACTGCAGGTCCAGGGATATTGTAACCATAGGCTGGATAGGTGATCACGGCAGCATTCATTATCTTGAGTCGATGAGAGATATTCTGGATGAACTGGCAGAAAGATATCCCGGGAAAGTCGAGCTCAAGATAATCTGCGATGTCTTTTTCGACTGCCGCATAATGCCTGTAAGAAAGGTCAGATGGTCATCGGAGACTGAAGTGGCAGAACTCAGGGACTGTGATATCGGCATAATGCCGCTCAAGGATGACCTGTGGTCGCGGGGCAAGTGCGGGCTCAAGATTCTCCAGTATTTCGGTGTCGGCATTCCTGTCGTATGCACGCCAGTAGGTGTGAACAGGGATGTCGTCAAGCCCGGGGAAAACGGATACTGGGCCTCGAACAGGAAAGAATGGATAGAGTCTGTTTCAAGGCTTGCATCTGATCCAGTGCAAAGAAAAATACTTGGATTATCCGGCAGGCGTACACTCGAAGAGGGGTACACTCTCGAGTCCAATTCTGCCAGATTGCTGAATTTAATTAGAACTGTTTCCTGACAGACTATTGTGTGGAGGGACGATGGGACTGGAAAGGCTGATTCTGTTTTTCAGAAAAAAACTTAAAATGCCATCGAAGAGAGAGGTCGCGAACAGGAATTCCGAGACCTTTATCAGGTATCTGAGAAAAAAGGGTGTGACGATAGGTGAAGGCTGCGAATTCTTCAAGCCTGAAACCCAGTTCATAGACCCAAGCAATCCCGAGCTCATCATCATCGGTAACAGGGTTAAAATATCATTGTCGGTCTCTATACTGACTCACGGGTTTGATTACAGCGTCCTGCGCGAGCTTCATCCCGGCGAATGTTTCGGGTCTGCGGGACCAGTCGTCATAGGGAACAACGTTTTCATAGGCATGTACTCAACAATACTTAAGGATAGTGTGATAGGAAACAACTGCGTCATAGGAGCAGGCAGCGTTGTCAGGGGGAAGATACCAGACAACTCGGTTGTTGCCGGGAACCCTGCAAAAGTGGTTATGCCGATAGATGAACTCTATGGGAAGTACAGAGCCCGTGAGGTCGATGAAGCCGTACGTATGGCCCTGAGCATTTACCGGGCAAGGGGCACTGCACCACTGCTTTCAGACTTCACCGAATATTTCTATCTCTTTGCATCGGCCAGCGAGGCGGAGGCAGCAGGTATAGACGTCAAAAGACAGACCACACCTGAATACTATGAAAGGTTTACAAAAACAGGAGCCAAAAAGGTTGCCTCGTTCAATGACTTCTTGAAATACTGCGACATCCCTGAAGATCATGCTTGATTCATCATATATGATTCTTTAAACTGATTTTATGGGAATCATATACTATCTTTGCCCCGACTATAAGACACCTGTCGGAGGTGTCAGGGTAATGTACAGGCATGTCGACATACTCAACAAATCGGGATTTTCATCTTCAATCCTTCACCGGCATAACCGTTTCAGGTGCTCATGGTTTGAAAACGATACAAAGGTATCTTATATCGGCAAGGTCAAGCCCGGACCAGGGGATTTTCTGGTGATACCAGAAAATTACTCGACACTTTATGTCAGTCCTCTATCAAGACCCAAGGCATCGAAGTATTTCAGAAAAGTATATGATACCCCGGCGGTCAAGGTCATATTCAACCAGAACACATACAACACATTTGGCGGCCATGATTTCAATACGGACATCAACAAGTCGATTTATTTTGCGAAAGATCTCCGGGGCGTAATGGTCGTTTCGGATAATAACCGTGAATATCTCAAATATGCATTTCCTTATCTGAACGTCAGCAGGATGCATAATTTTATCAACAGGGAAATGTTCAGCCACAGAGAGACAAAGAAAAGACAGATATGCTTCATGCCAAGGAAAAATCCCGAACACGCGCTTCAGGTGATATCCATCCTGAAGGCGGCGGATAAATTTGGCGGTTTTGATGTCGTTCCCATAGAAGGCAGAACAGAGGCCGAAACAGCTGCGATAATGAGGGAATCTCTAATTTTTTTAAGCTTCGGTTATCCCGAAGGATTTTCATTGCCTCCGGCAGAGGCCATGAGCTGCGGATGTATAGTGATTGGCTATCACGGTATGGGGGGCAGGGAGTATTTCAATAAGGAATTCTGCTTTCCAGTAGAGATGGGCGATCTTCTCACCTTTGCCAGAACGGTTGAAGAGGTTCTTGCAATCCATGCCGGCGACCCTGCAAGAATTGCCCTTATGGGGAAAAAGGCATCTGATTATATCGGTTTGACTTATACAAGGGAAAGGGAAGAAGAGGATGTCCTCTCCTTCTGGAAAACGGTTGTTTAACTGCCGGCCGGCGATTCCCCCAGTTCTCTGACCAGGCCTACATAGTAGTTCCAGTCTTCAAAGCTTACATCAGGCGGAACATTGTGGTCGAGGCTCGGTATATAGCCGCCTTTTTTCAGCATTTCAGGTACAACCCGCATCACCTCGGCGTATATCGCATCCTTTCCCTTCGGGAGTACGAGTTTGTCGATCCCGCCCCAGATTGCAAATTGTTTTGGCCAGTCTTTTCTTAGGCTCAGTACATCCATGCCAGCATTGACTTCGAACGGCCATATCATGTTGACCCCTGCATCTACAAAAGGCTTTATTAGAAGCTTCATATCGCCGTCCGTATCGACGCCGATGATGGGGATTCCCAGTTCATTTCTGAGATAGTCAAGCAGCTCTTTGTAATAAGGGGTCATGAATACATCGAAAAGCTTCGGGGAAATTATAGGGCCGTTCTTATAGCACATGTCTTCCCATAGGCTTACAAGGTCAGGCCTTCGCTTTTCGGCAATCTTGAGGATAACTCTCTTCCACAAATCCACCCAGTGGCTGGCGATATCATGAATAAGGTCCGGGTGTCTGTGATAGGCTATCATGAGGTTTGTGAAGCCCAGGAGATGCCTGTGCGTGCCGAAAAGCCCGGGAATATAAACGGTGAGGGGCCAGTCGGCAGTGCCTTCGAGGCCGAGCAGTATCTCGGCCTCGGAAAGTCTTCCAGGTGAATCGGGATTAAGACGCCATTTGATTTCTTCCCAGTCATTTCTGTTTTTTACCGGTGATTCAAGCCATGTCGGAATGGCGCTTGAATGGTCGGTATGTTCTTTGATTATTGAGCCCGAATTGTCACGTTTGATGATGTATTCGCCATCCATGCTTATGATTTCTTCATCAAACAGGGGGTCGAAACCGGGATTCAAGTGAACGCCCATGATGATCGGAAGCTGAAGGTCAAATCCTGAATACATGTAAGCGGTCATGTCATCATTAATTTCAGGCGGCAGACCCTCAGAATGCCATTTTTCAAGTGTTTCAGGCCAGAAGCCAATAGTTTCCATCCTGAAGGGTCTGTCCAACGGCTCAAATGCAGCAGTTGCAATCAGGCGTTCACGTGATGTCATCAATTGATCTCCTCAATTGCCAGTGGATACTTCGACATGTATTCGCAGCCGTCCTTCAGGATAAGGATGGGATTCTCATATCTGAACCCGATTCCTTCGGATGGAGCCGCATACTGCATGGCGCAGATGAGGAGTTCATTTTCCTGATAGACATGGTCGGGATTTGTCCAGAATGGAATAGGCCCGTCATTTTTTGCGCCTATACGCCATTCATCACCGAAAAGGCCGATGCCGTGTTCACAGCCGGGCACCACAAAATCAGCACAGCCGCGGTCTTCTGCAAACTGCATCATGAGGTCGGCAAGCTTTGAAGGAGTGACGCCCGCTTTGTAATTGTCAAGGACCAGACTTACCAGGTCGGTGAAGTTGTCTGCATGCCATCTCTGTCTGGGTGTAGCCGGGCCAATCAGGTAATTGTGAGAATGATCACCCAACGCCAGTTTGAACATGGCGTGAAAATCGAGCATCAGCGGTTCGCCTGCCTTGAATTCCCGTGTGGTAGGCGGTGTGCATGCTCCGAGCCCGGTCCTGTATCCGCTTGATATTTCATTGAGTCCTGCAAAATTCCATTCTGAAACGCTGCCGTTCTTCCTCATGGTTAATGCAGCAATACCGGCTATAACCGTTTCGGTCATACCCTTCCAGCCGCCGTTTTCCAGCGCCGCTCTGGCAGCCTTGTGGCCTTCATCGACAATGCGCGACGCCTCACGGAAACGGTTGATTGTGCCTGTGTCCTTGATTATCGAGAGGCTGTCGATGATCTCTATGGCATTGACAAACTCAAAACCATCGAGTGCCTGGCACAGCATAGTGTATTCATAATGGCTGAGATGTCCTTCAGCCGTATAGGTGGCCATCCCGTCTTCATAGCCGATACGGCCCTTTGAAAGGCCGAGATTGTCTTTTATGAATTCGCTGATGGCAGATATCTGGTCCATACCGCCCATTGGAGCATATGCCCTGACATGGTCTTCATCAAGCCATGTCTCATCGCCTATGCGTACTGCATCGATAACGAAGGTGAACAGCGTAGGATCTCCCTGAGCCGGGATAATTATATAGCTTCGCCATGGGCAGAATGCATCGATCACCCAGCTTATGGTTCTGATCCTGGAACCGATGTACACGTCTATTCCTGCCTTTGCCATTTCGGCCTGAATCTCTTTTACTCGTGCGGGGTTGTTGATATAAAACGGGTCTTTGGGGTCAAGAATTCTTGGCATGGCGTCCTCCTAGTATACTGCTGGTACGCCGGATATTATCTTGTTCATCCGGTCTGCAAGAGAAGCCAGTTTGAGCGCCCTGGCCATGTTGCCCTTCAGCTTGAGCTTGCCTGTCATAAGGGCGCGCTGGCTGCCGAGTTCCGCCCTGGAGATTTTTGCAAAAGTTTCATATTCGCCGGTAATAGCGAATTCAGCCTTTGGAGGTTCGCCGGTTCCTGTTTCGACCTTTGTAACGGCACCGTCGTCGCACTGGATGTAAAGGTATTTTTCTCCGCCGCCCGGGCAGTTTTTATAGATGTTGGACATTGATGTGGTTACATTGTTCATTTTCTCAGGCGGTAAAGCAGCCTGCAGCCGCTTGAAAACTTCTTCCGCCCACGCACTGCTCAGGTATACAAGATTTTCACTCATATATATCCTCCTTTTATCTTAGTTTATTACTCTTGGAGAAGCAGTATATAATAAAAGTTAAGTTTTTTCTTTTAAAATACGATTTGTAAGATAATGGCACATATACTGATAGTAGAAGATGATATCAACCTCGGGCAGATGCTGTTTCAGGAATTCAAGTCCCAAGGGCATGATGTGGAATTGACGGCTGACGCAGAAGCTGCGCTTCCGAGAATCAACAAGTATATCTATGATATCATGCTGACGGATATCAAGCTCCCCGGGATTGACGGTCTGGAGCTTCTCAGACAGATTAAGGCTGTAAGTCCGACCACAATAGTTCTGGTGATGACCGGATATGCCTCAGTCGATACGGCCGTCCTTGCCATGAAAAACGGGGCACAGGATTTCATTCAGAAGCCCTTCGGGTTTCATGAGATCAACCAGAAGATTGAAGACGCCCTTTCCATAAAGCGTATGAAAAACGAAATCGATTATTTGAGGCATACTCAGGAAGATCTTATCTACCGCACCTCCAATATCATATGCGAAAGCAAATCATTTAAAAGGATTCTTTCGATGGTAGAGAAGCTTGCGAATGCCGACTCAACGCTTCTTGTTTCAGGTGAGACAGGTGTCGGCAAAGGGCTTATTGCCGGGGCTATACACCATAACTCCTACAGGGCGAAGAATAACTTTGTTCAGGTCAACTGCGCGGCATTGCCTCTGAATCTCCTTGAAAGCGAACTCTTCGGTCATGAAAAAGGCTCGTTTACAGGGGCTGTAAAAATGCGTGTCGGCAGGGTTGAGCAGGCAAACATGGGAAGCATATTCCTGGATGAGATCGGGGATATGGATCTTTCGCTGCAGGCTAAGATACTTCGTGTTCTTGAAGAACGTGAATTTGAAAGGGTGGGCGGTACAAAGACAATAAAGGTGGATGTCAGGGTAATAGCTGCAACCAACAGGGATCTTTTTACCCTTGTCCATGAAGGCAAATTCAGGGAAGACCTTTTCTATCGAATTAATGTGGTGAACATCCACATACCGCCTATAAGAGAAAGAAAAGAGGATATCTTCCCTCTTGTCAAACATTTCATGTACAAATATTCCCAGGAGTTCAGCAAACCCATAAGGGAGATTGACGAGAAGGCGATGGAGCTTCTTCTTCACTATGAGTGGCCGGGAAATGTGCGCGAAATCCGCAACTGCATGGAAAGGGCGGTGCTGCTTTCGGAAGGTGAATATATCAAGGCAGGGGATATCACAATAAATCCAGGACTTAAAACAACCGAGATCCATACGGGGCTGCCAATGTCAAGCCTTGCAATCAGTGAAAAAGAGATGGTGCTGGATGCCTTGAAAAAATATGACTGGGTTCAGAAAGATGCCGCAAAGGCGCTTGGAATAAGCAAGAGGGTGATGCACTACAAGATACAGAAATACGGCATAACCCATCACAGGTGGCTTAAGAACCGATAACGTCTATAAATGCCGGTGTCATTGACGGGTCAAGCTTGGTTCCTGATAACATGTACAGCTCACGGATTGCCTCATCCTGCATCTTTTGCGTTCTGTAAAGTCTTGGTGACATCATGGCGTTATATGTATCCGCAATCCTTAAAGCCCTCGCTCCGATGGGTATTTCAGACCCTTTCAATCCCCTGGGATATCCTGATCCGTCGATATTTTCGTGATGGTGTATCAATATATCTTCATCACAGTTTAAAACGCACGCATCCTTAAGCATATTTGCAGATATAATCGGGTGACAGTATATCTTCTTTTTATCATGTGAGCTTAACTCGTCTTTTGTAAGAGTAGATGACGGCATACCCATATAGCCGATATTTGCCGAAAGTGCTGAATTTGCCCAGCGAGTGGCATCTTCCTCCCTCATTCCCAGAGAAGTTGCAAGCGTGAACATGTGATCAGCTACCTTTAATGAGTAACCGATCGGATATCCCGCCCTGATGTCGGACAGAATTGAAAACACGCTCAGAAGGGACTGACTCCAGTCCTGAACATCTGTTGAAAGACCTTTTATATATGCCCATGAAGGAGAAAGATAGGTAATGAGCCATTTGTATATTTCTCCGGGTAAACCTTTATGTTTAAAGAAACCCAGATCAGCATTTCCCCATACAAGCAGATCACCGGGTGGGGTGCTTCTTAACTGTATTTCTTCGGCCTGGCACTGCAATTTAAGGATATCAATAAACTGGTCGAATGTTTCCGGGCCGGGGGACAGGCAGAGGACTTTTTTTATTGACAGCTCTGAAGAGAGGTTACTCGTACGGATGTTTCCGGCCTGGAGATAGCTTGCACATTTAAGGCTGTTTTTCCTGGCATAGGTTATTGACTGAAGTGCCGCGTTGATAAGCCCTTTGATATCCTGGGCTTCATCAGGCATTGATGCAATTCCGATATGTATTGAAGATAAGAGGTTTTCTTCCAGATTTCTCGTCGCATTGTTAATGGCTTTTTTTGCCTGCTCGGATGTGCATCCGGGCAATATGATGAAGAAACTCATATCTTCATATCTGATTATATTGTCATAGCACCTGAGAGATTCTTTCAGCTTCCTTGCAACCTTTCTAAGAGACAATATCCCTTCAAATACGCCTTCTCTGCAGCCGCTTTTATCCAGTTCATTCATTGTCACAAGGGCGAGGCTCAAAGGATAAGAGAGCCTTCGGGCCTGCTCTTCATACTGATGCAATATTTCAAACAGGACATCTTTGGGTTTTATATCCATCTTTGCATCAATGTGGTCTCCAACTCTGTTCCTGTTGCCAAGCGCATGCTTTATCGTCCTCTCGGATAGCAGGATAACCTGATTGATAAGGGCCAGTTCGGTTGAGTTAAAGGGTTTTCCGTCCTTTCTGTAAAGCTCCAGACAACCTACCGTATTCGAATCGAGATATAGAGGCAGTGCCATCATTGATGAAAAAGAAAAGGGTATATCATCCTGTTCGAGCCCGGTTTCTTTGATATCTTTGATCAGAAGATGTCTGCCAGAATTTTTTACCGTATGGGTAAATATGTTTCCTCTATCAAGCGATTTGGGGATGTTTCCCTGAATTCCCCTGCAGAACCACATGTCCCAGGGTTCCCAGACGTAAATAAGTGCAGTGTCAAAAGATGTGATCTGCTCGATTACATATAAAATGATATTGGGGATTTTATCTCTTCTCACTTCCAGACCTTCAAACAGGGAGATCTTGAAGATATGAGGTATTGCATGTGCGTTTTCCCTTATGAAATCTGGAGTAAACTCCTCAATATTTTCAACAATGAAATCGTTTAATAAAGCCTCTTTGCTCATGGGTTTGCAACCTCATTCATTTATGTAAAAAACAATAAAAAAAACTATCTTTTCAATTTCCGGCACTGTAGTGCTCATGTAAATCAAATTAGCAAACATGATGCCATATATTTGATAGATTGCAACTAACTGATTATATTAAAATTAGAAAATAATTTGTACTCTAAACATTGTTAATAGTTTGCCAGTAAATTTGAAATAATGCAATTTTTTATCTTCTTTTAAGGCAATATATTTCACATGCTAATGGACTTTTCTTTGCGAGAAAAATTTTGCTGGTGCTATTCCTGAAATATAAAGGACTGCAAAGTATGTGACGGTCCCTGAGATAATGCATGCTGAAAGCATTATAAGGCTGTTCGTGTTCAATCCATTCTTCCAGAAATCCTTTAAAATGAACAAATAGAGCACTATTCCCATAAGTACTGATGCTGTGATTATCTTCAGGCAGTCTCTGTATAGTGACCTGTTAAATTTGATATGCTTTTTTGACAGGATAAAATGGAAAATTATAAGCTGGAAAAGGACAGAGATACTGCTTGCAAGGGCAATTCCTGCGTGTCTCATGAAGGTCATCAGCACCAGACTCAGGATTACATTAACAACCAGAGCCACCCATCCGATGTTTACCACGGTTTTTGCTTCCTGCATCGAATACAAGGCTTGATTCAGAATGCGAACATAACCTATCGCCCATAAAGATATTGAATACATTTGTAACGCATAGGCAGTTTCTTTTGCGTCCGTGATTGTAAATGCGCCTCTCATAAAAAGAACAGCTGTAACAGGTTCCGCCAGGATGATTAATGCAATAGAAGAAGGAACGGTAAAGATAAGAACCATAACAATAGCACGTGATATGAGCGAAGAGAGTTCGACTTTATCCATACGGGCTGATGCCGAGCTCATTGCCGGAAGCATGACATTGCCTACGGCAAATGCAAAAATGCCAAGTGGGAGTTCCAGAAGCCTCTGAGCGTAATACAGAAATGAAATACTTCCTGTTTTGAGAAATGACGCAAGTTGTGTTCCGATGAGAACATTTATCTGATAAATGGATGCGCCGATTGCCGCTATGCCCATTAACCTTGTGACCTGTCTTATGTTTTTATCCCTGAAATCGGTATTGAATCTTATGGGTACTTTGTATCTTTTCAGTGCCGGTAACTGGAGCAGGATTTGAGCGATCCCTCCTGCAATAACCCCCCATGCCAGGGCATCAGCCGGGGAAGAAAAGAACGGATACCAGACATAAAATATTATGGGTGTTCCGATCATGAAGATATTCAATAGGATAGGTGCTCCGGCAGGTGCAGCAAAGTGTCCCACCGAATTAAGAATTCCCATGAAGAGAGAGACTATTCCGATAAGCAGAATGAATGGAAACATTATCCGCGTAAGATGAACAGCAACCTGAAAATCACCTGTGTTGATTTTTCCAAATGCCAGGAGGGCAACAAGTCCCGGCGCGATCAACTCACCGATGATGCAGAGGATAACAAGGCTTATGAACATAAGGGTGAAAACGCTTTCAGCCATCTTGAAAGCTTTTTCTAGGCCCTCTTTTTCTTTTACTTCATTAAAGACAGGAACCACTGCAATATTAATAGCACCTTCTCCCATAATGCGTCTGAGAAGATTGGGTATCCTGTAGGCAATGAAGAAAGCGTCGGCCAGACCTGTAGCACCTAGAAGCCAGGCGGTCACCATGTCGCGTATATAGCCGAGTATGCGGCTGATGCCGGTAAGGCCCCCTACGGTCAGAATGTTTCTTCCGAATCGTTCCTTCATGATAAGTGTGTGGAGGCCAAAATGTAATCTTCTCCTATCTGGCAAGAACCTCTGCTCTTACCGGAATGATTTTTTCAGGAAGACTTGGAATATTGGTTTTGATAAGTACGGTTCCTTCAATGAAACCGGGTTTTTTGCCTGAATCCAGCCTTAGCAGGATATCTTTTGTTTTGCCGGGTTTGATTAAAATATTCTTCTCTGGTGAGACGCTTAGATTAACAGCAGGATTAACATTTATAATGGTTATTGTTATATTGCCCTTTCCCTTGTTCTCGACTTTTATAGGCTGATTGTATTGTGAGTTGATAGATACATTTCCGAAGTTGATAAATGATGGGGTAATGGACAGCATCTCCCTGATGATTGCTTTGATAGTCAAAACGAAAGCATTTTTGCCAGGATCGTTTGTTGTGACATTAATCTCTTTTTTAAATACGTCCCTTAGATGTGTTGTTTTTATCTCCACATGGATCTTTCCTTCTTTGCCTGATTCTATCGGCCCCGCCGGGGCGTCGATTTTAACCCCTCAACAGGGTTTGACTTTTATTTCAAGCGGTTTGTCTCCTGTGTTTTTAATAATGAAATCATGAATTATGGTTTTCCCCTGTGGAATTTCTCCGGCATTAAAGACATACTCGCCTACAAAAGCCTTTGGCGTTGCATTCGCTGCTAATGGTATAACTGCGAATAACATTACACTCATGGTTGCTATAATAGCTTGTTTTATCTTCATAAATCCTCCAGTGAATGCCTTCAGATACTAAATGAGTTTATACCATAACAGTAATATCGCTTCCAAACATTTTCTCGGGTGATTCCGCATATGCCATGACACAATGATTTTCATGCCGGTATTATTGACTTTTTTGCATGCACAGAATACACCTGTGAATAATGAGAGGAAAACTTGAACAGACAAAAGCAACGATTGAATTGATTTCAATTGAAGTTGAGAGAGTTGATGCCGAGTACAATGAACTCTGGGTAAGCTTTGAGTATACATGTCCGGGCGGTGAGTATAAATCAGCCATGCCGGTTCCGATAGGAAATTCGATGGATATGACCAATCACTTCTTCCGGGAACTGACAAATGAAGCAAGACACCTCTCGGAAATGGAAGGGGAAGAAAGCCTGGTTACGAGTCTCGTCGTTTCCAACAAGGCTTCCACGATGCTTCCTATAAAGAACCTGTGTCAGCGGGTTGTTGAATCTCTTGATTATGAAGGTGTTCTTAATGAAAGCGCCTCCTATATTGACCTATGCACATCAGGTCTTGATTTCAGAACGCCAGCCAACAGCCTTTCCGTGAAGGACTTTGAAGAAAGATTCAGGATATTCATGAGCAGGGCAAAAGACAAGATGTCTCATGGATATTATACGATTGCAGCTGACGATTTGGAAAAAGCGAAAGTCTTATGCTCGAGCAGTTCATTAATATTCAAACTGATAGGTATTTGCCACAGGGAACTCGGACATCTGGACCTTGCACTTGAGATGTTTTTGAAATCCCTTGAACTTGGTGAAAATGACAAAGATACCTTCCTCTACATTGCTGAAATATATTTCTTTCTTGGGGACATGGAGAATGCATCGGACATTCTTAATAAGGTAATTATAAATCATCCGGATGACAGCCGTATTCTTGTAGAGCTTGCAAATGTTTTATATCAGCAGGAAAAGAGTTATCTCGAGGTGATTGAAAAGGCATATCAGATTGATCCCGAAGAGACCAAGAATGCGATTATTCAGACATTTGTATTCAAAAAAAATGACAACAGGGATTTCAGGAAAATAACGTTGGAGAAGGCATCAGAAATGCTTAAAATATCTACAAATACAATCATGTCTCTTGCCGCCAAGCACAGAATACCGGCAAGGCAGGATGCTTCAACAGAAGGGATAGTCTTTGATGAGACAGAAATATATGCATGGGCATTAGTTTACAGGAGATTTGGACTGCTCCAGAATGAAATCGAAAGAATATCATCTAACTTCAGGGAATCGGACGATAAAGGCATGGCTGTACTTTCCTGAAAAAAAGGGCCTGTCGCCTGTCGTAATAATTTGCCACGGTATCCCCGGAGGCAAGCCTGTACCAGGTGACAGCGGATATATCCCTTTAGCGGAATTGCTGGCGTATAATGGATTTATCTGTGCCCTCTTCAATTTCAGCGGATGCGGAGAATCATCAGGGAATATCGATTTGAACGTTTGGGATGAAGACCTTCTGAGGATATATGACCTGGTTTCGGAATTGCCTGGAGTAGACAATACAGCAATACATATAGTCGGTTTCAGTGCCGGCGGGGCAATAGCAGCAAAATTCACCGCCCTGGAGAATAAGGGCCTTAAAAGCCTCATGCTGATGGCGACTCCTGCGGATTTATCCGAGATAATCCCTGAAGATAAAGAACTTATGGCAGGACATTTCAGGGAACTAGGCCTTATAAAAAATGCTATGTCTCCTGATGATATTAATAAATGGTATAAAGGTTTTTCATCGCTCAAAGCAGAAAATTTTATAAGATGGCTGCCTCAGGATGTGCCTCTTTGCATCGTACATGGTGATGAGGACTCGGTGGTGCCTGTTTCTCATGCGGACAGAATCTATAAAGCGGCGCCGCAACCCAAGAAAATAATGATACTTGAAGGAGCGCCGCATCAATTAAGGAAGGATGACAGGGTGGCAGGAATTATCCTTGATTGGCTGAGAAAACAGAATACTTAATTCATCTGAAGATTATAAAAATCAGCGAATTACAGACCTGGCACCTACATAATTCTTTTTATAATAATTTGTATCAAGTGATTCTACAGTAACTGTATGGCCGGGTCTCGGGGCATGTATGAATTTTCCGTCTCCTACATATATGCCCACATGGGTGATTCTCCTGGGTGCCTTTATGTATTTGACGATTTTCTTTTTGGGATTCTTTTTGCTTTGGACTTTGATCTTTTTATATGGGGAATTGGTCGAGAAAAAAACCAGGTCTCCCTTTTCAAGTTCATCCTTTTTCCTGGGTGTACCTACATGGAATTGTTCCCTGCTCGATCTGGGGAGATTGAGGCCCATATCTCTGTATATCTGCATGGTAAGCCCGCTGCAGTCCGTAGCAGTACTTGATGCCCCTCCTCTTTTATAGGGGATGCCCTTGTATGTATCTGCAACACTGATGAGCTTTTCTCTAAGCTCCGGGTTATCTTTTATTGCATCATTTATATTGTCTTCATATGTATAGGATTCGCTCTCGTCTTCGTATGAAGCCAGGAGTGAACTGCGCTTTTTCTGTGAATACGCATAACGGGAGTGTTCATTCATTTTGTTGTTTGCAATCATCTGTGATTTGTGGCGTTTCTTTGATGCGAGTTTGAGGTTTTTCTTCTTTTCATTTTTTGATTTCAGAACCTGTCTGTTTAAATCCTGCACCTCTTTCTTGATTTTTGCCTGAACATCCTGAGGAGCATTGAAGACCGAACAATATGTACTGTCTGCCGCTGAAAGGATGTTTTTCGTCAATTCTTCGGGATTCATGCCAGGGAAGGCAGCGATGTTTTCCTTGGCCTGTTCATCAGGTATTGATGATATCGTCGGGGTTTTTGTTGTTGCTTTTGAAACAGTTCCTGTAACGCGCGGATTTATTGATATGGCTTTTCCTGAATAAACAACTTTTCTCTTTGAAGAGGGTAAACTGTATCCTATCTCAATAATGAATGGTTTTCCGGTTTTCATTCTCAAGTCAATTTCACCGCCCGGCCTGATCCTATTGACAATATTTTTATCGGCATTTTTTGACGCATAAAGAGCATCAGCCATGGAAACGCCCTGGTTGGTAAGGATATTAATAAAGGTGTCTCCTTTCTTGATCTGGTACGTTATTTTGCTAGGCACGATCCTGGCTGGTGTGGAAGCTGGCTGAGAATTGGTGCTGCCTTTAATGTATTTCTGATTGGCAGCTGGCATTGCATTAACTATATCCGGCAATGAAATTTGTAAAAATAGAATACTTATTAATATAAGCCATCCAAAGGACGGCATCTTTGTTCTGTTCACAAATAACCTCCAACAGTGTTTTATGATTTACTAAACAATTAAATTCAGAAGATCATAAAATACTTTTCTCTATATACCCAGGATACGCGCATAAGTCAAATTTGGAGAAAATAACCAAATAATTCAATAAGATAACATATAATAAGCCCTTTCTTAAAATAGTGCACGAAAGCTTTTGTCTGATGAGCTTACCACAATAGCTATTCTTGTCTGTAAACGCCGGCAGCCCTTTTATCCTGCGCCCTTTTTGAGATTACTGTATCGCAGGAAAAGCTTAGTCCGGTTTTATGTATTATTTCCTTAATATAGCCCAGATTGGGGCAGGCTGGACCGTGATAGTTGTCTTTGGTCATGCAGCTTGCAAGTTTAACCAGTATCTCCTGTGGTTCGATGCTATCGGATTGCCTGGCCTTTTTTTTAAGAAGACTTAGTTTCCTGTGTATTGCCCTGCCGCAGCAGCCTCCGCAGGTGAAAGACAGTTTCCTGACGTCATGTGGAAGATCAAGGTTTTCAAAGCCGCCTGTTCTTGTCACGAACGCCCTGTCGCAATAATATCCCGGGCATCTTTCATGAACTATATGACACTGGATAATGGCTATTAATTTTATCATGAAATCCTCTTGTTAAGAAAAAGCCGGCAGAAGTGAACCAGCACTGTTTTCGATTGTAAGTGTTATGGAAGAGAGCCAGGAAATCCCTGCGCTAATTGTGTTATCATCGAGAGAACGGATCGTTTCGATATAATCCTTTCCGCCTTTGGGCAGGCCGGACAGGAAATTGTGCATTAAATTAGCATCACCATCCAGGTCTCTTGACTTGTTCAGTTTGTCTTCGATCTCCGGCCATCTGGAGAGAAATTCTTCCTGTGCCCTGATAACATCGGACAGGTGATCTATTTTAAGAATTTTGAGACCTTTGACGGATTCGGGAATCTTTGCAGCAAAAGCCTTGAATCTTGCATTACGTTCATCAAGACCTGAATCAATAGCCTCAATGGATGCCCTTAACAGAGCTTCGGGGAGGAATATTGATCGTACGTCAGTGTACCATTTCCTGAGGGCAATAAGATTTGCGATATAGGATATGTTATTTAAAGCTTTCCTTTTTACATCAAAATAGACTCCGGGAATGAAAGAGGTCTCTTTAATTTTGCTTTGCGCCCCGGTGATAAGCATACCTTCCGCCAGGTCATTATCATATACAATGCCTGCTGCTATTGTCGAGCCGAATCCGATACGGGACGGCCCTACGAGTCCTCCCTGGCCGCCAAGGAATATGGGTCTTTCTCTTAGAAAAACTCCGCGTGGTACATCGCCCACTAACGAAGCGGTTGCCTTGTCCATATTGGGTGTAAAATTGAAATGTATGTATGAGCTTCCAACCTCGCTGTGATTTTTTCTGCTCGTGCCTCCTGCCATCATGCAGTCGCAAAAATTAATGAGGCTGCCCAGTGTAACGAATGGAAAAAGTATGGTCTGTTTGAGCCCGACGGTATGTGCCGCGTTAGCCTCTTCTTCGATTATACAGGCTTCGCGCACATGAGCGCCCGAGCCCATTGCCGACCTATCAAGGAAAACCGCATTCTTGAAATACCCGCCTTTCAGTTCAACCCCGCGGCCTGTTGTGCAGTCCTCTATGGTGACTGGCGCCTCCTGACCAAGCTTAGTATCTTTTCCGATAAAGGTTTTTCTGCCGGATATCCGGCAACCGGGATATATTGTTACACCTTCTTCAATATAATCGGGGTTGACATCATTTGAGATAAAGACAGACTGAGGCTCGATTATTATTACGCCCTTGCTGATCAGGCATTTTGAAATTTCATTATCCATATTTCTGACTTCTTATCCTTATTTGCAATTCAGCCGATTGTGGCCCTTACAACAGCTGCAATCATCTCGCAATATTTGTCGGTCTCTTCCTTTGTCGGTCCCTCGACCATTACTCTGCACATCTGCTGTGTGCCGGAATAGCGCACAAGTACCCTGCCTTTTTCGCCAAGCGCCTTCTCCGCCAGCTTGATTGCAGAGACAATCTCCGGTACTGTCTCAATATCTGGCTTGCTCTTTACGGTTATATTTATAAGCTTCTGCGGAAAGACCTGCATCACACCAAGACCTGAAAGCGGTCTGTTCTCCTCCTTCATCACCCTTGCAAGCTGCAGAGCCGCTACAATTCCGTCTCCTGTCGTGTGGTGATCGAGGAAAATGATGTGTCCTGAATCTTCGCCCCCGATTATTGCCCCCTTATCGATCATCTCCTCAAGGACATATCTGTCGCCGACATTTGCCTCTATGTGTGATATGTCCAGCTCCTTAAGTGCAATCTTGAAACCAAGATTGCTCATGACTGTAGTAACAACAAGATTGTTTCGGAGCTTATCCTGCTGTTTCAAAGCTTTGGCACAGATTGCTATCATCTGATCACCCGAGAGGACATTACCCTTTTCATCAACAGCTATCATCCTGTCCCCGTCGCCGTCAAAAGCGAATCCTGCCTGTGCCCCTCTCCTTATGACCTCTTCAGCCATTTTTTCGGGATGCTGCGAACCGCAGCCGCTGTTTATATTTCTTCCGTCAGGAGTGTTCGCAAGGTTGATAACTTCTGCGCCGAGTTCGAAAAAGACCTCGGGTGCCACCTTGTAGGTCGCACCGTTTGAGCAGTCCAGCACTATCTTCATGCCTTCAAGGCTGAGTTCCGAAGGAAACGAATTCTTTATAAAGACGATATATCTGCCCCGTGCGTCGTCTATCCTGTAGGCCTTGCCCAGTTCTTTGGAGGGGCTTTTCAATTCGTTCAGCTTTTCGGAAAGAATGAGCTCCTCGATTTCAGCTTCTTTTTCATCAGGCAGCTTGAAGCCGGTCTTCGAGAAAATCTTGATGCCGTTGTCCTCATATGGATTATGCGATGCCGAAATCACGATGCCTGCATCCGCACGCATGCTTTGAGTGAGGAAAGCGACGCCCGGTGTAGGCATGACGCCTATGACAAGGGCATCCGCACCCATGGAACATACGCCGGAAACAAGTGCGTCCTCTATCATGTAGCCCGAAAGTCTGGTGTCCTTTCCTATGACTATCCTGGGCGTATGCCCTGCCTTTCTGCATGTATAGGCTATGGCCATACCGACTTTGAGCGCCACTTCGGCTGTCATGGGGTATGTGTTTGCAACCCCGCGTATCCCGTCGGTACCGAACAGTTTTCCCATTTCAGATCTCCTTCTTTATTATGTCAGCAATAACCTCGGGCGCTTCTCCAAGCAGCAGTTTAACCGGCAGATCCCGGATAAAATTATCCTGCCATGCAATATTTTCTTCATCCAGCATGTTCATGATGTCGCCGAGTTTTTCTCCCAGAATCGCCTTCTTCTTTTCGATGTCAAGTGAGGTTTCAAAGTCGACATGAAAAAGAATTAGCTGCTCGGGGATAAGGTTCTGGCCCAGAAGCGATATTATGACAATAGATGCGCTGTCCGACTTTCCGCTTCCGGCATAGATCTCGCGGTTCTTTATTATGGTTCTTTTCGTTCCCATTAATGGTGTACCCGTATCCGCCCTTGATTTTAAATCGGCTGCCACACCGCCTTTTTTTACAAGCTTCAGCATGGATGAGTCGGTCGGTATTCCGTCAATATCGAGACCCGTTAAACTATACAGGGCAAACCCTTTTACTGAATTGACCGCAGGCTGAATCCTCTTGATCGAAAGGATATCTTTCTGTGTGATGTTTTCTGTTGTAAATCCGAGTGAGTAAAGGGAATCGAATATCACGCCTTTCAATGCCTCGATCTTTCTGCTCGTACCCACAGTTACTGTCTTTGCCTGATGTCTTATAGCATCGACAGGTCTTGCAAGTTCGTCGATGGCTTTTCCCAGTGTTATGTCCAGCATCTCGATGGGTGATGATGCCTTTCTACCCTTGAAATCCTTTCTATATTCTTCAGGGGCTATTTTACCCGTGGCATATTTGAGGAGCAGGGTGAGATCGGTCGCCGTATCCACGTTAAGGTTTGCCATGTGGCCCATACCCCGCCATTCATTGAAACCTTGCGCAAAGTCATCAACAACTCTGTGAATTTCTCTGTCCGCCATTATTTCGAATATGGACAGACCTTCTTCTTCATGCTTCGCCAGGACGTCGGAGAGTTTTATCCTGAAATCCCTGAAATGGCCTGCCTGTTCGTCAAGGCTAAGCGCTGCATAATAGCCCCAGATATGTCCTGCTATTGTATTCATGATAACGGATACAGGAAATGTAGCCCTGGGCACATTGAAGACATAATCTGCGACATTGTCAAAACGCCTCTCATCATCGTCTGCAATGACAACCACCTTTGATGCGTGTGCCTTGAAAATGGCGGAATCCTTGACAATATCCTCTAGAACAATATCCGGACTCCCTGCCGCCATGACAAGTATGAGTGGCTCGGCAGAGAGATCAATGTGTTTTTTGTCTTCAATTATATCTGATGAGATGGTCTTATAGCAGAGCTCGCTCAGCTTTATCCTGACTTCGTCTGCGGCCACCTTGTTCGTTCCGCTGCCGAGGACAGCCCAGTATTTTTTGAGCCTCACAAGGTCCCAGGCCGTTTTTCTTAAATGCTCCATCCTTTCAAGCACCCGGTTCATAAGTGCCGGAGCCCTTTCCAGGCCCTCAAGCTCCCGGATGATATCAGCATCGGGTATGGCATTTAAAAGCTTGGCGAAATATAACGTCAGCACATAACCAGCGGCTATCTGGGAGTAGAACGCCTTGGTGGATGCAACCGACATTTCGATGTCCCTTCCGTCGCTTGTATATAATACTCCGTGGGCCTTTGTAGTTATGTCCGATTGCCTGCGATTTACTATTGCAAGGACTGAAGCACCTTTATCCCTTGCCATTGTTACGGCGCGGTTGGTATCGGTCGTTGTGCCCGACTGTGTAACGGCTATGACGAGCGATCTGGCAAGGTCGTCATCTGCAGCAAATCCGCTCAGGTCGGTTGCTTTTTTTGCCTGAATATTGAGGTTCGTGCTCTTTAAATAAATGGCCATTGCCTCTGCTATTGCGGTTCCGGCAACAGCTGCCGTACCCTGGCCAATTATATAGATATTACGGATCCTGCCCTCAATCATGTCCTGTTTCAGCTTCTGTGATACAACCTCTTCCCCGAGGTTGAAATTTACCTTACCACCCGATATTTTATATTTCCCCCTTAGAGTTTTTCTTACAGAAGATGGTGAATCCGTTATTTCCTTTATCAGGAAATGGGGATGCATGCCGCGGTCTATGTCGCGTGTTGTAATCTCCGCCCTCTTGATGCTCCCTTTGTCAAGAACAATGGGGTAACCGTCATAGTACATGGCCTCGATTCCATTAAGGCCCGGTCCTTTATCGTTTGAGAGTATGAATATCTGGCCTGTTGAGACCGGATCGCCTTCTATGCGGGTGCTTTCTCCATCCATTTTTATGAACAGGGGTGTTTCTTCAACGAGACCATAGACCTCGGAAGCAAAAGAATACTGGTTATCCGAAAGGCCTATAAAAAGAGCCTGACCGCTTCCATGAAGGGCAAGGTACATCTTTCCCTGTTCCAGGTTTGATTCCATTGCAATTGCATGGGACCCTTCAAATGAGGCTACGGCCCTCCTGAATGCCTCTTTCAGGTCGCAGCCATCAAGGAGGTGCCTTTCTATCTCTACCGGTATGGCCTTGGTGTCCGAGGTCACCCTTGTATCCAGCAACCTGCCTGATGACTCGCATCGGGATTTTATATCAAGGTAATTGTCGATATCCCCGTTCAGTGCAACATTGACAAAGAAGTTGCCGCTGCCGTAAGCGGGGTAGGTCTTGTCCAGTACTGCTGTTCCGGCAGAGCACAGGGTGCAGTTGTTCACCGGATGGCAGTTGGGTATGTTTATGGCTCCGACTGAGGCCCATCTGGTGTGGGCCAGATACATTTCATCATTACCGCCCGCTGCAAGGAATTCTTTCAATATCTGGTCCTGCGAGATGAATCCCCTGAGTTCCCTGCAGTTCCTGCCGAGTTCGCCGGTGATGGATGCGGTCTTGTATGTAAAGGCGGCAAAACCGTCAGAAATGTTTATTGAACGGTTCACAAGCTCGCCGTTAGAGCTCCTTTCGAGAAATTCCTTATTAAGACCCAGGGTATCCAGTTTTTTTATCACACTTTCAGTTACGGTCTTTTCCATTCTGAAGACGATCTGTACGCCCGTTGAATCCCTGCCCCTTACCTCGAGCCTGTCCATGGCATTGAGCATGAAATTAAGACGCTGATATTTGCTGAATTGTGAAAGGTTCGAGATATCTTCGCAAAGCCCCGCAATTTTTTCCTGGTTTTTAAGCAGATCTTCCTTGAGCCCCCAGAAGATATCCTTGAGCCTGATAAGACGGCTCGAAACAGTTTCAAGAGCTGATACCGGCATTTCAGGGGCCATTATTTCAATGAGCTGTTCCTGGGAGCCTATAAAACTCTCCAGTTCAGAGCATAGCTTTTTGAGGCTTTCCAGGCGGCCGTCTCTGTTTATCCCAAATTGGACACCGAGATCCTGTTTCATTGAAAAAAGCAGGCCCTCGATTTTATCGAGTGTATCAGGACTTAAAAAATCCGGGGATTTTGAATTGTCCAGCCCTTTGGAGAAAGTCTTTCTGATAAGAGAGGTAAAGCTTTCGGGGATCGTCTTGTCGGTTCCGGCCCCTTTTATGGCAAGGATGCCTGCAAGACCGCAGTTAAGCCTTTCCGGCTGCAGGGGAAAAAAGATTATGGACCTTTCAGGCGCATTCTGAGGCCTCAATCCGAAAAGAATACTATATGAAAATAGGGCTTTTAACTCTGATGCAATCTTACTAATCATTACCATCATCTCCGAAGGGTTTAGAAAGCAGCTTTATCAACCAGTCCAGGCGGTACGATGATTCTTCTGCAGCCTCCAACAGCCTGTCAAGGGTTCTGAAAAGTTCCGCCGTTGCATTCTTCTCTTCGGGATTTTGCTCTATTTTCTTAAGGGTAAATATATAAAACAGCCAGGTGGCCAGCACCTGATAAGATTCCCTGTTGAACCATTCGATGTCATTATAGATGTTTATACCCAACAGTGACCTGACATCGCTGTCTGTAATGAGTTCAAGGGTTATTTCAGGAAGATTCTCAATTATGGGAAGGGACCTGTCTTCCTCTGAACACAGGATTTTAAGGAGTTCTATGGCATGATCTCCATCAACGGAACACTCGTCGTGTTCCGAGATGAATTCCTTTATGATGCCTGAGAATAACATTTCGTCAAGCAGGAGCCTTGTGCGCCTGCCGGTGTTGCTGTCAGTGAACAGGGCTCCGAGATTATGGATCATTGCCCAGATAACGGCAAAACAGAGAGCCCCGGAGTCAGTACATGTTTGCAGTTTATCCATAAATGAGCTGTCAGAAATCAGGTTTTTGTTTTCAATGACCAGTCTGAGTTTGTCGGATGTTACTTTGAGGATATCATCTGTATCGGGCTTTATGCTAGTGACCTTTCGGATTTCTGTTATGAGTCTTTCAAGTCTTTCTTCGAATTTCTCAATTTCGGTATCCAGGCCTTTGCCTGTCGCATTGATAAGGAGGTTCAGGTTGGTATAATTCATCAGACTTCTGAAGGTAGAGTGTATATTTTCAAGGTAAAGATCCCTGAACACCGCCTTTATGTCCGGCACTCCCCTTCCAGAGAGGTATCTTTCAAGTCTTGCATAGAGACCGTCAGGATAGTCCTGAACCTCTTTGAAATCCAGGAAGATATTGGATTGAAAAGCCCCCAGCTGTACGCTCAAGCCATTGTCGGCAATCTCCTTGCCGCTTCTTATATATTCAAGCGAATTCCTGTAATCCTTGAAGATATAATATACGTTCGGATGGTTTTTAAACCTCAGGCCTTCGGAGATTGTTTTGTGGACGATATTCCTCTTCCCGCCGGTATCGATATTAATGCCGACAGACCTTCTGACATAGCCCCTGGCCTCGGCATATCTGTTGTTATAGATGATTATGGCTCGCTCATCGCCAGCCATGTTCGAATATGCGAATACATCTTCATTTATCCAGCCGCTGGGGCTTACGACATCGTACAATACGAAATTTTCCACCCCGCTGAAGAGGTGCCTCTTTTTAAGAAGGGGGAATATTTCGTTTACATGCCTGCCTATCAGATCATTGTCCGGCTGCTCGTCCCTGTAGGCCCTGCGGTATTCCATGCCGTATTTTTCCGAATAGCCTTCTATCTGACCGTGACCGAACATGGGAAGGCCCGGCATTGTGACCATAAGCAGTGCAATGCCGAAATATTTGTCGCCTTTGCCGAACTGGACTACGGCAGATTCCTCGTCAGGGTTGTTCATGAAGTTCACGAAACGCCTCAATATTTCGGGATTGAACCTGAGCACGTTTTTCATCACATCCCTGTATTTGCTGTTTTCCTCATTCTTGAGCATATTCATGAACGCGCTGTTATAGACCCGGTGCATGCCCAGGCTTCTTACGAAATAGCCTTCCATGAGCCAGAATGCCTCGGCCAGCAGGAGCGTATTCGGTGCCTCCACTGCAAACCTGTCAACAAGTTCACGCCAGAATTCTTTAGGGAACATCCTGTTGAACTCATCATTTGACAGTCCCAGACCCGCCCTGGAAGGGATGTCCCCGCCCATGCCAGGGACCGGATACCACAGCCGCTGGAAATGCTTTTTCGCGAGCGTCATTGCCGCATCAAATCTTATGACAGGGAACCTCCTGGCAACATCCAGGGTGAGATCTATCACGGCCTGCCTCACCTCATGCTTCAGGTGGTCAAGCTGAGCCGTATCATTCCAGGGCATATGAGTACCGTCGTTTCCATGATAGATGTATCTGACGTTTCCGGTATCTCTGTCGATTCGTTTGAAGACCACTGCCGCATCTGTCCTGCTCCAGTAGCCGTCCTCTATGTACAGTTCCACTCTGTCATCATCGGAAAGGTTGGGGCCCGTGAACGAATAGGCGGGAAAGGGCGGGTAATCGAGTTGTATGAACCAGTCGGGATGCTCTGTAACCCATCTTGAATATATGCCCATATGATTGGGCACCATGTCTGTTGCCAGCCTTATGCCGAAATTCCAGGCCCGTTCCTTAAGATTCCTATAGGCATCTTCACCGCCGAGGTCATTGGAAATGGTATAATCATATATCGAATATGCCGAGGCCTCTGCCTCGGGATTTCCCGTCATCTTCTTTATCTTCTTGGATGCCGGGCTTCTCTCCCACACGCCGATCAGCCACAGTCCGGTGAACCCCCAGTGCGAAAGCCGTTCAAGCTCTTCATCGGGTATTTGATCGATCCGGGAGATGTTCCGGCCATACTTTGCTGAAAGCTGATTAAGCCAGACATAGGTGGATTTTGCCATCAGGACGAGCCTGGGCATCCAGTCGGTATCCGGGGTGAACCTCTCGATTTCATCAAGCCCTGCCCCCTTGATGCCCTGGCCCGATAAGCCTTCATCGCCGAATGTTAGAATCTGTGTAGGACCGGGACCAGAAAATCTGGATTTTCTCTCCTCTTTAATGAGGTCGATACCGCCCAGTACCCTTATCAACAGGTTCTTCAACAGCTCTCCCCAGTGCGTTTTTATGTATTCAAGCTGGCCGTAAAGGGAATAGGGCGATGCATTCTGAGGTTCTTTCAGCATCTCGATGAGGGGATGGTTGAACGGTCCGAATCCCTGCTGTGTACTGTAATATTTTTCAATTTCGGCAATGATTTTCCCGTATGCTGTATCTTTGAGCGGGGAATCGTCAAAGAACTCGTTGAAAGGGACGAATGCAGGATTGGTATTTGCAAGGGAGAGCTGGAGAATTTCCTGTAGCGTGATGTGAGTATTGGGTATGTCACCTGTTGAGAGCTTTAGATAATCTTTAACGGAAACACTTCCCTTATACACCTCTATCGGAGGGAAAAGCGCGGTGAAAGTTTCCAGACATTCATTAACATTTTTTTTACCGATTTTTTTTGTTATCCAGGTGAAGGCTTTCTCAATCGTGTCAGGGCTTACGGATTGTCTGTAGAGGTCAACCACCTGATGCAGGGCCTCATCTATAAGACCCATGGCATAAACATCGCCTGTACTGAAAGAAGGCAGCCTCTTTTCCTCATCCCTTCTTTTCTTATTTATCCTCTCGGTAAACTGACGGACGCCCTGGATGTTTGCGAAGATTACGTTCCCGGAAGTCGAAAACAGGGTTTCATCAAATTCGAACTTATCCCTTGCAGCCTTGGAAATGTGGAATTCAAACATAAGCTCTCCCGGGGGGTTTTTGTGAAGAATCAACCGCAACATCCCACTATATATCTATGGAAAAACCCCTGGTTTAGTCAACAGATTAATCCTGATAGACAACCCGATGCCTAATAATCGAGCTTTTCGAAAAGGAAATCGAGCTCTTTCCTTGTTTTCAGGTTGTTCTGGTATTCGGATTCCATGACCTCAAGGCTGTGCATGACAGACGTATGCTTTCTGTTGAATGCATTTCCGATCTCCTGAAGCGTATTCTTTGTATATCTCCTGCAGATATACATTGCCACCTGTCTAGGATATGCCAGATTCTTTTTTCTTGATGGAGATATCAATGATTCCCTAGAAATTCCATAGTGTTTTGCAACGAACTGCAGCAGGAAAGGTATGTCAATTCTCGATTTGCGTTCAAGCGTTCCTTCAAGGATTTCTTTGGCAAGTTCGATGGAGATACCCTTTTTCATGAATGTGCTCATGGCGCAAAGGGTGAGGACAGCACTTTCAAGCTCTCTTATATTCGTATCGATATTCATGCTTATGAAGTCAACTACATCATCGGTTAATACAACACCTTCCCTTATTCCCTTCGACCTTACGATTGAGGCCCTTGTCTGCGTATCAGGCTTCTTTATATCAATGACAAGGCCGCCTTCGAATCGGGATTTCAGGGATTTGTCAAGGTTGAGTATATTTGAAGGGGGACGGTAGCCTGAGAAGATTATCTGGGTACCCGTATGCGCCATATCATCTATCAGGCCTGAGAGCTCCATCTGGGTCTTTTCTTTGGAACCCAGCATGTGGACATCATCCAGGAAGAATATATCTGGTTTTCCTCCTAGGTACGCCTGTCTGAATTTATCCATGCAGCCGTTTCTGCTTGCAAAGACATACTCCTGTGAGAATTCCCTTGCCGAAGTAAACTTGATTCTTGCATTAGGTCTTGTCCTTACAATCTTGTTGCCTATTGAATGAGCTATATGGCTTTTCCCGAGCCCGATATCCGAATTGAAATACACCGGGTTGTATCTGCCGATGCCATCATCTGAAACTGCTACTGCCACCTCATAGGCGAACGAATTGCATTTTCCCACAACAAATGAATCGAATGTAAATCTGGGATTGATGCCGAAAGTTGAGCACAGCATATCAGGAGAAGGAAGCATCATCTGAACAGGCCCGGATTTTGGAGTAGGCTGGGTGTTTGACCCGGCAGAGATTGAATATACGATATTTACAGGTTTGCCTGTCTCTTTTCTGACGCTTTTTGAGATAATCTCCTGATAATGGCGTTTTACATGCTGCTGCACAAAAGAACTCGGGCATACTACCATCACCTCATCATCGTTTTCCTTTAATTCGAACTGTGAAATGAGGGCTTTTTCAGGGGCTGTCGCTTTTTCTGCAATCCTGTCCCGTAACTTCACAAAATCAACGTTAAGCACGTATTTCCTCCAAATTTAAAAATCAGATTGTCCCCGTGAACTAAAATTATAAAAAAGTGAATTGATGATGCTACCTGAAAAAATAAAAATCAAACCTTGGAAACTTCGATTATGAGGACATATCGCATAAATAAAATTATCAAGTTATTACAATAAGATGAAATGTAAAATGGCCCAGAATCAGATTTTCTGAAGTCGTGTTTAATACATTGTCAGGGCATGGCTGCTGCAACAAAATCGGGGGTTTTGAACAATTTGTAGATAACTTTTCATCTCTGAAATGCTGATGAATCCTTTAAAAACCTTTAATTTTATTATAAAGCTCAAAATATTCATCTGCCGGACTGTCCCATGAGACATTTGTTTTCATGGAATTCATAACCATCTCTTCAAGTAAGGGTCTGTTGCTGTTATAAATTTCGATTGCATATCTTGACGCGCCGAGAAGCGATGCATAATCGGGGAATGTCACTCTGATTCCGTTTGGAAGGGGACCTTCACTAGCTGCGGTGACAGTGTCGGCAAGGCCGCCCACGTTTGTTACTATCGGGATGGTGCCGTACCTGAGGCTTATCAGCTGGTTGAGCCCGCAAGGTTCAAATCTGGAAGGCATAAGGAAGAAATCGCTTCCTGCTTCGATAAGGTGTGCCAGTGATTCGCTGAAACCTATATGAAGTCCTACTCTGCCGGGATACGAAGAAGCCAGACTTTTAAGCCTGTTCTGAAGCCATTCTTCACCGCTGCCCAGAATGACAATATGCGCATTTTCTGAAATCTCGGGGATAATGTCAGCAACGAGATCAATGCCTTTCTGGCTTACAAGTCTGCTTACAATGCCGAAAACCGGGGCATCAATTTTACCATCGAGACCAAAGTGCTTTTTTAGTTCTGATTTGCACCTTATTTTACCGCTCATATCTCCGGTATGAAAATTTGCCGGCAACAGCCTGTCGGTTGCAGGATTCCATTCCTCGATATCTATCCCGTTGGTTATTCCGTAGAGTTTTGCGCTTATTGAACGGAGGAGCCCGTCAAGGCCGACACCGAATTCAGGTGTTTTTATCTCCTGTGCATAACTTCTGCTGACCGTGCTTACGGCATCTGAGAGAACAATGCCGGCCTTCATTATGTTGATTCTGCCATAATATTCCATACACCATGGTGAATAAAAATCCCTGGGAAGGAGCAAAAGAGGCCATAAAGAGGTATCGAAATTACCCTGATAGGCAAGGTTATGTATCGTGAACAGGGTTGATATGCCCCTGATTTCAAGGGCCTTCAGATAGGCGCTTACCAGGGCGGTCTGCCAGTCATTTATGTGCAGTATATCGGCAGACAGATAAGAGGCCAGTTCCACACATGCCCTGGAAAAGAAAGCAAACCTTTCAAGATTATCCGGGAAGTCATTGTTCTGATATGTGTACAGGCTGCTTCTTAGAAAATGTTCATCGTTTTCAATAAAAAAAACATGCTCATGCTTATATATGCCCGCAGTGGCAAGACCATAACCCATGGGGAAGAGAAGGTCGGTAACATGCTCGGGCTTTATTCCCTTGTTTTTTATGCTGCCGTAGTATGGCATTACCGACTCGCAGTCTATCCCTTTTGACCTGAGTGCGGTGGGCAGTGCGCCTGCAACATCGGCAAGACCTCCGGTCTTGGCGTATGGTGCCACCTCGGATGAACAGAACAATATCTTCCCAATCATGGAAAAAAGAGTATCATAATAGATTATTGAGAGCGAGTTCAAACATCAGCTTCTTTGCATACAGGGGTGAATGAAAATGAGCAGGTCGGATGATGCCGAGAAATTGTTCAGAGACGGGTTCAACTGCTCTCAGGCAGTATTTTCCGTCTTTGCCGGGGGCATGGATATTCAGGTTGAAACTGCAATGAAGATAGCCTGCGCCTTTGGCGGTGGAATGCGTCTGGGCAACACATGCGGGGCCGTATCCGGAGCGCTGATGGTGATCGGCATGAAATACGGCAAATCAAAGGCTGACGACAATGAAGCCCGCGATAAGACATATGCGCTTGCAAAAGAGTTTCAGTCTTGTTTCAGTGATGCTAAAGGTTCCATTATGTGCAGAGACCTTCTCGGATATGATTTAAGCACGCCTGAAGGCTATGAGAAGGCTAAGGAAAACCTTGTTTTTATAAAAATATGTCCGGGACTTGTAAGGGATGCAGTTGATATCCTTGAAGAAATTCTTAAATAAGCAAACAGGGGATAGATAAATGAGGTGTCCTCACTGTTCGGATGTTCTCATAACGCTTGAGTTTGACGGGTTTGAGATAGACAGATGCTTCAGATGCCGAGGCATCTGGCTTGATTCGGGTGAGCTTGAATTCCTGCTTGGCGCTGAAACCGGAAACGAGTACGTAAAGACGATGAAAACGGCTGTTGCCAGTGAGAGGGATAAGAAATGCCCGATCTGCTCGGCAAAAATGGCTAAGATGACCATAGGCTTAAAGGATATAATTTTTGACAGGTGCGGCAGTCACGGCATCTGGTTTGATGCAGGAGAGCTTGAAAAAATTCTGAGCGAGAACTCTTCGTATGACTCGGGCATGCTTGTCAGTATGCTTCAGGAAATGCTTTCAGGTAATAGATCATAAAAGCAGGGAGGGGAATATGACAGGTTTTACCATTTTTGTATTTATACTGCTGGCGATTGTAGTTTTTCTGATTCTTTATGTGATAGGCATCTATAATGGCCTGATAACTTTGCGCAACCAGGTCAGAAATGCATGGTCGCAGATAGATGTTCAGCTTAAGAGGCGGCATGACCTTATACCAAACCTTGTGGAGACGGCGAAGGCTTATATGCAGCATGAAAGGCAGACGCTTGAGGCGGTAACCGCAGCAAGGACAGTAGCCACAGGTGCGAAAACGGTTGATGATATAAGCAAGGCGGAAGGAGCTCTTACGGGAGCCCTTTCAAGGTTTATGGCAGTGGCCGAGCAATACCCCGACCTCAAAGCCAACCAGAACTTTCTGGCGCTTCAGGAAGAGCTGTCATCAACCGAGAACAGGATATCCTTTTCAAGACAAGCCTACAATGACACGGTGCTTGTACTTAACAACAAGATCGAGATGTTCCCGTCCAACATCGTAGCCGGTTCTTTTTCTTTCAGGAAGGAAACATTCTTTGAAATTAAAGATGCCGCAGAAAAAGCTGTACCAAAAGTCGGATTCTGAAATACTTGAATGTTCTGGCAGATAATAGCAGCGAATAAGAGGAAGACCGTTTTCCTCATCATCCTGATGGGTGCGCTTCTTGCCGCTACCGGCTATGCAGCGGGGATTCTCTTTTATAACTTCCACGCGGGCTATGTTTACAGTCTCGACCCTGAAAGCCTGGCGCCTTCAAGTGATACTGGGATCATCGGTGTTGCGGTTGCACTGATTATATGGCTTGGGCTTCTGATAGCCGCATTTTTCGGTTCAGAGAGAATATTCCTGGGGCTTACGGGTGCAAAAGAAATAAGCCGTGAGATGTATCCTCAGCTTTTCAACGTTGTTGAGGAAATGAAGATAGCAGCTTTAACCAAAATGCCCAGGATATTTATAACCGAAGATACATCTCCCAATGCTTTTGCCCTTGGCAGGAGTCCTGATGACGGCATAATATGCGTTACTGCTGGTCTTCTGGCAATCTGCGGAAGGGATGAGCTTCAGGGCGTGATCGCCCATGAGATGGGACATATTATTAACAGGGATGTTCTCTATATGGGTGTTGCAGCTACAATGCTCGGTGCAATAACCTTTATCGCGGATACATTCTTCCGCTCTTCTAGATATATGCCCACGAGACGCTACAGGTCATCGGGGAGCGGCAAAAAAAGCTCATTGGAGATGTGGCTTTTGATAATTGCCGTTGTCCTGATGGTGCTGAGCCCGATACTTTCCCGAATTCTGTATTTTTCCATATCCAGGAAAAGGGAATTTCTGGCGGATGCAACGAGTGCTAGGCTTACCAGATACCCTGAAGGGCTTGCATCTGCTCTCGAAAAAATTATGCTCTCCGTCTCCGGCATAATAGAGGCTCCTAAAGCGGCTGCCCCGTTTTATATTGTCAACCCGTACAGGCAGAATCTTGACGGAGGAATGTTTGCAACGCATCCGCCTCTGCTCCAAAGGATTAAAACATTAAGGTCAATGTCAACAGGAGCGAGCTACAAGGACTATGTAAAGGCATATTGGGGTGTAACCGGCACACACAGAAACCTGATACCTCAAAAAGACATGCAGCTCGGAGAAAGGGTTGAAATAAGGCAGCCTTCTGCTGAAAACATACCCGGATTTTCCTCGATAGAAAGAAGGAAAAAGGCAGGCGACATAATCAGGGCGATCAACGGGTTTGCATTCATCAGCTGCAGCTGCGGGATGAAAATTAAGACACCTCCTGATGCTGGCGTGGGCGCGATTGTCTGCCCCAGGTGCGGCCAGGTTCATGAGATACCTGATTTTAACAATAGAAATCCGGAAAGCGTGATTGATTATTCTTCCGCAATGAGCGCTTCGTCTGAAACGAGTCAAAAAGTGAACAGGCTTTCCTCTCCACAGGTAGTGAGTAGGAACAAAGGCAGCTGGCAGAACATTACATGTCTATCATGCGGCAGAGACATGCAGGTTTCTCCGGCATTCAACCTCGATCACACAAAATGCACCAAATGCGGTGCAAGGATTGACTTTGCATGAAGGGAATATTTCTATTTCGCGATAATATGCATTTAATATATACTCATTAAAGTGAGGCATTTATGAATTCAGTATTCCTGTATACGCCTAAATTCAACGAGTATGACTTCGGGGTGAACCATCCTTTCAAGCCATACAGGGCCAAGATGGTCTATGAGATGTGCTACAGGTATAATCTTTTCAATGAGCCATGGATAAAGGTTATTGACCCCTGTTCGGCGACCGATGAAATTGCCCGTATATTTCATACGGAAGATTATATCGATGTTCTGAGGAGCGCCAATAACGGCCATTTCGACTTCAGCATGATGGGATACGGTCTGGGTTCAGGAGACAATCCCGTATTTAAAGGGGTTTATGAACTTGCAATGGCCATGCTCGGGGCAACAATGAAGGGTGCGGAGATGATGGCATCGGGTGAGGCCGATATTGTATTTAATGTCAACGGCGGGCTTCATCACGGCAAACCGGCCTATGCCGAGGGATTCTGTTATGTGAATGATATTGCAGTGGCAATTAAATATCTGCTTAATCAGGGGTATAAAAAGATCATGTACATTGATCTGGACGCACATCACGGAAACGGCGTGCAGGATGCGTTTTATGAAACGGATGAGGTACTGTTTCTTTCACTGCATCAAAGCGGAGACACGATTTATCCGGGTACAGGTTTTGAAGGAGAGATAGGTACAGGTAAAGGTCATGGATATACCGTGAATGTTCCTCTGCCTGAGTATACCGATGACGAAGCGTACGGCCGCGTGTTCGATGAGGTTTTCCATCCGCTTGTCAAGGCATTCAAACCTGAAATGATTGTTGCCCAGATTGGCCTGGATACGCTCAAAAAAGATCCCCTCACAAATCTGCGATGTACAAATATCGGCTATACCAGGATTATCAGGGAAATAAAAGATTCCTGCCCGAAAATCATGGCGCTCGGGGGAGGTGGCTACAACATAGGAGATTCTGTAAGGGGCTGGAGTCTTGCCTGGTCAATTCTAAACGGTTTGGAGCCCCAGGATCAGTATGAAGGGATTATAAGCGGCAACTTCAGTCACGGACATCAGGGCGGAAATTTGTATGATGAACCTTATAATCTGTCCCCGGTGCTTAAAGAGGCTGTGAACAACTTTTTAAGTGCAAAACTTGAATTTATCAAAAGCAACATATTCCCGATTCTATGTGCCGGGTGAAATACTTGACATAATCTCCAATTGACCTTAAATCATGCAAAACTGCCATACCAGGGAGGTTTTAAAATGGACGAACAGAAAAAAACATACAGCTTTGTTGATAAAAGAGGTGAAAACAAACCGGAAGAGCCGGCTAAGAAGAATGATACATTAGACAGTGAACCGCAGAAATTTGAGGAGAGCCCGGCGCCTGAGAAAAAATCTGAAACTCACTATGATCAGCAAAATATCAGTATTGACCTGTCAACCCTTGTAATGAGCTTTGCAACAAGCGCTATAGTGGCAATGGGAAAGGCTCCGGATCCTCATACCGGCCAGGTTTTTCAGGATTTTGCCATAGCACAGCAAAACATAGACATCGTAGCATTGCTTCAGGAAAAGACGAAAGGAAACAGGACGCGTGAAGAAGACAATCTTTTTGAAGGCGTTCTATATGAATTGAGGATGCTTTTCGTAGAGGCAATGAAAGGGGGAACAAAATGAAGAAGAAGGTCCTTTCATTAAGCATAATTGCAATAGTGGCAGTCTGTTCAGCCATAATAGGAATGATGATTGCGACATCATTCAGGCTTCCAGCAATAGGAAAGGCTGCAAATTTCTGGGAAGATGGTGACCCGAAGGCCAGCCCGAAGGTCATAATGCCCTCATTGAATTCCCTGGCCCAGGAACTTACGCCTTCCGTTGTCTATATAAAGACCACGAAAGTTATCCAGCAGAAAGACATAATGAAAAAATACCGTTCACCATTCGGTGGAGGTCCTGATGACCCCTTCGAAGAATTTTTCAATCGTTTTTTCGAGGGAATGCCGAATGCACCTGAAAAGCAGGAGCAGAAGAGCCTGGGTTCCGGTTTCATTATCTCAACTGACGGGTATATCATTACTAACGCGCATGTTATAGACGGCGCCGAAAAGATCGTAGTGTCTCTGAGTGACAAAAAGGAATATGACGCCAAACTTATCGGAAAAGACACCAATACCGATATAGCGCTTATCAAGATCAATCCGGAAGGCAAACTCCCTTCAGTGAAGCTCGGGAATTCAGATATCCTGAAGATCGGCGACTGGGTTATGGCAATAGGCAATCCTTTCGGACTGAGCCATACAGTGACGATTGGAATTGTGAGCGCAAAATACAGGATTATCGGAGCAGGGCCCTATGACCAGTTCATTCAGACTGATGCTGCAATCAACCCGGGAAACTCGGGCGGGCCGCTTATAGACATGAAAGGCCAGGTTGTAGGAATAAATGCTGCTATCGTTGCATCCGGACAGGGTATCGGTTTTGCGATCCCTATTAACATGGCCAAGGAAATACTGATGGAACTCAAACAGACGGGTTCAGTCACCAGGGGCTGGCTTGGTGTTGGAATTCAGGAAGTGACGCCTGAAATTGCAAAAGCAGTGGGGCTTAAAGAAACTAAAGGCGCAATGGTGACAATGGTCTATCCGGGAGACCCTGCAGCCAAAGCGGGCGTATTGAAAGGCGATATCATAATCTCCGTTAACGGTACTGAAATAAAGGACCCTTCGATACTTACGCAGATGATAGGCACATTCAAGCCAGGCTCTAAAATAACCATTGGCGTATGGCGCGGCAAGAAGGAGATCAAGCTTGAGACCAAGCTGGAAAAAAGGACTGATGAACATATTGCGGCGCTTGGAAAAGATGGAGGAGATAAAAGTGTACCGGAGAAGGAGTCGAAGGATTCTCTTGGTATAACGGTAAAGAATATAACCCCCGACCTTGCCAAAAGACTGAGGCTTGATGACATCAAAGGCGCTGTTGTCATGGATGTTGACGACAAGAGTCCTGCATCGGGAATAATCAGGAAAGGTGATGTCATTAAAGAGATTAATTACAGGGCTGTTGATACGGTAGATGATTATCTTGACGCCGTAAAAGGTCTTAGAAAGGGAGATTCTATCCTGATGCTGATTATCAGGGAGGGAAGGTCTCAGTATCTGGCGTTTGAAATCAAGTGAGGGTTTTAAGCCCTGCAAAGATAAATCTTTTGCTTAAGGTTACAGGCAAAAGAGAAGATGGGTATCATGAGCTTTTAACGCTCATGGTACCCGTAAGTTTTTTTGATATTTTATATTTTGAGAAGGCGGAAAGAGGAATTGAACTGGATGCCCCTGATTGCGGATGCTCATCTGCTGATAACCTTGTATTTAAAGCTGCCTGCCTGTTCAAGCTTAAAACGGAAATAAAAAATGGCGTAAGGATAAGGATAGACAAGAGTGTCCCGATCGGTGCGGGTCTTGGCGGAGGGAGCAGCAATGCGGCGCATGCGCTTGTTGCTCTGAATAAATTATTCGATACGGGACTGAATGAAAACCAGCTTTGTCAGATGGCCCGGGAAATAGGTGCTGACTGCCCGTTTTTCATACATGGCAAACCTGCGTTGATGGGCGGCAGAGGGGACGTACTGTTAGCCGATACTATGATCAAGGACAGGGTTTATCTTCTTGTCATCCCTCCGTTTGGAATATCAACCGCAAAGGTCTTTTCTAAGTATAAGATGTCATTGACTAATAATAAAGATGTGTTTAAAATGGAGAATATAACTCAAGAAAGCATAGCACCAGAAAATTATTTACTTAATGAACTAGAAGAAAGTGCATTTGAGTTGCATCCGGAGCTTGAAACAGTTAAAACGGATTTAATCCGCACAGGTGCCCTCGGGGCCCTGATGTCGGGAAGCGGTTCAACTGTTTTCGGGGTGTTTGAGGATGCCAGGCATCTCGAACATGCAATGATTAAGTTGAGAAAACGAGAGGGGTATAAATACATACCCACAACTAGAACACTGGGGGGAGTCAATGGAGATTACAGAAGTTAAGGTTTTTCCGGTTCAGAATAACGACAAATTAAAAGCTTATGCATCAGTAGTGTTTGACAACTGCTTCGTAGTAAGGGATTTACGGGTTATTCATGGTGCAACCGGACTTTTTGTTGCAATGCCGTCCCGCAAAAGGAAGGATGGTACGTTCCGTGATACCGCCCACCCGCTCAACATGGAAATGAGAGACATGATTGAGAAGACTATCCTGAACGAATACGAAGAGAGATTAACCGACGACGAGGTCCAGCAATAAATTTAGCCGACTTTTCTTTTATTTTCCAAGTCGGGATGTCGTCTTAAACCAGGACATAAGATTACATATCTCATTATAAGTGATTGAGATATTTCCTTTACGATCACTTATAAGATAATAGGAGCAAAATCATGATGTCTGATATCCGGGTATTTGGCGGGAACTCTAATAGTCCGCTTGCGGTCAGTATATGTGACATTCTTGGTATTAAACTTGGCGAAGCCAGGGTCCAGACTTTTTCTGACGGAGAGACCGCTGTTGAGATAAACGAAAGTATACGAGGAAAAGACATTTTCATAGTCCAGTCGACATGTCCCCCAAGCAATGAACATGTAATGGAACTGCTTATCATGCTGGATGCTGTCAAAAGGGCTTCCGCAAGCAGAATAGCCGCTGTAATACCATATTTCGGTTATGCTAGACAGGACAGGAAATCATCAGGCAGAACGCCGATCAGTGCCAAGCTGGTGGCAAACCTTCTGGAAACCGCCGGTGCTCACCGTGTGCTTACGATTGATCTTCATGCAGGCCAGATACAGGGATTCTTCGACATCCCGGTTGATAACCTTTATTCGAAACCGGTTATTTTAGAATATATAAAGGAAAAGTATCCCGAAAACATGATTATTGTTTCACCCGACGCAGGCGGTGTTGAAAGAGCCAGGGCGTTTGCAAAACCGATACATGCGGATCTCGCAATTATAGACAAGAGAAGAGAAAGGGCCAATCAGAGTGAAGTCATGAACATCATCGGTGATGTTAGAGGAAAAGTCTGCATGCTTGTTGATGACATGGTCGACACGGCCGGTACGCTTACCAATGCTGCCAGGGCGCTTATCGAAGCAGGGGCAAGCAAGGTTGCTGCATGCTGTACTCATGGGGTTCTGTCAGGCCCTGCGATAGACAGACTGAACGCTTCTCCGATAGACGAACTCATAGTTACCGATACCGTGCCCTTAAGGGACAACGCTGTTGGAAACAGCAGGATAAAAGTCATATCTGTAGCCCCGATCCTAGCCGAAGCCATACGGAGAATCTATACGAACGACTCTGTAAGCGCCCTGTTCATGTAGCCCAAGGGCATCATCAAACGTTTAAATATTTCTATTCAATCTCCGGCCTGAACTGGAGGGCTTCGGCAAGATGTTTTTCAGAAATATTTTCCGTCCCATCAAGGTCTGCAATCGTACGTGATACCTTTATCACGCGTTTGTAGGCTCGCATGCTCAGATTGAACTGCTTCATGGCTGAAATAAGAAGAGACCGGCATGAAGGGCTGAGGCTGCAAATTATGTCAATTTCTTTATCCGGAATCCTGGCGTTTATGTATCCACGCTCAATCTGAATCTGCCTGGCATTCATTATACTGTCCTTGATCTGGGCCGATGGTATGCCCGGGGCGGAGTTCATGACATTCTCAATTTCTACCGGATCAACCCATACATGCAGGTCAATCCTGTCAAGGAGCGGTCCTGAAAGTTTCGAAAGATATTTTGAGATTTGGGTCGGCGTGCAGCGGCACTCTTTCGCAGGATGCCCCTTGTAACCGCATGGACATGGATTCATTGCTGCAATGAGTTGAAATCTTGACGGGAAGGTGACCGAGAGAGAGGCCCTTGATACGGTTACCTCTCCATCTTCCATGGGCTGACGCATGGCTTCCAGTGCAGATCTTTTAAACTCAGGCATTTCGTCCAGAAAAAGCACACCGTTATGGGCCAGAGTAATTTCTCCCGGTGAAGGGTTTCCACCTCCTCCTATGAGCCCGGCTTCAGAAATTGATGCATGCGGCGATCTTAAAGGCCTATTCAATATTATAGAATTTCTGGGCAGTCTGCCTGCGACTGAATAAATTCTCGTACATTCAAGTATTTCATGCCTTGTAAGAGGAGGAAGTATTGATGGAAGCCTTTTTGCAAGCATTGATTTTCCTGCCCCGGGAGGGCCTATCATAAGCAGGTTATGTCCACCAAGTGCGGAGATAGTGATAGCCCTTTTGGGTAATATCTGACCGGCGATCTCCGACATATCAGGTTCAACATCAGTTTTCTCAGGCAGCAGTATCTCGGTTCGTAAAACACCTTCAGGATTTTCCTTAAGAATTCTGACTGCTTCTTTGATATCTCTTGAGGGCCATACATGGGTCCCTGAAAGAAGTGCCTCATTGAGGTTTGTCCTGGGGCATATGACTCCTTTGAGGCCGAGCGATTTTGAAAGGAATGCAGCGGATATGGCACCCTTCGTTGACCTTATTAAACCTGTCAAACCAAGTTCGCCGACAAAAAGGTATGATGACGCGGCTTCCCGGGGGACAACTCCCATAGCGGCAAGTATTGCTATGGCAATCGGCAGGTCATATACTCCGCCCTCTTTTTTTACATCGGCAGGGGCAAGATTGACGACAATCCTGAGAGGCGGAAAGTCAAGACCTGAATTGGCAATCGCAGACCGCACCCTGTCACGGCTTTCCTTTACTGCGTTGTCAGGCAGTCCCACTATTGAAAAAGATGGAATTCCATGCTTGACGTCGGCCTCTACGGTAATTCCGATAGCGTCAGTACCGATAAGGGCTGATGATTTAACGCTGGCTATCATTTAAATATTAATAATTGTAAGCAGAAGAATGTCTAGGTTTAATGAAAACAAACGCAAATATTTGCAGCTAATACTCTAAGACTTTAGAAAATATAGGCCGTACTCAGAGAGAAATATAATGCATCCTCATAAGCGCTCACCACAGTCGGTTCCAGGTTTTCCGTGTCGATCATTTTATAGCCGATAGCTTCTCCATTTCCGAAAACATACTGGACGCCAAGGTTTGTTATGACATGCTCGGTCTCGATTCCGAAACTTGCAGTAAATCCGTAAAGATCAATTTTAGGCAGTTCATTTATTTGATTGGGATTTGCATCAGGTGCAGATGAGAAACTTGTAAAAAAACCTGCGCGGATCGGGTATTTTTTGTTGAAATAATATTCACCTCCCATCTGGATATCAGTTACCGCCTTATGGCTTCGATCTATACTGCTGCTGCAGTCAGGCGGAAAACATGCGCCATCTTCTTCAAGCCATTGATAGCTGTGTGCGAAATGGTATGTGATATCCATCCCCACTCCGTATTCCTTGGGGACATTCAACGATAGTCCCATCTTTATTTGTGCTGGTATGCCGTTGTCCGCCTTCAGGTTATCCTCATATACTGAGACAGGAGCATATTCGCTGCTTGAGTTCCTCACGGCACTCTCATGAAGTGTGCCGCTGCCTGCAATCCATATCGAGGGTGATGTCACGCAAAGGCCGATATTAAAAATATCCGTCAACCTGTACTGCAAACCTGCAGATATGAGGGCGGCATAAACGGAATATTTATAATTGCTTGAGAATGAGTACTCATAATCTTTCCAGAACAGGTTCTGGAACTGGCTCGATGTAGTGTATGCACAATAGGCCGAAGCGCCTATGTTCAGTTTATCCGTTGCCTTATATCCGACAGACGGGCCTATATAAAGGACCTGAAGGCTGTTAGTAAAATTGTAATAGTGTTCCTTGTTCTCTCCGAAGAAGGATTCAATCTCCTTGGCGGAAATCTGCATGGGCACAAAAACTGAAAAGGCCAACTTCATCCTGTTATTATAAGGATATATGATGCTGATACCTGTTGGAATGGTTGCAAGTGTGTTTGCTTTAAGGTCCTCCTCAGGATAGAGGCTGTCATCTGTTTTTGAATGCTGTACGCCGTAAAGGTTTGCACTTGCGGAGATCGATCCGGTCCTGGAGTCGGCAATTCCTGCGGGATTATAATAGCAGGCGTCCATCCCTTCGGCATCAGCGCTAACCGCCCCGCCCATTCCCGATGCCCTGAGTCCCACTATATACGGCTGATAGTTGGATTCACCGGCAGAAAGAGCTGCCGGGCATAAAACGAATACCGTAATAAGCAACATCTTAAGTTTCAGTTTATACATAGCTTCTTCTCAAATACTGAATCTGTATCGAAATCTTACGACATGTCAAAACAGGAAAATAGGGTAAGAATCGGGATTCTTACCAAAGCAGGTAATATCGTCTATTTTTTCAACAGCTTTTCCTCTGAGTACTGAGTAAAGGAACCGTTCCACTCCGAGTCCGCCACCGAATGTCTCGGGGAAATAAGGCCTGCCTTTCGCATCTGTCATTCCTGCCGCTGACAGGAAGGGGCTGTAGCCTGCAAGAGGTTCGATGTTTGTTATATTCCCGTCCTTGAAAACAGGCCTTTCGGTCAGGATTTTATTGTCGAGAAGCCTTTCAATGATGGGCTCGTAAAGCCATTCGCGGATTGCACCGGACAGGATTTCAAGAGCCGGCATGAATTTGCCGGTATCTCGCTGTCTGGCTTTTGCGCATATATCGTAGTTGTAGATCATGTCGGATGTGAATGATGAAATAGGAAGCCTTGTGCCGTCAGGCAGAATATAGGGGTATATAAGGTCATAGTTTTCACGCATCAGCCCTGTTACCCAGAAGAACTGCTCATTCGTTTCCTCGCCAGCCATAACTTCTCCCCTGGCCTTGCCGTATCTTTTTAGAATATCATCGTTCCGGAATCTCGGGAACGGCTGCCTTGGCACCTCCAGTATTACACCAAGGGCCTTGAGCTCATCTTCGTTTTTATCTGCAACCGTACTTACCATAGCGATAATCATTCTCTCGAAGAAATCATATGCTCTTTCGATGTCTTCATTTAATATGGATTTTACCTTTTCAGGTTCTTTCTTATATTGATCGAGTGTAATGCCCCTGTTTCTTTTCACCTCTATATCTATCTGAGAAAAGTCAATCAGGTATTTGCCCCGCTGTTTTCTCTGAGGACTCTCAATCTCGAGCCTTATATTCGGAGAGTCCACGAAAATGCCTTTTATTTTTGGGTTAAAGCACGCAAGGAATTTGTGATAGATCATGGAATGAGTCGTGACATAAGGCATGCCCTTGTAATGAATTGAAGGCACATGCTCAACGTCGTGAGCAAGCGGATCGGTTATAGGACTCATCAGAATCCGTTCAAGGTTGAAAAGTCCTTCATTTGTAAGGAAATTTGTTGCTGCGGTTACCATTGTGGTCCTGATGGCCATAGCCGAATAAATGGTATCGCCAACCCATTTGTTGATGTAGTTCTCGCGTACAAAATCTTCGAAAGAAGAGCCTGATTCGATTAACGATGCCTGAAAGTGAAACAGATCCTCACCTATGAATGACATAAAAAACCTCCTGTATGTAACCTTTTGCGTTTGTCAGCTGTCAGAGCGTTAAAAGATAATTTTACACATGGCAGCACAAGTAACAATAAAAAAGTTCTGCTTAATAACAACTAGTCCTTTATCAGGCGGTTGTTCTTTTAAAATCCCATGGGAGTATTTCATCTTCCCCCCTTTTCCTGAGCGCATAATAGTCGGGATTTCTTTCCCATGATTTCAAGGTGTCCTGCCAGTTTGATTCCGGGACGTTTGCAAGCATGACAATCAATTCAAGGACATGCCTGTCACCCCGGGCGATTACAGCCTGAAGATATGCCCATTTGGGGCCTTCATAGCTGAGCTTGATATTGCTTTGCCGTCTGAGCCCGTCTTCGATCCTTTTAAGCCTCTTCTTTGCCTCTTTGATGTCGATCATTTCCATTCGCTCGAAATCCGTATTGGGTTTCGGAACGAATGTATTGACACTGACCTGGATGCTGCCAATCCTTTTATTGCCCCTGGAGACCTTAATAAAACTCTGTCGGCAGCGCTTTACGAGGTCGATTATGGAATCCACATCATCCAGGCTCTCACCGGGCAGACCGGTTATGAAATACAGCTTGATGTCCATGATTCCAGCAGACACGAGAGCTTCGATATCATTCAAGATAACCTCATTGCTTATGTCTTTCGAAACCGACTTTCTCAATTGTTCAGAGCCGGTCTCCGGAGCAAGGGTTACACCTTTCGTGCCGGAGCGTTCAATAAGCCTGATAAGCTCAGGCTTGATCATACCGAGCCTGAGAGACGGGGGTGCAATCTTTAAATCCAGATCATTTATAGCCCTGAACATATCCTCGGTCTGTGGATGATTGTTCAGGGAAGCACTGACCATTCCAAGTTTAAGACCCGATTCCTTTGCCTTTTCAAAAGCAGGCATTAGGTTGACAAGTTTTACTGCCCTGAATGGAGAATATATCCTTTTTGCAGCACAGAACATACACGAAAACGGGCAGCCTCTTGCGATTTCAACCAGGAACATATCGCTGAAGGTACTGGAATCAGTTATTATTTCGGTTTGGGCAGGAAATGTAATCGGGTTTATTGTACTGACAGAGAATGACTTCTCAATCGGCCTGCCCGGTATATAAATGCCCGGATTTCCCGTAAGTCTGTCCAGGAATTCCTCATAATGCGAGCTTTTCATAAAGGCATCATGAAGTATATGAGGTGCATGTTCCCCGTCACCTAGAAAGCAGAAATCGAGCATGTCGGCCGCAGGCTCAGGATTCATAGTTACTGCCGCCCCGCCCGCCATTACAACCGGAGCGCCGCTCCGCTCAGTTACCAGGACAGGTATCTTTGCGTCCGTCAGAATCCTTGCTGCATTTATCCAGTCGAGTTCATAAGAAACTGAAAAGGCTATTATATGAAAATCGGATAAGGGCCGGGCGTTTTCCACGGACCTGGGATAATCTGAAAAGAACCTCTCACAGACGATTCCCGGATGATTGTTGAAAGCCCTGTACATGGCATGGATGCCGAGATTGGACATGCCGACAAAATAGGTGTTCGGATAAACAAGGGCTATATTCAGCCTGCCGCCAGGGTCTTTTCTGTCAGCACCTTTTTCATGCATCTATTTCAAGCCCTTTGATCTTGCGATGGAGGTTGCTTCGCTCAACCCCTATCATATCTGCGGTCTTGGATATGTTGTTCCCGCATTGGGCCAGCTTTTTGGATATGAATATCCTCTCGAATTCGTTCCTGGCGTCTTTTAAGAGATCGATATCGAATATCCTCTCGAATTCAGATGTGGTTTTCGATGTCAAAGGGGAGACATTGTCAGCCGTGATGGTGTTCCCGGGGGTCATTATGACGAGCCTCTCCAGGATGTTCTTGAGCTCCCTGACATTTCCGGGCCAGTCATGCTGCATGAGTTTTTTCACGGCACCTTCGGTAATGATTTTTTTATTGCCGTTGTTGAGGACAGCGTACATTGCAAGAAAATGTTCAATAAGCTGCGGGATGTCCTCTTTCCGTTCCCTTAAAGGCGGGACATACAACGGAATCACGTTTAATCTGTAATAAAGGTCCTGCCTGAAGTTGCCGTTCGCTATCTCCTCTTCGAGATTTTTGTTTGTCGCCGTCAGAACCCTTACATCCACCTGTATAGTCTGAGAGCCTCCGACACGCTCGAACCGCTGTTCCTGGAGAATGCGCAGTATTTTAGCCTGGGTGTTCATGCTCATATCCCCTATTTCATCAAGAAAGAGGGTGCCGTTGTTCGCCAGATCGAATTTGCCTCTTTTGCGCTCTGTTGCCCCTGTGAAAGAGCCTTTTTCATGGCCGAAGAGTTCGCTCTCAATGAGTTCGCTCGGAATTGCGGCGCAGTTGACCTCGACAAAAGGCTGATTATTCCGCCTGCTCTGTTTGTGCAGACTCCTGGCCACGAGCTCCTTTCCAGTGCCGTTCTCTCCCAGTATGAGAACCCATGAGTCAGAAGGCGCGGCCCTGTCTATTTCTTCCTTCAGTTTTACGATGACAGGGGACGATCCGATCATTTCGTCATCTTTTTCCGTTTTTTTCTTTAAAAGTGCGTTCTCTACAGAGAGTTCCTTCATATGAAGTGCATTGTTTATGGTAATTATTATGCGGTTCAGGTCCAACGGCTTCTCAAGAAAATCGAGCGCCCCGAGCCTGGTTGTTTTTATTGCAGCATCGATAGATCCATGGCCGGTCATTATTATAACAGGGAGGTCAGGATTTGTTTTCTTGATTTCCTGAAGCGTCTGTATCCCGTCAATACCCGGCATCCATATGTCGAGCAATACAATGTCCACATCCTGTTTTTCGAGTATCTTGAGGGCATCCTCACCGGTGGATGCCTGCATAACGTAAAAACCCTCATCTTCAAGACTGCCTTTCAACGAGAGCCTGATATTATCTTCGTCGTCCACAATCAGTACTGTGTATTTCATGCCTTCTCCTTAACGGGTAGTTCTATGGTTATAATTGTGCCGGTCGGCTTGTTGTCGCGTACGCGGATAAATCCGTTGTGGTCCGTAACAATGCTTTTCACTATTGCCAGCCCAAGACCTGTCCCGGTTCTCTTGGTGGAAAAATACGGCTCGAACATTCTTTCTTTCACTTTTTCCGGGATGCCGGGGCCTGAATCCATAATCTCAAGCCTGGCAAAGCGTATATCCCGGTTATAGGAGGTTTTTGCCGTGATTGTTTTTATGGGGACATTCGATTCCTTCAATGCTACGGTTGCATTTTCCAGAAGATTGGTAATGGCCCTGCTCATTTGAGAACGGTCGATCTCAACACCCGTGAGGGTTTCATCTGTTTCCAGAATATATTCGATATCGGGATGGGCCTGTTTGTATAGTGCTACGGCGTCACTCAGCACTTCGTTCAGATTGTCCGGCACAGGCATTGATGAAGGCATCTTGGCAAAGGCCGAGAACTCGTCGACAAGCCGTTTCATCTCCTCCACCTGTGATACAATCAACCGTGTGCATTCATCAAAGATCTCAGGTTCATCATTGATCTTGTCAAGATAGCGTCGCCTGAGCCTCTGGGCCGAGAGCTGAATCGGTGTAAGAGGGTTTTTGATTTCGTGCGCAATCCTCCTTGCCACCTCGCGCCATGCAGCCACACGCTGCATGCGCTGAAGCTCGGTCAGGTCGTCGAAGACAACAACCACTCCGATATACTCGTTGTTGTCGTCATATAGCATTGAAGCATGGATAAGAAGCGAGAGCCTCCTGCCTTCAATGCTCAGCACTATTTCCCTCTCTATCACCGTTCCTTTGCTGTTGTTAAGCGCATCGGAAAGACCTGTAACGATAGGCAGATGCTCTTCCTTCATTACATCCCGCCATTTCCGCCCGATGACCTTGTCTATTTTTATGGCAAGCATTTTCTGTGCGCTGGCGTTGATCATTGATATATTATCGTTTGCATCAACCGAAATAACGCCTGTTGATACGTTTTTAAGAACAGTCTGAATATACCTGTTCCGAGCGGCAAGCTCGTTATAGGTCTGCTCCAGATTCGACCTTGAATTCTTCAGGTCTCCCACCATCTGGTTAAAGTCCTTGACGAGTATTCCCAGTTCATCATCGGACGTCACATCAACGGAAAATCCGAGGTCTCCCTTTGAGACCCTCTGTGTGCCTTCAACCAGCTTTTCAATGGGATTTGTAAGGCCTTTGGAAAGGTTCAGCCCGTACCAGATTGCAGAGAAAATGACCAGCAGAGTTACAGAAGTAAGGGTTATTATAAACTCCGTCTTTATCCAGCCCTTGAACCTGAGACTTTCGATATAATCATCATATGATGAGCTGATGAGGTCGAGTCTTCCCGAAAGGCTTTCAGGCACGTAATAGTCGACCGCAAAAACACCTACGATATCTTTCGGATTGAACGATGAATGTATCGGTACAATGCCTTCAATAATATCAGCCTTTCCCGCCTGGATAACCCTGCTGGTACTCTTGCCGTTCATTGCGGCCTTGACCAGGCTCGATTCGGGGTCCGGCAGCGTGGAGACCCCGAGTTTGGGTGAGATGATTTTTACAAGCTCCTCACCCTGTGCCGAGAAAACCGCCACTGCCGACAGCCGGAACATCTCCATCCTGTCGTCGAGCAGATCTTTCAATATGTCGAGGTTGCCTTCACGCAGAAGCCTTCTCTGTGTTATCTCCTCCGATATGAATGTCGCATAGTGCTGTGCATCAACGGAAGCCTCTTTATAGTAGATGTTTGCAACATTTAGAGATTCCGCAATAGCCTTTTTGACCTCTTCGGAAAGCCATCCCTCCATGCTCCTGTCGATAAAGATTACGCTAGTGAAGAACAGTACCATTGCAGGAAAGATTGTGAGCGTGACAAACGACGCAACAAGTTTGGTGCGGAGCTTTGAGCCGAGCATGCCTCTCCGGCGTTCCAGCATGAGTTTGACGACATTTCTTACCACAAGGAAGATTACCAGGATCAGAAGGACGATGTTGAGGTTAAGAAGCGCAAGGAATGTTACATGGCTTGACGGCATAGCCTGGAATTGCGGCAGGTGCTTTTCCACCCAGACAAGGGCAACGATCAGACCCATAACTAGAAACGCAATGCCGAATTCTATCGTCTTTTTTGACATATCATTCCCTGCAGGTGTCGGATACTAAGCATATCTTTTTTGCCATTTCGACATGAAGTCTGTGGTTAGCCCTGGATGCATTTATCAGGCCTTTAACAGGCCTTCCCAGCAGCCACAGGTCGCCCAGAAGGTCAAGGACCTTGTGTCTGATGAATTCATCTTCATAACGAAGGCCTTCGGGATTGAGGATCGTATCATTATCTACGACGATTGCGTTATCAAGGCTCCCTCCGAGCGCAAGCCCCATAGCCCTCATTGCATCGACATCCTTAAGCCTTCCGAATGTCCTTGCAGGCGCGATCAGTTCTTTATAGTCTCCGCCGGAATATATATAAGTCTGCCTGCCGATAGCGGGTTCCGGGAAATCGATTGAATAGCTTATTGAGAAATCTCCCGGTTCGATTTCGACATAAGCTGTGTCATCTCCTACCCTCAGCTTTTCATTGATGATGATGGCTTCGAGCTCTCCTATCGTGAGCGTTCCCGCAACAGAGAGGGCCTCGAAGAAGGGCAGGGCTGAGCCGTCCATGGAAGGCATCTCGTCGCCATCCACATGGACTTCGCAGTCGGTAATCCCCAGACCGTATAATGCACTCATGAGGTGCTCGACAGTGGAAATGAAGATGCCCTCAAGGCCAAGCATCGTATTGAGTCTTGTATCTGTGACAAAGTCAGGTCGTGCAGGGATTCTTAAGCCTTCCCTGATAAAAACTATGCCGTTTTCCCCGGCCTTGATGTTCAGATGGACCGTATTGCCTCTGTGAAGGCCGGTTCCTTTAATTTCCACGGTGTTCGCAACTGTTTGTCTGAGCATGAAACAAGATTATTGCAGGTAATCCCAATAGTCAACCTGCGTTAGCAAATTGTTGAACGCTTCATTTGTATAATTTCAACAAATTTTAAATATTTATTTATATTACACAGTGAATATTTCGATAAATGAATGAATAATAGAAATAAGGAGCGGTCATGAAATTACTGGTCCTTCTCCGTCACGGGGAAAGCGTATGGAACAACGAAAACCGTTTTACTGGCTGGACGGATGTTGACCTGTCCGAAAAAGGTATGGCCCAGGCGCATGAAGCGGGGGTGTTAATGAAAAGGGAAGGCTATATTTTCGATGTGGCATTCACGTCTCTTCTTAAAAGGGCGATTGACACGCTCAATATAGTCCTCGATGAATGCGGGCAGTACTGGATACCTGTTGTCAAGAACTGGCGGCTTAACGAGAGGCATTACGGTGCGCTTCAAGGTCTGAACAAAGCCGAAACAGCTGAAAAATACGGTGGAAACATGGTACACCACTGGCGCAGAGGTTACTACAACAAGCCGCCTGCGCTTAAGAGATCGGACAGCCGCTGGCCCGGGCATGAGATCAGGTACAGGGATGTAAGCGATGATGATATCCCGCTTACCGAATGTCTTGATGATGTGCTCAAAAGGCTTATGCCGCTGTGGCACAGTGATATCAAACCCTGCCTGAAATCGGGAAGAAATGTCCTTATAAGCGCGCACGGCAATTCCCTGCGCTCTCTGGTGAAGCATCTGCAGAATCTTGATGAGGGGCAGATCGAGGACGTGGATATACCTACCGGAATACCGCTTGTCTATGAACTGAGTGATGACCTGAAGCCCATAGACGTCTATTATCTCGGTGAACATGACAAGATCGATGCGGCGTATAGATGAAAAAAGATAAAACAGAAGACAGTAGGGTGAAGCAGGAGACAGAAGATAGAATATAAAAACTTCCTGATTTTACAGTTAACGAGAAATTTGAAAAACAATTTAAACTATACAGGGCGTAAGAACATAGCAGACCGAGGAGTGACGAAGCGGAAATGCGAGGTGTACATTTACGTACTCCGCAGCGTTTACGCGAGGAGCGACAAAGGTATGCAAAGTTATGACGCCTTGGAAAAAGGAGGATGATATGCATGACAAAATAGCTGAGTTGCTTGGCAAAAAGGCTGCAAAGGATCTGCTTGAGCACAAGTGCATTGTACCGAAGGAGAACCTGAACCTGCCCGGACCCGACTATGTCGAAAGAAGTCTTATGCTCTCTGACAGGAGCCCTAACGTGCTCAAGAACATGCAAAATCTTATCAGTCATGGAAGGCTTGGCAGTACGGGCTACCTTTCCATCCTGCCGGTCGATCAGGGCATCGAGCACAGCGCGGGGGCATCTTTTGCGCCTAATCCTCTGTATTTCAACCCTGAGAATATCGTGAAACTTGCGATCGAGGCGGGCTGCAGCGCGGTCGCATCAACGCTCGGCGTACTCGGATCGATTTCCAGAAAATACGCCCACAGAATTCCCTTCATCCTCAAAATAAATCACAACGACCTTCTGATTTACCCGGAAAAGCACGATCAGATACTTTTCGCAAATGTTCAGCAGGCATTCGACATGGGCGCCGCAGCGATAGGCGCGACCATCTACTTCGGCTCCGAGGAAAGCTCGAGACAGGTCATGGAAATATCCGAGGCCTTTGCCCATGCTCATGATCTGGGGCTTGTCACTATCCTGTGGGCATATCTCAGAAACGATGGTTTCAAAAAGGGCGGCGTCGACTACCATACCGCAGCAGACCTTACCGGTCAGGCCAATCATCTGTCTGTGACAATCGAAGCCGACATTGTTAAACAGAAGCAGCCTACGGTGAATGGCGGCTATACCGCGATAGGTTTCGGCAAGACTTCGCCTCTGGTTTATTCGAAGCTGACGACAAACCACCCGATAGACATGACCCGCTATCAGGTCATGAACTGCTATATGGGCAGGATGGGGCTGATAAACTCAGGCGGTGAATCAAAGGGAGAAACGGACCTTGCCGAGGCGGTAAGAACCGCAGTTATTAACAAACGCGCAGGAGGCATGGGTCTGATCTCCGGCAGGAAAGCCTTCCAGCGGCCGATGAAAGAAGGCATAGAACTCCTTCAGGCAATTCAGGACGTCTATCTCTGTGGCGGTATTACGGTTGCGTAATAAATTGACACCCTGATTTGTTTCATCCTATAAGATTTCGCATGTTTGGCATAGGCGGAACGGAACTTTTTATAATACTTGTGATAGCCCTTATCGTGCTGGGGCCCAACAAGATGCCTGAAATAGCTAAGATGCTTGGAAGGGCAATGGGCGAACTGCAGAAGGCAACCAGTGATCTCAAAAATGAAATCGATGTAGCAGGGCACCGTCCGGCAGATTCTCACCCGGAAAGCGGCCAGGAAGAAACCAAAACAGCCGACGGGGAAGAAAACTCTGCATCGGCGAATAAAAAGAATGACGACGGGAAAGAGGAAATCTGACGGTGGAAGATGAGAAGCTTCCGATTACAGACCACCTTTCCGAACTCAGGTCGAGGCTTATCAAAAGCCTGTTGGCGATAGCAGCGGGATTTGCGCTAAGCTACGGTTTTTCAAAAGCGATTTTCGATTTTCTTACAAAACCCCTTGTCAAGGCATTGCCGCCTGGAAGCCATTTGATATACACTGCTTTGCCTGAGGCTTTTCTGACATACATCAAGGTTTCTTTTTTTTCAGGCCTGGTGCTTGCAACGCCGGTAATATTCTACCAGATTTGGAAATTTGTTATGCCGGGGCTTTATGCCAATGAGAGAAGACATGTGGCGCCGTTCGTACTCGCTGCAACGTTCTTTTTCCTTTTAGGCGCAGCATTCGCATATTATGTCGTCTTTCCCTTCGGGTTCAAGTTTCTGCTCGGCTATGCATCCGGTGACATCTATGCAATGCCGAAACTCAATGAATACCTGAGCTTCATAGTAACTCTTCTTATAGCGTTCGGGTCCATATTCGAGCTGCCTGTGGTCATTTTCTTTCTTGCAAAGATTGGGATTGTCACGCCTCAGTTTCTCAGGAAGCAAAGAAGATACGCGATCCTGGGCATCGCAGTTGTTGCAGCTGTCCTTACCCCGCCTGATCCTCTAAGCATGATGTTCATGATGATACCGCTTCTGGTGCTTTATGAATTCAGCGTGTGGGTGGCCTCTCTTGTCTGGAAAACGAAATCTGCCGCACCGTCAGCAGAAGAGGCCGGGAATCAGTAGGATTTGGGCGGTCTGGGACCGTATATCAGAGTTCCTATCCTGACCAGGTTTGCGCCTTCCTCGATGGCGATTAAATATGAATCGCTCATGCCCATCGAAAGCCATTTCATTTCCGTATCCGGAAGGACTCTTGTCTTAAGTTCGTCGAAGAGAGTTTTAGCCAGTCTGAAACAGGGCCTTAATTCCTGAGGATCATCAACAAAAGGTCCCATTGTCATTAGTCCGTTGAGCCGTATATTGCTCAGTGTGCTTATGTATTCAGCAAGTGTCCCGACTTCTTCAGGCATGGCACCCGCCTTCTGTTCTTCGCGTCCGCTGTTGACCTCTATAAGTACCGGCATTGTTCTGCCCAGCTTTTCCGCTGTCTGGTTGATCAGCAGTGCCAGCTCTTTTGAATCGAGGGTTTCCACCATGTCGAACATTGGGACGATATGCTTGACTTTGTTCTTCTGGACGTGGCCGATGAAATGCCAGGATGCCCTGTCCTTAAGCTCTTCGATTATACCCTTCGCATCCTGCATGTAGTTTTCGCCTATCATTGTTATACCGGCATCTATAGTTTCCCTTACCTCTTCGAGGCTTCTTGATTTTGCGGCTGCAACAACGCTTACGTTCTCAGGAATATCTTTGAGGATCCTTATGATGTTCTCGGTAATATGGCTCACATAAAACCCCTGTTTTTTATGTATCGACTGCAGCTATATTAACATCTTTTTCTTTGACAAAAAAAGGCCAATCCTCGTATCTTATCAAAAAGCAGGCGGATATGTGAGGATATCATGGTTGGATTCAAGATGGATGAAATAATGATCGGGACGCACACCTTTTCCAATGGGTCTTTTGACGGCAGGGAACTGCCGCTTAATTTTTCCCTGACATGGGGCAATGGCAATCTGGTCAAGTTTCTGAATCCAGGCTCTGATGAGTTTCTTGTGAGTAGCGCCAGAGGTTTTATTACGGTGGGAGGTTTGGCAAACAAGGCCGACTGCGAAGGGTATCTGAAGCTTATGTATTTCACAGAACGCAAGATTCGCTATGAGCTCGATTTTAAAGGTGACGATGGCAAGTCATACAGATATATGGGCGAAAAGGTGAACATATGGCCGTGGAATCTTCACAGGACACATGTCACCTGTTATGGAACTATTACCGATACTGCGACAGGAAAAATCATATCCAGTTCCATTGTGTATTTTCCATTGAGAGAAATGTATGATTTCCTTATGTCTTTAAGGCTTATAAAAACCTGATATCGTTGATGGTATTCCCCGGAGGGTGATATGTCTTATAAGGTTTTAAGTAGAAAGGATGCGATGATTATCGCCGCAATGGCAGGAGGAATAATTCCCAGGGGAGGTGCAAGCTTTGAACTCGGGGCTGCCGATATTGAGGATAAGTGGCTTCCAAGGACGGATTTCATACTTTCAAAGGCGTCTTTCACAACCCGGCTCACGCTCAGGATGGCGGTGCATGTACTTAATTATGCCTGGCCTATATTGTATATGAAAAAATTCGGGCAGCTTATCAATATGGATGAACAGGAGCGTACCGAGCTTTTACATCTCGTCGAAAATTCGACATTCCCCGGGCCGCTGTCATTACTGATTATCAAGGTGCTGGTTTTCCCGGCATTTTACGGTGTCATGGAAGTGAAAGACGCCATAGGATACAAAGAGAAGTTCGATCACATTCAGGGCTTCAACGGCATCAGGGACTAGGGGTGGCGCATGATAAAGGAGTGTAAAGATATAAAAGGCCATGTAAATGTCCATGCCGATGTATGCATTGTGGGAACAGGCGCCGGCGGTGCAGTCGTTGCAAAGGAGCTTGCCGGAAAGGGGCTGAAGGTTGTAGCGCTGGAAGAGGGCAGTTTTTTTACAGGTAAAAACTTCAATCAGGACCCCTGCGACATGATTGGTATGATGTACCGTGACGCCGGGACGACCATGGCCTTTGGATTGCCTCCGGTGTCTATAACCATGGGCAGAACCGTAGGCGGCTCGACAACGGTCAATTCCGCGACATGCTTCAGACTGCCGCGAGATGTCGTTGAAGAATGGGCTGCTGATTATGGCTGCGAAGGGATCGATTACGATGTCCTGAGCGGATATTTTGATAAGGTTGAAAAAGAGATCAATGTTATGGAGCTGACCGAGGACATACTCGGAAATGCCTATCAGATAGTCAAGCGCGGAGCAAAGGCCCTGGGTTATGAGGCTAAACCGCTCAAACACAATGTCAGGGACTGTAAAGGTGCCGGGAGCTGCCAGTGGGGCTGCATCAAGGGCGCCAAACAGTCAATGGACATATCTTATATACCTGAGGCGGTTGCAGCAGGTGCTGATATATACGCAAATTGCAGGGCAACAAAGGTTAATGTCGAGAACGGAAGCGTTACCGGTGTGGAAGGCCTTATAATCGATCCCGTGACAAAGAGGAGGCGCTACAGGGTGAAGGTGAAGACAGATGTTGTCTGTCTTGCAATGGGGGCCTTGATAACGCCTGCCTTCCTGCTGAAAAACAGACTTGCCAACACCTCGGGTCTGGTTGGAAAAGGTTTGACGATCCACCCGTGCGGCAGAGTGGTGGCTGAGATGGATGAAGAGGTGAACGGCCATTACGGCGTTTCTCAGGGAGGTTATATTGATGCCTTCAAGGATGAGGGCATAATGCTTGAAGGGATATCTGTCCCGCCCGGGGTTATGGCAATGGCATTGCCCGGTGTAGGGGAAGAGCACAAATATCTTATGAAACATTACAAAAATCTTGCGGCTTTCGGCGTCATGATTTGCGATTCTACCCGGGGTTCTGTAAAACCCGGAATATTCGGACAGGCGTTTCGTGCATATTATTCAATGAATCAGGAGGATGCAAAGCGGCTTCATAAGGGATTGTGCATAACTGCAGAGATGTTTCTTGCCGCGGGAGCGAAAAGGGTATTTACCTGCTGCAACACCATGCCTGTAATCAACAGCAGGGATGAACTGCACCGCTTCAGGAACCTAAGAATAAAGCCCTGGCACTTTGAGGTCATGGCCTTCCATCCCCTGGGGACATGCCGTATGGGCAACGATCCCGGAAAATCCGTGATCGATACAAACCTGGAATCTCATGATATCAAAGGCCTGTTCATTCCTGACGGCAGCCCGTTTCCGACTTCGCTCGGCGTCAATCCGCAGGTAACAATTATGGCGTTTGCTGCAAGATGTGCGGATTATATTTCATCGAATATTAATAAATACAAAGGGGAATAAAATGAGAAGCATAGTTACAGTTCTGATAGGTATTGTTTTCATTCTGCCAGGGACGTTATTTGCACAGGAAAAGCTGAATCTGAAGATAGACAGGGCGAAACTGGAAGCAGGAAAGCTCCAGACGTTCACAGTCGAGATGAAGGTTGAGGGCGAGGGCAAGAAGAAAAGAGGCATAGGCGTGCTCCTTATCAACTCAACTCCTGAGAATACCTGGAAATATCTATGCGACTGGAATTCTATGGGCGAGTTTGTACCCGGTCTTGAATACTATAAAACAATCAGTGTTATAAAACCCATTGAACCCGGTGAGGAAGGAGAGGCGCTTTTTGAAGGCAAACTCAAGTTTCCCATTCTGACTGTTATATATACTCTGGATGTCAAGTTCGACGGGAAAAACATGAGACAGGAATGGAGCCTGGTTTCGCAGCGCCAGGTGGACGAGTTTCAGAAGAAGGGGATAAAGATAACCAGGGCAACCAGCGGACTCAAAAACGTCGAAGGATTTGAATATATCGAGCCTTATGACAATGGCAGAAAGACTGTGTACTATTATGCACCAATTGTTGAGACATCAGTGCCGGTACCGGGTTTCGCCGAGAGGTTCATGACGAACAGTACGCTTCCAGGCTATATGGAAGGTGTCAAAAAGCGCGTTGAATCGAACGGGACATATAAGAAATAAAAGGGCTGCCTCAGGCAGCCTTTTTTATTTCCCGATCAATTTAAAGTAAGGGAGGAAGAAAATGGAAGAGGGTGCGTTCAGATCAAAAGGAATCCTCATTGCGGTGGTGGTTGTGGTGTTGATAATTCTATTTTCAGCAAGGCCCATTGTGGTTATTCCTGCCGGATATGTCGGCGTTAAGGACTTTTTCGGTTATGTGTCCAGCGGCACTCTTTCTCCGGGAATAAGGCTGATCATCCCTTTTACTAAAGTTGTCAAGATGTCCACAAGGTCCCAGACCATTATGGAAGAGGCCGATACTCCATCGCGAGAAGGGCTTATCATAAATCTTGATGTCTCGCTTATATACAGGATAAGACCGGATAAGGCCGTGGAGATTTATAAGACTGTAGGCAAGAGCTATCAGCAAATAATTGTTGAACCCCAGCTGCGTTCCGCTATCCGGGAAATAACGGCTTCCTATGATGCAAAGACTCTCTATTCTGCGGAAAGGGACAAACTGGCAGGAGAAGTCAAGGAACTGTATTCGAAGATAACTAAAGACCGCGGCATTATAACCGAGCAGGTACTGCTGAGGAAAGTAGGCCTGCCTGTCGTTGTTGCAAACGCAATCCAGGAAAAGCTCAAGCGCGAGCAGGAGGCTGAGCAGATGAAGTTCGTGCTTCAGAAAGAGCAGCAGGAGGCCGAGCGCAAACGCATCGAGGCTCAAGGTATTGCTGATTTCCAGAAGATCGTAGCACAGGGTATAAGCCCTCAGCTGCTTGAATGGAAAGGGATTGAGGCAACCGAGAAGCTCGCCAACAGCCAGAACACGAAAGTGGTCGTTATAGGCAACACCAAGACAGGCCTGCCGATTATACTGGGGAGCGAAAAATAAGAAAGAAGTCCCGGTAATGATAAACCGGGGCTTTTACTTTTTTCAAATCGAAGAGGTCAAACAGCCTCAAACCTTATCAGCGCGCTTCCGTAGTCGCCAAGGAAAATGGGCGAAGGGAGGCCTGCTTTCATAAGAGTGTCGCCCTTATACCGGGCTCCGAATAGCGCTTCCTTGTATGTCTTTTCAGGATCAAGACCGGCGAGCCTTATCGTTCTGAAAGGCTCCTGGGCTTCGGCGAGTACCCGGAAAAAGAAGAGGACGGCCTTCGACCTGTCATCGTTTACGAAAAGCCAGGCCGTCATATTGCCTTCGAACGGGCTTAGGAGGCGGTACATCCTTCCGAACTGCACGATATTCCGTACTTCGTTTTTATAAAGCTCGATATGAGTTCTGAGAATGTCCGTTTCATCCTGCGAGAGTTTCGACAGGTCGAGTTCAAACCCTAAATTACCGGCCATGGCCGTGTGAAGGCGTGCTATCAGAGGCGTGGTGCGGTGCACCTGGTGGTTCGGTACAGCTGACACATGCGCTCCCATTGAGATTACAGGATAGACAATGCTTGTCCCGTGCTGAATTTTCAGACGCTCGACAGCATCCGTATCGTCACTCGTCCATGTCTGCGGCATATAATGAAGCATGCCCGGATCGAACCTGCCGCCGCCGCCCGAACAGCTCTCGAAGAGGATTTCCGGAAACGCTGAGGTGATGGTTTCAAGCACGCGGTATAGCCCGAGCATGTAGCGGTGGAATGTTTCCTGTTTTCTTTGTGGAGAGAGAGAAATTGAGGCGACCTCGAGAAGGCTCCTGTTCATGTCCCACTTGACGTATGCTATCGGTGCGCTCCTGATAACGGAGCTTACGCTTTCGATTATATAGTCGCATACCTCAGGTCTGGACAGGTCGAGCACAAGCTGGTTTCTGGAGTCGGTCCGCCTCCGGCTTTCAACATGCAGGCACCAGTCGGGGTGCGCCCTGTAGAGGTCGCTGTCCTTTGATATCATCTCGGGTTCGAACCAGAGTCCGAACTTCATGCCTAGCGCGTTGACCTTTTCTGCAACTCCTTTTATGCCGCCGGGCAGTTTGTCTATGTTCACAACCCAGTCTCCCAGCGAGCAGTTGTCATCGTTGCGAACACCAAACCAGCCGTCGTCCAGGACGAAGAGTTCGACGCCAATCGTGGATGCCGCTCCTGCTATCTCGAGCAGCTTTTCTTCGTCGAATGCGAAATAGGTTGCCTCCCAGTTGTTTATGAGAACAGGCCTTGGTTCGTCCTTGTGAACGCCTCGGGCGAGGTTGTTCCTGAACAGCCTGTGGAATGTGTCGGACATGTCCGAGAGTCCTCTGTCGGAATAGACAAGCACGGCCTCGGGCGTCCTGAAATCCTCGCCAGGCTTGAGCAGCCATGAAAAGGAGTACGGATTGATGCCGATCGCCGCCCTTGTTGTCGAGAACTGATCGACCTCGACTGAGGCTAGAAAATTGCCCGAATAGACAAGGGAAAATCCATAGGTTTCGCCGGTAAATTCTGTGCATCCCTTTCTGATGAGTGCCATGAACGGGTTCTGCTGGTGGCTGGAAGCGCCTCGTCTGCTCTCAATCAATTGGGTTCCAGATGCGAGCTGTTTTGCCTCGATATGCCTTTCTCTCGCCCATGCACCCGAGAGCTGGAGCATATCATAGTTTGAGTCCATGAAGTCGACGCTTGCGCTCATGGCATTCAGTATTTTTATATCCGAGCCGGAGTTGTTTATGAATCTGGCAGAGCGGGCGATAACATCGTAGTTTCTGAAAGTGGTATATGTGAGTTCGACCGCAAGCCCGATGACATCATCCCTCATCTCTATGATTAGCGTATCCGCCTCGTAAAGGAGTTCTATATACGTCGAAGGCAAACCGGGAAGCGAAGGTTTTCCGGTCAATATCCTGTGGCTTGAATATTTAAGCTCCGCTAGCCTCGCACCGTCCGCCGTCTCGACGATGAATGCTGGCTGCCTGAAATCGCCTGTGCCTGACGATGGATATTCGAGAGGAAGTATGTCGAGCGAAATGCCGAGTTCATCGGGATGCGTGTCCGGAGAGAACGCCCTCATCGCGGGCCTCAGCAGATACGAGCAGTCCGGGTCGCTCAATGCCTTTCCCCAGTAGAGGTGCAGGAGTTCGCCATAGTCGGTTTTCATTACATAGCTTGTGCCGCCCGCAATAAGGTGGAATATCTTTTTATCTTCATCGAATGTTATCTGCATAATCTCCCCTGAAAGGTCTTATGATAGACATATAGACCAGGTAGAGCGACGATATTATCAGAAGAAAGGCCATTCCTATGAGTATTATCTGCAGGATGAAAGCCGTAATATCGCCTGAAGGGATGTCTGCAAATGCTTTTCCCCACCTTCCTATGCTTATTATTCCGGCAGTGGTGGCTGTTATAATGAGGAACAGACAGGGGATAGCGGTTATGAGCGCATATTTTCTTCTGGCGGAATTTTGGAGTATCCAGCATGTGCCAACGGCCAGCACTGTGGCTGCGAAGAGCTGGTTCGCTATCCCGAAGAGCGTCCACAGGGAGTTGAGTGTGCCTGTATAAAGCAGATATCCCCAGCAGAAGCAGACCGCTAAGCTTGTCGTTATGTTGAGCCTCCAGTCGTAGTGGTTCGTTTTCACTCTCGACTCCTTTATTATAACGTCCTGCAGAATGTATCTGCCCACACGTGTGCCAGTCTCCAGAAGTGTCATTATAAAAAGGGCCTCGAACATGATGATGAAGTGGTACCAGTAAGAGCCCAGCTTTTTCATACCGGGCAGGTGGGTGAAGAGCTTGGCCATTCCGACTGCGAGCGTTACTCCACCGCCTGTCCTTCCTTCGAGTTTCTCGTCGGTCTCGTCTTCGAGCATTTTCAGATCGACAGGGTTGAGGTTCATCTGAGATTCTCCTGCACCTGAATTCACGAAGGCGACATATGCGGCCTTCTGCTTGTCGGTATCCTGGGGCATGTTGATGGCGAAATAGTCTCCGGGCTGAAGCACGCAGGCGGCGATTAGCGCCATGACTGCCACAAAGCCTTCGGTGAGCATTGCGCCGAATCCTATAGGCAGTGCATGCTTTTCGTTCATGAGCATCTTGGGGGTTGTGCCTGTAGATACAAGAGCGTGCCAGCCCGAAACAGCCCCGCACATAATGGTGATGAACATGAACGGCCACACGGCTCCGCTTATTATCGGGCCGTTCTCCAGGAATGGAGACAGGGCAGGCATGTTGAGCTTCGGATTTGCAATAAGAATCCCGACCGCAAGTACGAATACGACACCTATCTTCATGTATGAGCTCAGATAATCTCTCGGGCACATCAGCACCCAGACCGGCAGAATGGAGGCAATAAGTATGTAAACAGGAAGGATTATCGACATTGTGTGTTTGCTGAACATGAACAGATGTCCGTAAGAGGAGTCGGAGAATGGATTTCCTATGAATACGCCTGCAAGAACTATAACCACGCCTATCGTGGTCGCTTCGACGATCCTGCCCGGACGTATTCTGTACATCCACAACCCAGTGATAAGCGCTGCGATGATAGTCATGAATATCACGAACACACTCCATGAGCTTTGAGCAAGGGCGTTTACAACGACGACGGAAGTGCTTGCAAGCACGGCTATCAGACTGAAGAACGTAGCTATGGATGCGGCCAGCCAGGCCCTTCTGCCAAGCAATGACCTCACAATGTCCGGAAACGATTTGCCGTCGTCCCTTACCGAGAGCAGGAGAATGGTTAGGTCATGTACTGCGCCGCCCAGGCAGGCGCCGACGATTATCCATGAGTATCCCGGCAGGAATCCCCACTGTGCTGCCAGTACGGGGCCAATCAGAGGGCCTGCGCCCGATATCGCCGCGAAATGGTGCCCGAACAGCACCCATTTATTGGTAGGCTGGTAGTCGACGCCGTCTTGAAGAGCGTAGGCCGGGGTCTTTTTTGCCGGGTCAAGGGCTAGCACTTTGGCGGCGATAAATGCCCCGTAATATCTGTAAGCAACGGCGAAAGCCGCAAGGGAACAAACAATTAACCAGATAGAGGACATCTTTAAGGGCTCCTTCAAAAATCGTAAAACGGTCTAATGTTTATTAACGGATGAAATATTCGAATTCTTTAGCAGAACTGAAACAAAATTAAATCATATGAAATCTTTGCTTGATAGTTCGCAAAGCGAAAGCAAAAAGATTAGATCCTTAAAAATAATATTTAAAAGGCTCATGCACTGCTTGTTTTTTTATCATTTGATAAGAATCCAGGTTGAGCAGGAGTCTCTTTAAATCTAAATAACACCAAAAAAATCTTGGAAGAAGGTTAGCGCAGTCCTGGAGAGAAACAGGCTGACCTCTGCTATGTAATATGTTATGTTGTTAATCTACCGTTTCTCATGAAAGGGATGCGTGTAGGAAATGCAGGCTGCAAGAGGCCGGGGAGAAGGCAGTATCGTTAAATGTCAATAAGAAAGAAAGCCCCTGAATCCTTAACGCAGGCCGTAAATCTGATTGACAGGCGCCTCGATTTTTCCCAGAGCCTCCTCAAATGTGCGGTCTGGGATAAACCCCAGGTAGAATTTCTCGCGGATACCCTAATGCTAACACTTGAACATTCAGGCTGCGAATCGGTTGAATTATGGCTGAAAAACAGGGAGGGCATTCTCAGATACGAAGCATCTATGCCAGAGCCTGGAAAGTGTAATTTCAAGACTGTCTTCAACAGTGAAGACAATCATGTACTTGAAAAAGTGTGCTCTGCATTTCTAGGTGGTAACATCAAGCCGTCTCCGGACTGCTGTACAAAATACGGCAGCATATGGTTCGACGATACCCGTGAACTCATTTCACTAACAGTAAAGCTTCCCGGTTTCATATTGAATGAAGACGCCTGCATTGGTGGTCTTCATCGTTCTCTGGCGGTTGTTCCCCTGAAATTTCTGAATGATAATGCGGGCCTGATCCTCTTCAAACATATACATGAACATCGATTCAGCCTCGAAAGAATCGGCTATCTTGAAACTATCTCCACGAAGTTCGAGATGGCATACATTCACCAACTCTCACAGGCAAAGCTGCGAGAGCGGGTAAAAGAGCTCACCTGCCTCTATGGCATATCGCAGATAGCAGCAAATCCGGAAATGTCCTTTGAGCAGAAACTTACTGAAATCGCTTCACTGCTCCCTCCTGCATGGCAGTATCCGGATCGTGCCTGTGCAAGGATTATTATCGACGGGTCCCATTTCCAGACCAAAGGCTTCAAAGAGGGGCAGCACAGGCAGGAGGCTGCTATATGCATTGCCGGCCGCAGCAGGGGCATCGTGGAGATTCACTACATTGACAGCCAGCCGTTTGTTCAAAGGTCCCCGTTTCTCAATGAAGAACAGCATCTTATAGACAGCATTGCCGGGCAGATTGCGCATATGATCAAGCACAAAGAGGTCGAAACTGCAAAAGCCGAACTTCAGAGGCAATTGATTAGGGCCGATCGTCTGGCGGCCATCGGCCAGCTTGCTGCAGGTGTGGCTCATGAACTCAATGAGCCGCTTAATACGATCCTGGGATTTGCGCAGCTTGCTCAGAAAGCAGAGGGCATGCCCAGGCAGGTCATAAAGGACGTAGGCAGGATAGCCGATGCATCGCTCCATGCACGCAGTATCATAAAGGAGCTCCTTGTTTTTGCCCGGCAGACAACGCCAGCCAGGATCAGAGTGAACCTTAATGCGATCATTAGCGAGGACCTGAAATTGTTTGAAACACTGTGCAAGAAATCAAACGTTGAGTTCCGGCGGATCATTGACAAGGATCTGCCTGATATAACAGCCGACAAGTCGCAGCTTCTTCAGGTCATTTCGAATCTGATTGTCAATGCCCTCCAGGCTATGCCAAATGGAGGGCTTATCACGATTCGAACCTCGTTTCATGCTCCGATGGTATGCCTCATGATCGAAGACACCGGGACGGGTATGAGCACTGAGGTAAAGGAGAACATATTCCTGCCATTTTTCACCACCAAGGACATCGATCAGGGCACAGGCCTGGGGCTTTCTGTTGTTCACGGTATAGTATCTTCCCACAATGGCGATATACATGTTGAAAGCATCGAGGGAAAAGGAACCAGGTTTATTGTGAAATTTCCCTGCAGTAATGAATTGACTGACAAGGAGTAAAAAAAGTGAATGCATTAAGGAAAAACCGTATACTTGTGGTAGATGATTCAGAATCTGCCCTGGAGATAATCCGGAGAAACCTTGCGTCAAAAGGATACCGTGTTTTTACCGCGTCCAGTGTGGTTGATGCTGTTAAAATCCTTGGAGACTCTGACATTGACCTTGTCATAACCGATTATAAGATGCCAAAGATCAGCGGGCTTGATCTCATCCGGCATATCAGAGAAAACTTCTACGAAACCGAAGTGATCATGATCACGGGCTATGCATCAGTAAAAGGCGCTGTAGAAGCCGTTAAAATTGGAGCCCAGGAGTATCTTCCCAAACCCTTTACCGATGAGGAGCTTTTCTCCGCAGTAGAGAGAACACTCAATAAGCAGGATCTGCGGAAGACCGTTCAGGGCAAACATTTAAATGCCGAATGCGTATCGTTTGGAATAATCGGAAAATCAAAGCCGATCCTGAAGATGCTTGCTGAAATTGAAAAGGCTGCGGCATCCACTGCCACAGTGCTCGTTCTAGGCGAGAGCGGTACAGGCAAGGAACTTGTGGCCCGGGCTGTACACTACAGCAGCAGCAGGGCTTCCGCTCCATTCGTTCCGGTCAACTGTGGCGCCATCCCTGAAAAGCTTCTTGAAAGCGAACTTTTCGGCCATATGAAAGGAACCTTTACAGGAGCACATGAATCTCGTGCAGGATTCTTCCAGACAGCCGACGGTGGTACCATCCTGCTCGATGAGGTCAATGAAATGAGCCCTGCAATGCAGGTAAAACTCTTAAGAGTGATTCAGGACAGGCAGGTATGCATGGTCGGAGCAAGGAAATCGCAAAAGATCGATATCCGGATAATTGCCTCGAGCAACAAGGATTTAAGGTCGCTGGTGACAAAAGGCACTTTTCGTGAAGACCTGTTCTTTCGGCTGAATGTAGTTACGATTATAGCACCTCCTCTGCGGGAAAGGTTGGGAGACATAGCCCTGCTGATATCGCATTTTGCAGACAAGTTCGCTAAAGAACTCGGCAGGAAACCTCCCCTTTTTTCCGACGAAGCTGTAAAGACGCTTATGGATTATGCATGGCCTGGAAACATACGGGAACTGGAAAATCTCATACACAGGCTCATCATAATGATGGACGGTCCCGTTATCGATATCCCTGACTTGCCATCTTTCATGCGATTCTCGGTTCCACCGGGGAAGTCGCCATTCAGGCCACTTGCTGAAGAGGAAGCAGTCTATATACAAAGGGTTCTGGCAAGTGTGGGCGGAAATAAATCGCGCGCAGCCGAGATACTGGATATTGACCGCAAAACTTTGAGGGAAAAGCTTAAAATCGGCGATACTTCCTTCGAAAAATAAAGCCTCAAGAAATCGGGGAATATCCGGCCAACTGATGAGAAATTCCTCACAGGATTACCTATAATCATCTTTCTGCAATCTGATCTGATACGTGTTCACCAGAATGTTTCAAAATTTCTGAAGACATGTATTATCAAGGTGTTGCCTGCATAAAGCATGCTTATTTTTATAGATGCCGTGTTGATTACTTCTTTTTTATGCCGATGGCATATTCCTTGCGACGTATAGAAAAATTTCGATTAAAGGCGGGGAGACATGAAGAAGTGCCATGAAAGCTTGTGTTTGAACTGCAGGTATTCCTCGCGCTGTGTTTTTATGAAAGATTCCAAACAGAATATCCAGCAATGTGAAGAGTATGAAATGGATGTTCTCTCCGATAAGGAATTGCTATCCGCTGAGTTGCCCGGAGATCTCAGGCATTCTTTAAAAACTGCCATAGACGGGAAAATACGAACGGCATCGGGGCTTTGCAGCAATTGCTCCCACTGGAAGGACTGTGTTTTTCCCAAACCCGAATCAGGTGTGTGGCACTGCGAAGAGTACAGTTGAGGTTGATATTGAGCGGACAGGATTCGAAAACAAACTAGAAAAGGATTATTTTTATGACATCTGATGCAGTTGAAAGAATAATCTTGAATCATGAAGGTGAAATGGGTGCACTGATATCGATTCTGGAGGACATCCAGGACAGGTGCCACTATCTTCCAGAGGAAGCATTGAAAGCTGTTGCCGATAAAACCGGGAGAAGCCTCAAGGATGTCTACGGTATTGCTACGTTTTATAAGGCTTTCAGCCTCAAGCCCAGGGGTAGACACCTTATATCCGTGTGCCTGGGTACCGCGTGTCATGTACGCTCCGCTGCGGGCATCGTCGATGAATTCAAGATGCAGCTTGGATTGAATCCTGGAGAGACGAGCAAGGACGGAGAGTTTACCCTTGAAACTGTCAACTGCCTGGGCACATGCGCTCTCGGACCCATAGTGGCAGTGGATGGCCGCTTCTTTTCCAATGTTGCAAGGTCTGATGTGAAAAAGATAATCAGCAAGGCAAGGGAAGACTTCAAGGAAAAGTCAACCGGAAATAGCGGAGATGATTTCCCCGTTGAAATCCTGTGCCCGCACTGCAATCAGTCTCTGATAGACAAAAAATCCACTGCCGGTAGCCGAAACTCCATAATTATGAATGTATCTGTCAACGGCATGAAAAGTCAGGCAAGCATCTCAAGACTTCTCGGGCCGGTTCACTGCATGTGTGAGCATGATATACCGCAGGATTCCCAGGTGAGCTATTCCTGCCCAAACTGTTTGAAAAAAATCGAGGGAAAGTCTGTCTGTGTCGAATGCGGCTCTGCTATGGCGCCTCTTCCGCTGGGGGGAGGTGGGTTGCTGCAGGTGTGCACTCGATGGGGATGTGCAAATTCCGAAATCGATATGATTGGATCCGGCTCTCATGACAAGCCCTCAACCATATGAATTAAAATATATCATGGATAACCGTATGGAAAAAATCTCATCTATTGAAAGATTTATAGTGTTACAGAAGCAGCTTCTGGAGGATGACAGCCTGAATATCCCGACTATAGTCATTCCCGCGGGTACCTGCGGCCGGGCAAGCGGAGCCCTTGATCTTGTACGGGCTGCCCAGCATGAGATTCTAGACAGGAAACTGCAAAAAATGGTTAGACTCAAAACAACAGGATGTCATGGGTTCTGCCAGATGGAGCCGTCAGTCCTTGTAGACCCTTCAGGTACATTCTATCCTAAGGTTTCTCCAGCAGCAATCAGCACGATTATCGATGCCCTGCTTGACGGACATGCGGCAGATGATCTTCTCTATGTGGATGAAAAAACCGGCTCCAGGATTGAAAAGCAGAACGATATATCTTTTTATAAACCCCAGAAAAGGCTTCTGCTGGCCCAGAGCGAAAAAATTGACCCTCAGAATGTCTATGACTTTCTTAGAGAGGGCGGCTATGGAGCCTTCTCACGGCTTCTGGCGGAATCGGATCCCCATCGGATTTTAGACGATGTAAAAAAATCCGGGCTGAAAGGAAGAGGAGGGGCAGGATTTTCCACCGGAGTAAAATGGGAGTTTTTGGCCGCACAGAAAAACGGCGGCGGCAAGTTCGTCGTTTGCAATGCAGACGAAGGCGACCCCGGCGCCTACATGGACAGGAGCCTGCTCGAGGGCAATCCCCACAGCATTATAGAGGGCATGCTCATCGGCGCATTAGCAACCGGAGCCGATCAGGGGGTGGTTTACGTTCGGACAGAGTACCCTCTAGCCATAAAGCATCTGTCCAATGCACTAAGGCAGTCCCGTGAGCTTGGATTTCTGGGTAAAGAGATTCTGGGAACCGGATTCTCATTCGATATATCAATGGTAAAGGGCGCCGGCGCCTTTGTATGCGGCGAAGAAACCGCTCTTATACACTCCATTGAGGGACGGATGGGTGAACCCACTCAAAAGCCGCCTTTCCCTGTGAAGAAAGGCATTAACGGCAAACCCACACTGATCAATAATGTTGAAACATGGGCCAATATCCCGGCAATTTTCCGGATGGGCGCTGAAAATTATTCAAAGATAGGAAGCACCGATTCCGGCACCAAGATATACAGTCTTGTTGGCAAGATCAAAAACACAGGACTTGTCGAAGTGCCTATGGGCTCCTCTATCAATGAGATTATCTACACAATCGGCGGGGGTGCGTCTGGAAAGACGGGAATCAAGGCCGTACAGACAGGCGGGCCCTCAGGGGGCTGTATCCCAGCTAATATGTTTGATCTTCCCATCGGCTATGAGAGCCTTTCAAAGGTGGGCTCCATTATGGGTTCGGGCGGCATGATCGTAATGGATGAAAACACATGCATGATCGATGTGGCCAGGTACTTCATGAAGTTTCTCAAAAACGAATCATGCGGCAAGTGCTTTTCATGCCGTAAGGGCACCCAGCGCATGTTCGAGTTGCTCGATGACATATCGGCCGGCAGAGGCACGCATGCACACCTCGACCTTCTTGAAGAGCTTGCCCCTGTATTGAAAGATGTGGCAATGTGCGGTCTGGGCCAGACTGCTTCAAATCCCGTTCTATCAACACTCAAGTATTTCCGGAATGAGTACATTGAACATATCGAAAACAAGCGTTGTCCTGCAAGTGTGTGCAAGGGACTTATCAAGTTTACAATAAACGAACTCTGCACCGGATGCGGAGCATGCATGAAGGCCTGCCCTGAAGGTGCCGTTTACGGGAAAAAGAAAGAACTGTATACCATTGATCAGGAAAAATGCAGCAGGTGCGGATCGTGCCGGAGCGTTTGCAGGTTCGACGCAATAGATGTGAATTAATAATTTGGCATAAGGATTTACCCTGTACAAAGGGAGAGAATACATATGATTTCAATAACAATGAATGGTTTGCAGGTTAGCGTCGAAGAAGGGATGACAATCCTTGAAGCGGCGCGGTTCATGGGTTTTCCCATACCAACGCTGTGCGCCCATGAAGGTCTGTCGCCCTATGGTGCCTGCCGCCTCTGTGTAGTGGAAATCGGAGAGGAGCCGAGATCAAAGCTGGTTTCATCCTGTACCTATCCTGTAGAGGAAGGCCTCAATGTGAGAACATCTTCAAAGCGTGTGGTTAAGGCCCGTAAAATGATAATTGAATTATTGTTAAGTTCGTGCCCGCAGTCAAAGGTTATACAGGATCTGGCATCCGCACATGGAGTAAACCAGCAGCGTTTCAAACAGGAGCATGACGATTGCATACTGTGCGGCCTGTGCGTGCGGATGTGCTCGGAGCAGATGGCTGCAGGGGCAGTGGGTTTTCGTGGCCGCGGCGAGGAGAGGAGCATAGGCACGCCCTTTGACAGGAATTCAGACATTTGCAGACAGTGCGGAGCCTGTATGTATATTTGTCCTGCCTGCCAGCTCAGGTGCACGTTCAACGAGCCGGAAAAGGCCGTGTGCAATGCATGCGCTAATCTGAACCCTCCTTGCATAGGCAAGGAAAAATTCAATGACATGATGTGCTACATGGAACCCTGTGTCGCATGTGAAATAAAATAAAAAAGAAAGGATTAAGGAGAGCAATATCATGTTACTATCAAAAATTAACGCTTCAGCCGCCACATTGACTAAAAACAGGACCGAAGATTCGATTGTTCCGACTTCCGGGATGTGCGTAACATGTGTTGACGGGTGTATCGGGATGTGCGAAATCGGGAAATCGGCTTACCGGGGCCATGAAGTAATTTATCCTCAACCGTTCGGAGTCATAACCACCGCAGCAGAAAAAAGCTACCCCGTGGACTATTCCCACTTCAATATTATGGGCACATGCGTAGGAGCCCATGGTATAGAGGCCGACAGCGACAAGGCCATATTCCCGAATGTCGATCTCACCGTGGCCTTTGGTCAGGACGGGAAGATTGTATTCAACCGCCCGTGGATAATCCCTGGTATCGGGTCCACTGCCATCGCAAAGAACAACTGGGATGGGCTGGCCATTGGATCTGCACTCATGGGAACAGGTCTGACCATAGGCGAAAACGTGGTAGGCATGGATCCTGAAGCCGTGCTGAAAAACGGGAGGGTTGAAGACACCGTCGATCTCAAACGCAGAGTCGAGCTCTATCGAAGATACCAGCGTGACGGAAGAGGTGCTATTATCGTTCAGGCCAATATCGAAGACGGCCGTCTGGGGGTTCAGGAGTATGCTATAGAAAAGCTCGGTGTAGAGTGCGTCGAGCTGAAGTGGGGACAAGGCGCCAAGGACATCGGCGGAGAGGTCAAGATACCAGACCTCAAGAAGGCGCAGATGCTTGCCAAAAGGGGCTACATCGTATTGCCGGACCCATTTGACGAAGTGGTCATCAAGGCCTTTGAGCGCGGCTCATTCAAAGAGTTTGAACGCCATTCCCGTGTGGGCATGGTGACTGAAGAGTCTTTTGTGAAAAGGATCGAAGAACTCCGTGCGGCAGGAGCAAAACATATCTTCCTTAAAACCGGGGCATACAGGCCTGCCGATCTTGCACGGGCCATAGTCTTTGCCTCGAAGTGCAAGCTGGATCTTCTCACCGTTGACGGCTCCGGCGGCGGGACAGGGATGAGCCCCTGGAGAATGATGAATGAGTGGGGGGTTCCGCCGGTCGAACTGCACTCGCTCTTGTATCAATATGCATCGCACCTTTCGAATAAGGGGGCATTTATCCCCGCGCTTACGCTGGCGAGCGGCTTTTCTTTCGAGGATCAGATATTCAAAGGACTTGCGCTTGGTTCACCCTTTGTAAAACTCATCGGAATGGCGCGCGCCCCGATTGCTGCTGCAATGGTGGGAAAAACCATAGGCCGCACCATCGAAAGCATGCAGGTTCCTGTTTATATCGAACGCTTTGGCATGACCAAAGACGAGATTTTTGTCACTGCATCGGAACTTCGCCAGGAAATAGGGAAAGACGAGTTCGAGAAGCTGCCTACGGGCGCTCTCGGCCTCTACACATACTACGAGCGTCTCACCCAGGGATTGCGCCAGATTATGGCCGGAAGCAGGAAGTTCTCGCTCAAGCATATTTCACGCGACGATATTGCGGCGCTTACTCCTGAAGCATCACGTATAAGCGGCATAACGCCAATCATGGATGTCGATAAGGAGCAGGCGTTAACTATCCTCAACAGTTGAGAGCGTCAAAATATAAATGTCCCCCCCTGTGGCTCACACAGTTACAGGGGGCAATATCTCCTATGATACAACGAAGAAGGTTTTTCGAGTAGAAGTCTAGTATACACAGATTGCGAGATGGTGAAATATCACTGTTATTCCTGTCCTCTCGGCTGCGGCGGCATCTGCAGGATAACAGGCGAATTCAGTGAAACTCACAAGCCCGAATATGAGAGTGTGCTTGCTTTGGGCGGGCTTTGCATGAATGAGGATTCCGACAGCATATTCTATATGAATGAGCTTCTCAACCGTGCAGGCATGGATACGATATCAGCCGGTGGCACTGCCGCATTCGCTATTGAATGCTACGAACGCGGCATACTTACAAAAGACGATACTGACGGCCTTGAGCTTAACTGGGGCAATACACAGGCTATCATTACGCTTATACAGAAGATGATCAGGAGAGAGGGGATCGGCGATCTCCTTGCTGACGGCTCAAAGGTCGCTTCTGAAAAGATCGGGAAAGGTTCCGAGCGTTACGCCATACATGCGGGCGGACAGGAACTCGCAATGCATGACGGAAGGGCTGATCCGGGTTTCGGTCTGCACTACAGTGCGGATCCCACACCGGGCAGGCATACGATCGGAGCATGGCTTTATTATGAGATGTTCCAGCTCTGGAAAAAGGTCAAGAGTCTGCCTGCAGTAAAGCCCCTCTATCACAAGAATGAAAAATACAAGGCCGATGAAGAAAAGGCCATATGGTCAAACGCCTGCAGCAAGTTCATGAATGTGCTTAACGGTTCGGGCTTATGCATGTTCGGGGCATTTCTCGGAATCAAGCGGACGCCGACCTTTGACTGGCTTAATGCGGCAACAGGCTGGAACAAAACCCCGGAAGATTATATGGAAATCGGCGAGCGCATTCAGACACTGAAACAGCAGTTTAACGTCAAACAAGGGATTGAGCCCAAGTCTTATAAGGCAAACGACCGCTCCCTCGGTATTCCGCCTCTGCTGGAAGGCGCCAATAAAGGCAGAACTGTCGAGATAGACAAGCTTTTGAAAGATTACTGGACGGCATTCGGATGGGATCCGGAAACCGGCAAGCCGAAGGCTGAGACCCTTATCAAGCTGGGAATAGAATAAAAGGAGGATGGTCAGATGTCTTATACGATTATTGAAGTCTGCAACGGTTGCGGCGCATGCAAAAGAATATGCCCGGCAAACGCAATAAGCGGCACTCAGAAGAGCATGCATTCAATAAATGATTCTCTTTGCATCGAGTGTGGAGTCTGCGGTAAAGTCTGTCCCAAACAGGCGGTCAAAGACAGCCTGGGCAGAATATGCACTTCCGTCAAGAAATCAGAATGGGAAAAACCTGTATTCAACAGCAAGAAATGCAATTCGTGCGTTATCTGTGTCGAAACCTGTCCGACAGGCTGTCTTGCCATGTCGGGGGCTATGGGAAAAGACAAACATGGGAAACCTTTCATGAAAGACGAGAAGGCCTGTATCGGCTGCGGCTTCTGCGCAGCGGAATGCCCGGTCGATGTAATAACGATGGTAAAACCTGTTCCTAAAGCGGCTTAGTCCGGATTCAGAGGTGCGCATCCTCAAGGGATGTGCGCCTCTTGAATATTGATCATCAGTTTATAATATCCTGGAAGTTCAATAACCAATCATATGCGTACAGGCATAATGACTACCCCGCTCCATGGAGGCAAGGCGCCTGCATGGCTTTTTAAAAGGATGCAGGCCCTCGCCGGTGAGATCGTAAAGGCGATCATACTGGATTACGGTACAGATGAGCTCCTTAAAAGACTCTCAGAGCCATTGTGGTTTCAGGCGCTGGGTTGTATACTCGGATTCGACTGGCATTCGAGCGGCGTAACCACAACTGTATGTGGCGCTATAAAAGAAGGCATTGCCGGTTTTGAGCATGAAATCGGCTTTTATGCCTGCGGCGGCAAAGGGGCCAGGTCGAGACAGACGCCCTCAGATATTGAAATGAGGTGCGAAAGGCTCGGGAAGGAGCCTGCCCCGCTTGTGCGCGCCAGCAGGCTCTCGGCCAAAGTCGACAACAATGCGCTTCAGGACGGGCATCAGCTTTACCACCACAATTTGTTTTTTGATTCAACGCTCACATGGACAGTTGTTCAGCAGGGCATGAACGAAGAGGCGCGAACCGCCCGCAGATATCACTGGTATTCGCCTGCGCTGAAGGATTTTGTTGAGGAGCCTCACGCAGGGATAACCGCACAATCTTCTTTGCAGACAGTCTATGATCTGACAGCAAAATCGAGTCATGACACAAGAGACGCATCTGTTGAAATACTGAAAGAGGGACCTGATTTTGTCCTGGGTGAACTTAAGAAGGCCCGGGAATACAGCCTGCCTTTCAGGCATGAAGTTATGCTTCGCGACATAAATCCGGATAATATCCGCAGGGTACTCATTGAAACTTATGAACAGAATCCCACGGATTTTACTTCTCTCATAGGAGCCAAGGGGGCAGGACCGAAGACGATAAGGGCATTATCGCTGCTTGCAGAGATTATACACGGCACTGAAGTCAGCCGGACCGATCCTGCCGCTTTTTCATTCGCACATGGAGGCAAGGACGGCACCCCTTATCCTGTGGACAGAAAGAACTATGACCATTCGATAGAAGTTCTGAAAAGAGCTGTAGAAAAGGCAGAGATTGGCGATAAGGGCAAGCTCGATGCGATCAGACGGCTCGCCTGCAAATTCTGATGTGCATTACTTGCAATCTGATCTGACAGATCAGGAATATTGATTACGATTTTTTCTGACGTAAAGCTATTGTGCCCTGAATAAAAAGATATAGATATCAGTGCCGGTTTCATCATTGCTGTACTTTCCATCAAATATGCCCAAGTCGATATGCTTCTCCACCAGGTTACGAATGGTGTATTCAAGAGTTCCCGGCATCAACTGCTCTTGCAGGTATACAGGAATGAACATCCCCTGGGCATAATCACATCTCTTGAATCTTCCCATGAAAACCTCCTGATATCTACTTACTCGTTGGTCATATATCCTTGATATTTTCTGATACCAAATACTACATAACAAGTTAATATTACATATTATAATAAGGTTTTTAAGGGCTTTTTATATGATCATTTTGTACGGTAACAAACACAATAATAGTTAATGCAATTTCAGAGTTTTTCGACAGCTTCCGCAGATATCTGTAGCCTGGCTGGGATATCAATTTCTTATAGCATTAGATAGTCTGTGACCTTTCTCCTTGAATCAAAGCCATTTTTGGAGCGAGTACGATCTGGTAAGAAGGATAGAGGAGGATCGTATCATTAAGAGTAGGAGATTTAAGGAGTAGAAGATAATAAGGATATTTAATGAAAGGGAAGCTTGAGAACCAGTTAAGAAGCTGTGCCCCTTATGAGCTTGTCATGAAACAGAACAATATGTTAACTAACCAGACACTCCCTCAATTGGTTGCTTAATGAATGGGGATTGGAGATGAACGATATTTTCAGATATGCATTCGAGGTGATAACTTGAAAAATTCCGCTAATGAACCGGTTAATTTCAGGATTCTGAGAATAAAGTTTATATTTTATTTCATAGTCCTTGCGATCATTCCTCTGGTGGGAATAGTTTACAAGTTTCAACGCGTGGGCGAGGGAGTAATTCAGGACAAAGTAAATGCACACCTCACAGGGTTAGCGGAGAAAAGTGCTGTCTACCTGGACAGCTACCTGGGAGAAAGGTTTTATGACCTTAAAGTCTTTTCCTTCCTTGTCACGACACCATCAGGTGTTAAAAAGGATCTCGCATTGGAAACCTTTGACTGCATGAAAGCGTTAACATCTTCATATGTGGATTTCTTTTTTCTGGACAAGCAGGGAAAGATCATCATTGGCAACAGGCCATATGATCCGGCGATTGCCAGACTTCTTGATTCCAGCATCAACAGGAAACAGGCAGAAAAAAACGGATTTGTCAGCTCTGTGATTCCTTATCCGGTTCCTCAAGTTAAAGTTCCGGCAGTTTTTGTTGCAGTCCCCCTGAATGAGCATAGAAATGTTGAAAAGGGATTAGCAGTGGCTGCAGTAGATTTCCATTCAATAGAAGACTATCTCAAACAGAGCCGTTTTGAGGAGACAGGCGAGCTTTACCTGGTCGATAGGAACGGTCGTTTTATAACCACTCCCAGACTAAGGGTGAAATCACATCCCGATAAGATCAGTTTGGAAAAAATCGAATCCAATGGGATCAGCCGTTATACAGATTACCGCGGACAATATGTTCTTAGGGCGTCCCAGTCTCTTGAGCGGACTGACTGGCTTGTTATAGCTGAACAGGATCAGGATGAAGCCCTTGAACAAGCCATGACTCTAAGACAAACGGTTTATGTTCTTGTTGCATTGTTTATTGCCGGCATATTTCTTGTTGCCTGGGTTATTTCGGGGCGGATTGTTGGACGTCTTAAAGAAAGCCATAAACATGAGAAAGAGCTTGAATTCCAGTCAATACACAACAGCAAACTTGCTGCACTGGGGATGCTTACTTCAGGTCTTGCCCATGAGGTAAACACACCTCTTGCAAGTGCCCTGCTGTATACCCAGATGCTGGGAGAGGAAATGCCGCCTGAACAGATTTCAGCCAGGCAACAGCTTGCAGTGATTGAGGACGAGATCAAACAGTGTAGCAATATCGTCAGGAACCTTCTTGATGTGGCACGCATGTCACCAAGAGAAGATCAGATCTGTGATGTCAATGCTGTGCTTAAAAAATTGCTCAGCATAGCTCAGGTACAGATAGAGAGCAGGCATGTTAAGCTCCACAGTCATTTATATCCCGGCCTTCCATTGGCAGAGATCGGTGAAACCGTCATACAGGAGGTTTTTACCAACCTGATAGTCAACGCGTTGGAAGCCATGCCTGCCGGAGGAGTTCTAAGTATCGGCACGCGCTACATTGGAGTTCTTGAGAAAATAGTGATAGAAATATGCGATACGGGTGTCGGCATTCCTGACAAATATATTGGGAAGCTATTCGAACCCTTTTTCACTACCAAGGAAGCGGGTGGTACTGGACTCGGCCTATACATGAGCCACGAAATCATTAAACGTTACGGCGGTTCTATGCGGGTAATCAGCAACCCACCTAAGGAAGCAGGGCAACAGGGTATGACAATTTTTACCGTGGAAATACCTGTAGCAAGGGGTGAATTATGAATGCAGTGAACACTGGATCAATCCTGATAGTTGAAGACGACGACCAGTTGCGTATTGCACTGGAACGAATACTTGCCAAACAGGGCTATGACCTCATGGCTGTAGTGACAGCTGAAGATGCACTGAAGGTTATCAACAAAACCTCCTATGATCTTGTCATCACAGACTTGAAACTGCCTGGAATTGACGGGTTGGAGCTGGTTCGTGCTGTGCGAAGGCATAAACCTGAAACAAGCATTATCATGACGACGGCATATGCAACTGTGGATTCTGCAGTGAAGGCGATGAAGGAAGGCGCCGAGGATTACATTGCGAAACCATTTAACCTGGAAGAAATAAGAATGGTGGTAGGTAAGATATTTGAAAAGCGCGAGATGATCACTCGCAATCTATTGCTGCAGAATCAGTTGACACGCAAGTATGCATTCGAAAATATCATTGGCCATAGCGAACGGATGGTGGAAGTGTACAAACTCATTACCCAGGTAAAAGACTCCAAGTCCACGGTTCTTATAGTGGGAGAAACAGGTACTGGTAAAGATCTGGTGGCCAGGGCGATCCATTACAACAGCCTTCGGTCCGACAGGTTGTATATGCCTGTCAATTGTGGAGCCCTTCAGGAGAACCTTCTTGCCAGCGAACTGTTCGGTTATGTCAAAGGAGCTTTCACAGGGGCACTTCATGATAAACGCGGCCTGTTCGAGGTTGCCGCCGGCGGAACCATTTTCCTTGACGAGATAGGCGATATCAGCCTGGGATTTCAGCAGACTCTATTGAGGGCACTTGACAACGGCGAGATACAACCCGTCGGGGCTGTTAAACGGACCAAGGTTGATGTGCGTATTATTGCAGCGACCAACAAGGATCTTGAGGCCATGGTTGCTACAGGCGATTTCCGAGAAGACCTCTTTTACCGTTTGAATGTAATCACCATACCAGTGCCTCCTCTCAGGGAGCGCAAGGAAGACATAGCGCTTCTGGCCCATCATTTTCTCGCCAAATATTCAAGAGAGGCTGACAAGAACCTTCGGGAAATTGATTCTGAAGCCCTGCGGTTGCTTGAAGAATATCCATGGCCAGGCAACGTACGAGAACTCGAGAACACCATTGAGCGGTCTGTCCTCCTGGAAAGAGATAACAAGATAACACCTGCCTCTCTGCCTGCAAAGTTACGGGAAACAAGGCCTTGTAATTCCGGTCCTTTAATGCCAGGGAGCGATAAGTCCCCGTTAACTCTGGCGAACCTTGAAAAGAATCATATTGTAAATGTGCTTCGCCAGGTGGGTGGCAACAGAGCACAGGCAGCAAAATACCTGGGAATTAACCGCAGTACCCTTTGGCGCATGATGATAAAGTACAATATTGAGGATGCCGATATTCATCAACTACTGTCCTGAAGATGCATATTGCAACGTACTGTTGCATATTACAATCAGCATGCAGGATGGTTCACCCTCTCTAATTCTGTCCTGAAACACTCAACCTGTTGTTTTAACATGTAAAAATACTTGTTTTGCATGGTTTTGGCGCCTGGCAAGCAACTTGCTCCTAGAAGCAATAGAATGCCTCGGGGCGCTAACTTCAATACCGCCCTGTCAAATTCTTTCAGTTAGGGTTGGTATTCATACCCACAGGAGGAAAGAAATGGAAAAGGATATTTTTGGTAATCTTTATGACTGGAGTGACGTGCTTAATCAGATTGAAGAGCTCAGGCTGAGCTTCAGTCTTGATAAACACCAGCCTGGCCTTGTGCGGATACTGCGTTACCCGAACAACTGGAAACTCAGAGAAACAGTTCTAGATTGTATCAAAGAGCTCAAACGGCCAGATGATTCAATAATTGATGTGGTTCTCGACATTGTGATGAATGATACTGTCTATTATGAACAGCGTATCCTTGCTGCAGACAGTCTGGTCCAGCTTTGCAGGAAAAACGAAAAAGCCAGGAAGAAATTTGTTGAAGAGGTTGGGAAACTGTTTGATGTTCCACATCCGCCGGCATTTCATAAGGCGTTAAACCGAATCACAAGACAGATTGAAGATAAAGAAACGGCATGCTCTAGAGCATGTCTGGAGATTGCATCATGATCCTCGGCATACCCAGAGAAATACTTGCCGGAGAGAACCGTGTAGCGGCTATTCCTGAAACAGTCTCCAAGTACTGCCAGATGGGTTTTGCTGTCATGGTGCAGTCCGGGGCGGGGAAAGGATCATTTATTGATGATAAATCATACTTTGATGCTGGTGCCGAAATAGTTCCCGATGCAGAAACATTGTATAAGAATGCAGATATAATTCTCAAGGTAAAGGAGCTCACATACAACAGCGAACTCAGTCTGCATGAGGTGGAAATTATTAAGCCGGGAACAATACTGATCACATTTTTGCATCCAGCAGCACCGGACAACCATTCCACTGTCATCCGTATGGCGGAAAAAGGTCTTGCGTCGTTCACAATGGACGGCATACCCCGTACATCACGAGCACAGAAAATGGATGCCCTGAGTTCGATGAGCACAATAACAGGATATAAATCTGTTCTCATGGCTGCAAACAGTTTATGCACGATGATTCCTATGGTAGCGACTTCGGCAGGCCTTATAAAGCCGGCACAGTTCCTTGTCATCGGCACTGGAGTTGTGGGCCTCCAGGCTATAGCCACAGCCAAGCGTCTCGGGGCGGTTGTCAACGCAATTGATATCTGTTCGGAAGCCCGTTCTGCAGCGTCGAGTCTTGGCATAAATGTAGACGGATTCGAGGTGCCATCTGAAGTTCTGATGAGAGACAGGGCATACGCAAGAAGCCTTCCGGAAGAATGGCTGGCCAAGGAACGCAGGTTCCTGGAACCTCTTGTACGCAAATCAGATGCTATAATCCTGAGCGCGCTTGTCCCTGGCGAAGTAGCACCGATGCTGGTTTCAAAGAAAATGGTCAGCGAGATGAAACCTGGTTCGGTTATAATAGATGTCTCCGTCGATCAGGGAGGCAATTGTGAAGTAACCAAGCCTGGCATTGAAACTTCCGTGCATGGGATTACTGTCTGCGGGATCAAGAATATTCCAGGATCGGTGCCGATTCATTCAACACGGCTGTACGCCAATAACCTCTATAATTATGTAGAGAACCTTTTCAAGAACGGTCTGGACACTTTCAATCTGGATGATGATATCGTTTCGAACTCAATGGTTACCTATGGGGGAAAAATCGTACACAAGGGAACCGTTAAGGCAATGGTAAATTATAACGGCAACGGGGGTGACGCAGCATGACAAACCTCATCATCATAGCCGTGGTGTTCGTCACGGCTTTTGGAGTCGGCTATCTTCTAATAAAGCGCATTCCGTCTCTTCTTCATACTCCTCTCATGTCAATGACCAATGCCATCTCCGCAGTTACGATACTGGGAGGTATCCTTCTCTTTGCTGTCAAAACAACGGAACTTGAAAAGGGGCTGGGGGCATTAGCGATAGCTGCTGCCATGTTCAATGTTGTCGGCGGATTTACTCTTACTGACAGAATGGTCAAGATGTTTAAAAAATGAAAAAAATCAACTTGTAAACAAACCTTAAGGATATCCCATGTCTATAATTAACTATTTATTGGATGCGTTTATTATTTTGTTCCTGATATTGGGAATATGGCTTTTCCGTTCTCCAAGAAATGCACGACTCGGGAATCTCTCCGCAGTCGTATCTGTTTTTTGCGCAATGGTGCTTGTTTTTTGGAGGAGTGAAATATTGAACTCCTCTATTGTATTGGCTTTTATTGTAATAGGAGGTCTTATCGGTTATCAGGCAGCCGTACGGATAACGATGATACAAATGCCTGCCATGGTGGCATTTCAGCATGGGGTCGGGGGTATCGCCGCTTTTCTGATTTCCTATGTTGAGCTGACAAGGATGGCTTCAGATTTATCCTCTTTCTCAAAGATTTCAGGCATTCTCGGATTGGTTATCGGTGCAGCAACATTCAGTGCCAGTATGCTGGCATCCTGCAAGCTGTCAGAGAGACTTAAACCGCATCCAGTCAAGATACCGGCACATTCGATTTTCCTCATGGTAATTGCTTGTCTGATAGTGTTTGCCGGCTTCATGTCCTGGGGCTCACCCAATGCCCATGTTTCTTATCAATTCATGATAATCCTGGCTGTTGCCTTTGGCGTAATTTTCGCCTTACGGATAGGAGGCGCTGACATGCCTGTATTAATATCATTTCTTAACGCAACTGCGGGTTTTGCGGCGGCTTTCTGCGGCAGCGTTATCAACAGCCGTCTTCTGGTGGCCTGTGGTGCCACTGTAGCGGCGTCGGGATCAGTACTCACTATCGTAATGTGCCGTGCCATGAACCGCAGCCTTCTGAATATTTTCCTTGGAACAAGTGTGCAGAGCAACAATATTTCTAATGATACCCCTGAGGATTTATTACCTGAAAGTCCTCAGCCTGAGGTTCAACAGACAGATCCTCTTGAAAAAGCCCATGCGTTACTGCAGAACGCATCCAGTATAATAATCATTCCTGGCTATGGAATGGCCATGGCGCAAGCTCAGATCGATGTTGCATCCCTTGTGCGGCATCTTGAATCCCAGGGAAAATTTGTGCGTTTCGCTATTCACCCTGTGGCTGGCCGTATGCCCGGACATATGAATGTCTTATTGGCTGAAGCCGATGTTGCTTATGACAAACTGGTTGAAATGGAGGAAATCAATGAAGACTTTAAGGCCACTGACCTGGTTATCGTTGTTGGCGCCTGCGATGTCGTTAATCCGGCTGCAACAGAACAGGAAGGGACTCCCATTTCCGGCATGCCTATTCTTAAGGCACATGAAGCCGGCAATGTGATTGTCTGCAACCTTGATACAAAACCGGGCTATTCCGGCGTACCCAATACCTTGTACTTACAGGAAAAAACAGTCCTGCTTTTCGGTAATGCACGAACCAGGATTCAGGAATTGATTCAGGGTATATAGGAAATTTAAGCAGTCATATAGTGGGTTTAATGATGTATTGATGCTATAGACTGTAATCTCCAGCTGCTTCAGGTTGATAAAGAACTTCCTTGATTTTCAAACGGCGTTTACCTTGCGGGACTTGCCACTCAATTACATCTCCTTTTGCATATCCAAGAATTGCTGTGCCTACAGGGGCAAGAACTGAAATAGCTCCAGTACGGATATCCGCGTTTTTTGGGAACACCAGAATGCAGGTCATCTCTTTCTCTGTGCTCAGGTCTTGCAGAATGACCTTTGAGTTCATGGTCACGACATCCGGTGGCACATCTTCTGGAGACACTATTTCCGCACGCTCAAGCTCTTCAGTCAAAGATAAGGACGCGTTTTTATTGAAGTGACCGGATTGCTCAGCATATTCGATGCATGCTTCGAGCCGCTTTTTGTCGTATTCTGTAATGTAGATCTTTCTTTCTGCCATGGTTTTCTCCCATTATGTTTACTGTGACGCACATAAATAAATTTTCTTTATCCCGATGAAAACCTCGAACAGGCATTACGCCGGAGAAGACACACGACTTGAGCATATCCTCCGGCAAACATCGGAAGAAAAGCTTCTAGGCTACCAAAACAGGACACTTGACCCTGTCGATTACATGGTTGACATACCAGCCAGCCATGAACTTCTCGATTCTTGAATTCCTGTCAGTTCCTATAATTATCTTATACACCTTATATTTATTGGCAATATTAATGATATCATCGCCTAGATTTTTGCCCCTGATAAGAAGGTGTGTCCCGCAGAGAATCTTCTCTTTTTCCAGGAGATCTCTTATTTGTTCGAGGTTATCTTCCAACTCATTAACCATTTTTACATCAAGGTGAACCCAACCAGAAAGCGATGTCATGACATGAATCTTCGTATTTAAAGCCTTTGCAAGTTCCTTCACAATTTTGATTGCATCCTTTTGAATGATCTGTTCCATCGTAGTACATCAACAGTCTCATAGTTCACTCCTTGTTCCCGTAGTCTAGGGCCTTGCCATTGCATGAATTGTGATAAATGAAATCCGTTACAGAACCAGAGATGGCTGTCAGTGCTGTTCAAAGAGCTGCTTACAATCGATGCGTGCTATAACGGAATTGGATGTAAGCTCTTGATTAACACCAGCTTACATTAATAACAGCGGTGAGATCTTGCTCTCCTTTGAGGTATCTATAACTGCCAGACTCCTCTTGTATATCAACATCTCATACCTTCCTACTCAATATTGTCAGGTATAGCCTGTACACTCTATAGCTTATATACAGCAATCAGCCTGCAACTGTTTTTATTTTCAAGGAATCTGGCATCTCATCACGTGTTGCGGGTGAAATTGAACAACTTAAGGTGAAACTCCTCCCGCTTACGAGGATTTATTTCATATTCAAACAATAAGCACAGGACATTTGGCCCAAATGATCACATGATTGATGAACCAGCCATGTGTATACATTGCCACTCTGGATTCCTTGTTTGTCCCGATAATAATCTCATCGACATTGTACCTGTAGGCGATCTCAAGTATATATTCTCCTGGATTGCGCCATTTCATATAAGCATGTGTATAACAGGGGATATTCACTTCACCCAAAACATCTTTCAAATAATTAAGGTCATCTCGCATTTCGCGGAGAATTCTAACATTTGGCTCACCCCAGCTATAAATGCATGATACTACATGGACCTTAGATTCAAGTGCCTTTGCACGGTCTTTTATTACTGGTAATATTTTTTTAGTATAATCTTTGCCATCATAGTACATAATTAATCTCATGACTTCCTCCCTGTCATTAGAGTTCTTTATCATTGCTATTGCGTTATGTTCGATGAATACAATCCATAGATGAGGCAGATGTTATTATTCAAACTATATGAACAGAACATCTCGCACGGCTAATAAGATATTTGATCAATCCTCTTGCTTTAAACTTCTTTATTTTAGAGGTTCTGCCGATACCGATGATGATCTCGTTAACCTGAAACTTGTCAACTGCATCAAGGATATCTTCACCTGGGGTACGACCCATGATAAGAAGGTGTGTGTCACAAGGTATATTTTCTCTATTCAAGGCATTCTTGATGTAATGAAGTCCATCTTCCATCTTGCGGACAATTTTAACGCTGAGTTCTCCCCAGTTTGAAAGTGATGACAGTACATGAACCTTCGCTTGAAGCGCCTTCGCACGTTCCTTGACGGTTTTTAAAGTTTTTCTCGTATCGTCTGTTCCGTCATAGTACATCAATAATCTCATGATACCCTCCTTGTCTTTGTTTTCTCGAAGAAGCATCATTGCCAAATGCATGGCGTGCAAGATTCATCCATTTATTGATAATAAAAGGATGTTCCCATTTGAAGTGCTTTTGGCAATCGATGCGTGATGTTTCAGAAAGGATAGATGTAAGCCCGACTATGCTGGCAGCTTACATTTAAGGCAGCGGTGAGATTTTCCACTCCTGCAAGGTCAGTATTACTGATTTTCTATTTTTGTTTATGTACATCTCAACTGCCTTTTCTGGTATTTTGAAAATTTAGCATACCAGAACCAAACAAATATGTCAAAAACCCTCATTTCATCAATCTATGAAATAGCATATCCCATAAGATTATAAGCACAGGTTTTCAGTTTGCATTACAAGGCTCCTAGAAAAGTCTATCAAATCGGATCTGGATTTTTACATTTTTGATACTTCAGGCAAAATGTTCGGTCTTGCTGGTTACGGATTTTTTTACCGTATTGAGCGTATCGGTGAGCACCGGGATTACGTTTTCCCTGATATCGCCTGCGACTGCGATAAGCAGCAGGTCGTCGCCTACTTTCAGTTCGCCCTCGTTCACATGGACCAGGATTTCAAATATCCCGGGACGTGTTTTTTGTGCGGCTACTATGTCATCAAGCTTTTTTCTGTCAGCCGTGACGGCTACACCGGTTACTTTTCTGCCGTCGCGGGAGGTGCCCCTGACTATACCGTTATGGCAGAGTATCATGCCCACTGAATCAGCTCCAGGCATTGCTTTTATCTTTTTTACCATGGCGTCAAGCGTTGAAGTCTTTTTCATTGGGATCACCTCTTCTTTTTGATAAGCCCCAATTCATCGGCTTTGAGGTAGAATGTCTTATAGTTCATACCCGATTCGCGTGCGGCTTCTGCTATCACTCCGCCATGTTTTTCCAGGAGTTCGCATATGAATTTATATTCAAAGTTATCAAGCAGCTTCTTTTTCTGTTCATGATAATTGCCAGAGAGCTTCTGTCCGGATGAAGATTCGGCTTCAGGTTCCGTTGAACTGACATTATCCTGGCCCAGTATAAATGGGAATCCTTCGATATAGCCCGCCTGTGCCGATACTATCGCACGCTGGACGACATTTTCCAGTTCGCGGACATTGCCCGGCCAGGGATATTTCATAAGTTCATCTATGGCTCTGGGGGTGATTCCCTTAAGAGCGGGATTGAGCTTTCTGCCGTACTTGTTGATAAAATGGCCGACAAGCATGGGGATGTCTTCCGTTCTTTCCCTCAGCGGTGGTATAATTATGGGAAAAACGCTTATCCTGTAATAGAGGTCTTCCCTGAAGAGCTTTTCCTTTATCATGTTCTGAATAGGCCGGTTTGTTGCGCATACCAGCCTGAAATCGAGCTCCACCTCTTTGTTGCTTCCAAGTCTGGTGATGCACCCGTCCTGTACCACCCTTAATATCTTGGCCTGCAGGCCGGTCGGTATGTCGCCGATTTCATCAAGAAAGAGCGTCCCTGTGTGCGCCTTCTCGAAGCGTCCAATTCTCTGGCTGAGCGCGCCGGTGAAAGCGCCCTTTTCATGGCCGAAAAATTCGCTTTCCAGAAGGTTTTCCGGCACTGCGGCGCAGTTTATCGTTACAAAAGGTCTGCCCCTGCGCGGGCTCCTGTGATGGATGGAACGGGCAACAAGCTCCTTGCCGGTCCCTGTTTCTCCGAGTATCAGAACAGTCAGGTCGGTATCGGCCGCCATGATTATCTGATCATAGACTTTCTGCATCAGTGGGTGCGCCCCTATAATCTGGTCCAGCCCCTGTCCGTGCTGCTGCAGCTGGACTCTCAACTCGAGATTCTCCTTAAGGATTTCCTGCTGCCTGATGATTTTTGTCAGTGCTATTTCCAATGTGTCCATGTTGAAGGGCTTTTCAAGGAAATCAATTGCGCCGTATCTCATGGCTTCAACCGCCAGAGAGACATTGCCGAATGCCGTTACGACAACAACATATGTTCCGGGGTGCTTTTCATTGATTTTTTTAAGGAGAGCCATGCCATCCATACGCGGCATGCGCATATCCGTTATCACTATGTCGAATGGCTCAAGTGACATTTTTTCCAGAGCCTCGATGCCGTCGCAAGCCGTGCTTATCTCAAAACCCGGGTGCGCATGAAGGAGAGCTTCTTTGAGCTGTTCAACAAATACCTCTTCATCATCGACAAGCAGAACTTTTTTGTTCATATTGCTGGCTCCATATATTTTGAGTTTCCTATTATTTTCATTGGGTCAAGCGGCAGCCTGATAACGAATTCGGCGCCTTTTTTTTGTACATTGCGGGCAAAGACATAGCCGCCGTGCGCTTCAACAATTTTCTGGACAAGCGAGAGTCCAAGTCCGGTGCCCCTCTTTTTTTTGGTGAAAAACGCCTGGAATACTTTTTTAAGGTCATCTTCGGAAATCCCGGGACCCGTATCGCTGATGCCTATTTCCAGCGCATCGGATTCTATGAGGCCGCCCTCCGTTTCAAAACCGTGAGATTCAAGCAGGCGTGTCTTGAAGGCCAGAACGCCTCCCGAGGGCATTGCATCCATTGCATTGTCCAGAATGTCTTCTATTGCCTGCCTGAGCTGTATGCCGTCCGCCATGACGGAATCGGCTCCGGCATCATAATCGGTTTTAACCTTGATATTCTTTTCGTTGAGTTCGGTCTCATGGTTGAATATAAGCCCGTCGATTATGTTTCCCACATGGTACACCTTGAGTTTGAGCTTTCCGGACCTGCTCCATTCGAGAACTTCCGTTACGAACCGTTCAAGGTTTTCAATTCCCTGATTGACGCCTTCAAGTATCTTTTTCTGCTTTTTATCGAGCGATATTGAAAACGAGAACAACTCAAGGCCGGTCTTGATTTTCTGTAGAGGGTTTCTGACCTCATGGGCTACATGGGCGCTCATTTCTCCGAGAATGGCCATTTTTCTTGTTTCGGCAAGTTCGCGTTCCATGCGCTTTCTCTGGGTGATGTCACGAATGATATTCTGTGTGGCCACACTGCCTTCATATTCTATTAAAGCGGGTGTTATCTCAAAATCACCCCAGTTGCCGTCTTTTCCCACAAAAGATATTTCATACTGGTCAGGCACTTTCTCACCTCTTATGCGCCTGACGTAGCGGTCTTCTATAAAGTCTGAAAGTTCGGGGTGCACGATATCGCGCAGACCCATGCCAAGCAGCTCTTTTTCAGTATAGCCCAGCATCTCTATAAACTTGTGATTCGCATACCTGAAATAATGATCCTGATAGACAAATATCCCGTCATTGGCCTTTTCGACAAGTATGCGATATTTTTCTTCCGAGACCCTGAGCTTGTCTCTCACCAGATTTATAGGCCTTAGATCACGGAATATATTCATTGTCGCAACCGGTACACCGCGTTTATAAATATAAGAAACCGATAGCGAAATCGGGATGAGCGTTCCGTCTTTTGCATAAAGGGCGGTTTCCTCTCCGACAAGTTTGAGAGGTTTCTCTGCAGTCCCTTTATTCAGAATCGAAAGGATTCTTTCCTGCTCCCCCTGCCCCATAAAACGCCTGAATGAAACCTGTTTGTTGAGCAGATCCGCTGAATTGTACCCCGTCATTTTTTGAGCAGCTTCATTGAAGATCAGAACGTAGCCTTCTATATCCGTGGCAATGATGGCGTCGCTCGAATTATCGATCAGGCTTAAGAGAAAATCTTCTTCGAGTTTGTATAATTTTTTAGTTTTATCGTCCAACTCACGGACTCCTTAAAATTTATCGGAAAACTATATCAGTAAATTGCATTGAAGACAAATTAGGGATAAAAGTTCAGGAGATTATCCTGATTGACGGGAGGCGCTATGGAATACATTCAGAGCGGCAGAAAGATCGAACTCGTTAAAGGCGACATCACGACTCAGGATACCGAGGCTGTAGTCAATGCCGCTAATAGTGAGCTTGCACCAGGCGGGGGTGTCGCAGGCGCCATACACAGGGCGGCCGGTCCTGGATTGTGGAAAGAGTGTTCCGGGCTCGGCGGATGTCCTACAGGCGAGGCCCGCATAAGTAAGGGATATAATCTGCCGAACCGTTATGTCATACATACCGTGGGTCCTGTTTACAGGGGCTTGCCTGATGATCCTTTACTGCTCGCTTCATGTTACCGAAGCTCGCTTGAGCTGGCGGAAAAATATGACATAAGAACGATTTCTTTCCCGGCCCTTTCAACCGGGATATTCGGCTATCCTGCAAGAGACGCGGCAAGGGTTGCATTAAGCACGATTATTGACTACCTGAAGAAATCATCAGTGATAACACTCGTGAGGATGGTCCTGTACGATGAAGCATCCTTAAGAGTTCATGAAGAAGTGCTGAAAGAGCTGACTGGAGGGAATTGAATGAAGATTGTCGCCGTAATACCGGCCAGGTATGAATCTACAAGATTTCCAGGCAAGCCGCTTACAGATGTATGCGGCAAGACGATGATAGAGCGTGTCTATGAACAGGCTGCCCGGATAAAAGGGATTGAGGAGGTCATTGTCGCAACAGATGATCAAAGAATAATGGCCGCCGTAAAAGGATTTGGCGGCAGGCCGGTCATGACCGGCAGGGATTGCGCATCCGGGACGGACCGGGTGGCGGAGGCGGTTAAAGATATTGTTGCGGATGCCATCATCAACGTTCAGGGTGATCAGGTCATACTCGATACATCTGCGCTTTCAGGCCTTGTGGAATGCATGGCAGGCGGTGAGAAGATGGCTACTATTGCGGTACCTGCAAAACCTGAAGACAGGGATGATCCCAACATGGTAAAGGTTGTCTGTTCAATAAAAGGCTACGCCCTTTATTTTTCACGCTCTACGATTCCATATGAAAGAAGCTCCGGCCATTATCTGATGCTCAAGCATGTAGGTATTTACGGATATACGAAAGAGACGCTGTTCAGCTTCAAGGAACTTCCCCAATCGCCGCTCGAGATGAGTGAATCGCTTGAGCAGTTGAGGGCGCTCGAAAACGGCATACCGATAAGGGTAGTCGTAGCCGGGGGCGAATTCCACGAGATCAACACCGAACAGGACAGACAAAGGATAATCAACGCATGGCCCGTCTGATCCTGCTAACCTACGGCATACTTGCCTGGATAGCCCTGCTACCGCTGTGCGTGGCTGTCCGGAATCATCCGAACTTCAAAGGCACACTTCTTTCAAGGCTTGGCTTTGATATGCCGCCTCGAAAAACTGGCGGAGAGCTTATCTGGCTGCACTGCGCATCACTAGGTGAGGTAAAGGCGGCGGAACTTCTGGTCGATGCCTTAAAAAATATCAGGCCTGACCTCCTGATTTATGTATCATCAATGACAGTAACCGGCCGGGATGCTGCACGCAAAATAAAGGGGATCGATCATGTCTTTCCTTTTCCCTTCGATCTTGCGCCTGTAATCAGACGTTTTATGAAACACATGAGACCTTCGGCACTTGTTATAGTTGAGACCGAGATATGGCCCAACCTTCTGAATGAAGCAAAAAATGAAAATGTACAGGTGGTTTTCGTCAATGCTCGGATGTCAGAGAAGTCGGTTCGGAATTTTAAAGTTATCAAACCGCTGACATCTGAGATTTTAAAGAATGCAACTGTCCTTGCCATATCAGATGCCGATGCACAGAGGTTCGCTTTAATAGGGGCCGGAGATGTGAAGGTGATCGGGAATATAAAATTCGATGCCGTAAAATCGGCTGACACTTCAAAAAGAGAGAAATTGAAGGAAAACATAAATGCATCAGGCAGGCCGGTCTTTATAGCAGGGAGTGTGAGAGAAGGTGAGGAAAGGTTCGTCGTCGATGCAATCCAAGCTGCTTCATCGAAAATCTCCGGACTTATATCGATTGTCGCACCCCGTCATTCGGGCAGTGTGGGATTGATGTCTGAGATGCTCAACGCTTCGGGGCTTTCATTTTCTCTCAGGAGCAGCGGGAAGACAACGGATATAATTATTGTCGATACCATGGGAGAGTTGTTCAACCTATATGGCGCATCCGATGTCGCATTTGTGGGGGGAAGCCTTGTTGACCTTGGCGGCCAGAATATATTGGAGCCTGTCGCATGGGGCGTTCCAACAATCCACGGGCAATATATGTCGAATTTCGAATGGGCTCTAGATGTTGTGAGAGGTTCGACTGTTGAAATTGAGAGCCCGGAAAGACTGGGAGCTGCAATTGTTGATGTACTCATTAATCCCGACATCTATAAAAAAATGGCTGATGATGCCCTGCGATTAATATCAAAGCTTAAGGGAATATCGATGGAATATGCAGAAAATATCGCATTATTCCTGATTAAATGAGCAGGATAACAATGTATTGCGGGATTTTAAAAGACCTGTTATTCGTTTTGATGGTTATATTTCTGATTGCTTAAATTTTATTTGAATTAATGGAAATAGTCTTAAAACAGCTTGCTACAGAGTTGAATGAGAAGTCATGGTTTTTTTCACCATGATCGACGGAGTTTTTACTGTTTGACAATAGAAGGCGATTCAAAAAAACAAATCCAAAAAATTCAGGGACAGGAAAAAATGATTAAAAAAGGAATAATATTGGCAGGCGGGTCCGGAACAAGACTTTATCCCATAACAAAGGCAATAAGCAAACAATTACTGCCGGTTTATGACAAGCCCATGATCTACTATCCTTTGAGTGTTCTCATGCTTGCCGGTATAAAGGACATTCTTATCATCAATACTCCTCACGAACAGTTTCTCTTTAAAAATCTCCTGGGCGACGGAAGACAGTGGGGCATAAACATCAGCTATGCGGTTCAGCCAAATCCCGAGGGGATTGCCCAGGCTTTCATTATAGGAAGGGACTTCATAGGAAATGACGGCTGCATCTTGATTCTCGGCGACAATATCTTTTACGGACATGACCTGATTAAGGGACTGAGACAGGCTGCAAACCAGAAAAACGGCGCAACGGTTTTTGCATACAGGGTCAAAGATCCGGAACGCTATGGAGTTGTGGAATTCGACGAAAAAGGCCTGGCAATTTCAATTGAGGAAAAGCCGGAAAGACCCCGCTCGCATTATGCGGTTACAGGGCTTTATTTTTATGACAATTCCATTGTGGAAGTTGCTGGCAATCTGAAGCCTTCCGCAAGAGGTGAACTTGAAATAACGGACGTCAACAGGGAATATCTGAATAGAGGGCTCCTCAAGGTGGAGACACTTGGCAGAGGATTTGCCTGGCTTGACACAGGCACGTATGAGTCGCTGCTCCAGGCATCCGATTACATCGGGACAATCCAGGAAAGACAGGGATTGATGATAGCCTGTCCCGAAGAAATTGCATACAGAAACGGATGGATTAATAAAGAAAAGGTTTTAAGCCTTGCAGAACCCTTAAAGAAGAATAGTTATGGTAAATATCTTAAGGGGATGATTGTCAGTAGTGAGTAGTAAACTGCACATGAATTTTTTTCGCAGTTGAGCCTCCTGCAAAAACCTAAGTTAAGAGATTGTAAAGTTTGTAGCTCTCGTAAGCAGAATGTGGCGATAATCACAGCAATCTCTTCTTCTTGTTAAGGAAGAATGTATGAATAAAGTAACAAGACAACAGATTGATTTATTGAGGCTCCTGATAAAAAAGGAGATTACTCTTAAATATAAAAGGACATATTTGGGATTTTTATGGTCTCTCCTGAATCCATTATTAACAGCCTTGGTTCTCTTTCTGGCCTTTAAGATTTTTATGAGATTTGAGATGAAGGACTATACACTATTTTTATTGTCAGCGCTTTTCCCTTGGACATGGTTTTCAGCTTCAGTTACGATGTCGACAATTTCACTAACAGGAAACATTTCTTTAATTAAAAAAATAATTTTCCCAAAACATTTTCTGATACTTGCAACTATAATTAGCCAATTGGTGAATTTATTATTCGCTCTGCCGATTATTATTACAATTTGCCTTTACTATCATAAAATCCCATCATTGAACTGGTTTGTCGCAATTCCGATATTGATTATCATCCAGTTTATGACTACTTATGGATTAGCTTTATTCATATCTATGATTAATGCTTTTTTCAGAGACATGGAATACATTGTAAGTGTTATTGTAAGTATGTTGTTTTGGGTTACACCTATTATTTACCCATTGGATCAAATACCTGCAAAATATCATCCATACCTTGCTTTAAATCCATTAACGTATCTTATTGAAAGTTGGCGGAACATATTTTTTTCCAATACGATCAACTGGAATTATATCGGAATATCTTTTGTGACTGCGATTGTAGTGTACATCACAGGTAGTTTTGTTTTTCGTAAAATGGATAGAAAATTGGACGAGGTCTTGTAATATGGTTATTGCTATTGATAATCTTTGGAAAAGTTTTCCTGTCAGACGTGACCGGCCTGGCTTTAAAGAATTCATTGTTAACGCCCATAAATTTCTGAGAACAGATAATAACTGTTTTTGGGCATTGAAGGGTATAAGTTTGAGAGTTGAAAAAGGTGAATGCCTTGGCGTTATAGGTAGGAACGGAGCAGGAAAGAGCACCCTGCTTTCAATACTCCTGGGTGTTATGAATCCTACGAAAGGAAGCATATGCGTTTCTGGTAAGAAAACCCCATTACTTGAGCTTGGCGCAGGATTTCATCCTGATTTAACCGGCAGGGAAAATATAATAATGAATGGCGTTCTTCTGGGTTTTACAGAAAAGGAAGTCAAAGACAGAATGAATGATATTATAGCCTTTTCAGAGCTTGGGGATTTTATTGAAATGCCAGTTAGAACATATTCGAGCGGTATGTATATGAGGCTGGCATTCTCAATAGCTATTCATACTGATCCGGAAATATTATTATTAGATGAGATTCTTGCTGTTGGCGATGAATCATTTCAAATGAAATCAGGAAAAGCACTTGAAAAACTAATTAAAAGCGGTGTTACAACCATATTTGTTTCACATTCAATGATTGCAGTAAAAAAAGTATGTGACAGGGTTATATGGCTTGAGCAAGGAGAAATCCGACAAGATGGAAACCCGGATATTGTAATCGATAGCTATTTGAAAACACAGAATTCTTAAGGATATTGTACGTATTGATTGGTGGAAAATATGGATGAAATCATGAAACATCCGATAATATTTACTGCAGCAGCCAGACCTGATAGTCGTTCCGCCTGGTTGCTGCATACCCCTGTTGCATTTTTCCTGATCAGTATATTAAGGCCCAAAGTGTTTGTCGAGCTTGGAGTGCATGCGGGAAACTCCTACAATGCCTTTTGTCAGGCAGTTAAAGAGCTGAAGATAGACACGCGTTGCTTCGGAATTGACACATGGAAAGGGGACATTCATAGCGATTTTTATAGTGAGGATATTTTTCAAGGTTTATCCCGATACAACCAGAATAAATACGGCGGCTTCTCACAACTGATGAGAATGACTTTTGATGAGGCATTGTCAGATTTCGCAGATCAGAGCATAGACCTGCTCCATATTGATGGTTTGCATACATATGAAGCTGTCAAGCATGATTTTGAAGCCTGGCTGCCTAAAATGAGCCCATATGGAGTGGTTGTATTTCACGATACGGAAGTAACCGAGAGAGATTTCGGTGTCTGGCGGCTATGGAAAGAACTATCACAACGCTATCCGAGTTGTAATTTCAAGCATGGTTTTGGATTAGGGATGATAGCAGTTGGTTCTTCTGTTAAGGAAGAATTCTTGTCTTTTCTGGGGCAAGCAAAGAAAGACGGATTTTCAGAAAAGTTGTTTCTTGCTTTAGGCAAGAATATCGAACTTGAAGTATCTCTTAGGGAGACCAGTGAGAAGCTTGTTGAAAGAGAACTTTCACTGGAAAGAATCTATCGATCGAGAGGATGGAAATTGCTTCTAAATATTATAAGCCGCGTCAATTATTTTAAGAACAGGTTCATTTAACAGCGCATTATCGATGCAATGACAAAGCAATGAGAGTTGGGGAGTAACGAATGCAGAAAAATAATAACGAATTGAAAAAGGTAGAAAAGAAGTATGTAAATATCTTAAAAACAAGCAGCCTGATTCGTATACGTAATAGGGTCAGAGCTATCATGAAATATGGTATTGAGAAGGTTAATAAATCCATTATTTACAAAAGGAAATTTGGTTATAAGGCCTGTTTTAAAAGGATATTACAAGAAATCTGGGAAAAAGATTTCCTGGACAGCACAATGATAAGTGAACCAAGTATAGGTGAGCATGTAAATAAACTCGAAGCGATGGTTCAAGATAAATTTAAATTTTCAAGCCCTTTGCTCGGGTTCACTGTGCCAGGAAATAGTCTCCGATTGAATGTCGTAACAGATAGTATAAACAGTGGGAGTTTGTATGGCGGAGTAGCTACAGCCCTTATATTGGCTGCTTTTCTAGCAGAACGCTGGGATTGTGATTTGCGTATAATAACTCGTACCAAAAAGGCTCATAAACAAAATTTTTATAATATCTTGCGCGCTAACAATGTACCGTTTACCAGGAACATTGAATTTTTATATGCCCAATACCTTGATAATAATGCTGAAGTACCAGTAGGCTCTGGTGATGTGTTTTTAACAACTTCTTGGTGGACTACATGGGGGGTTAAAGCTATATTCGGGGAGAAAAGAATTCTATATTTGTTGCAGGAAGACGAAAGAATCTTTTATCCTTTTTGTGATGAACGAGTTCGAGTTCAAGAACTCTTCATGTCTCCAGATCTTACATTTATAATTAATTCGAGAATACTATACGAACATTTTATTAAAGAAGGATTTGATAATATTCGGCAGAATGGCATGTGGTTTGAGCCTGCTTGGTCTCATCAGTTGTTCTTCTATGAACAGAAGGATTCTCATTCTAAAAAGAATTTTTCCTTTTATGCACGCCCCAATAATTCGAGGAATCTTTTTTATCTAGGAATTGACGTAATAAATAATGCAATGATCAAAGGCATTCTTAACCCGGATGAATGGGAAATCAACTTCATTGGCAAGGATATCCCTTTATTTGGTAATGACCTTGGATGTCCAATCCATATATATCAAAACTTGGAGTGGTCAAATTACGCTGCTTTAGTTCGTAAAATGGATTTAGGACTTAGTATGATGTATAGCCCTCATCCAAGTTATCCGCCATTGGATTTAGCTGCAAGCGGAGCTGTTGTGGTTACAAACCGGTATGGTATTAAACAGGACTTGAACAACTATTCAAAAAATATAATATGCCGCGACTTGAACCGTGATGATTTGCTGGATGGTATAAAACAGGGAGTGGCATTGTCTCTGAATTATGATGAAAGGATGAATAATTATCGTAACAATAAAATAATAAATGATTGGAAAGAATCATTTGAGGCATTAACCCCAAGACTTGATGGATGGCTGAATAATGTTTCTAACTGATGTTCAACCTGTGTATTACACTGATCCCTGGAACAGCCCGTATGGGGATAGAATAAAAGCTCTGTGCAAAGGCCACAAACGTGTTGCTTATTATTATGAGGCTCCAGATAACAGCACCTTCCGATATCGGGTTTACAACATGATCCAGGCATTACAAAACACTCGGGATGGAATATCGGCAGCCTATTTCACTGAAAACGAAATTGATATGCTGGATAGAATTATAGATATTGCTGACATTCTTGTGGTTTGCAGATCAAAATACAACCACAAATTGAATCGAATAATAACAATGGCTCGCAACAAGGGTAAAAAGGTTTTTTATGATATTGATGATATGGTCTTTGACCCGTCTTATGCGCATCTCGTTGTTAATACATTGGACCAGGACTTGAATCATCCCAATCTTTGGAATGTATGGTTTGCTTATTTTTCCAGACTCGGTACATTGATGAGCCTTTGTGATGCAGTTATTACAACCAATGAGTATCTTGCACAATGTATAGCCGGATATATGAACAAGCCCGTATTCATTATCCCAAACTTTATTAATCAAGAACAAATGGAAATGTCATCAACAATCATTCAATATAAGAGATCGATGAACTTCAAACGTAACGACCAAATCCACTTGGGGTATTTCAGTGGAACACCTACACACACCAAGGATTTAGAGATTGTTTCGGATGCCCTGGTAAAATTGTTTGATAGAGATCCTCGCATTGTTCTTAGGGTCGTGGGTTTCATGGATTTGAAAGAACCGCTAAAGAGATATAAGTCCCGGATAGAATTTTCTCCTCTAACTGATTTTATCAACCTCCAAAGGTTAGTCGGGGAGGTAGAGATAAATCTAGTACCACTTCAGGATAACAAATTTACGAATTGTAAATCTGAGTTGAAGTATTTTGAAGCAGGAATTGTAGGAACAGTGAGTATTGCAACGCCTGTCTTTACTTATGCTCAGGCAATAAAGGATCATGAAAATGGTTATCTGGTAAGGTCCTTTGAATGGTACGATGTGATTAATGATTGTATAAATGACATAGCATCGTACCATGTCATGGCGGAGAAGTCCTTTTCTGACAGCAAGGAGCGATATGCTTGGTTTAATCAAGGTGAATTAATTGAAAGGACACTGTTTGGTAAGATTACGACCTAAATCTTTACGATTCTTCCCACGTTATCAAGATTAAATTTAGGAGTGCGGCAAATTGAACCTTTTTATTATTGTTATATATTCAAAGGATATTTGCTTGTGCTCTACAATTACATCTTTATTGAACATTGACCCTCTATACTTAAAAAACGTTGGGCTGTATTTCTATATCAATGGCAAGGAGGATTTTGGACCTCAATTAAAAACAGCTTTTGGTAAAAAATGCATGAATGTGTGGACATGTTATGATGGCAAGAATGTTGGAATTGTAAAGGCCTACCAGAAGGCGATTACTCAGGTCGGAGAAAAATTTGACTGGATAACACTCCTTGATCAGGATTCGAAAATTGACAACAGATTTATAAAGGCAATAACAAACTTGTCATCTAGCCGGATGATTAAAAATGAAGTGGCAGTTGCGCCTATTGTAAAAGCAAATAATGATATCATCCTTTCGCCAACAAAGAATTTCTTAGGCAGGAGTTTCTCTTTCAAGTCGAAATTCGGGTATCCGACTTGCATCAACAGCCTGTCAACCTTCAAGTCTGAATTCCTTTTTCAAATGGCGCCAAGATTTCCGATAGATTTTTTTCTTGATGCTTTTGACAACTGGCTTTTCTATCGCATGTATAAATTGAAACTGAGTTTCGCGGTTCTTGACGATGTTGAAGTTTTTCATAATATCTCCCTGCTAAACCCGGTAATAAATGATGTATATTGGGCAAGGGAAATGATGTTTCTAATAAATACATGCAGGATTTCAATTATTAATTTTCCTCTTACATTCTTGAGGTTTTTTTGGAGGCTTTTCAGGGTTATTATTAAGACTGGGAATATAAGATGTTTAAACTTGGTTGATATTTATCGTAAATACAATAGGTTGAAGGAAGACCTTAATAATAAATAAGGTAATGAATTGAGATGAACGCTAACAAAGTATCAATTATTATTGTCACTTATAACTCATCCGAAGTAATTATCGGGTGTTTGCAGTCGCTTGCGCACCAGGTTCGAAAAGGTTTTGATGTTATTATTGTTGATAATGATTCGACTGACGAAACAACCAAGCTAATTGAAAACATAATTCCCCATTTGGAGTATACAGTTAACCTGATCAAATCAAATGTGAATACAGGCTTTGCCGGTGGATGCAATGAGGGATTGAAGCATGCATTGGGAGAATTTATTGCCCTACTCAATCCTGATGCCAGGGTAGAGGATAAATGGCTCGAAGAGTTAATCAAGCCAATGGATATTCCTGGAATCGGTATCTGTGCGTCTAAAATGTTTGTGGCCGGACAAGATGCTATTGATAGCGCCGGAGATGGTTTTTCATCCTTATTAAAAGGATATAAGCAGGGTGAGGGTAAGACGTCTTCAATCTATAACAAACCCGGATATATATTTGGTGCATGCGCAGGCGCAGCTTTATATCGCAGAAAGATGATTGATGAGATAGGTTTTATGGATGAAGATTTCTTTCTTATTTATGAAGATGTCGATTTAAGTTTCAGGGCTCAAATTTCAGGATGGAAAGTGTATTATGTGCCAACAGCGATAGTGAACCATCAAGTACGGTTTTCCATTGGCCATAATAGCGATCTTGCAATTTACTATTCCTTGCGAAATAGCGGCTATGTGAGGATAAAGAATATCCCCTTGAGAATTTTTATAAGGTGTTTCCCTTCGTATTTATTAGGAACTATTGGCGATATAATCTATTTTGCATTAAAATACAGGAAAATTAGATTATATGTGAAGGCTAAACTAGCTGTTTTAAAAAATATAAGTACATTACTGAATAAAAGAAAATCGATATTAAACAGCAGGAAAGTTACAGACAAGTATCTGTTGGACCTAATAACGCCTGTATTCAATAAAGATTTTTTAAGTTTAAAAATCAACAAATTATTTAAGCTGTAGGAAAAGAGAATATATAAATTGAATAAAAAAAATATCATAATCAAGACACTCGCTCTAAAGGTGGCTTAATAAATGGGGGAAACTCAATCAAAACCCCTCACGAGCAGTTTCTCTTTAAAAATCTTCTGGGCGACGGAAGCCAGTGGGGCATTAACATCAGCTATGCGGTTCAGCCAAGTCCGGATGGTATTGCGCAGGCCTTTATCATTGAAAAAGATTTTATCAACCTATGCAGTTACTGGATTATATTTTTATGACAATCAAGTCGTGGGTATTGCTGAAAGCATGAAACCGTCCTCACGTGGTGAACTTGAAATAACCGACTTAAACAGAATATATCTTGAAAGAGGCCAGCTTAAAGTCAAAACACTCGGCAGAGGTTTTGCCTGGCTTGACACAGGAACATACGAATCTCTGCTCAAGGCATCCGATTACATCGGGACAATCCAGGAAAGACAGGGACTCATGATATCCTGTCCAGAAGAGATAGCATATAATCCGGGCTGGATAGATGAAGGAAAGGTCCTGAAACTTGCAGAACCTTTGAAAAAGAACTCATATGGTCAGTATCTATTTAACATGCTTGAAAATTAACAGATAATGGACCTTTCAATTATCATAGTTAATTACAAAACAAGGGAGCTTTTAAGGCAGTGCCTTGACTCTTTGTTGTCTTCAGGATGCGCTTTGAACTATGAGATAATTGTTGTCGACAATGACTCCAAAGACGGCAGCACGGCAATGATCAGGAATGAATACAAATCCGTTATTCTGATTGAGAACCATGAAAATGCAGGGCTTTCAAAAGGCAACAATAACGGTGCGGCAAAGGCTTCAGGGAAATTCCTTCTGTTCATGAACCCTGATACTGTCGTCAAACCCGGATCGCTGGAAAAGATGGTGGATTATCTGAGATCCGATCCCGAAGTGGGTATTCTCGGCCCGATGCTTGTCTATCCTGACGGAGATCTTCAGAATTCCTGCCGGTCTTTCTATGACATCAGAACGATAATACTCAGGAGGACCTTTTTAGGTAAGATATTTCCTGACAGTCCGCTGTTGAAAAAGCACCTGATGCAGGATTCCGGGCATGATGCGATACAGGATGTCGACTGGATGCTGGGCGCATGTTTGATAATGCCGGCTGCTGTTTTAAATAAAATAGGCGGATGGGACGAGAGATACAGGCTGTATTTTGAAGATGTTGATATGTGCTACAGGATTCACCAGGCAGGGTACAGGGTCGTGTATTTCCCTCCGGCCGTTGTAGTGCACCATCACAGACGTGACAGCGCAAATGGTTTTTCAAGAAAGACCCTATGGCATATTGAAAGCGCCGTCAGATTCTTTAATAAATTCGGATGGAAACTGTAGAAAATGAAAAAACGAATAAAAAAAGGCGCAAAGCACTTTATCTGGTCAGCGTTGTTTCTGGTTTTTGACGTCTGTGTTCTCTTTCTGATATTCAAATTTGCATGGTTTCTCAGGGCTGATGTATTTCCCTGCTGGTTCCCTGACATTTTCCACGACAACAGACCTCTTATATTTATAAATGAATACTATTGGATTATTATATACTGGATCATAATGTTCTTTTATGAAAATCTGTACAGCGAACCGGTAACCTTCTGGGAAGAAACAAGGAGACTTCTTACTGCAAACACCGTGGCCACAATTCTTGCCGTTCTTCTTATAGGCCTTGCAAGGGTGTGGCTCATATCAAGAAGCATGATCTTCCTCATGTGGGGGCTTGGAATTTTCATGCTTCCGATAGCACGCTATGTTTTTAAGAGGGTTCTATTCTCGCTTGGTTTATTCAAAAGACAGGTAGTCTTGTATGGTGCGGGACTTACCGGCAGGTCGGTCATGACAGGTTTGTCAAAGCACCCTGAACTGGGTATTGAAATCAAAGGATTTATTGATGATGATGCGAAAAAAGTCGGTTCAATAATTGGCACGTATCATGATAAGGAGATCAAGGTCTGTGCTGATGCTGAAAAATATCTTAATGAATACAAGCTGGAAGGGATTGATGAAATAATAATCACTATATCTGATATTACCCGCGAGAGACTTATAAAAATAATGGAGAAATGTAATGAGGTCGTCGGCCGGGTTGCATTCGTTCCTGATATTTTCGGTTCGGCTATATATACTGCGTCGTTCGAATGCATCGATACCGCTCTGATAATGAAGTTTGAGCAGAATCTTAATAAACTGTTCCCAAGATTTATCAAAAGGACGTTTGATATCATCATAAGCGGAATATTAATTGTCCTTCTTTCCCCTGTCTGGCTGGTAATGTTTTTTGCTATCAGGCTTACATCAAAGGGTGAGGTTATATTTAAACAAAGAAGGATTGCAAAGGGTGGGGACTTTTTCTTTGTATGGAAGTATCGAAGTATGTACCCGGATTCTGATTTGATGCTTAACGAGTATCTAGATAATAATCCGGAAGCGAAAATCGAATGGGTGCAGTATAAAAAGCTTAAAGGCTTTGATCCGCGGGTGACGCCTGTTGGAAGAATAATCAGGAAATGGAGTATTGATGAGCTTCCTCAATTGTTTAATGTCTTTAAAGGGGAAATGAGCCTGGTCGGGCCGAGGCCTTACCTTGAGAATGAACTAAAGGACATGGGCGACTATTCTGATATATTGTTCAAGGCGAGACCCGGGATAACGGGATTCTGGCAGGTTTCCGGGAGAAACAACCTTTCTTTCAATGACCGTGTAAGGCTGGATGCTTTTTACATCAAGAACTGGTCATTGTGGCTTGACATATCGATGGTTTTTAAAACCATCCCGGTAATCCTGCGGAGGGAAGGCGCGTTTTAAATGAGCAATTTCAGCTCAGTGCTTGATGAGAAGCTGGATAGTATTTCCTGGGTAGGAATGACAGCTGTAATTTTCGTTCTGGCAATTTTAGCCATCATACCCGCCTGGATAAACTATGATATTATTGCCAGGGATGGTGCTTTTCAATATATCCCCACCGCAAAGCTGTTTTACGAGGGCAATCTGACCCAGGCAATGTCACAGCAGCAGTTGCCGTTCTTTCCTTTTGCCATAGCGATTTTCTCATTGATCACCGGTGTGGGTTTTGAAATGTCGGGACGAATTGTTGCTGCCCTTGCATATGTTATCGCTGCTTTCGGCATATTTAAAGCAGGTTCAATGATCTGCGGCAACAGACTTTGCGGCTTTCTTTCGCTGCTGTTTTTCATAACGAACTGGGTTGTTGTATCGACCTCAGTTGATTGCCTGCAGGAATCCTTGCAGCTTGCGTTTATTTTGTGGGCGAATATATTCATCTTTGCTTCAATAACAAAAAAAAATACCGCCAGGTGGTTTTATCTGGTTACGGGCGTCCTGCTTTTCGTGATTGGTTCAACAGTCAGGACTACAACAATGATTTTTTTGTTTGCCTGGTTTTTGATATGGGTTTTCCGCAAGAAGGAAGGATTGTTGCTGAGGATCGGTATTATGCTGCTTATGATACTTATCCCTGCGACGATTGTGATCATTTTCAGCGATCTGGACATGTTTCATCATAAAAAAGGATTTCAAATCTATACCTATCTTGGAATGGCGCCGGACCTGGCGGGTAAGATACGCAGTTTTCCGGATACTCTGGGTATGATATTCGACAAGGGGCATGCTGTCCTCATGTCTCTTGCCGTAATCGGGTTAATCTTTATGAAGGCCGCTGCATTCAAGCAGGACCCAAAAAGAATTATTGAAAGTCCGAAAGAATTATCAATGTGTGGTACTGAAAAAGGGAGCAGGATTGACCTGATAAATGTTTATCGAATCAATACGGGTATCGTTTTGATGTTGTTTCTGACGATGTTTTTTATCATGGGATGGACAACGAGCAGATATATCCTTGCACCGATTATATGGCTGTATCCTTTGGCGGCATATGTCTCATATGGCGCAGTGAAATCAAACAGAAAAGTGATCCGCCTGTTTATAATTCTTACGTTTTTATCGTGCGTGGCAATATGGGGATCCAAGTCCTTTACACCTCCTGACCCTGACAGAGTTGCTATCAGACAGGCGGGCGAATGGATATATTCCGAACTTGGGCCGGATAAATATGTTTTAACAAACAGGGACCGTCTGG
>CAZEMO010000010.1:0-136807 GCA_964513375.1 uncultured Bacteriovoracaceae bacterium | reverse complement strand
TTGCTTTTAATTCAGAGAAGGTCGAATGCGTACACATGATAACATGAGCATCCGTACATTTTGTTTTTGCCGTCTTCGTTAAAGGCGCGCATGTTCCAGAATCCCACATGCCCCGGATAATGGTTGATAGTTTATTCCCGTCCCTCTTCATAGACGCAAGGGCACTTGCCAGCTCTTCATCAAGGATAATCAACCGCTTGTCATCAATGCCGGGATCAGTAACAACCCATTCATAGACACCTAACCCTTTATTGAGTTGATACTCCCTCGTTTCATCCCGGACAGCATCAATGATGCCTTCACCTGAAGAAAGCGGACCCGGTGAAACCCTGATAACATCTGTTTCAGATTTGAAAAACTTTTTGACTGGCTGCGCGCTTGTTCCTTTGCGCGCCTTGCTGCTGTTTCCTATAATGGCAACGTTTAACCGGGGATAGTGAATTGTATCACCTACAAAGAATTTGACACCTGCTCCGCATTTTGCCCCGAAGAAAGCAAGGAACTGAAACAAGACCGCTGCCGGATCTGCTTCGCTATACCGGGTAGCAAGTTCAACCGCTACCCCTGCAAGACCATACAGGGCCTTAGCGCTTAATGTGGGCCATTGTTTAATGATAAAATCATCACCGTCAGGCTGCGCATTAAGCGTACAATCGGCTACGGCCACGGGTGTCCAGACAGGCGCGCTGTTCACAAGGTCAAGAAGTTCGTCCTTGCCATGCCCGGCCTCCGCCCAATCGATAACGTCGCCCTTTTCCGGTAGTCCCGGCAGGTCAACGACCTTGATGGATGCGGCCTTGCCCTGAAGCCCCGAAACAATCATGTCACGATATACTCGGCCCGGATAGTCATTATCGGGAAGGATAATGATACTCTTACCGGTCAATTGCTTAATCGCATTTGGTGTCTTTTCAATCTTGCTGAGGTTGCCAGTGTCAAGGGTTGTCCCGCATAAGCCCCAGGAGTTTAAAAGGTCTGCGTGCTTTTCGCCCTCCGTGATATAGACAGTATCAGATGATAAAACAGCTGGTAGGTTATAGAGTACGGGTTCACAACCACGCCCTGTCTGGTTGTTATGATAGAAATAAAAGTCCTTATCCTTTGTTTTGCCCGGTTCGAACCTCACCTTGCAATAAAGCACTTTTCCGGTTTCATCATGGTAGAAATATCGGCCCGTTTCAGTTTGCTTTATAGGTTCAGGTGAAAGGTATTTCACGGCAAGACCTTTGATGTCGAGCCCTTCGGCCTTGCAGTAGTAATCAATTACATCCCCGCCATTTGGCGAGCAATGCCGACACATGAAACGCCCTGAATCAAGAAAGACAACGAACCTATCATTACCACCACACCAGGGACAAGGCCCAGCGTATTCGTTCGCGGTCTTGCGCTTCAGGTTCGGGACGGCGTCAAGGATCGGTGGAAGTGTTTGTTTCAGGTGTTCGATATTATCGGCGGCCATTCATGCACCTCCGGGGAAATCGCTTGACTTTACGTTTGTTATGAAGGATATTACGCATAGGAATTAACCAGCTTCTCATCTTTACAACCCCCCGAACCGTCACCAGCGGGCGGGGTGCGTTTTCATGGCCGATCATGACACAACCTTCATGAACTGATCAACAAGCCAGTCTGCAAGTTTGTCGGCAGGGTATACGGCTCTTTTTCCAAGGTAGAATTTACATCCCGGCTCTCTTCCGTTTCCAAGACTTTCCATGTTTGCAACGGATCGGCCACAGATTGCACCACCAGAAAAAGCCTTGATCTGATCACGGGCAACTATAGAACTCGGCCATTTCTCGCATAAAGATTTCTTTAAATTTTGTTTTTCTAATTCCGTCATAATTTTGCTCCTTTTTTTGTTTTAAAAGGCTGCGCAACCTTATGACGCACGGATTATCATACTGAAATATCTGAGACTGTCCCATTAGCGACGCTAATGGGATTTTCAACTTAATTTTTTATATTCACCATAGTATCTTTGAAAACTTTTAAAGGTTATTCTTCTATTTATTACTTTCAGGTCGGTTTCATTTGCCCTTTTGCATATCTTAATAAAATCTCGCTGGTTGTTATCCTCACATTGATAAACAATGTAATCTTCGATATCGAGACCTTCGAAATCAATCTCGCCGAGAAGGGCATCCCACAAACGCTGAGCTGTAATTCTATTTCCTGTCTCTTCTTCGCATTCATGTATCCATCTGATGACAGTAAATATCGGTTCCCTATCACGCCTGAGTTGTTGGGCTGATTTCTTTCTCATTGCATTTATCATAGAAAGAATTGCTGTGTTGTCGATTCCGTGATCTGTTATTGAAGATATTTGAAGGTTGTAAAGTCCTTGAATTAAATGAAACATATAATAAGCTGCTTCTTCAGCTCTATTTGCATTAGTCATACTTGATCCAGTTGAAGCATTCCAAATTGCCATAAAGCCACTGTTGCCTTCTTGTGCAGTTTTTAACCCGTTATAAGCATTCCACACAACCATTGCAGAAAGAGTTTCCCTTCCAAAAACATCTTCAATCAGGTCGTAAACATATTTCTTTCGGAGTGGCTCATTATTACTCTGCAAATATTTGTCTATTTCAAATAATCGCTGTTGTGCCAGACAGCATTTTGTGTACAACTCTTCTTCGTCACAAGACCATATAACCCCAGGCCCTGAGTCATTAGGCCCGATGTCATTCTCTATTTTCTTTTTGTCTTTTTTCCCCGGTTTCTTTTCCCATTTTTTCCAGAAGGGGGCCTCATTCTCTGTCAACTCATTTTTTATTCTCTCACTAATAGTAGAAAAGATTTGATTCACATCATTAGAATCAAAAGTGCTAATTAATTCTGAAAAGAAACCCCATCCAGAATTTAAGTATTTCCTTCCCAATGCTGTATTGCTCAAGATGGCAAGTGCTGTCGCTCCTGCATTTGAAATATCAATATCTACTGCTTGTGGATTCTCTAATTTATGGAAAAGAACATGATGAAAAAAGGCTGGAACATTCCATGTTAGTGGCAGTTTGTGAGGATTAATATCTTCCCTTTCAGATTTACCAGCTTCAGGAACCTCTTTGAGAATTTCAATCCGCTTTTGTTTTATGTCATGATTGGTTATTTTAGACATCCTGCAACCTCCCTTCTTGCTATCCCTATACGATGATCCCCACGGCCAGGATGTAGGGAGACACCCCATAACGCAGCTAGCTAGGCCGCGCTTAGGCCGTGGAATATGCCTTTACAATTTATCTCCTGTCATCCAGATTGATTACCTTCCCATTGACGGGCTGTTCTTGAGCCTGCACAGCACTTTCAAGCATTCTCATTGCACCCTGCAAGGCTCCCTCGCTTAAGTGGCTGTATCGTTCAGTCAGTAATATAGTGGAATGCCCCATGAGTTCCTTGATGACGTATAGGTCAACGCCGCTTTCAGCTAACCTGCTTGCAAAAGTGTGCCGGGCAGAATGAAAGCAAATGCGCTGCCGCATGTCGGAACAGTCTTCATTTAGATTAAGGGTTTCAACTGCATTTTTAAACGAGTTTGGAATTTCTTTATGCGGCTGACCTTTGGGGTTCGGGAAAACAAGTGCATCATTTCCCTTAGCTGTCATGCTTTCAAACATGGCTTTAATATCATTCGTCATGAATGCCGCCCGGCTCTTGTCTCCCTTGCCATCCATAATTATAATTCTGCCATTCTCAACGTCCACACAGCCCCATTTAAGATTAAATATCTCGCTTGCCCTCATACCGGTGCGCAAGGCAAGCAGGGTAATGTTATAAATCTGAATGCTTCTTTTCTTTAAATCTTCCAGTAATGCGATCTCCTCATCAATGGTAAAATATCGCTTTCTCTTGTTATCGACACGAATTAACTTAACTGACCGTGTAGGTGAATCCCCGGTAACTATCCCATCACGCCGGGCCATGTTCCAGACCTGCCGGAATGTAGCAAAGACGTATTGCAGCGTTCGGGGGGATTTCTTTGAATCTATTATATTTTTTTTGACACGTTCAAGATCAAATGACTTAATGTGTTTTAAAGGTTTATTGCCAATTGACTTTTCCATCCATAACCTGAAATGGGTTTCTTCTCTGTCATACGTCTGTTTTTTCTTGCTTAGTTTTGCTGTCGGAAAATAAACCGTTGTGAAGTAGTCCGCGAGCGTAACCTCTTCCTTGACCTTTCGAGCTTTTTCCAATTGAACAGCTTCACGGCGCGCGTTTTCAATCTCGCGCATTTCTCTAAGTGTTTGTGGCCCCTTCCCTATCCGGTGATTTTCTTGAAGTCCTGCAAGTATGACATTTGCCTTTTTTGCCGTCATATCCTTGCTGGCCCATCCGACTGATTCTTCAATCCACTTTCCACATGCACTATGACGAATAAAAAAACACCTGTCTTTCATCAAGCCGTGCTTTCTCGTCTTATGTTCCCTGTACCGGACACCTGGAAAATCAGTTTTAATTTTTTCCGACATAAAATAATCCCTCGCTAATTTTTGCCCCATTATCAGGTAAAAAATAATCCCTCTGTCATTTGCCCCAGTCCTGCCCCAGTTATTTTAATGACGGTAAGTTTTTTAATGTGAAGCATTATGAAGGTTAAATAGGCTTGATTACAGGTTTTGTCAATAATCTAATGAAATATCGTGAAGCTCAGTGAAGCGTTAAAAAGGGACTTAAAATCCCTCGGCCTCTGAGGCCGTGCGGGTTCGACCCCCGCCCCGGGCATTCTAACTGTATGATTATATTATTGTTTTCTTGGTTACTTCTCTTGGCTACCGATTTACTGCCTTGAGGCTTACTTCCGACAAGTAACTTTGTAACCTTATCAAGTGCATTTAATGAAATGAGAAGGGATCCTGGAATTTTTAACTCAATGTTGAGCTTATTAAATACTGAAAGGTTTGACATCCATTATTTTACAATATAGATTCTTTATTAAAATCATTCAGATATACAATTTTGAATTGCACCGTTAGGTGGCTACAATGTCAGGGCATTTGGTTTATGAACGCTTTTTTTGGTTTGATGAACGTGTCAAGGCGCATGTCTATCCGAATGCCTCCCGCATGGCTGAACATTTTGAAATTTCCCCCAAGACAGCACAGCGTACAATTGAATTCATGCGTGATCGTTTATTTGCCCCGCTTGATTATGTTCCAGCCCAACGCGGTTATGTTTATGAGGATGAGTCCTATGAATTGCCAGGCGCATGGATAGGTGAGGAAGAGCTCATGGCACTGCTGGTGGCCTACCGTCTGGCTTCGACCATTCCTGATCCGAATTTAAAAAAATCCTATGCCGCTATGCTGCAACGGGTATTGGAACATCATGATGCAGTCAGTACCATCACCCTGCAAGACCTTGCGGATAAGGTTTCTGTCAAAAATATCGCTTATTCACGCACTGACGGCAAAACATTCCAGCACATACTGGAACATCTCGTACACGCACGCCCGTTGGCTATCGAATATTTTTCTCCACATACAAGGGAAACAACCCGGCGCGATATCCTGCCGCTGCATCTCCTCCATTACATGGGCACCTGGCATATCATAGCGCATTGCACTTTAAAGAATGATTTGCGGGATTTCGTTCTCTCGCGCATCAAATCCCTGAAACCATCTCAAAAACAGATCGTTCCCAATCATAAACCAGCCATGCTCAAAGAATATATCCGCCGGAATTTCGGAATTATGAACAGCCCGGAAACCTGCAGCGTGCGCTTGCGATTTCATCACCAGATTGCCCCGTGGATAGTAGAACAGGTCTGGCACCCTACCCAGGAGATCGCACATGATACCCACGGCAATCTCTGTCTGGAATTCCCCGTGGCGGATTTCAGGGAGATCAAGCGAGAGATTCTCAAGTTCGGCTCCCAGGTTGAGGTGCTTTCACCTCCTGAACTCTGTGCGGAAATCAAAGATGAGATCAAGCGCATGGATAAACTTTATACGAAATAAAAAATATTTTCTCCATCTGGTAGGACAGCCCATGGGGGAGCAAGTATGTTATTCGCAGCAGTATAAGGAGGTCTATATGCAAAGACGCACCCTTTTGAAATCTATTATCGCGTTGCCTTTTTTGATTTCAGGCGTGCAGGCTAAAGCGCATACCGCGAGTAATCTGCACCCCACGCTGTTGCTCAAAACCAACGTGGCAGGCTTCCAATATTACGAGGGTGAGCAGGTATGGCCGCACCTTACAACTGGCAGCAAGCTCACACTGTTACGCGAGTCTTCCAACTTGTATGACGAGAACGCCATTTCGCTATACTGGCAAAACGTAAAACTCGGTTACATCCCGCGTAGCCATAACACGGTACTCGCCAATCTCATGGATCAGGGCAGGCAACTGCAAGCCCATATAAGCCGTACCAAACCAAGCCCGAATCCATGGGAACGCGTGCAAGTTAAAGTTGCGCTGATCAACGAAATGAAACGTTAAAAATAAAAGAGGATGTCTTATGGATTTTGGAAATAGGTTTGAACAAGCAACAGGGTATGCACCTTTTCTTTATCAAAGGACCATGGCGGAAAAAAAAGATTTCCCTTCGATGCTTGAAGTCCCGACCGGCATGGGCAAAACAGCCGCAGCCATTCTTGGTTGGGTGTGGCGGAGAAAATATGCCGGAAAAGAAATCCGCGCTGCGACGCCGCGACGTCTGGTTTACTGTCTGCCCATGCGGGTCTTGGTGGAACAGACGCAGGCTTGCGCAGTAACCTGGCTTCACAACCTTGGTCTTTTGGGTGGCGTAGCTACATTTGAGAAGAAGGACGGCAAAAACACTTTGAAAGATTATGATCCCTGGGCAGGAAGTGATGACCCCCATAAGATAAAAGTACACCTGCTCATGGGCGGGTATGTTGACCGGGATTGGGACATGTACCCCGAACGCGACGCCATCCTGATCGGCACGCAGGATATGCTCCTTTCCCGCGCGCTCAATCGCGGCTATGCTCTGAGCCGCTTTCGCTGGCCCGTACAGTTCGGCCTGCTCAACAATGACTGCCAATGGGTCATGGATGAAATCCAGCTCATGGGCAACGGACTGGCCACCACTACCCAGTTGCAGGCCTTCCGCCGCCTTTTCAACACACAGCTCCCGGTCCGTTCGCTCTGGATGAGCGCTACCATGCATGAAGACTGGCTGAAAACAGTGGATTTTGATAACTCTCAAGACGCACCAAACAAGCAGACACCATTGGATGGTGACCGTAACAGCGAGATATTTCAAAAAAGATATCAAGCTCAAAAAACCTTAATCAAATCTGACTTTGTGATAAATGATAACGGCAAACATGCCGCATTATGCGCCCACAAATATCATGAACCGGGAACACGTACATTGCTTGTTGTTAATACAGTAAAACGCGCGCAAGCCATCTTCCGGGAACTCCAGAAGCTGCAAACAAAGAAGCAAGATGGTATGAAAGCTGAAATCGTTCTCTTACATTCCCGCTTCCGTCCGAACGACAGAGACGCCAATCTTTCCTGTCTACTCGCCAGGCCAGGCGAACAAGGATGCATTGCCGTTTGTACCCAGGTGATAGAAGCCGGTGTGGACATTTCAGCCAAGACTCTCATCACTGAACTAGCACCGTGGTCCTCTCTGGTGCAGCGTTTCGGGCGGTGCAACCGTTATGGCGAACATGATGAAGCAACCATTATCTGGATACCATATGCGGACCTTGATGATGATAAAAAGCTCAAACCTGCGCCTTATGCAGCCGAGGAACTGCGCACTGCCGCTGCTCGTTTGAAGGATCTGACAGATGCCGCTCCACAAAGCCTTCCATCCGTGCATGACACCTTGCCTTTTACGCATGTCCCACGCCGCAAGGATTTGATCGAACTTTTCGATACAACCCCGGATCTAGCAGGCGCGGATATCGATGTCTCGCGTTTTATCCGTGAGGCAGACGAATATGATGTTCAAGTCTTCTGGCGTGATATCCCTGAAACCGGACCAATCCCGGATGAAAAAGGACCTGTCAGGGAAGAGCTCTGCTCCGTACCCATCGGCAAGGAGCTCAAGGACAAGGAAAAATTCTGGCGTTGGGATCATCTTGAAAAGTGCTGGCAAAAAATTAATGCCAGTGCGCTCTATCCCGGACTTGTCGTTCTGCTTGGAACCAGCCAAGGGGGCTATAGCCCGGAATTGGGATGGACCGGCAAGGAAAAAATGACTCAATCCGTCAATCATACCCTTGCGCCTGAGTTGGAGAGCAATGACGGTGACCCGCAAACACATGCCAACACCTGGCAGACCATTGCAGAACATACCGATTTGGTCATGCAAAAACTCCACAAATTATTACGATTGTTGGACGACAACTCAGCTGCTTTGAATGATCAGCAACGCTCTGCCCTCATTGAGGCCGCCCGCTGGCACGACGCGGGCAAGGCGCACCCGCAGTTTCAACAGGCTTTGCCCGATGGTGCGCCATATGAAGCAGCCTGGGCCAAATCGGCGCAAAAGATGAACCGCCGCTACAAGCGCAAGGGCTTCCGCCATGAACTGGCCTCGGCCCTGGCTATGCTCTCTCATGGGCTATCCGATCTTGCAGCCTATCTTGCCGCCGCCCACCATGGCCGGATAAGACTTTCCATACGATCACTTCCCAATGAATCACGCCCGCCGGAACCGGGCCGCCGTTTCGCACGTGGCATCTGGGAAGGGGAAACCCTGCCCGCCGCCGATTTGGGAGGGGGCACACATGCCCCAGCAACAGATCTGACACTCAGTTTCATGGAAATGGGCGAGGACCCGCAAACCGGCCCAAGCTGGCTGGCGCGCATGCTGAAACTCAGAGATTCCCTGGGGCCTTTCCGGTTGGCATTTCTGGAAACCCTGCTACGCATCGCTGACTGGCGCGCGAGCGCCCACAACGGCCCAACGGAACAGGAGGGAGACTAATGAATGAAATCATACTACATGGCTGCACCCCTGAGCCGCTCATGGGCTATCTCAAGGCCTTGGGTGTTTTACGGATAATTGCTGAGCAAGTAGATCCTGAAGTGCGCGGTTGCTGGCGGGATGGGGTGTTTGTGCTTTCATCTAAAATCAACCATGAAGAACTCTCTCATTTTTTTCTGTATGGTTATAAACCAACACCGGTGATTGTGCCCTGGAGCGGTGGAGACTTCTTTAATATTTCTTCAAATGTATCCATTGGCTCTCAGAGTAAAACACCCACAGCTTCCAAAATAATCGAATCATTTCTGACGACATCGGAAGATCGACTTGCAGAATACCGGTTGGCATTAACATGCGCACTCTCAACCCTTTCACAATGCGGTATCTCAAAAAAGTCAGACATGGAGAACAAAGAACTCAAACGCCGCTATATCGGCGCATTGCGTAATGTCTCCTTGGAGGCTGTTATCGATTGGATTGATACCTGCGCGGTATTAACAGCTGAAAAAGCCGCATTCAGCACTCTTCTTGGCAGTGGTGGCGGCAGTGATGGAAATACGCATTTTTCCGACAATTTCATGCAAAATTTATGGGAAGTCCTTCCCGAGTTTGATCCTCAACGCAAAAAGCCAAAAGGATCAAGCCTACCACTTATTGAGAACTCTTTGTTGGGAATCAACACCTCCGAACTTGTACCAAACCGTACATCATCATTATATGATGCTGGTGCAAGTGGAGGGGCAAACTCAGGCCAGGGTTTTGAAAGGATTTCTCTAACGAATCCATGGAACTTCATTTTATGCCTTGAAGGTTCTCTGCTTTTTGCAGGTGCAATATCACGCAGACAAGCACCTGGTGATAAGGGGCGGGCAGCCTTCCCTTTTCAGGCCCGGTTAACCATGACCAGTTTCGATTCATCCACTGAAAAAGAAACCTCTGGACGGGAGATATGGCTTCCAATTTGGGAAAAGCGTGCATCATATAATGAAATCATCACAATTTTTACCGAAGGCCGTGTTTCTAATGGTTCAAAACCGGCCGAACGTGGTGTAGATTTTGCGCGTGCTGCTGCCACTCTGGGTATAGACCGTGGCATCAATTCCTTTTACCGGTATGCCCTCGTCAAAGAGCGCATCGGGGGGGATAACTATAATACCTCCTCCCCACTCGGGCGTTTTGAAGTTAATGATCGGCCTAGTGCAAACCACCTGCGCGAAATCGACCCCTGGCTTGACCGCTTCCGCCCAGCCGCTTCCGATGACAAGTCGCCGTCACGTTTCAAGGCGGCCCTGCGCCGGATAGAAACGGCTATCTTCGGCTTCTGCCAATACGGCGGCGCTTCACGATTCGCGGATATCTTGTGCGCATTGGGCATGGCCGAAAGAGAACTCGCCAACGGGGAGAAATTCCGGAAAGATAAAAACCTGCGACCGCTGGCCGGATTGTCACCAGCCTGGATCGAAGCTGCTTATGATGGCTCGGCCGAATTTGAAATCGCGCTCGCCCTTGCTGGTATTTACGACCCCGCATATAAGCTTGGTCCGCTACGCGCCAACCTGGAACCGGTAAAATTCGGTGTGGACAAACAAGGCTACACCTTTGCCAATTGGGCGGAGGGCGGACGGGAAGTAGTATGGAACTCAAGCGACCTAGCCCGGAATCTGGCTTCGGTGCTGGAGCGGCGCATCATGAATGGCGAACGCAAAAATTGTGATGGTTTGCCGCTTGCCTGCCGGAGGACAGCACCGCTCGAAGCCATCGCCGCGTTCATTGCGGGAGAAACCGACGACGAACGAATCGAAAGACTGATCTGGGGCCTGCTATTGATCGACCACCGTCAGAGCTATCCCGAGCTTGAGAGATGTTTCATTGACGCCCCGCCGTTGCCGCGTTGTTTCGCCCTGCTTAAGCTGCTTTTCCTGCCCGGCGCCTTGCACACCCTAACAGGGGATGTGGATATCCGTCCGGAAACAGCCATCATGCCGCTACTGCGCGCGGATCGCATGGACGAGGCCTGCGCCATGGCCATGCGGCGTTTGCGTGCGAGCGGCCTGCCGCCCATGCCTCAGAAAACAGGCAACCAAAGTCAACGCGACCGGGAATGGCAGGTATCAGGCATTGAGCCCATGCGCTTGGCTGCGGCCCTCCTCATACCGGTTTCACGCAGTAGCGTAGGAACCCTGACCACGATGATCCTTAGACCAATCAATAATACAGAAGCCGTCACCCAGTGACGGATAAAAAAGGAGATTGAACATGTCAAACGGAATAGGAATTGAATATGAGAAACTGGTCAATGCCCCGCGACTCCTCCTGGAAGCGGAACTCAAGCCCTTGCAGGGCGAACGTTTTCAGCCCACCGGCTTTGCCGATCTGGGCGCGGCGCGATATACCCTGCCGGACGACGCGGAAATGCTCCTGGTGGAGTCGGCCCAATCAGTGGCAAACCGCATGGAATTGGCTTGTTGGGATGAACCTGTTGATGATCTCATCAAGGAACTTCAGGGAATGCCATATATCCGCGTGAATAAACCAAACGGCGAGCACCTTACAAATTCAATTTTGGAAGCGCACAGAATAAACTCACCATATATCCTGGAAGGAAAAGACAAATCCGTCTTTGATCTCCTAAAAGCCGGGGCTGCTGGTTTGGAGACCGGTCCGGTAAAGATTTCTCAATTGGCCAGCTTGGTTTTTAAATATGACGCCAATGCAGTTCTCCATGGGATTTTCCTTGCGAAGTCAGACTTAGCTGGTGGCCGGCTCAGAATGACCAGACTGCTCACGGGTTTTATAGAGGCCAAGGATATCCGGATTGCAGAGAACGGCGGTGTAAAAAATGACCGTGTCGACCCCAGTGGGGACACAAAATCGGGCTTTGGCAATGTGCCCTTCCACCGAACGGAATATACGGCAAAGAAAATCACCGCATACTTTAACCTTGATCTGGCCTTGCTTCGTGGGTATGGACTCGGACCTGATGCAACAAATCTTCTGATAGCTCTATCCCTATTTAAGGTGCGCCGTTTTCTCTCCACCGGTTTGCGGTTGCGCACAGCCTGTGATCTTGATTGCATTGGCGATGTAAAAATAACCCGGCCCGATGGCTTTATTGTTCCTGGCGAACAAAAGCTCTTGGAAGAATGCTCTCGATTGATTGGCATCTGCAAAAGTGAAGGTCTTTTCGCAGACCCAGCAATTACACTTGTTGAATGGGTACCAACAAAAAAGAAGGGAGAGAAATTAGAACTCATACTCCCCACGTCATCCGTTGAACCAGTAATACCCGAAGACATCAAAAAACAGGTGTCTTGGAAGAAAGCCTCAAAGAAGTCAGGCCCTAAAATCGTACTTCCTGATGGGCTGGATCAAGAACTTGCAGATAGAATTAAGGCGCTCTTCCCAGGCAACAATGAAATAATTGAACTCTTGGATGATAAGTTAAAAGAGCTTGAGGAATCCAATCAAACAAATAGTCCTGAGCCTGAAGATAGTGAGGCTAACGAATGATTGCAATTGCCATATATTTTACGGCTGGCCGTTTTCATGCCACGCCCTGGGGCAGACATGTCAATGAGGCCGCGCCGGAATGGCCGCCCTCACCCTGGCGCATTTTAAGAGCTTTTGTGGCGACCTGGAAACGCAAGCTCGACAATGATACGGCATGCAACCTCCAAGTGGTCGAACGCATGCTTCGAAAATTGAGCAAGCCGCCGCTGTTTGTATTGCCGCCTGCAACTACCGGCCATACGCGGCATTTCATGCCCTGGTTTAAAAAAGGACCAGCCGACCGTACGCTGATCTTTGACGGTTTTGTATGCCTGGATAAAACCCGGCCGGTTATCTGCCTGTGGCCGGACGTTATACTCGACCAGGAAGAACGTTATACGCTGGCTATGATAACATCCAACCTTGGTTTGCTCGGCCGTGCTGAATCCTTGGCCGAAGCAAGACTACTTACTGATGCAGAAGCTATCGCAGTTACAGCATCAGTGAATTGCATGCCTTCAGACTGTACCGGCAACAGGGTTGATTTCGAGACTATGCGGGTGCTTTGCGCCAATAGTGTTTCTGCTTTTGAGAATGCGTATACTCCCAAAAACCTGATAACAGAAGGACGCGGCAAATTGAAACAGACAATAGTTACCCCCTTGTATGATCCGGACTGGCATCTGTGCATGGAAACCCTGGAGTTGCATAATAAACGCTGGTCAGACCCACCGGGTTCAAAATGGATAACATATCTGCGGCGCAAGGATTGTTTTGCCATTCAACAACGAAGGCAAAAAGCCACTGTTGATAGGCCACGTCCAACCATGGCACGCTATGCCATTGATGGGAATGTCCTGCCACTGGTGGAAGATACTCTTAAGATAGCTGAGTTAGCTCGCCGCACGCTCATGGGTATTTTCCGCCGCATTGAGGAAAAACGCCTTTACCAAGGGAATATTCCCGAAGGTGCCCCACTGCCGCGTTCAGAAGTTTTTTCCGGCAAGGATGAGCATGGTGTACCGCTTGAGGGGCACCGGCATGCGTATTTTCTCCCTACCGATGAAGACGGCGATGGGCGCATTGACCATCTAACAATTATTGCGTCCATGGGTTTCGGGCCTGCCGAGGTTAAAGCCCTTGACAAGCTCCGCATGCTTAAACGTGATCAGGGCGACCCCTTGAATCTCTTATTGCTGGCCATTGGTCAGACATCGGAAATACGTGCGCCTTCCATGCTCGGCCCATCCCGTGTTTGGATATCATACACGCCATTCATAGCCACCAGATATCCGAAAGCACGTGGGCAAAAGCGCGACCCTCGGGAACTCCTGGGGCTTGATAATCACAAGCTGTTTGCACAACAGGTGCTCAAGGAAGATATCGAACGTTTACGTCGGCATTTGCAAAATTTACCGGAATCTTTCCTGATTGAACCTCTCAATGCCGAACACCGGTGCGGCCCTAAACAAAGTCTCCGGCCGATACAGTTCAAACGCTATCGCCAGAAACGTAGTGATGATGGTGGTAGACGACCTGCCGGAGCCTTTCGCATAATTTTTTCCGAACCAGTATATGGCCCTCTTTGTCTTGGTCATTCCGCCCACTTCGGCCTGGGGCTGTTCGTACCGGAAGAAGGTGTCATACCATGACAGATTTTACAATAGGCCAGAATCTCTTTCATCCCGTGCATGGCGCTTGCACTGTCACTTTTGTCGGAGAGGATTATGTCGGCATCGAACTGGATGGAGGGCAGCAGGTGCTTGTCAAAAAGGAAGCGTTTACAAAAATGCCGCCATATGCAGAAGAAATCAATCATGAGGCAAGGCCTTCAACATGGCCTGAATCAACTTTTATTCTCGAAGGTCCTGAAGTCAAGCATTACCCAGCTTCGCATTGGGACGCATTTTACGATGACCCGCAGCCAATCGTTAAGAAGCTTCCTGAGATCGTAAAGAGCGCCGAACTATGGATTGGGGGTGTTAACAGGGAAACACCTCACTCTCTTCCTGAACAATGGACCCAGGGAAAAGTCCTCGCATGGCCGAATCACAGGCAGGGAATCATGACGGTTCTCCGTAAAGGCAACCCTAACTCTCTTGAAGACATCTATCCTTTTATCACCGATAGCGGCCAGCACACCCTGATAATCCGCCGGGTTAATGTCTGGGATAATGGAGTTGAAGCACAGATTGAAGCAGAGTTTGAAAATTCGGAAATTACCTTCTTTGATATCGCTTATATGAAGCACCGGCTATGGTATGAGGCCGGCAAAAGCTATGAATTTATCCTTTCCGGGATAGCATATGCTGCACAGCCGGCCAAAATCATGGAGATGAAAATTAAACACAATCCCGATGATATAGCCTGGCAAAAGCTTTTAGCTGAAAGGAGCGGAAATCCGGCACCGGATGAACATTCAATTTTAAATCTACGCGGCATGGCGATGTTCATGCCCATCGATGAATGGGACGCTGATGACTATCGCTTCAGGGGGCCGGTAAAATCGGTGAGGGAAATCGATAGCGACATATTCGGGCAGCAAGGTTGGTTTGTGAATGTGTCTGTTATGCGTTTTGGAGGCCAGGATATAAATCTGGACATTTTGATAACCGGCCGCGCCTGGCAGACCAGCGGCCCGCCGTGTGTCGGCCAGGACATCGAAGGAAGTCTCTGGCTGCAGGGATATCTCTGGCATATTTAATGAGGAAAAGCGAAGCCGTGCCAAAACAGATATTGCAGGTTGATTTGATAAAATAATGGGCAGCATTGAGACGATTATTAATGATTTTCCCGATCTCGTCCCTGCGCGCATGGTGAACGAGTTCGCCTATTGCCCTCGCCTGGCCTACCTGGAATGGGTGCAGGGCGAGTTCGCAGTAAACGCCGATGTGGCGGATGGCCGGTATGTTCATCGCGTGGTTGACAATGAAGAAGGCCGCATGCCGGATGATTTATGCGAAGAGGACCGTATTCATGCTCGCTCGGTCTGGCTTTCTGCCCCAGCCGAATATCTTGGCGCGCGGATCGATCTGATCGAGGCCGAAGGTCAGGCAGTAACACCGGTGGACTACAAACGTGGTGCGGTCCCGGACATCCCCGAACACGCATGGGAAGCCGACCGGGTTCAAGTTTGCGCCCAGGGGTTGGTACTGCGCGCCAATGGTTATGCCTGCGAAGAAGGCGTCCTCTACTATGCCGAATCCAAGACACGTGTTCCCGTTCCCCTGGACGAGTTTCTGATCGAACGCACACGCGGCCTGGTGGCTGATCTGCGCCTTAAGGCCGCCGAGGGGATCATTCCGCCGCCGCTTACCGACAGCCCAAAGTGTGTGCGCTGTTCGCTCAACGCCATCTGCCTTCCGGACGAGATCAATCTCCTGGCCGCTGGCTGTCCCCAGAAGCAGGCAAGTGATGAAGAGGTCCGCCGTCTGCTCCCCGCACGCGACGATGCCCTGCCTCTCTATGTTCAGGAGCAGGGGGCACGTATCGGCAAACACGGAGAGTGTTTCCGAATCAGCTTAAAAGACGCCAGACTGGGCGAGGCAAGAATCTTCGAAACTTCCCAGGTATGCGTGTTCGGCAATGTACAGATCAGCACCCAGGCCCTGCAGGAAATGCTCACGCGAGATATCCCTGTGGTCTATTTCACGACCGGCGGTTGGTTTTATGGCATTACGCATGGCTTGAGCCACAAAAATGTCGAACTTCGGCGTGCACAATTTCAAGCGGCCGCCGACCCGATATACCGTGTGGAATTTGCTTCCGCGATAGTAACGACAAAGATTGAAAACTGCCGCACCTTACTCATGCGTAATCATATCGACCCGCCTCAGACCATAATTAATGAACTTGCCCGGTTGGCTCAAACGGCCCGCTCGGCTGAAAATATAACCTCACTGCTGGGAATCGAAGGCTTGGCGGCCAGGCACTATTTCCAGAATTTTTCCGGCATGCTAAAACCACGCGAACAAGGAGTGGCCGGTTGGAATTTCGATTTTAACGGCCGCAATCGCCGTCCACCGCTCGATCCTGTTAATGCCTTGCTGTCATATGCATATTCCCTTCTTGCCAAGGATATGACTGTGACCATCCAGGCAGTGGGGTTTGACCCATACCAGGGTTTTTACCATGAACCGCGATACGGAAGAGCAGCGTTGGCTATGGATTTGATGGAAGAATTCCGCCCCATTGTCGCCGATTCGGTTGTCTTGTGGGTGGTGAACAATGGCATAGTGCAGCTGGACGATTTCATCCGGCGTGGCAAAGCAGTGGCACTCAAGCCACAAGCCCGCAAGCGGTTCATCGAGGCCTATGAGAAGCGCATGGATGCATTGATCACGCATCCGGTATTCGGATACCGCATCAGCTACCGGAGGGTATTGGAAGTGCAAGCCCGTTTGTTGGGCCGTGTGCTTACCGGCGAGATCGCGGAATATCCGGGGTTTAGGACAAGGTGAGCACATGAGGCTGCTCTATATCGTGACCTATGACGTGTGCGATGACAAAAGATTGCGCCAGGTATTTAAACTCATGCGCGGACATGGGGACCATTTACAGTATTCTGTTTTCCGTTGTGAACTCTCGGAAAAAGAACGTGTGGAATTCATGGCGAAACTTGCCAAGGCCATCAAGCATGATGAAGACCAGATTTTGTTCTTTCCCATGGGCCCGGCTGGAGGCCAGCGTGAAGAACAGGTATTACATCTTGGCCTGGCATATACTCCTTTATCGCATAGTGCAGTCGTGATATAGATGTTCTTTAAAAATTTGGCGCGATTTTATACGCGAGCGGCGGGGTGCCGTTTAAAACCCCGGCTAACGCTCGATGACGTATTGAAGAGGCTGTATGTACCATCTACTTAAGCTGAAAAGGAATAACATGCCGATAAGGAAGCGCCTCTCGCACAGCGGCCCGGGAACTGGCTTCCTGAAACGTTTTATTGAAGCCGCCATTTCCACGTCTGAAAAGACGTGGCCCCATTGAAGCCATTTATCTCTCCTTTCAGTGCTTCAGCCACAGTAGCATTTCCACGTCTGAAAAGACGTGGCCCCATTGAAGCGCCCTCATGTACGGATAAATAGGATGATAAAATTCTTTCATTTCCACGTCTGAAAAGACGTGGCCCCATTGAAGCATATCTGGGATGCGGGAATGCCGGAGCAAGAGGCGTATTTCCACGTCTGAAAAGACGTGGCCCCATTGAAGCCTGCATGCGAGCAGGTCAAAGCTGATGGAAGCCGTGATTTCCACGTCTGAAAAGACGTGGCCCCATTGAAGCCAGATATTCCTTAAGGTGCATGTTGAACCCTCCATAATTTCCACGTCTGAAAAGACGTGGCCCCATTGAAGCAGAGGGAATGCGCCGAGCTGCGCAGGGAGAATTCGAATTTCCACGTCTGAAAAGACGTGGCCCCATTGAAGCTCAGGCATGGACTTCATATCCTGATAGAGTGTCGCGTAATTTCCACGTCTGAAAAGACGTGGCCCCATTGAAGCTTAAATGCCATAGTTCCGGCTCGTTCCCACTTGTTATTTCCACGTCTGAAAAGACGTGGCCCCATTGAAGCATAGGGGATGTGGTGAATCGTGCAGGATTCCGTAAATTTCCACGTCTGAAAAGACGTGGCCCCATTGAAGCGGGGGTCTACCGCCCATTATTTTCCTTCCTCCCTTATAATTTCCACGTCTGAAAAGACGTGGCCCCATTGAAGCAAGAATATATGGGAATAACTGAGTGGTGATCGAAAAATTTCCACGTCTGAAAAGACGTGGCCCCATTGAAGCAACATGCTGGGCGGTCTGTCTCAGGTTTACTGTGACATTTCCACGTCTGAAAAGACGTGGCCCCATTGAAGCAGCTTGGATAGAAGTACATCTCCCCTAAATGACCTTAATTTCCACGTCTGAAAAGACGTGGCCCCATTGAAGCGCCTGTGCGAGCGCCGCATGCCACAGCAGGTTCCCATTTCCACGTCTGAAAAGACGTGGCCCCATTGAAGCTTGCACCTTGCAAAACAGGTCCGGGCCTGGTCGGTTAATTTCCACGTCTGAAAAGACGTGGCCCCATTGAAGCCCTTTGTCACCGGGTGCTGCACATTTTCCCAGCCGGATTTCCACGTCTGAAAAGACGTGGCCCCATTGAAGCGCTTTTAAACATCGCCTACTCCAATATGTTTATGGCCATTTCCACGTCTGAAAAGACGTGGCCCCATTGAAGCCAGGCGGGTGCTACGACTGATACATCAGGGGCCAGAATTTCCACGTCTGAAAAGACGTGGCCCCATTGAAGCTACCCTGACGTCCTCAGCCGCGCTATCGAAAATTATAATTTCCACGTCTGAAAAGACGTGGCCCCATTGAAGCCCCTGGGGCCTGTATGATATTATATATTGCGGGGTTACATTTCCACGTCTGAAAAGACGTGGCCCCATTGAAGCAGGCAAATTTTGATCTAAATCCGTATCTGAGAGAATATTTCCACGTCTGAAAAGACGTGGCCCCATTGAAGCGATGTTCAGATTCTAAAGACCTTGCGCCATTCGCTGACATTTCCACGTCTGAAAAGACGTGGCCCCATTGAAGCACGGGTAATTCTTACAAGGCGTCCTTTAGCCATAAGTCATTTCCACGTCTGAAAAGACGTGGCCCCATTGAAGCAAATATTACGGTATCTAAGGAGAAGAATTAAATTTCAATTTCCACGTCTGAAAAGACGTGGCCCCATTGAAGCATGTTATGGCTGGGCGCTGCCTTATGGTATCCCGGCCATTTCCACGTCTGAAAAGACGTGGCCCCATTGAAGCCACTAATGACCAAATCACTGAATATGGCCTGTATATAATTTCCACGTCTGAAAAGACGTGGCCCCATTGAAGCGGCGGGCCTATCAGGTGGGTATGTATCGCCCCGACTTGTGATTTCCACGTCTGAAAAGACGTGGCCCCATTGAAGCATGTTATGGCTGGGCGCTGCCTTATGGTATCCCGGCCATTTCCACGTCTGAAAAGACGTGGCCCCATTGAAGCCACTAATGACCAAATCACTGAATATGGCCTGTATATAATTTCCACGTCTGAAAAGACGTGGCCCCATTGAAGCGGCGGGCCTATCAGGTGGGTATGTATCGCCCCGACTTGTGATTTCCACGTCTGAAAAGACGTGGCCCCATTGAAGCGTGTATCCCATCATCATCGATAAATCGCGCATATCGCCTGATTTCCACGTCTGAAAAGACGTGGCCCCATTGAAGCGACGATGATAAGGCTATTGATGTATTTGCCGATGCTATTTCCACGTCTGAAAAGACGTGGCCCCATTGAAGCCAGCACAGCAGATAGACCTTTTAACTTCTGTGGCCAAATTTCCACGTCTGAAAAGACGTGGCCCCATTGAAGCTTGTATATTGTATTTCCAGTTACATTCGTGGTCTGTGATTTCCACGTCTGAAAAGACGTGGCCCCATTGAAGCCCTGTAACAAGATTACTAAGTGCCACAACGCTGATTCCGAATTTCCACGTCTGAAAAGACGTGGCCCCATTGAAGCACTACACCTTCAGTGTTTGTCGCCGTGACAGTTGTTAATTTCCACGTCTGAAAAGACGTGGCCCCATTGAAGCAGCTCAGAGCCGAACTGACAGAAGACGATTTTAGTTCATTTCCACGTCTGAAAAGACGTGGCCCCATTGAAGCGTGGAAAAAGCAAACTGGCGCAGACCATCATCGGCCTCATTTCCACGTCTGAAAAGACGTGGCCCCATTGAAGCGACACATAGCAGCTTATTCCATTTCCTGAGCGGATTTATTTCCACGTCTGAAAAGACGTGGCCCCATTGAAGCATGGTCATATGTTTACAGGGTTTAAAGAACCATATTTTGATTTCCACGTCTGAAAAGACGTGGCCCCATTGAAGCTGTATCAATTGTTGTCCAATTGCTGTCATCATTGGAATTTCCACGTCTGAAAAGACGTGGCCCCATTGAAGCAAGGTAAAGGCGCCGGAATGTACCCTACGGAGAGGCATTTCCACGTCTGAAAAGACGTGGCCCCATTGAAGCGTTTCTCCTGGCATTGTTCAGATGCTCGGATACCCACAATTTCCACGTCTGAAAAGACGTGGCCCCATTGAAGTGATATAGTTTGATTGACTACTTTTTAGTGCGCCTCGGCCCAGTTGCTGCCGGAGCCGAGTTCGGCAATTACAGGCACATCAAGGGGGAATGCGTTTTCCATCTCGTGTTTTACCATGACCTTTAATTCTTCAAGCTCGCCAAAGGCCGCTTCGAACAGCAGCTCGTCATGCACCTGAAGGATCATGCGGGATTTCATGGGTTTGATGCGTTTATGGATATTTATCATTGCGATCTTGATGATGTCAGCAGCCGTGCCCTGAATCGGCGTGTTTATAGCCATGCGGCGCGCGCCTTCGCGTTCGCTGAAATTACGAGAATTGATTTCCGGAAGAGATCGCCTTCTTCCCAGCAGCGTTGTCACATAGCCGGTGGATGATGCCATTTCAGACATTTCTTCCATATATTTTCTGACTCCGGGATATTTCGCCAGATAGTTCTCGATGTACTCTTTCGCAACAGACTGCTTTATGCCGAGTTCGACCGAGAGTTTATGCGGACCCATGCCGTATATGATGCCGAAGTTTATGGTTTTGGCATATCGCCTCATATCGGGTGTTACCTCATTAAGGGCGACGCCGAACACCTCGGAGGCCGTGCGTGTGTGTATGTCAATACCCGCCATGAAAGATTCTACAAGCGCCTTATCCTTTGTGATATGCGCCAGTATCCTGAGCTCGATCTGAGAATAGTCGGCGCTCAACAGGGTAAAGCCTTGTGCAGGTATGAAGGCCTCCCTTATTCTTCTGCCTATTGCAGAGCGTATCGGGATGTTCTGGAGATTGGGGTCCGACGACGAGATTCGGCCTGTTGCCGTAACCGCCTGATTCAATTTAGTATGCACCCTTCCCGATTTCTTGTCGATCATTTCGGGCAGCGTATCCACATAGGTGTTCTTCAGCTTGAAAAGACCTCTGTATTCCAGAATCTTTGCAGGCAGATCGTGCTTTTCAGCCAGATTTTCAAGTACCGCACTGTCGGTTGAAGCGCCGGTCTTTGTCTTTTTGATGACAGGCAACCCGAGGTCTTCGAACAGAATTCTGCCGAGCTGCATGGGGGAATTTATGTTGAAGGTTTTTCCTGCAAGACCGTAGATTTCGTTTTCCATAAGCGAAATCTGCTCAGTTATTTCAACGGACAGCCTGGACAGGACATTTTTATCAACAAGGATGCCGAGCCCCTCCATATCGGCCAGAACTGAAGTAAGAGGCATTTCTATCTCGCCAAAAAGCTTTTCGACACCCGCTTTTTTCATGTCAAGAGAAAGCCCGTCTTTCAGTTCTACAAGCGCTTCGGCATGGGCGGCAAGAAATGTTGCCTTTTCATCTTCAGGGACAAGTCCCGGGTGGCGTGCGTTTTTACCTGAGCCGAGAAAGTCTTTTATTGAGGGAAGCGTTTTCTCAAGTCTTGAAGAAGCAAGCGTTTCAAGGCTTACGGAATTGTTTGCCGCATCGATGCAGTACGCCGCAAGCATGACATCAAAAAAACCTGCCTTTGCCGCAATGCCGTTCTCGCCTGCCCTTACAATGGCCTCTTTTGCATCATGGATGATTATCTCTGCCGACGGATCGGATAAAATCCTGAGTGCTGACGCATCATCAAAAGATGCCCATGCCCTTTTCCCATCGGACAGACAACTGCCTATACCGGCAATCGAATAAAGCCCGGCAGTGCTCTTGAACTCATCAGGAAACCCCTGTTCCAGCTTGACTTCCCGTATCTCCCGGGGTTGCTGTAACGGGGCCTCAGGCATAAGGCCCTTGAATTCGAGTTCGGTAAACAGCCGCAGAAGCTCTTCCTGATCACCGGGCTTAAGCCTCATTCCATCCATATCCGTCTCGACGGGCACATCATGATCGAGTTTTACAAGTTCAAGGCTCATGAGCGCCTTGTCGATGTTTTCGCTGAATGATCTCCTCAGTTTCTCGGGCTTGATTAAATCAGCCTTCTTGATGATCTCATCTATATGGCCGTATGTTTTTACAAGTTCAAGCGCACCCTTCTCGCCTATGCCGGGAACTCCGGGTATGTTGTCCGAACTGTCGCCCATGATTGCAAGCAGGTCGGCTATATAATCCGGCCCTACGCCGAATTTCTTTTCAACCCCTGCCGGATCATAAAGGGCGTCTTTTAGCGTATCCCACATGACGACATTGCCGCCCACAAGCTGCATAAGGTCCTTGTCGCCGGATATAATGACAACCCTGTTTGCGTCCGAGAGTTTTCTGGCAAGCGCCGCTATTACGTCATCGGCCTCCCATTTTTCCATCTGGACAATGGGTATACCGAGAGCCTTCACCACATCCAGTATGTAGGGAAACTGCACGGACAGGGCTTCCGGCATCTTCTGCCGGGTTGCCTTGTATTCTTCGTATTTCTCATGCCTGTGCGTGGGGCCGCGCGGGTCAAGCACGAAGACCATATGTTCGGGGGCCTTATCCTTGATGAGTTTTATCAGCATCCTGGTAAGGATATAGACGGCGTTTGTCGGCAGCCCCTTTGAATTGTTCAGAGTCCTCATGGCGTAAAACGCCCTGTAAACATAAGAGCTCCCATCGATAAGATAAATCTCTTTCATAATGTAATCTCTCCGAATGCAGCGTTAAAATCTTCAGGCTTCATAACTTCAATTAAACCCTTCGCCCTTTCTATCTGTTCCCTGTCCCTTGATAGCAGAACCGACTTTTTATTGACTGCAACGGCGCAGTACAAGGCATCCGCCCCTCTTATTTTTAATTTCGCTGCAATAACAGCAGCATCTTTCGCAAGCTCAAGGGTTACAGGCAACAGTTCAATATTGGGAAGCTCGGAAACAAGCCTTGAAAACAGAATGCCTGCTTTTTCGTCACCGGTTGCGCGTGACACGCTTGCCGAAAGCTCAACAATAAGTATGGAAGGGCAAAACACTGGTATATTCATTTCTTCGATTATCATGAGAGCCTTTTTGCTCTCGGTATAACCTTTTTCTCCTGGAGAGCGTGCATTCATCCAGACACTTGCATCAACGGTCAACCTGAGGGTTTCCTTCTCCTGCTTACTTTTCACGGCTACGCCTGTCATCAAGAAGCTGCTTGGTCAAGCGGGAACCTTTTGAACCCATTTCCGTAACGCCCTCTGTCATTTCCCAGAATCTGCTCCAGGCATTTTTGCTGTCGCTGTCTTTCCTGTCGAGCGCTTCAAGATATGCCCGGACTCCCTTTTTGATCAGCCAGGCCTTCGGTCTGTCAAGCTCTGCTGCATGCTTTTCAAGCAGGCTGTACGTCTGATGATCTATCCTTATGGATATAAGATGATTCTGCATAAATCCTCCTGCATCTTTGTATTTCATTGTATTACATTGATAGCATTTTTGCTAGAGAATTATCCGTCTTTGGTTAATAAAGAAAACCTTTAATCAAAAATATTATCTTTTGAAACCAGTGGTCTTTTTCTCTGAATAATCTCGAAGGATTTTTGCATGGTCAAAAGCAAGAGGTTCGGGCAAGGCGTCCAGTGTGAATATCCGCGCTTCCTCTGCATCGTCAAGGCCTACTGGAAAGCCCTCGGCTTTCGCTATGAAAACAGTCGAGATCGTATGAAACCTCGGGTCGCGTGCAGGGTCGGAATATACACCCAGAAGACCGGTCAGCTTTACATCAAGACCGGTCTCTTCTTTTGCTTCCCTGAGAGCGGCATGCTCAACGCTTTCCCCGTAATCAACAAATCCGCCGGGGATGGCCCAGCCATAGGGCGGGTTCTTTCTTCTGATAAGGACAATGCCACCGGAGGTCTCAATGATTATATCGACGGTGGGTGAAGGGGTCAGGTATCTGCCGGTATTCTTTCCGCAATGAGGGCAGATGATTTTCCCCGTCGCCATCAACTGTCTTTAATTCTCAGCCTTACTGTCAGGCCATCTGTTTCGCACACTGAAATGACCGCATATTCCTTGAGAGCCAAGCAGGCTGTGTCGATTGTCTCTTTTATTTCTGGGGTAAAATTTACTTCAGGGCATACAATCTGAATGGTGTCCCCTGAAAAGCCTGCCCTTATCGTCCGCCCTTTTTCTGTTGTGTCTATCATAAGGCTGACAATCGATGTCACGGCCCATGAAAGGGCATTATAGTCGAGCTTTGTGTAACAAGACCTTGCACCGTCTATGTTCAGTTCAAGCTTCGTTTCATGCTTGAACCTCATGTCTGCAAACAGAAAATCCATTTCGCTTTTCAGATATTCCCTTAATTCTATTGCAGTGAAACCCTCAGTCGCCATCTGGACCTTATAACTCAGGTTCTTGAGAATGAAGTCTATTTTCTCCGCTCCCTGATTTATAGAATCGATATCCTTTATATTCTTTTCCTTTGTCTTCTGAAAATCATCATCGTTCATAGTCCTGAGTTTTTCCAGGGTTTCATTTCTTGACATCAAAAGCTGCGATCGTCCCATTATCCACATAAGCGGGGTATTCAGGTTGTGTATCATCCCTCCCAGCAGCGACGCTGCATGACCAAGTACTTTATCCTTCATTTTTCCTCCAGGAACGCGAGATAAGAAAGGTAGGCAGAGTAAGCATCCACTTTGCTTGCAAGTTCGAACGGCGAATGCATCGAGAGCAGAGCAGGTCCCATATCCACTATATCCATACCGTATTCAGCCAGGTGTCTTGCGATGGTTCCTCCTCCGCCTTCATCGACCCTGCCGAGTTCTCCTGTCTGCCATGGAATCCGCCTTTTATTCAAGATACCGCGAATCCATCCCATATATTCGGCAGAGGCCTCGCTGGTACCGGATTTTCCGCGCGAACCGGTAAATTTAGTTATGCACACCCCCATCCCCATCTTTGCCGCATTGGCCTTTTCATGAACTTCGGGATAATCCGGGTCGAAAGCGGCATTCACGTCTGCCGAAACAGCCCTGCTTTTGTAAAGTATTCGTGTCGGTGACAGTGGCTCATTGAATTTTTCGGAAAGTTCGTAAATAACCTCTTCAAGAAACCGGCTCTTTATGCCTGTGTTGCCGTCACTGCCTGTTTCCTCCCTGTCCGCAAGCAGCACTATCGATGTGAACGGAAGCTTCTCAGTGTCTCTTATGGCGGCAAATGCCGCCCATGCGCAAATCCTGTCATCCTGGCCGTAACCGCCTATCATCGACCGGTCGAGGCCCACCTCACGCGCAGGGCCTGCAGGCACAATTTCGATGTCGGCTGATACGAAATCTTCCTCGACCATCCCGTATTTACTGTTGAGGATACTGAGGATGTTTTTCTTTACTGCGCCATTCTTAATCTTCATATCCGGAATTGAGCCTATAATGATGTTGAGCTTCTCTCCTTGAAATGCATCACTGACTTTTTTATCGTTATGGACCTTGTATGAAAGGTGTGGCAGAAGATCTTCTATCGTAAAGCAGGGATCTTCCCCTTTTTCACCTATTGAAATTTCCACTGTTTTTTTGCCGGCCTTGACAATCAATCCGTGAAGGGCAAGAGGTCTGGCAAGCCACTGATACTTTTTTATCCCGCCATAGTAGTGAGTTTTCAGCATGGCGATTCCCGTATCCTCGTAAAGGGGCCTCGCCTTTAGGTCAAGCCTGGGGCTGTCAATATGCGAGGCGATAATCCTCAAGCCCGATGACATCGGGGCCTTGCCTTTTCTGCACAGGGCGATCGACCTTCCCCTGTTTTCAATTTCAATGATGCCGTCGACTGATTTTGACGAAATAAACCTCACAGACTCACGTTCGGTTTTAGCTGTGGAAAGGAATTCCATATAGCCACGGCAATAGGCATCCATCTTCTTTTCATTGCCTTTAAGTATTTCCCAGCCTGTTACTATCTTTTCACTCTCTGTGACTTTTTTAGACATTTCTTACTAACTTCTCCCTTTAGACAATCCTTAACATTGATGAGCTTTTAACAGCACATCATGAAAACCCGTTTTTTAATTATTCGGCTTTTGCAACTGAAAACTTCACACTAATCAATATTTTTTTTAAACCTTCCTGCAATGACATTTCCGCAGTTCGAGCAGGCATTGCCCGTAAGCCTCATTTCAAGGACGGAAAAGCCCATTCGTCTGATCACGATGTTCCCGCATGAGGGGCAGTATGTACTCTCACTGGCTGTGCCCGGGGCATTGCCCGTGTAGACATAGTTAAGCCCCTCTGTAAGACCGGTCTCCCTTGCCTTTTCGAGTGAAGCAGGCGGAGTGGAAGGGGCCTTATCATAGCGATAGCGCGGATAGTAGCGGCTTATGTGCCAGGGAATGTCAGCGCTTAATGATTTAATAAACTGCGCTATGTCCCTGACTTCCCCAACGTTATCATTCTCTCCGGGGATGAGAAGCGTCGTAATCTCTATCCAGACGCCCGCCTCATGATATGCCCTTATAGCATCGAGGACAGGGGCAAGCCTCGCCTTGCAGAGCCTGCGGTAAAAACGGTCGGTGAATGCCTTCAGGTCGATGTTCGCCGCATCTATCAGGCCGGGAAATTCTGATTTTATTACATCGGAAGAGGTGAAGCCGTTCGTGACGATGGTGTTGAGGATGCCCTTCTCTTTTGCAAGCCTGGATGTATCGAGGACATACTCCATGAAAACCGTTGGTTCGGTATAGGTATAAGATATGCATTCGCAGCCATGTTCCGAAGCCTCGCTTACGACAGTCTCCGGCAGCATTTCCCGGCCTGTTATCTTCCCTGTCTCTGCCGGGTACTGGGATATGTCGCTGTTCTGGCAGAACGAACATTTAAGGTTGCAGCCCACTGCAGCAATCGAGAAGGCCTTTGAACCGGGAAGCACATGAAAGAGAGGTTTTTTTTCAATCGGATCGATGCTCGCTGCAACTGCTTTTCCCCAGACAAGCGAATATAAAACGCCGCCCCTGTTTTCACGCACCCCGCATATGCCTTTCGCGCCTTCTTTGATAATGCAGTTATGGGGACAAAGCGAGCAGTGAACAGCCCCGTCATCCCTCTTTGTCCAGAATCCTGCCTCTTTCATAAGTCCTCGATCAGCTGTTTATTAATCCTTATACCTCGCACCTTTATCGGCGGAAAGGCTCATATCGGCATAGCGTTTCAGGATGCCGGAGAGCTTCTTCTTTTTCGGGCTGAATCCCTTTTTTCTCTTGTCCATTTCCTTTTGCGCCACAAGCAGATCCAGCCTTCGTCCGGGAATGTCTATTGAAATAATATCACCCTCTCTGACTAATGCTATGGGCCCGCCAACCGCGGCCTCGGGCGAGACATGTCCGATTGCGGCGCCACGCGTGCCTCCGCTGAAACGGCCGTCGGTTATCAACGCCACATCATTACCCAGTCCCATGCCTACGATGTCTGCTGTCGGAGAAAGCATTTCACGCATGCCGGGGCCGCCTTTAGGTCCCTCGTAGCGGATTATGACGATATCACCCTTCTTTATCTTTTTGCCAAGGATAGCCCTGGATGCCTCATGTTCGGAGTCGAAAACCCTTGCCGGGCCTTTCCTTTTCATCATTTCTGGCGCCACACCCGACTGTTTCACCACCGCGCCGCCAGGCGCAAGAGTTCCCTTCAGAATCGCTATGCCGCCCTCCTTGTGATAGGCCTTTTTTATCGGCCTTATGACATCTTCATTTAAAATAAGGGCATTCTTAAGGTTCTCCTTCAATGTCCTGCCTGTTGCCGTCATTACCTTAAGGTCAAGCGCCTTGGTCTCGGTCAGACGTTTGAGCACCCCCTGAACCCCGCCTGCCCGGTAGAGGTCTTCCAGATGATGTGAGCCGGCCGGTGACATGCTGCATATATGAGGTACCTTGAGGCTCGTTTCATCGAAATCGGAAAGCTCGAGTTCGATGCCCGCCTCATAGGCTATTGCAGGTACATGAAGAACCGTGTTGGTTGAGCACCCGAGTGCGACATCGACGGCTATTGCGTTCAGAAAGGCGTCCCGTGTGGCTATGTCCCTGGGCCTGATGTTATTTTCGAGCAGCTTCATCACCGTCATTCCGGCCTTTTTTGCAAGCCGTATCCTTTCCGAATAAACAGCCGGTATGGTTCCGTTGCCGGGCAACCCCAGACCCAATGCCTCGGTCAGGCAGTTCATCGAATTCGCCGTGAACATGCCCGAGCATGAACCGCAGGTCGGACATGCCGCTTCCTCGAGTCCGGCAAGCTCCTGCTTTACCATGCTGCCTGATTTGACCCGGCCTACTGCTTCGAATACGTTTATCAAATCGACAGACTTGCCCCCGAGGACGCCTGCAAGCATGGGGCCGCCTGAAACAAAGATAGAAGGAATATTGAGCCTGAGACATGCCATGAGCATGCCGGGAATTATCTTGTCGCAGTTCGGGATGAATACCAGCGCGTCAAAGGGATGGGCTTTAGCCATTATTTCGATCGAATCCGCAATCATCTCCCTTGAAGGCAGCGAATAGTGCATACCCTCATGGTGCATGGCCAGCCCGTCGCATACACCTATCACTGAAAATTCAAGAGGCGTACCCCCGGCCATCCTTACACCAGCCTTTGCCGCTGCAGCAATCTGGTTAAGGTGAATATGACCCGGAATGATCTCGTTTGCTGAATTCACAATGCCCACAAAAGGCCTTGCAATCTCTTCGTCAGTAAGTCCTATCGCCTTTAAAAGCGAGCGGTGGCCGGCCTTTTCCGCGCCTTTTTTCATTAAATCACTTCTCATATTTTTCCTCCAGAATTCTCAAGAAATATGAACTTTTTTGTCCTTACCTTTTCGGTTATAATCATGTCTGACTTTAAACGGTTCACCAGCACTTGACCTTACCTTTTTAAGTATTATTTTTTTCTCAGTACAACAAGTTTTTAATGATGAAGACTGTTGAATTTAATAATGGGAGGCATTCATGGCAATACGCTTCAGACTGTTTCTTGTTTATTCGATAATTTTCCTTTCGTGCGTCATATCCGGCTGTTCAAATTCATCGAGCGACGATGCGGCCGCCGCAGGCGGAACAGCGGAAGACACGTCAAACAACCCTGAGATTCAAACTTCCCCGCTCGATGTAACGGTTAGCCAGGGCATTGTAAGGGGCAAAACCGACCGGCACGATACGCTTGCATGGCTGGGTATTCCATTCGCCAAACCCCCTGTCGGCAGTCTCAGGTGGAGGGCCCCTCAGGAGCCGGAACCCTGGGACGGGGTGAGGGATGCCACAAAATTCTGCAGTTTCTGCACGCAGTACGGCAATTTCCTCTCCGAGACCGGGGCCGATACGCTCTCTGATATCATCGGGGGCGGCAAGGTGACCGGCAGCGAGGACTGCCTGTTTCTAAACATCTGGAGACCGGATACCAGACAGACAAAACTGCCTGTTTATGTCTTTATATACGGCGGAGGCAACATAATCGGCAGGTCGGATGTGAGCATATATGACGGGGCCAGGGTTTCTTCTGACGGCAATTTCGTTTTCGTGACAGTAAACTACAGGATAGGCTATTTCGGATGGTTCAGGCATCGTGGCCTTCTTACGGGTGACAAGCTTGACGATTCGGGCAATTACGGCACACTCGACATCATCCAGTCGCTCAAATGGATTAAACAGAACATTGCCGCCTTCGGAGGCGACCCTGATAACGTGACAATCTCCGGCCAGTCCGCAGGCGGCATCAATACACTCACCATGATGGTCTCACCGCTTGCAGAGGGACTTTTTCACAAGGCAATCATCCACAGCGGGTTCAGCAATTCCTGCACAACTGACAGCGCCGAAAAGAAAGCAGGGCTGATGCTGGAAAGACTTATAGTTCAGGACGGGCTCGCAGATAAATCAGGGGTCAGCGATTTTCTGAAAGACAAATCAAATGAATGGATCAGCAATTATCTCCGCTCAAAGACCATAAGCGAAATATATCCAGCAGACAACTGCGGGCCGTTTACTCTGCCCATGGACAGCATAACCGTGGTAGACGCCATGATGGGCGTCTACGAAGACGGCCATGTTGTGCCCAGGGCGCAGATAGACTGCATAAAAGAGGGGAATTACCACAAGGTGCCGGTAATAATTGGCTGCACAAAGGAAGAGCTGAGGCTCCTTATATCTCAGCTGGTCTTCAACCCCAAGAGATTGTGGGATGCAACCCAGGCATATGACCCGGACAATCCGAATTTCAACCTGAACAAGCTCATCGACCCGGTCTCGTACCCTATACTGGCGCTTTACGGCCCTGCAACTGCAATCGGCCAGCTTTATATGGAAGGCTTCGGCGTTGACCAGACCGTGGGCGCGCTGAAGAAGTGGCAGGATAATGTATGGGTCTACAAGTTCATGTGGGATGAAGAGCCCGAGCCGTTTGATTTCTTTATAGGCGCAGGCCATGCAATGGACCTGCCTTTCGTATTCGGCAATTTCATTACCGACAAGTCAAGCCTGGCGTTTTTTGCATGGAATAAAAAGAACCTTCCCGGTGCCGAGGAACTCTCAGCATACATGAGAAAATATTACGCCAACTTCGTGCATTCCGGTAATCCTAACGGCAGTAATCTTACGGAGTGGACGACCTGGTCAACCAAAAAAGGCGAGCCCAAAAGATTGCTGTTCAACCTGAAAAATGCGGATGCTCAGGGAAATGAAACCCCTGATATAAAGATGTCCTCCGAGATGATAGAGCCCGAACAGGTTCCCGATCCCCAGAAAACATGGGCAAGCATCATTAAAATGCTTCTGAGTGCTGTCGGTGTGAAGTAAGTATTTTAATAAGATAGACGAGTTATAGGGGAAGATATGAATAAATATATAATAATTGTTCTATCGTTATTGTTTTTATCTTCACTTCTTCTTCCCACTGCCTGCAGCAGCTGGGACAAGACCACGAAAGGACCGACCGCAACGGTAATCGACGACGAGACTGGCAAGCCAATTGAAGGTGCAATAGCCATTGCCATCTGGAGGGATTACAAAGGCGTTTCAGTAGTCAATGCCCTTCATGGCGGAGGCGTAAGATTCAAAAAGGCCGAAGAGGTTGTTTCCGATAAAGACGGTAATATATTCATCCCTGATTTCTGGAAGACGACAAAAGGCAAAGGTGGGACAGGGAGTGTTTATGATCCCCGCCTTACTATCTATAAATTCGGTTATGTCTGCTGGGACCAGCAGGAGATATTCCATCCTACCAACAGATGGGAAGACCGCAAAGACTTCAACAGGGACAACAGAATCGTGAGACTGAAGAAGTGGCCGGAGGGATTTACATGTAATGAACATGCTGATTTTATGAGTAGTGTAACATCAGGAAATATTGGAGATGCATCAAAACAGTTGTTCAACAAAGCAAGGATGGCCGAGGATTCATGTATAATTCAAGAACTAAAAATTAAATATCCTTCAAAATGAACAACCATATGGTATCAGGCCTTGAACTTGGACAAATTTATCAATTTGTCATGAATCAAGGCCAGTCACCTTTTATTCATCATTTCAAGTCTTAATAATCTATTCAAGTTTCCGCCCTGAAAAGACGAACAAAACCTTGGGCATTCATTTCAACTAACCGGAGCATAACATGGAAAATGAACTGTTTCAGAAAAACAAGGACAGGAAGGATTCCGTAAGGTTCGGGCTCACTATTGATGATTTAAGGCAGGCCTTCGAAGACCAGCTTCTCTGCATGCAGGGCAGGCTTATGAACCTCAAAATCACCAGGAACGATGCCTTCATGGCGTTCGCCTACATCGTGCGCGACAGGATGATCATGCGCGAATCTGAAAGCATGATCACCGACTTTCAAAAGGCGACTAAGGCCGTAGCATATTTTTCCGCAGAGTTTCTGGTAGGCCCCCAGCTCGGCAACAACCTTATCAATCTAGGAATATTTCATGAGGTCCTCAATGCCCTCAAAGCTCAGGGGTACAGCCTCAATTATATCCTGGGGCAGGAGCATGAGCCCGGACTTGGGAACGGAGGCCTGGGCAGGCTTGCCTCATGCTACCTCGACTCGCTGGCTACCCTTGAAATCCCTGCGATAGGCTATGGCATCAGGTATGAGTTCGGAATATTCGACCAGGTAATTCAGGACGGCTGGCAGCATGAAGTGACCGACAAATGGCTGCAGGATGGCAACCCCTGGGAAATTGCAAGGCCGGAACTGTCTGTCAACGTCAAGATCAGCGGGCATACCGAATCCTTTGTCGATGAAACAGGCCGTTACAGGGTGAAATGGATTCCCCACCATGAAGTGCGCGGCGTTGCATATGACATGTGGATACCCGGTTACCACGTTTCAAACTGCAGCCTCATGAGACTCTGGAAGGCAGAGGCCGCTGAATCTTTCGATTTCCAGGCATTCAACCACGGCGATTATTACAAGGCTGTCGAAGACAAGATTTATTCGGAAAACATAACCAAGGTGCTTTACCCGAATGACGAGAACTTTTCAGGCAGGCAGTTAAGGCTTGCCCAGCAGTATTTCTTTGTAACGTGCTCGCTTCAGGACATGATCAGAACAATGATTGCAATGGAAAGACCTGTCGAGACATTTCATAATGTCTGGGCGGTGCAGCTTAACGATACGCACCCCTCGATTGCAGTTGCCGAATTAATGAGGCTCCTTGTAGACGAGCACAATCTTGAATGGGACAAGGCATGGGAGATAACCATCAATACCTTTTCCTATACAAACCATACCCTGATGCCCGAGGCGCTTGAAAAGTGGGACTTTGAGCTGTTCAACCATATCCTTCCGCGGCACATGGAGATCATATACGAAATAAACCGACGATTTCTTGATGAGGTAAGGTTAAGGTTCCCCGGCGATGAAGAGAAAGTGAAAAGGCTCTCGATAATTGATGAAACCAAAGGCCGCCATGTAAGGATGGCCAATCTCGCATGCATAGGAAGCCACAAGATAAACGGAGTTGCTGAACTGCATTCCGAGCTGGTCAAAAATCAACTCCTGAAAGACTTTTATGATATGTGGCCTGATAAGTTCCTCAACATAACAAACGGAGTTACTCCAAGAAGATGGATGCTTCTGAGCAACCCGGCCATGAGCGATTTTATCAAAGAGACCATCGGCGAAGCCTGGGTTACGAAACCGGAGGAACTTAAAAAACTTGAACCGAAGTCGAAGGACAAATCATTCTGTGAGAAATGGCAAAAAATAAAGCACGACAACAAGTGCGGCCTGGCGAAACTCATAAAAGTCAAGACCGGCATCGTTGTTGACCCCTCTTCCATGTTCGACTGTCAGGTAAAGCGCATACACGAATACAAAAGGCAGCACCTGAATGTCCTTAACATTATAACACTCTACAACAGGCTTAAGCATGACCCGCACTTTGAGACGACGGCGCGCACATTCATATTCGGAGGCAAGGCAGCACCCGGCTATCATATGGCCAAGCTCATTATCAAGCTTATCAATTCGGTGGGAGACATGGTGAACAGCGACCCGGTTTCTAAGGATATCCTCAAGGTGGTCTTCTTCCCTGATTTCGGAGTCAAGTCAGGACAGAGAATATATCCTGCGGCGGACCTCTCCGAGCAGATCTCGACGGCGGGGCTCGAGGCCTCGGGCACGGGCAACATGAAATTCTCCTTTAACGGCGCCCTTACAATCGGCACACTCGACGGGGCGAACATAGAGATCAGGCAGGAGGTGGGCGAAGAAAACTTCTTCCTCTTCGGCAGAACAGCCGATGAGGTGCAGAGACTCAAGGACGAAGGGTATTCACCCCGCAGTTTCTATGAAGCAAACCCTGAACTCAAAGAAGCAATCGACCTCATAAGCTCGGGCTATTTTTCAGGTGGAGACAGAGAGCTTTTCAAACCGTTAGTCGAAAACCTCCTAAATTATGACCCGTTCATGCTTTTTGCCGACTACCAGTCATACATCGACTGTCAGGACAGGGTGTCAGCAGCCTACATGGAAAAAGAGCGCTGGACTGAGATGTCGGTTCTGAATGTCGCCAGAATGGGCAAGTTTTCATCAGACCGTTCCATAAGGGAATACTGCGAGAATATCTGGGGTATAAAAACGCAGAAATGACATCGATGAAAAAAGGGCTCCTGCTGCCCCTTGTCATTTTCGCATTTTTCTGTAACGCCACCGAGGCCTATGCCCTGCAAAGCGAAGAAACAGCCCTCGTAAGCATTAACGAGAGGCTTCAGAATCCCGTGAGTGATCTCTTGAGCGTATCGATTGAGAACACATCCTATTTCAGATACGGGCCCGGCCGCAACGACACGATGGATACACTTGACTTGAGCGCATCGCTGCCCTTTCATGCCGGCGCCTGGCTGGATATAATCGTCAAGCCGGACATCCCGCTCGTCTATGTTCCCTGGCCTGATAAAGAGGCAGGGTTCGGGGATGTAAAGATAACCGCCCTGCTCGCCGGTTCAATGCATGAAGGGATTTCATTCGGCATAGGCCCCGTCATCGGCATTCCCACTGCAACAGGCGATCTCCTGGGCACGGGCAGATGGACTGCAGGACCTTCAGCTGCCCTGGTTTACACGGGCGAAAACATAGTTGCAGGCGTAACCGCCTACGGGCTGTTCTCATTCGCAGGCCCGGTCAGCAGGGGCGAGGTCGACAGGCTTTACATAAGGCCGCTTATATACGTGAACCTGGAAAGAGGCTGGTACATGTATATAGACCCCGAATTCCAGTGCGACTACAACCTGCCCGGCGCTCAGCAATGGACCGTGCCTCTGGGGGGAGGCGTCGGAAAGACATTCACGGCAGGCAAACAGGTTCTCTCGGCATATGTTTCCTGTTATGTGAAGTTCGAGCATCCTGAGGACGCCTCTGATCTGTACATGAAGGCAGGGCTCAACCTGCCTTTCGGAAAATGAGCAGTCCTGGCCGAACTAGGCCTTTGTCACCAGCTTGAGACCCACGATACCTGCGACTATCAGAAATATACAGAAAAGTCTGGCCGCGTCCCTGGGTTCGCCGAAGAGAATGATCCCGCAGATGGCGGTACCGATTGCGCCTATGCCTGTCCAGACCGCATAGGCGGTGCCGACCGGAAGTGTCTTCAATGCCTGAGCCAGAAGAAGCACGCTCACCAGCATGAATGCCAGGGTGAAAACGCTCGGCCAGAGCCTTGTAAACCCGTTTGTGTATTTCATGCCCACCGCCCAGCATATCTCGGAAAGGCCTGCAAAGAGCAGCACTAACCAGTCCATTGGACCTAGCCCTTTCCCAGCGATGCATGGACTATCTCATCCAGCATGTTTACGGCGTCATCCATCGAAGAGGTATTAAGAATATAATGATCGGCCAGCGCAACAGGAACGGATGTACCGTATTCGATCTCGCGCATGTCGCGCGCATCGAATGCATCCGCCGAATCATCGGAGCGGCCCCGGCTCATTATCCTTTCAAGCCTCAACTTTCTGGGGGCCAGAAAAGCGATGACGCAGGCATCCGCTTTTTCCTTTATAAGCCTGATCTCAGGCCAGGAACGCATCCCTTCAAGGAATACTACCGGTGAGTCCTGGGAAAGCGCAGTTGCCAGAGCCTGCCGGGTGACGCCAAGACCGTCAAAGCCTCTCATTTCGGTGGAAACCTTTCCCATGTTTTCCGCATTCGCCTCAATCCCTCTTTTCGCCACTTCCATCCTGACGATATCGCCAGTCGCAAAATAAGGATATCCTTTGGACTTTGCGTAATCCTTCGCACAGTTCTTGCCCGAAGCAGGCATGCCGACGATTATGAATATGGTCATCTTATCTCCTCAGGAGTCATTGTTTTTAAGATTTTTCTCACCGCTCACCACTCACCACTATATTAAGCTATTCTGTTCGATCGCTTCCATATCTTCATCTTCCCAGCCTCTTTCACCAGCCAGTCCCTGAAATCCGGGTGCGCTATCGATATGAGCGCCTCGGCCCTTTCCCAGGTGCTCTTTCCCTTCATGCTCACCACGCCGTATTCGGTCGCAATCATATGTACCGCAGTCCTCGGGCAGGTGACGATCGTTCCGGGGTCAAGCGTCGGTCTTATCCTCGAAAGAACTTTGCCCTTTTTGTCATAGGTTGATGCCAGGCATAAAAAGCTCATGCCGCCGTTTGACTTGTATGCGCCTTCGACAAAATCGAGCTGGCCGCCGGTACCGCTTTTGTGAATGTGGCCGACGCTTTCGGAGGCAACCTGGCCGAAGAGGTCAACCTCGATGCATGCGTTTATGGAAATGAAATCGTCGATCATGGCGATGTTTCTGGGGTCATTGGTATAGTCAACCGGATATGATATCACGCCCGGGTTGTCATCGATGAAATCATAGAGGTTTCTTGAGCCTATGGCAAAGGAAAAGACCTGCTTGTAGCGGTCTATCGGTTTCTTTGAACATGTAATTCTTCCTGCCTTATACATCTTGAGATATGCATCGACATACATCTCGGTGTGAACGCCAAGGTCCTTCAGGTCCGATTCCGATATCATATTGCCGATTGCGCTTGGCACACCGCCAATGCCCAACTGAAGGCAGCAGCCGTCACGCATGTATTCGATTATGTGTGAAGCGATCCTTTTTTCAGTCTCGTTGGGGATTCCCACGGGTAGTGTCGGCAGCGGAGGATTTGAAGTCTCTACGATATAGTCGACCCGGGAAATATGGATGCACTCCTGATTGCCGCCCAGAACCCTGGGCATGTTGGTGTTCACCTCCAGAATTACGCATTCGGCCTTTTCCACAGCAGCCAGGGACGCCGGTGAGTTGGACCCGAAGTTGAAATACCCGTGCTTGTCCATCGGGCTTACGGTCGCCATGAATATCCTTGCCGGCACGCATTCGTTTCTGGTCATGTCAGGACATTCGTTGAATTTCATCGGCACATATGAAAGCTGGCCCTTGTTGTAATATTCACGCTCCTTTACGCTGAAATGCCAGCTGTTCCAGTGAAACGACTTTCCTTCAGGGTCAGCCTCGAGCGTATGGTGCGGCCACAGTCCTATGCAGACCCTGATGTTCACATCGTTTAATTCATCCTTTCTTTTTGCAAGGGCCTTGTCCAGCTCATTGGGCGAACTGAGTCCGAAGGAATAATCAAGCCAGTCACCTGACTTAACTACTTTTACAGCTTCGTCCGCTCTTACCAGCTTTTTCTGATACTCTTTTTTATAGTCATTCATCATCGTTTTCTCCTGAAGCATTTTCAGGAATCTGAACAATAAAACCGGGGGGGTTGTCAATGCTATAAAATCTTTATTTTATCCCGAGAATGGTTGTTTTTTATGCCTGTGTGCTATAAATAATTCCACAAGGCGATTTAATAATAATCATATATCCGGGGTATAGATGATTCTCGAAAAATATTCATTCGGCATTGGCGACCGGTTTGGCCATCAGGGTAAAGCTCAGCTGCAGGCGATGATAATCGCACAGAAGAATGGCATCGAGATTACGCCGGTCTGGAACAAGTCGAACCGTGAACACTCAATCATTCACACTGCCCCGTCCGATGTCCGAAAAGAGGCAGATGCCGCCGTCAGAGCAATGGGATGGAGCGGATCGTATCGCGTTGACGCGGATCATATAAGCCTGAAAAATGTCGACGGTTTTATTGAGGCGAGCGACTTTTTCACGCTTGATGTGTCCGACTTCATCGGCAATCCCGTCGATGAAAAAGATGTCTCAGTATTTGTGGGCAGATGCAGAAAATACATCGGGCCGCTGGCGATACCTGGCATCTGTGAGGAATTCGAGATAACCAAGCCGCTTCTTGAAACGATTGCACGCAAGTATCTTAAGAGTGTGAAGGAAGCGGCAAAAATTTACCGGCACGTGGCCGGGGCCAGGGGAGATGAAACCTTCATCACCGAGGTTTCGATGGATGAGACCGGGAAGCCCCAGACGCCGGTAGAGATGTTCTTTATCCTTGCGGCGATTTCCTGCGAGAATATTCCTGTGCAGACGATTGCCCCCAAGTTTTCAGGCCGTTTCAATAAGGGCGTCGATTATGTAGGCAATGTATCTGAATTCGCAAAGGAATTCGAGGAAGACCTTGCGGTGATCGCATTTGCCGTAAAGGAGTTTGGCCTGCCTGAGAATCTGAAACTGAGCATTCATTCCGGTTCGGACAAATTCTCCATCTACAAGCCAATCAGCAATGCTATCAGGAAATTCGATGCCGGCCTGCATTTGAAAACGGCGGGTACGACATGGCTCGAAGAGCTCATTGGCCTGGCAATGGCGGAAGGCAGCGGACTTGCTGTCGCCAAAAAAATATATGCAAATGCGCTGGGGCGTTTCGATGAACTGTGCAAACCGTATCTGGCGGTAATAGACATCGACAAGAGCAGACTGCCTTCGCCGCAAACGGTTGAAAAATGGAGCGGCGGGGAATATGCGCAGGCCCTGCGGCATGACCAGTCTTGCAGAAACTACAACCCTGATTTCCGCCAGCTTTTGCATGTCGGGTATAAGGTTGCCGCAGAGCTTGGCAGGGAATACATCGAGGCCCTCGAAAAATATGCGGATACTGTTGCAAAAAATGTGACGGAAAATATTTATGAAAGGCACATCAGGCAGGTATTTATCTTATAAGGATGAAAATTATGACAAAGAATTTATTTGATGTGACGGGCAAAGTCGTAGCGATCACCGGTGCGGGAGGAGTCCTGTGCGGTACTCTGGCAAAGGCGCTTGGGGAGGCGGGAGCGAAGATTACGGCGCTGGATTTGAATGAAGATGCGGCCGGAAGAGTTGCCGCTGAAATCAAAGAGAAGAAAGGGATTGCACTGGCTGTCAGATGCGATGTGCTTGACAGGGCCAGTGTAGTCGCTGCTCATCAAAGAATAGTTGATGAGCTCGGGGCGGTTGATGTACTGATTAATGGCGCTGGCGGAAACAAGAAAGAGGCTTCCACATCACCTCAGATGTCATTTTTCGATATGCCGGTCGACGCGATCAGATTTGTGTTCGACCTCAATTTTATCGGGACACTGCTGCCGTCACAGGTCTTCGGCAAAAGTATGGCGGACCGCGATACAGGGGTCATCCTGAATATTTCCAGCATGAACGCCTTCAGGCCTCTGACAAAGATAGCGGCCTATTCGGCGGCAAAAGCGGCCGTCAGCAATTTTACGCAGTGGCTCGCAGTGCATATGTGCCAGAATTATTCCAAAAATATCCGTGTCAATGCGATGGCGCCGGGTTTCTTCATGACTGAGCAGAACCGTTTCCTTCTTACCGATGAAAAGACCGGCGAGCTGACCCCGCGCGGCAGAACCATCCTCGACCATACTCCGATGGGGCGATTCGGCGGGGCCGAAGAACTGATTGGCACCACGCTCTGGCTGTTGAGCGATGCGGGGAAATTCGTTACGGGTATTGTCGTGCCCGTGGACGGCGGATTCTCGGCGTTTTCAGGTGTTTGACAGCAGCAGTCGCCGGGAAAGAATAATATAAAGGAAAAGAGAAGAACATGTTGTATTTCAGCCGTGGAAGCGAGACGGAAAACCTGAGCGCTCAGGACCTTCAAGACGGGCTGTTTGCCGCGCTTGACAAGCTCGGCAAACGCAGGAAAGTGCTGGCAGTACCGCCGGATATTACGCGTATCTATTCCCGCGCCGGTGAATTGACCCGCTGTATGTGGCAGTACTATGGCGCAGCCATGACCGACATACTGCCTGCCCTGGGCACCCATACTGCTATGACCCCGCAGGAAATCACGCGCATGTTCATAGATGTGCCGCACAATCTGTTTCGCGTGCATGACTGGCGGGGCGGTCTTGTCACGCTCGGCCAGGTGCCGTCGGAATTTGTCAGGGAAGTCAGCGAAGGAACGCTCGACTATACCTGGCCCGCACAGGTGGACAAGCTGCTTATCGAGGGAAAGTTCGATCTCATCTTATCGCCCGGGCAGGTTGTGCCGCATGAAGTGGTCGGCATGGCCAACCACAACAAGAACATCTTTATCGGCACGGGAGGCTTGGAAGGCATCAACAAGAGCCATTTCCTCGGTGCGGTCTATGGCATGGAACGCATCATGGGGCGTGTCGACACCCCGGTGCGAAAGGTGCTCAACTTCGCCTCACAGCACATTGCCAGGGATATGCCGGTTGTCTATGTGCAGACAGTTGTTAATTCGACGCCAGAGGGCCCGGTTACGAGAGGGCTTTTTATCGGCGATGACGAAGAGTGCTTCCGTCAGGCGGCAGCTCTGAGCTTGAAGGTTAATTTCCAGATGCTAGATAAGCCGCTCGAAAAAGTTGTCGTTTATCTGGACCCGCATGAATACAAAAGCACATGGCTGGGCAACAAGAGCATCTACCGCACGCGTATGGCCATGGCCGACGGCGGCGAACTGATCGTACTTGCACCCGGGTTGAAGGAATTCGGAGAGGACAGCCAGATTGATTGCCTCATCAGAAAATATGGTTATACAGGCACGGACAGGGTTCTGGAAAACGTAAAAGCAAACGCCGACCTACAGAACAACCTCAGTGCGGCGGCGCATCTTATTCATGGTTCTTCTGAAGGGCGGTTCTCCATTACGTACTGTCCAGGCATGGTTTCACAGAAAGAAATCGAGTCGGTCAATTTCAAGTATGCAGACTTGAACCGCATGCAGAAAAAATACAACCCTTACAAGCTCTCTGATGGCTACAATGTAGTAAATGGCGAAGAAATCTTTTATATCTCCAATCCCGGCCTGGGATTATGGGCATTAAGAGAGCGGTTCATATCAAAGTAATTCTTTATGGAGAGAAGCTATGGCTGAGAAAGCGCAAAAGAAATACTCACTTATTGCTGCAACGAGTATGGGTGTTCGGTTTACGCCGATCGATTCGCAGCCCTTTTACTGCAGCGATACTTTCAAGATGCATGCCACGAGCGCCGAAAGCAATGCGGCAAGCATTCCTTCGTATCTAGGCATGCCGACCAAAATTCTGACAGCCTTTGTCAAAGGCAGCCCTGTCTCGCGTTTTATCAGGGACAGCCTCAAAAGCAGGGGTATGGATTTTGAAGGCCCTGAGTTTGAGCAGGGCGGACCTTGGGGTTATCGTCATCAGATCAATATGGCCGACAGCGGCATTGGCGCGCGCGGGCCGCGAGTTCATAATGACAGGGCCGGCGAAGTCGGCCGCGAGCTGAGTGCTGAGCATTTCGATCTTGAAAGAATCTTCGCGAAAGAAGGTGCAGCGGTTGTGCACCTTTCGGGCCTGATTGCTGCATTGTCGCCAAAGACCAGCAGGTTCTGCCTTGATATTGCGAGGACGGCAAAGAAAAACGGCTCACTCATATCGTTGGATCTGAACTACCGTGCCAGCTTCTGGAAGGGCAGGGAAAAGGAACTCGCAAAGGCGTTTGCCGAAATCGCATCCCTAAGCGATATCCTCATCGGCAATGAAGAAGACTTCCAGCTTTGCCTGGGCTTCAAAGGGCCGGAGCCTGGCGGCAAGGGGCTTGACGAAAAAATCGGCAGCTTCAAAGAGATGATCGGCAGGGTGCAGGCCGCCTATCCCGATGCGAGCTACTTCGGAACTACGCTTCGCGAGGCCCTATCGGCAAATAGCCACATGTGGGGTGCGCTGGTAACCGATAGTAAGACTTGGGAAATCATAAAACCGCGCGAGATAGGTGTGATTGACCGTATAGGCGGAGGCGACGGTTTTGTGGGCGGATTGCTTTACGGCATACTCAAGGGCTGGGATGTTCAAGAATGCGCCAGATTCGGCTGGGCATGTGGCGCGCTTGCGGTAACGATGATGACAGATTATGCACAGCCCTCTGATGAGGAGCAGATCTGGAGCATCTGGGAAGGCAACGCCAGGGTCCAGCGCTGACATTTCGGGACAGGACAGCAAATATATCGGATATAAGGAGTATTAAATGGCAAAAGTGATAAAAGCTGATATCGGCCTTATCGGTCTGGCAGTGATGGGCGAAAACCTCATACTCAACATGGAAAGCAGGGGCTTTACTGTTGCGTGTTTCAACCGCACAACCTCGAAGGTCGATGATTTCATCGGCGGCCGGGCAAAGGGCAAAAAAATCATCGGCTGTCATTCAATCAGAGAGCTGTGCGCAAGCCTGAAAACTCCGCGCAAGGTTATGCTTATGGTCAAGGCCGGTTCGGCTGTTGATGATTTCATTGAACAAGTGCTGCCTCATCTTGAAGATGGCGACATAATTATCGACGGCGGAAATTCTCACTTTCCCGACACCATCCGCCGTACGGCCTACGTCGAAAGCAAGGGCAAGCTCTACATCGGCACCGGTGTTTCCGGCGGCGAAGAAGGCGCACTCACCGGCCCGTCGATAATGCCGGGAGGCTCGCCTGGGGCTTGGAAACCGGTCAAGCCGATTTTCCAGAAGATCGCTGCAAAGACATCAGGTGGCGAACCCTGCTGCGACTGGGTCGGTGAAAATGGTGCAGGTCACTTTGTGAAGATGATTCACAACGGCATCGAATACGGCGACATGCAGATGATTTGTGAAACGTATCAGATGATGAAGGAAGGCCTCGGCATGTCGAATGCCGAAATGCACAAGGTTTTCGCTGAGTGGAACAGGGGCGAGCTTGATTCATATCTTATCGAGATCACTCGTGATATACTCGGCTACAGGGATGCAGACGGCAACGAGGTAGTCGACCTTATTCTCGACACGGCCGGCCAGAAAGGCACCGGCAAGTGGACTGTCATCGCCGCCCTTGATACCGGCATGCCGCTGACGCTGATAGGTGAAGCGGTTTCTTCCCGCTGCCTGTCGGCCTTGAAAGACGAACGCGTCGCCGCATCTAAAATACTCAAGGGCCCCAGGCCGAAATTCACAGGCAACAGAAAAGCCTTTGTAAAAGACCTGCGCGCAGCTCTCTATGCCTCGAAGATAGTCAGCTATGCACAGGGCTATCAGCTTATGCGTGCAGCAGCCAGGGAATACGGGTGGAAGCTCAATAACGGCGGCATCGCTCTCATGTGGCGCGGCGGCTGCATTATCCGCTCGGCGTTTCTGGGCAAGATAAAAGATGCTTTCGACAGAAATCCTGCACTTGTCAATCTGCTGCTTGACCCGTTCTTCAAGGCTGCGATGGACAGGGCGCAGAAGTCATGGCGTCGTGTGGTTATAGCCGCCTTCGAAATGGGAATACCTATGCCGGCCATCAGTTCGGCGCTGGCCTACTATGACGGTTACCGCCATGCCCTCCTGCCCGCAAATCTTTTACAGGCACAGCGCGATTACTTCGGCGCTCACACCTATGAGCGAATCGACAGGAACCGCGGCGAGTTCTTTCACACCCACTGGACCGGCAAGGGGGGCGCAACAACAGCCCACACATACATCGTATAAGAGGTGATAAAACCGAAAGGAGAATCAGTATGAACACTGCGATGGTCATTTCCCCTCATGCAGATGACGCTTCAGCGTTCTGCGGCGCAACTCTGGCAAAACTCGCCGGCGAGGGCTGGAAGATCATCCTTGTGCGCGTCACCAATGACAGCAAAGATTCCATCGGGCTGAGCATAGAGGAGACTATCGCCCGGAATACCGAAGAGCTGCACAAGGCGGCAAAGATTCTGGGTGTGAGTGAAGTGATCGAACTGGGGTTTGAAACGGATACTCTGGCGGATGTACCGCTTGGTTCCTTGCGCGAAAGGTTCGTGTACCTCTTCCGCAGGCACCGACCCTATACGGTTTTTTCCTTTGACCCGTTCGGGCTGTACGAGAACAATCAGGACCATGTCCGCGTGGCGCAGGCTGTGGATGAGGCCTTCTGGGTTTCCTGCTTCGACAAGCATTATCCAGAGCATTTCGAGGAAGGGCTTGAGCCGTTTTCGGTCTGCGAGCGCTGGTATTTTGCCCGTCAACTGCCTAAGGTGACCCGCTACGAAGAGATATCAAAAACCATTGAGAGAAAAATTGCCGCAGTTTGCGCCCACCGCGAGATGATGAGAAACACCATCAACCAATACCAGCTGCAGCTTAAGACCTGGGGCAGCCAGGTATCCTGGCTTCAGGAATCGAAGGACGGCGACCTCAAGCCGCTTATCGGATTGTTCCTGCAGGAACAGGCAAAGGGTCTGGCCCAGGCGGCAGGATGGGATACGGAGATGTATCTCGCCGAGGCCTTCCGCATGGAGCGCTTCGGTGACCTTGAGCCGCTCTTTCAGATAATAGCGGAACCGCTGAAATCATAATGTATCAGGCTTTGGCGGACTGTTGCGCCTGACGCATAAAGTCAAGACATGACTGCTTTCCTGCCCTTGCTTCGTCATTCCCATTCAATGGTGGCCGGAGGTTTGTTCGTTATGTCATAAACCACGCGGTTGACGCCTGCAACTTTTGCCGCAATTTCACCGGCTGTCTCTATCAGGAAGTCCGCTGGGAGCGGCACGACCTTTGCGGTCATGAAGTCAAACGTCTGTACTGCCCTCAAGCAGATGACATGCCCATAGGTACGCTCGTCATTGTGAACCCCAACAGACTGCACATTTGTAAGAATCGCAAAAAACTGGCCTGATTGCAAAGCGTGGCCTTTTGCTTCCATGGCGTCCCGGAAAACAGCATCGGCTTCTCTGAGTACATCGAGCTTTTCCCTCGTGAGTTCACCCAGGCATCGCACAGCAAGGCCTGGCCCAGGAAAGGGCTGGCGGCCTGTTATCTCGGAAGGAATGCCCAATGCAACCCCCACCTTTCGCACTTCATCCTTAAACAGATATTTCACAGGCTCTACAATGCCCTTGAAGTCAATCCTTTCCGGCAATCCCCCGACATTATGATGTGCTTTTACCGCTTTTCCACCTTCCCAACCACTTTCAATAATGTCTGGATATATAGTGCCCTGTACGAAATAATCGAGTTCGCCCAGTTTACGCGCCTCTTCCTCGAACACACGTATAAACTCTTCGCCTATTATTTTCCGTTTAATTTCAGGGTCTGTAACACCCTTGAGCTTGTTTAAAAAACGATCCCTGGCATCGATTGAGATCAGATTTATGCCAAACCCGTCGCGAAAAACCTTTTCTATCTGCTGTGGCTCATCTTTGCGCATGAAGCCATGGTCAACAAAGACACAGGTAAGCTGATTTCCGACACTGCGCTGCAAAAGCGCTGCGCACACCGAAGAATCCACCCCGCCTGACATTGCCAGAAGCACCTTTTTGTCACCGATCTGCCCCCGCAGGTCTGAAACTGTTTCTTCAATGAATGCTTCGGTTGTCCAGTCACGGGCAATTTTACATTCGCCGACAAGAAAATCCTTCAATGTTTCTTCATCGCATGGAGCTTGTTGCAGGTCCAGCACGGGGATACCGAGCTTTTGCGTTTCCTCCGGAACTTTTCGGCCGAGCGTCCTTTCTCCGCATGCAGCGCCGCGCTGATATATCAATGCCTTCGGGTTCAAAGCAGTTATCTTTTCAATATTTGCCGAATATGGAATAACCTCGCAGTAAATATTGAGCTGACGCACGGCTTTTGCCGCCATCTGCGCATTTATGGCCCCGAAATCAAGAATTGCCACACAATCATGTTTTTTCATATTTTATCTTCTCCTTGCAAATGAATATGAATTGCATCTTTGATGATTTTTTGTCTGCCTGTCAATGTGCTCATGTATGCATTAAGGACCTTGAAGTTTAACCGACAATCCTTGAATGTCATGAATCATAGTCGCCAGACGGATTATCAGTTGCTACAGCGGCATGAGATCCTCACGGAGTCGCGATAGGATTTGAGCTGACATGAACACATATGATAATGTGAGAAGATAGAGATCTGGTCACGTTATAGCTGGAGGATATGACATGAATAAGGTTGATGCAGTTAATGATATTGTCGCAGCACCTGTCCTTAAGCTGCCTTGGGGGAAGAAAATCATATATGCCCTGGGCCAGCTGGGATGGTCGCTGACATCATACGGCGCTGGAAACCTTCTGGTATATTTCTATCTGCCCCCCGACACAGGCGGCAAGGCAGTTTTCCCGCCAATGATATATCAGGGCTACGTGCTTGGCATGTTCACCATAATAGGGCTGATTTTTGCACTCGGCAGGGTGTTTGACGCTGTAACCGACCCTTTGATCGCAACATTGTCTGACCGTTCGAAATCCCCTTTCGGCAGGCGCCGACTTTTTCTTCTCGTGGGTGCGCTTCCTTTCGCAGCCTGCTCGTTCCTGATATTTTTCCCGCCTGTCAAAGGGCTCAGCCCTGTCAACACCATGTGGGTGGCGGCTATGATCCTTCTGCTTTACCTGTTCATGACAATTTATGTCACACCTTTCTTCGCATGGCTCGCCGAACTGGGCCATACTGCAGGAGAGCGTCTTCAGCTCAGCACGATGATTTCAGTAACATGGGCGATAGGATTCATTATAGGCAGCCAGTCCATAGCACTTCAGTCATATTTCGAGCGGTTCTTCGAGCCCGTAAAGTCCTTTCAGCTCGTGATGGGTTTATTCGCAGTCGTTTCGATGGCGCTGATGTATCTGCCCGTGATCTTCATAAGTGAAAAGCGCTACTGCATTCCGCACGCTTCCAGCGAGAATATGATTGAATCCCTCAAAACAGCATTCAAAGACAGGAACTTCCTGGTGTTCACGCTTTCCGACTTCGCCTACTGGTGCGCGCTTACCTTCATCGCCACCGGTATGGTCTACTATGTCACTTCGCTTCTGAAAGTCGGCAAGGAATTCTATTCTCTGCTCATGATGATAATGTTCCTTCTGAGCTTCGCCTTTTATGGCCCTGTCAATTTCATTGCAGGGAAAATCGGCAAGAAGAGGCTGGTGATGATCGCTTTCGTCATCTTCACGATTGCATTCGGATATTCGACCGTACTCGGGATGCTTCCGATACCGCCAAAAATCCAGGGCTACATAATAGTAGTTCTGGCTGCAATTCCGCTTGCGGTTTTCGGGATTCTGCCGAACGCGATGATAGGCGACATTGCCGAGGCCTACGGCAACCGTACAGGCGTATACAAGGCAGGCATATTTTACGGTGCGCGAACCTTCATGTCCAAAATGGGGCAGATGGCAGGGGCGCTTATATTCCCATCACTGCTGCTGATAGGCAAGGGTTCGGGTTCCGATATAGGGGTGCGCCTCACGGGAGTTGCGGCGTTCATATTCTGTCTGTCCGGGCTTCTTCTTATCATCGGATACGATGAAAAGGCCATCATGAGGGAACTCAAGGAAAACAGGGAGCCGTAGTCCATGACTGCAATTCTCTTTGCTGCGCTTCTCCCGGCGCTGAGTTTTCCGGCGCTCGGAATCTATTTTGCCCGCAAGCTCGTTTATCAGCAGATTTACACAACCTCTCACACGATAGAGGATGGTGTGGCGAAAGGAGAGTTCTCACGTTCGTTCGTCGAATCCCCTAAGGAGGAGTTTTCAGTCCGATCCCCGTTCGGATATGACATCAAAGGCTTCGTCATGAAGGGTCCGACCAACAAGACAGTCATATTCTGCCACGGCGTTACCTGGACACTCTGGGGCATGGCAAAATACATGCACTCATTCGTCGAAAAGGGATGGAATATAGTAGCCTATGACCATCGAGGCCATGGTGAAAGCGGCGGCGGGCTTCCGTCATACGGATTTTACGAAAAGCACGATTTGAAAGCTGTGGAGGACTGGACCATGGAGCATTTTCCCCAAACGAGAAAGCTCGGGCTTTTCGGGGAATCCATGGGGGCTTCGACCGTGCTGCAGTTTGCGCCCATGAGCGCTCATGCCGACTTCCTGATCCTGGATTCGCCATATTCCGACCTCATCGAGCTGTGCCGCACGCGCCTTCAGTGGGCTGGATTACCGGCCGTTGTGATTCCGACTGTCCTTTTTTTCGCCGATCTCTATATAAGAACGACGCAGCGATTCAGCCTGTCGGAGGTCTCGCCTATTAGAGACCTCGCCGGGACATCGATACCGGCCATGTTTTTTCATGGAAACGATGACGAGCAGGTTCCCGTAAGCATGTCCGTAAAAATGCATGAAGTGCACAGGAAAAGGGCCTTCAGCAGGATAGCGCTGTTCGACGGCGCTCTTCATTCAAGGTCAGTCGCTACAGATGAGAAGCGCTATCTTTCTGAACTCTGGGATTTCATCGGAGAACTTGGACTCGACTGAGATGGCGGGTGTGTTTCTTGCTTTGTTCTGTGATTTCAGACCAAATGGTGTCACCTATATAAAAGCGCTTTTTAACGGGTGACACCGATTACTTCCAGTCTATTTAATCTGTATTCCTTTTCGGCCCGGTTTTCTTCTCTGGTATCAGGCTCATTGCCCTTTCAGCCAGAGCCATTATCGTGAGCGCAGGGTTGACACCTACATTAGCGGACACCGCCGCTCCATCTGCCACATAGAGCCCCGGGTATCCGAAGACCTGATGCGATGAATCGATGACACCGTTCTCAGGTGATGACCCCATGTTGCATCCGCCCAGAATATGTGCGGTTGTGGACATGTTCATCAAGCTTTCGTTGCTGACATTCGTGGGCATGCCGTCCGCCACCTGTGCAAGAATCGAGCAGGCCCTGTTCGCCACCGGGATATTCACCGGAGCCTCTTTGCCTTTTACCCTGTATGATTTCAGGCGGCTTTTCATAAAGCAGAATGCTGCACTTGGTCCATACCTGAATGAAAGCTGATTGTCGTGGTTCTGCATTACCGTAAGGACAATTATACGCTTGTGCCAGTTTCTTGAAAAAAGCCTCCGATACAGGCTTACCGGTTCCAGCAGCATCTTTGCAATGGTTGTCAGCGCCCTACTCACCGGATTGGAATCATCCACCAGGGGAACGCTGAAGAATTTCATGAAGGTGTACCCTTTCGGAAAGCGGTTCTGGGTGATGTGCGTGTAAATGTCAGGATAGAAATCCGATGAAATCGTCGTGCCATGGGAAAGATCGAGATTCTCATTCTTCGGCAGCACACCGACAATAGACTCGCTGTTTGTCCTTACAATCTCGCCAAGCCGGCCGGATATACCGGGCAGCGTCTTTGTAACGTCTCTGCATCTGAAGAGAAGTTTGAGTGTGCCAAGAACTCCGGCCGCTAAAACAACCTTGGAGGCCCTTACATCAGGAGCCCTTCTGAAAAGGCCTGTGGTATCCTTCACTTTAAGGATATAAGTGCCGTCTTTACACGGGATGATACTGGTCACTTCCCGGTGAGGCAAAATCGTAGCCCCCAGTTTCTGGGCCAGATAGAGGTAATTCTTGTCAAGAGAGTTCTTGGAGCCGTGCTTGCAGCCGGTCAAACACTCTCCGCAAAGGTAGCAGCCGGCTCGTGAAGGCCCCTTTCCGCCAAAATACGGGTCATCCGCCAGCACTTCAGGTGAACCGAAATATATGCCGTTCTCGGTTGGGCCGTACGTATCGCCGGCACCCATCCTCGATGAGGTTTCCCTGAGATAATCATCCATAAGATCAAGGCTGGGATTCGTAATCACACCCAGCATTTCCGAGGCAGTATCATAATGCGGTTTCAGCTCCTTTTGCCAGTCTATGCCGAGCCCGCTCAAGGAAAGGTCATTGTAAAAAGCCTTCTTAGGCCTCAGTGTGGTCGCCGCGTACACTATGCTTCCTCCGCCGACGCCCACACCGCCCACAATCGCTACATGCCTGAAGAAGTCATAGGTGAAGAATCCTTTCATGCCCAGCATGGGATTCCATATGAGTTTACTCAGATTTTCTGATGCCTCTTCCATATCCGAGGGCGTTACCCATTTGCCCTTTTCAAGGATGACGACGCTGTAACCCTTTTCAGCGAGCCTGAGGGCCGATACGCTTCCCCCGAAACCGCTGCCGATAATTGCATAATCAAATTCCATTTTCAGCCTCCTTTATCAGCAAATTCAAAATCATATACCATATTTATTACACACAGACATATGAGAATAGGATCCATGTGATTCGCATCCTGAAGTCAAAGGGGTCTGTCCCCCAGCATCAATTGTGACTTGGACATTCCCCGCAGGCAACAGCTTTTTGAGCTTGCAGGTTTTTATGGACAGCTTCGCAAGGAACCCCTTTTCTTAAATCACTGACGGCATGCTCTCGTAATGCCGTTTCCTGTCGACTTCGGGAAGTGAGAGGAATTCGTCTATGACGCCCAGCATTTGAGGTTTGTCCTTCACCAGCTCGCCGTGGACCTGGATATAGTTGTTTGCATGGTCGCAGGTGAAATGGATGCCGCTGACTGACAGTCCGGAAAGAATGTCCCTCAACTCGAGAACAGTTCCTTCTGGCGTCTGCTCACTGAATTCGCCTGATTCGATAAGACTGCTCAGGCGTGAGGCCGGATGCACCCAGAGCCTGCGCACCCGTACGAAATCGGGCCTGGCTTCGTTTATAACTCTGACCGAACCCTCTATATGCTCTTTGCTAAGAGCCTGCCCGCCCAATCCCAGCAGCAGGTAAAAACTCACCTCAAAACCGGCTGCACGAGCCCTCTGGCCTGTTTCAATCAGCTGAGAAGAACTCGTTCCTTTTTTCTGGAGCCTGAGTACTTCGTCTGATCCGCTTTCCATACCCACATGCAGTCTGTCGAGCCCTGCTTCCCTGATTGCCCTTAGTTCTTCATCGGTTTTTTTCCAGATACTTGAGGCCCTGCCATAGGCAGTAACCCTTTCAAGACCGGGAAACTTCTTCTTCAGGTGTGTGAGTATGTCCACAAGGTCCCCTGCAGGCATGTCGAGCGGGTTGGCGTCTCCCAGAAAGGCCGTCTTGAACCAGCTGTAATGCCTTGCTGCAAGGGCGTCGATATCGAGCTTTACCTCTTCCGCCGTCCGAGTCGAATGGGGCGTACCGAAAAGATCGTATATTCCGCAGAAGAGGCATCTGTTCCAGTTGCATCCGCGTGTGAGCCTCACCAGAAGGCTTCTTGCTTCACTGGGCGGCCTTATTACCAGTTGTTCGGGTTCATGCATGAGTATAATATAGGAACAGTGTATTTATCCGTCAACTTAAAGGTGTAATGTGCCGAAAGGATTTTTTATGAGACAGACTCTTTTGCAGCAGTTCATAACACTATTCGTGGTAATAGACCCCGTAGGGCTTATTCCCGTTTTTCTGGCGCTTGCAGGCAGACTTGACGACAAGCAGAGGGCGCGCATCTCGGTTAAGGCGGTGCTTGTAAGCGGCGTGCTCCTTCTAGGCTTCATGGTGCTCGGTCAGGTGCTGCTCAACTCTCTGGGGATAGGTATGGATTCGTTCAAGATAGCGGGCGGCATAATACTGTTCATAATAGCACTGAAAATGGTGCTCTATGACACGCATACGGGATGGGGAGGGAAAGATGGAACGTCTGAAGGCGATATGGCCATTTTCCCCCTCGCCATGCCAATGATAGCGGGTCCCGCATCCATAATGGCAGTCATGGTTCTTTCCGACAGCAACAGGAACAGTATCCCCGACATTATGGCCACGGGTTTTCTTATCATTGTCATGCTGACCGTCACATGGCTTTGCCTGAGACTGGCTGAACCGATAATCAAGCTTTTAAAGCGCGACGGGACCGACATATTGAGCAGGATAATGGGGCTAATTCTTGCGGCGCTCTCGGTAGAGAATATTGTAGCCGGCATCAGGGGGCTCATTTCCGCAGGCACCCAGATACAGGTATAAAAGATTTATGCAGCTTTACGCCCTGTTTTGAAAATCGTGAAACCAGTTCCGCTCAAAGAGGCTTAATTGAGGTGATGGGAATCCTGAGCACCGGGTTGTCGCAGTACTTGAATCTCACAGTGTAATCAGGCCTGTCAGGGAAACCGCAGCGTTTATCATAGGCATCGAAGACCAAGGCCAGTCTGTGATTCTTCTTGAGTCTGAAGGCAATTGCCTGAAATTCGAAGGATACCCTTTTCTTAAACCACGGTCTCACGTTCCAAAGAGTCCATGCGCTATGACTTATCAGTTTTCCATATCCGAGCGGGTTGACATCGTACAGATAGGCAATCACCTGGGCGTCTTTCCTTGACGGTGTAATGGAGATATCCAGGATTGGGATGCCTGCAATTATGGTCTCGTCCGCCGCCGGAGCGGATATGTGGGTCAGTGCATAGTCTTTGTTGAGCATGAAAATATTGAGCCCTGTATCGATATTGAATATCTGTGAAACTATATCATAAGGCCCCAACGATGCCTTAGAGCCTTCACCGCTTTTTATCTCGCGGGATAACAGTGTAAATTGAGATGAACTGTCAAGACTGCCCCGGCCCGTTACAAGGCTTTTAAGTCCATCGAGGTTGAGGTAATAATTCCTGTATTTTATCTGTTCAGTTGGCCACGATGAAAAATAGAGTCTCGTCTTCTCGTCCTTGAGACCGAAGCTTACCGGCGTTTTTGCAAGTCTGTCCGAGATGCCCGCATCAATACCCTTGAGGTAATAGTCGAACCATTTGTAAACCGTATCCCATGTCGTTTCTGGTATGGAAAGGCATCCGTACCCTACAGGGAATGCATGCATCCCGTCGTTAAGGTCAATAATCTTATCAGGAATATCAAGAAGCGAGTAGAAATCCATGACGCTGTTAGGGGAAAAGAGCGGATCCGCATAATAGTTTGAGATGTAAACGCTCAGCCTTCCGTTTGTCCTTGCATAGTCGTCAATAAGCCTGAAGGGTGAAATATCGTCGAGCCATTCAAGTATATCTTCAACATTACGACCCTGCTCCAGGTCGATTACCCTGTCTGCTATCATGTTTGTATCACCGCCGGTTTCGGTCGAAGACCAGGATTTGTTTGGTGTGTCCTGGGGGTAAAGGGCGTCATGCATGACGGCCGTTCCGCTGAGCGATGCTACAGCTTTGACCCGGCTGTCGTATATGCCGATCTGTAGTGACCGGCAGGCACCCATTGAAATACCCGCAACCCCTATATTACGTACATCGGCAGGATAATTTTCAAGCACGAAATCGATGATGGTTGAGATGTCGCGCATGTCGTTATCTTCGCCGACATTTATTTTTCCCGTCGAGTTGAACCATCCCCTTGCCGAATATGAAACAGCGATATAGCCCTTTGCCGCCATCTTTCTTGACGGAAACAGATATTCAATCTTGGGTAGCCCCCAACTCGGCGAGAAGATTATAACAGGAAGATTGACGCCGGACTTCGGCGCATACACATCGCAGTCGAGCTTGAAGCCGTCATGGGTCGTTATCCAGTGCTGGGTCGTCTTGATCGGATGCTTTGCAGCGTGAACTGGTGAAAACTGGAAAAGAACTGCAATGCATAACAATAACATGATGAATATCTTTCTGATTCCCATGTATTCCTCCTCATGTTAATTCAAAAGCAGTGCTTAATTATAACAATTCATAGTGTTTTTTATCAATAAATATTTAATTAAGACTGCAATTCTTACAAGTGGAGTTTCCCGGAATCTCCTCTGCAGGTTCTCTTTTAAGGCTTGACTGTTAATATTTTGATGCCGAACAATCTTTAATCATGTAATTAGGTATTACGTCCATTGATTGTTAAACATCCTGTTTATAACAAGCAAAGGAGGTGAAGAATGAAAAAGTATGGAGCAGAGTTTTTCGGTACTTTCTGGCTGGTTCTTGGAGGTTGCGGCAGTGCTGTCATAGCCGCTGCATTTCCGAATGTCGGCATAGGTCTCCTTGGAGTTGCCCTGGCCTTTGGTTTGACAGTGCTGACAATGGCCTTCGCCATCGGGCACATATCAGGCTGCCACCTTAATCCGGCCGTCTCGATAGGCTTGTGGGCCGGCGGACGATTTCCGGCAAAAGAGCTGATACCTTACATTATTGCACAGGTCCTTGGTGCCATCTTAGCTGGCGCTGTCCTGTATCTTATTGCCATAGGCAAAACCGGCTTCGACATTTCGGCAGGGTTTGCTTCAAACGGCTACGGCGATCATTCTCCCGGCGGGTACAATATGCTTTCGGCGCTGATAACAGAGGTTGTAATGACAATGATGTTCATCCTTGTCATTCTTGGCGCCACGGACAAACGTGCTCCTCAGGGATTTGCCCCGATAGCTATCGGATTATGCCTGACCCTTATCCATTTGATATCAATTCCTGTGACAAATACATCAGTAAATCCGGCTCGAAGCACCGGAGTTGCAGTATTTGTGGGTGGCTGGGCAATTGCGCAGCTTTGGCTGTTCTGGGTAGCGCCAATCGTGGGTGGGCTGTTCGGTGCAGTTATCTACCGCTTAATCGGCAGCGAAGAAGAATGACGGGCAGATATGCGGCATGGTCCCTTAACTGAGGCTGCAAAACCATGCCGCTGAACTGTTCATTATAAAGGGAGAGACAAGTATATGCGATATCAGAACATTGCTGCGCTTATCATACTGTTCGCCTTTTTCCCGTCGGGCTGCACAGGAAACATAGAACTGGTCGGCTATGGCAACCGTTCGGAAATCCAGCATGGCCTGAAGGTTGAGCTGCTTGGCAATGGACCTGATGGTGCAGTCATAAGAATTCAGAACACTTCAGACAATATCATATCGGTAAACCAATCACCCATGGCAATGGCGATTTCCATAAAGATGCGCAAAGGCGACGAATTGGTTTCAGTTGAACCATGCGAACACATTATGATTCATATGCGGACCTCTCCTCAGCCAGATGATTTTGTTATCATTGCACCGCGCCAGACTAAGAGCATCCTGGTGCCTGTTTCATACAAAGCCGACAAGTACCGTACGCTCGATCAAATTTACAGGATAGAAAAGGGCAATCTTTATGAGGTCGAGGTGCGGCTTATGCCTTATTTCGGAACATTCACCGAGAAGACTTCAAAACAGACACTGGCCGATTTCAAAATACCAAACTATCTGCAAGAACCATTGATTACGAACAGCATGACCATAAGGGCGCGGTAACCGTCTGACAAGGGCTGCAAATGCGGCAGGAGCAAAACGAAACGACCGGAAATTCCTCGGGTTGTCGTTGTTCAATCTGCCGCCGCGGATCATGCGGGGCACACCTTAAGGTAAAACCCAAAATCGTTTATAATCCGCCCCATGCTTTCTGTTCTTTTTAATCAGGCGGCGTCTTTAATTATCTGATAAGGCTGGATCAAGACATCAGCCGGGATTTTAGCATGTTTGTTGAGTTTCCTGATCATATCCATAGTGAGCGGTCGTTTTCTATTTAAAATTTCTGACACACGGGAACGGCTTCCTATATATGGTTCAAGCTCTCTGCGTGTGAGCCCTCTGCTTTCAATATAATAAACGATTGCTTCAACCGGATCAGGTCTGGGAATGCTATAGTGCTTTTCCTCGTATACCTCAACAAGGGTAGTCAGGACTTCCAGCATATCGTTTTCAGAGGTTCCTGGTTTGGAATCAAAAAGTTCCTCAATATTTTTTAATGCCCTTTTGTAATCTTTTTCGGTTCTTATAGGTTTAATTTCCATTATTCAATCCTCCGTTCAGACTGTGTCTGCATTGATCCTGTCATACTTTGCATGAGCTCCTATGAATCTTATGAACACAATGCCTGATTCGTATTTAATCATTACTACAAGCCTGTAAGTGTTTCCTTTGATGTTAAAAACAACCCTGCTGTTCGAAATAATACTGGCGTTTTTGTATGTGTTCTTTATATCCACAGGCGATGCCCATTTCGAATGTTCAGCATCACTTAACCATGCCTGCAGTGATTCTCTTGCATCTGGATGTTTATCCCAGAATTCCCTGAGAGTCTTTCTCGAAATCACTCGCATGGAGATTATATACATCAGTCCCAAAATGGGAGCAATATATAGTTTAAGAACTAAATGACTGGCACCCTTTCACAGATAAATAACTCATCGAGTAGCATCAAGTTGGCCGGGTTAGGATACCCGGCCTGAAGAAAATTCGCCTGCTCCGGCCTTCTCCAGTAGCCGGCTGTGCACGGCTCCTTCCACGGCCTTCGCCTGAGCCCTACCGGACTGCAAGCACGCGGAAGCCAATGTTGGTGAACCTGCCGCCCGGGGAGTCGTAGTAGTCGCGAACCGCCGACCGGAAATCCCACGGGTCGACGTCGTACCAACTGCCGCCGCGGAACATGCGGTCCGAGCCAGTATCAGGCTCCCAGGCGCTGCCGTCTGTAGGTGCACCATTGTAATTGCTGTGCCAGGAATCCAGACACCACTCCCAGACATTGCCTTGAATGTCGTAAAGGCCCCAAGGGTTGGGAAGCCTGGTGCCAACAGGGTGGGTCCCATAAGGCCCGCCTGTGCCGTCCGAGTTTTCCCACCACCATGCATAGTCGCCTATAAGAGAGTCAGAGTCGCCCCAGCTGTAGAGCGTGGTCGTGCCTGCACGGCAGGCATACTCCCACTGCGCCTCGCTGGGCAGTGTGAATGTCCAGCCGGTTATATCCGAGAGCTTATCGCAGAACTCACGGGCATCATACCAGGTTACCAGTTCCACGGGATAGTTCTCCGTATCCGTATAACCGTTAGACTCCTGGAAATAAGAAGGGTTCGTGCCCATGACCACTTTGTATTGCGCCTGAGTCACTTCAAAAGCTCCCATGAAAAAACCGGATAGCGTCACTTCATGGACCGGTGTGGTGTACTGAGCATAGCCATATTCGTTATCCTCGCTTCCCATCATGAACGACCCGGCTGGTATCCAGACCAGGGAATTCACCAATTCAATGATTGGGGTACTCAATGGAAGTCTCAACCACCCCTTAACTGCATATCTGCCGTCTTTATTGAAAGCTGATATATGGTTCCTTGTACTATCATAAGCCAGCGGATATCTGTTGTCAGCGCTGTTTTCCAGGAAGTTCTGATGAATCACATATATATAATTGGAAGTCACTTCACGCACGATAGCCACATGGCCGTATGAACCGTATTCTGAAACTATAATATCACCGGCTCTAGGTGGCTCTGATCCGTCATTCGGATAAGCAACCAGTCCTCTGTTTTCAGCTGTGTCATAGTAGGTTTTCGCATGCCCACCACTTCCTCTGATGTCCTTCCCATAATGTTGCAGATAATACCTGTTTATATATTCAACACATTCCCATTCAAGTCCTGTAGTGGTTCCATTATAGCTATGATTTGTCTGAGTATTCTTATTATTGTAATCCGTTGACCCATTGGAATAAGCAATAACAGAGTTGAACTCACCGACTTGTATGCCATGAGCCGCTTTAGTATTGATAACAGCCGAGTAAGTAGAAAAATGATTTGTCGATCCTGTAATTATATGATTTGTTGTATCTACGGTTGAATCAGATATCACTTCCCAAGTTCCGTCATCTGATAAATAGGCTAAACGCAAATCGGATGGATCAATTCCTTCCGGTATCGAATCAGGGTCATACTCCATTCTGATAGTTATATTAGAACCGAATGTCTGACCATTGGGGCCAAAGTCATAAATTCCTATCAAGTTGCCCGGCGGTGTTTCCGCACCACTTAAAGATATGCTTATAGATGTATCTGCATAAGGGCTCCAGCTGGGATATCCAATGAAACATCGCCGCTTGGTGTTGTAAGGTTTCCTCCTGAAGAACCGACAACTGAAGAGATGCTGTCATTATCTGCATTAGACGTTGTTGTGGTAACACTGTCTCCGCCACCGCCACCACCGCTTCCGCAACCGGCGAACATCAAGACAGACAGGCACAATAAAACGATATAAAGACTCTTTTTGATCATCGGACTCCCCCTTCGTGTCACAAGACTGCATTCATTAGACGATTAAGAAAAATGCAATTATACCGCCAAACAGGTCATAATAAAATCAACAGGTTGCAACCTTGCAATGACAATGTATTGAAAATATGAGCATAATTATGCTCAATATATGTAATTTTGTGCCTATTTCCGAAGGATCAGTCAATAGAAAAGAGAGGAATGAGACATAATAATCAGCTGATAAGCTAATGAGCTGATAGCTGATTAGTTTATTCAAAAGCTAAAAAGCTTTTGCTTATCAGCTTAGATACTTTTTATAATGCGAAACGATATGTGAAGTTACAGCGCCTTATTATTTCCGCTATGCATTCAGGATGATCCCGAGAAGTCCAGGAGGAAGCGACGCAGAGATGCAAAGTTATGATGCCATGTAATTACCAGAAGATGATATTGAGAGCTACCGCGCATATAAGCACAATAACAGCCAGCACAGCAGGCCTGTTGTACCAGGGTATGCCTGTCTCCTTGATCTTTTCCGTAAGCGAATACACAAGCCCTTTGAGGTCTTCGTCGGTCTTTTTTCGCTTTGTAAGGAGCGAGACTATTATTGTCACACTCAGACATACAAGGAACGCGTAGATCGCGGTCCAGAAATTCTGGGCCATCTCGCTGTGGTATTCAGTGACGACGGCACCCAGCCATCCGCCCTTTATGCCGGGATGCGAATACATCGGCAGCGTCAACCCGTGGTTTACGGCCGCGGCCAGCGTGCCCGAAAGCAGTCCGAAAAAGGCGCCATGGCCAGTCGTCCTCTTCCAGAACATGCCCAGCATGAACGTCGCAAACAGAGGCGCATTGACAAAGGCGCAGACGAGCTGGAGCATGTCGTTTATGTTGTTGAAGCTCGCCGCCACATATGCTGCTACGACGCTGAGAAGTATGCCTGCGACTGTTGCCGCCCTACCCATCAGGAAGTAGTGCCTGTCAGATTTGCCTGGATTTATGTAGCTCTGGTAGATGTCATACGTCCAGACCGTGTTGAAGGCAGTGACGTTGCCGGCCATGCCCGACATGAATGAAGCCATGAGCGCGGTCAGCCCCAGGCCCAGAAGTCCCGGCGGGAAATAGTGGCCTATCATAACCGGAATCACCATGTTGTAGTTGAGCGTACCGTCCTTGAGCACCGGCAGAAAGTTCTGCCCTATGCCCACAGCCTCATGCGTAGGAATGAACCTGTGCATACTAGCTGTATAGTGAAGCGCTATCGCAATCATGCCGGGCAGTATTACTATGAAGGGAAAGAGCATCTTTGGAAACGCAGCAATGAGTGGCGTCCTTCTGGCAGCATTCATGGAGTTCGCCGCCAGAGCCCTCTGCACCACGAGAAAATCCGTGCACCAGTAGCCGAAAGAAAGCACGAACCCCAGCCCGAAAACCATGCCGAACCATTCCACGCCCATGGGGTTGTTCGCAGACGAGGCCATCGGCCTCCATGACTCCGACCATGTCCCGGGTGCGAATCCGTGCAGCGAGCTCACCGTATTGAGCCTCTCCACAAGCCCGTGCCAGCCGCCTATGTCGATAAGGCCGATAACGACGAGCGGCACAAATCCGAGGACTATCAGAAAAAACTGAAGAACCTCGTTGTAGATGGCGGATGTGAGCCCGCCCAGGAATATATATGCAAGCACGAAGAGGCCAGAGACTATGATGCTGAAGTGGAAATTCCATCCGAGAAGGAGTTCTAAAAGAACAGCCAGCGCATACATCGATATGCCTGAGGAGAATATGGTCATGAACGCGAACGATATCGCGTTGAAGCCCCTGGTCTTTTCATCGAACCTCATCTTGAGGTATTCCGGGACCGACCTGACCTTTGAGCCGTAGTAGAAGGGCATCATGAACACGCCCATGAACACCATGGCGGGGATCGCACCCACCCAGTAGAACTGGCTCGTCATAAGTCCGTATTTGGCGCCTGAAGCGGCCATGCCCAGAAGCTCCTGAGCGCCCAGGTTGGCCGATATGAATGCAAGCCCCGTAATCCAGGCCGGTATGGAACGGCCTGAGAGGAAGAAATCCTCGCTCGTCTTCATGTTTCTCTTGAGCATCCATCCAATGCCCAGGACAAACACGAAATAGGTGCACAGCAGTATGTAGTCTACCGGCGCAAGCTCAATAAACCTCACGGGCTAGCCCTTTTTCTTCGAAGCCTTCCAGGCCATGCCCGACATGATGGCGCCAAATGCAACCAGCACGAAGCCCCACAGGAGGTTCACGTTTATGTCAAGCGAACGGAAATAGATTTCAGGATTTGAAATCAAACCCCACGCTACAAGTATAATCCCCATTATCAGAAACATCAGACCGATCGGTGTTCTAATATCCATCATGGCAAGCCTCCATCACCAGAAGATTATGTTTAAGGCAAGGGCACAGCCCAGCACTATCATACCGAGAAGCGCGGGACGCCTGTACCAGGGTATGCCTTCCTCGGTCACGCGTCCTGTAAGCGAGTATACAAGTCCCCTGAGCTCTTCGTCCGATTTTTTTCTCGTCGTAAGAAGCGAAATTATCACGGTCACGGCAAAACAGGTAGTCCATGCGTAAATTGCGGTCCAGAAATTCTGGGCCATCTCGCTCGGGTAATGATGTGCAATCATGCCCAGCCACCCGCCGTGTATGCCTGCACTCACGGCGTCCGCGGGAAGCGTGAGCCCGTGATGAACAGCTGCGGCAAGCGTACCTGTTAAGAGCCCGAAAAATGCGCCGTGGCCGGTCGTCCTCTTCCAGAACATGCCGAGCATGAAAGTGGCGAACAGGGGTGCATTCACGAATGCAAATACGAGCTGCAGCATGTCCATGATGTTATTGAAGCGCGTTGCCAGATATGCGGTGCCGATGCTGAGCGCAATGCCAGCAACAGTTGTGACCCTGCCTATATTGAGATAATGCGTATCAGGCTTTCCCGGACGTATGTAGCTCTGATAGATGTCATACGTGAACACGGTGTTGAATGCTGTGACATTGCCCGCCATGCCCGACATGAACGATGCGATGAGAGCGGTCATACCCAGGCCCAGCAGTCCTGTTGGAAAATAATGCGCAAGCATTACCGGTATTGTCATGTTGTAGTTAAGCGTTCCGTCCGGCGCCTTGGGCAGGAAGCCACCGGGTAAGGTATATTGAAGCGATATCGCTATCATGCCCGGCAAAATGACAAGCGCCGGATAAAGCATCTTGGGAAATGCTGCTATTATTGGAGTTTTGCGGGCAGCCGTCATGGAGTTGGCAGCCATGGCCCTCTGGATGACCAGGAAGTCGGTGCACCAGTACCCGAAAGAGAGGACGAATCCGAGCCCCATGACCATGCCGAACCACTCCACTCCCATGGGGTTTGAAGATGCCGACTGCATATGGCTCCATGAGTTCGTCCATGTACCCGGGGCAAAGCCGTTAGATGTCGCGACAACATTGAGCTTGGCCACGAGCCCGCTCCAGCCTCCTACATCAACAAGACCCAGGAAGACCAGCGGCAGGAAGCCCAGCACTATGAGAAAGAACTGGAGCACCTCGTTGTATATGGCCGAAGTGAGCCCTCCCAGGAATATGTATGCAAGGACTATTATTGCGGAAACGAATATGCTCATATTGAAGTTCCAGCCCAGCAGCAGCTCGAAGAGTGATGCAAGCGCGTACATGGAGATGCCTGAAGAGAAAAGCGTCATTATGGCGAAGCTGAATGCATTGAAACCGCGAGTCTTCTCGTCGTATCTCATCTTCAGGTATTCAGGGACGGATCTGGCCTTGGAGCCGTAATAGAAAGGCATCATGAAGATCCCTACGAAGACCATGGCAGGGATGGCGCCTACCCAGTAGAAATGGCTGGTCATTATCCCGTATTTAGCGCCCGAGGCCGCCATGCCGAGAAGCTCCTGGGCGCCCAGGTTGGCTGAAAGAAATGCGATACCCGTTATCCATGCCGGAATGGAACGGCCGGAAAGGAAGAAGTCCTCGCTCGATTTCATATTGCGTTTGAGCATCCAGCCGATTCCCAGGACAAAGAGGAAATATACGACGAGCAGGATATAATCGACAGCCCCCATTGCAATAGTCTGCATAGGCCCCTCCAAAATTATATAATTTTATTGATTAAACTTTTCGGAATAGTTGCTTATTTTAATAAAAATATTTTTAAGTCACTTGCTTTCATTGTATTACAAACTTATTAGGTTTTACATGAATTGTTTTAGGAGGTCATTATGCGGCCACGCATTTTTCTGGTTATAGCGGCTATCTTCATTCTTTCGGCAGCAGGCTGTTCCTCTTCCGACAGCGGAGATGACGGCGGTACCGTTGCTTCCCTTTCTTCTTCCGGGGTTGATTATCGATCGGTACTCGATGCCCAGGGCTATAAGGTCATCGATTCTATAACGACAGGGAATGACACCGGCTATCTGGCGGAAAATACGGTAGGTAAAAGGTGTATAGTCCTTAAGGGCAGCGCATTCAATATGGGCTATCAGTTCGGCAGGCTCATGCCGGAAGCAACATACAGGATGACAACGGAATATCCTTTTAACATGGTTGCCGATTTTATCGGATTCAGCAAAGAATCAGCCCCCGGCCTCTTTGACCTTATTTTCAAGACAGCCAATGCATTGTGCGAAGACGCTGTCAATGACAAGTCCATACCTTCATACCTCGTCGAAGAAATGAAAGGCATGGCGGCAGGCGCCACAGATGGCGGATTTGATGTCAAATATGAGGATGTGCTGCTTGTAAATGAGGGTATCGATGCACTTTACTCGATCATACTTTCAGGCATAGTCCCAGCGCTGAACGAGGCCAACATTATTTTAAAGGAAAACGAATCTACAGGCTTTGTGAAAGTCCTGGGCGACAGGGTATATTTCCCCAGGGCGAACCTGAGCGCGCTCGGATGCAACGGTTTCGTTGTTTCAGGCAAAGCTACAGTGGGCGGCAATGTGTATCACGGCCGCGATTTCATGTTCCCGACAGGCGAATATTTTCACAAGCTGGCACTGATGGCCGTTTACCTTCCCGATGACGGGGTCCCGTTCGTAACGCTGGCGGCCCCCGGATTTGTAGGTCTTACGACAGGCCTTAATGCAGAAGGCGTCTCAATGGGAGTTGACGTGGTATTCGGCGCAGCAACAAGGGCCACCCCCGGGACAGGGTGTCTGCTGGTTGTAAGGGATATCATACAGAACAGTGCAAGCCTTGATGAGGCAGTCAGCCGCATGAAGACTCTTAACAGGGGTGTTTCCTGGCTTTATGTCCTGGCAGACAAAGACAGGAGCTCGAAATATACAAACGGGATCGTGTGTGAAACAGGAATGAAAGAGGACATTAACGGTAACGAATTTACATATGCGCCGGATCTTTTCAAGGATTTGGAAAAGCTTCTCTATACCGGCCTGATCAGAAAGCTCGACAAACTGCCGAAAGCAGAAGACGGGGTAATGGTGCGTGATCAGAATTGGATCTATCCTGAGTCGTTTGCAGATGCTGCAAATTTCGACGGGCAGAATGAAGACATCGATGACCTTGTAGTTGCCACAAACCATTACATCATCCCTAATATGGTTTTTACGACTTTTACCCCATGGATGATCCTCATGGCAGGCGCGGAAAAGGGGGCGTCGAAAAGTATTGAACGTTATGATGATCTCCTGGGCAGGCTTACCGCCGAAGGCGTTTACGGCAACATAGATTATGATACCGCAAAAAACCTTATTGACTTCATGAATCCAAACAGAAACACGAGCGACAGCGACCCGTGGAATGGTTATTACGAAGTTGACGGCGAAATAGAAGGCCACCATGACATATTCGACAACACGAATCTAACCATGGAATCCCTTTACGGCATCTATCATCCCGATGAACCATGGGCGAAGGTTGACCTGAAGCCTTTTGCCGGAGGAAGCTGAAATCAACGGCAATTATATTTCCGGGGTAAACCGGATCAGTTCCTGTTTCAGGGTCAGCATGCAGCAAGCTCAGTTCACGAAGGCTGCATTCGAAAGCTTCAGCGCATAATCCCTGACATCAGCCGGCCATGCTTTGACCTGATCATTGAATTTTGCCCTGTCTCCTGAAAACAGCGCCCTCGTTGCCTCTTCATACCCGGGCATGTCACCCGCCATTGTGGTCATGAATCTGTATGCAACCTCCCGGGAATGTCTGACATTATCCCTGTCAATATTAACTCGCCTTGCCTCATCGACGAGTTTTCTTAGGGCTACCGAGGCCCCTCCGGGCTGGCTGTTCAGCCAGTCCCAGTGACGCGGCAGCAGAGTCACCTCGCGGGATATAACCCCCAGCTTCGGGCGGCCCGGCCCTTTCGAAGCGTTCTGGCAGCCATCCTGAGAAGATTTGTACGGAACGGCGCCATCGGGATGCCTTTCAAGCCTCTTCAAAACCTCTTTCTTTGTCCCTCGAAAATCCACCTCGACAACTTCAGCACTCAGGTCGTCAAATATCAGCACCTGTGAATTCTCATCATGATCAATCACATCTTTTACCTTTTTAATCACCTCCGCCAAGTCTCCTGACGCAATCATGCGACTGCCATCAAAGGCGGTACAACGATTTAAATATTTCCTGTCCATTTATTAAAATCTCCTTGAATTATGAATGAGGCATATATACCCGGGTAAAATTAGCTTGTCAATATTACCCGGGTAATTTTATTTTTTTGAACTGGACAAATTACAGGATACAGGTTCTGAAATGACAGCTCGCCGCAAAAGCGCTTCCGGGCCGGTTAGAAGTCCCGATGAAACGAAAGGTGCATTTGCGGATTGATTGATATCGGACCTATGACATTCGGATTGTCTCTGCCGGAGGGACCTATGACTGCGAAAGAACCGGTAATGATCCACTCACGGCCGGCCACAAGGTTGATGCCCTCGGCGATGTAGTTTATAGGATCAAGCAGGAATACAGCGGCATAGCCCAGCCACTTGTTACCCAGCACTTTGTAATTGTTTGATTTGATGGCGTTTTCTGTTTTATACGCCCACTCTCCATACAGCCATCCTCCCACAGGGGTAACTATCAGGTCCTGTATCGAGGGGACCTCGGCAAATGCCTCGAATCCGTATTCCCAGAAGAAAGTGGACATCAGAGTGGTGTAAACGAAACTGTCCCATTGACTGTACCCCGAGTTCCTTGCGATCTGGTAATAAACTCCCCCATCATAAGTATGTCCAATGTAGTTCATATACCATTCGTCCCGGTCCCACACCGGCCCGCTGGAAACGTTATCCCACCATTTTTCCAGCATGTACCCGGCTGTTACGCCTTCCATGTCCCATTTGGACACACTTTCAGGCATGGCCGCCAGGATCCCTGCGGCAACCAGCCCCATTCCGAACATCAGGCCTGTCTGCGACTGAAGCCGCGCAAGGTCGGCATCTTCAGTCCTGAACAGAAAGCACTTGCGCCAGTGGTTTGAAAGCTTCGAATACATAGCCATGGGTTCCGCAATCTTATCATTTACTGGAAACTGTGTTCCTTCAAAAAACCAATTGGTTTTATCAATGGCAGACGGCATATCAGGGATGGATTCATGATGTTCAAAACTAAGCCTCATCATGCCTGTGCTTTCACGAATATCCTGAAAGCCTGATTTACCAAATGAGCATGCTTCGTACAGATTTGCGTATTTGTTCAAGTCCAGTGTTGCCGCCAAAGCCGTGTTCCCTGCATATGCCTGAGAAGCGCAGCAGATGAGGAAACCAGCTGAAAAAATAAGCCTCACCAAAATCGGGAATAGTCTCAACAACCCGCTGTTTCTTTTGAGAGAATTGTCAGGCCTAAATTGCGGCATTGAAGGCGACACTTCCTTCTGGTTCATATAACCTGCTCCAACGTGTTCTTAACGGAAAAAATTAACATATATAGTGATGCAATTTATACTCAACACCAAAAACATGCAAAATGGGTTTGTAGTTCATATGTCGGATATTAGTCAAGCCATATCAAACTGCCCGGATATTGAGTCTGTCTTTAAGAAGACTCAATCTGCCAGTGGTGTTTACGTTCTTTACCGCGAGCGCTACGGCCCTTGAGCTGCCGACTACGACCACATACTTCCTGCCTCTGGTTATCGCAGTATAAAGGAGATTTCTCTGAAGCATCACATAATGCTGCGTATGCATGGCGATAACGACCGCCGGATACTCGCTTCCCTGGGCCTTATGGATGGAGCACGCATAGGCAAGCGTGATGTCATCGAGATCGGCGGACATGAGAGGCACTATCCGGCCGTCGAAATCCGCTTCTATCTCACCGGTCTCGGTTTCAATCGCTGTAATCCTTCCTATGTCTCCGTTAAATATTCCCAGGTCATAATTGTTGCGGACCTGCATGATTTTATCGCCTTTGCAGAACCTGTATCCGCCCCTGAATATCCCTTCACCCGGAGGATTCAGCACGGACTGAAGGGTCAGATTGAGGCTGAACACGCCAAGGACACCCTTGTGCATGGGGGTCAGCACCTGTATGTCGTTCACCGGATCGAACCCGAACCTTGCAGGAATCTTCTCTGTTACAAGCTGTTTGATATCGACAAGGGCTTCCGCCGCATCATCTTTTTTAATGAACTCATAGTCGTTCCTGCCATAGCTTGAACTCGGATAAGGCATCTCGCCGCTGTTAACCCTGTGCGCGTTTACGACGATCAGGCTCTGGCGAGCCTGACGGAAAATCTTCGTCAGATGGACAGTCCTGATCCTCTCTGAGCTGATCAGGTCGTTGAGGACATTCCCGGGGCCAACCGACGGAAGCTGGTCCGCATCACCCACAAGTATGAGCTTTGCCGAGGGAGGCAGTGCCTTCATGATATGATAGAAAAGCACGATATCCACCATCGATACCTCGTCCAGGATCAGGAGGTCTGTCTTAAGCGGCTTTTCCTGGTTCCTGTCGAACTGCATGGTCGCAGGATTGAATTCAAGCAGACGATGGATTGTCCGGGAAGTCCTTCTCGTGGCCTCAAACATCCTTTTGGCGGCCCTGCCCGTCGGTGCCGCAAGCTGGATAGCCAGACCTTTTTTCTCAAGTATCTCGATTATGGCCCTTATTATGGTGGTCTTGCCCGTACCCGGTCCGCCCGTTATAATCATGGCCTTTTCATTGACGGCCAGTGCGATCGCATCACGCTGTTCAGGCGCAAGCTCCATTTTATGGCCTGCCTCAAACCACGCGACAGCCCTGGTAATATCAATAGGAAATTTTTTCTGGGAATGTCCTATGAATGCCTCAATCAGCCTTTTAACGCCTGTCTCGGAAACATGAAGCGATTTCAGATAGGCATAGCTTTCGCTATTCCTTCTCTCAACTACAAGTTGCCCTTCATTTACCAGATTATCAAGTGCCTCCTTCAGCACATCCTTATTTATTTGCAGTTCCTCCTGCGCCATTTCAATTAGGGAGCTGACCCGGCAGCACACATTGCCTTTTTCAGAGAACTGCCCCAATACATAAAGCATCCCCGCCATGGCCCTCTTGGGCGAATCATGTCCGATGCCCAGCTTTTCAGCAATCTTATCTGCGGTCTTGAAACCTATGCCCCAGACATCGGTGGCTATCCTGTATGGTTCCTCCCTGACCACCCTGATGGAATCATTCCCGTAGTTCCTGTAAATCCTTGCTGCATAAGCAGGCGAGATGTTCAGAGACTGAAGGAATATCATGACCTCCTTGATGTCCCTGTGTTTGCGCCAGCCTTCAGTAATGCAGTTCAGCCTGTGCTCGCCTATCCCGTTTACCCGCATCAGCTTTTTCGCGTGATTTTCAATGACATCGATAACATCGATGCCGAAGGCCTTTACCATTCTTTTAGCCATTTCTTTGCCGATGCCGTGAATCATGCCAGAACCCAGGTACTTTTCTATCCCGGTCAATGTATTCGGAAGGATATTGATACATGTATCGAAATGAAATTCCGGGCCGTACTGCTTGTTATTAACCCATCTTCCGCTCAGTTTGAGGCTTTCACCCGGCTGCACAGCGGTAAGTATGCCCACGGCCGTCACAGCCTTCCTCTTCTTTGCCGAAAGCCTTATTACGCTCCATCCGCTCTCTTCATTATGGTAGACAAACCTCTCCAGCGTTCCCTCGATATCATAAACCGGGTTTTTTCTTTCTTCGGCCATGTCTTAGAAAAGGGCCTCGGATGATCCCTTGTCAGTCATAAAAATAACCTGGGTGACGTTTTCGGAAAGTTTCAGAATATCGGCAATGCCGGCACGCACTTCCCTTTCGACAGCCGATATTTCAGAGATCCTGCTTCCATCTGCCTCATTTTCGCTGTCACAGGATTCAACAATATACCCCGGAACATATGCATATATGCACCCTCCGGTCCCGCAGCATGAAGAGTCCACCGATCCGAGCCCGACAAAATATAAAACCTTCCTGTCTCCTGAAAGAAGTGTCCCCTCTTTTATAAAAGTATAATGTCCGCCTATTGCAGTAATCTCTTCGAAAAGAACGGGATAGGTATATCTCATTTGCTGCCATGTTAATGATTTTTACCTGTTCATGCAAGCAGCTGATTGGATTCGGCGGGTAACAGCCTATCCGTTTCAATCCACGGATTTAAAAAGAACACAAATATAAAATATTTCTAAAGTTTACGCATTTCTTCACCGATTAACCCTAATACAGACACGTTATTTAAAAGAAAGGTGCAAAAAAGATGGGTTTTTTTGATTCTCTTCTTGGAAAAAAGAAGCCTTCAAAGGAAATCGACGAGTGCCAGGCGGCTCTTGAAAGCCGCCCTAACGATCCGAATCTACTGAAGAAACTCGGTGACTTATATTTGAAAGCAAATGATACGACCAACGCCTCTGATATATATATCAAGCTGGGGGACTTCTATAAGTCTAAAGGCTTTTATCCGAAATCGATAGCGCTTTATAAGCAGGCGGAAAAAATACACCCGGACTGGGAAAAACCCCTTGAAAGACTGGCCGAACTTTACAAGGTTCAGGGATTCCCCAGGGAAGCCGCTGCACAATATGTCAAACTTTCCGAATATTTTGAAAAGAAAGGCGACAGCGACAGGGCAATGGCATGTCTTCAGAGCGCAGCCGAAATTTCACCCGCCCATGCCGATATGATAAAAAAGGCCGAGACCTTTGACGTCAAGGAAGCAGCCATGAATGAACCTATGCCTGCCTCAAACGCACCGGGGATAAAACCAAAGGCTGATTTCTTTGATCTTAACAAGGAACTGGACAAGGAAATTGAAGAACTCAACATTGATGAGAACACCCAGGCTCAGGGTGACATCGATATCGGTACTGTCCTTAAGGCTATCAAGGAAAACGCCCCGGATGAAAGCAAGGGTGATGCGCTTTTTCTTTACAACATGGGACTGGCCTATAGAGAGACGGGACTTACCGAAGACGCAATCGAAGCCTTTCAGAAGGTTATAGAAACAGGCGAAAAGCTATTTGATTCATACGTCATGCTCGGCATCTGTTTAAGAGATGCAGGACGTTTTGAGGAATCTCTCAAATCCCTTCATGACGGCGGTGTAATCGAAAATCTGACAATGTCAATGAAGGTGGGTATTCTTTATGAGGTGGCCCAGACATACAAGGCTATGGGAGATACCAAAAAGGCGCTCTCAATATTCAAGGAAATCCATAAGGAACGGCAGGATTTCAAGAATGTGGAAAATGAAATCATGAAACTGTCAGGTGGAGGTTGATTTATGGCTGTAATCAATTACCTCAAGAAGGAGATCTCGGCTAAAATTGTTTATTACGGGCCTTCGCTTTGCGGAAAGACAACCAATATCCAATCCATATACACAGGAATCAAACCCGAGCAGAAAGGCAAGCTGGTATCTCTTGCAACGGAAGCTGACAGGACACTTTTTTTTGATTTCCTTCCAATAGAAATTGCAAATGTCAGGGGCTTCAAAACCCGGCTTCACTTCTACACGGTTCCTGGGCAGGTATATTACAATTCGACAAGGAGAGCGGTTCTGACAGGTGTTGACGGTCTCGTGTTCGTTGCTGACTCCCAGAGGGACAAGATGGAGGAGAACATCGAGAGCCTCAATAACCTTGAAGAGAACCTGAATTACTACGGAAAGACCATTAAAACGTTACCGCTGGTCATACAATACAACAAGAGAGACCTTCAGGACGTGATATCTGTTGCGGAAATGAACCAGATAATGAATCCCGAAGGCTATCCATCAACCGAAGCGGTGGCGACATCGGGAACCGGAGTTCTGGAAACGCTCACGCTGATTACCAAGATGGTGCTTCAGCATATTGAAAAAGGTGCGAGTCCTCAGCAAAAGAAATTCCAGCCCGGCTTCCAGCCAGCACGGCCCTCAACTGCCGCAGAGGATAAGGAACCCCCTGCAGTCCCTAAAGTATCGCCGGGCAGAGCAGAAGCGCCAGACACGGCCGCCGGGAGAGTGGTTCCAGAAGACATTATCGACCTTGCGCCTGAAGAGCCTGTTCAAACAATAAACGAATTCTCGGGCGGAAGGATACGGATTGTCAGTACAGGCACGCCGAGCATCATTTCTGCGAATGCATTCAATCTTCCAGTTAAAATAAAAATAGAAAATGACGATAAGATATATATTATGGACATGGCAATCAAACTGGATAAAATTTTGCCGGAAGGCTGAGTATGCCGCAGGGCCCTGTTATATCTACTTTTAAGGCCCTGTCTTTCAGTGACCCGTCCTGGATTTTATGGCCTGATGCAGCAGTAATCACAGGAAACCTGTATTTCCTGTTTCTGGCAAGTGCGGTCCTGACCTTCTTCCTCATCGGACTGAGCATATCCATTAAGTATGCTGCTTACCTTCTGAATGATTTCAAAACAATTTCAGACAGCAATGTACCCGACATAGCGATAAAGCTGTGGTTTGCAATGATTCTCTCTCTGCCTTTATTCCTCAATGCGGGACCGTTATGGTTTACGATATGGTGGGTGGTCATATTCAACGGTTACATAAACATGGCTGAAAAAAAGCTGATTGTCCTCTTTTTTATAATATTTATATTATCGGGTCTGCTGTCAGGCATCGGAGGAAAACTGATAACATACGCATCCACTCAGGCAAACAAAGAAATATTCCTTGTCGAAGAGAACATGGAAACTCAGGATGACATCGCATATCTGTCAACCTGGGTGAATAAGTACAAGGATGACTCAGATCCGGCCAATGCGCTGGCCATTTCGAAAATCAGGATAGGCGAATATGAAGACGCGATAACGCTTTTGACCCGCTGCATACAAAACGATCCCGATAACCCGATATATTATAACACAATGGGAATAGTGCTGGCCGCGCAGCAGAAAACAAATGAGGCTGTAACTGCATTCGAGAATGCCTCGAATCTGAAACCCAGGGAAGTTGTCTATTATTTCAATCTCAGCAGGGCCTACCTTGATGTCTTCAATCTATTCGAGGCAGACAAGCAGGTTGAAAAAATGACGGAAATTGATCCGAGAGAAGCCAGCAGACTCCTTTCACGGAACACATACCCGATGTACGTCTACAAGAAGGAACCGCTCAAGGACATGTTTGCAAGGCAGATGAGGCCTTCCACGGAAGCTTCACTGGCGGCGGATGAACTATGGAATTCGGCAATCGGCGTATTGAAGCCGTCATGGGCGCCAGGGGCAGGTATAATAATGCTCATATGTTTTTTGTTTCTCGGGTATATTCCGAAAGACAAATTTACCAAGAAATGCTCTAAATGCGGCAATCATTTCTATATGGGAGCGACTACTGCAAAGGGATATCCCCTGTGTCTGCAGTGCAACCTGATTGAAACCCGAAGCAAGAAACAGCACAATATAGTTGTCCATCACAAACTCCAGGAAATAAAGAATTTCGGCATCCTCAACAGGCGGAGAACCACAAGATTCGAGATGATACTGCCCGGACTGGGGTCGCTCATCGCAAACAGGACAATAAGGGCCGTAGTAATGCTCTTCATTTTCAGTTTTGCGATAACGCTGGCAGTGTCAGGTGGAATGTTCATGTACTCATTCATGCCTTCAGGCTCTCATTATACCCTTTACTTCCGTATGACCGGTATCGCTGCATTGATAATACTATATCTGGTTGCCTTCAGATACCCCCCTGTGAAGAGAGGAATATGACATGGCACTGATCGGCACATTGAAGGGATTCGGAGTAACCGACATATTTCAGCTGATATCGCAGCAGATAAAAACAGGTCTCCTGATCCTTACTTCCACAAAAGAGACCATAACCGTAGCCTTCAGGGACGGAATAATCCAGGGTGTTTCTTCGGATAAATGGGACTTTGACCCGAGGACGGAGCTACTTTTAAAAGCCAGACATGTAAACGAGAAAGAGCTGAAGGATGCAATTGAAAACCAGAAAAAGGGCAAGGGCACCTGGCATGATTACCTAATTTCAAAGGGTGCCATCAAAGAGAATGTCCTGGAAAAGGCTTCAATTATAATTTTCAGGAATGCGATGCTGGACGTTTTCCAGTGGGAAGAGGGAAATTACAGATTTGAAGACCGAGAAATAAGCACCGAGAGCATTCTTGCATGCAGCCTGCCTACGGAAGGTGTGGTTCTTGATACATTGAGGATTATTGACGAATTCCCGATCATAAGGCCCAAAACACCACCTTTGGACTACTGCCCCATAGCCATAACGCCCCTTACCCAGGAGCTCTCTATAAGATATGATCTCAACAGTATAGATGTGGCCATATATAATCTGATTGACGGTGAAAAGACCGTACTGGACGTAATCAATCAGTCGTTTGAACTGCCCTTTGACGCCATCGCATCGATTGTAAAACTCATGGAATCAGGAATCGTAGAGGTCTTTCCGAGAGGTTCGGTGGATAGAAGGGACAAGACCATTGCAAAAGAAGAGGCCATTCGCAGAATAAAAGTAGCTGCCGTCTATTTGAGTCTTCTCGTTTGCATCATACTGCTTATCATTGTTGGAAAGCCGAGGATTCTCGAAAACCCGCTTCAAATAGGCCCGGTTGTCTCCTCACAGATAGAAAAACAGAAATCACTGGCTGAAAGGATTGCTAAGCAGGTGAAAGCGCCTTCAAAGCCAGATAAAGATAGCTATGGCCGTTAATACGCCTCTGTACAGGCGAAAAGGCGATATCGAGCTTTTTTGACAGGCTGTTTCCGTTACCGTTTACCGTGTATCCAAGAGTATGAAACACTCTGCCTGAATGCTGAAGCATGAATTTAACCTGTGAACCGTCAAGCTTTTTCGAACTGAGCACTTCCATACCCGACATCATGAAGATGGGTTCGGGATTGCCGTCCCCATAGGGAGACAGCATTTCAAGCTCTTTCAGGAGCCCCGGTGTTATGTCGGAAGGAGATATTCTCATATCGACTTCTATTTTCGATTCAGAGGGTCTTACTTTTGAGACTATCGTCTCGAGCGAACTTGCAAAATGTATTATCTTTTCGGCATCAATGGTAAGGCCCACCGCCATCTTGTGGCCGCCGCATCCGAGCAGCAGATGAGAACATTCATTTATGGCGGCATGGAGATCAACCCCTTCCACCGATCTGCCTGAACCTTTGCCAATGTTGTCAATAATTGAAATCACAACCGCCGGTCTTTGATAGCGTTCTGAAAGACGTGACGCCACAATGCCCACAACTCCGGTATGCCAGCTGGTCCCTGCAACAACAATAACCTTGGGCAGATGAGGCCTTACCTCAACCATCGATATGGCTTCTTTCAATACCTTCTGCTCCTCGGTCTGTCTTCTTTGATTTAAGAGGTGAAGTTCGGATGCAATCCGGTTTGCAGTAACCTCATCGTCAGTTATCAGAAGCTCGAATGCCTTTCTTGCATCCGAAATTCTGCCCGCAGCATTTATGCGTGGGCCGAGGATATATCCCAGGTCATGGGCAAAGATCTCACGGTTGATTCCCGACACCTTCGCAAGGGCTGCAATGCCTGCGCGTTCATTAGAGTTCAGAACCACAAGCCCTTCTTTTATCAATATGCGGTTTACACCTGAGAGCGATACCACATCAGCCACGGTAGCCATTGCGACAAGATCGAGGTCTTCCCGCAAATTTGGCAGATTTTCAAAACCCATTTTCCTCAGATGGGCCCTGAGTGCGATTATCAGGTGAAAAACCACGCCTGCCCCGCAAAGGTCTTCACCATAAAACGGGCAATTTTCCTGCTTCGGATTTATTATACTTAACGCTTCAGGCAATATCCCTTCCGGCTCATGATGATCGGTTACAACAACATCTATGCCCAGGCTTTTTGCGTAATTAATCTCGGTAGATGAATTGATGCCGCAGTCAGATGTAATGATAAGCGTTGCACCCTGGCCATGAAGTATATCTATCCCCCTGATATTAAGCCCGTAGCCGTCAAGTGTCCTGTCAGGGATAAATACAATCGGTTCGGGAATGCCCAGTTTCATGAAAAACCTGTGAATCAAAGCGGCGCTGCATACGCCATCGACATCATAATCCGTGAAAACCCCGATTTTTTCTTTATTGATGATTGCTTTAGCTATTCTAGCACAGGCTGTCTCGATCCCCGACATTGAAACAGGGTCTTTCATATCGTTCAATTTAGGAGATATGAACCTCATCGCATCATCAGACGTACTTATTCCCCTCATCTTTAAAAGAGAGGTGATAACCGGCGAAAAATCAAGCCCGGGGATGGCATTGTCTTCAACGCTCCCCTTTATTCGCCATGATGAAGAATGAGTGATCATATTTTCCTTTCTGAATAATTGAAACCTATCTGTATTTGTTTATCTCGTTTATAAGCAAGCCTTCCGGCATGGCCCCGACAATGTCGCCCGTTTTTGCGCCATCTTTGAAAACAATCAGGTTGGGTATTGTGCGAATGCCGTATTTCTGGGCAGTCGCCGGATTCGTATCGACGTCGAGCTTGCCGAACACGATATCGCCCTGATGCTTTTTTGCAAGGCTTTCAATGATAGGCCCCAGCATGCGGCACGGTCCGCACCAGGGAGCCCAGCAGTCTACAACCAGAAAGGGATATTTTTTTATTGTTTCGTCAATGTTCGAATCTGTTAAAACAAGCGGGGTGTCGGGCATTTCATTTCTGCTGTCCATTTCTTCCTCCAAAAATAATTATTTCTTTCTGCCCTCATAGGCAGTCCCATGAATATCTTCAACATAATGCTGTGCCGAGAAAGCGGCCGTTGCCCCATCTCCGCATGCAGTCACAACCTGTCTGAGCAGCTTTTTGTTGCAGTCTCCGCATGAAAATATGCCGGGAGCAGTGGTCTTCATGTCGGCATCAACTGTTACATAGCCGTTTGCATCAAGTTCCGCTACACCTTTGAGAAGCTGTGTGTTCGGGATAAGCCCGGTAAAAATGAACACGCCATCTGCACCAAGCTTTTTTGTCATGCCGGTTTTAGTGTTTTTCAGAATAACACCCTCAACCAGTTTGTCCCCGTAAACAGATTCGACGATCGATTCGAGCTCGAATGCCATTTTCTCATTAGCACTTGCCCTGTCCCTCAGTACGGCTGTCGCCCTGAGGGTGTCTCTGCGGTGCGCAAGTGTAACTTTCGATGCAAATTTAGTCAGGAAAATGGCCTCCTGAACTGCGGTATCACCTCCGCCTACAACGACGACTTCTTTGTCCCTGTAAAAGGGTCCGTCGCAGGTAGCACAGTATGAAACGCCCTTGCCTGTAAATTCAGCTTCGCCCGGGCAACCTAGTTTTGCATGGTTTGCACCTGTCGCAAATATGACTGCATGGGCGAAATAGTTTTCTTCCGCAATGACTTTCCAGACGGCACTGCCGTCAATCTTTTCCCGGACCAGTCCTTTAACATCTCCGAAAGCCGATTTCAGGCCGCAGTTAATCGCCTGCTGTCTGAACTTTTCAACAATATCAAATCCGCCGATGCCCTCGGGAAATCCCGGATAGTTTTCCACCCAGTCGGTTATGGTTATGAGGCTCGGAGAAAAAGTGCTCTCGATAAGAAGCACGTCCATGCGGGCCCTTGCCGCATATATTCCTGCGGTAAGCCCTGCCGGGCCGCCGCCGATAATAATGATGTCATGTACAATTTTTTCCACCGATGCGAACCTCGCTGAAGTTTTTTTGAAGAAACTTGAAACCTTAACTCATTATTTAATAAAGGTCTAATGCTCAATAATCAAGGCTTTATTACGATGGAAATCAGGAAGAGGGATATATCCCTCTTCCTGATTTATTTTACTGGATAGTTGGAGGTCCGGCGGGTGCCGGAGCTTCGACTGCAATCATGACTGCAACGCTTATATCGAGGATTACATCATCGCCTGCTTTGATATTCTTGAACTTGCCTAAGCTTTTATCAAACGGAAACGTCTTGGCCTCTCCGCTCACTGTGCTGATCGTAATAAGGCCTTTATCCATGTCGATTGAAGTTACCCTTGCCACCAGCTCGAAAGTATCAGTCAGGACTACGCTGGGTTTTTCTCCTTTTGCGGCTACGCTTACCGACTTGCTCACTGTCGCATCAGGTTCTTCGTTGGACTTTCTGACATATACCGCCACTGACTCTATCACGGATGATTTGACGATATCTCCGACCTTTATCTGATCAAAGTTCTTTACATTATCGCCAAGCACATAGCTCTGCATGCTTCCGTCATCCTTTTTCAGCGTAATGACTCGTTTTGCGCTGTCGATATTCACTACGGTTGCCGTATGCGTTATCTGTTCAACAACAACTGCTCCCGGTTTTGATGTGGTTGCACAACCCGAAAAAACAAATACCGCAAGTATTGCCAGTGCAAAAGAAACCCTTGAAATCAGTTTTAATTCTTTCATTTAAATGCCTCCTGAGATTTTTATTTTTCCGGCATACTACTACATCCGGGCCCCTCTTGAAATCAATAAATTACGACCCTAAATATATCCCAGAAAAAAAATTACGGAGGTGTAAGAGATGTTCACGATACTTAATCCTTTTAGAGAATTACAGGATTTAAATCAGGATATGGGAAGGATCATTTCCAGGGGCAGACAGGCCTATCCGCCTGTCAATGTCTATGCGACAGGAGACGATGTGGTCGTCACCTCGGAAGTTCCAGGGATTGAAGCAAGTCTGATAGACCTGACCGTCGCAGGAGACATGCTGACGCTCAAAGCAGAGAAAAAGCCCGTCGATCTGAAGGAAGGGGAGAAATGGCACAGGAACGAACGCGCATACGGCAGCTTCAACAGAACCGTAAAGCTCCCATACAATGTTGACAGCAGCAAAATCGAGGCCTTGTACGACAAAGGCATACTCAGGCTGACGCTCCCGAGGGCGGAGTCTGACAAACCGAGAAAAATCAATGTCAGGACAACTGAATAAAAAGGAGGTGACCAGTTATGTCAGAGGAAATAAATGCAAAAACTGAAACAAAATCGGCAGGCGCGGAAAGGACCAAAGACTCGCGCACATACATTCCTGGCGTGGACATTTATGAAACGAACGACAGTCTCTATCTTATTGCTGATATGCCCGGCACCGACGAATCCAGAGTAAATATCACACTGGAAAAGGATATCCTCACAATCGAGGCAGGCGTCGATGAAAGCATCTACGGCCAGAGAAAGGCTACGTATATCGAATACGGAATAGGCGATTATTACAGACAGTTCACTCTGAGCGATGAGATCGACAGGGAAAAGATCGAGGCCAGCATGAAAGACGGCGTCCTTAAGGTCGTCCTTCCGAAGGCCGAACCGGTCAAAACAAGAAAAATCGCCATACAGGCGGGTTAAGAGAAATATTTTTAAGGAAAGGAGGCAAAAAAATGAGATACCTGTCACCATTCAGATTTGGAAGATCGGCTAATGTTGCAAAAACTGCAGAAAACCCGGCAACCACATTTCAGAGGGCGCTCAATAACCTCTTTGACGATTTCTTCAGCGGCTTCGAGGTAACGCCCTTCGACGAAAAGTTCGGAGCATTCAACCCGAAAGTCGACATGACAGAAGACGAGAAAGAGATCAGGATTACGGCCGAACTGCCGGGTCTTGAGGAAAAGGACATAGATGTCAACCTGTCCAGGGATATCCTGACGATAAAAGGTGAGAAGACCCAGGAAAAAGAAGAGAAAGGAAAGGAAACCTACTATTCGGAAAGGAGCTACGGCAGCTTTACCAGGACGCTTCAGATACCCTCCGAGGTCGAGCATGACAAGATCGATGCTACCTTCAAGAAGGGTGTGCTGAACATTACGCTGCCCAAGGTCGCAAAGCCTGTTGAGCAGCAGAAAAAGATTCAGATAAAATCGGCATAAGCTGCCGCTTAGCTTCAAGGGAATTTTTTACTGAGGGCCGGGATATCGCCCCGGCCCGCATGGATTTTCAGACGAAATACCTGGGGATGATGTAGGGAACCTGTTTTGCAAGGTCTTTATAAAATCTCTTCTTTGAATCGCTGAGCTTCGAGTAGCAGACGAATCCGGCAACCAGAACTGCAACGCATATGATTTTTTTCATCTTTCACCTCGCTTAGTTTTCGTATTTTTCGATAAGGTCAGCGGCTATCATGCCGGATGCAATGACCGTGGGAACTCCGCCCCCGGGATGCGTGGATGCGCCGGTAAGATAAAGGCCTTTTATGCTCTTCGACCTTGCGGCCGGCCTGAATACCATGGAAGACATCAAATCCTGCCTGAGCGCATATATGGCGCCTTCGGGCGATAAAAGCCTCCTCTCGAAGTCCTTTGGTGTTGCAAAGCTGGCGACCTTTATGTGCTTTTCGAGATCCGGGATGCATTTCTTTTCCATGAACTTTATCACGCGGTCCATTATCTCCGGCTTTGCCTCGTCCCAGTCCTTGCCCTGAAGCTTGTATGCCCCGGGAGATAGCGTAAGCACTATAACATTGCTGCCTTCAGGTGCAAGCCCCGGGTCGGTCTTGGACGTATAGCTGATGATCGCATACTGCTCGGTCGGGAAAATGCCTTTCATATATTCCTCGTTCCAGAACTTGTTGGTTTCTTCGACGGGCAGCGTGATTATCGTATGATGGCTGTCGAGCGGCGGTTCGTAATCGACTCCCAGGTATATCATGGGTGTGGCCATCGCATAGCGGTAGCTTTTTACGCCCACCTGAGCCAGCCACGGCAGATGTTCAAGGCCGATAAGGTCGGTATAAAGCTGTTTGGCGTTGATGTTTGACACCACTAGCCTCGACGTTATCTCGGTACCGTCGCCAAGCTGCACACCCACTGCGCGACCGTTCTTTACTATAACTTTTTTTACTACCGTGTTGAGCCTCAGCTCCATACCGAGCCTTTGTCCGCATTTTACAAGCGCCTCGGGTATGCCCCTCATCCCGCCTTTCGTATAGTAGACGCCTTCATGCTCGGAATATGGGATCATGGCGCTGTGGCCCGGGCCAAGTTCCGGCGGAAGCCCGAAGAAGTAGCTCTGATATGCTATCGACTCTTTAATCTTGTCGCTTACGAAATACTTGTCCAGAACCGACTGATAATTAGTCATGAAGAGCGGTAAATATTTAAGCAGCGCGGGAGTCCTGGCAAACATCATGGCCATGTCGGCCACATTGTTGCCGGGCGAAAGGAAGAAGCCCTTCAGCGCCGCGTCCAGAAATGCCTTCATATAGTCGGCGTATCTTCTCCAGCCGGCCTCGTCTTCGGGAGACATCTTCCCGATCATCTTCGCGGTTTCCTCGCTGGATAAGGGGTATGTCATCTTTGTGCCGTCCTTGAGGATAACCGTGTATATGGGGTCGCACTTTATCATCTCCGTTTCCTTGAAAACGGATGTGCCCAGCCTCTCGAAGCACCAGTTGATTACTTCAACGTCCTCGAGAATGGATGCGCCCAGGTCAAAGCTGAAGCCCTCCTGCTCGAACGTGGAACAGCATCCGCCGACAAGAGAGCTCTGCTCGAGCACAAGAGTCTTGCAGCCCTTTTTCGCAAGCAGCGCCCCTGCACTGAGCCCTCCGCATCCGGCACCGATGACGATCACATCATAATCGCTCATGAATCCTCCTTTCTGATAGTTGTTTTGTGGCAGGTGGTATTACCAAATGACTCAAGCAATTTACCCTTCTCAAGGCTCTAAGTCAAATGTTCGTTGACTGTAAATAATTTCAACATCCTAAGAAAATCACATATCAACAAGATTAATAAATTACGAATCCAGCAGCAAAATACCTTTCAGGATAATGATTTGTGCATGTTTCAATTTGAAGTCTCAATCCACTCACTGAAAATATTTCTCATTAGATACTCAATTTGTTAATATTTGTTTAATAACATCAGAATATTCAAGATTACCTACTACATAATAAAGATGATAAGTCATCTAAACCCAACCATGGTCGTTTTCTATGAAGCATTCGATGACAATTGGAGCATACTAAAGCTAAATCTTCTATCTTTGTGATGTCACCATCTTCATGAAGTTCACTAATAGGCCTAGTATGATGTGCTTCAATAAAGCCCTTGCCTAGTTCCCCATAGAATTTAAAAAAATCAAATCCACAACAAACACAGTTTAAAGAACCTACTTCTGACATGGCTTGCGCTTTCGCTTGTCTGACAACCTCATTATTACGTTCTCTAGCGTAATGAAGTCTTTCTTTTAGTTTTCCTTCTGGAAAACCATCCCTTAAAAAAGGTCTGATTATATCAAGTTTGTCAGCTTTAAGACGACTTTCAGCAAGAGAAAAAAGTTCTGATAAGAAATCATCTATTTGATCAAGCCTAGTCGGAATCGAAATAAATACATCTAAAGATAAAAAAACTTCATTAAAATATGCACGTCTTTGATCATTTTTATCATCATGTTTTGATGGCGAATATTTCCAATAAAGAACACTTTCATTGTTTTCATCTATAATTTTATGGATTTCTGCAATTGGACCCTTGGGTGGATCTGGAAAAATTGTAATATAGTAATCTTCTGGTCTTTCCCATTTCCAACCAATAAACAATATCCATAGAATATTTTTTTCTGAATCCTGTATACGGAATGCTCCTTTGCATGGTTTCCCATCTGCCCATTGATGGAATTCAGAAAGAGCATTAGTTTCTATCTTTTCTAAGATTTTAAATGATGAATCATTTCTCCTCATATATTTTGTAAGTAATTCAACAATTGATACCACTATTTTATGTTCCATAAGATTCCCTCCGATATTTTATTAAGTTAATAAATTCTCTTTCCCAGTATCCTGAACTATTTTACATCATCATAAATATCTCAAAAGCTGTCAAACAAAAGATGTCAGGCACCTTTTCTTGATTGGAAACACAGGCAGAAAAACTAATTCAATTACGACATGGCGTCAGAACAAAGCAGGTCAAGGAGCGACGATGTCGAAAAGTGAGGCATACTTTTGGTGTATGCCGCAACTTTGAGACGAGGAGTGACGCAGAGATGCAAAGTTATCACGCCATGTCTTCAAGGCAGAAGGATGAACCCCGCGTTCTTGAAATGCCTGTCAAACGAAAACACCCTCGTAATCCTGTGTTCCTTCATAAGCGCAAACGAGATGCAATCGGTAAAACTCACCTCGTTGTCCGCATATTTTTCAAAGAGCTTAAGCGCCGCTATCTCGTCCTTGTTATCCGGCCTTAAAACAGTGATAGCTGAAGACGACAGAATTATCTTCGCCCTTTCTGCGGCAAACTTGTAACCGGCTTTTCTGCCGAGGAGCGTGAAGGTTTCATCCAGCACGAAGTTCGAGGTGAAGAGCTTATCCTTGCCCTTTTCAAGCGCCAGCCAGAAAGACACCGCATCTTCGTGGTGATCGTCCCTGGCGATATACCTGGCAATGAATGCACCAGTGTCTATGAAAATCACTTTTTGTCCCCGTAGAGATAATCATCATGTTTGGATGAAAGATTCCCGGGTGCAGCGCCCTTGTAGACGGCATTATCCATGAAGAACGGGTCCCCTGCTGCCTTCTCGTTTACATTCAAGACCTCTTTCAAGCCCTCGCGGATCAATTCGCCAAGGGTCATGCCCTTTCTTTTCGAAAACTCTTCGGCCCTTATTTTCAGGTCGTGGGGAAGCATTATCGTCGTTCTCTGCATATCGCCCTCCATGAACATACATATATGCATAGCCATAACATTAATCAAGGGGAAATAAGCCGGCTGATAAGCTGATGAGTTAATAAGCCGTTAAGCAGAAGCTATAGATGTCGGGCAACATATCTTGATCAGATGCTATAGACCCTCGAATTAAAAATGGTGCAAATTGCAAGTTCAACTTTCGATTTGCACCTTTTGGTTTCTGTTCAACCCACATTTTGAGTTTAAAAAACCATATAAATCCCCCTGCCGCTCTGCAAGCGGCCTTCCCCCTTTGCCAAAGGGGGATAAAAGTTTTGGCGTCAGACATTTTTTCTTGATTGGCGACGCAGACAGAAACTACCTCGATTATGACATGGCGGCAGAACACAGCAGATCAAGGAGCGACGAAGCGGAAACGGCACAATATCTAATCCAGCTGTATTTTTCGGCTTTGCATTCAAGATGATGTCTCTTCGCCTTCGGCTCGAGGAGCGAGACAGGAAGCTCGTGATCCCATTTTCGCGAAGTCAAGGAGGAAGCGACGCAGGCATACTTTGACGTATGTCGAGGAGCATTCCGACGCGGACGACAAATTTTTGCATCACAAAAATTGACGTACCGAAGGTACGCCCGAAGGGTGAGGGCTATCTGCCCGAATCAATGGCAGGGCTTGAATGCTAAGCCGAACTACCTGGTCAAAGATATGCAGCGTCCGTCCTTTCTTATCGGACTCCCACCGTTGTACGAATAAAGGTCCACAAACTCTATGCTGTCAAACGGCGTTATTACTATGAAACTCTGCTCAGGGTAGCCGGTCGCGACCTTATCAACCCATGTACCTGTATTGGCATAGATCGAATGCGCATCCTTGCCTATCCTTTTAAGATAGCTGTTGGTCATAAGAGACAGCATGCCTTTATGGGTATGTCCGAACACCACTATCCTTTTCGTGCAGCCATCATGAGAAAAATACTCTTCGCTCATGAGATTCATCAGCGGGTCGTATACGCCGTTCAGTATTGCTACCAATACGGCTATATGTTCGGGAACATTGTTGATCGTCTGCAGGTTATCCCAGTTCGCGGCCTTTGCATTGTTTTTATAAATTATACGGTCGTCAGTGGTGTTGTTCCCTATCACATCCTTATAGCTGTAGGTTTCGGTGAAGCCGTCAATGCCTGTATTGAATGATTTCTCTTCCCAGCCGAAATTCGTCGGGTATTTAACCAGAATCGGTATCCATGCCGCCTGATAAAGGTCTATCGGAAAGCCATTGACAGTTCCAAAAAGCATCTCGGTAGCGAACAGTTCATTGGGCACATACTCTTCCTGAGGATGCTGCCTCAAAGACGTTACTGAATCCTTCGATACAAAAAAGCCCGGCGCTAATATCGTATGCTGTCCGGTAACGCCGGCATTCGAAACCGAATCCGGCGCATTGAAGAAATCATACCTGTGGCTGTGCTCTATCACTATCTCGGAACGGCCGTCAGGGGTATACGAGCCTAGACCCGAGTTGACACCTCCCACATCATCCCTTGCATTATTGATTCCAGGGAACCTTTCATCCATATCGGCGCTTGTCACGAGCATGTCATGGTTTCCCGGGACATATGTCACCTTTATATTTCCATCCTCGATTATTCCATTCAGCGCATCGATTATGCCCTCATTGGCGTCGCATATATCATTGAAAAAGCCGTTCTCGTCTTTGCCGCCAAACGTCTCATACTCCATCGGACAAATCCATTCGTCAAACATGTCTCCGGCTATGACGAGTTCCTTTACAGTGGGGTTGACCCTCAACTGAAGAAGGAAATTCTCCAGGTGGATTCTGTTTGCGATCTGCCAGCCGTAATTCTCTTCCTGGGCCCTCAAATCCCCGAGATGCATATCGCTTATCACGACAACCTGCTTCCTGGCACCTTCCAGTTCCTGGCAGCCGGAATGAACGGCGAAAGATATCCCGACCGTAAAATAGCCCCTGTACTCCTCAGCCAGCATTTTTCCCGAGGCGGATGCGGCGCCTGCTTTGACTGCGATCTGATATTCATTTCCGGTTACGAAATTTTCACCGTTTGTCAGCATAACCCTTACGGTTGCCGGTGAAAGACTGCTTATTTCAGTATTAAGGCTCACCTCATTGCCGCTGCCATCGATCAGATAAAGATTCATATTGCCGCTTATCGAACTTAAATCAGGCTCTTCGCTGAAAACGAGGTCGATATAATCACTATTTTCGAACACGGCGGGACTGTCTGCATAGAAAGAAGCCGGTGTATCTGCCACGAGTGCCGTTACTGTAAACGGCGTGCTGCTGGCATTATCCGAACTGGTGGAGCATCCAGCAAATAGAAGGGGGGCCCACAGCAAAAAAGACAAAAAGAATAGTTTTCTCATTGGGAACACCTCTTTTTTTCAGTTTTGTTATTTTTACAATCGGCTGTTTTCAATGATAACATGAACAATTACAGTCATTGCTGATTGGTCATGAAAGTACAGGTCTCAGGCCCTTTTCCTGATCAATGAGGAAGCGATGCAAGTAGAAACACCTACATCGATTATGACATGGCGTTATAACAAAGCAGGTCAAGGAACAACGCAGTCGAGGAACGAGACATACTTTTAGCGTATGTCTCTTCGCCTTCGCTTCGCTCGGCTTGAGGAGTCAAGCATGAAGTTCGTGATCCCAATTTCACAGTGACGAGACAAGGAAGTGGCGCAGAGATGTAAAGTTATCCCGCCCTGTCGAAAACTCGTTTGAATATCGTGTCTATATACTTCATATGGTGCGACAGATCGAACAGGTCATCGATCTTTTCTCTGCTGAGTTTTTCCGTAACCTCGGGGTCGTTCAGCAGCGCTTCCTTGAAATCGCCCTTGCCTTCCCAGACCGGAAGCGCGTTTCTCTGCACCACTGCATAGGCGTCGTCGCGCAGCATCCCCGCATCGACAAGCGCCAGCAGCACGTTCTGCGAATGCCAGAGCCCTTTGGTAAGCTCCAGGTTCTTCTTTACATTTTCCGGGAACACGACAAGGCCTTCGATGAGCCCTTTGAGCCTTTTGAGTGCAAAATCGAGCAGGGTCGTTGCATCCGGGCCGATAACGCGCTCGACGCTGGAATGGCTGATGTCGCGCTCATGCCAGAGCGCCACGTTTTCCATGGCCGAAATGGCATAGCCGCGAAGCAGCCTTGCCATGCCTGTAAGGTTCTCAGAGAGTATCGGATTCTTTTTGTGAGGCATTGCCGAAGACCCCTTCTGCCCCTTGCCGAAAGGCTCCATCGCTTCCAGCACCTCGGTGCGCTGCAGGTGTCTTATCTCGATGGCTATCTTCTCGATAGTGCAGCCGACTAGAGCAATTGCGGTAAAGAACTGTGCATGCCTGTCGCGCTGCACAACCTGTGTGCTAAGCGGTTCTGCCGTGAGCCCGAGCTTTGTGCATACATAGTCTTCGACCTCGGGCGGGATATTGGCGAACGTGCCGACTGCGCCCGATATCTTGCCGCATGCTATCACATCGATGGCCCCGTTCATGCGCTTCAGATTCCGTTCCATCTCAGCATACCACAGGGCAAACTTGGAGCCGAACGAAACGGGTTCTGCATGAATACCGTGGGAGCGGCCCATTGCGGGCAGGTCTTTGTATTCATAGGCCCTCATTTTCAGGGCCTCCATCAGCATCTTTATGTCTTCCACTATTACGGTCCCGGCCTCTTTGCACTGAAGCGCATAGGCTGTATCCAGCACGTCGGAACTCGTAAGCCCCATATGCACAAAGCGCGCGTCTTCCCCAATATATTCGGCAACACAGCTTACGAAAGCTATGACATCGTGCTTTGTAATGTTCTCGATTTCTTCTATGCGCGCAACCTTGAACCTGGAATTTTTCTGAATATTCTCAAGGCTTGCCTGCGGGATTTTGCCGAGCCTAGCCCAGGCCTCGCAGGCTGCAATTTCTACATCGAGCCACTTCCGGTATCTGTTCTGATCCGACCAGATTTCATTCATAACCTTTGTAGAGTATCGGGGAATCATATTCTCACCTTATCCTTGCGCCGATTCTTACATCACGGTCGAAGCCGATCAGAGAAAGACCTCCCTCTTCGGTGTCGGTCGCCAGAAGCATGCCGAAGCTCTCGATGCCCATGAGCTTTGCAGGCTTCAGGTTTGTCACAACCGCAACCTTCTTCCCAGCAAGATCTTCAGGTGTATAGGCCTTTCCTATGCCTGCAACGACCTGACGCTCCTCACCGATATCGACCTTCATGAGTATGAGCTTGTCGCTCTTCGGCACGCGCTCGGCGCTCACAATTTTACCCACCCTGATCTCGGCCCTGGCGAATTCGGAGATATCTATCAGATTAAGCGCCTCTTTCTTTTCTTCCTTTTTCTCCTCTTTTATTTCCGCAGCTTTTGAGGGTTCAGCCGCCGCAACAAGAGCTTCAAGCTTTTCCACTCTGGGGAAGAGGACCTTTGGTTCCTGGGTCTTGATGCCGCCCTTGATAAAGCCAAACACATTGAGGCTGTCGATATCAAGATTATCTTCTGCGCCGATCATGGCAAGGATTTTTCCCGATGCCTCGGGCATTACCGGATACGTCATGACGGCAATGAATCTGATGCCCTCCATGATATTGTACATAACCGCTGCAAGACGCTTCTGATCAGTTTTAACGAGAGTCCACGGGGCCGACTTGTCGATGTATTTGTTAAGCCCCGATACAAGCGACCAGGTAGCAGCAAGCGCATTCTGCATCTCGACGGATTTCATCCTTGAACGGTAGTGGACTGCTGCGCTGAGAGCCAGGTCCCTCATCTGGATGTCCTCTTCATTCTCGGGTTCGCCCGTTTCGGGTATGACTCCGCCGTAATACTTTTTCAGCATGCCGAGGCTTCTGCTGACAAGGTTGCCCAGGTCATTGGCAAGGTCTGCATTGTAGCGGTCGATCATCGCATCTTCCGAGAAGTTCGAATCGAGCCCGAAAACCATGTCGCGCACGAGATAATACCTGAATGCATCGAGCCCGTATTTTTCCTTGAGATCAAGAGGGTTGACGACATTGCCGAGGCTCTTGCTCATCTTCGCCATGTCGATGTTCCAGTAGCCGTGGACATTTAGATGCCTGTAAGGCTCGATCCCGGCCGCCTTTAGCATGGTGGGCCAGTAAACTCCGTGAGGCTTGAGGATATCTTTCGCTATAAGGTGCTGCGCCGCACCCCAGTAGTCGCTGAAATGTTTGCCATCGGGATAGCCTATTCCGGTAAGATAGTTTATGAGGGCGTCGAACCATACATAGCAGACATAATCATTGTCGAAAGGCAGGTCTATGCCCCATGAAAGGCGCTGTTTGGGCCGCGATATGCACAGGTCGTCGAGGGGTTCGCGAAGCATTCCGAGCACCTCGTTCCTGTACCTCTGGGGTCTAATAAAATCGGGGTTGGCGTTTATATGATCGACAAGCCAGTGCCTGTATTTTTCCATTTTGAAGAAATAGTTTTTTTCCTTGATGTGAGTGGGCTCTACCTGATGCTGCGGACATTTGCCGTTTTCAAGCTCGCTGTCGGTAAGGAAGCGTTCACACCCAAGGCAGTAGTTTCCTCCGTATTCGCCGAAATAAATGTCGCCGGAATCATAAACTTTCTGGAGTATGGACTGGACAACCTTTACATGATCCGGTTCGGTAGTGCGTATGAACCGGTCGTTTTCAACCATCATTTCGGGAAGAATAGCCCTGAACAGCGCGCTGTTTTCATCTACCAGCTCTCTGGGCGTCTTGCCCTGTTTTTTCGCTGACTGGGCAATTTTATCGCCATGTTCATCGGTTCCAGTGAGAAAAAAAACATTCTTTCCGGAAATGCGGTTAAAACGCGAAAGCACATCCGCAATGACCGACGTATAGACATGTCCGAGATGAGGCCTGGAATTAACATAGTAGATAGGGGTAGTTATATAAAAATAGTTCATCATTGTTCAGGTTTCCTCCTGGATCTGTTGCGCCGGTTCCGGTTGTGGCGCCTGCCCTTGTCCTTCTTTTCTTCAGTTTGTCCCTCTGATTTCGCCTGAGGAGATTGAACCGGTGCAGGAGCCGGTGTCTGCTGAGGCTTTCTCTGTGGGGACTGTGAAGGCTGCTGTTTCTGTTCGGGGATTTTGCGGAATTCCTCTTCTGTAAGTATGTCCGAAGCTTTTGCTTTGACAAACCGCCTGTCGGCGAGTTTTGCGATAAAGGTCTGGTTGATGACGTTTATACTGATTACAACCGCCTCGCCCTGCTCAAGAAAAACCGTTTTCCCGGCCTTGGGCAGGTTGTCTATCAGGTTTGCATATGATTCCTTTTCATATGCAAGGCAGCATTTAAGTTTGCCGCATATGCCTGATATCTTTGTCGGGTTGAGCGTCATGTTCTGGTTTTTCGCCATCTTGACCGATATGCGCTGGAAATTTGTCAGAAAGCATGCGCAGCAAAGTTCCCGCCCGCAGCTTCCAATACCGCCGAGAATACATGTCTCCTGGCGTGAGCCGATCTGCCTAAGCTCGATCCTTGTCCTGTATTTTTCAACAAGGTCTTTGAGCAGCTCCCTGAAATCAACCCTGCCCTCGGACACAAAGAAAAACGTGATCTTGTTTCCGTCGAATGCATGCTCGACATGGATAAGCTTCATAGGAAGATTTCTGGCGATTATGCGCTCCTTGCAGAAATCAAAGGCCAGTTTCTCCTTTGCTTTGATATCACTTAATTTTTTCCTGTCGGAGTCATTGACCAGCCTCAGAACCGGTTTTATCTCATCAAGTCCGGCGGCATCCTCTTCATCGGTGAATGCAAGCACCTTCCCCACGGCAAGGCCCAGTTCGGTTTCCACAACCGCCATCATGCCGGGCTTCAAATCAAGTTCGCCCGCGTTGAATATATAAGGTGTAAGCATGCTGGAGAACCTTATATAAACCAGCTTTCTGGGCGCGGCCGCCTGTAGAACATCATTTTGTACAGATTCGGAATTTTCCATAAAAGTCATGTTATCAATCTTAAAACCTATTTTGCAAGCGCATCTTTTCTTAAGCACTCGAGACAGCCATCTGAAAGGCTGAAGATTACGTTATCGTAACCATAATTACACCGGATGCGTAATCTTTCGCCTGATGCATTTTTCAATCTCCATAAATCATTAGGTTTTTGGAATGGCTTACTGCTTGCTCTCTTTTCTAACAGATAAAAGATTTGGAGGACCATCCATGAAGAAAAAACTTACGATATTATCATTAACCTTGGCAGTGGCCGTTTTATTCCCGATATCACTGATAGCCGCATCCGTGGAAGTGAGCTGGACCGCCAACTCGGAGCCCGACCTCGCCGGTTACAAGATTTACTACGGGACACAGTCGGGAACATATACTTCAACATTAAATGCGGGCAAAGTAACAACCCTGACCATCGATAATCTTGAAACCGGCAGGACATATTACGTTGCAATGAGTGCTTATGACACCTCTGCCAATGAGTCCGAAAAATCTGCTGAAGTCTCCATATCAATCCCGATCCCTGACACAACTCCTCCCACAGGAAGCATAACGATAAACGCAGACGCTGCAACCGCCTCTTCAAGGACGGTTACACTCAGCCTGACGGCAAGTGATAATACCGGAACCATCGCCGGTATGATGATAAGCAACGACGGAGTCACATGGTCTTCTGAAGCCGCCTTTTCCGCATCACAGGCATGGGTTCTTGCCGCTGGCGACGGAACCAAAACCGTTTATGCAAAATTCAAGGATTCAAGCGGCAACTGGATGACGACACCGGTTAGCGATACGATAAACCTCGTGCTTGATTCGGACGGCGACGGCATGCCGGATGTATGGGAAAACACCAATGGCTTCAATCCTAACAACGCTTCCGATGCCGGTCTTGACAGCGATGGAGACGGCTACAACAATCTGGAAGAATATGTGAACAATTCAAACCCGAACTACAAATATGACTATGCACCGACAGTAGAGGCCGGCGCAAACCAGCAGAGCGATCCTACAAGAATATACTTAAATGGTTCGGCCACCGATCCGAATGGAGACAGCATCACATATTCATGGTCTCTTGTTTCAGGTCCGGCCTCTGTAACCATCGACAACGCTATCTCGAGCGGGGCCAGTTTCCTGGGCGTCAAATCGGGCACCTACAGATTCATGCTGACCTGTGCCGACGCAAGGTCCTCTTCATCCGACACAGTTGATATTTCAATCAATAATGTGGCCCCGAGCGTAAATGCAGGCAGCGACATGATTGTCGACTCAGGCACAGCGATAACGCTTCACTCGACCGGATCAGATCCCAATGACGATACGCTTGTCTACACATGGTCGCTTCTCGAAGGCCCCGGCATAGCACTGCCTTCAATGACGACACAGGATATTGCTATCACACCACAGAATGCGGGTCTGTACAGGTTTGCAGTCGTCTGTTCCGACGGCGTCAACTCAAGCCAGTCGGATGAGGTCCTGGTTACAGTCAATGCAGTCAACCATGCCCCTACGGCTGATGCGGGAGCTGATACCGATGTTCAGTCCGGCACTATTGTAACACTCGACGGAAACGGTTCAAGCGATCCTGACAATGACACGCTGAGTTATTCATGGACCCAGATTTCAGGCACTCAGGTACAGCTTGCGAATGCCGCCAGCGCGAAACCCAGCTTTACAGCATCCGTAACTGGCACGTACGTATTCGAACTGATTGTATCTGATGCAAAGGTGAGTTCGACACCTGATACGGTTACGGTAAGGGTATTGAAACAGAATACCGCCCCTGTAGCCGAAGCAGGTGACGATCAGGATGCCAAGGTCGGAACACTGGTATCCCTTTATGCAGGCGCCTCCTATGACCCTGATGATGATGCCATAACCTGCACATGGTCTCAGATAAGCGGGGCATCAGTTGAAATGACCGGGGCCAATACCGCCAGGATGTCATTCACCCCGACTGTGTCCGGTGTTCTGGAATTCAAGGTAACCGTTTCCGACGGCCAGGCACAGGCTGAAGACACCGTCAAGGTAACCGTCGAAAGCGTAAACCATGTCCCTCTCGCTGATGCAGGTGATCCTCAGACCATTAACCTGACACCGACACTGGGACTGAAGGTAACGCTTGACGGCAGAGGCAGTTCGGACGCCGACGGCAACACGCTCTCCTACATATGGTCTCAGATCTCAGGCCCCAGCGTGTCGCTGAGTGGTGCGAACACCGCTACCCCGTCATTTATTCCTGGAACCGCCGGAACCTATATCTTCGAACTCAAAGTCTATGACGGCAAAGATACAAGCCTTGCAGATACGGTGACGATAACGGTTCAGAGCATCCAGGCCAGCATCAACCTGACCGCGCCGCTTAACGGTGCGAAGATATCAAGCGCTCCCACCTTGAGATGGAACGGCACCAACATGACGGGTTATGGAGTCTATATGGCGCTGGATGGAAAGAATTATGTAAAGATGTATTCCGGAAGCTCCACATCATATACTATTCACTCAGTGCTCTGGTACTGGTTCATACCAAGAAAGACCACAGTCAGCTGGTATGTTGTCGGACAGACGAATTCCAGCCAGGTAAGCAGCTCAGTATACACATTCAAAAAAGGATAGCATTAAAAGAAGAATCACAGTGAAGGGGCCGGAAGGCCCCTTTTTTTTCTTAATTCCTTGAAAAATCGGGCAAGTTGCATATTATTAGACATAAGACTTTTCCCGGAGGTTATATGATGAAAAAGGCATTCTGGTTGTTATTGATGACAGGCTCCCTTTTAGGTTGGGCATTTGCCATAACAGGACTTGTTAAACCTTTTGATGATGAAAAGCTTAAGAAAATCTGGAAATGCATCTTCTGCACATGGGCATTCGGTCATCCACTGGAGCTTGCAGTGTCGCTGGGCATAGGCAAGAAAGCCGGGCTTTCAGCGCTCAGGACTGTTATAAAAACGCTTGCTTTCGGATTCACATGGTGGGTTCCGCTCAAGCTCGGAATCATTAAAAAATAAATTTTCCCGGAGAGACGCTGATGATAACAGTCAAAGATATCATGACCACCGATCTGGTGAGCTTTTCCCCTGATGATGAAATAGTAAAAGCCACGAAAATTCTTCTGGAAAAAAGATTCAACGGTGCACCGGTGGTTGATTCGGAAGGAAAACTGGTGGGTATCTTGTGTCAGAGCGACCTTATAGCCCAGCAGAAAAGTTTCCCCATACCCACCATATTTACTGTCTTTGACGGTTTTATCCCGCTCACTTCTGTAAAACATCTTGAAAAAGAGGTTAAAAAAATCTCAGCAACCCTGGTTTCCCAGGCTATGACCCCGGACCCGGTTACCGTGAGGCCCGATACTGAAATTGAGAAGGTTGCAAAGCTGATGGTTGACAAAAATTTTCATACGCTCCCGGTTGTAGACGACAATGGAAACCTCATCGGAATAATAGGAAAACATGATATATTGAAAACCCTGGTCAAGGATACACTGTAATAAAAACTCAGACTTGCCATCAGGGCTAAAAGAATATAATTATTATTATTCTATGAAAATTGGATTGCGTGAAAAACTTGCAATGACCTTTATGGTCTATCTGGTAGTAATATTGGGTCTATGTCTATTACTGCTCTATGTGTCCTCAAGCCTCGGGGGCGTGACAGCAGAAGTGTATAGTCTGGACTACAAGAAAAAGGACACCGGCGAGACTTTGATTCAGAGCCTCATCAACCTTGACGAGGCATCCCGCAAATACATCCTGCTTCATGACCCTGCATATATGGGAACCATCAGGGAAAATGCCACAGACATTTCAAATTCGTTTTCATATTTGAAAAGCAGCGATGTCGCTTACGACAGCAAAGAAGCTGAATTAATAAAAAATTCAGAGAAAAAATGGAATGACTTTATCAAGGGTTACTATCTTGAAGCTCAGAACATACCGTCGGATTCCAAGCTGATAGACGATATCTTCGACAGGAACGGCAAGACCATCGATGAGCTTGTCGAGGCTGTACAAACTGTCAGACAGAATGCAATAAAGTCAATTGACGAAAAGATTTTCAAGCTTAAAACTCTCGGGGAGAAGGTAGTGACCATAACCTGGTGGTCGTTCATAATAGCTCTTGCCCTCGGTCTGCTGATTCCGCTTATAATATATATCGGCATATCCAAAGACATAGGCCTTATAAACACAGGGACAAGCCACATTTCACAGGGAGATTTCACCTACAGGATACCTATTGATTCGAAGGATGAGCTGGGCAATCTTGCGGAATCGTTCAACAAGATGGCTACGCGCCTGAAAGAGCTCGATGATATGAAATCTGAATTCATCTCCATCGTGTCACATGAGCTGAAAACACCGCTCACATCTATGAAGGAAGCTGCCAGCCTTCTCATGGACGGAATTGGCGGCGAACTTGACGGAAAGCAGAAAAGGCTTATCTCGATAATGGATCAGGGAATAAACAGGCTCTTACAGATAATAAATGAACTGCTGGACATGTCCAGACTTGAAGCCGGATTGTTGAGGCTTGACCTTCAGCAGAATGATTTAAGGACGATAATATCAGAATTCGTTACTGAAATTTTGCCCTATTCTCAGAATAAAGGCATCGACCTTATATTCAGCAATCCCGATTCGGCATGCATGGCAAATGTTGATAAAAATAAGATTCTGCAGGTGTTGACAAATCTGACCCATAATGCAATCAAATACTCGGAAGATGGCGGGAGGGTTGAAATAAGACTCAGCCGTCAGGGAAATGATTTCATCATTGAAGTCCAGGATCATGGAAAAGGAATTCCAGAGGAAGACATCCCTCTAATTTTTGAAAAGTTTTATCAATCCAGGACTACCAGAGGTCACAGCGGGATAGGTCTTGGGCTTGCAATCGCCAAACATATTGTGGAGACGCACGGAGGAAAGATACATGCGCAGAGCAGGGTTGGAAAAGGCAGCTTGTTTTATTTCAGTATTCCTGTTGGTGCTTGAACTGATACTTGCCGGTTGCGCTCCGCTGCTGCCGCAGGAGATAATATCAGCCGAGAATAGTGTTGCTGCAGGTGAAGCTCTCAAATCGAAAGCATCACTGGATATTCCCATTGACCATCCTGATATCGAGGCAAGGAAGAAAATCATTCTGATTATGAACTCGATTATAACTGAAGAATATTCAACCGCAGAAACAAAGGCTGCATTGATGGCCATCAGGAACGACCGCGATGTTTCGAGAGATCTGAAAGTCGATGCCGGCTATATAATTTCACTTGTCGACATCATCAGCGCAAGGAACAAGGATATCGACTTACTCCAGAACAAGAATACGAAATGCCTCAATGAAAAGGCCGAACTGGCGAAGGCCTTGAAGGAAGATGAGAGGATGCTGGCTCAAAAGGAAGACCTCATACTGATCCTTGCAGAGGAGAAAAAAGAGCTTAAATTCAAGCTCAATAAACTCGAAGAGATTATTGAGAAGTCGGAGAGGAGAAGAGGCCTCAGAAAATGAACCCTGAAATCATCATACTGGATGATGAGCCCAACATTGTTGAGGTCCTGATTACCCGTCTCGAGACCAAGGGTTACAACGTAAAGGGTTTTACCAAACCGGATAGCGCACTCGAAGCCATTAAAAACGGTAATGCCTGCGTGCTGCTGACCGATATGAAAATGCCGGAGAAAGACGGTATAACCGTCCTCAACGAGGCCAAAGAACTGGACCCTGACATTGAAGTAATCATACTCACAGCCCACGGGACAATTACAAGCGCGGTTGAAGCAATGAAGCAGGGGGCATACGATTATATTCTCAAACCTTTCAACCCTGCGGAGCTTATCGCCAAATTGAACAGGGCGCTTGACAAACAGGAACTCAAACAGAGGGTTCGGGCGCTGGAAAAGAAAGTGGAACTCTCATCCGACAGTCCGATATATGCAGTCAGCCATTCAATGAATCATATCGTACGCCTGGCAAAACAGGTAAGCTCAACTGATGCCACGGTGCTCATCACAGGTGAATCGGGGACTGGAAAAGAGCTTATTGCAAGGCTTATTCACAGCGAAAGCAAACGTTCAACTAAGAACTTCGTGATTATGGACTGTGGTGCGACACCTTCAGGGCTTATCGAATCCGAGATGTTCGGTTATATCAAAGGGGCATTTACAGGTGCTATAAAAGACAAAACCGGGATTATTGAAGAAGCTGACAAAGGCACGCTGTTCCTTGACGAGATAGGGAACATATCTCCTGAACTGCAGAACAGACTGCTGAGGGTTATCGAGTACGGAGAATTCCGCCGTGTAGGTGATGTAACACAGAAGCATTCGGACATCAGGGTCATTGCCGCCACAAATGCCGATCTGGTATCACTTGTCAAAAGCGGCTCTTTCAGGGAAGACCTTTACTACAGGCTCAAAGTAATCAATATCGACATCCCCCCCCTCAGAGAAAGGACAGAAGATATACCGGGACTGGTTCAGATATTTGTAAATGAATTTTCCCAGAGAACAGGCAAACATGTCCTGGGCATATCAAAGGATGTCCTTGAAATAATGAAAAAGCATCACTGGCCGGGAAACGTCAGGGAGCTCAGAAACACGGTACAATCGGCAGTCGTTCTTTGCAGCAATGACATCATTACCAGAGACGACCTCCTCATTTCCGGAATCTGTGAACCTGAAGAAATTTTCGATGAGAGCCTTAACAAGCTCGAGGAAACAGAAAAGGATATGGTCATCGACGCCCTGAAAAAGTCCAGATGGGTTCAGAACGAAGCTGCAAAAACGCTGGGAATATCAAGACGCGTAATGCATTACAAGATCAAGAAGTACAACATCAACATAAACGAAAAAACAGTCTGAAAACCGTTTTACATCTCCTTTCCTGGTAACCTCGTACCGAGATAGCATGTTTTCGCGCCATACAAACCGGAATAATCGTGTTCATATATTTTCATGTCATAGCTTGAGAAAACGAGCTTCCTGTTCTTTGTGTCAATAAAGGGACCAAACGACCTTCCTCCGCAGATAACCTCTTTAGATATGAATTTCCCCGTTTCCGCCTCATATATGCTCAGATATGAATATCCGGTGTCGATTCCTCCGCAAGGGCTTCCTTCCGAAAAATGGATAATATAAACCCTGCCATCCATTATCAGCATCCGGATAATTTCAGGGTTATCAATTCTATGTGACCATTTAGGCTTCTGCATATCTGTACAGAAAACCGAATCTTTCGTATAGCCGCAGAGGAAAAGGGCTTTTCTGAATGTATATGCATGAATATCGAGGATTTCATCCGATACCCCTGTTGCTATTACAGATTTGACAATCAGTTCAGGCGTCAATACAAATATCTTTCCTTTCGCAGTTCCTGCATAAATAAGGGATTCATTAGGGTCATAATTAATGGATGTGACATTCTCGTTAAGACTAGCACTGAACAGTTTATTGCCTGTAGACAGTTCTAGCGCTATTACGGCATTGTGTTCTGCAAGAAATGCGGTACTGCTTGATACATCAAACACATCTGCATCAGATTTCCAGACTAATTCCGGTGCATTATTAAAGCAAAAGAGACTACCGTCAGAAGAAGGGCCTGCCACAATATGACCACCGATATTTCTTATTCTGCCGCCGGGACCCATGACAGACCACATCAAGCGGCCTGAAGCCATATCTATAAGGCTGATGGAATTTCCTGAGGTTGATACATAGAGGTTATCTCCCTCAGTATATACGGATTCCGCCGGACCGGGATAATTAAAGGGCTGAGAATGGATTAATTCTCCGGTTGAACTGATCCTGTAATACTTTGAATCATTTGAGTTGACCCATGAAGGATTTAAGCTGCCAAATGTGTTTTCAAGAAACACTGTTTTTCCTTTTCTTTCAAGCGGCATAGTACTGTTAAAAGGTGTTTCCGTAATAAGATCATCTGCACCGGGCATATATTTGCCTTTTCCTTTGAGAACCACTGATTCAAGGAAATCGGTTTGAGGCCCCAATATATGCACAAAAATATTTTTTGAAGCTGCATAAAAGCTGACATCATCAAGACAGTGAGAACCCAACCCTGCAATATGTGTATCACCGGAGTTCAAGTCCCCGTCATAATCCCTCAGCCATAATGGAATATCTCCGTCATCTCTGGCCTGCCCGTCGGTTAAAAAAACAACATGCCTTGCGGTTGCGCATTCTTCAGTGAACTTCTCGACCACCCCGTAAAGAGATTTTGCAATTCTTGCCTTGTCGTCTTTGAAGCTGATTTTATTCAGCATTTTGAGAAGTTCGTCCCTTCCCTCGCCAAAGGGTATTGTTATCCCTTTTGAGACTGATGCAAGAGATACCTCGGCAATGCTTACACAACCGGCAATTTCCCGTATGGCCTGCATATAAAGTGTCGATATGGGCATTGCACCAAAACAACCGCTTATATCTGAGGCCGGCGCTTTTATATGTGAATTTCCATATGAGCCCTTGAAATATGTCCCTTCTGTTGTGGTTACAAAATCTCCATCTTTAATAATGAAGTCTGAAATGGATATTTCCCCTTTCTTATTCTTGAAATAAACCATTTTCTCATCGTAATCGCTACCACTGGCCTGTTTAAGGCTTTCAGAATCCTGCACAAGAAAAAGTATATAGGGTCTGTTGCATGAAAGTTTGATATTTTTCCCCATGTTGCAACTATTGTTTGCCTTTTCAGACTGCCAGTAATATTCATTCTTACCGCCTCCGTACTTCTTTTCAATAATATCGGTCTTAAAAACCATGTGGTCCCATTTTTCTGGTGCCGGAAGCTTATAATGACTGATTGTGCACCCGTTATTTTCCGTCTCATAACTTTCAAGAATTTGTTCGAATCCTGTTCCTGATGCCAATCTGAATCTTGTAACCGAATAAGCCGATACGGATATTGATAGAATGAGAATCAGGAAAACAAGGGTATATACAAGAACCCAGCCGTCATTCTCCGAGGCTATAATTAAAGCTGATCTCTTTTGCTGTTTCATTTCTTCTTGCCCTCATAATTATATTAAGTTCGCTGTCCGTGATTTTTACAGAAAAGTCTGTGATATTTTCCGATACAAGCTGATTGTTCCTGTACAGACCATCGCTTTTAAACTGGTACAAAACTGCAGGGACTATTCTGTCGCCAACTTTCGGAGCTCCTTCTTTAAGAGGTATCGGGGTGTTTCCCCTTGAATAATTGTTCATGATTTCATAAGCCCCGCTGTCGCTTATAATCCCGTGGCCGGCAATGTAATCAGGCTTGCCGTCGGTATCGATATCCATGGTGTCCGGGATTATCGAATTCCTGTTCCTTGACGATACAGTTGAATAGTATGGCGGAGCATAAGACGAATTGATTTTGAGGCCCTTGTGATCCGCTGCGAGAGGAAGGCCTGCAACAAACAATTTATTGCCGCTGCATATAACTTTCATATCACGAGGAAGCAGATAGGAACACTCCTCGATATCCCTGTCAAGTATAAGCATTGCCGTCCTTAATGACTGCATACACACCCAGTCCGATCTATGCGAGCCATAAGCCCACGCCACGGCAATATATACGCTTGAAACCGAAAGCATTATCAGCGACCCCAGCAGCAAAACGATAATGAACTCGATCAGAGTCATTCCTTTGGACATTTGCACCTCCTCAATGAAAAATAATTAAAAATCAAAAAAATGCCGATATACACCTGTATGTAAATACGAGCTTATCTTATTTCATTTAATCTATTTCATACTGGTTATATTTTGTCAATTGCTATTTTCGGTTTTTTTAATTTAAGTGGCAGTACCATTGGAACGTTGAGAATTGCGGCAAACCTTAAAGCTGCAAGTCTGGTGGCAGGCAATCGACAGACCCGCTACGGGCCTGTCATTGAATCCTTGTTTTAATGTGGTTGAAGGAAAGCCTTAGGAAATGCTTATTATATGTTCCTGTTGTCAATCACACGGACTGCTTTACCCACTTCATTATAAGGCAGGCTGTCCGGTTCGCAGAGTTCGACTTCAGGGGTCAGCAGTATCTCATCATGCAGCTCTCTTACAATCCTGTTTCTTAATGAGGCCAGAAGCACCTTGTTGCCTTCAAAGAACGCCTGATCGACTTCAACCTTCACTATCATGTGGTCGTTGTGGCCTTTGTTCATAAGGATAATCTGATAATTCCGCTTGACCCCTTCGATGCCGATAAGCACTTCTTCTATCTGGACAGGAAAGATATTTACGCCCTTCAATATGATCATATCATCGGATCTTCCTGTTATTCGACTGATCCTGCGGTGTGTCCTTCCGCATTCACACTGGCCTTCGACAAGACTGGTCAGGTCTTTTGTACGGTATCTTAAAATGGGCATTGCTTCACGTGTAAGCGTCGTAAGGACAAGCTCTCCCGTCTCGCCGGGTTTGACCGGTTCGAGTGTTACAGGGTCCAGTATCTCGACATAATATGAATCCTCCCAGATATGCATGCCGTTCTTATAAGGACATTCGAAAGCGACTCCCGGACCGCACATTTCAGAGAGCCCATAAGAATTGAAGCAGTCTATGCCGAAAAAGTCCTCGATCTTTTTTCGCGTCTCTTCAGAGTATGGTTCCGCACCGGCAAATGCATATTTCAGATGCGGAAATTCCATTTTCGGGTCAACTCCCATCTTCTCCAGAGTATCGGCGAGGTGAAGCGCATAGCTGGGAATGACATGAATTGCCGTTACGCCGTAATCTTTCATGAATTTAAGCTGCCGCTTCGTATTGCCCGGACCCGAAGGGATCGTCAGACAGCCTATTTTTTCCGCACCATAATGAAGACCGAGCCCCCCCGTAAAAAGGCCGTACCCGATCATGTTAAGAAAGACATCATTATTGCGAACACCTGCCATATACATGCACCTGGCAACAAGCTCCGCCCACAGGTCAATGTCAGTCCTGCTGTGATAGACAACTGTCGGGATGCCCGTTGTGCCCGATGAGGAATGTAGTCTGACAACTTTCTCCAGAGGAACTGAAAGCATCCTGTACGGATACGAATCTCTCAGATCCTGCTTCACGGTAAACGGAAGCTTTGAAATGTCATCCAGTGTATTTAATTTTATATCCGACAGGCCCTTGTCCTGATAAAATGGTGAATTTGATGCCGCCTTAACAGTTTCTCTCAGTCTCTTAAGCTGAAGCTCTTCAAGTTCGGCTCTCGGTATGGTTTCTGCTTTTTTGTCCCAGTACACTTTAAACTCCTTGAAATATATTTGAAAACCCATATAAGTGGATACAGAAAAAAGGTAATCAAGTCAAACCTTGCTGGGGAGAAATGTATGAAAATATGCATGATCGGATCTGGATATGTAGGCCTTGTAACTGGAGCCTGCCTTGCAGAAATGGGGAACGATATAATCTGCGTTGACGAGGACAAGAAAAAGATAGAGCTGCTGGAAAAAGGGGAAATCCCTATATATGAACCCGGACTGAAAGATATGGTCATCAGGAACAGGGATGAAGGCAGGCTTCGATTTACGCTTGACCTCGCCGAAGGCGTTAATAACAGCCTTTTATGCTTTATCTGCGTGGGTACCCCGCAGGACAAGGACGGCTCGGCAGACCTGTCTTACGTGCTGCGCGTGGCAAAGCAGATAGGTGAAATCATGACCGAGTATAAAATAATAGTGGACAAATCGACCGTTCCTGTCGGCACTGGAGACAAGGTCAGGGAAATAATCAGAGCCAGTCTTGACGGCAGGGGATTAAGCGGTGTCGAATTCGACGTCGTTTCAAATCCCGAGTTCCTGAAAGAGGGAAATGCCGTACAGGATTTCATGAGGCCTGACCGTGTAGTAATAGGAACTGATAATGTAAGGACGGCTACAATTTTAAAGGAACTTTATATACCCTTTGTCAGAACGACAAATAATCCCATGCTCGTAATGGACATTAAAAGCGCCGAACTCTCCAAGTATGCGGCAAACGCTTTCCTCGCCACCAAGGTCTCTTTCATAAACGAGCTTTCTATACTTTGTGATAAAATGGGCGCCGACATTTCGCATGTTAGGGAAGGAATGGGTACCGATGACAGGATAGGGCCGAGATTCCTGCTGGCAGGCCCCGGATTCGGCGGCTCCTGCTTCCCCAAGGACGTTCAGGCCCTTATCGCAACATCACACAGCTATAACCATGTTCTCGAAATAACTGAAGCGACATGGCGTGCAAACCAGCGCCAGATGAAATATTTTGCAGACAAGATCCTTTCATACTATCCTGATCCGTCCAACAGAACTCTTGCCGTCTGGGGGCTTACCTTCAAGCCGAAAACCGATGATGTCCGTGAATCCCCTGCCCTTTACGTAATTGAAATGCTTCTTGAAAAGGGTATGAAGGTCAGGGCATTCGATCCCAAGGGCATTGAAAATTCGAAAAATATTTTCGAAGACAAAATATTTTATGCAAAAGACGCCTACAACGCACTTGAAGGCGCCGACGGGCTGGCAATAATAACAGAATGGAACATGTTCAAAAGCCCGGACTTTGACAGGATTAAAGAGACCCTTAAAACCCCTGTCATATTCGACGGCAGAAACCTCTTTGATCCTAAAGAAATCAAAGATAAGGGGTTTGAATATTTCGGGATAGGACGCGGTTAGCCTGAAACGCTGAATTTTCTGCTATATAAGCGGCTGATATCAGTGGCAGTTTTAGTACAGGTTATATAATTTTTCAAAATGAGAGAGGGGTTTCCCCTCTCCACCTCACTCGACACTAACACCTTCTACTCTGCCAGCTCTTGGCCTCTCTGTAATAACGCCAAACCTGAACATCACCATTGTTGTTTCACCCTCCTTTCTGCATGACATGCAGTGCGATGAAAACAGGATGGCTTTTCCGGGCTCAAGCTTCCTTAAATCATCAAGGACACCTATTACCCTGAGCGCTTCCTCAACCACTTTCTCAGGAAGGAAAGTCATTGGCCTGCCGCATCTCCCACATTCGATCCATAACTCGTTTACCTTCATAAAACCTCCTTCGATTTTTTTGACAGGGCTGTCGCCTTGTCTTTAGAAAGTAAACATGCGGTGCTATGAGATTTGTCTTCTCAGATTGGGCCCTTTCAGGTTTTATATGCCGAGCAGTAACTACGTTTCACACCTTAAAACCACATATCATTTATAATCTTAATTTTGCTGTTACCCTTTTTATATCCTTGCCTTTTCAGCCATGAACCTTTCAGTCTTGATGAGCCTGTCGAGATTAGGGTGCACCTGGGCGAACTCCACGGCTGTACCAGTTTCTGTATTTCTGACAACCAGTCCACACACTCCGATTACCTGTCCGATGTTCTCCGCATCTATATCAACAGCAACGTTTGTTCCGCATTTCAGATAGAATGGAGTTTTCATGAACAAGCCTCCCATGCTGATGTTTGTAACCATTGCACTGATGACATAAGAATCATCCTTGCGAAATACCGCCCTCAAATTAACACCTGTTCTTTCATTAACTCTTCTCTCGATCATAAAAGCCCCCTTTAAAAAACATTCACTTTTAAGAACATGCTGTATTACTAGGGGTATTTCAGTAACGTGACAATTGTCTGACGACATCTATATGACGCCTAAATTTCTTTTGCGGTTGACTGACTGATTACCTCATGCAAAAATTCTTCATATGGAAAACAGACAAGCGCTTCAGAAGAGGCTTTTAAGGCTGGGCAAAATATTAAAATACTTTGCAGAAGAAGAGATGCTCTCTTCCAACACTCTGAGCAATCGCCTGAACATATCCATAAGGACTGTACAGAGAGACCTTCTATTTTTAAAGCAGGCCGGTTTTCCTGTTAATGAAACAGACAGGGGTGTCTACACGCTCGATAAGAACATCATAAAAAAGTACGACATCATCGATGATACTGAAGTTGCCCTTATCGTTGCCATGAAGAATATGGTGACTCAGTTGGGTGCCCCTTTCCAGAAAGCCGCTGACAGTCTGTTTAATCGTTTGTATGATGCCTTTGAAAACTCACCGGTGTTCATTCACATACAGGACGCCAGTCATATCTCCCCCAAGATGTTCTATACCCTTGTAAGAGCGATAAGGGAGAAGAAAAGGGTTGCTTTCCAATACCAAGTTTATTCCATATACCAGGTTCTTCTTGAACCGTACCGCCTGGCATACTTCGAGGGTCTCTGGTATCTTTTTGGTAAAGACACCAGGGACAACAAGATTAAACGCTATGCCCTAGATAAGATGTCTGATGCAAGAATCACAAAGACTGTTTTCAAAGACCCCAAAGAGAGCATAGACGGTGTTCTTGAATCAAGTGCGAACATCTGGTTCGACCTTAAAAAGAATATAACCGTTGAGATTCTTGTAGACCCTGATTGTGCCGGTTATTTCAAAAGAAGGAAAATCTTCCCGACTCAGGAATTAGGCAATGAAGAACCAGACGGCAGGTTGCATGTAAGCTTCAAAGTCGGTGGTTTCGATGAAATAAAGCACATACTGAAATCCTGGTTTCCTCATATAGAAATTATAAATCCAGAAAAATTACGAAATTTGCTTATTCTTGACATGAAAAAAGTTATAAACCGTCATGAGAACTATCAATTATAGTATTTACAGAGTTGGAATTATTGCGTTAGACTAATTTAGGTTATTACTGGATTGTCTAAAAGGTAGTCAGATGAAAAAAAAAGAAGAAACAAATATTGTGTTAACCAGCCTTCATTATAGGATTGGCGGATTAGAGAAAGATATAATTGAATTCAATAAATTTCTAGAAGAAGATGAGCCTAGAGAAAACCATTCTAATCAAGGATGTTTTGGTAATAATTTAATTATCTACAATTCACCGGACTGGTCCTCTTTGGTTTCAATATCTACAAAGGATTTAGCATTACGCGGCATCAGCTTAGAAAATATTTCAATTGATGCATTATGGAATGAATTAGATATTTGTAATTATAAATATGAAGATGTTTTTACATTATTAAACAAAAGAGATATTGCAGTATCTTTTATCGCTGGAATTGCGGGAACTATTACATCCAATAAGTTATTAGACCCATTATCTAAAGTACATGGGTTAGAGTATAGAAAAGATAATAATCCCATATTATGGAATATCCAAAACTGGCTGAAACATAGTGGTAGCCCAATGGATAAAGTTAGAGGAAGGAAACACAGATTGAAATTTGGACATGACATATTAAATCCATTCGAGGTATGGAGTGAATTGGTTGAAACTTATGGTGGAAATTTCAAAGCTGCTCTTCATTGGATAAAACATTTAACTGCTGATTCTTTATCAATTGAAGGAGTACCGCTTCCAGGCCATTCTCTTTTTAGAGAATTTTTAGTCGAGAACCTTTCTCCTGAAGAATTTACGGCATATCTTGGTGTAAAAACAAGGGATTTACTAGGCGCAAGCTTAACCGCATCGATATTAAAAGCATATTTTTTCTTATGTAGGCAAAAATACGACTATTCTACTAAACCAAACTACCAGTTTTACTTATCACATATGATTGCTTATTCTACATGTCTTATTACCGGATTAATGCTTGGTTCATTAAATTATGGCTCCTTGGTTTTATTTGGTAAGAATGTCATTCAGTCTTGTTTGTATGACCTAAAAATATCTAATGATTTATCAAAAGAAAGAGCTAACTTACTTAAACAAATTACTTCTTCTAATGATGCAAGTCCGTCACTAGAAGAGCTAATAAGTGGGATACAAGATGATAAATCATTTGATCAGCATACATGGTCAAAATTTACTGGTCTTACCCTAGTTAAATGATGCAAAAAAAGGAGTAAAATATGTCTAACAATGATGGTATGTCAAATGCAAATACAAGCAATGGGAACCAACATAATTTGGTTAGTATAATTATTAAGCTTGTTATAGCAATAATAGGAATAATTATCGGATGGATTTTTCGAGGCAAAAAAGAAAATAAAATTCATGCTCAAAACCAAGCAGTTATAGAAAAACTAAATCAAAGATTAATTGATATCGAGAATAAATTAAAAGAATCTACAGGATTAGCGCAACGCAAAATTATTAAACTTCAAAATGAAAGAAATGATATTTTATCAAAAATTGAATCACTACAAAAAAAAGTAGCCTAACAATATGAAAGAATACAATCCCGATATAATGAAAATAAAGTATCATCCTGATGATACCCCTGAATTATTTTTATCTGAAACTATGACTTATTTACATTTAGAAAAATTAAAATCTTCGATAAAAACTCAAAAAGATCAAGATACATTTTCTTTTATAAAGACTCATGAAGAAACACAGAGAAATATAGCAAATGGGTTAATGAATCGTGAAGAACAGAAAATAATAATTGATAATCTGGCAAAAGAATTTCTTATTAAATATGGTGACTGGGTACACCATATAAACCCATTATACTGGAAATTTTATAATTCATTATAAATTCCATTGATGGACTATGCAATTATAATCTAACAAACCTCTTGCAAAACTACTAAGAACCGTCCATTTCGAGGAGCGCAAGTGACGAGATATCTTGCTCTTTTCAAGGAGTTAAGATTTCTCCCTGCAGCCGAAATGACAAAATAACTGAGTTTTGCAAGAGGCTCTAACAAGTGATTTTGAAAACAAAAGGTGCCTGGCCTTGAACCTTGTCGAAGTTGATTATTTCGGCCCAATTCAAGGCCTAACGCGAGCGGCCCGCAGGGTTCGCTTAAAAGCCCTGATGTCCTCAATCCCTATCACATAATTTTTTCCGACCTTGCTGTATTTTATCTTACCTGATTTTACCAGGCGTCTAACTGTGATTTCAGCAATTTCGAGGTAATCGGCAGCTTCCTTTAAAGTAAACGAGTTTGGAATGTCACCGAACACCTCGTCATAAGAATACTGGTCCTTTTCAAAACCACTGTGGGCTATTATGGAAAAAAGGCGCTCTCTTTCCACTACCGGCATCGTTACTATTTCATGATATATTCTTTCCGCCATACCCATAATCATTTTCCTCCGATGTAGGCTTTCAGGTTCCTGTAAAAGTTTTCATGCGTCCCGATCATCCAGAAAGTTATTGTTACTTGTCCAAGAGAATATGCTATTAAATACTCCTGTTTGTGGTACATGAATTTATGCACCTGGTATCCGGCCAGGTCACCGACCTTCTCTTCACCCAGCGTCGTGTCAGCGAATACCTTATCAACCTCATCCCTTATTGCGAGTTGAAAAGGAGGAACCTGTTTTTTCACAAACTTCCTAAAGGGGGGTGCAAAGGTCATTTCCATGATAAGTTAAATGATAAGATAATTAATCAATGAAGTCAATATACTTTTAGTGCGACAATGACATAAAACCTAAGTTGTACTGAAGTCTCGTTTAGGTTATCTTGATAAAATATAACTTATAAGTTATATTTTAGACAGGTTATAAAAATGCCTTGTGAAGTTGAATACACTGACGAATTTGAAAGCTGGTGGCTATTTTTGAAGGAGGGACTGATCTAATGGCTAAATCATTCAGAAAACTTATAGATAGTCTTCCGGAGGAAAGGAAAGAACGCATACAGGCAAAAGCCGAGAATCTTAAAAAGGAAATGGCTCTTGCCGAGTTAAGGCAGGCTGTAAAACTTACCCAGGAAGAACTTGCAAGCAGTTTGAATATGAAACAAACTGCCATCTCGAAATTTGAGCATCAGTCAGACATATACATAAGCACATTAAGAAAAATCCTTTCTGCAATGGGCGCAGATCTTAAAATAATAGCCAGATTTCCCGAAGGGGAAGTGCTAATAAATCAATTCAACGAGTTAAGCGACTCTAAAGCTGCATCATTACATCGTTGATAAAGCGATTCATTCTACTTGTGACTTAAAGCAAGTCTCAGGGTTTTCTCGATATAGTCTATATGTTCGATAGTCGCGAGCCTTGCGGCCTCGGGATCGCGCTTCTCAATTGCATTCCAGATCTTGCCCAGCTGTGTAAAAATCTTGCGTGAGCTTCCGCCCACGTTCGTAAGCTTTTTTCTGCTGTAAGGAAAAGCCCCTTTGAGTATGCCGGCAATCGTCTGCCTTATATGCATGAATACTGTATTTTTTGTCGATTCGGCCAGAAGGTCAAAAAATCTTGTATAAATCAGTCCCCCCTCTTTTGTTATAAGCAGAGTATCCAGACCTGCTTTTTCAGCGCGCTCGGAAAGGCTCTTCATTTCCGCGATCTGTTCAGGTGTAGCATTCTTGGCTGCAAGATATGCCGCCTCAGCCTCAATGAATCTCCTGACGTAAAGGAGTTCCCAGATCTTTGCGTGGTCAATTGATATGAGCTCTTCAAGTGTCGACATCATGGAATCGGCAACAGACTTGACGAACTTTCCCCTCCTGTCCAGCGATTCGATATAGCCTCTTGCCTCAAGGAGCTTCATGGCCTCCCTCAACGATATCCTGCTGATTCCGAACATCTGCGTCATCTCATGCTCGCTTGGCAGCTTGTCACCCGGTTTCAGCTTCCCTTCCGAGATAAGGTCAATAACCTGTTTTGAAACAAGGTTTGGAATGTCGGGAGATTTTTCTATGCGGGAAATACCGAACGGCTTTGTCTCCATTACCCACCTCATTCATTATTTATTGTTTAGTTGTATGATAAACATACAATCCCGGACAGCTCAAGTCTTATCTTGCAGGCAAATCAGATTGAGGCTTGATACCTAAAGAATCCTGACGGGTGTGAAATCTATACAGTCGGCCGATGTGAAAACAAATCTGGTACTCCCTATAGTACTGTTGAATCTCGAGTAGTCATTGCCGTCAATATGCATGTGGCCGAAAACCCAGGTATGTATATTGAAGCCCTTCAGCGTTTCGACTGCTTTTCCTGCCTTGCCATCCGGTGAAATCGGCGGGAAATGTGTCATAACTATAATCTTTTCGGGATTTCCGGAAATGGTTTCAAGCGAGTTTTTCAGCCTGCCCAGTTCCCTTTCGAACAGCTTTCTGTCGTCTTCCGTTGCCTTTTCCAGGTTCAGGGAGGGATCGATCCACAGCCTCGTACCGGCTATACCTATACCTTGAGTTTCATATGAAGTGTTCTGCAGTGGTGTAACCGTTGAAGGCAAAATCTCTCTGACTTTTTTCAGTCCCTGCCACCAGTAATCATGATTTCCTTTTATTATGATTTTTCTCCCCGGCAGCTCCCCAAGAAATGTCAGGTCGGCTTTAGCATCCGCCGGCTTCATGGCCCATGATATGTCGCCTGCAATAAGGATAAGGTCATCATCAGTAATCATATCAGTCCATTTCTGTTTTATACGTTCAGGATGGGCATCCCAGTGCGAGCCGAATATATCCATCGGCTTATCTGAACCGAATGAGAGGTGAAGGTCTGATATGGCGAAGATTTTCATTATTTTATATTTTTTAAAATCTTCTTATTTGTGGTGTCTGGAATTGAAGCTGTTTAAAATTTCGCGCGCATTTCTGCAATCTTTATCGATCTGCCTGATCAGCTTTTCCTTGCTGTCGAATTTGATCTCTTTTCTCAATTGGTCGATAAATTCTATTGTTATCTGTCTGTTGTACAGGTCACCCTCAAAATCGAAAAGAAAAGCCTCAATCGAAGTTCCCTCATCGTCGAATGTCGGGTTGTCGCCTATATTGGTAGCCCCGGTATAGCGTTTGCCTTCAAGATATATATTCGTCGCATAGACCCCGTAAGAAGGTATAAGTGACTTGTCAGGTCTGATATTTGCAGTCGGAAAGCCGAGAAGTCTTCCCCTAGCCATGCCGTGCACCACGGTACCGGGAAGCCTGTACGGACCTGACAATAACCTGGCGGCACCGCAGACATCTCCCGACTTTATCATCGTCCTTATAAGTGTGCTTGAGACGATTACACCATCTCTGATGACTGCAGGCATGCTTTCGACAAAAAAACCTAGCTCTTCACCCTTCTTTTTTAAAAAAGATATATCGCCCATCGCCCTGCGGCCAAAAACAAAATCATAACCCACTACAACGCCTTTCGCCCTTATTCCGCTCACCAGTATATCGTCGACGAACCGCTCCGGATGGGTATCTGCAAATTCCCTTGTAAACGGGACAACAACCATGAAATCAATTCCCAGTGAGCTTATAGCCTCGATCTTCTCATTAAGCGTGTATATGGTATTGGGTTCATTCTCATGGATCACCGAGGCAGGATGTGGATTGAATGTGTAGACAACCGAAGAACCATTGAGGGCTGCGGCATGTTTTTTCACCCTTTTGAATATCTCCTGATGTCCGACATGACACCCGTCGAAATTTCCAATAGTGACAACGGGATTTTTAATTTCTGCAGCATCGATCTTGTCGTTTCCCCAGAAAATTTTCATGTCCTCTATCCTTGACTTTTTTAAGGTTCAAAAGTATAGGGGAAAAGCTTTTGCATTGCAAGGGTATGTGCCGGGGTGGCGGAACTGGCAGACGCGCTAGGTTCAGGGTCTAGTGGGCGAACGCCCATCAGGGTTCAAGTCCCTGTCCCGGCACCATCAAAATTATCCTGTAAAATCTCTTAATCATTATTTCCTGAAAGATAATTAATGTTTTTTTAAAATATAAACATTTTTTTCATGTCACGATCTGAATTTGCCTGCAAAGTGATGGGGATAATAAGATTATAAAATAAAATAAATCACTTGCCTAAATTCCAGCCGGATTTTAGAGTTAATATATTGTGAGCCTGATCTGAAGGAGGCACAAAGGAAATTTCTTATGACTGACCATATAACAATGGAATCTTATTCAAACCTGGACCGGATGTTCATGCCCGAAAGTGTGGCGGTAGTTGGTGTTTCTGCAGAAGGGTTCGGCTTCGGCCGCGGCATCCTTCTCTCGCTCCTTGCCATAGGTTATAAGGGCAATCTGTATCCCGTTAACAACCGCGGCGGCTCCATCAATGGGATGAGAATTTACCCTTCAGTTGAAGCCATTCCCGGAAACATAGACTTTGCCATCATCGCAGTCCCGGCCAGCAAAGTCCCCTCCACGCTGGAGGCCTGCCGGAAGAAGGGCGCTGTAGGAGCCGAAATCCTTTCCTCGGGTTTCAGGGAAATCGGCACTCCGGAAGGGATTGCACTGGAAGAGGAGCTTAAGGTCATTTCTAAACGGGGCATCAGGGTGCTGGGCCCTAACTGCTTCGGGATTTACTGTCCTAAATCAGGGCTCACCATGCTGCCGGGACCGGACCTTTCGCGGGAACCTGGAAGTGTAGCGCTTCTTTCACAGAGCGGCGGGCTTTCGGTGGACTTCGGTTTTACAGGGATGTGGAGGGGGATACGCTTTTCCAAGGTCATAAGTTTCGGAAACGGCTGCGACCTGAGGGAAACTGAAATGCTCCGCTATTTGAGCCACGATCCGGAAACCAAAGTAATCTGCATGTATGTCGAGGGCGTGAACAACGGACGCGAGTTCCTTTCCGCTCTTAAGGAAGCGACCGGAAAAAAGCCGGTCGTAGTAATCAAGGGGGGCCTCTCGGATTCTGGAGGCAGGGCGGCGGCCAGTCATACCGCATCGCTCGGAGGGCAGCGGGTCATATGGGAAGCCGCATTGAGACAATGTCATGCCACTCAAGTGGAAAATTTCGAGGAGATGAATGATGCGGCCCTGGCCTTTTCTCTATTGCCTGCCGGTAATTACCACGGATGCTCCATAACCGGTGGAGGTGGCGCACTGGGTATAGCAGCTGCGGACGCGGCGGAATCATTCGGACTCGCCGTACCACATCTGAGAAAGGACCTGCAGGCGGCAATTTTCGATGTCCTGCCCAAGCCCGGATCGAGTGCGGCCAATCCTATCGATATAGCAAATCCCTTTGTGGCTCCCCAGAGCATAAGGGAGATACTTATCCAAGCTTCAAAGGACAAGAATGTGGACATACATATCGTCATCCAGCTCCTGTATCACTATAAATCATTGCAGGTGACCATGGGCGCAAAAAGCATCAGGGACATTACACCCTACAGGGAACTGGCCGCAGCATGCCGTGAAGCCATGGACATCGGGGGAAAGCCGGTTGTGCTGATACTTCCGAACATCAGACAGGAAGAGGAAGACATAGGGATAGAGGAAATGCTCCGAGAGACCCGCCGGCTTTTCACCGAAGCAGGCATGCCTGTGTTTGACGATGTCGGTAATGCGCTGCGCGCGGTTGCCTCGGTTTCCAGGTATTACAGAAGCAGGCAATAAAGCAGAAGCCACCCTTGAAGTGGGTTCTCTATTATTGTAGTATTGACGTCATGCTTAGGTATTTAAGCTTTATATTCCTGTCGTTTCTCTTTTGTGCATGCGCAACGCTGCCCAAAGACATAGCGAAGGTGCAGTCGTATTCCATAGAGCACAGTGAAGACACGAGATTAGGTAAAGCAACAGGAAGGGATTCGATCAAACATCCGGGCGACTCGGGCTTTTACATGCTGCCGTCGGACATGGACGCATTCATCGCCCGCGCTCTTCTCATCGATGGAGCCGATAAGACTCTAGATCTTCAATACTACATCGTCAGTAACGATATGTCGGTTGGTTTCCTCATTGAGAAACTCATTTCAGCAGCAGACCGCGGAGTCAGGGTGAGGCTCCTTTTCGATTATGTTGGTACCGGGCTTACCGAATCACAGATGTGGATGCTTAATGCACACCCGAATATAGAACTACGGCTCTTCAATCCGAAGGGAAGCCTCCGCCAGCTGAACCACCGCATGCACAACAAGGCCTTTATCGCTGACAACATTATCGGGATAGTAGGCGGCAGGAACCTTGCCGACGAATACTTCGGGGCAAGCAAGATTTCAAATTTCGCCGATATGGACCTGATCGCGGCAGGCCCTGTCGTAAAGGATATTTCCAAAAGTTTTGATATATACTGGAATTGCGAGTGGGCCATACCGTATGAATTTTTATCGTCAGACAGGCCTTCAGATAAAGAGTTGAAAGAATCTCTCAAGTCCCTGAAGGATACGAACAGGAATGCAGCGAATTCAGAATACGCCGTCCGCCTCAAACAATCAGATTTCCTTAACACAATTGTCAACGGCAAGTTTACATACAGCTGGGCGAAAGGGAGTGTGGTCTATGACCTGCCTGAGAAGATTTCAGGCAAAGGTGATATGGACTCCGACTCGAACCTCATGACGAGACTTCTGCCTCTTATCAGAGACACGAGATCGGAGCTGATTCTCGTATCGCCTTATTTCGTCCCTGACAAAACCGTTATCGACATTATCGGGATGCTGCACAGCACGGGCATAAAAATCAGAATAACAACGAACTCCCTGGCCTCGACAGACGTGGTCTCGGTATATTCAGGATATGCCAGGTACCGGAAGACATTGCTTAAAAAGGGTGTCGAGCTCTATGAAATGAGGGCTGACCCTGAAGAAAAAGGCAAGGAATCAAGAAGCAAAATCATGGGCTCGTACAAGGGAAGTCTGCATGCAAAATTTTATGTATTTGACAGAAAGGAAGCCTTTATCGGCTCCAGGAACCTTGATGCAAGGTCGAGAGAGCTTAACACCGAGATAGGCATCTTCGTTCAGAGCCCTGATATAGCCGAACAGGCTGCAAAAATGTTCGAGGTATCGACTCTCCCACAATACACCTTCAAGCTGGAACTGTCAGATAAATCACGGCTGGTCTGGAAAACGGAAGAAGACGGCAAAGAGGTCATCTACACCCATTCACCCATGACCAGCCTGTGGCGGCGTTTTTCAGCCGGGGTTATCTCTATCTTCGCACCTGAATCACAGCTCTAGCATCACCAGAATGTAGGCAGCACGAAGAACAGCTCTGCGTTCAGGGTGCTCTGGGGGGCAATATCAGGTTTGATGACATTGTAGTAGGTCCCCACGGAAAGCCCCAGAGGGAAAACACCGCCTATCATAAACAGCTTGCCGATCATTACGCCCAGAGGCAGCAATGTGCTTTCATCCGATGATTTGGTCCAGTCGACGGTGATGAGCGGAAGCGAGCCGATCGAATAGCCGTCTCCGAGGTTGTAGAATGCGAAACCCTGGAGCTGCATCATGTTGAGGTCGGATGAGCCGCTGAATTTCCACATCTGGTTGAAAAGGGCGCCTGCCACCCAGTTGCCGCTCTTGAATACGCCGACGACCGAAGGGCCGGCCGCCCAGCAGTCATATCCTGTGGGGGTATTTGCCCAGGCTACCGGGTCGGTGTTGGAGGCTGTCGGGAACATAATGCACCCGCCGGCTCCCCATGTGAACTTTTTCTTGCTGTTCCGTGTCAGAAGACCTGAGAACATTATGTTGCTAAGGCCTGTGCTCGGATCATCAGTTCCTATCTGCGGAAAACTTACAAAAGGGATCATCGTATGGGTAAGGATTTTCCAGTCTTTTGTGAGGTTGATCGGGAATGTAGGCTCGATAATAAACTGCTGGGCCGATTTCTGAATGGGCCCCACGCTTCCTGAATAGCTGTATTCCATAGGCAGGAGGATAAGGCCTGACAACGGGTCCTGTACCTCTTTGGAAATTTCAGTCGCCTTGTCTGTCGATGCAGGCTGTGTGTTGGTTTGCCCTTTTTCATCTGCTGCCGAAAGATTTGCTGTAACGGCAAAAAGGAAAAATATGAAAACTGCAGCGATTTCCCATCTTCTGATCATAATGCCCCCCACCATGCAAAATGCAAATTTCCCATTAATTACACCAGAAACATAATCTAATCCATATCAGTTATTTCTTTATTCACCATTACATTGAATCAGGGGGCATCCGCAGATTATAACCTTTTCTATTCATCCTGATATTTTTCAACCCCCATGAAATGCTTCCTGAAAGGCCTGTCCTTTATGGATTCTTCCGCAACAGCAGGATACGGCAGCACCAGATAGCCGAACTGCTCCTTGATCTTGAAATTTTTAACAGGCAGTTGTGCTGTGGGCCCGGCCGGTATTTCAAGGCCCTTGTATTCGTCGTTCGATGGAGATCCGGAAGAGAAACCGCGCCAGAATTCTATCGCCTTTACCGGCTGGCCCATGAACATGAGCTTGAATCCAAGGATATTCTCATCGGAAGCTCTGTAATAGAATACGCCCGGCCATATCGAGATGAACGACACCTTAAGATCATAGCTGCCGATGGGGATGGAAAACTTGGGAACAGGCATTTTGAAATAAAAGTCAAAGCCAGTTATGGCCTTCTCTTCGTCATGCCTCCCGGATACAGGCAGATAGATATTTAACACATTGGAAAAGTACGGACCGAAATATTCAGCGCCAAGGCCTATTCTCAGGCCGCTGTGGTCATCCGTATAGTCCACATATGTATTGAAACCCAGCGCATGCCTTTCGGAATGTACCGGAAACCTGGCGCCTAAGCCAAGGCCGCAGCCTGGCTCCATACCCCTTACGCTTCCGTAGGGGTTGATGTAATAGGTGGTATCGGGAAAACTGCCGTATGAAACAAGCAGGTCGATCAGATAGCCAGGCTTGCTGTTGTTCTCGACGTAAACACCTCCTCCAACCCAGTCGAAGGAGGGCTTTGCTGCAGCAGCATCCCCTCCGGTGATTATAACAACCATGATTGCCGTCATCACAGACATCATCCGGCAGGAATACTTCCCTTTAAAAGCACTTGAAATCATGAATTATTTATCGTTCTATTCTCAAGTTGAGTTTAGATGATTGAACATAAAAAACCGCGGGGATACGATTAAAGCATACCCCCAACGGTTGAGTTCAGTCATTAGAGACCTGTTATTTCTGCTTCAGGATTATGTCATGAGCCTTCGAATTATCCACTGACACGCTGTATTCACCTATGCCGCTCATTTCATTAACTGCAACGCCGTCAAGATAGAATTCGTATACCATTGCAGGATCGAGCCTTATGGCCTTGAATGCAGCATTGCCTGGTTTTTTGGAGGCCATTGTTGAAACAATAAGAGCTTTCTTTTCTCGATCCCATATCGCCCTTTTAAGAAGCGTAGCCGACAGATCGACGCCCGTTATTCCGGGCTCTGCAAAATGCGCCTGATCAAAGGGATTGTTGTACATTTTCAGAAGCCCGTTCTTCGGGAGCGCTCTTGCCATAGCGAATAGCCTGTCTGAAAGGTCCGAATGCTGCGGCCATGTCTTCATCTGAGGTGTCATATCATTCATCTTTACAGGAGGCTTTATTGGAGAAGGTTTAGCCGCCTTTGCATCATCCGCTGCTGCCAGATTGGGCCCGCCTGCAAACACTTTATATGGATAATGATATGTGCCGTCATCGCCCCATACCGGGTCGAAATGCATGTCAATTGATTTAAGAAGCCCTTTGAGCAATTTTTCATCGCCCATTTCAGCAGCCAGTATGCTGAAAAAACCGTAATAGGAATAAGGTGTTAGAACATCCTTTTGAAGCGTCACTGTTCCGTCTTTGTTTTCTTTAACATGAAGCTTCTTGAAATCAGGATAGAGCTTTTCAACATATGCCGGGTCGAACACATGCATGCCTGTCATTATCCAGCCTTCATTGCCGGATGAGCCAAAGGTGACTCCTTCCTTGATCATCTTTTGTATGGCAGGGTCCATCTTGTTGCCGTATCTCGGGTTCGTGGCCGAGAACACCCAGCCCTGCTTCATGAGATAGAAAGCGCCCAGTTCACCTGTTTTTGGATCGACGAATGCCTTTTTGAACCAGTCGAAAAACAACGGATTTCCGGCAGCGAAATATCGTGTGCCATGCATCTGGTCATAGAGCTTCCAGCCCAGGTGCGGATGCGTGTTGCAGGCCGGGAAAATAGCGTTTGGTTCGCATTCTATGCCGGGAACAGGATTATTTATGAGCTGAGTGAACATGGCGTCCTGAACCTTTTTATTGTCATACAGGAATTTTGTCTTGTCGTCCCATTTGAGCACGATGGAATCCGGCGCGTCATATTTTCTTTCATTATAAAGCATGTGATAGAGGTTGATCATCTGGCTCACATGGCCCGAATACATGATATTGCGGTAGGCAATCGGGTCTGAAAACGGCGCGTATGGCTGATTCATAAGAGGCTCGAACTTGGTGACGCCTGCGCTGTCGTGTGACCAGTATTCCCAGACCGGCTTTAAAAACATTTTTTGAATGACGCGGTCCATGCCGGGCTTTATTGCTTCATCCCAGGCGGAAAGCTTGTGATATTGCTCTGCGGCCAGGAAGTATACGCTGAAGGCAAGCGTGTACCTGCTTGCTGTAATGCCGACCTGGTCGAGCGAACTCATGTCGTTGAAATCTTCAAGAGGCTCGTTCGCAAGTTTTAAAACCCACTTGAGCTGGCCCAGCTCTTCGGCGCTGATTCCCGGATAAGCATTAGGATCAATCTTCTCTGACTTCTCGGCTGCAAATACAGCTTGAGCAGTGAGGAGCGAAACTATCGCCAGACACAGTAAGATAAGGTTTATTCTTTTCATAAATCCCCCTTAAAAAAGTAGTGAGTGGTCAGTGGTGAGAAAATAAATCTGAACCATCTTCGGGTGTTTCAAATTGCAGGACGTCAGAACAAGGCAGACCTAGGAGCGACGATGTCCGTCTTTGTTCTGTTCCTGCTTTTGTGTTCCGCTTTGCATTCAAGATGATGACGCGAAGGCCAGGAGGAAGCGACGCAGGCATACTTTTAGGTATGTCTCTGCGCCTTTGCTGCGCTTGGCTTGAGGAGCGAAACAGGATGCTCATGATCCCATTTTCGAGGAGCATTCCGACGCAGCCGACAATGTCAGGGCTTGAATGCATAGCGGAATTATTTACGTGAGGTCGGTTGTGTGGCATCTATCCCCCCGCTCGGCACATGCTCTATCCACGCATAACCGTTCGTAAGAGGCTTGCCCGCAAGCGTTCCGTCGACCGTGCCCCAGTATTCATACAGCAGCGGGTTATATCCCCAGAAGTTGAAGTTGAGCACAAGGTCGCCCGCGGAAGTTTTCATGTTTATGGTAAATGATTTCTTGGCTTCAATCGGCGTTATTTTGAAGTCGGTGGGAATGACATATTTGCCGTTAATATATAGCCCTGCGTCCTTATAGGCGATTCCCTCGAATATCAAACCGCTCAACTGGTCGGTCGTAAGCGCTATCCACCATTCGTTTCCGTACTGGAGCAGCACCTGACGGTAGCCGGCGCCCTTGACAAAATAGTTTTCGAACTCGCCGTGACCCGAAACTTTAACCGGCTTTTTGTTGATAGTGATGGTCCCGGTTGCAACGCCCGGCTGCTCGAATCCACAGGTAAGTCCTCCGGGAAGAATCTCGGCGGGCTGCATACCGCGATTATACCAGAATGAATAATCGGTCTTTAAGGTCATGCTGACCGTTTTGTTTTTGTCTTTATATTCGACGGTCATAAACATCTTCTTTATGGTCCATTTAAGCGACTTGTCGCCGTCTTTTGCCGTCCAGACCAGGCTTTCTTTTGTCTCTTTTCTCTGCGGAATCACCATCAGATCGAGCACTTCGAGCTGATTCGGCTTATCTGTCCAGGCATTACAGCTCAACGCAAACATAACGCGCTTCTGCACCTTGCCCGTGCCATGATGGTTCACGCAGGCGTACATCCCGTAGAGGTTTCCGTCGTCACCCTTACCGCTGAACTGAAACCATGTGTTGTATCTGGGCGAGCCGTAGAGTTCGACCTTCTTTAATTCCTCGATCGTAGCCTTATGGATGTTGCCCATAATCGAAGGGTCGTAGGAAAGCGGGTTGGGAATCATCCATCCCGGGGGAACGTCAGCTTTTACATAAACGCTCAATTTAGCGTCAGCCTGCAAAAGCAGTGTATCGGCAGTTACATAATCGCCTGCCCCCTGGGCCTCAAGCGCATCATTCAGAAGAACTGCTGCATCTGCTGCACCGGGAACCTTGCCGTCAGAGTAAATATCATACCACTGGGCATTTATGATATCGAGTTTGTTCTGAACCGACTTTGAATGCGCAAGAACAGCATCCTTTGAAACGTCTGCTGCAAAAGCAGCTCCCGAAAACAAGAAAAATGCTGTTAATACGACTGCTGATATTTTTTTCATATCTTTCCTCCGTCTTTTTTATTTCCAAGTTATGCCTGGAAACGAGTTATTGATACGATTAGCCATCAATCCTAAAATCTGTATCAAGCAACAGGGCGTCAGAACTTTGCAGGTCAAGGAGCGACGATGTTGAAAAGTGAGGCGTACTTATGGCGTACGCCGCAACTTTGAGACGAGGAGCAACGCAGAAATGCGATGTTATCACGCCCTGACCCATCAGAAGAAGAAGCCCATCCTTGCTTCCGTCTTGAAATTGTACGCCTTTTCATAATCACTCGCCTCGAACATCGGTATGAAGCACTCTATAGAACCCACGATATTTTTCGCGAACATCTTGCCGATCATGAAATTGGCAGGGATCGTCCATGCCTTCTGTTCGAAGTCGTATGCTATTTCGGGGTCCGGCCACAGAACGACGAAAAGCTGTTTCGGAAGCATTACGTTAAGGCAAGGCGCGAACTGCAGCTTGCTGATATCGTTTCTCTGGGAACTTCCCGCATAGCTGGCTTCATATCTGAAATATGGAAGAAAGAAGCTTCCGTTGCCAATCTCTGGCAGCGACACCCTCATACCTGCAAGAGGAATCACGACATATTTGCCTGTGCCTGACTGGTCATTTGTTGCCGTGGGCCATACGAGCTGGACACCCAGGCCGAAGCCCACCCTTTCATTTAAAATGTACACAGGAACAGCCTGCGTCACTATGTCGCCAAGGCTGAACTGCATCTTTGCTGTTTCATTGTCTTCTGCGGGGACATCCCCGTAAACCGTCGGAATATCGCCCCTCAAGGCAATCTCCCATTTGCTCGAAAGCTTTATCGCCCCGTCGCTTCTTATCGTATAGATATCCTGGTGATATCCATGCGGGACATTGACGAACTGGTATCTTACGTCAACGCGGGTGACCGGCCTCGTGATATCCTGCCCATTGTTTATCTGATCGGCCATCTTCGCTGCAGGATGGAACTGCTGTGATGAGGTTTCTTCATCCGCGAATACGGGCTGCGCAAACACTGCAATAATCAGGGCCAGAAGAACTGTTTTAAAAGCTGTGTGCATAACCCCCCCTATACGAGAATCTTGTTCATCTGTTCCAGATTCGTTTCGTCATTTAGTATATTTAAATATATGGGGAAATTTACCTACTCCTTATGAAATCATCCCGAGATGCTTGAGCCCGTGGGTCGCCAGATAGATAGCTATAACTATGAGCACGGTATTGCTGATCTTGGCCTTGTTCTTCTCGAGGAAGCTGCTTATAGGGTTGATAATAGCTATCGCCTTTTCCCTGTTGAAGACGAAGAGAAGCCAGGGAATTATCATGGGAGACATCGTGATGAACATTATCAGAACGCAGATTACAACAGATGATTCAACTGAAAGGTGAGCACCCGACACGTCCTTTACCGCTGCAATGAACGGAGGAAGCGTGTTGGCGCTTGCCGCCCTCATAAGCGCCCCGATACCGAGGTATGCAAAAGCGCCGCCTGGTACTTTTTTATCTTTTTTCTTATCAGTTGCATCTTTTTTGATAAAGGATTTTATCACGAGCAAAGCGCACAACCCTGAGAGCATGAAGTCGGCAATTGCGTGAATTTCTGCATGTTTCGGGGCACCAGGAGGGGCTGCCTTGCTGAATGAGAACAGCACAATCAGAAGAATCACGGTATAGGCAAGTATGCCTCCTACAATAAACGCAAGTCCGTTTTCGAGCTGCTTATCCTTGGCAACCATAATCGTGAAAAAAACCAGGATTGATGTAACACTTACAGCCGCAGCAAGAGAAAGGGGCAGAGTGGTAATGAAAAGCTCAAGCATAAATGTTCTCCTTTATATTATCCATTTTGCGATTTCCCGTACAGCATCAAGCGCCTTGTTATCTTCCGGCAGCCCCCAGAGAGGTTTGCCCTGCCGGTCGAATTCCTTCAGTTCCTCATCTTCGGGAATTATCCCGAGGATATTGAAGCCATTTTGAATATCCGGTTTCTTCTCTTCTGAAAGACGGTTGAGGACAACGGCTGTGTTCTTCTTGCCGATCATTCCTGCTATCATTATAAGAGTGTCCATGCTCCTCTGAGAGCCATCCACTACTGCAACAACCTTAGCCACCCTGCCGGTTACATCGCGGTTTATCTGCTCTATGCCAGCTTCTGCATCAATGAGTACGCATGCGAAACCCGGAATAAGTTTATCTATGGCGTTCTTCAAAAGTTTGTTGGCCGGGCAGAAACAGCCCTTTTCCTGGTTGTGGCCCATTGCAAGCAGAGCAAATGCATCGTGTTCGGTCAATGCACTCATGACGAAATAATCAAGCTGTTCGGCGGCCTGCGCCGCGGCAGACTTGCCTCCTTCGCGCACTTTTCCGATAAAGTTGTCGCGGACTGCTGCCAGCGTGTTTTCGGGCTTGATGCCTATTGCTGAAGTAAGCCCTCCAACAGGATCGGCATCGACCAGCAGCAAAGGTTTGAACCCTGCTTCCAGAAGCACTCTTGAAAGCAGCGCAGAAAAAACAGTTTTTCCAACGCCTCCCTTGCCGCAGACAGCTATTACCGGTTTTTTGTTTTCGTGTTCATGCATCCCGCATTCTTCGCACATATATTGTCCTTAATCTAAAATCTCGTTCCCAAGGTCCACCTTGGGAACGCCTTTTTTTATTTCGGTCCGATCTTGCCTTCACCCAGTGTAGCCGGCGGGAAATTTTTGTTGAGGTTGTCCATGACCTCGCTGATGCTTATTTTTCCCTGGCCCATGGCGTCTATCATCTCGACTCCGCTCATGCCTCCCAAAGGCGTTTTTTCAAGCGCGCCGTAACCGTTTGTAAGGTTGATGCCTGTAAATGTTCCGGTTATCTTTGTACCGTACTCATAATAGAAGAGTTCACTTGTCAGGCATTCGACCTTTAATTTCAGGTCGCCCTTGGCTGTTTTCGCCTCGATCATGAAAGACCGGTTCGCAACCAGGGGTGTAATTTTTACATCGGCCGGGACAATGTATTCACCCTTATAAAATACGGCAAAATCACGGGATGCGCCTATTATGCACAGAAAGCCGTCGAGCTGGTCCGTCCTGAAGGGCATCCACCATTCGTTTCCGTAAATGGTCATCTGCTTACGGTAGCTGATCCTGTTAATATTCGTATAAGGTTTCGGGCCGTTGAAGAGGTTTTCGTTTTCCAGAAATACATTTTTAAAATTTGATGTCTTGCCGCCAATGGTAATTGTGCCTTCGGCATCGCCCAGTTCCTCGAATCCGGCGAATGCGGTGTCGGGATAAATAACGTAATTGTCGCGGTTCTGATTATACCAGTATGTGGAGCGGGCTTTTCCCAAAATATTGAAGGAAACATCGATACCACTTAAGTCTTTGCCCTTGCCTTCAACCCAGGTAAAGGTAACGCCGCCTATCTTGGTCACAGAATAGAGCTGATAATTGCCGCCTTCCTGCGCATACCAGACGACCGAGTTTTCCGTCTCCATGACTATTATGGGCTTGCTCTTGATGAGCACCATATGTATCCGGCCGAATTCGTCGCTTCTCATGATCTCGAATGCAACGGGAGATACTATCCCGCCGGAACCATGATAATTGACAAGAGGCATTATTTCATATGTCAGACCATCGTCGCCCGTGCCGACAAAACCAAGCCCGACATCGCCCTTCAAGAGACCGTACATGTCGCGCACCTTGTAATCCTGAATGGTTGACGACCTTAGCATGGACAGATCGGGATTCTTTACTATATTGTCTGTCGCATCGTATTTGGGCAGTACGCTTTTGTCGCGAACGTTCAAAAGCTTGTCCGCCTGATCAATCAGCTTTCCGGCCTCGGCATCTTTCTTCTGATCCACCAGCGACTTTGCCTGGTCAAGAAGCTTCCCCGCCTCAGGTGCCTTCACCATAACTCCTTCGGCATACAGGTCATACCACTGATAGCGAGCTATATCGTATTTGTTCCTTACGGCGTTATATTTCTTCTGAATGTCTGTTTCAGCCGAATATAATGTGCCTGAAAAAACAGCCAATCCGATTAAAACCACCAGCAAAACAAGCGCCGATCTTGATAAACTTTTCATTCGCTATCTCCTTATTCTTTTATCACCGGGCGAACGCCCAGCGGGCTTGCCTTGAATGATGCCGGACGGCCAAAGCTTCTGTATGCCGAGCGAAGGTCTCCAGCAAAATCGTCCCAGCCGCCTCCGCGCCCTACGCGTCCTTTTCCAATCAGAGAACTCCCGGGATTGGTTACATCTTTTTTCGAATATTTTTCATAAAAATCCCTGCACCATTCCCAGACATTGCCGTGCATGTCATACAGCCCCCATGCATTTGGCAGTTTTTGTGCTACTTCATGGGTTTTCATTGAGCTGTTGCCTGCAAACCATGCGTAATCGCCAATCTTTGTGGGATCATCCCCGAAATAATAGATTCCCTTTGAACCAGCACGGCAGGCATATTCCCACTCAGCCTCGGTGGGAAGAGAAGCCTTGCCGCTGATTTTTCCGGAAACAACTCTATTGAGCCTTTTTATAAAAATCTGACAGTCATCCCAGTTCACAGTCTCGACCGGGGCATTTGGGCCTGAATCAGTGAATCTGCTCGGGTTCGCGCCCATAACCTGCTTCCACTGGGCCTGCGTAACCTCGGTCTTCGCCATCCAGAAGCCTTTTGTGAATGTCACCTTGTGCTTCGGGCCCTCGTTGTGAATGGCGTTTAAAGTAGATTTGAGAGTTTCAGGTTTAAGGCCTGCAGGCAGTGATTTTATCGCGCTTTCCTGTTCGACAGGCAAACTTCCCATCATGAAGCTTCCGGCAGGGCACCAGATGAAATCCATATTTACCCCGCCGCCCAGATCGAGTGTCCTGAGAGCGCCCGGCTTTTGATTAATATTACCATCATCTGCTTTTGCGGCAATCAGCATGCTTGATAAAATCATAGCGAGTAAAATCAATAATCTTGCACTTGATTTATGCTTCATTTTCCCCCTGAAAAAATTTGCACCATTAAGATTGGCATTAAATCCTGCTTTTCCTGACATTCAGCACTTCCTTTATATCGTCGCAGACTGATTTATCGCCGCATGTACTGCAATCCAGCTCGCAGTCGATGTCGATCCCCTTTATCTTCCAGTTTTCCTTCACGATCTCCCTGGATATCTTGGTTACCTGTACTGCAATTTCATCAAGTTTATTTAAGTCCAAGACATTCGTGGTTATGAAAACCACCTCCATGGACTCGACTGACGGTTGAGCCTCTTTGTATATTGTCATGAGAGCACGGCCCAGCATCTCAAAATCAAAACCTTTTTCAGCAGCCGCATTTCCCACCCGGCTCCAGACATTTCTCGTCAGGCTTCTCACCATGTAGCCCTCTATCATATCGCCCACAAAGCCTGCATTCGTAAGCGCATCGTAATAGCGGGCATCCAGGGTTTTCCCGCCCAGAATTATTATCTGGCCGAAAGGCAGACTTTTGCCTTCGGACTCAGGTATGTCAGGGCCTATGATGGTGACCCTTCCATCATTGACTTTTGCGCAGTCATTGGTGAACAGCATGAATGAAGACGACCCGACTTCGGGGCTTCCGAGTTCGAGGAACGTGTCGCTTCTTAGTATAATGTTGGGATTAGCGCTCGGACCGACCTTCACTTTGAGTCCATCTCTCAGGCCGGAGACCGATGAGGGGACCTTGATTCTCCTTACAGTCCTGCCTTCTATGGCAAGGCCTTCGATATACTCGGAAACCTTATTTATGTATGCGTCGAATACCATCATCGTCCTAAATCAAACCCGTCGTCTCGAAAAACGTTTTAATTCGATCGAATACAACATCCGGCCCCATATACCTCTTGTCCCAGATGTCCATGCCCACTATCATGCACGGAATCCCGTTTTCCCGGCAAACTTCGCGCACCGCCTTCAGTCTCGAGTTTGTATCGCGATGACCTATGTGGGCCGGCAGTATGACTGCATCGCATTTGAAGTCCTTCACAATTGTCAGGATGTCCTCGCAGAAGAGGTCGGTCGTGTGAAGGGCCTGGCGGTTCATTGCGTCCTCCAGCAGGAATCGTTTGGCGAACGAGCTGAACATGGCCTCCTCGCTCGATAGGTCGACAGGCGTCCAGACTGAATATGACACGTAATCCATTATGGCTATCGCGCCCAATTCCTTCTGCAGGCGCTTCAGCACTGTTCCGGTTGCCCAGCTGCCGGCAAGGTCCTGCCAGAGGAACCGTATCTTTTCATCGACCCCCTCTATGCCGAGCCCCTGCCTTACACGCTCTTCTGTTGCGCTGACGAGTTCCTCAAGCCATTTCGTCACCTCAGGCGTTCCCCTGACCATAGTCCACTTGGCAAGCTCGGTCCCCTCGCGGGCAAAGTCGGGGTCAGCCGGGCACGGCACCGCCTTTTTAAGTTCCTTGAACTCGAGCAGCAGGGCGTCCTGTTTGTTCGTCTCGACGCAGACCTCTCTGAGCCTGTCCCAGTCCATCCTGCGTCCGATCACACCTTCGATGAATACGATGGCCTCTTTCAGCTGCTTACCAAAATAGGAATAAGTCGCCTCATCGAAACTGTGGGGCGCATCCAGCTGCAGCTTCGGAACATCCGCCCACGGCCTGTAGTTGTTCATGAGGTTGCCCAGCGTATCCATGGCGTCGCAGCATGAATTAGTGGTGATGATCATGTCCGGCTTTCTGATGAGCCCCGCTTCAAGATAATAGATAGCCGTCTTTATGGCGTTGCACATCCTGCTTTCGACGCCAAGTTCAACACCCTTATCGATAAGTTCGGCTGCGTTAGGAAACGCGGTTCCGAAGGCGCCGGTAAGCGTGAGGTCAGAGAACGAGCAACCGAAGGCTACCGGGATTTCCCACATCAGGTCGCAGTTGGAAAGTATTACAGGCCCCGGGGAAGCGTTCTGAGGGTCTATGGTAAGGTCAGTGAGCACCTTGCCCGCATCCATCATCATCTTGGTGAATACGTTCATCATAGGGCACCCCCTGAAACCGTCTCTATGAATGCCTGGACGCGTGTCTTGAGCTGCCCTGTGGAATCGGCGGAATATTCCCGCTCTATCCTGAGCATGGGAATGCCCGCTTCTTTAAGCTCTTTGCCCAGCACATACAGAGCGCCGCCCCACATGTCGCAGCAAAGGTAGTTCTGGCCGATTACACCGTCTATCTTCAGATCACGGATTTTATCTGACACAAACCTGTTGATAAGCTTCTGCGCGCCGAGATTCTTGGGGCAGAGCGGCCTTGTGATTACCTGATAATCAGCAATCGCTTTAAGCGGATCGGACTCAGACTCCTTTATGCTGCCGAACATCATCTTGGTGCCGAAGCATGTAAGGTCTGAGACGACAATCCCGCCCAGGCCCTCCACCACATCGCACATGGATGTTTCGTCATGACCCGGGCCTACTATCATCAGCCTTGCCGCGTATTTTTTTTCAGGAACTTTAGCCGCCTTAAGTTCAGCTATAAGATTTTTGAGATCCTCCCTGTACTCTTCTTTCGGCATGGAAGTCCCCGCCACCATCACTGAAACCGTTTCAGCGCCCGTAATGGGAGGGTTGTCAGATATTCTCAAATCATAGAGTTCTTTCTGAAGAGCCCTTATTTCGTTCGTGAGTTTTATTGCAACATAGAGCTTTTCATCGGTTACTGTGACCCCGAAATTATCCTGAAGCTTTTTCATGATATCGATAAGCTCATCCCTGAAATATACAGACATTGCGTCGCCGGACGCATGCGGGAAAAATATGGTCTCGAGAAAATCCATCTTCTTCGGGCTTTTCTTCCAGTTGTCCAGAATGTGGCGGTTGCCGTCGCAGCCCCCGCCTATAATAGCGCCGTCAATGAAATCATATTCACCGGCAAGCACCTTGCCGAAGGTGTAGCGTATCATGCTGCAAATGCTCGCGGGGTTGAAATAGTCGTCACCGAGGCCGCCGGTTATACTTCCGGTGGCCCGTATCCTGAACGGCATCATGCCTGCGGCCATGATAAGCTCTTCAGGCACGAACGAGCAGGTATAGCCCATGACCTTCCCGCCCCCGTCCTTGAACCTTTTAACGGACGGGTTCATGATTGAAGAAGCCGCCCTTTCGAGTTTGTCGAATACATCAGATTTCAGACCACTTTTCATTTGATTCTCCCTACATACCTTTTATCGTTTGTCATTCCGAACGCTTTAGCGGAGGAATCTGGGTTCTCGAACATCTTGCTTGGCTCCTTAAGCCGAGTGAAGTGAAGGCGCAGAGAATCTTGCTTTTGGGTTTGAAAAGGCTGGAAGCAAGATTTCTCGTCGCTATGCTCCTCGAAATGACATATTCAGCACTTGTCATTTCGAACGCATGTGAGGAATCTTGCTTTTTATTCTCGTTCCCAAGCTCCAGCTCGGGAACGCTGTATGTCTTATTTCCCATATTTAAATCCCCCGGCCTGCCACCACCCCCTTTAAAAAAGGAGGGAAAGAAAATGAAATGGCTATTTCGGCCCGATCTTGCCTTCTCCTAAAGTCGGAGCAGGAAAATTTCTGTTCAGGTTGTCCATGACATCGCTGATTTTGACCTTGCCCTGACCCATGGCATCTATCATCTCAACTCCACTCATACCTCCCAGAGGTGTCTTCTCCAGTGCTCCAAAACCGTTTGTAAGCTCAATGTCTCTAAATGTTCCTGTCACTTTGGTGCCATATTCATAATAGAACAACTCGCTTGTCAGACATTCGACCTTAATCTTCAGATCGCCTTTCGGGCTTTTCGCCTCGACCATGAACGCCCTGTTGGCAACCAGCGGAGTTATTTTCACATCGGTCGGGACAATGTATTCACCCTTATAGAAAATGGCGAAATCGCGTGATGCGCCTATGATACACATGAAACCGTCAAGCTGATCCGTCCTGAAAGGCATCCACCACTCGTTGCCATAAATGGTCATCTGCTTGCGGTAGCTTATTCTGTTGATATCAGTATATGGCTTGGGGCCATTGAAGAGGTTTTCGTTTTCCAGCAACGCGTTTTTGATATTTGCTGTTTTACCTCCAATTGTGATTGTTCCTTCACCTATTCCAATCTCCTCGAAACCTGCAAACGCAGTATTCGGATAAATCACATAATTGTCACGGTTCTGGTTGTACCAGTAGGTCGACCGCGCCTTGCCCATAATATTGAAGGAAACATCAATACCGCTCAAGTCTTTGCCCTTGCCTTCAACCCAGGTATAAGTGACACCGCCTATCTTGGTAACGGAATAAAGCTGATAATTTTCACCCTGCTGGGCATACCAGACTACTGAGTTGTCTGTTTCCAGCCTAATGATTGGCTTGCTTTTAATAAGAACCATGTGGATTTTGCCGAATTCGTCGCTTCGCATGATTTCAAATGCTACAGGTTCAACAATTCCGCCGCTGCCATGGTAATTGACAAGCGGCATTATTTCATAGGTCAGGCCGTCGTCACCCGTACCTACAAAACCAAGCCCGACATCGCCCTTGAGAAGGCCATACATGTCATGCACCTTGTAATCTTCAATCGTTGACGGCCTGAGCTTTGAAAGGTCAGGATTCTTGATGTTATCGGTTGCGTTGTATTTGGGCAGCACGCTCTTGTCGCGGACATCGAGCAGTTTATCGGCCTGGACAATCAGCTTTTCGGCATCGGCTTTTTTCTTCTGATCAATCATGGCTTTTGCCTGATCGATAAGCTTCCCGGCTTCACTCGCCTTTACCATGACGCCTTCGGCATACAGGTCATACCACTGATAGCGGGCTATATCGTATTTGTTTTTAACAGCGTCAAACTTCTTTTCTATGCCTGTCTCTGAAGCATAAGCCAAACCGGAAACCAGTATTGAAAATAATATTCCTGATAATGCCGCCTTCGTTAATCTTTTCATCAATCCCTCCTATTTTTCAGTAAGCACCGGGCGAAAACCCAGTGGACTAGCCTTGAACTCAGCAGGCCTGCCAAAACTGCGGTAGGCGCTTCGAAGATCGAGAGCAAAATCATCCCAGCCGCCACCGCGGCCGACTAGACCGGAACCGGCGGCTGGCTCTGCCGGATCTGTCACAGTATTTATCGGATATTTTTCATAGAAATTCGCACACCATTCCCAGACATTGCCGTGCATGTCATAAAGCCCCCAGGCGTTAGGTTTTTTTTGGCCCACGGGCTGTGTCTTCATGCCGCTGTTATCTTTGAACCATGCATAATCGCCAAGTTTTTCCTGTTTGTTTCCGAAATAATAGATTGTCTCAGACCCGGCCCTGCAAGCGTATTCCCACTGCGCCTCAGTTGGCAGGCTGAACCTGCCGGTAATCTGCGAGCCGCAAATATAGTTCAGTTTGGCGATGAATGCCTGGCAATCATTCCAGCTCACGGTCTCCACCGGGGCGTTATCGCCCTGCTCGCTGAACTTGCTTGGATTAGTTCCCATGACCTGTTTCCACTGTGCCTGCGTGACCTCGGTCTTCGCCATCCAGAAACCTTTCGTGAAAAGGACCTTGTGCTTCGGCCCTTCGTTGTGAATGGCATCGATTGTTGACTTCATCGTTTCAGGCTTGAGGTCAGCCGGAAGGTCTTTGATCGCTTTTTTCTGCTCAATAACCGTGCTGCCCATCATGAAGCTTCCCGGCGGGCACCAGACAAAATCCATCTTCACTCCTGCGCCAAGATCGATTGTCTTGACAGAGCCTGCCTTTGGGTGCTTCTGAGCAGCCTCGGCATCCGTCACACTCAGAGCGGCGACAATAATCACTGCTAATACAAAGGTTATATAAGTTAAAAAGACACCTACCCTTTCCATCTTTATAAAAGGGGGCAGGGGAATTGAAGTCAGCCTTTGATTCTCAATAATCTCGTTCCCAAGCTCCAGATTGGGAACGCCGTATATGTATATTTTATTCTCCATATTTAAATCCCCCGGTCTTCTGCCACCCCCTTTAATAAAGGGGGAAATTTTTCCGTTAAACCTACAATCTTGAGATGGTTTTCCTGGCAGGGCGTCAGAACAAATTTTCGCATAACGAAAATTGTCGCATCGAAGATGCGCCCGTAGGGTGAGGGCCGTCAATTGCCCTAAACAAAGCAGGTCAAGGAGTGACAATGTTGAAAAGTGAGGCATACTTTTGGCGTATGTCTCATCGCCTTCGCTGCACTCGGCTTGAGGAGCTAAACAGGATGTTCGAGATCCCAGTTTCGCAACTTTGAGACTAGGAACGACGCAGAGATGCAAAGTTATCACCCCTGCCCTAGACCAGCCCTGTCGACTGGAAGAATGTCGAAATACGATCATACACGATGTCCGGGGACATATAGCGCTCATCCCAGACGTCGCAGCCTATGAAGAAGAACGGTATGCCGTTCGCACGGCAGGTGTCCTTGGCAAGCTTCTGGTAGGCGTTCGTATCCCTGTGCCCGATGTGGCACGGCATTATCATTGCGTCGCACTTGAAGTCTTTGCATATGCGCACGATATCGTCGCAGAAAACGTCCGCCGTATGCATTGCCTGCCTGGTCATGGGCGTGCCCATCAGGTATTTCTTCGCTATGGATTTGAGCATGCTGTCCATGCTCGATGTGTCGATAGGGTAATAGCCGTGGTATGAGTAATACGTCTTCATGCAGACCGCACCCAGTTCGCTCCTGAGCCTGGGGAACAGCTTGGAGCCCCATGCAGGAGAAACGTCGTACCATAAAAAGCGTATTTTCTCGTCGACCCCGTCTATACCCTTTTTCTCTTTGACCTTCCCTTCGGTCACCTCGACAAGCTTTTCCAGCCATTTAGTCGCTTTCGGGAATACCTCAGGGTCTGTTGCGGCCACCCACCTTGCAAGCTCCCACCCCACCCTGGCCATATCGGGATCAACAGGACAAGGGACCGTACGGGTGAGCTCCTGGAAATCCATCACAAAGGAAGCCTGTTTGTTAGATTCGTTTGCCACCTCGAGGAATCTCTCCATGGTGAGTTTTCTGCCGGTTGCCTTTTCTATGGCCAGCGCCATTTCCTTGAGCTGTAAACCGAAATATTCAAAATCAGCATCGCTCTGGCCATGAGGGGCATCAAGCCTGAATTTTGGAACATTCGCCCAGGGCTTGTAGTTGTCCATCATCTGGCCCAGCATGTCGACCGCATCACAGGGAGAGTTGGTAGTTATGACCATATCCGGCACCGGCAGAATGCCGGCCTTCAGATAGTAGGCGCCCATCTTGACGCTCGCGCAGAGCCTGTTTTCCACTCCCATCTCGGTGGCTTTGTCAATCCGCTCCGCTGCACCCGGGCCGGCCGTGCCCATGGCTCCGGCGACTGTCATGATTGAACATGAAATATCCATCGCAACCGGTATCTCCGGCAGGGCGTCATCAGATACGATTATGAAGGGCCTGTCCTTCCTTGCATTGTCGTTCACACCGGCTATGGTAAGCGCCTTGAAATATTCACTGCCTTCGGCACTTAGTGCGTTCAGAATTTCCTGGTCTGTCATAGCCTAACTCCTTATGGTCTCGATGAAAGCCTGTATGCGCGTCGCTAGCTGGCCCTGGGAATCGGGAATGTATTCACGCTCGATCATCAGGCTGGGGATGCCCGCATCTTTAAGGTCATCCTTCAGAATGTAAAGTTCGCCGCCCCATGTGTCGCAGCAACCCAGGCGCTGGCCTAGAACACCGTCAACGCTGAATTCTTTTGCGGCCTCGATTATGACTTTTGCTCGGAGCGGATAGGCGCCGCCAACCTTTGCACAGAACGGGCGCGTGAGTACCTGATATTTCGCAATGGCTTCGAGAGGACCGTCGGCCGTTTCGTCCACGCAGCCGTATTTCAGCTTCCCACCGAAGCATGTGTGGTCGGTCACGACTATGGCGTCCTGCTCCTCGGTAATATCGCTCATTACGTCATCATCCCCGCAGGAGCCTACCACCATGAGTCTGGCTGAATATTTCCTGCTATCGGCAGGAAGCGCTTCGAGATCGGATATAAGCTGCTTGAGATCAGCATTGTATTCAACTTTGGGCATGGACACGCCCGCAACCATCACTGAGACCATCTCAGTTCCGGTAATGGGCGGGGAATCGGATTTTCGCATTTCATAGATTTTTCTCTGAAGAGCTCTTGTTTCGTTGCAGAGTTTTATAGCATCCTTCAGTGTTTCATCTGATATTGTAACGCTGAAACTTTCTTCAAGAGCAGATTTAAGCTTTACAAGCTCATTTTTATAATATGCAGCCATGAGATCGCCGCTCACATGCGGATAGCCCAGCAGATATATGAACGGCGTCTTGGCCGGGCTCTTTTTCCAGTTGTCATAGATATAGCGCATGGTGTCGCAGCTCGTTCCCACAATAAGGCCGTCAAGGAAATCGAACTTGCCCGTTAACGCATGATTGAAGCAGTGGCGCGGAAAGCTGCAGTTGTTTGAGGTAAAATATTCATCGGCCCTTTCCGTGCCCTTGCTTCCTGTCCCTCTCATCCTGAACGGCAGCAGGCCTGCAGCGATGAACATCTCCTCGGGAATGAACGAGCAGAAATAACCGACAACACTGCCGCCTGAAGCTTTGAACTTTTCAACCGAAGGACTCAGAAAGTTACCGGTATAACTTTTAAACTTATCCAGAATCTTGGATTTCGTTCCACTTTCCATGATTAACTCCTTTGCAGGGTTTGTCATTCCGAATCTCGCCAGGGTTCTTTGTGGCGGGTGAGGAATCTAGCTTTTTGATTTTCTGAAAGAAAGATTTCTCCATGTCTTACGACATGTTCGAAATGACAATAAATCTTTTTGCTTGTTCCAACGCTCCAGCTCGGGAACATTTTCAATCCAGACAACCATTGCCAAGCTGGAGCTTGGCAACGAGAAAAGATATAATTTTTCTTCATGCACTTGCAGCCTTCGCCGCCTTTTCCATCGCAAAGACGGCAGCGCCGAGGGCTCCCATGAACTGGGGATTCAGAGGAAGCTTCTTTATGTTCACGCCCAGCGCGAGCGACAGCGCAGTTATAAGCCCTTCGTTATTGTAGCACCCGCCGCTGATGACCACGTCATCGGCAACACCCGCCCTTCTGGCCAGCGAACTAACCCGGCTTGCAACGGAGCGGTTTATGCCGGTCACGATGTCCGGCAGAGATACGTCGTTGTTTACCAGTGTGATAATCTCGGATTCAGCGAACACGCTGCACTGATTCGATATGCTTGCCGGAGTCTCGCTTATGTTGACTGTTGAGCCTATTCCATCCATACCGCAGCCGAGGACCTTGGCCATTACCTGAAAAAACCGGCCCGTACCGGCCGCACACCTTTCATTCATCTCGAAGCCGAGCGTGGCACCCTTATCATTCAATGAGATCGCCTTGCAGTCCTGGCCACCTATATCGATAATTGTCCTGACCGAAGGCATCAGATGATACGCGCCTTTGGCATGGCAGGAAATCTCCGAGATGTTTTCGTTGGCAAACTCGACCTTCATCCTGCCGTAGCCGGTGCTGACAATGAAATTGATATCTTTTACCGACGAGAGGCCCGCGTTTTCAAGGGCGGCCTCCATGGCCATCTGCGCAGTCACGGCAGGTTTAGGCGTAGCCATGATGATTTTGCCGAGTATCACCTTGTCTTCATTTATCACCACTGCTTTTCCTGTGGTCGAACCCAGATCAATACCGCCTGCAATCATAATCTACCTCCACCGGTTCGCATGAAAAAGACCTGCTGCGTTCCAGTTTGGCCTGATGAAAACCGTCCTGAGCCTTTTTATGCGTTAACTTGAAACAGAATGTCACCCCACAGGGGACAGCCTGAAATCCAACATGGCATGTTCCCAACTGTTGAATAAACGTTTCGGAATAAAAGAGTAGTTCATGTATTCGGAAAACAACCCATTTAAATATGGGTATTTTTTCTTATATTGATATGGGCAATAATTTGCTATTAGGCTTAGGCATGAGCATCAGAATCCTGATTGCAGAAGACGAAGAGCTTGTCCGCACAGCCTTTAAATTGCTCGTGCAGTCTTTCGAAGACTTTGATGTGACAGGAGAAGCCGCCGACGGCCATGAGGCCGTAAAAATAGCACGGGAACTCAAACCGGATGTAATACTCATGGACATGCTGATGCCAGTCATGAACGGCATAGCAGCGACAAAAGAAATAAAAACCTTCCTTCCCCAGACAAAAATCGTAGCCCTTACTGTAGTTGATAACGGCCCTGAAATAATAGAGGGCCTTACCGCGGGAATCGATGGTTATCTGCTGAAGAAAGTTTCACCTTCCGAACTCAATGATGCCATAAAAACGGTTATGTCCGGCAAGCGCTATATTTGTCCGCTTATAGCGGGTCATATCGCGGATGCGTATCTCGACTCCTCCAGAAATACCCAATCGCCCTTTGCGAAAGTTACTCCCAGAGAAATGGAAGTCCTCGAATGCATCTGCGACGGCAAGCGTGCAAAGGAAATAGCAACCACTCTGGGCATCAGCGTGAAAACAGCAGAGAAGCACAGAGAAAGCCTTCGCCACAAACTTCAAGCTGACACCACGGTTGAGCTCATGAAATCGTTCCTCAAGTATAAAGCCTGCAGGTCTTAAATGAATTATGGAGCACTTGAATTTATAGGTGAGCCTGTACTGATAATTGACGGCAGAAACAGATTGGTTTTTGCGAACAGAAAAGCCGTAAACCTCTTCCGCCTTCCTGAGAAATATGCCATGCGGTCCGCCGGGAACCTGTTGAAAGACTTCAAATGGCTTCCACGGATCATATTCGATCAGACACCTCTTAAAAAGCATTTGATACAGGCTGAGGACGCCGATTCCGCATTATGGAACATAACGATTGCGCCGGCTGAAATACCCGGCACAAACAAGGTTCACAAGATTGTCACCTTTCATGATATCGGCAAAATGGAAGAGACGTTCATCAACCATGCTCTCAACAAATGGTGGGATGCGCTGTCGTCGCATCTTTCATCGCGCATCATATATTCACTTGACATGAATCTCGGCGCTCTTCAGTTCGCAGGAGATGTGAAAAATCTAACCGGCTATTCGCTTGAAGAAGTTGCCTCTTTCGGCATGAAAGGTTTTCTCGATCTGGTTCACCCCGACGACAGGCATCTTGCCGAATCGAAAACGAATATGGTCCTGAGCTCGATATCGGATGTATGCCTTGAGTACAGATTTAAAAGAAAGGATGGGCAATACATACATATATCCGACACCTGCGCCCTTGTCACTGATCTCGGAGAAAAGCCTTTCAGATTCGTGGGTACAATAAAGGAGATCACACAGAGAAAGATGGAGTATGAATCCCTCTCGAAAGGTCTCAATGAGGCACGTGAGTCCGACAGAGCTAAAACCCGCTTTCTGGCAATGATCAGCCATGAAATGAGAACGCCCCTGCATTCGATCAAAGGCATTGCTGAAATGCTTGACGAAGAAAGCACTGATAAAAGAAACAGAGGAATGGTCTCGCTTTTAAAGAGCTCATGCGATGTACTTAAAAGGCTTATTGACGACGCCTCGGACATAGCCCTGATAGAAGAAGGCAGGATGCGCATCAATAATGAAATTATAAGCATCCCTGACCTTATGCTTTACATCGATAAGATTTATTCAGGGCGATTTGCGGCAAGGGGACTGGGCTTCAGTATGAACACAAGCCCGGATGTCCCGGATCATATTTCAGGAGATGCCAACAGAATCATTCAGATATTTATAAACATCATGGATAATGCGCTCAAATATACATTGGAAGGTAATGTATCAATCAGAATAACTCTAAACGCCGACAGGTCAAAAATACTTTTCGAGTTTGCTGACACAGGTACAGGAATTCCACAGAAGCGGTTGAATGAAATTTTCAAACCATTTAACATCACAGATGATACCAACCGGAAGCACGCAAGGGGGACAGGCCTGGGTCTTGCCATATCAAAAAGGCTCGCAATCCTTATGGACGGAGATATAAGCGTTGTAAGCCATGAAGGAAAAGGCAGCAGGTTCCTGTTAAGTCTGCCCCTTGGAAGGCCGGGCAAAAAAACTTACAATGAGCCCGCAAACAATAAAAAAATGCCCTGTCTGCATTCGATGAATATTCTTGCAGTTGATGATATCCCTGAAAATATTGAGCTGCTGAAGCTATACTTTTCAGGTTTGAAGATCACTCTGATTGAAGCCTTCACCGGAAAGGAGGCTGTCGATCTGTACAAATCACATAATCCGGACTGTGTTCTTCTTGATATGTATCTTCCTGATATTGACGGACAGACTGTGGCAAGGAGGATTCGCGAACATGAAAAATCAGAGGGAAAGAAAAGAACACCCATAATCGGCATTACAGCCGATTGCATGAAAGAGCATATACAGAAGGCGCTGGATGCAGGGTGCGACGTATGCCTCGTCAGGCCTGTAGAAAAAATCGAGCTCTTTAATCAAATCAGCAGTATCCTGATAAAAACCGGCAGAGAAGAATTGTCCGTTAGTAATAAAACTGATGATATTGAAATTATAAGGCAGATGTCACTTGTGAGAATAAAAGAAATCGCTTCCGAACTTCTGAAGGCATCCCGGGGAAATGATTTTACAGAAGCGAGGAAACTCGGACATGCACTGACTGGCCTTGGAATGACCTTCAAGCTTGAGCATATCGAAGAAACAGGTAGAGAGATTATAAAAAGCGCACAGAGTGAGGATAGTGAAAATATCATGATGCTCGCCTCAAGGATTGCCGATTCTCTTTCTTGAACAGCAATTAAATCACAGAACAGTGTAAGCATGTATCATAAACCTGATAATTTATTTTGAATATTTATTTCTGATCGGTGTTCAGGTTTAAAGCCATTCTAGAGGATATCGCCTGCCTATCTTTCGGATATTTTAAAATTTAGTATTGCTTATTTCATAAGATGAGGTAATATTCAGATCAAGGTTCTCAAGATTCATTCCCCGTAGAACCTCCTCATATGTTGCAGATCGCCAGCGATCTGCATTTTTTTTACGATAATCTCCATGAAACAGGCATCTTAATAAATTATTAAATAAAACCATTCTTGAGCTATTATCTGCCACAATAAGCCTTAATCCGGAGCCAGAATATCGACCTTGAGATGAAGACTTCTCCTTGAAAAAAATTAGCCCACTCAATCATAGATGGTAGTGGGCTTAAAAAAGGAGGTCTATAGCACTTTTTAGGTAGCGCTATAGCTTAAAATGTTTTTTATACGAATTGAGAAATATTGTCAAATAGGAATCAATACTATTTTCATACAATATGTATACAGTTGTTATCATGAACTGATTCAATCTTGAGATTTTTATTATTCGAATTATAAAATGTACAGCAATTTATATGCAGGTACTGTACAACCAAAAGTTCATTACTCTAACATTCAACAACATAATAACTTATTTTACAGTCGTTTTCACGGATTTGTTTAAAATACTGTAAGACATGTTGAAAAATTGATAACACATGAAGATTTTCACAGAAGATTTTCTATAGCTATTGGTGTTAAACTGATAATAAGGATTGTTATGTATCTCAGGCAGCTATGCCTTACGATGCTGCACGCTGGTTTTCAATGCGTGGGCCTTGAATGCGAACCGTACAGTAATTGCCAGGAAGGCGA
>CAZEMO010000009.1:0-144799 GCA_964513375.1 uncultured Bacteriovoracaceae bacterium | reverse complement strand
CAGCCCAGTGTTTATCATGTATTTCAAAAATCTTTTCTGTTTTAGCTGATCCTTTTTTTGAAGTTGCAATAAGTTTATGATTACCTGGGGCAAGACGAAATGTGTATTCAATCCATTTGTGTTGATTTCCAACAACGAAGTCTGCTGCAACTGCATTTTTTCCGTCAATCATGATTGTAATATCAACAGAAGTGATTGTAAAACTCTGATTGCTTACGTAAAGAATGAAGTTCCCTGTTTGTGACTGTTGGAGAAACTCTTCATGTGAAATCAAATTATGAGTTTCACCTCGACATATGAATACTATCACACTAAAAAATAATAAAAAAAGGACTACTTTTTTCATCGGACAAATGATCCTATCTCCCCTATAGATTGTAGTATGTATATGATATTCTTATTTGTATCATCTTTCATAGAGAGTATTCCTTGTGTTTTCCACTGCCTTTTGATTTATTCAATGTTTTTTCTTTTTTGTATGCTTTTTGCCGGCCGCCATATTTTCTGAATGGCCTTTCAGTTCGAGGTCTTTTATCTGCATTATGCACGCGCGGCGGTCGGAGCGGAATAGGAGTCCGAATATCTTAGAGATTAAATTGTTGAATTTTTTGCAGCCGGATGGATCTGCGAACTCAGCACAGTCGGCGCAGCTTGAATATACATGTTCGATACAGCATTTTCTTATCCCGCACCATGAGGCCTTTACATTCTCATGGCAGCCGGGACATTTCCCTTTCAGAAATCTTTTGCATGCCCCGCAATATAGTCCGCAATAAGCAACAAGTTCCGGATTTGCGATGACATCTTTCATTTCCGGATGTCTCCTTTTAAGAACTATTTCTTTGGCAGCTCTACTACATCAAAATCGAAATGCTTCTTCAAGACATTGTCTATATAGATATCAATGGAATAGGTTCCTGGCAGGTCGTCTTCGACGAATTGCATCAATGCATGATATACAGTCGAGCAGGCTCCCTCGTCCGAAGTTACTGTCGTATAATCGGAACTTGATGAATCGATCTTTGCCTTTACCTGGGCTTTTTCCTGGTCTGCGTTCACTTTAACATCACGGGTTTTAGGTACGCGGATAACCACTTTGCATTTGCAGGTGTTCTCATTCTTTGCATAGGCGATGGCCCCGAAATAATAACCGGGATCGACCGCCTTGGTGACAAGAGGGATTTGAGTAGTTTCCTTGTAAATTTCAAGCACCCCCTTTTCATTCGCCCGGGCAAGGCCTCCCTTGAATGTGAACTCGCTGTCCGCTGCCATGGCTGCAGATGCCGCAAATAAACAAGCCAGTGTCAAAAGGTTGCTCCAGAGTAAAAGTCGCTTCAGATTCATCTATATTGTCTCCTTTTATTTTCTTAAGCTATGTTGTTCACATCTATTTCTTGAGGTAGGCCTTCCCGTCCTTTTCCCTGATCGAATACCCCATGAATATTGCCAGAGCGATAAAGGCGAAGATTCCTGCGCTTATAGATATCCATTTGAGGCCCGTAACAGTCGGCGTCAGGGAACCTCCCGCATACATCATGAATGTCGCAGAGGCAATAGAGATGCCTATGGCTATTTTCTGAAAGATTGCGTGAACACCTACATAGATGCCCTCGCGGCGCTTTCCTGTTAGGGTCTCATCATGATCGATCACATCAGAAAGAAGTGCAGGCGGAAGTATCATGATGCCGGCGACAGGGATGCCTATGAGCGCCATGCATATCTGGGACTGGAGCATCTTATCGCCCGGAAAAAATCCCACGAAAAAGAGCGACGCCATTGTAAAGCCCGCGCTGCCAAGTGTGAGGCAGTAGGCAGCGTATTTTCCCAGCCTGCCTGAAAGGAAATTAAAGACAAAGAAGAACACGATGTTTGAGACAAGGAAAGGCGCCATCAGCTTGACAACATCTGCATCGGTCCTGCCCAGCACGTACTGTGTCCAGAAGGGTACGAGCAGTATGACCATATTGAGCGCAAACCACAAAAAAGAATTGGCGGTGAGCAGATAAACAAACGGCCTGTTTTTGAATGTGGTCTTTGCCCAGAGAAAAATTGTGACAGGGCTGAATTTCTCATGGGGAACAACAGCGGCATCCGAAGGTTTTTCCTTTATGGTTAGCAGAGTCGGCGTGAACGATATAACGGTTATGACGCCGGTTATAACGCCGATCCCGACCCAACCGAGCGCTTCCTTTATAGGCCCCATCACACCGAAAACCAGAGTGCCCAGCATAAGGAAAACCGCCTGCATGGTCGATATGTTCACGCGCTCCTTGAGGTCCGAGGTGATCTCGGGAAGAAGCGCCATGTAAGGATTTGCCAGCAGAGACCAGCATATGAAGAAAAGCTGGACAAGCGTGAAGACCCAGACCGCATTAAGCCAGTGCATCTGATGGGGGAAGGGCGGCACCCAGAGAAGGAAACTCACGATTGCGGTCGGAAGCGTCATAGCAAGAATAAAAGGTATACGGCGTCCTCGTTTTGAACGGAAATGATCGCTCAGATAACCGGCAATCGGTTCGGTTATCCCGTCCACAACCCTGCCTATCAGAAATATCGCTGCGAAAAGGCCGGCGCTTACCAGTGCAGTATCCTTGCTCGGGACATAAAGCTTCAAAAGCCACTGGGAAATGACCAGGTTTGCCAGATTAAGCGCCAGACCCCCGGTTGCGTAGGATAGCTTCTGTTTCAGCGTCAATTGTCCCATTCAGTCCCCCTGCCTGTTTTCGGCCTCGATTACTTTAAATCCCCTCATGTACTTGGTTACGACTGCGGTTTTTGAATCAACACCCTCTATCCTGCTGGAAGGGTCGCATGCCGGTATTTTGGAAACGGCCGCTTTCACATTATCGGGCAGGCCCTGAAGATGAAACTGAAATGTTCCATCGGGGGTTTTCCTTATCCACCCTGCAAGTTTGTATTCGGCTGTGAGTTTCTTCATAGAAGCCTCGATGCTCGCCTCATTTATGTCTCCCTTTATAAAACCTCTTTTTGCCGCAATAGGCGGATCCTGTTCAACTGTCATATAAGGGTAGATTTCACTTTCCTGTATATAGACCTTGTTTTTTTCCTTTTTCACTTCAATACCGCTTCCGCTGTCCGGAGTGTCTGACTCGGCCGCAAGACAGAGAGGAAAAAGAATCAGCAGAAAAAATAAAAGAAAATTTCTCATGAAAATGATGAATCCATTTATTTTAAGCTTTAGTCAAGAAGGTAAAATATTCCGAGTATTAGAGCTTGACTTTTGACGCTTCCGCTTTGTATAGAAAATCTCTGACGGCGGCATAGCCAAGTGGTAAGGCGACGGTCTGCAAAATCGTTACTCACCGGTTCAAATCCGGTTGCCGCCTCCAGTTTTTTTCTGAATTACGGCCTATGTGATCATTCCCTGCTGTCCCTGATGATTTCCATCATGAATCTATTCGGATGCTCTAGAGATGTTTTTTGATATCCTCAACAGTGATTCTTCTGCCCGGGCCGCCCAGAGCCTCGGTAGAAAGTCCGCCGGATATGTTACCCCATTTGAGGCATTCGGCCAGTTCCCTGCCGTCAAGGTATGCCCTTAGGAATCCCGCATTATAGTTGTCTCCGGCTCCCGTAGTGTCCAGAGGGTTTACCTTTATGCCTGGAACATGGATTATATTACCCTCGTGGTAAGCCCATGAGCCATTTGCACCGTCCTTGACAACAACCGTCGGGCAGAATCTGCCGAGCTCTTTTGCAGCAGCAGGTATGTTGTCTTTCCCTGACATCCTTAAGGCTTCCTTTTCATTCGGCAGTACGATGTCGATAGACTCTAGAGTTTTTCTGACTGCAGGCACTTCGATTGTTTCTGAATTGGGATGGTTCCCGTCCATTACGATAAACATCTTTTTCTTTTTAACGAGAAGGGATGCTACCGGGAAAAGGGCTCCCGTGTAAAAGCCGGGGATGAACATGACTTTAGCAGATACGAACGCTAGCTTTTTTATGAGCGCCGGGAGTTTGTAAGGCTCTTTGTCATAGTATGTTATGAAGGCCCTGTCTTTGGTGAACGATGCCGATATCGTGATGCGCTGATAAGCTTTTTTATGGTGGATGAAAAGACGGTTGTCAATGCCTTCAACTTTGAGCTTCTTAAGGATCGTTCTGCTGAATTCGTCAGTGCCGAAATCCGCTGCCCAGCCTACCTTTATGCCGAGGCGGTGCATTGCTATGACGCTGTTGCATGATTCTCCGGGAACGATTGCAAATTTCCTGCCGTGGACCTCGCTGCCGGGTTCGGGCATTTTAGGCAGACCTGTGAAGATGTAGTCTATGCAGTAGTCGCCGCCTGTCAGAACATCATAATCATAGCCCATCACAAGTTCCTTTAAACAAGCCTGGGGAACAGGTCTCCGTGCCCTTTGACATAGCCGTCCACAATGGATTTCGCCAGCGCATAGTCCCTTACAAGGGGATGAACGGTCAGCGCTGCCACGGCTTTCATATAAGAGCCAACGGTAGCTGCTTCCACGGTATAGAGTTCATATGATTTGACAGATTGCATGAGGCCCATGCAGACCACCGGGATGTTTCCGATTGTGATCTGCCTGATGCAGTCGGTATCTACGAGCACCGGGATCTCGACTATTGCGGTTTCTGGAAAACCAACGATTGCGCCCGCATTCGGCACGTTCAAGGTCATAACCCGGGGACTTCCGCCCCTGAGCGCCTCAATTGCCCCAAGTGCAACGTCGGCATAGCCTTCTTCAGTGAGGTTATCTATGCTCTCCTGGTCCAGCTTGAACTCCTCGAACCTCCCCCCGGTCTCATTCGCCATGTAGGTCTCGCCCCTCATGTCTATGTAGGCTTTGTAGCGTTTTGCGAGTCCTTCCCTGTCACCTGCCCTGAAGAGCTTGTCGAGGTCCGAAGATAGTATTGCATTCTGCTCGACAAGCATCTCACCCCTTGTCTTTCCGGCCTTCAGGATATTGTCCACGGCCTCTTTCGAATGGTAGAAATAATACAGATATTCATTAGGGATCATGCCAAGGGCTTCGATTACGCCTGTTGAAAAAGGCAGTCCCGGCAGGCCGCCGGCCTCTTTGATGAGTTTTATGAAATCAGGGACATGATTTTTCCCCTTATACCAGATAGCCCGCGCCCAGCCCAGGTGGTTGAGCCCGAAATATTCCATCTGCACGTCGGACATTTTTGCACCCAGCGCTATTGCGGCATAGCCCCGTATCATCTCGGGTGCATCGCAAATGCCAATTGTCCTTTTCCAGTTCCCTTTGTTTATGATTGCTTCCGTCACAATGCCTGAGGGATTGCTGAAATTGATAAGCCAGGCATCCGGGCAAACTTCTTTCATGAGTTCTACATATTGAAGGACGACAGGTATCGAGCGCATTGCCATGGCGAAGCCGCCGGGGCCTGTTGTCTCCTGGCCGAGTACGCCATGCGATAAAGCTACCTTTTCGTCGACTACGCGCGATTTCATGCCGCCGACCCTGAATGTCATTATTACGTAGTCTGCACCGCTCAGGGCTGCTTTGGCATCTGTTGTCCTTTCTATCCTGAAATCAAGGCTGTTGTTCTTTTCAAGCTCTTCGGTGATGGCGCCTGTCAGCTCGAGCTGGCGGGTGTCTGTATCCATGAGAAAAAGTTCTGTAAGGCCGAGCTCTTTCTGCCTTTTTACCATAGACCTGATGATTAAAGGCGTTCTCAGCCCTGCGCCGCCAAGAATTGCAATCTTCATGAATCCTCCTGGAATTTATCCGGCTCAACCGGAATTTGTAAATCTCCCCATAGGAAAAACCCGCTTTCATGTCAAGGCTGCTGAACAAAAAATGATATCAACCGGTTGCAAGCTTATTGAAAAGATGATTTATGAATGGTGAATATGTTGTTCAAGGGGGAGGTTCAATGAAAAACTGGTTGGTAATCCTTATTCCTGTGTTCCTCTGCACAACTTTACCTGCATATGCTGATGGCGTATTTCTTGAAGGAGGCCAGGGTTTTTTCCGTTCATCCGATTCCCAGGCCCTGTTTGTAAGCTATCAGATGGATTCATCACTGATACCTGCGCTCAACCTTTATTATAAAGGCACACTCGGCGCCTGGAGCGGCGACAACCGCAATGACGCCGTTGCCCTTGCCCTGGGTATATTGTTGAACCTGCCCAAAAAAACATATTTCTGTTTCGAACCGGGAGGGGCATATATTACAGAGCTTACCGACAACCTGGGCACACATCTTCAATTTTCATTCCGGTTTGCCGTGGGCATGAAAATAGATAAAGCTGATCTCTCTCTTGGCTACAGGCATTTTTCCAACGGTGATGGAATTTTTGATTGGACTGATACTCCGAATTACGGTGAAAATTTCATTACACTCCAGGCAGGCTACCTTTTCTGATTAAGCAGATAGAAATAATCTGGTTTAGAAAAAGAAGGTAAGGCTCAAAAAGAAAGCCCTCCCGTCAGACCGGAGCTTGCAGTCAGCATCCGGTCTGACCGTTCAGGCATCCTCTTTGTTTTATCTACCATCTGGAACTTATTCCAAGCTGTACCTTTGCATACTGCGGAATCGAGTTCCCGTTATAAGAGCCTCTCTTTGTGGAACCGAAAGCCGAGAGGTCAACCTGGAAGACTTCAGGGCCTATTCCGAGCCCGCCTGTAATGATAAGCCCTTCACTGGTTTCCTGTATGTTCTGCATGAGTCCTGCCCGTACGGAAAACCATCTTATCGGGGTCAAACTTACGCCCCCGCCCACATACTGTGAATAATAGCCGGGTATATATGTCTCGTTCCTTGTCAGGTCGCAGTCGAGCGCAACTGAAATCATATCAAGGATCAGGCCGTCATAAGCAATTCCCGCCCTGGCCATGGGCTTTACCTTGAGATTGTCATATGAAGATGTCTTGAACTGGGGCGTGTTGAGATTTTTCCCGACGACCCCGATTGAGAGTTTTTCAAGCTTTGGCGGTTTGTATAGCAGTCCCAGGTCGATGCCCCAGCTTACCGAGCTTTTTGTATCTTTTCTCAGGTCTTCAACGATATCCTTGGTGGCGGTATCTATGTTTATGCTTTTCTGTAGCGTATATCCGGGCATGACCTTGATACTGCCGCCGACATCTATCGTGCCCAATTCCGTTTTGAACTGATAGCCTCCGGATATAGGGATTTCAACATACGCGAGACCGGTCAGTTCCATGTATGTCAGGCCGTTATTAAGGGCATATTCGATCGAGGTTGCATCATAGTCAGCCTGAGTAGTGACTACGGGATTAGTCGGATCTGATGGGTTGTATCTCAGATATACGCCGGAACCCGCATCAATGACGATGTCCAGGTGCTGCTGGTCTATTACCGCCGTTGCAGTGGCTTCTGATACCGTATACATGCCTATGCCGAACTGCTTGATCTGGCATCCCAGATTGACGCCGGGCATAACCTGGAGACCGTTCACTTGTGGAATCGAAGATAGTATATTTATGGAAGTCTCGATGTTGCTCACATACTTGACCGGGTCCTGGGCAATATTCTCTATCGCTCCATATATGTCGAGGTCGCTGAGTTCATTTACATATTTTCCCAGATCGACATCCCTTACAGATGCTCCGGCTGCGATGGTAACGTCAATATTGTTTTTATATTCAGCCAGAAGTGCAGGGTTGTAATAGGGCGCATATGCACTTTTTGCAGAAGCCACGCCCGCCCCGCCCATTGATATCGAATCGGAACCTATGGGTGCGAACTCGACACTTTGCGCAGATGATACCGGTAGTGTGACTGATACTGCCATCACTATAAGGAATAAAAGTTTTTTCATGATATTTATACCCCCCTGGGTTATTGATCCTATGTAAATATTCAAGCTAATAATGGAAACCTATGATGAAGTTCCCCTTGAATCCGCCGCCGTCAACGGTCACGCTTCCCCTGGTGCTGGTCGGGTCGCCGTCGATTACGTCCCCTGCAAACTTGAGGTCTGCCTTGGACCAGCTTGCGCCCAGTCCCAGGTTGAGGTGTTTTGCGATTTCCCAGTAAACTCCTGCCTCGACATATCCGCCCCATCCGTCGCTCCTGTCGGAAAGGTTGTAGTTCACATCAGGATAATATGCGAAAGTGAATGATTTCTGCATGTAGCCTCTTATGTATGAAGCGCCTGCACCGATATAAGGCCTTACATGAGGTGCGCTTTCCCAGATTTTTCTCACGCCGAAATCGAATTCCTGCGTCTCGCCATATTCCATTGTCACGGCCCCGAGGGGGACTGTTATCAGATTGAGCCATGTCAGCATCGAGGCGTCATGATAGGCCAGGTTTATACTTATGGGCCAGCTTTCACCTCTGAAATTTGTCTCAACGCCCGGAGGAGCTATCATTTCTGACTGGATATGCACGTCATCCCAGGCGTCTGAACCGCCTTCAAGCACCTTGAAACCCGGAAGGATGTTGATATTTCCGGTGATTCCCGCATGGACAGGCATTGAAAAAAGAACAGTCATCAAAACAGCAAGCGCCGGTAAATATTTCTTCATATGTGTTGCCTCCGGTTTTGTTAATGATAGGTTCGGAATTTCAGACACAAATTATAAATATTTCTTTTGCTGAAATCCTGTCTTTAAATAACTCCCATTTCCATAAGAAAAACTGTGGGCTTGTGTGATGATGAATCAACCGTTGGGACCGGCATTGCCCGGGTGTTTTCCTGTGCAGTTCAGAGGGCAGGGCTTGTCGATCGGGACAGCATTATCCTGTAATTTAAAGTCCGGCTGCGTATCTTCTGCATTCTTGCAGACAGTCGGTTCATTCTTATGGCGGTTCAGGCGTTGTGTCTCTTTTCACCATTGAGCACGCTGCGAACAGCTGAAGCCAGTGTATTCGAATCCAGGGGCTTCATTATAAGTTTTCTGATTCCAAGAAGCCCGGCCCTGTCCTCATCGATCAGGTCGCTGAAACCGGTACAGATAATAATCGGCATCTCGGCTCTTACGGAAAGCATTTGCCTGGCCATTTCAAATCCTGTCAGGTTAGGCATCGTCTGGTCAGTGATAATAAGATCGAATCTGTACGGATCGCTTTTAAAAAGCTCAAGGGCGGCCATGCTGTCAGTCTCTGTTGTGATACTGTAACCGAGGTTTTTCAGGATCTCTTTGCTGACATTAAGCAGGCTGATCTCATCATCAACCAGAAGCACTCTTTCATTTCCTCTGGGAAGCGGTTTTTTATTGTACTCGGTTGTCACATCGGCAGACTGTTGAACCATGGGCAACCACACTTCAAAGGATGATCCCATCCCCTTAACACTGTCGACCCAGATATTTCCTCCCAGGTTTTTAACGATTCCGTGAACGACCGACAGTCCAAGGCCTGTACCTTCCCCGATGGGTTTAGTAGTGAAGTACGGGTCGAAGATGCGTTCCATGACGGTTTTGTCCATACCGTAGCCTGTATCGGCAACGCTAAGCTTGATATAAGGCCTGGAATCTAGCTTCTTTTCCAACCGGTCAGCATCTGTCGGCAAAAGAACATCATCGAGGGAAACTGTCAGTGTGCCTCCATGCTCATGCATTGCATGATAAGCGTTGGTGCACAGATTCATCAGGATCTGGTGGATTTTGGTTGGTGCGGTCATAACGATTCCCTGAGAGTCGATGTTCAGTCTGATATCTATAGTCGTCGGCAGGGAAGCCCTGAGCATTTTCATTGTCTCCTTGATAATCAGGGAAACCTTGACCGGGATGTTCTCATCGCTTCCCGGCCGGGCAAACGCCAGTATCTGCTTCACCAGCTCCTTGGCGCGTTCTGCCGCCCTGAGTATCTGCTCGATATCTGCTGTTACGGAAGTAGAATCACTGCTGCCTGTCATAGCCATCTCTGCATAACCGAATATGATGCCCAGGATGTTGTTGAAGTCGTGGGCGATGCCTCCGGCCAGTGTTCCCAGGGCCTCGATCTTCTGGGCCTGCCTGAGCTGGCCTTCCAGAGATTTACGGTCAGTGATGTCGAGCACGAAGGCAACGATCTGCTCCCCGGGACCGGGCAGCATTGCATCAATGATTAAGACAGAGACGCGGGTGCCGTCGCGGCGGACATATTCCTTTTCATATTGAGTGCAGGCACCATGTTCGTGTAGTTCCGCAATGGCTTTTTCATCAACCGACAGCCATTCGGGAGGAGTGATGGCGCGCCAGTTAATCTCGCCCCGCTCGAATTCCGCACGGGTGAAACCGATCAGATTAAGGTAGTAATCGTTGGCTTCGAAAATCTGGCCTTCGGAGCCTGCAACAGCCACGCCGACGATGTTGGAATCTACAAAGCTGCGCAGACGTACATGGGCCTGATGAAGTGCCTCCTCGGCATGTTTACGCTTGGTGATATCCGACATGGTGTGTACGATTCCGGTAAGCCGGCCTTCATCGTCCAGCACCGGGTCGGCAACCACATCGAACCATCGATCGCCGATGGTAGTCTGCCAGGTTTCTCTCTTCAGGCTTCTGGCGGCTCTAATGGAGGGGCATTCCGCCGGATGAGCGCCTAGTCCGTGTACAAGTTCACTGCAGTGCTGTCCGATGATCTGTTCCAGAGGCCTGCCTATAAGGTTACACAGGACCTTATTGCAGCGCATGAACTTGAAATCGGTGTCGAGCAGTGCCACGCCTTCCTGCATTGCGTCGAAGGTCGTGCTCCATTCCTGTGCAGTGCGGTGGATCACCGCCTGGGCATCTTTCTGGGCGCACTGAAGGCGCTTCTTCTCGATCGCATTACGAACAGCGGGTACAAGGTGTGCCAGGTGATCCTTTGTCACGTAGTCGTCCGCTCCCTGTTTGATGCAATCGGCGGCGGTTTCCTCGTTTATGGAAGCGGTTACGACAACGAAAGGGATGTCCTGTGCGTGCTCATTACGGAGCTTAAGCGCGTCCATGCCGGTGAATTGAGGCATGGCGTAATCGGAAAGAATGACATCGGGCCTGAAGTCATCAAGTGCACGTATCATCTCCTCGCTACTTGAAACTACAAGCACATCGCAGTCAATCCCCTCACGCCGCAACTCGCGCACCTCCAGGTCGGCATCTCTCGGTACGTCCTCGAGGATAAGCACGCGGAGCGTTTTCGGATTACGGCTTGCTGATTGCGGATCCATTCTTATTACTCCGGGGCAAGATTCACCAGCAGCCAGTAGAGGCCCAGTTCCTTTACGCAATCGAGAAACTTATCAAACTCGACCGGCTTCTGGATGTAGCTGTTGACGCCCAGTCTATAGCTCTCGACGATGTCCCTTTCTTCGCATGATGACGTGAGGACCACTACCGGGATCGTTTTTGTCCTCTCATCGCTTTTCATCCGACGCAAAACCTCGAGGCCGTTAACCTTTGGCAGTTTGAGGTCAAGCAGTACGACTTTGGGTCGGTGAAAGACGTCGCTCCCTGTATAGTCACCTTCGGAAAAGATGAAGTCGAGAGCTTCCTGGCCGTCCCGTACTACATGGAGTTTGTTGGCCATATTGTGCTTCTTCAGCGCCCGAGTCGTCAGGTCCACATCGCGCGGGTTATCTTCCACCAGCAGAATCTCAACACTGTTCATAGCAGGCATTCCGTTATTTTTGTTCGTTTTCATTTTCTTCCATCCTTCTCTTAATTTTGAGTTTCGAGCTTATTGCTTTTTGCTTCAGCAGGCAGAGCGAAATAGATCGTCGCTCCCCTGTCAATCTCACCTTCCGCCCACACCTGTCCTCCGTGGCGGTCCACAATGCGTTTGACAAGCGCCAGTCCGATCCCGGAACCTTCGAATTCCTCGGCCCTGTGCAGGCGCTGGAAGATTTTAAACAGTTTGTCAGTAAACCTCGGGTCAAATCCCACGCCGTTGTCTTTTACGTAGAAGACGGATATCGGTGCACTGTCATCGGACATAGAATGCTTCGCGTTGCCTACGATTCCGACCTCGATCAGTCCTTCCTCCCTTTGCCCGGTAAATTTGACGGCGTTTCCGAGCAGGTTGCGTATGACCTCCTTGATCATGGCAGGGTCTGCTATGCAGGCAGGGAGTTCTTTGAGATTCAGCTTCAGACGCCGGTCAGGATGGCCCTCCTCCAGTTCCCGGAACACATCGAGTACGATTCTGGCTATATCACAGCGCGCCATCTGCATCTCCCTGCGCCCCATGCGTGAGAAGGCAAGCAGGTCGCCAATCAATTCCCCCATTTCCTGTGCGCTCGCACGCACCTGTCCGAGCATGTACCTGCCATCCTCGTCAAGTTGTGCGGCATGGTCCTCCAGCAGCATCTTCGAGTACGCGTCCACGCCGCGCAGAGGCGAGCGCAGGTCATGGCTCACCGAGTATGAAAAGGCCTCGAGTTCGGTGTTCGCTTCTTCCAGTTCAGCCTTTCGGCGCTGAAGGTTAGCATTCAGCCGCTTGATCGCCTCCTCCGCCCGCTTGCGCTCCGTTATGTCGCGTGCTGCGGCAAAGACACCGAGCACTCGGCCCGACTCATCCCTGTAGACCGTCGCGTTGTAGAGTACGTCGGTAATCTTGCCGGATTGGTTCCGGATTGCGAGCGGGTAGTCACGGACGGCTCCACTGGCCAGCACTTCCATGTAACCTGCACGCGCCTTATCAGGTTCGGTGAAGTAAACGGAAAAGTCGCTGCCTATGAGCTTTGCACGCGGAACTCCGCTCACCTGGATCATGGCTTCATTGACGTCGGTGATTTTTCCTTGAGGGCTGATGGTAACAAGTGGGTCGAGATTCGCCTCGATGAGGCTCCGGGTGTAAAGCGAGATCGTACGCAGAACCTCTTCCGCCTGCTTTCGCTCCGTGATGTCGCGGCCCACTGACTGTACCTCTATCAGGTTTCCATCTGCGTCGAAGAAGCCACGGTTAGCGAACTGCATCCAGCGCACTTCGCCATTGGCAGAATAAACGAGGTTCTCAATCATGACCATGGGGTTTTTTGCCGACAGCGTCTGCAGCTTCGCCTCGATCTCCGGCACGTCCTCGATTACGGCAACTGGTTGCCACTTTTGGCCTATGAGTTCGGCCTCTGATTTGCCGAAGAAGCGGCAGAAGGCGTCATTGACGAATGTGAGCACTCCGTCGGGCTTGAAGCGATTGATCAACTCTGATTGATCTGTCACAACCATCCGGTAGCGCTCCTCGGACTCGTGCAGCGCAGATGTCCTCTCCATGACCAATTCTTCCAGATGATCACGGTGCCGCTGCAGTTCGGCCTCTGCCTGCCTGCGTTTGGTAATGTCGACTACGACGGACATGAAATAAATCGCTTTGCCTTCCTTGTCCCGGCGTACTGAGGTACTTAAATCTCCCCAGACAATGGAACCGTTCTTGTGAATATATCTTTTTTCCAAACGTACAGAGTTCTTTTCGCCTGAGGCAACTGAATTCAGAGCCTCGGAAGTCAGATTAATATCGTCCGGATGGGTGATTTCCTGCCACTTTTTGTCTTTGAGTTCCTCTGGCAGATATCCCAGCATCTCACACATTGCCCTGTTGACACTTATCTCTCCAGAGAGAGATGTGATCGATTTGCCAACCGGAGAATTGTCGAACACGTATTTGAACTTGTCTTCACTCTCGCGTAGTTCAATTTCAAACTGTTTGCGCTCTGTAATGTCACGGATAACGGTAAGCCGGCTGTTGCTGCCGGGCTCAAGCGGCCGGCCGTACGCTTCCACTATGATCCTGGTTCCGTCCCTGCGCAGCATCACATTCTCAACGACCGATTCCAGGTTGGGCTGGAAGTTTGCCAGTACACGATCCCTGTCCTCCGGTGCAATCAGATCGGCAATTGCCATGCCTCTCAACTCTTCCAGCTTGTATCCGGTCATTTGTAGGAACTGCTCGTTGCAGTCCATGATCCGGCCAGCCTGACTTTCGACGATTCCTTCGAACGTCGCTTCTGCGAATGTTGCCAGCCGTTCAGCGTCTTTTCTTGCTCTGACAGCAGCAACGCGGGTGGCATGAAGCAGGAAGGCAATTGCAATGCCCACGAACAGGGTTATGCCTGACCGTGTGAGTGTTTCAGCCATGAAAAAAGAAGGCAGAGACTGCATCACGAAGATCTCGACACCTGCGATGCCCAGAAACAGGCAAAGCAGTCCCGGTCCGATTCCAAGAAGGACCGTTGACACTGCCGCAGAAACATACATGATGTTATAGGGATAGAATGTTCCCAGCCATGGGATTAAAACAACCCGCAGCGCCACAGTAGCCACAGAAATTCCTATTGCAACCGTGTAGCGCCACCAGACAGGTAGCCCCATGAACCATTGCGGCGTCAATACCCGCACCAGCCTGGCATCCCATTTCGCCGCGCCAAGTTCGATCCGCCCGCCAGATTCGCGAAGTGCTGCAATGGCCGCGAACACCATATATGCACCGCCGAGGAACTGAGCTGCACGACCGGTCCAGCTCAAAAAGCCGCCGTGAACTTTTTCGATCATGATACCGAACAGGCCCAGCGCGATGAGAAAGAGCGCCATGCCGTACCAGCGCACGAATGACGATGCGGACCATCCAAGCCTCAAGAGCAGCACCGATGAAGTCAGAACAAACATTGCGGCGGCCGAGCCGAGAACAAAACTGCGCAGCAGCGTTCCGCCCTGACCATCGATGAAAAAGATCGGCATCCTCCCCTTTATGGCCAGCATCGTGATAAGCAGCACAGTGCCCAGGGAACACGCATAGGCTGTTGCAAGCGCCGGGCCGCCCCGGGATATCTCACGACGCGGATTATTAAGAAGCACAACGCCAGCAAGGTGGCAAACCGCCGATACACAGACCAGTGAGTTATGCACACTTATCGTTACATTGATGCCTGACGGCAAAAGAACAGGTACAAGAGTTCCTGCAGAACCCCATATCAGCACGCCGCATCCAAGCATCAGCAAGCCCGGTTCGCGCCTCAGCACATAGCTCTGCCCGAAAAGGATTGCCACCAGGATGGAAGCCACTGTCGAGAAGAGGAAGTTGCACAAGGCCAGCAGTGTCTCAGATTCATGCTCGGCTTGAGGATTGAGGAAAGTCAACACTACTATGGCTATCAGAAACAGCGGTACAGGTATCCATACAAAGCGTGTAAAACTGCTGGACTCGGCCTGAAGCTTCAGCTCATCAGGCATATATCCTCCATCCACGCCACTGCTTTTTAATGAGCAGTTTTCTTTAACCAACCGGACATAACCTAATAACTCGAAGGCATCCTAAGCGGTGTTGCCCTTAAAAAACTATTTTAAATTTTAATAAGTAATATGAAAAAAGCAAGTCTTGAAGCCTGAAAAAATATCTGACAGGAATTACCCGGTTATCCAGCCCGGAGTGATTATAAAGCCTCTTGATCTGTACTTTTATTGGAAAAATACGGGTCAATCGTCAGATAATAAACCGGCTTTTCCCTGATAATGGATTAATGTTGCCGCATCGAACATTATCTGACCTGAATGCCTTTTATCTCGAAGGGTTATGTTTTTTCCTATATATAATAAGTACATGATATGCTGTTATATACTTGACTAACGTGTTCTCCGACATATTTTATCGTTATGTATTTTACCGCTTGCAATAAGGTTTAATCGAGTCGTCGCATATCTAAAAAAATATTCAAAGGGGGCGCAATATGAAATCAAAAACAGGAAGTTTATTTCTGATATTGATCGTCTCTGCATTCTTCTTTAACTGCGGAGGAGGCGGTGGTGGTGGCGGCGTAGATGTGGATGAAGAAGGGACAACGCCTCCTGCTGCTCCGACAGGTCTTACTGCAACAGCCATATCAGCTTCGAGGATCGATCTGACATGGCACGCCTCGGCCAATGCCGTGGGGTATAACATATACCGAAATGGCAATTACCGTCTTGCCGTTGCCAATGTTTATAATGCGATAAGCTATTCGGATTCAAACCTCACAGCCAAAACGCCATACACATACACGGTGAAAGCGTTCAATTCCAACGGCAATGAGTCGGACCCGAGCAATCCGGCAGCCGCAACGACGCTGGAAACAGCGACGAAACTTTCAGGGACAAGTTCCAACGATTATGGCCGGGGTGTTGCCGTTGACGGAAGCGGGAATATCTTTGTGACCGGCTGGACCGGCGGCGACCTTAACGGCATAACCAATACAAATCATGCTGATGTTTTTCTTACCAAATACAATTCAACCGGCATCAGACAGTGGACAAGACTGCTTGGCACCATAGGAGTGTCCGGGCCGGACCCGGATGCTTTACTGGATGCGCTCAGCAATGGCCTTAACGTGGCAGTTGGCGGCAATTATGTATATGTAACCGGCTACACATCCGGCGGGATAGACGGGGTAGGGTCGATAGACGGGAAAGATATTTTCCTTGTACGGTATAACAAGTCTGACGGCGGAGGAAAACTTTCCGCAATAATGGGCACTACAGATGATGATGCGGGCAATTCTGTTGCTGTTGACGCAGGCGAAAATGTTTATGTAACGGGTTATACTGAAGGTGAAATGGGGGGTGCAGGCTCTCATAAAGGCGGAAAGGACGTAATCCTCATAAAATGTAACTCATCGCTCGTTCCACAGTGGGTCAGACAGATAGGCTCAACGGGAGACGATTTTGCCACCGCTGTTGCCGTAAGTGCGTCCGGAAACAAAGTGGCCATAACCGGTCAGGCCGGGGGATCATTCGTATCATTTGTTAATGAACCGGGATGGGACTATTCGGGCGGGGTGAGTGACCTCTTCGTGGTGCGTTATGACAGCGCCGGCCTCAACGGCAGCCTGGTTTTCAGGGGCTCGAGCGCATCAGATTCGGGAAGGGCCACGAGGAACACTGCCGGATCTGCAATTGCCATTTATTCAGACAGTTATGTCACAGTGACCGGTATAACCAACGGTGAATTCGGTGCACCAAACCGGGGCGGGTATGATATTGTTGCAATGATGTTAAATCTTGCAAACTTCACTGATTCTACAGGTCGCTGGACTACACAGATAGGGACTGCTCAGGATGATATTGCCTATGGGATCACGATGGACAGCGCTCCGGGTAATGTTTATATTACGGGTTTCACATGGGGAAGCTCGCCGCCATTTTTCACAAATAAAGGAGCGGAAGATATACTTCTGGCAAGGCTCAGTTATGGCGGTGCTCTATTCTCTTTTACCCTTGCAGGTACGGCAGTTGATGACAAAGGGAATGCCATTGCCTTCGATTCAAGCAATCAATATCTTTATATTACCGGATTCACGAACGGTAATCTGGACGGGATTCAGAATGCCGGGACTGGCGGAACGTTCGATATGAGCCTGCTGAAATTTGATACGTCAGGCGTACAGCAATAAAGCCGGTGTGGAGACGGCTGTTGATAAGGCTTGCAAATAAGCCTGTTTAGAAAATCATATAAAAAACAGATCCAATTTGACAGATCGTCCCGGGAGGATATGACATCATCATATAATCCCGGGGATATGCCCGTATGGTGATATGTTTACTGAATGCAGACTTTTGATAACCTCAAGATACCATTTGAATAGTTCAATTCAGTGATTCCGAAATAGAACTTGACTGGAAAATATATGATAATTATAAATTAATTATGACAGAATTTTCATGGGATCCCAAAAAGAACCTGTCTAACATGAAGAAACATGGTGTCTCCTTTCAAGAAGCGGAGACAGTTTTTCTGGATGATTATGCAATCAGATATTTTGATCCGGACCATTCAGATAAAGAAGACAGATTCATAATGCTGGGGATTAGTGCAACATTGAGGATTCTGGTCGTATGTCATTGTTATCTGCAGGATGACTCGGTCATAAGAATTATTTCAGCCAGGAAGGCCACAAAGAACGAAGAAGATGCCTACTGGAAGGAGCGCATATGAGAAAAGAATATGATTTCAGCAAAATGAAAGGTGAAAGGAATCCTTATACTAAGGACCTTAAATCCCAGGTTACAATCAGGCTTGAAAAAACCACTATTGAATATTTTAAGCAGCTGTCAAAAAAAACAGGGATGCCTTATCAGAATCTCATTAACTTGTATCTTAAAGAATGCGTTGAAATGAAGAAGGAACCTTTAATCAGTTGGAATCAATCCGGACAAGCAATGGTTTAGGAACATCTCCGTGTCTGACCTCAAAATGGAACAACTGTATGACTCTGTAAAGAATAAAGGCCGGGCGACCTTTGTTCCACAGGTTCAGGTCAATCCATCGCCCGTTTTCTCAATTCCCTGATTATTGCGAGAGCAGCCTGGTTCGCATCTGTTACAATTGCCACATCTGCAAGCTCCATCATGGGGGCTGCCGGGTTCTTGTTGACCGCGATTATGAAATCCGCGCCGGTGATGGCAGCCGTATGCTGGATCGCCCCGCTTATGCCGAAAGAGAAAAGCAGTTCCGGTTTAATATGCCTTCCTGCCTGGCCTACGAGCGCTTCCGGCGGTGCGCACTGCCCGTGCACGGCAGGCCTTGTCGCGCCGACCTGGCCGTCCATGAGCCTTGCAAGCTCAAAGAGGTTCTTGAATCGCTTGGCGCCGCCCATTCCCCTGCCGCCGCATACGACCACCCTTGCATCTTCCAGCCTCAGTTCAGAGGACCTGACCTTCTCGGACGATACGAACCTCACCCTCGGCCTGGGAAGATTTCCGGGAAGCTTCATCTTTATTATCCTGCCGCCCGGATTATCGTTGTGGGGAATTTCCTTGAAGACTCCCGGCCTGACAGTAGCCATCTGAGGCCTTGTGATTGGCGTGATTATGTCGGCAAGCAGGTTTCCCCCGAATGAGGGTGCTCTCTGAACAAGAAGCCCGTCATTATTTATATCAAGGCCTACGCAATCGGCGGTAAGGCCTGTCTGGAGCTTTTTCGCCACCATCGGGGCCATTTCTCTGCCGAATGATGTAGCGCCTATCAGAAGTATCTCGGGGGATATCTCACGGCAGAGCCTTGCAAGGAGTTCGGAATAAAGTTCGATGCTGTAATCGCTCAATGCCGGATCATCATAGACATAAACCCTGTCCGAACCGTGCGCGAGATACTCTCCCGCCCACTCGTCCACGCCGTTTCCGAATGCACAGGTTGAAACGCTGGCGCCGATCTTACCGGCAAGCTCCTTCGCCTTTGATATGAGTTGAAGGGTTACCCTGCTTTTAAAATAGTTCCTGTAATCGCCGTATATGAGGATTGTGCGTTCGGGCGCTGACATTTTTTATGACCCCTTTGCCATATCTTTGCCGATGGCCCCTGCAATACGCTCTCCGAATCTTTCGAACAGTTCGTGGGCCACTTTTTTGGCCGGACCTTTAAGGACGACATTTTTTTTGCCTGACTTCGTCGAACTGATGCCGAGAATCTTCGTGGGCGAACCGGACGGTCCGATTTTAACCGGGTCGGCATCTATGGCTTTTGCATCGAGCGTGATAATATCTGCATCGTCAAAAGAAGTGTTTATGTCGGAAAAAGAAATGTACCTGGGCAGATAACGCTTTGTCGAAACAGTAACCAGCCCGGGCAGGTCGAATTCGAGTGTTTCAAGAAATCCATCGGCCTGCCTTGTCACAGAGAGGGTATTGCCGTTCTTTTCCATGTATTCGACCCATGCCACCTCGGGCAGGTTGAGGTCCTCGGCAAGCTGCGGGCCCACCTGTCCTGTTTCGCTGTCGCTCGTGAAGCATCCGCACAGGATAAGGTCGAAATCCGGGCAAGCCTTTTTTATAGCGCAGGCCAGAGTATAGGAGGTGGCCAGCGTGTCGCACCCGGCAATCGACTTATCGCTTATAAGGACACCGGCGTCCGCTCCCATGGCTGATGCCTCGAAAAGCACCTCTTTGGCTTGCGGCGGGCCCATGGTAATTGCCGTTATGTATCCACCGTAGGTCTCCTTCAGCTTGAGCGCAGCCTCGAGGGCGTGCTTGCAGGCCTGGTTCATCACCCCTTCAGAGAGGTCGCGCCTCAGGTTCCCGGTTTCAGCATTCCAGGGGAGTTCTGTCACCATAGGTACCTGCTTGATGCATACTACTAATTTCACCGCCTGCTCCTGAATTTATTAAGAAGCCTGTTTTCGAGCCTCTTTCTATACGGGCCTGGAAAGTACAGCCCGGGATATTACCATCCTCTGCACCTCGCTGGTGCCTTCATATATTTCGGTAACTCTTGCATCACGGAAGTACCTTTCTACATCATATTCCTTGCTGTAGCCGTATCCGCCGTGAATCTGAACCGCTCTCGATGTAACCCTTGACGCGGTTTCGCTGCAGGCAAGTTTCGCCATGGCTGCTTCGGCCGAGAACTGCACCCCCGAATCCTTCATCGCGCTTGCGCGGTAGAGAAGAAGCCTCCCCGCATCGACTTCAAGGGCTATGTCCGCTATCATGTTCTGAATCGTCTGAAATGATGAGATAGGTTTCTTGAACTGCTGGCGCTCCTTCGAGTATCTGACCGAGGCCTCGAATGCTGCCTGAGCTATGCCGAGAGCCTGCGCTGCTATCCCTATGCGCCCGGTATCAAGGGCGATGAGGCCTATCCTGAGGCCATCACCTGGTGTCCCCAGTATGTTTTCCGCAGGCACCCTGCAATCTTCCATAAAGATGGATGAGACGGGGTTTGCACGCATGCCGCAGAGGTCTTCGCATTCGCCTACTGAAAAGCCTGGCGTTTCTTTATCCACGACGAATACGCTGGCCGCCTTTTTCGGGTTTTCAGGATTGGTTACGGCGAATATGAGAGGCGCACCGCAGACGGCGCCGTTCGTGACAAATATCTTGGTGCCGTTTATGATGTATGAGCCCCCGTCTTTGACAGCCGTTGTCTCGACGCCGCCCGCATCGGAGCCTGCATTTGCTTCCGTTATGCAGAAGGCGCCGATTATATCGCCGCTGGCGAGTTTCGGGAGATATTTTTCCTTAAGCCCTTTAGAGCCGAATCTGACGATCGGGTACATGCCTACGCTGTTGTGAACCGTTATGCACAGGCCGACGGCCGCGCTTACCCTGGAAAGTTCCTCGATCGTAATAGAATAGCTTATGCCGTCGAGATCGGCCCCTCCGTATTCTTTAGGCGCCTGGAGGCCGAAATAATTGAGCAGTTTCATTTTCTCGATTACTTCCCAGGGGAATCTCGCCTCGCGGTCGATGTCATGTGCGATAGGACCAAGCTCTGTTTCGGCAAACTCGCGTACAGCCTTTCTTACAACCTTGTGCTTCATATCAGGGTTAAAGTCCAAATCCGCCTCCGGTAAGAAAAGAAAGGTCTACTTTTTGCCGCTCATTTTTGAAAGCATATTGACGGCTTCGGCATGCCCCTGTTCAGCCGCCTTTTTAAGCCACTGCATGGATGTATTGATGTCTTTGCCCGCGCCTTCGCCACGCCCGAACATTATGCCGAGATTGAACTGCGCCTGGGCGTCATCCTGCTCAGCGGCCATTGTAAACCATTTGACTGCCTTTGCATGGTCCTTATCAACGCCGTCGCCGCTGTAATATCTTATTCCCAGGTCATACTGCGCATCGACATCGCCGTCTTCGGCCTGATTGATAAGTTTTTCGAGCTTTTCCCTGGGGTAGGGGGTTTTGCTCGGTGCATGCTCTGTGCCTGATGACGCAAAGGATATGCTGTCTCCGTCAATCTGCACCTTGGGGATTGCGTCGTTCCATCTGTCTGAGGAGATTTCGAACTGTGCCTTGGTATTGCCCTGTGATGCCGCTTTCAGATACCATTTATAGGCCTCTTCGTGATTAGGCTCGATGCCGGCGCCGCCCCTGTCCAGGAGTGTCGCGGTTATGAACTGCGCCTCTACATGACCGTGTTCCGCAGCCTTAAGATACCAGTTGAATGCCTTGCGGATATCTTTATCCACGCAGATGCCTTCATGATATTTTTTTGCCACTTCATACTGAGCGAAGACGTCGCCATGCTCGGCAGCTTTCATCTGCCTTTCGATGTTCCCAGAGCCCGATTTGAATCCGCCTTTATAAGAGATAAACCATATAGCTGCTATCGCCGCTATGAATATCAGAATTATGATTGCGTATTCCATTGTTTACTCCGTTATTGATTGGGGCTGTGCCTTAGGCAAGAGGTAGCATTTGTCCCTGAAAATGGCAATCATTCCTTTTATCCGCTGCTGCAAATTTTCTTCTGACAATCCTTACTTAAGCCGGGATTTCTCTTTATGCAGAGTTCGCATTTTATCTCCGGGCACATCCGGCATGAATGGCAGTCGGGGCAGGGGTGCTTTTTGGGGACATGTGAAGAATCTTCAGGCACATAAACAAGGCCCTTTATCCTGCTGTCTTTTATGAACGGCATGCGAGATAAGGGCCTTTTACTTTCAAAAAACTCAGTGGATTTATTTTTCCATGGCCGGAGAGCTGATTTTTTTGTATCCGGCAGGGATGTTAAGAATACCGGCAGGGGCCTTGCCGTCCTTGTATTCAAGAAGTTCGACAGATGACTTCATCTGTGCGCCCATGATGTTAGTAGAAGTAGTTGTAAGCACGGAGATGCCTTTTATCTTTGCGTATTCCTTCTGGGCTTTTTCAAAAGAATCCTTCATCCCGGACTGGCTGGTCATCGACATGCTGAGCGCCTTGAATTTCGAAAAGAGGGCCTGGTCTATCTTGATGTCCTGAGTTGCCCATATGGTTGACAGTGATGGCCCCATGGCTGAATCGAGCCTCATATCGTATTTTCTGCAGTTCCAGTTGTTGATCTTTTTTGTTTCTCCAGTCTCTTTAATCGTCAGTTTGAACTGCATCATGTTCTTCATCATGGCATTCATGGCTTTTTTATCTTCTGCCGACATGCCTTTCTGATTGAGCGTGTCTTCCATGGCCTTGCCTATGTTCAGGGATTGCTCCATATATGTCCTGTCTTTTTTCTCGATTATATACACAGTATTCTTGTCAATCCTGAATATCATGGAGTGATCAGGGCCATCGCTTTTAAATCCGTCTTTCGTCATCCATATCGTTTCAATGGTGTCTTTTGCCGGCATCTTGTTGCCCATTATCTGATAGCTGTCGGTATGATGCTTCTGCTTGAGCATTATATCTGCAAAAGCAACTCCCGGAATCAGACATGTCAGGGTGATAAGAGCAATAAAGGTGAGAAGTGATGTTTTTTTCATAATATTACCTCCGTTTCATTTAGTATCTGTCCGATCTGTCTTATGCAAGGGTTACTAACTTAAGCGAATTCACTTTTCCCGCTTTTTCTTCGGGGAGCCGTCTGACTATCAGTATCCTGTCTCCGGATTTTACCTTTCCTGCGCTCTTGAGCCCGTCTATGATCGCATCATCGGAAATAGTATTCAAATAAAGTACGGGAAGGGTGCCATATGAGAAGAGCAGAAAATTACGTACGTCAACTGAGGGGCAGATGGGTATTATCCATGAATCAGGCTTGTATCTCGAGATTCTTCTCGGCGTTCCGCCTGTTCTGGTCGGGGCGAGCACATATTTAATTTTGAGCGAGTTGATGGCCTCCAGCGTATCAAGGGATACAACATCCTCGGACGAAACGTTTTTGCAGAATAGAAGGCTTCTTACCGCATGGCTTATCACAGGCCCGCCTGCAAGACGGAAGCGCTTTTTTTCAGTGGAAGAAGCGATCTTTGCCATCATGGCTACGGTCTCTGCAGGGTATTTGCCTATAGCTGTCTCTTCGGAAAGCATTACCGCATCGGTACCGTCGAGAATGGCATTGGCCACGTCGGTCACCTCAGCCCTTGTAGGGCGGATGTTGTCGGTCATGGACTCGAGCATCTGTGTTGCCGTAATCACGGGCTTGCCTGCGAGGTTGGCCTTGAATATCAGTTCTTTTTGCAGGATCGGTACATTCTCGATGGGCGTCTCGACTCCGAGGTCGCCTCGTGCAACCATAATGCCGTCTGCCACTTCAAGGATTGAATCGATATTTCTGAAGGCCTCTATCCTCTCGATTTTGGCTATAACATGAATGTTTCTGCCGAGCTTTTTTGCTGCGTCCTTTATCTTCACGATGTCAGCTGCAGATTTGACGAATGAAACGCCCACCGCGTCCACACCGGCCTCGATCCCGTATTTAAGAAGCTCAAGGTCGTGTGCTGTTACGGCGTCGATGTCAATATTCGCCCCGGGCAGATTCAGTCCTTTGTTCGAAAGAAGCTGCCCGCCGATGAACACTCTGCATCTGACATCCGTCTCACCGATATCAATGACCTTAAGCTGGACAAATCCGTCGTTAAGATAGATCATGCCGCCTTTTTTTACGCTCAGGGGCAGTTCTTTGAACTTGACGGGGATAAGATCATGGGTGCCGGGGATATCCCTTGTCGTGAGTGTCGTGATTTCGCCCTTTTTCATCATTACGGAGCCGTCTTTAAGTATGCCCAGCCTGATCTTAGGGCCCGGCAGGTCTGCAAGGATTGCAACAGGTTTTCCGAGCGAGGCTGAAAGTTCCCTTATCACACCGATATCACGCCTGTGCTCAGCAGGTGCGCCGTGACTGAAATTAAGCCTTGCCACGTTCATGCCGGCTGCTATCATTTTCTTAAGGACTGTCCTATTTCTTGAATGGGGACCGATGGTGCATACAATCTTTGTTTTATGAAGAGGGAGTCTGATATTCATACAAAAAGATTACAGACGCTATAGCATTGTTGTCAATTGGTAATATTTAAAATTACCCCGGGTCATTAAATAAAATTTAATGGACAACAGGACAGTTGAAATTTATTGTGAGAAAATTATGAAATCCCAAACCCGTACAATAGGTATTTTTACCGCGTTATGCATTTCAACCTGCGCCGTTATGCTGGGTGTAGGCATACTTATGCCGATTATGCCCCTTTATGCAATGAACCTGGGCGCATCCGGTACGATGGTAGGGATAGTAATGGCAAGCTTCGCCCTGACAATGGCCATTTCAAATCCTATTGTCGGGAGGCTTGCGGACAAATACGGTTACAAGCAGTACATTGTGATAGGGCTTATACTAAACATCCCGATAGCACTGGCTTATATATTTGCAAAGAACGCCTCACATCTCATTGCCATACGATTGATCGAAGGGGTGCTGGCTGCTATGGTTGAATCGGTGGCCTATGCATATGTCGGGTCTATTGCGCCCAAGGACAAAGAAGGCTCCTATATGGCGATATTCAACACATTCATGATGTTCGGTTTCGGTATAGGGCCGATTCTGGGCGGGGTTCTGATGGACAGGATAGGCATGAAGGCGCCTTTCATTGCTATGGCGGCATTTCTCTTCCTGAGCCTTATTCTGGTGATAATCCTTGTGCCGGGAGATAAAAAAAATAAGGAGCAGATACGCAAGGAAAATATCAGTAAAAGCAAAACGCTGCTTAGAGATGCACTGTCTTCAGATATTCTCAAAGGACTTCTCGTTTATGCTTTGATAATTTCGATCGGGCAGAGCGGTCTTTTTGCCTTTCTTCCCGTTGTCACGCAGAATCAGGGCTTAAGTGCAAGTCAGATAGGATTGCTGTCATCGGTTATCATGATAACGGCGGGAGTGCTTCAGACACCATGCGGATTCCTTGCAAACAGGTACAACAAGCTGGGGCTCCTGATGTCCGGGATATTCCTGATTGCAGTCATACTTGCATTTGTGCCCGCATGTACTAGCTTCTGGGAATTTTTTATTCTCTGCATAATCGGGGGCATAGGCTCCGCCATCTCAAACCCGGCTGGAAACGCGATTCTCGTACGTGGCACAAAGAATCTGGGGCTGGGGTTTTCAATGGGCCTTTTCAACCTTTCCTTCGGGATGGGCATGATAATAGGCCCGGTTCAGGCGGGCATTGTAATGGACATGATAAGCCTCGACATGGTGTTTTATATAAGTACGGCCCTGTTTTCCCTCTCAGCTCTGGTTATTTATTTATACCTGAGAAAAGTCTCTTCATTGTAACCCTGTCCTGGAGGCAAGGAAAAAAGCCTCGGCCTTCTGAATGAATGTTGACGGAGAGGGTGGGGGGCCATCCTCGAGATACAGCCCGAGATTTTTAAGCCTTTCTATATCTTCGTACAGATCTTCGGTTTTGCAGCCGCTGAGCCGTGATGCATAAACGATGCGCATTATGTATGTCTGAGTCAATATACCGCATATTTCCCTGTCCCCGGAAACTGCTTCAACAAGGGAATCGAGGACATCCATGTTGTTATTGGAGAAGGCCCTGCTGTCATCATCCTGCTCCGGGATATTGAAGATTTTTCCTGCTACAGTTGATGCTAATCTTGCTGAATCTTCCCTGAATTCCATTTTATAGCGCTTGTCGAGTCTGGCAATAATGCCTGCAATTATCAGCTTTTCAGCTTCCATGAAATGTTCTGCCGAATATCTGCTGATGGGCTTACTGACGCATGCTTTTTTTTCCATATCCTGTTCCTTCCGGGCTCATTTAACCGATACGGCTTTTACTAAACTGCTTAAGAAAAAGTCTATCTCATCATAATTCCAGGCTTCGTAATCCCAGGTAATTCCCAGACGTACAACGACCAGTTTATGCGAGGGGATTATTGCAACCTGCTGGCCCTCGAAACCTTCGAAAGAGAACATGTCTTCGGGGACATTCGGCAGAAGCCTCTGGCCGGGATTTCCGGCCGGACCTCTGTTAAGCCATATCTGCGCCCCGTATTCGCCTTTCGGGGCCATGGGCGCGGGTGTGGTGGAATATTTGACCCATCCTTCGGGCAGAATGCGCTCGCTATTCCAGACGCCGTCGTTCAGATAGAGAAGGCCCAGCCTTGCCCAGTCCCTCGGTGTCGCATACATGAAGGATGAGCCCACGAAGACACCGTCCGGGTCCGGTTCGATGACGGCGGACTGCATGCCGAGCCTGTCGAAAAGAGCCCTTTTAGGGAAGCCGAAGAAGCCGGCATCAGTGCCGCCTGCGGCCTCTTTGATTATGCGCGAAATAATGTTTGTTGTGCCGCTTGAATATTGCCATCTGGTATCCGGTGATGTTTCAAGAGGCATCGATGATGCATAGCAGCCTGCGCAGTCGCTGTTGAAAAGCATCTGTATGGCATCGGATAAGGGCCAGACGTAGTCTTCTCCGAATTTGAGGCCGCTGCTCATTCTCATAAGCTGATCCAGCGTTATTGCTGAACGCGGGTCACCAGGCTTTCGCCATTCGGGAACAGGGGCAGGGGCCTTCAACGACAGTTTTCCCTCTTTGACGAGTATACCTGCAAGTGCGTTAGTGGCGCTCTTGCTCATCGACCATCCAAGCTGCGGGGTATTAATGTCGAACCCTTCGTCATACCGTTCCGCAACGATTCTGCCGTCATAAACGACTACAACCGCCCTTGCCATTATAGGAGAATCTACGCTGCCTGGCGAAAACGCCCATTTAAGCGTGTTGTCAAGGAGCCGTCTGCTGACGTTAGAAGGAAACGGGGAATCGGGAAGAAGGTCTCCATCCGGCCACGGGATTTTCGAACGGTCCTGAAGCGGTATGGGTTTGAATCCGAGCGCCTGTTTTTTAAGTTCATCCTCGGACTTGCCAAGGACAAGTGTGCAGCCCAGCCCATCCCTGTATATGGCTTTGCGCCTTGCCATGCCGAGGAAACTGCCTGTTACGCTTTTGTCGGTTTTGTTTATATCAACGCCGATATATTCGAGACCCGCGACATCTTCTCTTATAACCTGATCCGGATTGCGGCCAGCCAGAAAGACGCATGAGCATACGCGCTTAGCCTTATATGCGCATCCGATGGGTGCGATCTTGATGACAAAAAAGCCGAAGGCGCATACGATAATCAGGATTAAAAGAGAAAGTATCGATAATATCCATTTCCTGGATTTTTTCATGGATTATCTCGTCCTATAGGCTGAAAATGCTTGCCTCATAAGGCATCAGGTTCATTTCAGGGCCTGAAAAAACACTGGCGCCAAATCTATGTGTGGAAAAGACGGTCTGCAGCTGAGGCGTTCCCAGTCTGGCCTTTCTTGCGGTATTCGAGAAATTGAGAACAATCAGCATCTCCTCATTTTCATAGACGCGTTTGTAGGCAATGATGTCATCCTTTGCCTCGATCACAGGTATCCACTCGCCGCGCTCAAGCGCCGGGCGGCTTTTTCTGATGGCTATCAATTCCTTGTAGAGGTTGAGCATCGAGTTCCTTTCACTGAGCTCGACTTCTACATTCACCGTTTCATAGTCTGAGTTCACGGGCAGCCAGGGAGGAGCCTGAGAAAAGCCTGCATTTGGAGCGCTCGACCACTGCATGGGCGTTCGTTCGGGGTCGCGGCCAGGGTGGAATGGCCAGTATTTTATGCCGACAGGATCATGCAGCATCTTTTTCGGGATATGGCCGTCCCTCATTCCCAGCTCTTCACCGTAATATATGAAAGGTGTGCCTTTAAGAGTAAGCAGCATGACTGCTAAAACCTTTGCCCTTGGTATGGTTTCTGCACCTTTGGCATAGCGGCTCAGGCTTCTGAACTGGTCATGATTGTTGAATACATGGCATGGCCATCCTCCGGCCGGTATGCGCGAGAGCCAACCCTGAATGCGTCTGTAGAAAAAGTCCGCTCCCCACTTGACGTTCATGTGGGAAAAGTCGAATACAAGGTGCAGCTCGTCATCGCCGTTACCGTAATATGAGGAGGCGATATAATGATTGCCGCCGGGGTTTTCAACTGCTATTTCTCCTACTGACATGCGCTCCTCATAACCGTCAAGTATTGAGCGGAACTCCTTCATTATTTCGTGGTTTTCAGGCTGGTCGCGATCGTAGATATGCGCCTGCAGGTCGTAGGGCCTGGGGGCGTTCGGGCCTATGCCGAACGGATTGTTCCTGAACTGCGCGTCCTTTATGAAGAAGTTGCAGACGTCCAGCCTGAACCCGTCCACTCCTTTCTCCAGCCAGAACCTGACCATATCGAACATGGCCTTTTTGAGCCCGGGATTGCGCCAGTTGACGTCAGGCTGTTCTGTGAGAAAAAGGTGCAGGTAATATTGCCCGGTTTTTCTGTCGGATTCCCAGGCGCGGCCTCCGAATGCTGCCATCCAGTTATTTGGTACGCGGCCCCTGACAGGGTCTTTCCATATGTACCAGTCGCGTTTGGGATTGTCTTTGCTTGAAGCCGACTCCTTGAACCACGGATGCAGGTGTGACGTGTGGTTCATGACAAGGTCCATGATGATCCTGATGCCCCGGTTGTGCGCTTCTTTTAAGAGCCTTTCGAAATCTCTTAGATTGCCGAAGACAGGGTCTATGTCATTGTAATCGCTGATGTCATAGCCAAAGTCGAACATGGGCGAGACATTGATGGGGGAAAGCCAGATGCCTTCGATTCCCAGGTCTTTTAGGTAATCGAGCTTTAAGGTTATGCCCTGGATATCGCCGGTGCCGTCGCCGCTGGCATCATAAAAGCTCCTCGGATATATCTGATAAATTACTCCGTGTTTCCACCATAGCCTTTCTTCCGGCATATTAACCTCCACCATGCCATTGTCATTTTTCGTGTGGACTGGCCTTCTCAAGGGCTTTTTCCTCGGCCAGGGTTTTAAGAGTGCGCTTTTCATCGTAGAAGAGAAGTATGATAAGTGCCGAGGCCATGAGTCCGAATGCAATAAGAGCCGCAAGCCTTACGCCAGTGTTGTTCTCCGGGCTTCTTCCCAGCAGTAGAAGGGAAGGAAAGACAAGAGGCGGAAGGGCCAGAGGAATCTTCATGAAAAGGCTGGAGGCGCCAATGAAAGAGGCCTCGCGCTGAACTCCTGTCCTGATAGAATCCGCACGGATGATATCCGCATTGATTGCGCCCGGGACTATGCCTGTTGTCGCTGCAACTATGCTTTGAAGCACTATGATTGTCCACACCCATACCATTAAAGGGACAGGGGCCTGCTTTGTCATATATATCATGACATATATGAGGGCCTGTATGAAGAATGCGAAGATTACGATCTTCTTCTTGCTGATTTTTGCTGCTGCCACGTTTACAAAAAAATACCACACGAAGCTCAACGCGAACATGCTAGTGCCGAATATCCCCACCCAGGTCTCTTTAAGCCCTATGAGTACTGTCATAAAATAGACGATACCCAGTTGAAGGATAACATCCGCCATGGAATAGACTGTGGTGCTTGCAGTAAATATCACGAAATCCCTGTTGCTGAAGGCCTTCGTTATGGCCTCAATCGGGGTCTCTGGAGAGACATAACCCGTGCAGTAACGCTTTTCGTCGACGAATATCACAGGAATGCAGAGTAATACGAAACCCAATGCGCTATATATGGCCACCACCGTTCTGAATGCGCTCACCGGAGACATTCCGAATGAAGTCTGGAATATATCTTTTACATTATAGACAAGCGAGCCGCCGACCAGAAAACCCAGGGCCCATGTGACCGATGTGACCGTACAGAGAAGCATTCTGTCTTTTGAGGTGTGCCCCAGTTCGGGGATAAGCGCGCCATAGGGCATCCTGTAGACGGACATGAATATGTTGAAAAGCACAACCGCTGATACGACCCATGCCACATTGAGCCTGCCGGGAGCGGATGACGGAGGGCTGAATATGAGATAGCAGATTATTGCCATCGGCAGCGAGCTTATGAGCAGAAAATAGCGTCTTCGGCCTAGTCTTGATTTGCTCCTGTCCGATAATGCGCCCATGAGCGGGTCAAAAAAGAGTCCGACAGCCTGTGCAAGAAATCCGCTTACACCGACAATCGTCATTCCGAATACTGCTTCTCTGGTTACAAGCAGCGGGAATGCCGCTTCACCCGTTTCGGGGGGTATATAAAAGTATGTGAGCAGCGTTGCGACTGCGGAGAGAAGCGACCATCCGAACTGACCTAGCGAGTACATGATCATCTTCCATACGGGAATGCGCTCAACGGTTTTCTGCATCTCTTAATAACCTCCAAAAATGGTGATCCCATTAAACAATAGCCGCTTCAGAGTTGAATGAATTAATATATCGTTTTAACTAATACAATCTTTAATCCTGTCAATAAACAAGAATATTAAAATATCCGGGAAGATCAGGGATAAAATAGTCTTTATGTGCATTGACATAAGTGCCAAGTAAGCTTAAAATTTCTATTTAAGTTTTGTGATCATATGTTTTTAAAATACTTTTAATGGAGGAGTTGTTATGAAAATGAAGGGCCTTTGCATCGGCATCGCATTTCTCCTGCTGCTTGCTGGCTGCAGCAGTAAAGACAATCAGTCGGATTTATTCGTTGAAGAAGCAGGCAATGGAAATATCACCCCTGTTAAAACCGTCTATGATTTCGCCAATGGCTGCTACGCACTGAAATCTGTTGTCAACAGCAACTTAATCATGTCTGCTGGTCCGGCTTATGATGCCACTGCCAATGACCTGACCAAGGCCTCGGCATTTTTCATGAAGCCCTCAGGCCTAGGCATCTACATGCTCTATGACGGAATGGAAAAATACCTCAGCATCGATGCAAAACAGAGCGTGGTCAGGACAGGTACGCTTGATGGAAATACTATATGGGAACTTGTTAAAGCCGGTGAAGGATTGTTCGCATTCAAATCAGCTTCAAAAGGATTATCCAAAGGCAAATGGATTTCGGTCTCTGTAGATGACGGGAGCCTCTCTCTTAAAAGAAAGATGGATGAGTCCTGCCGGTTCATAATTGAAGAAACTGACAATTGCACAGCCTATCCTGAGGCCGAGCTAAATGTCGATATCAGTGACTGGAACGGATTGCCTGTTGACCCGTCTATGGCAATGGCCCGTCCGGCAGTGGGTGAACCCATTGTCGGTTTTGCCGATGTCCATGTTCATCTGAACCACTTCCTTGCTTCAGGCCAGACAACCTTTGTGGGCGAGACATTCAACCCGCTGGGTATACAGCAAGCGCTGAGGGACTGTAGTCTGCTGCACGGCAAAAACGGTTCTACTGATCTCTTGGGAATGGTTCAGGATGGTCACTCCACACATAATACCGACGGCTGGCCCACATTCTCATTCTGGCCCACGGCAGACTCGCAGACACATCAACAGGCCTATTATCGCTGGATAGAGCGCGCCTGGCTGTCCGGGCTGCGTCTCATGGTGCAGGAGATGGTAAACGCCGAGGTCCTTGCTGTGGTAAAGAACGGCCTCATCAAGCCAAAAGTTGATGTGCCGCCGCAGGATGACATTTCAATCTGCGACAGTCAGATTAAAAACATGTATGGAATGCAGGATTACATAGACGCCCAGTGCGGCGGACCAGGCAAAGGCTGGTTCAGGATATGCAAAAACTCGGATGAAGCCCGCCAGGTAATAAGCCAGGGCAAGATGGCGGTCATACTTGCAATCGAGGTGGATTCATTGTGCAACGCCGGAAGGGACTATATTTCAGACGCCGAATTGCCTTTTTATGACCCGAACCGCATAACAAGTGCCCAGCTTCAGGCAAAGCTCAAGGAAATCAACGACTTACTCGATAAATATTATGAAATGGGCATCCGAACAATCTTCCCGGTTCACGGTATAAACAACGGCTACGGTGGCGCCTGGCTGTATGTCAACATGGTCTGGGACCTTGGCAATAAGGTTATGCGGGGCAATTTTTATGACATCACGGAAAGCCCGAATCCAAGAGTGACTTACAAGGAGACTGGGATAGAATACGCTACGGCACAGGCCCAGACGATCGAGCTTTTAAAAAGGCTCGGAATCGATCTGCCATATGCACCCATCATAGAACCCGACCTTCCGCCTGACGCACCAGGCAAGGGCCACGCGAACGGGCAGGGCCTCACAAAGCTCGGGGAATGGCTTATCCTGAAGCTGATAGAAAAGGGATTTGTCATTGAGGTCGACCACATGTGCGATAAGACGGTCAACAGGGCGCTGGAGATAATATGGGAACACAAGTATCCTGGCGTAATTGCAACGCACGGCCGCATAACAGATCTGGAACCGCCTGAGGCAAAGACCTATGAACAGCTGGATATTCCGCGCATGATCAAAATCATACAGCTCGGCGGACTCTTCTCAGAACATATTGCCGGCAAAGCACCCACATATGCAGGTCCTGCTATGTACGGAGACGGCTTCTGCTATCTGGACTATCTCGGGTTCATGATGGATCTCAGCATCGAAGGCCCAGGTGCCAGAAGGTATCTCGACAACGAGAATGCGAGGGCGAAATATTTCTATTACCACGGCGGAAGGCCATACATGGTACCTGCTTCATGGTACAACATGAACGATGACCCCACCGATGATCTGTCTGATGATCTGTGGCTGGGACAGCCCATGACAACAGATGTTAACGGCGCATGTTCATTGCCTCGTGTGGACTCGACTGCAACAAGGGCTGTCGATTATGGCATTGACGGGTTTGGATCCCTATATCCGGGCCTCTACAACGAAAGCGTGGTTGATCCTTCGAAAGTGAAATTCAAGCGTCAGGTCACAGGGAAACGCACATTCGATGTAAACAAAGAGGGCATGGCCCATTACGGTATGATGCCTGATTACATCAAATACAGGCAAGTCCAGGACCCGACCCTGAGACTGGATGCCTTCTTCAGAGGTGCTGAGGCTTATTTGAGGATGCTGCACAGGGTCGAGCGCTATCACAAAGATCCATATAATTACCCGTCGCGAGATCCGAAATACTGGGATAAGGCATCGGAGAATTATGAAGATTGGTGGGGATGGAAAGAAGAGAACCGATAGGCTTTCTTAAAAACTGAAGCCCCCATTATTGCATGGAGTGGCTTCATTGTTATATAGATTTAAGATTAAAATTATCACCTGAGAGGAGTACTTATGAATATGAGGAGCTGTTGCATCGCGGTTGTCCTTTTATTGGTCCTTACAAGCTGCAGTACCGGTGACTCTGACTCTGAGTCATCAGAGGGTAAAACCGGTACTGAAAACACTGCCGCAGCAAAGACTGTATATGATTTCGCAAACGGCTGCTATGCGATCAGGTCGGTTGAAAACAACAGCTTTGTCCTTGCCACTTCAGCGGGTTATGCTGCTTCTGCTGAAGATCAGAGCAAGGCATCGTCCTTTTACATGAAGCCGGCATATCTTGGTGTCTATTTGCTTTATGACAAAGAGGCCAGATACCTGAGTGTTGATGCAGGCAAAAATGTGACAAGAACCTCGACCCTCGATGATAATACCATGTGGGAACTCGTATCTCTGGGCAATGACCTCTTCGCGTTCAAGCCTTATAATGGAAGCTTGTGGCTTGCAGCCGATGCAGGTGACGGCCGGCTGTACCTTTCAGACACCCGGGGCCCGGCGTCCGAATTTACAATAGAGCCCGCTCAAAAATGCACACCATTCCCAGAAGCGGATATAAGCACTGATGCTGTAGTGATGAAGCAACCTTCAAAACAGAATCTCGTGGGCTTCGCCGACACGCACCTTCACCTGTGCGCCCAAGAAGGCTTCGGAGGCAAGCTGGTTATCGGCAGGAACTTCAGCCCTCTCGGCGTGAGCAGGGCTCTGCCTGACTGTTCATACATTCATGGAAAAAAGGGAGCGAATGACCTTATCGGCAACCTGACCGAGGGACGGCTCAGGCATGATACCAGCGGCTGGCCTGACTTCAAGTACTGGCCCTACAACAATGCCATGACCCATCAGATGGTCTACTACAGATGGCTTGAGCGCGCATACCGGGGCGGCCTCAGGCTGGCTGTCGTGCACTGTGTAAGCAACGAGCTTATGTGCCGCATATACGGCAGCCTGCCCGGCTATGACTGCAACGACATGAACGCGGTAGACCGCCAGATTGACGAGGTGAAGAGTCTTGAAAACTACATAGATGCACAGTGCGGCGGTCCGGACAAGGGCTGGTTCCGCATCGTGTATTCCCCGAAAGAGGCCCGTGATGTAATCGCTGACGGCAAGCTTGCAATCGTCCTTGGTATAGAGGTAGCGACCCTTTTCAATGCGGCGGATGAGAACAATATCGATCCCCAGTACATTGTCGACCAGCTTCAGGTCTACCGTGACAAGGGGGTAAGGAGTATCTTCCCTATCCATATATTCAACAACGCATTCGGGGGGACCAATGTCTGGGTTCCGGTAATCCCGAATCTCGGCAACCGCCTTCTAAGGGGCTCATACTTCGAATTCGAGGAGTGCAGCGACCCGTCATTCACATACAAAGAGCCTTCGTTCACATATCCTGATAATCCTTTTTTCATAATGCTTGCACCGCTGATCGGGTCAGTAGTGCCCTTTTACCCGGCCGGTATGAGATCATCAGACAACAAAAGGGGGCTTACGGATATCGGTGAGTTCTTTATCCGTGAGATGATAAAGAAGAAGATGATAATCGAGACAGACCACATGAGTCATAAGATGGCATTCAAGGCACTCTCGATCTGCGAAGAGGAGAATTACCCTGTTATTGCAAGCCACAGCTGGATAGACCCTCCTGACGGGAGCATAACCTGGCAGTATGCCACCAGAATATTCAATCTCGGCGGCATTGTATCACTCATGCTCTACCAGGAGAAGCATGGAGGATGCGAGATATCGTCCGAGTCATGGGCTCATTCTTATAAGAATGCTGTCAAGGTGATGAGCCAGAGTCCGTATCAGGTTGCAATTCCTTATGGTTCAGACGTAAACGGCATGTGTAAACAGCCGGGACCGCGCTTCGGGAATCGTGCCTGCGACGGCAACCCTCCTGCGACGCCAGCCACCAACCCTCTGGTCTATCCATTTAAAGCTCCTGTTGGCGGCACCGGTGAGTTTAATCAACTGAGGGCCGGAAACCGCGTCTTCGACTTCAATACCGAGGGTGTCGCATGCTATGGCCTGATACCGGATTTTGTGGCCGACCTGAAGAACCTGGGGCTCACTGATGAGGATTTGAAACCCCTTTACCACTCTGCCGAGGGTTATATAAAAATGTGGGAGCGTGTGGAAAACCGCTGAGGTGCTTAAGGTATGATGAAGCGTATCTGTGCATCGATCATTGCTTTGATAAGCCTGTCAGCTTGCGACAGGCTGCAGACGATACCTTACTGCTGTCCAGAGCAGACACCTGAAACATGGCGCATCATCCAGCCCTGTACGGATATTTCCATCGGTTCGATTCATTTTGTGCTGGCAGTTCCCAGCTCCACATTCTTCATATATTTTCTTGGAATTCTGACAGTTCTGTCAGGGATTTATGCCCTCAAATTCAAGGAAAATGAGAAGTCGCGCTTGTGGTGGGGAATCGGCCTCATATTCTGGGGAGCAGGGGCGATTCTTGCAGGTACCAGCTATCAGGCCTTAAGCTATGAGATAAAGTGTGCCGGCAGAATAGTCTGCGCCTGGACCAGCTGGTGGGAAGTTTTTTACCTTATATTAACGGTCATCAGCATAAATGCAATTGTCAAGGGTGTTGCATTTTCCAGCACCAAAGGGCGTTTAAGGCAGGTACTTTCATTCTATGCGATTGCAAATACAATCGTTTATCTAGCCATTGTCCTGGCCGGGGCATTTATCCCCAACAATCTGATGGTCTCGTTCGAACTGATGGTTCTTTTCACCACACCGAGTTTCATCGCACTCTTTGTAATCAATATCAGGCGATATATCAGAACGAGAGAGCGCCAGGAGCTTACACTTATGATTGTCTGGCTCTCGCTGGGTATTGTCAACATGGCCTATTTTGCCTATCTATTTTCAGGCCTGACAGAAAAGCTTTGGGAACAGGGTATATGGTTCTGCGCAAATGATGTTCTGCATATCGGGCTTATAATATGGATGGTCTACATTGCTGCCTGCGTTGTACGAAAGGTTAATGATTTGAAGACAGAGCAATCATGACTTGAGCAGGGATGTTTTTTCTTTACAGGATTTCAATCTCTGCAATCACCCCGAAATGATCTGAAATGTGTGAGCCGTCAATTAGTTCATTTGCGCAGAGTTTTAAACCATTCAGGTGAGCATATCTGTTGACCATGATGTAGTCGATTTCACGCCTGGATTTCTTCTCGTAGATGGCTCGAAGATGATCATAGAGGCTGGAAAATCTTCTGTCGAGATCTTCGGGGTAGTATCTTATTAAATTGGTGTTTGTCTCAGGATCCCATGTGAAGCCCGAGCCGCCGGAAGCACCCATGCTGAAGCCGTTCAGCCTCAGACATTCGATTTCAGGCCTGTCCGGCTCGGCGTTGAGGTCGCCCATCAGAATTACGGGGATGCCCGAAGGAACACTCCTGCTGATGAATCTGAGCGTGTTTCTTGCCTCCCGCATTTTGAAGCGTATGTCGCTATATATCGTTTTTATAACGTTGAGGTATTCCTTTTGTGGATATGAGAATCTTTCTGCAAGGTTTTTTGCATTTGCCAATGCATCAATGCCGCCGAGTGTTGCGTGCCAGTGGGTTGCGCATACATATATGGTGTCCCCTTCCCAGGTTATTTTCCCGAGAAGGGCTTGTGTAAGGTCGCCAGTATGAATGGAGCATGATGGCATGACGATGCCGGGGCCTGCAAGCTTAGTCTGTCCGGCGAATTTAAGGCCAAGCCCCTTTCTCGCCAGTATTGCATCACCTTCTCTCAGATTGATCGGTATACCTAACCTGCCAAGACGGAGCCCTGATACACCCATGTGCCATATGCAGTCATATCCGGTTGACGTTGCAAGCTCTTGGGCGTAGCAGGGCAGGGGGTTGGCCTCGTTTACTGCAATTATGTCGGGGGCTTGTCTCTTTATTTCCCTGATAAGACCTTCGAACCTTCTGGCCTTTTCTGTTGAAGACTCGTATGAGCCCATCTTTAAAAAGCCTTTGTAGGTGAGCCCTGACCAGACGTTTATGGCCATGGCCTTTATCAGCGCCATGTCTTTTCCTTATCCGTTCAGAAGGTGGAATGCCTTCCTGTTGTTCGCATAGAGGCCCTTGAACACCTCGAAGTTCCTGTCATAAACGGCACGGTATTTGTCTTGAGGCCTGTATACGCCTTTTACGGGAATCATGCCTTTCGCCTCGTCGAAGCCCTTGAATATGTTGAGCCCGATTGCAGTAACGACGGCTGCACCCAGAGCGCCTGCATTCTGAGGCTCTTCTATGGTCTCGACAACCTTACCTGTCACATCGGCCATGATCTGGCACCATACCTCGGACTTGGCGCCGCCGCCAGCAAACCTTATGACTTCCTGCTTCGGGACCCTTTTCTCGACGGCTTCCAGCGACCACCGCTTGTGCATGGCGTCGCCTTCGAGAACCGAGCGCACCATCATACGTTTGCCGGTCTCGAGACCAAGATTGAAGAACATGGCCCTTGCATAAGGGTCTTCCCTGGGTGCCCTGTTGCCATGGAACCAGGGCGTGAATATGACGCCGCCCGAGCCGGGCTCGGTTTCGCTGATGACTTTGTTGAGGAAATCGTAGAGGTTTTCATACTCTCCTTCCTTCTCGCATACGTGCTGCTTCTCCAGATATATCCCGATCTCGTCGAGGGCCAGATGGTCCTTCACCCATTTGAGGCAAAGCCCGGACGTCTCCTGCTCGGCTGTATAGTTGTACTTGCCGGGGATGGCCCCGAGAATCGATGCAACAAAAGCCCCCACATCCACCATTCGCTTGTCTACAACTGAGCTCACCCAGCCGGACGTACCTACATACACGTGAGTATCGTTAGTCGTCAGACATCCGGCGCCAAGTGCGATGAGGGATACGTCTCCACCGCCGCCGAAAACTGGAGTTCCGGCCTTTAGTCCCATTTCAGAGGCCGCCTTTTCGGTAAGGCCTCCCACTTTGTCGGTTGAATCGACGACCGGCGGCAGATGGTCCATGTTCACGCCTATTCTTTTGCAAAGGCCTTCATGCCATGAAAGCTTTCCCGGCCTTGTGTCATAAAGGAAAGTCACGTTAGCCGAGTCTCTTGTCATTGAAAGATTTCCTGTTGAGCGCATGAGCAGATAGTCTTTCACGTCAAGCCATTTGTGTGTCGAGGCGAATATTTCCGGTTCATTGTCCCTGACCCACAGGTATTTCCAGATAGGGTCTTTGGCTGTTGCGGCTGCGCCGCCGGTTAGTCTGAGCCAGTTAAGAAGCGTGAAGGCATTCACACCGCTTATTTTGATGAGTCCGCCGCCGACCGTTTCCTCCATCTGCTTCTTGGCACGTGCATCCATATAGCCCATGGGGTTTCTCAGCGCGTTTCCTGCTCGATCCACCATGACCGAACCCTGCATCTGACAGCAGAATGAGATGCCTGAGATATCAGCAGGTGCGATTCCCGTGCATGCAAGGACTTCTTTTGTGCCTGCGCATACGGCGTTCCACCAGTCGTCGGCCACCTGTTCGGCGCCGCCGTCCGGCATAAGAAAAAGCGGATACTCTGCAAGTGAAGAATCCACCATTTCGATCTTGTCCGCTATCTTGTATATGCATGTCTTGCAGGCAGTAGTCCCTATATCATACGAAATCACATACATAAAATCATACCTCCTGAAAGAAAGCTCCCCGTTGCTTGTATTTGCATTAAGCCGGGGAGCAGTAATTTTTTAGCTAAACTTTTATCACCTGTCCTGCATTGATGTTTCCATCGGCCTTACCTTTGGACACGACCTTAACGCCGTTGATGAAGACTGAATCTATGCCTGCAGGCGCCATGTTTGTTATCTTTTTCGTATTGTTGTCCTTGATCTTTGCATAATCGAATATGGTGATGTCCGCATACATTCCTTTTTTAATATACCCTCTATCCTTTATTTTGTATCGGTCTGCCACCGCACCGGTCATCTTTTTCACGGTCTCTTCGAGAGGTATAAGCTTCTTGTCGCGGGCGATCTGCAATGTAAGCGGGTTGTTTCCGTATGCCGCCGGGTTCTGCACTCCCTGGAGTGTGGGGATCGCATCTGTCATGAAAAGTGAATCGGGGTGCTTTATCAGGGCATCCACTATCTCGTCATTGCTGTAATTGTGGTTTAGCACACGTGCCTTTCCGCCGCTTTTCTTTGCGATTTCCACGAGGCATTCGAAATTGCTTATCTTCATCTCCCTGGCGATTTCGGATATGAACATGCCGTTGTATTTGTTCAGATCAGGAGTCTTTGAGTCAATAATCTGGATGTCTTCATATCCAAATCCCAGCAGATTGAAAATCATGATTGCTTCGAAATGCAGCTTTCGAAGCGCGGCCTTGTCATCATAGACAGCGGGTGCCTTGGCAAGGAACCACGACGGCAGAAAGACGTTTATAATCGAAGTACCGCAGTGATAGGCGTAGGTGTCGAATTTTACATCGATGCCCTGTTTCCTGGCATCTTCTATCATCTTCAGCGCCTTGGGATATGTCTTGTATGTGCGCGTACCTACAAATATGAGATGAGAGGCCTGCAGTCTGACCCCCGTTTTTTTCGCCAGGTCGAGCATGTCCTGCAGTGCCAGGAGATTATGCGGTGTGCCGAAAAGCTTTACAGGATAAGAGTTGGACATTGAAGAATATGCCTTCATGTGCACTGCGAGTATCTTGTCCTTTTTCTTAACGAGCTTTGCAACCTGTTCGAGCTCGTCGTTCGACGCGAATATTCCCGGTTCGTACTGCAACCCCAAAGAAACGCCGGCCGCTCCCTGGTCCATGGCTTCTTCGAGCAGCGAAAGCATTTCCTTCATTTCCTCAGGCTTCATGGGCGAGGCGTCGAATCCACGGATGGAGGCCCTGGTAAAGCCATGACCGCCCAGATTGGCCAGATTGTGTGACAACCCTATGTTTTGAATATATGAGAAGTACTCATCCATACTCGACCATGTCACGTCGTAAAGACCATTGGTTCTCATCGAGAGTATATCCTGATATTTCGAGTTTTTCTCAAAACCAGCGGAATTGTAGCCGCACTGGCCGGCCACGAATGTCGTAATGCCCTGTTCTGTAAACGGAGTTTTTAATTCTGGATGGCCATTTATTGGCATATACCAGTCCATGTGGGAATGTGCGTCAATGAATCCAGGAGCTATGATAAGACCGGTGCAGTCATAGACCGATGCATCATCAGGCACGGTATCGGGATTTATTGCTGATATCAAACCTTTATCCATCAGCAATGAACCCGTGAATCCCGGCTTGCCGCTCCCATCTACTATAAGGCCGTTCTTCAGAAGTGTTTTCCCGGTATCTGCACTCACAGTGTTTACACGTTTCAGCAGACCCGCAGCCGGCTCAAGAATCGGAAGCATGATCATACCCGCTCCGGCCATGCTCGTCCTGGTTAGAAAGTCGCGCCTTGAAATGTCTTTATAATTGCCTGATTTATTCTTCTTCATGATTTTACCTCTTCTATGTCTTTGAGAACGCTCTCGAAGCGTTCAAGTGCATTGTCGATGACATCATCTGTATCGGCCATCGAGGTATAGAGTCTGCTTCCCGCAAGAGATATTATACCTTCAGCGGAGAATGCTGCGCCGAACTCTTCCATTATGTGCTTCCGGTTGTTTACTTCGGTGAAGATCTTCGGATTTGTAATTTCCATCAGCATAGCAGCGGATGTCTCGAGATGGCAGACCGAGCCGTGATTGAATGCAATGAAGGGCAGGTTATGGCGCTTGATGATGTCGTTGAGTCCGTCGGTGAGCCTGTCGCCAGCCCTGCCTGCCTTGACGGCTGCGTCATACTCCTTCATCATGCTGATCGCATAGTATCCTGCCGCGCAGCTTAATGGGTTTGCCGAGAGAGTGCCGCCCACCATGGCTCGTTTTTTAAGGCCCTGAAGACCAGCTGCAAAGCATTCCATGATTTCGCGTCTGCCCCCGACACCGCCTGCCGCCGGGTAGCCGCCTGCAACGCACTTGCCGAATATGGTGAGATCAGGTTTGATGCCGAAGAATCCCTGTGCGCCGGCCATGCCGAGCCTGAATCCTGTGACTACTTCGTCGAAAATAAGGAGGGCGCCGAATTCGTCGCATAGTTCGCGGGCCTGTCTGTTGAATTCATAAAGGACCGGTCTTGTGCCGCTTTCCGGGCCCAGGGGCTCTAGTATGACTGCCGCGGTGCCGCCTGCGTTCTCATTGTTCTTGAGAAGAGTATAGAGGGCTTCAATATCGTTTGGATAGAACTCCTGAGTATCCTGGTATGCGCCTGCAGGGATACCGTGCGCGTCGAGACTTCCGAGTCCCGGGATGCGCATGCCGAAGACCATTTGGTCGCTCCATCCGTGGTAGCCTCCACCGTTTTTGATGACCTTGGTTTTGCCTGTGAATGTTCGTGCCGCACGGATGGCGGCCATTACGCTTTCCGTGCCGGTGGCGAGCATTCTGAACATTTCAATGGAAGGCATGGATTCGCTGATAAGCTTTGCAAGTTTATATTCGTATTCATGGAAGAGGCCGGTCACCGGACCGGATTCCCTGATCAGCTCGATCACCTTTTCCTGAAGAGGAAGAAAATTGCTTCCGAGCACTGTGGGACCGCCTGCCTGAAGAAAGTCAGTATAACGGTTGCCGTCGGCATCCCAGAGGTAGGCATCCTGTGCCCTGGTGATGGCGAGAGGGAAGGGGTAGTTGAAGGCGAGGTTATGCTGTACTCCTCCCGGGATGTACTTTTTTGCCTCGTCTGTCATAGCTTTCGATTTGGTGCACTTCTCATCGAAGAACTTCATGTAACTATCCATCTTGTCTCGCCTGATGTGAAAAAGGGGCATATTGTTGGCCAGTTCATGAAGCCTTGAAAGAATATTTCTGGTATCAGGCCATCTGGATATCGAGTAGCTTTTCTTGATTTCCGCCTTATCGCCGATATTGATGTTTTTGTATTCGGTCATATTTGCCTCCGTATAGTTGATTTTCTTAACGGTGAATAATTATTCACTTTATATACAATGAGTCAAAAAAATCTTCAAGCGGGATTTAATTAATCAGCAATCGGACAGTACAGTTTGATTGATTAAACTTCAGATTTATGCGAATGCTTTGAAAATGATGAAAACAAATATTCTGACGGCTTTAATTGTAACGATGCTTGCAGCCGGCTGCAGCAGCATTAAAATGAAAAATGACGGCGGGATGCTCAATGTAGATGCAGGAGAGGACAAAACCGCTTACGTGGGCGATACTGTAGATTTTGACGGCACCTGTTCCGTAAAGGGCGGCCTTTTCCAGCGTGAAGCATACTGGGATTTCGGAGACGGTACGGGTGAAGATGGAATTACGGCAACTCATGTTTATACTGAACCCGGAGACTACACTGCGGAACTGACCGTGGAAGTCGTATATATAGTAACAATATGCGCCTCAGATGACCTTAGAGTAAAGATCAACCCATTGCCTGCCGAGGCATTCATTAATGCGAGCTCTCAATCTTCGGATGAATCTTGCTCAGATGCACTTGCGAATCAGATGGCTGCATTCCTTCCGGATGGAAGAATGGTCATTATAGGAACAATAAATCCCGAAGACCCTTCTGAAATAGCTGTTGCTGTAGAAACAGTAAGGGGCCTCCGCATATTGAAACAAATCACGAATTTCATTCAGAATGATACAGTCAGCTACCCGGATGATGTCAAAGCTGAAGATGATGATCACATTATCATCAACGCAGGGAAGGCCAGTTATAACGTTTGTCTGAGCAGTGGGATCGTGAGCGAATATCCCCCTGTTCCTACAGAATAATCTTACATGGAGTGATATTGTCAGATTAACTGGTATTCGAACTGTTAAGATTGGTTGACAGACCTATCTGTGCTATAAATGCTTTCAGATAATGAAAAATATATGAGGAGGAATATATGAAGAGATATTCCGTTCTTTTAATTCTGGCCGCTCTGTTCCTTGTCACAGCGTGTAAAGCCACCCCTGAAAACACCGAGATCGTGGTGTCGGACGCCATTATCAGCAACGATGATTCATCCGGACCTGAAATTGCACCAAACGCTACAGTCTATAAAATTGCGAAAAAAGAAAAGCAGTTGCTTGTCAAGTATCTCCTGGGCAAGAAACTTGAGGGTGTCAAGGTACAGTTTTATGCAAGGGACTTCGATGCCGGTGACGACGCATGGATACAGTTGGGTGAAGAGCCCCTGCTGACTGACGAGAATGGCCGTGCTGTCATGCAAGGCATCAGGCAATGGCTTCCCGCCGGGATTCTGTCCTCTGCTCCCGTAGACCTTCAATTGAGGGCCGATGTAATTTTCGACGACGGTCAGAGAGTATCGGATGATTCCGGCCTGCTCAGAATTACAAGCAGCGATGTGCAGGCTAATCCGTATGTGCTCTGTACAGATCACGATAATACACTACATTCAACGGGGGGACAGAACACTATAGCGGACTGGGTCAACTTCATAAACTGGGCGAAGGATGACTGGCCGCTCGTCGATGAGTATGTCGTTCCCGGAATTCAGGAATTGCGCAGTTCCGGCAAGGATGTCATCATCGTTTCCGGATTGCCCCTTGAGATAAGGGCGCTCTGCCGTAAGCAGGTGAACAGCCACTTCGAGGACGGAGGGCGACGCGCTATTCCGCTCATAATCAAAAACGACCTTGCATTCGAGCACGGTTTTGAATTCAAGGCAGGGGCCCTTGAAATCCTGAAAGGCCTCTACGGTAATGACAGGATACTGGCAATGGTTGGTGATACTGTGCGCGAGGACGGATACGGCGCATATGCGAACCGGCTTTTCTATATCCCGCTCAATGTTTATTACAAATTGTCGCTCTACCTTCTCGACACCGAGGGGTATGGCTTCATCGATCCAGCGGGTATTGCATGGAACTGGTCGGAAGTCATGTCCAGGATAAACGAGGGGGATCATGTGGCTAATTATTTTCTCAGAAACGAGAACGGCTTTCTCAATATAGCACACCGCGGAGGCCGGGCGCTGATGCCTGAGAACACGGTCGAGTCGTACCGCAACGCCCTGTCTGTCGGTTCTGAATGCCTTGAAGGCGATCTGCATGCCACTAGTGATGGAGTCGTAATCGTTTCCCACGACAAAACGGTTGACCGGTGTACTGATGGTACAGGCAACATAAAAAACATGACCCTTGCGCAACTCAAGGAACTTGATGCCGGGTATAGATTTTCGGCCGACGGCGGCCTTACTTATCCATACAGAGGACAGGGGCTGAAGATTCCAACCCTTGATGAAGTTCTTAGCGATGGACAAATCAACAAGGCTCCCATGGTTTTGGAAATTAAGCAGGATGACCCTTCTATAATCGACAAAGTGCTCGATATTATCGATGCATACGATATGGAGGACCTTCTCGTGATAGGTTCATTCGACAAGTCGTCACTGGATGCCATCCGTGCTGAAGCGGATCTCAGGGGCATGAACATTATCACTTCGATGGCCGAGGACGAGGTTCTCACATTCTTCCTGACCCCTCTTGCCGCAATGATCGCAACAGATTACAAGGCTCCGGGTAAGGTGCTTCAGGTGCCGACCGAATATGAGCTCAGCGGCATCACGGTACGTGTTGTAAACAATAGTTTTATGAACAAGGCGCGCTATCTCGGTCTCAAGGTCCAGGTATGGACGATCAACGATGCGGACGAGATGCGCACTCTCATCGACGACTATAAAGTAGACGGTATCATGAGCGACAACCCCGTCCTGCTTGAAAGCGTGGTAAACGAATAGAAAACATTGAACAGCCTCCGCACCTGCTGGTACGAGCGGGTGCGGAGGCTGTTAAGTCTGCCGGATATGTTCCACCTGTAAATAATTGGCAGACATCCTGGATAAACCGTACACAGACCCGAGAGAGTATGTCTGATGAATTATATTTGATATTCCGGAACACATTTTTTAGACTGTTTTAAAAATATTTTCTAACTTTGAGATTGACAACCGTAAATTAATTTATATTATAATAATCTATTATTATGTAATTTTGCTTTTTTTGAAATTTCTATATGAGGTCTATAAAACCTGATTTGTGCCAATTAGTTTGTCAACTTAGAGAAGCTGTTTGTGCGCCCATTTTTTTTAGTGAGGGGGTTGATAATGGCAATTTCAGCGGCAGATTGTTTTTTCTTTACCACATCATCAGTTGTAAATGGGCTGCATCCTTAGAGGTTGCATGTCAAATATAAGTGAGGAGGATACAATGAAGCGAAATGTAATTATTATTTTTCTGATTTCAGTTATGGTTGCTGGTATCAGCGGTTGTATTTTAAGCACCAATCCAAAAACCACCACACCCATAACGCTGAAAGTGGGTGTCTCACAGACATTCAAGGTTTCGGGAATGCTTAACGGCCCATATGCGTGGTATATGAATGACATAGCCATTCCGGGTGCCACCAGTACGTCCTACACCTATACCGCTGTTGCAGAAGACGAAGGTGTTAATAAAATCAAGGTGGAGACAAAGGATCAGCTCAACAAAAAGACACTGATCAAGGAATGGACCGTGAATGTCGTTAACAACCTTCCGCCGGTTGCAAACGCAGGTTCGGACATAAATATTCATCCTTTTACAGGTGCCGACCTTGTGCAGCTTGATGGAAGCTTGAGCAGCGATCCGGAAGGCCAGCCGCTTACCTACCTCTGGGAGATTGCATCAAAACCGGCAGGCAGTTCCGCAGCTCTTTCAGATACCGGCATAGTGAATCCAACCTTTGTAGCAGATACCGAAGGTTCATATACGGTCTCACTGTATGTGAGTGACGGTGAGAAGGTCAGTGACCCGTCTATAGTGATAGTGAATGTTTTTAACGAAAACGCACCGCCAGTATCAAACGCAGGTCCTGAAGCGAACGTTCTCTTCGGCAGTGTTGTTCAGCTAGACGGGAGCGCCAGTTACGATCCTGAAGGCCAGCCGCTTACCTACACATGGGCTCTTTTCAATAAACCTAATGGCAGCCAGGCCGTGCTTTCCGATCCCACAATCGTCAACCCGACTTTTACACCAAACAAAAAGGGTGATTATTCGTTCAGTCTTATAGTTAGTGATGGAACATCAACCAGTGGTCTGAGTTATGTTAAAATCACCGTATACAACAATGCACCTATAGCAAACGCAGGCAGCAACGCAGTCGTTGATTTCGGCTCCACAGCCCAGCTTGACGGAAGCTTGAGTGAAGATCCCGATGGAACCGCACTGAGCTACGTTTGGACGGTCAATTCAGCACCGGCAGGAAGCATAGCTACGGTAACCAGCCCGACAACAGTGAATCCGACCTTCACACCCGACAAACGAGGCGTGTATATACTGAAGCTGGTTGTGAACGACGGCGACCTGAGCAGCGAGGCTACGGTCCAGGTCTCCACCACCACGCACGCGCCGGTAGCAAATGCAGGCACAGATGCCATCATGCCCTTCGGCGAAACCCATACGTTCACTGGGGCACTCAGCTATGATCCTGATGAAGATTCGCTGACCTATGCATGGACAGTAATCGAAAGGCCGGCCGACAGTATAGCAACACTTTCCGATCCCACTGGCATTGAGTCGACCTTCAAACCGGACAAACAGGGATCGTACACAATCAGGCTTATCGTGTTTGACGGAGAGTTTTACAGTGCGCCGGATTATGTGACTCTCACCACAACCAATCACAGACCGGTTGCTGAAGCAGGTAGTGACACCTTTGGCTATGTCAATACCACGGTCCATCTCAACGGAAGCGCCAGTTCCGATGCAGACGGCGACCCGCTCTCCTATGCCTGGACGATCATATCCAATCCGGCCGGCAGCATTGCAACACTGTCAAACTCGACTAATGTAAACCCGACTCTGGTACCTGATAAGAAAGGCGATTATGTTATCCAGTTGATTGTCTTTGACGGCCAGGAATACAGCCTTGCTGATACTGTAAAAGTTACCGTATCAAACCGTACACCGACAGCAGAGGCCGGCGCCAACATACCAAACTGCCATTATAATGTTACCCAACAGCTCAACGGGAACGCGAGCATGGACCTTGACGGCGACCCGCTGACCTATGCGTGGTCGGTTACCAGCAGACCTTCCGGCAGCACGGCAGCGCTTTCCAATGCAAACATCATCAACCCGACCTTCAAGCCTGACAAACCTGGTACATATATAATCCAGCTCATAGTAAACGACGGCACGGTAAGCAGTGCTGCCGACACTGTTACCCTTACGACCTATCAGGAAACGATTGTTGAAAACTGGGACGATGGTGTGCTTGTACCCTGGAGCAAGAACTCTGACGGGAGCTGGGGCACCATCAATGTTTCTGACGAGGAGCCTTATTCCGGGAACTACAGCTTCTGGGCGCAGGGCGCCTGGGCTGGCGGAAATTGGCTCATGCTGAGCAGGCCCTTCACAAACACCTATCTCATCCAGATCGATTTCCAGTTCCGCGGCTATGCAGCAAATATGAGTGCCCTCAAAACGTCCCTCTACTTTAACGACATCAAATATGCGGATGTACGCGGTAGCAGTGGAAATACATGGTACTTGAAGAGCTACACCCCCGATATGCCCGTCACGAAGGTGGGCTTTTATTTCGACAGTTTCTGGGGCACTGACGGGGTCTTCATTGACGACATCGTTTTTACCGTCTGGAACTAGGACTTAATGAGAACGCGGGGAAGGACCTCAAGTCCTTCCCTTTTTTTAGTAAAAGGTTTTGCAGTAAAGGCCGGCATTTGAGGCGTTTTATTATTAACGGAGGTTTAACATGCAGCGAAACATGAAGCTCTTTTTGATCATGATACCGCTTCTTGTCCTGTCAGGATGCATCCTATCGTCCACCCCCCCTGAGGGCCCCATTTCCTTGTCATGGGGTACAAGCCAGGTGTTTAATGTCAATGCCCGAGGAGCAATTCAGTGGTATGTTGACGATGTCGCCCAGCCGGGTGAAACGAACGCCAGTTACACATTCCTAACCCATCCCAAGGGTGTCTATGTGGTAAAAGTCAAGGCTAAATTTGGGATTTTTCCTGAGGAAGTGCGTTCATGGACCATCACGGTAACCGACCCAATGGTAAAGGTTCCTTCTGCTGCAAACTGCGGTTATATCATGGCGGCAGACCTGGTATGCAATACGGTATTGAGCTGCAGCGGGACAATCCCTGAAGGTCATGTGATCAGCCAGTCTCCGGTTGCAGGTACGATGGTGAAAGCCGGCGTTACGGTGACACTCACCATTTCGAGCGGGCCCTGCACGGTTGAGATACCGGTTCCTGAAGCTTCGACCTGCGAAGATATTGAAGCAGCAGGCCTGGTATGCAGCCCGACCTTGTACACCGAGTGCAGCGAAGAGATACCCGTAGGCCAGATAGTGAACCAGTCCCCGGCACCTGGTACCATGGTCTACCCCGGCACCACGGTTGCAGTAACCCTCTCAAGCGGTTCATGTACGACAGAGATACCCGTGCCTGCGGCTACGAACTGTTCCGACCTAACGAACGCCGGTCTTGTATGCAGCACTACCTCTGTATGCAACAATACGGTACCGGCCGGTCATGTAATAAGCCAGTTCCCTGAACCAGGCACGATGGTGCTGGGCGGTTCAGTGGTTGTTCTGACCATCTCGAGCGGACCTTGTCCGGTGATAGTGCCTGCAGCCACATCCTGTGCTGAAATCGAGGCGGTCGGTCTGAGGTGTCTTCAGACAACAGTTTGCAGCAATACGGTACCCGAAGGCGGTGTAATCAGCTTGAGTCCGCCTGCTGGGACTGGCGTACAGCCAGGTTCCACGGTTAACTTGAAGATATCAAGCGGTGGTTGTACACTTGCTGTTCCCAATGCAACAAGCTGCGCCCAGATTGAGGCAGCAGGTCTGGTATGCGAAACGAGCACGGTTTGTAACAACACAGTGCCAGCCGGCGGTGTGATCAGCCAGAATCCGGCCCCCGGAACGCTTGTGGAACCCGGTTCAGCAGTAACACTGGTCATCTCAAGCGGAATATGTTCGACACAGCTTCCGCCGCCTCAGAATGTACAGGCCACAGATGTTGTGCTGACATCGGTCACGAATCCGCTTCTTAACCACAATCTCAACGACAGGGTAAGGGTAAGCTGGAATGCTGTGACGAATGCGACATCCTATGACATATACAGCTCAGATACCCCTGACGGCACCTACACACTTGTGGGATCGGCCACTGCCCCTGCTACGTCCTATGACGTCATGCAGACTGAAACGCTCGACCTGCCGGCCTTGCCTTCACCGCTAACAATCGCAGCCCTTGACGCTTATGAATTAGTTGCACGCCCGATTCTGAGCGTCTTCAAAAATTACAGGTATTTCAAGGTCAAGGCATGCAGTTCATCGCCTATGTTCACCACCAGCGAATTCAGCAACTATGACCAGGGCCGTATGGACTATACCCTGGAAGAATTCTTCACTGTCGCAAAACTGACTGCAGGGAATCCTCTGACAAGGGTTATGCTGCAGGACCCCAGTGTGGGGTTAGGCACTGATGAGACGTACTATGATCCGTGCGGTAACGGTAATGTGCACTTTACAGTAACCCAGAGCGGGCTGAGTGGTGTTCTCACCGTGACATACACAAATTATATCGATTCACAGTACTTCATCTATCCCCCGGGAACCATTGACTGCAACGGGACCAGGAAGATGATAATGAACGGCTCGGCCAACGGGACAGTTTCCTTAAACGGCAGCGGCACATTGACAGGTTCGATCGCCATAACAGGAAACTTTGCGGGCAAGTTCACGAATATTTCCATTCCTATAGTGGACCAGGAACCGCAGACGGGTACAACCTCGGTGGTGTACAACGGTGAAACTTTAAACGGCCACGTTTTCGGATTTTAGCAAGTTTACAAACAACGGGAGACCTTTTGATGAGTCTCCCGCTTCCTTTCTTTAACATATGAGTTCCGTTTTCCGGAACTTTGACACTATATGAAATCTTTCTTTAGAGAGAACATATGTTCTATAAAATGTTGAGGGTTCCAGAGAAGAATAATTCAAACTGTTTTCCAATGCCTTTGTTCAAGGTAGAGAAAGTTCAGGATATTCTTGTAAATAAACTACAGAATTCGACGCATAATGAATACATTTGTAGGGGGGGGTTATGAAAAGGAATATAATATTTTCAGCCGTAATATCTATTTTTGTGACATTGTGGCTGAGCAGCTGTGTAATTTCCACTAGTCCTTCTGTTCAAACATCAATTACTTTGTATATTGGATCATCACAGACCTTTTCAATTAAAGGTTCAATGAACGGCCCGTATGAGTGGTCCAAAAACAATGTTGTAATCCCCGGGGCCACGGAGGCATCCTACACCTATACCGCCCTGGAAAGCGACCTGGGTATATTCAAACTCAAGGCGCAGACAAAAGACAAGCTTACGGGCAATATCATTGTAATGCAATGGAATGTGCTCGTTATAGATAATCAGCCACCCGTTGCTGAAGCAGGCACCTATGCACCTGTTATACTGGGAAGCGTTGTAAATCTAAATGGCAGTGCCAGCTATGACCCTGACGGCAACCCCCTGACTTACACATGGTCTGTTCTCTCGCGACCTTCATCCAGCACTGCCGCAATTGTATACCCCCATGCAGCAATACCGACATTCACACCAGACAAGGTCGGAGGATATACGATACAGCTTATAGTAAGCGATGGCGTAAAAACCGCAGTGGATACCACGACTGTCAGTGCATATGTTCTCAATTATCCGCCTACTGCCGATGCAGGCACTGACCAGGACGCCCACATCTTCAGGACAGTGACTCTTAATGGCTCGGGCAGCACCGACCCTGAAAATCAGGCATTATCTCATGCCTGGACGATAGAGACAAAGCCGGCAGGCAGCACCGCATGGATCGCCAATCCCACAACAGTATCACCCACATTCGTTCCTGATAAAACAGGTACATATGTTATTGGACTCATAGTTGGCGATGGAGAACTTTCGAGCGGTATGGACACTATTACTGTCACTGTGACCAACGATGCCCCTGTCGCCAATGCAGGTCTCGATGTGACGATCCTCCAGGGAGAAACAACAAGGCTCAGCGGAGGCGGAAGCTATGACCCGGACGGGGATGCTCTCTCATACTCCTGGACCATGACATCGGGACCTTCGGGAAGCACGGCGTCCCTCTCCGACCCTTCAAGCCCGGCGCCAACCTTCAGGCCGGACAGGAAAGGTGCCTACGTATTCATGCTGACTGTCACCGACGGCGATCTGGCATCACAGGATTCGGTTACAGTTACATCCTCTAACAATGTGCCGATTGCTGATGCCGGAACAGATTCAACAATCGAATTCGGGCAGTCCGCAGAGCTTGACGGTAGCGCCAGTTCAGACCCTGACGGAGATACTCTGACATATGCATGGACGATCAAGTCAGGTCCTGACACAAGCATAGGACAGCTCTCGAATACATCTGCTGCAAAACCCGTATTCACCCCCAGCAGGAAAGGCATCTACACATTAAGCCTGGTGGTGACTGATAATGAATTCCTCTCAAGCGCACCGGATGACGTGGTAGTCACGACTACCAACCATGCACCTCGTGCCGAAGCGGGTGACGACATCAACCTGATCTTCTTCCGCACCGCACATCTGAGCGGCAGCGGAACAGACGCAGACAGCGACCCTCTGACTTACAAATGGGCGATCATTTCATGTCCGGGAGGCAGCACTGCAGAACTTTCCAGTACCACAATAGCCGACCCGACATTCACGCCGGATGTAAAGGGTACTTATGTGATCGGGCTTATCGTAAACGACGGCGAGGATGACAGCTCGCAGGACATCATGACCATCAATGTTTACAACAACGCACCGGCCGCAGAGGCAGGGCCTGACTACAGCTTCATCTTTGGTTCCGGCGAGACGGTCCATCTCGACGGAAGCGCCAGCTCAGACCCGGATGAAGGCACCACGCTCAGTTATCACTGGATCGTCACCAGCGCTCCCTACGGCAGCACTGCGGTGTTTATTCCAGGCCCCGACGTTGTCAATCCGTCGATAAAGCCCGATCTGCCAGGGACATATGTGATCAGCCTTGTTGCATCAGACGGGGATCTTGAAAGTGCCCCTGACAGTCTTACCATAACTGCAATCAACAATGCCCCCACGGCAAATGCCGGTCCTGACCAGTCAATCAGCTTCCCCGGGGTAACTGCAAACTTTAACGGAAGCTTGAGCCATGCCCCTTCGGGTCTGCCGCTTTCCTATGCATGGACGATTGTAAACGCACCTTCCGGCAGCCATGCAGTCATGACCAACCCGACCAGTGTAAATCCGAGCCTGACCCCTGATAAGGAAGGGCAGTACGTGATCACGCTTGTCGTGTTCGACGGGTACGACTACAGCATGGCCGATGCCGTCACAATAACGGTGGGAGATGCCCCAATGGCATTAGCCGGAGCCGACCAGGAACTCGGTTTCCCTGGCAAGACCGCAAATCTCGATGGCAGCGCTAGCTTCGACCCCAACGGCTCCCTGATCGTGTCATACTTATGGAATATCGATTCAGCCCCTGCAGGGAGTACTGCGCTCATATCCAACCCAACCCTGATGAAGCCGTCTTTCTCACCCGACAAGGCAGGTGTTTATATAATCAGCCTTGTTGTATCCGACGGTGCCTTCAGCAGCGCTGCGGACACTCTCACGATCACTGTCATAAACCACTTCCCAATTGCGGAGGCAGGACCTGATATGAGCGTTATCTTCGGATACGGTGCATCTGCCACGCTCAACGGCAGCGCAAGCTCTGACCCTGACGGTTCCAGCCTGACATACTCATGGGTGATATTGTCCGCGCCGCCCGACAGCATCATAGACCTCACCAGCCCCGGCACGGTCAGCCCTTCATTCATCCCGGATAAGATGGGAGACTATACGATCAGCCTGATTGTCAACGACGGCTACCTGAACAGTGCTCCTGACACAGTAAAAGTGACTGCCTACAATGATCCGCCATCAGCCCATGCCGGTCTGGACCAGAATGTCTCCTTCAACCAGACAGTCCACTTAAACGGCAGCGGAAGCACCGACCCTGAAGGTCATGCGCTTTCCTACGCATGGATTATGACTTCCAGGCCGTCTGGCAGCGCCGCGGCACTTACCGGCGCTAGCACCATAGCCCCGACCTTCCTGGCTGACAAGTCAGGCGCCTATGTTATCACTCTCGTGGTGTCCGACGGGATCAACACGAGTTCTTCTGATACGGTCACAGTTACTGCATCGAACCATGCCCCGACGGCCAATGCGGGAAGCGACATCAGCCTTGTTTACGGCTACGGGGACACGGCAAACCTTGACGGAAGCGGCAGTTCGGACCAGGATCCGGGCACGACGCTAACCTATGCATGGACTATCACCTCACGTCCGGCAGGCAGCACGGTTGCACTCTCCAGCTCCACGACAGTCAACCCCGTATTCCTGCCCGACAGGGAAGGCTCATACACGGTAAGCCTTGTGGTGTCCGACGGTGAACTGTTCAGCTCACCGGACACCGTTACCATAAATGCGACCAACCAGGCGCCGCATGCCGAGGCCGGAGACAATCAGACCGCAGCATGGAACACTCTCGTAACGCTTAACGGCGGCGGAAGCTATGACCCGGAGATGCACGCACTGACCTATTCCTGGGACATCACATCACGACCAGCCAGCAGCACCGCGACGCTGACAGGCGCCACAACCGTAAGTCCAAGCTTTACGCCTGACAAGACCGGAACATATGTGGTTACACTGAGTGTATCCGACGGCGTCAACACAGCTTCGGACAGCGTCACCATAACGGTTCCGAACAACATGCCGACTGCGGATGCTGGAACTGACCAGAATATCTTCTTCGGCACGGGCCTGACGGCAACGCTCGACGGGAGCGCAAGCCATGACCCGGAGAATGACCCGCTTACCTACCACTGGACGATAGTCAGCGCCCCGGTGGGCAGCAGCGCGTCACTCTCGGATGTGAATGCAGTTATGCCTACACTTACGCCGGACAGGAACGGCTCTTACCTGATCAGCCTGATTGTTTCCGACGGCGTCAACGTTAGCGCAGCTGACTCAGTGATGATAACAGCCTTTAATGTTCCTCCGACAGTGGATGCCGGCAGCAGCCAGACGGCTCAATGGAACACCCTGGTGACACTCAGCGGGAGCGCAACTGATCCTGAACTACAGCCGATGACATACTCCTGGGCGTTCACTTCCAGGCCGACAGGCAGCAATGCAATGCTATCTAATGCTGCAAGCCTGACCCCGAGCTTCACCCCCGACAAGACGGGAGATTATGTGGTTACCCTGACAGTGTCCGACAGCGTCAACAGCGCAACAGATTCCGTCACGATAACAGTTCCGAACAATGCACCTGCGGCGGAGGCAGGCCCCGATATGGACCTCTTCTTCGACGGGCTGGGCGCAACAGCTACACTGAACGGCAGCGGCAGCAGCGACCCTGAAAACGACACACTGACTTATTCGTGGACGATTGTATCGGCACCATCCGGAAGCAGCGCCATCATTGCAAATCCGACATCGGTATCGCCGACGCTCACTCCGGACAAGGTTGGCTCCTACCTGATCAGCCTGGTCGTGTCCGACGGGCTCCATCTGAGCGAGGCCGACTATATGACCATTACAACCTTCAACCTGCCACCCGCTGTGGAGGCAGGAAACGACCAGACAGTTTACAAAGGAGAGGCAACGACGATCAGCGGCAGTGCAGCAGACCCGGAGGGCAAGACCTTGACACCGGCATGGTCAGTGACTGCAAGACCCGCTGGCAGCACTGCCCAGCCGACGAGTCCGAACAGCTTCATCACAGGATTCACCCCTGACAGGAAGGGCGTCTTCACGCTTCAGCTGAGCGTGACAGACGGCGTCAATACCGTTACCGACGCCATGACCATCACGGTTCCCAATAGCGCTCCGACTGCCGAGGCAGGCCCTGACGTCAACCCGCTATACAAGGGCCAGGCAACCACTCTTGCGGGCAGTGGAAGCGATGCTGACGGAGACACCCTGACTTATGCATGGTCTGTATCTTCAGGTCCGAACACAAGCTCCGCTCAGTTCTCCAATCCGAGCTCACCAGCATCCCAGTTCACCCCTGCAAGCAAGGGGACTTATATCCTGCTGCTGACCGTGAGCGACGGCACCGCCAATGGCACTGACACACTCACAGTTACGGTGCCCAATCGCGCACCGACGGCAAATGCGGGCGTTGATCAGAACGTCTACAAAGGCAACACCGCGACACTCAGCGGCACCGCATCGGATGCGGATGGCGATTCACTGACTTATTTGTGGACAGTCGTCTCCGCGCCGTCTGGCAGCACTGCCACGATCAGCAATGCGACAAGCCTTACCGGTGCAACTTTCATTCCGGATAAGAAAGGGTCATTCACGATACAACTGCAGGCAAGCGATGGCACTGACAGCGCAACCGACACCATGATTATCACCGTTCCTAACCGTGCACCCACGGCAGAGGCCGGTACTGGTAATGCAGCGCTCCTCTATGCCAACCGCTCTGTCACACTAAATGGAAACGGCAGCTCAGACCCGGATGGCGATACACTGACCTACGCATGGACACAGACTGCCGGTACGACGGTAACTATATCAAATTCCAACACCATGACCCCGAGCTTCACCATAGCCACTCCGGGCACGTACACCTTCAACCTGGTAGTAAACGACGGTACAGTGTCGAGCGCATCCGATACGGTAACTTTTACAACCTCGCAGGCTACATATTATACCTATTGGGAAAACAGCTTGAACGACTCCAATGGTGTCGCATGGGTTGCGACCTCTTCCAACGTAAGTAATAACGGACCTACTACTGATCAAAAGAGAAGTGGAAGTTACAGCTTATACCAGCGAACCTGCTCTGGTTCAGGATGCGGGAGCGGCTATGCCAAGATGACTAATTATGCAGGGAAATTCGTAATATCAGTATCCTACTATGCTTATACTCCAGCGAGCCAGCATTATCCGCCTTCAGGCGCCGGCTTGTTTGAGGGTAATACCAAGCGTGTTGATTATCCAGGGAAAAACTCATGGACGCAGTACTCTTGGTCCCCCAACCGGGAAGTGACGGACCTCAATTTCAGAACCAACAGCCCTGGAGGTACAACAGTGTTTGTGAATTGGCAGGGGAACATGTACATCGATGACGTTAGTGTCACTCTCTGGAATTAATTGCAGTTTTGCAAAGAGAGGGGAGGGCGTGATCCTTCCCCTCTGGGTTCGATGAGAGAAAATTTTGATAAAAAATATGCAAACAAAAAATTCAGACGCCTTCAAAATGGATGCATGCAGCTTTTCACGGCTGCATGCTGATAAATTTTTCAGGAGGATGCAATGAAAAGGAACCTGGTTCTCATATCCCTTATCGCCGTTCTGGCTGCAAGCCTTGCAGGCTGCATCCTTTCCATCAGTCCGGCCAATGATTCCACCATCACGCTCAAGGTGGGCGAGACACAAACCTTCAAAGTGACGGGCTCGCTCAACGGGCAGTACAAGTGGTACAAGGACACTAAACTCATCTACGCATCTACTGCCTCTGCCTATACATATACCGCAGTAGACGGTGATGTCGGCACATTCACCCTCAAGGTCCAGACCACAGACAGTTTAACCGGTCAGCCCCTAGTCAGGTCATGGACAGTGGAAGTCGTGAGAAACCTGCCCCCTGCAGCCGAAGCGGGCAATGACCAGAACATCTTTCTCGGGACAACTGTCCAACTGGATGGCAGCTTCAGCTCGGACCCCGAGGGTAAGCCGCTTACCTATACATGGTATTTTACGGCAAAACCTGCAGGCAGCACAGTCTCCCTTTCCGATCCGACGGCGGCCAACCCGACCTTCAACCCTGACGCAGCAGGAGGATACACCTTGATACTGTTTGTGAGCGACGGAGAGAAGTCGGCCTCGGACACCGTGACAATTACGGCTTTTCTCAGCAACTATCCGCCGACTGCAGATGCAGGTCCTGACCAGACAGTCCTGCTGGGAACCACAGTGAACCTTAACGGCAGCCTCAGCTCAGACCCTGAAAACGAGCCGCTCAGTTATACCTGGTCTGTCGTGTCAAGGCCTGATGGCAGCATTGCACAGATATCGGCCCCTTCGGGTGAAACACCGAGCTTCACGCCCGACAGGAAAGGACATTATGTAATAGAGCTGATAGTCTCGGACGGCGTTTTGACCAGCGGACAGGACACGATGAACATTTATGTTTTCAACAACGCGCCTGTTGCTGATGCCGGAGCCGACATCACGATCCCGTTCGGAGGCACTGCAACGCTTGACGGCAGCGGCAGCAACGACCCGGACGGGACCCCGGTAACCTATTTGTGGCTGATCACCTCAAAGCCTGCGGGGAGTGTTGCGGCACTCTCCAATGACACCATCGAGAAGCCGGACTTCACTCCGGACAAGAAGGGCTCATACGTATTCAAACTCATCACGAGTGACGGCGACCTGACAGGCGAGGACACAGTGACGCTGACTTCCTCGAACAACGTGCCGGTTGCCGAGGCAGGCTCCGACATCACCATATCTCTCGGCACCACCGTTCAGATGAACGGCTATCTGAGCCATGATCCTGACGGCGACCCCCTTACATATTCATGGTCCATAATATCCAGGCCCGCAGGAAGCACGGCCGCACTTTCAAACCCGGCCATAGTGAACCCGCAGTTCACCCCGGACAGGAAAGGAAGATACACAGTGCAGCTGATCGTGAGCGACGGCGAACTCCTGAGTGCGCCCGACACGCTCACAATAAGCATCTTCAACCATGCACCCGCGGTTGAGGCGGGCGATGACCAGTCCATTGCCTTCCCCGATTTCACTGCTCAGCTTAGCGGGAGCGGAACCGACCTTGACGGCGACCCGCTGACGTATTCGTGGACCATCCTCTCACGGCCTGAAGGCAGCTCTGCTTCGCTGTCCAACCCGGCAATAGCTGATCCGACATTCCTGCCGGACATGAAGGGCGAATATGTATTCCAGCTCATCGTAAATGACGGCCAGGACGATAGTGTGGCTGACACTGTCAAGCTGGTGGTATACAACAATGCGCCAACGGCCGAAGCGGGTGGCGACATCGATCTGTTCTTTACGGGCGGCGGTCAGACGGTCCAGCTCGGCGGCAGTGGTACGGATACAGAGGGCTCGCCGCTCAGCTATACCTGGACAATCGTTTCAGCCCCGGCGGAAAGCACGGCAGCGCTTTCAAACCCGGCGATTTCGAACCCCACCATCACTCCCGATGTTCTGGGCATCTACGTCTTCAGGCTGACGGTCAGCGACGGTGATCTTTCGGGCGAGGACACGGTTATGCTGACGGTCTACAACAACTCGCCGGTTGCGAATGCAGGCCCGGACCAGAACAGCGTATACCTGGGCGCAACGGCTCAGCTTAACGGCAGCGCAAGCTACGACCCCGAGAGCCAGCCTCTTAACTTTGTGTGGACGATAATATCGGCGCCTTCAGGCAGCACTGCTGTGCTCTCAAACAGGTACATAATGAATCCGACCCTTACGCCTGACATGAAGGGCACATACACCATACAGCTGGTCGTGGATGACGGTGTTGAGTACAGCACGACGGACCAGGTGAGCATAACAGTTCCTAACCGTGCGCCGGCTGCATGGGCAGGTAATGACCTGAACATAACCAAAGGCGTCACTGCAATCTTGAACGGCACCGCGTCCGACCTTGACGGCGACTCTCTATCCTGTCTGTGGTCAGTGATTTCTTCGCCTTCCGGCAGCACAGCCGTCATCTCCAACCCGGCAAACCTTACCGGTGCAACTTTCAAACCCGACAAGGGAGGAAGCTACACCATCCAGCTTCAGGTCTATGACGGGACTGACTACACCACCGACACAATGATACTTATCAGACAACCAAACTTCGCTCCGACAGCAGATGCAGGCGCGAGCCAGACCGCGGTACGGTACGCGAACCGCACGGTTCAGCTTAACGGAAGCGGCAGCACCGACCCTGACAGCGACCCGCTGACCTACAACTGGTCGGTGACATCGAGGCCGACAGGGAGCTCTGCGGTTCTGTCCAGCTCAACGATCGTTAATCCGACGATCACTCTGGACCTGCCCGGCACATACGTCATCAGCCTTACCGTCAACGACGGGGAGACGAACAGTGCGGCTGATACTCTCAGCATCACCACATCACAGGTTACTTACACCACCGGTTTCGAGAGCGGCTCCCTGAACGACAGTGGCGGCAACGCATGGACCCCTGCCTCATACGGGACCATGGGTCCTGTCGGAGCTTATGATGCCGAATCCCATACAGGAAGCTACAGCTACAGGATGAAAGACTGCAACAATTTCCTCGGTGACTGCGGATCGGGCTGGCACAAGTTGACCAATTATACTGGCAGATTCTTGATATCAGTGTCCTACTGGGCTGTTACACCTGTTTACGACAAGTTTCCTAATCTTGCGGCCGGCCTGTACGAGGGCTCAACACAGAGGGTCGCCTATACCGGTGATAACTTCTACACGCAGTATTCGTGGGCTCCAAACCGGGTAGTGACTGATGTTAATTTCCTGCTCAACGGCAATGGGGGCGGCGCTTACTTACCCCATGCCATGTGGTTCGATGATATCAGTGTAACTCTCTGGAATTAATGCAGCATGGTAAGACAAGGGGAAGGCTCAGGCCTTCCCCCTTTACATGGGCTTCCGCTTACTTTTTTAAAGTCCTGTTTAAAAAAGACTATAAAGTATCTTCGATTGATAAAAATGCATTTTGGGCCGGTTTTCCTGATATTATCCTTGAAAAGACTCCTCTTAGCCTGTTAATCGAGTTGTAATTCACAGCTAACAGGTAATTTTATTATTATTTTTTAAAACCTGTTCCCTTTTTTCAGGGACGGTTGCAAAGAGGACGAAATGATCCGTAATAAATATTTTTTGATGCGAATACTGTTTTTGTTTCTGCTGATGGTACCGGCTTTGCCTGTACTTGTCCTGGCAGAAGACAATCCTGATTCCTGTGCTGCAATCGCCGATGATACGGCAAGGCTTCGCTGCTATGACGAAAATGCGAAGCTCAAGCAGGATTTGCCTGGAAACACTGAGAATGCAACTGCTCAGGCGGCAACGCCTCAAAAAGAAACAAGCTATCTCTCGAAAAAATGGCAGCTCGATGATGAGAGCAGAAAGAACCCGTTCGCCATCGTTCCTCACCGGGCGAACTACATTCTTCTTCTGGAGTACAACTTCAATCCTAATACCGAGCCTTATGAACAGGCCTACCCGAATTTCGACATGCAGGACGAAGAGGTAAAATTCCAGCTCAGTCTTAAGGTTAAGCTCTGGGAAAGCATGTTCAAAAGTAATGCTGACCTCTGGTTCGGATATACGCAGCTGAGCTTCTGGCAGCTTTATAATACAAGAGAGTCCTGTCCTTTTCTTGAGACCAATTATGAGCCGGAGATTCTTATAAACTACAGGATGGATGCGGATATTTTCGGTATTATCAAAAACCGCTTCATTCAGGTGGGCTTCGACCACCAGTCTAATGGCCTCGGCGGGTCTCTTTCCAGAAGCTGGAACCGGATAGTTGCCAATTTCGGATTCGATCGCGGTCCTTTCGATATGGTCATCAAGACATGGCTCAGGATTCCGGAGAACGAGGACGATGATGATAACCCCGACATACTCGACTATCTGGGGCATGGCGAGATAATGATGGGCTATCATTACAAAGACTGGGCTGTCGGACTCATGTTCCGCAACAACCTGAAGCTTGATGATAACAGAAGCGGGCTGGAACTGGACATGAGCTTCCCGCTGGTTCACTCGATAAACGGCTATGTTCAGTATTTTGTCGGATACGGTCAGAGCCTGATCGACTATGACCATTATGACAACAGTCTGGGAATAGGCGTGATTGTAAAGGACTGGTAATCTGGCTGCCCGGCATACAGATATGCCGGGATTTCAGCTATATATTAAGAGGAAATAAGAAGGCCTGGATGGAAAAGGTAAGGGTTTAAGGATACCGATGGGTTGTCCTTAACCTTATTGTTTCATATTCCTTTTCTAATGATCTATTGTCTGAACAATGCTGATTCAATTTACAACAAATTCTTCTGTGGTTCCTTCAAACTTTTCATAGGAGGTCTTGAGGCCTTTCGCCTTTTTTGCAACTCCCTGATAGGTGATTCTGTAAGTTCCGGGTAAGGGCTGAGGCAGGCCATAGGGTTTAAGCCTGAAAGTCACGGTAGCGTCGAGCCCGCCGCCGGAATTCTCTGTAATCGTAAGCGTGGTATAGGGGTCTCTGTCTGTTGCGAATGTCACCCAGCCTGAATCTGTCATGCGTTCGATTTTAACAAAACTGAATACACCGGAGCCGAAATAGTTTTCAAGTTCGCCTGCGACGCTCAGTTCGAGAACAGTCCTCGGATCAGCGCCGGTAAAGACCGCGCTTACAGCATTACCTGTGATGAGCGAACAGGTTTTCTCAGGCTGCGAGATCACTTTCCCGCATTCGCCCCTGTCGGCGTTAGTGCCGTTTCTTGCAGCAGGAGTGAGAAGAAGCTGTTTGTCGCCGATATCAAGCGGGGCAGGGCCGGCGGTGATTCCGCTATTGTCCAGAATGGATGCCGCCAGCATGTCGGCTTCCTGCCTGAGGGCTGCTTCCATGAAAGGACCGAACATGGTGAATGCCCCCTCGAAATTCTGCTCTGCGTATTCCTCACGTGTAGTGAGGTAGCCGGCATATGCATTTGTCATGGGCTGTATAATAACTGCATCGACGCCCATTTCTTCGAGCCTTGAGAGTACTGTCTGTTTTATTCGCCTTCCTGCCATTGTCGTGACTTCGAACGGGGAGGCTGCAATCGCCAGGTTGCCTATCACAAACATCTGTACGGGCAGTATGGTGGGCATCCACGGGATGTCGCTGTTGGGCCATATACCGATCGGCGTTTTGCCCAGAGGCAGCAGTACGACCTTTTCTTTCTGGCAGGCTCCGTAGAGCTTTTCGCCGCTTATTATTGCATCGAGCACCGGCACACCAAATGTGATCAATTTGGACAGACCTTCTCCTTCAAGAAAATATGAGAAATCAAAATCGTCTCTCTGCCAGATGCCAGATGCATCCTGAGAATAGGTGTGCCTGACGTCGCCCTCTTTTGCGAAATCAACCGGTGCGCCCTCTTCATCGCCCGCAAGCACGGCAAGCCCCAGACAGCCCGTGCAGGTAGTGTCGCCCGTTGTGCTGTCCCAGGGTTTTGCATAAGGATTTATGTACGCGGCATCTACCGGCAGGTTGTTAAAGTCCGCATGAACCTGTCTGAACCAGATGCCTCCGTGAAGGCTGTTGTCAGAGCTTTCAAGCAGAGCCCTGGCGGTCTTGTACTGGATGTTTCCGTAAACTCCCGCATTGTCAATGTCAATGAGTGCTGAATCGAAATCATATGGCCGCATGAATGCTTTTGTTTCATCCTCCTGCGGCTGGTTGGGGCTGACATCTCCCATTGCGGCCTGGGCAAAGGCTGCTACAAATCCTTCAGGCATTTCCTTTTCCAGTTTGTACGCTGCAAAGCCCTTTGCATCCGAATGCATAATACGGTTGTTCATGCTGATAGATGTCCCGTGCACGGCGAACCAGTTCAATACCCCGATAGGGTTCCCGTCCGTATCCACGAATTTGAGCAGTGTCATGGTCCTATCCACGCTGTCGGCATAAATCTTACTGTCAACATTATGCGAGTATGCGGCAAGCGAGCGGTTATGGGGGATGGTTATGATACGGCCGGTGTCGAGCTTTTCTTCCTCATCAACAGTTTTGCTTGAGATTATAACTTTGCCCGGTCTGATTGACTCGTGGGCCTTTATGATCGAATCAGTAATTCCCGCTGCTACCGCCTCGAAGTGAAGAGGGTCGAACCCGATCACTCCGTTGTAGGCGTTGTACATTGTGTACCAGGATATGTTCGAAGGCGCGGAGTGCGTGTGAGTCGGCCCGATCATTATGTTTTCGGATTTGTATATGCTGCCTAGGCCGGCGGCCTTGAGCCTTTTGACGACCTCGAGCTTGACGCTCTGGTACATGTGAAGCATCTCAGCCGTAACCAGCACTACGGAATTGCCCGTGCAGGGGTCCTTAATTATGAAGGCTCTGGAATAAAGCCTCATGGCAAGGCCCTGCATCTTTACGCCTGGCTCGTTATAGCCGCAGCTTATATTGGTGAAGGGTCCGGTTATGTCGGAAACGCCTGCGCCTATGAGATATCCGTCGTTATCCGCACAGGATTCCCAGTGTGGAGCCTCTTCACTGACCGGGGAAATGGGGGCTGTGCTTTCAACTGAAGGTGAATCATCAGATGAACCGGATGAACAGCCTGTTAAAATAAGGACATTCAAAATTCCAAAGAGAAAAAGTCTTAAAGCTAATGTCTTCATATCATTCCCCCCATTCAAAATAAAACGAGTGAACAAACATTCACTGTAAATTATAAAGAATAATTAAAGGCTTGGCAATAGGTGGGAGTAATAATATTTTATTTTACGCCAAGGCCTTTTTTTACGAACTGCATGAAGCGTTTAATCATTGTTTCGTCGTCACCTGCGCTGTCACCGGCAAAGATATGCAAGCGTTCGTTATAGTATGTGCAGGCATAGGAAAACTGGAAGATAAGAAAGAGGCTGTCAAGGAAGAAGGCTGCCGAACCTTCATCGATCTGGGGTGCTATGACCCCGTTTCGGCAAGCCTCTGCGATAAGCTCTCTATAATATCTGGCTGATATAGTTTCGATCTTCTGAGACATTTTTTTTGCAAGTTCCGGCAGTCCTTCGGTTGTGCAATGCAGATAGACCTGGATTACCTGAGGCTTTTCCCTTGAATAATTTATTGCGGCCCTTAAGATGCGCTCGATTTTCACGAATATGTCGTCATCGTGGCCTACGATTTCAAGGAGCACTCTGTCGAGGTCCTGGTAACCATAGTCGATAACGGTCATGAAGAGATCTTCCTTGGACGGGAAATACTTGTAGACGGCCCCTATGCTTATGCCCGCGGCCCTGGCTATGGTGCTTACATTGGTGCCTTTGAAGCCGTTCGATGCAAACTCGACAAGTGATGCAGCCAGTATGCGCTCGCGCTTCTCTTCTGGTATTCTGTCAAACGTGACCTTGTGAAATTTTCTTTCCATGCTTTCAGATATAACAGAATATCAAAAATTCAAGGCTTATTTTTTACTGTATCACAGGCTGCCAGCCCGAACAGGTAAGTGAATGCGAGGTCGATGCATGCCGCCAGCATGGCAATGGGTTTGAGTTTTTTAAGCCTGAAGTAGTATGCAAAAAAGCCGAAAATGATGACTTTACTTGCCATGCCCATGAAGATAATACCCCTGTTTTTTGTCAAGTCTCTGGAAACCATATAATAGCCCCAGCCGAAGATCGCGATTGCAATATAGAAAAATCTGAGGGGCAGAGTGGCGGCAATGTTGTCGGTCATGGCTTCTTTTCCGAAAAAAAGCCGCATACTGGTCTTGAAAAAAGTCAGATTTCCAAGACCTACGCCCAGATTCCAGGCTGCTCCTAGCCTGAAGATGTCCGAATAAAATTTTTCACTAAATGTGCCCATAAGATTGATCCGCCTTTTTTTTGAGATATATCGGAGTCACTTACCTGTTGCGAACAGCCTTGGTTTTAATAATTGCCCCCTGTCGATGGTTTTAAAGCGATATCCGTAATCGTAAATCTGAGTCACCCTTATCGCACCGCTTCCGCATATCGCCTGGCAGTTGTTGCAGCTCATGCACTGGGGGTTGACCTTTATCATTGCGGCCTTTTTGTCTTTACCTTCGCCTTCGATGTGCAGCGTATTTCCGGGACATATCAGAGCGCACATGCCGCAACCGTTGCACTTCTCTTTGTCGATCTCCACCCGGCCGAACTTCACATATGATTCATCGTCATAGGTGGGGATGATCAGTCTGTTCATCAATCTTGATTCAGGCATGTTCTCCCCTTCAACCAATCATCAAGTATTCAAGGAAAAAGCTGAATATGAATTAGCCTTAGCCTTGTTCGCAGCATCAGGTGTTAATGAACGTAAAACGTTAAACCTGTTGACCGTCATTCCAAGGATGAGTGTCAGATACATAAAAAGATAGGATACTATCAGAGCGTACAGATTACGGACAGCGGCCCGAATGTATTTTTTCACAGTTATTCTACCCATAATCACTAATATACAGTCGTTTTCTCCCCGTTCTCATACCAGGGTGTCGCATGGGTCTCACGTTCGACAGGAGCATTCGGGTTTCCTTCCGGGTATCCCACGCAGATGCCTTCAATGAGTTCGTAGGGCCAGGAGACGCCAAGACGCTTTTTCCATTTGAACATAAGAGGCGGCTTCATCAGAAGCGCCGCAAAACCTACCCAACAGGTGGAAAGTCCTAAGCTAAAAGCAGTGAGCACCATGTTCTGGCCTGCTATGCCGCAGTCAAGGTCGGGGTTGCCGGCACCGCGCTTATCCTTGAAAAGCAGAATTACGCTCAGGGCGTCGTGGAAAACCTTATGTCTTCCTTCAGCTATAAGCCCGATTGCGCTAAAGGGGACAGGGTGAAGTTCGTGAGGCATTATTCTTATGAAAAACTGAGAATTAAGCCATGCAAGGGGCCTGAATGTTCCGCTCCTGCTTCGCCATCTCAGCAGGAAATCTGTAATTCTGCAAATAAGTGTGATGTCCCGCTCCATCTCATAGATCATATTCCTGTCCCTTATCACGACGAATTTCCAGGGCTGGCAGTTGCCTGCGGATGGTGCAAACCTGCCTGCCTCGAGTATTCGCCTTATGAGGGATTCAGGCACCTGCTCATTTTTATATTTTCGGACGCTCCGGCGGTTGAAGACTGCATTTTCAACACAAGTCCAGCCGGAATTATCATGAGAGCAGGTTTTATCAGGGTGGTGTTCTCTATCGCTCATGAATGATTCATCCCGTTTCGTTTCCGGGAAGAATCCCGGTTTTTTTGATAACGAGGGGATAGATTATGCCGCCTGTACCGATCGAGCACGGGCCGAATTCGAAAAAAAAGGGCCTGTATGTTCCATCCATCAGGAGTATCTGACACGGGTCTGCGACAATAAACCTGTAGGGCGTTTCATCTGAAGATGCAGGAAGTTTCCCGATGTCTTCCGGATGAATGATATCTTTAAGGCATTTCCCAATAATATCGGCCGGTTCATAACCGATCAGCCGCGAACATTGGGGCGATGTCTTGACGATCTTATAATCCGGGTCCAGGAACATGAAGGCGGCTTCCATATTGGAAAAGAAGGCGTCATATTCGTTAAGGCATGATGTCATATCAAGAATCTGGGTCTTAAGGTCATGTATGTAAATCATTATTATGATATTACCCCTGAATATCTTGTTCCCGTCATATGTCTCGAATATGGGCATGAAGTACGCCTTGCACCATATCCAGTTGCCGCCCCTTATACGGAGCCTGCCTTCCGTGTTTATTTTGCCCAGCTTTGACATGTCCACTATCTTCATTATACGTGAATGGTCTTCGGGATGAATGAAGTTCAGGAAGTTCTGTCCGATCAGTTCTTCTTTTTTCATGTCATTGAAATAGGCTACGTTATCAGCGATGCTGGTGATTATACCGTCTTCATTGATTGTACAATAGGCCTCACCGATTAGTTCAAGGAAAGTTCTCAGTCTGTCGTCGGCATCTTTTGATTTTTGAGCAAGGTCGTAAAGGTAGAACTGCTTTGCAATCCTGTCAGCTATCACTGTTGCGGCAGGGATGTGATTTATGTGCAGCCGGTTTTCCTTGTACCAGATGCAGAGACATCCCCAGAGTTTGTTCTCAAGGAAGATCGGGGTTAAAAGCATCTCCTTCGTCCCGTTTGAAAGGAGCGCTTCTTTCAGATCGCGCGGGTACATGTCAAGGCTTTCGACATAGGGGAAATTTGTTCTCAATTTCTCAACAGCCCTGGGGTGCGAATGGAAGATGTCGAGCTTTATAAGAAAGTCAGGCAAATCCCTTGGCCATCCCATTTCAAATTTCAGCATACCATTGTCGAGCTTGTACATGATCGCTGCCGATGCACCGAAATCAGATGCCGTCCCCCTGAGGCAGCTTATCTGCCAGTCCTCAAGGTTTGTTATAAGGTCTTTTATGTCCATTTATGCCTTCTAGTACTTATGGTATTTCATCTCGTTCTTTATACTGGGTATGTGTGTGAATTGAGGCAATTGAACCGGCTGCTGCAATCCGGCTTTTATGCTCAGGGGATTCCCCGCATGTTTGAGCACTGTGTCAAGCATCTTGAAATCAAGTTTATTGTTTTCAATAAAAAACGGCAGCACATTCCATTCGATATACATGTTTTCCTGACGGTTCTTGAAATTGGAGAGTTCAAGAGTGTACAGATACTTGCCGGGATTGTTTGCGCCGTCAAAATATTCAAGCCGGAATTTCGCATGCTCGGAAAGAAACGGATTAAGGCCGCTGATAATACACATCGATCCGAACTGGCCTGTCAGGGCATGCCAGAGATAGCTTCTCGTTCCCTTCTTCTCTTCAAGAATCTCGTAAGATTTCATCTTTCCTTCGACGGCATAGCCTTTTTTATTGGCGGCGGTAAGTATTCTGAAAGGTCTGGAGTCGGAAGAAAGCACTGCACGGTTAAGGTCTTCACCGATGCTCTGAGAATAGGTTTTAATAATTATTCCCGGATCGAACGGTGTGGCTATGAAGTTCTCGTCGCGCAATGTGAATGGTGTAACAAGGACATCGGTAAAGATCGTGGGGGCGCCTATTCCCATTGGTGTGGAGAGTTTCCAGGAGACGCGTATCATTCCTATGACCTGCCCGTCATACCATGCGCGCCATCTCAGGTCGAATGCATCCTGATCCTGCGTTTTTGTTATTCCCATGCGGTAGGCCATGTCGATCCCGATATAAAACCTGTTGTGCACATCGACCATCGTGCCGCCTGCTTCAGGGCTTATAAGCCATGAACATACATTAACCGTAGGGTATAATCTGCCGCCTTTTTTCTGAGGCCTTGCCTGTATAAATATGTAAGGGGTGTAAATAACCGAGGCATCGGGGAACAGTCCCACAAGGTCAAAACCGCATTTCGGTATATCGGATGTAAACGATACAAGATAAACCCAGGCTTTTTCCTTTTCAGCAGGAGAAGAAATCTCGATTTCCTGGATCACCCCTATATTTTTGTATGCGGTTGTAATGATATCCCTGTTTATCCGGTGGCCTGCATCCATGGCCATGAAAAATATCCTGTCATTATCGCTAATAACTCCATCAGAATCCTTGAGATTCGCCTCGGGGCCATATGGAAGCACTATCCTTCCTTCTTTCGTAAACTCAATAATGTCGGCCGGGATTATGTGAAGCCGGTTTTCCCTGAAAGAAATAACCTTCAAAGAAAATACGGGCTGGCCGTAAAATGCCTTTGCCTGCCTGCCTTCAATCCATACGATGTCTGTAAGGCGGCTGAGGTTCTTTGTCTCCATTATGTTAGGGTTCTTTGTTTTAGACGGGGTCTGTTCTTTGAGGAAAAGGTCGTATCCGCTGTTGATGTCTTTTCCGTATTCCGAATTGTAGGCCCTGGATGTGGAATACCTATATGAATTCCATTGCTGTTCCGTGTTTTTTTGAGCGATCCAGAAGCTTTCAGGCAGAGCCGATATCTCTTCTTTCGTCCAGGTGGAAAGTTCTGATTTTGCCGAATGAGCTGAAAGAGGCATCATAAGCACCGCAAATAAAATCAAAGCAATTGCATACCTGATGAATATGGTCATATTTCCTTCCTCCATTTAAAAATAATCCTTATGCAATGAGCATAACAGTGATTGCAGGAGATTATATCATCAAACCAGACCGTTTAATACCGGTTTTGTCGCTTCTATCTCGAGTCTTACAGCTTTGATGTGGATGGTTCCGTCAATATCAGCCGGATTCTTTGACAGGTACTGCTCAACAATGCCTTCGATGAAGACGTCCCTCTTTTCTTCCGGGACGAGCTGCGTATAGGGAAGACAGGTTGTCCTTACCCAGCTTGCAAGTCCGTCTTTTGAATCAAACTTCATATCTTTGGGAATGAGCTCCATTCTTACCGGCTCAAGGCCAGCATGTTTGAGAAGCATGCGGTACTCGTCTGGCCCGTAAAAGTTGTACGGGGAGTCTGCGTCCTTGAAAAGATCTTTCCATTCAGACATTGATATGGTCTCTGTGATGGCAGCAATAATATCACTGACATTACCCCTGCCTCCCATCTGGAAAATAATCCTGCCGCCCGGTTTGAGCCCCTTCTTTACCCCTGCAAGAAGTGCTTTGTGGTCTTTCACCCAATGCAGCGCCGCGTTTGAAAAAACTATATCGAAGGTATCGTCAAAGAGCATTTTCTGTGCATCGACCTGCATGAATTTAAGATTGCGTATTTCCGCATATGTTTCCTTTGCATAACTGATCATATCTGGGGAGTTGTCTATGCCGATCACATGTCCGTCAGGGATCCTCTCAGCTATCATTTCGGATATTTTGCCGTCACCGCAGCCGATATCGAGGACAGATTCATTGCCTTTCAATTGCATCTTCTCTATCAATTCAACACCGAAAGTCTTCTGGACTGAAGAATTACTGGCATAGTCTCTGGCGTTCCACTTGTATGTTTTTTCCTCCCCTCTGTTCATGAGCTCTTCATCGAAAAGGGTTCTGTTGTTTTCATCCCAGCATTTGCCGATGGGACGGCCCAGCGAATAATACATATGGCTTGCCATGTCGAAAAGAATGGGGCGTATCTTGCTTATGTCTATTTTGGAGCCTTTCAGCACTGATTCTTCGGAATATGTCGATGTTATCTCGCCTATGAAAACATCATGAGTGGGGAGTTCAATAACGTTTACAAGTTTACATTCCATCGATACCGGACATACATTAATCATCGGTGCCGTTCCGAGTTCGCCCAGGGTTATGTCAAAGAGTTTGGATTTGTCGGTATTTTTTCCTGAAACGAGTCCTGCGTAATCGACCTTGGTCAAAAGGTCTTCTGAGGGGATGTTAATGCTGAATGACCTGTTTTCCTTTATGCCCTGATTAGTAAAGTGAACCTTGCCCAGGCCAATGGATACCAGATGAGGCGCATTTGCATTCAATATACCGACATGCGCGACTGTAATGAAATTGGGCTTGCCTTCGACAAGGGTGCCGACGAGCACGACAGGCATCGGATAGAGCGCATTGGAGCTGCCGATCCTGGTTTTCATGGTACCTTCCTGAAAAACCTTGTGTCTTTTAAACCCATAACGGTTATAACGGCTTATTCAATAATCTACTTTAGATAATTATATCAGGTGTTTTATCGTGCTTGATTATGGTGGTGAATATAGTCTAATGAACCTCTGATTATGGATGGCAGAAAAGATGAATACAATCCATGCCTCACATGCGGGGCATGCTGCGCGTATTTCAGGGTCTCGTTCTACTGGGGCGAATGCGACGATGCGAAAGAGGGTGGAGTGCCTGCAGGGCTTACAGAAAAGCTGAACGAATTCAGGGCTGTGATGAAGGGCACGAACCGCCCTGAACCAAGATGTATCGCACTTGAAGGCGAAATAGGCAAAGCTGTACGCTGCACTATTTATGAGAGGCGTCCGCAGGCCTGTCGGGACATGCCTTTTTCATGGGCAGATGGTTTTCCTGAAGAAAAATGCGACAAATCACGCGCAGCCTGGGGCCTCAAAAAACTCGAAAAGAACCTATAATTCACATTTGACAGGGTCCTTCTGGCAGGATTCTTCCTTACTTCTTTCTTTGAGACGGTTTTGTCTTCTTTCAATCGCCTCACGATTGCGTCTTTTTTCATTGTCGTTTTCAAGGATAATTCCGGGGATTTCTTTCGGTTTAAGATTTTCATCGAGAGCAACGAAGGTGAGATATGCTGAGGCGGTGTGTCTCACAGCGCCTGTGAATATATCTTCAGCTTCTACCCTCACGCCAATTTCCATGGATGTTTTTCCGGCATGATTGATTGAGGCCCTCAAGGTAAGGAGGTTCCCGATGAAAACAGGGCTGAAGAAGCTGAGCCTGTCAATTGATGCAGTTACGGCATTGCCTGTAGAATGTCTTGCAGCAACCGTTCCTGCAGCGTCGTCAATCAATTTCATGATAACGCCGCCATGAACATTTCCTGCAAGATTGGCATCCTGCGGGGTCATAAGATGGGACATCGACAATGAGGATTCCTTAATGGTCTTTGCTTTCATAAACCACCCCTTTAACAAGAATAGTTATCAATACAGGGTTTTAACATTTTAAGTCAAGCCCATGCAGATATGAATCTATTGATCAAGCCTCCTGGCCTTCATGACATTTTCCATGAAATGTTCTACCTGCTTCATCATTCCTGAATGAGAAACAATGCGAGGATCAGAGAGATCATAATCGAGAACCAATAAAGGTATTTTAAGGGCACGGCATTTTTCCCTCAGGATGCCGTTCATGGCCTGCCCGCCCTTGCAGCCCACATGGTTGGCGATCCACACCATGTCAAGATCGAACTGTTTGTACATGCGGAAGATGTCGTCGATGTAGTTTTCTGCCGGGCCGCGGGTGTGGCGCACCATGGGCCCCTGCATGATGGTCCTTCCCCAGGTTTTAATCATAGTCTCGGGCGAAGTTGTGTCGATTGGTTCATGGTGATTGTATGTCATGCTGTCGTTGATGAGCGTTACTCCGTAGGTGCGCTCGGCCCAGTTGAAGATGTCTATGTAGTGCAGGAAAGGGGGATTCCAAAGCACAGCGCGGTATCTTTCGTTTGCTGTGGCCGGGGCATTTTTTATATAGTTTGCACGGGCCATCTCAAGGAGTTTTTCATAATGGCGTATCGAGATCGGATCACCGGCACTGATATTGAAATGCCACAGGTGGCTCAACCATACGGCTTCGGACGCCAGAGGGGCTGGCCGCGTCCTGAGCATCTCCCACAACTCGGTCTCCATCTCGAGCATACGGTTGCGGCCCTGGCATATCTCTCGCATACGTTCCCAGTCAATGCGACCGGGTGTGTGCTGCTCCAGCCAGGTAATCATGCCCATGATGTCCCGCGCGAAGAGATTCTCGGCCCGTTCGTTGTAGAAGTTATAGGGTACGTCAAGTCGGTAGATTGGCAGGTCATAGGCCCTCTGGAGGAATGCATACGATGCCGCCCCTGCATCGCATGGCATATTTGAGCTTACAATGGCGATACCTTTCGGCATATGGCCCATGAGCACCATGCCAACTGTGGCCTTGGGCAGGCTGCAGGCATCAGGGTTTATGCCGGCATTCTCGGCCTCGTCGATATATTTAAGCGAAGCCTCCGGGTCTATAATGGGCAGCATGATGCCCATGGCCTCGAGAAGATAGGATTTGAGTCCCATAGCTCGAGCGATATCATAGGGCACAAGGTCCTCGTTGATGACAAGGAGTTCTGGGAAAAACAGCATGCTGCGCAGCTGTTCAAGAACGCTTATGGCCACAGAGTGCACCGTCATGCAGATAGAGTCATGGTACATACCGGTCCTGGCCTTGACAAGTCGTCTGGCAAGCCCGTTGACCCTCAAGAGTGTGAATATCCATGGATTCCTGATAAGTGTGCGTATGAGGCTAAGAGGGCCGAGTTTCAGTATGGCCTCGATTATGAACTTGAGGATCGCAGCCCAGGTTAGGCCCCAAAACTTTATAAACACGAGGGCATCCCTGGGATTTTGCGCATCGAAAAGATATCCGGCCAGCGAGTTCTTTAGGGATTCATTCATCAGCCAACGTAAATTCATGAGCAGAGTTCTTATTTGTTTGGTGACATTATCCGTACCCATGCAAACTCCTTTCTTCAAATTTCATAAGCATGCGATAAAAGCTTCATACATGCCCCTTATAATCGCAAGCGTCAGGACATGCTCAGGAAATACCTTTTTTGCGTGCAAAGACCGCTGCCCCAAGGGCGCCTATAATCTGGGGGTCTACTGGAAGCGGCGTAACTTCCATATTGATGATTTTAGAGAGCGCCTTCATGAGTCCGTGGTTTTTGGCGCAGCCTCCGGTGACCGTCACCTTCGGGTTCATGCCGATGCGCTTGAGAAGAGTGAAACAGCGTTTAGCCACAGCTGTCTGTATGCCGGCCGCGATTTCTTCAGGGGGGTTGCGCCTTGCAAGAAGGCTTATCACCTCGCTTTCCGCAAAGACGCTGCACTGTGCCGTAACTGGTATGATTTTCCGGGCAGTAAGGGAAAGACGTGAAAACTCATCGAGGTCCATACGGAAAGTGCGGCTCATGGCCTCAAAGAACCGACCTGTGCCGGCCGCGCACTTATCGTTCATTGCAAATTCCAGAACCGAGCCGTCACTGTTGATGGATATGGTCTTAACATCCTGTCCGCCTATATCGACTAGGGTCTTGATCGTGGGGTCGCAGGTAAATGTTCCCATTGCATGACAGCTGATTTCTGAGATGTTCTCGTTGGCGAATACGACCTCGTTTCTCCCGTAGCCCGTTCCGACCAGGCAGACCAGGTCCTTGTAGCCGTCAAGCCCTGGAACCTCCAGACATGCCTTTTCCAGGGCCAGACGCGATGTCAGTTCAGGGTCTATCTCACTCGGTACAATGGATGTGGCAATGATGGAACCGGTTTCATCAAGGATGACAACCTTGCCTGTCGTTGATCCCACGTCACATCCCCCGAAATACCTCTTTGCCATATCCGCCTCCCAAAAATTATTATTTATTATTGTACTTTTTTAAATTACCTCTGCCCTGCCTGATCGAGTCGCTCGGCCTTCATTACATTCTCCATGAAATGCTCCACCTGCCGCATCATCCCAGCGTGGGAAACTATCCGCTGATCAAGCAGATCGTAATCGAGTATAAGCAGCGGTATTCCCTTTGCGCGGCACATTTCTCTAAGGATGCCGTTCATCGCCTGTCCGGTCTTGCAGCCGACATGATTGGCTACCCAGACCATGTCGAGATTGAACTGCCTGTACATGCGGAAGATATCATCGAGAAAGTTTTCCGCAGGCCCCCTTGTGTGACGGACCATGGGCCCCTGCATGATGGTGCTGGCCAGCCCCTTCAGCATTGACTCGGGTGTCGAGGTGTCAATAGGTGTGTGGTGATGATAGGTCATGCTGTCGTTCATAATAGACAATCCATATGTACGTTCGGCCCAGTTGAACAGGTCGATGAAGTGAAAGAAGGGAGGATTCCAGAGAATCGCACGGTACTTCTCGTTGCGGGTTGCGGGAATACCCTTTTCAATATTCTTGCGTGCAAGCGCCACAAGCCTCTCAAAGCAGTCTATGGCGAACTTTTCTCCAGCCATGGTATTAAAATGCCAGAGATGGCCCAGGCACATGGCCTCGGCTGCTATCGGCGAAGGCCGCATGCTTGCCATGTCCCAGAGCTCGAGCTCCATTTCCAGCATGCGGTTGCGACCATTGCATATCTCGCGAAGACGCTCCCAGTCCATGCGTCCCGGAGTGTGCTGTTCGAGGAAAGATATCATACCTTTGAGGTCTTCGACAAAAAGCCTTTCAGCGCGTTCGTTGTGAAAATTATACGGCACATCGAGCCGGTATGTAGGGATGTTGAAGGCTTTCTGGATAAATGCATAGGAACCTGCCCCGGCGTCGCAAGGCATATTTGAGCTTACAATGGCCAGGCCCCGGGGCATATGATTTTTAAGCACCATTCCCACGGTTGCCTTGGGAAGACTGCAGGAATCAGGATTGATGCCCTCGTTTTCAGCCTCGTCGATGTATTTCAGGTCTGCTTCAGGGTATAGTATGGGCAGGAGCATTCCCATAGATTCAAGCAGCCAGACCTTCAGGCCCATGGCGCGTGCGATCTCTGACGGCACTAGATCCTCATTTATGATCAGCTTGCCGGAATGGAAAATGATATTATCAATCTGTCTTGCGACCGAAAGGACTACGGTGTGAACCATCATGCATATGGCTTCGTGGTATGACCCGCTTCGTCCCCTGACAAGCCGCCGCGAAAGACCGTTGACCCTCATCATGACAAATATCCAGGGGTATTTAATCAGGACACGGATAAGTCCTGCAGGACCCTTTCTAAACAGCAGCATGATGGCGAGTCTGAGGATAATCAACCAGTTGAACGTCCAGTATTTTAAATAGATTGATGCATCCTTTAGGTTTGCAGCATCTATGAGATACCCTGCCAGAGTGTTCTGAAGCAGGCCCTTAACCATTACCGGCATATTTTTCAAGAGGGATACTGATTGTGCAATGTAATTCTTTATACCCATTCCTGCTCCATTAAATCGATTCCTCTTAAAGTTCGGTTATCCATCCCTTGCCCTGGATTTTAACGACAAGCCTGGCCGAGGCCAGAAAAGCAGATCTCAGCGTTTCGGCCATCTCTATCTGTCTGGCCGGAACGAGCTTTAAAAAACCCTTTATAAGTCCGCGCATGAAAGCATGAGTGATGCTTTCGGGGTTATCAAATATCTGGTTCTGAAGAGTTCCCCTTTCGAGGCATTGCAGTATCACCCTTTCGAATGTTGTCTCGGGATGGATGAAACGCCTTGTTCGCTTATTGAGCATAAGGCATTCTGTCTTGCAAAAAAAGGTGCATACCCCGCATCCGAGACAGAGTTCCTCATTGACAACGGCTTTTTTTGTCTTTGACGCAGAGGATGAATCATCTTCAACCATTGTTATCGCGTTCACCGGGCATGCCTTTTCGCATTTCGAGCATCCGGTGCAGCTCTCTTTATCGATGACGGCAATAAAGCTAGAGGTGACAACGGTGTTGGGATAGCCATGCTTTGTAATCCCCCTCAGCAGGTTGCAGCAGCAAGGGCAGCACTGGCAGATAAAGGTCACATTGCGCCTGACATTATCGGCGCAAAGCACCAACCCTCTTTCTCTGGACAGTGTCAGGTTTTCCTTCATTTCAGATGCAGAGACCTTTCTGGCCATGTTGTGCCTGATGAGGTAATCGGCAGCCCAACCGAAACTGGCGCAGGTATCAAGCGGCAGATCGCACTCCTTGGCTCCTGCATGCAGCTTTTCATGCCGGCACGAGCACAACCCCACGGCACAGAGTGAAGCTGAATCAATTATGCTGGCGGCCGATTCATAATCGAGGATGCGGGTATATTCATCGGGAAAAGTGGATGCGTCATTGGGAAGGACTCGAGCCGGCGATATAACCTGGCCGTCACCCTGATTGATATCGTATATGCTCCCCCTGTTCTCGAGATATTTATAAAACAGAGGGCCCCATTCTTCGGGCCTGCTGTTTTTGCCGGTACGCATCATGGTGAATTCGAAGATGCCGATTATCATGGGGGAGGGCATATAATGATATCGCTCATTCACCCATATATCGACGACAAGCCCTTTGTCTGAGAGACGGCTGAGGATGTTTTCAAGCTTTTTTTCAGATAATCCGGTGATTTTTCTAATCCTTTCAAGTGTTGAGAATACATAAGGGAGCCTTATAAAAATCTCTGCCTCTTCTTCTGTGAAAAGGGTACTGATAATGGCTTTAAGATCATCGTTAACCTCACAGCGCACATGCAGGCTGTCAATTTTATTGCCCACTCTGTTGAAGATATCCTTGCCCCCGAGATGCCCCATTTTTACCTCTCATTTACCCAGGCTTTCTATGAAGGCCTGCACACGAGTGCGAAGCTGGCCTTCTCCTCCCAGACGGTATTCCCTCTCAAGTTTCAGCACAGGGATACCCTCTTTCCTGAGTGCGCTTACCATGGGCATTGAATCCACACCCCACAGGTCGCAGAACTTTATTATCTCGATCGCGACGCCGTCTGCTTTGTATTCTTTAAATGTATCGATAATATTCTGAAGCCTGAGGTCGAAATTCTCCATCATTCGAGGGCACAGGGTTTTCTTGAATGTATATTCGGCAAGGGCTCTTATGGGATCGCCATTGACTTCGATAGCTGTGAGCCCGGGGATTGAGCCTGTGCAGATCCTGTCGGCAACGATGAGGCCGCCCTGCGATTCGATGACACTTATGAATTCCGGGTCATGCAGATGAGAACCGACAAGCATGAGCCGGGCCCGGTATTTTTTCCGACCGGCACGCTTTTCGAGATCTAAGCGCAATTCATTGATATAAGGGATTATCAAATCCTTGGGAGAGGTGAGCGACGCCATGACTATACGGTGGAACTCTGCGCCGGTTATGAGAGGCTCGGCTTTTTTTCTGAGTTCTCCTATCGATTCGATTGCAGCTGAAAATGCGTTCCATTCATCTATTGCTTTAATAAGAGAGGCATTGCCCATATCGACACCGAAGTGCGACTCCAGCCTTCCGGAAAGTAATCTCAGTTCTTCCGTCTGCCACTCTATTGTGGCTTCACTGACCTTTCGGGGGACATCAAGTATATGATTGAAAACGGGTTTCTTAAGATATTCCAGGTTGTCAAAAAGGCGTTGCATATGGGCGCAGGAAGGTACGAATACGAAGCCCTTAATTAGGTCGTAGCGGTCATCAAGGGAGAATTCAAGCAGGCTGCGGGCATACGAGCATATAAAGCCTGAAAGATAGTTATCCGCGATTTCGGTGCCGGCGATCCCTGGGGCCTGCAGCCTCACAGGGAAAAGCCTGTCCGCCATCAGAAGGGCTTCGGGCACAAAAGAGCAGGAATAGCCTATGGGAATGCGGCCTTCTGAAGCTGCCTGCTCGACCAGACGGTTTTGCGGAGTTTCCAGAAGTTCATCCAGTTCCTTCATTATGCCTGGCTGTTCTTGCATAAAAGGCTCCTCATTCAACAATGTGCATCTTTTTAAGGATGCCGTTGACAGTGATTAGTGTAGACGACGTATCGGGTATCCCGGTCAGGGGGATTCCTCTGAAATCATAATCCCTGATAATATCATCATCGCTGAGCCATCCATAGATTTTAAGATTGGTGCGGGTGCCGATATCGCTCACTTCCGTTTCATCCCTCACCCTGTTTAAGATGAGACCGATGTCGCTAAACTCGACTGCTTGCTTATCATTGGCGAGCTTTGCAATAGTATTGGCAACACCGATGCCTTTTGCAGATGTGTCCGAGACAAGAATCAGATGGTCAACGCTTTTCATCACGCGACGGTTGATCTGCTCGATCCCGGCCTCGCCGTCTATAATGACTATATCGAAATTGTGAGCCAGGTCACGGATAATGTCTTTCAAAAGGGAGTTGACCCTGCAGAAGCATCCTTCATCCTCAGGTCTTCCAATGGCGAGCAGGGCATAACCGTCCTGCTCCTTCATGGCACCGAACACTTCATAATCCAGATTTCTGAGGGTATCTCTGTCTTTACCGCCGTTTTTGAGATTTGAAACGAGATCATTACGGATGTCATTGACGGTTCTCGCTACACTTGCCCCGAGAGCTGTGGCCAGCCCCACGGCCGGGTCGGCGTCGATTGCGAGTATCTTGGAGTTGTGGTCTTTTGCCAGGAGCTTTACCATAAGAGCCGACACCGAGGTCTTGCCGACCCCTCCCTTGCCGCAAAGGGCTAGTGTTTTTGTTTCAGGCATTAACGGTCTCCTTCGATTTTTTCATCAGGCTGTCGCGCATTGATTTCAGCTGGGTAGCATCATCGCAGACAGGCCTGTAATCGCAGCTGTCGCACTCGAAATCCATTTCTACTGCCATTTTGTTCATGGCAGCGATAATCATTTCAGCTGGTGCAGTGATCTCCTTGAGCCTGCCTATATCCTCAGTACTTGAGGTCATGTAGATGACCTCGACGGATTTTACAAAGCTCTGAGCACGAAAGAGCTTTATAAGGGCCGAACCCAGGATTCGTGCGGAAAAGCCGTTTCTAAGCGCATCTTTGCTGATGCGGCACCATTCGCGCATGAATTGTGAAGCCGCGCGCAGCATGAAACCTTTGAGGTCGAGATCATAGCGCAGGAAATCCAGATCCTTATGCCTCTCATAGGCATTGTCTTCATTGAAGCCATGGACACAAGCTATGACTACCTTGCCGAATGGCAGGCTTTCGCCAGTGCATTGAGCGAAATCGCGCCCGATAAGGGTTATCCTGCCGTCTTTGACAATGCTGTTGTCGTGCGTCCATAAAAGGCAGCTCACAGAATCTCTTTCAGGGCTGCCGAGTTCCAGCCCTGTGTCGTCTTTCAGGACAATATTGCGGTTTCCGCCCGCAGGCCATATGCAGGAGTCATCCTCGTCCCAGGAGCTCATTGGACCGGCCTCAATAAAAAAAGCCCGGAGCTCTTCTATCGTATCTCTGAAGAGTTCCATGTCAGGCATTAACCGGCCCCGTTTATGGTCTGGCGTGCAAGAATTGCCGCCCCCAATGCCCCGATAATCTGAGGGTCTGCCTCGATCGGGGTGATATGAACCCCCAGCGCCTCCTGCAGGGCTATAAACATACCCTTGTTCTTAGCCACTCCGCCCGTCATTGTGAGTTCGCTGTCTAGCTCGACTCCATGAGCCAGTGATGCCACTCTGTGTGCCAGAGCCTTATGAAGGCCGCTCACGATATCAGGCAGTTCTTTGCCTGCATTGACAAGCGAGATGATTTCAGTCTCGGCGAAGACCACGCACTGATTGGATATGGCGACAGGGTTTCTGCCTTGAGCGGATATCCTGCCCATATCTTCAAGTTTGATGCCCATTGCAGCCGCCATCACCTCAAGAAATCTTCCCGTACCAGAAGCGCAGCGGTCGTTATAGGCAAAACGCACCACCTTTCCATCATCGTTAAGCCGGATGGCCTTTGCATCCTGGCCGCCGATATCTATTACCATGCGTATTTCCGGCATGAGCCACTGCGCGCCTTTGCCGTGGCAGGTAATCTCTGATTCCACTCTGTCGGCAAAGGAAATGGAGTTCCTGCCATAGCCGGTGCCGATGCAATAATTGATATCGTTTAACGATAGCCCTGCATTGGTCAGCGCCTTATCCATGACTGTACGGGCGGAATCACCCGGATCCGGCCTTGAGAAAATCACCTCGGTTGCAAGTATTTCATTATCTTTTATGATTACAGCTTTGGCGCTTAATGAACCTACATCACAGCCTGCAAAAAACATCACCGGCCTCCCGCTTTTTCTCTGGCGAAAACAGCCGCACCCAATGCTCCTATGACCTGGGGATCAACCCTCAGTCTGCGTATGGGGACATCAAGCTGCTTTTCCATGGCCTCAAGCACACCTATATTCTTGGCAACGCCTCCTGTCATACATACATCTTTTTCGAGACCTGCGGATTTCGCCAGAATAGCAACCCTCGCAGCCATGGCGTCATTGATGCCTGCGGCAAGGTCGGCCTTTGGCGTATTAGTATTAAGGTGCATGATAACCTCGGCCTGCGCCCAGACAGTGCATGTCGCGGCTAGGGTTACAGGTTTGCGGGCCTGCACTGAAATCTCGCCCAGATCCTTAAGCTCGAGGCCGAGAATGCCGGCCATTACTTCAAGGAAACGACCTGTGCCCGAGGCGCATTTGTCGTTGGTGACGAACCTGACTATATCGCCTTTTCCATCGAGGCGGGTAGCCTTGCAGTCCTGGCCGCCGACGTCAATGACGGTGCGCACCGAAGGCAGCAGCCAATGTGCACCTTTTGCATGGCAGGCGATTTCGGAAAGTGATTTATGCACGAAAGGAATACGCTCCCTTCCGTAGCCTGTGCCAACGCAGAATTCGACATCTTTCAATGACAGTCGGGCAGCGCCAAGTGCCTTTTCCATAACCTCTTCGGCAGATTTTGACGGGTCGAAGGTTGAAGGTATAAGGGCATGGCTTATGATTCGGGTGTTGTTGAGGATGACCGCCTTGGTGGTCAGCGATCCAACATCGCAACCGGCAACTATCATGGCCTTATGCCTCTGACATGCATGAACTCGCTGATCTTGTCTATGCAGTGTTCCCATGATGCTACCCGGTCGTCGAAGGCGTCGGCAAAAAGCAGCATGGTGGGGATGCCTTCGCGCTCGCAGTCGCGCTGCAGCAGCTTGTTCACACCCCAGCTGTTGCGGCAGCCCATGCTACCGATATAGACCATGAAATCCGGGTCCATGAGCCTGGCCATACAGAGGAGGTCGTCTCGCCACATGCCGGGAGCGTCATACGGGCCTCTCAGCTGTTTTATCATGGGCATGCGCGAGTTGATGTCCGCAAGCGAGTCTATCATGGCATCAAGGCTGGAGGTGTCAATAACGCCATAGCTTTCTTCGGCGCGGCCCTCTGCATAGTTCACTCCCTTGTTCCAGAAGCTGAAGATGAGCGATGGCATGAGGCTGATATCCTCGGAATCGAGCCATTCCCAGAATCTTGCATCGGTGGTGTAATGATCGATATAGCACATCAGAAGTCTCGCCCGCTCCTTCTTCGATGCCGTACCGGCCTCTCCCCGGGCTGCGTTCTTCTTCACGACTTCGAGCATTGACTCAAGCACGGCGGTATAGGATCTGCGGCCGGACATCGTAAGCCTTCCCGCGTACATCATCAGTATGAAGATAGGTGGCAGAGGGCATGGCTTCAGCCTTATGAGGTCATAGAGCTCATTGGTGATCTCATCCTGGCGCCGCTGCTCTTCCAGAATTTCCCTGAGCCTGTCCACATTTAGTTTGGAGCCGGTCTGGTCTTCGATGAATGAGATAAGGGCCTTGAAATCACGGCGATGGTATTCATCGATACGATTTCCTGTGAGCCGGGCCGGGAAATTGCACTGGAAGAAGGGCAAGTCGAGATACGACGACAGGAACTGGATAGCGTTTGCGTTCGTATCGCATATGCCCGGGGCGGTGCATATGACAAAATCGGGCCTTTCGGTCAGGCCTGCAAGGATGGCCCCGATCGATCCTCGCTGCGCCGAGCAGGAAGTTTCTGTGAAACCCACTTCGCAACAGTAGTCCATGTATTCTGCCGTGCCCTTGCGCAGACCGAGCGTTCCGAACACTGTCAGGGGTTCGGCCCAGACAGGAACCATATTGTCGAAGGCGAAAAAAAGATGCTTTGCTGTTACGAATGTTCCCAGGCACAATTTTTTCCCTTCTTTGTGCGCCGTCATGATGTCGCTGGTGTATTCGCTGACCATTTGAAGGAACAGCTTGCCCGGCTCCCCGTGCCTGAGAAAGTTGTTGATGACCGGGGAGAAGTTCGGCATGACCTTGACAAGCCCCTTATATTCCTTGACAGTCCCGTCCAGCGCCTTGCACCCTGCATTAAAGATGCTCCAGAGCATCCAGTCATAGTTATATTCGCGCGTTTCCTTTTTCATACAGATATTTCTCCTTAAGAGATTCGTTCCATGAATGCATCCACGCGCATCCTGATCCGGCCGGTTTCGACCAGCGGGCCGTATTCCCGTTCGAGCCTCATGCAGGGGATGCCTTCGGCTTCGAAGTCCCTTTCCAGGACGCCGTTTTCAGATCCGTGCAGATCACAGAACCTTATATTCTGAAGTATGATACCGTCGACCTGCGCCTTTTTTATTATATCCCTGATGAATGAACGCCGGTCTTTATAATACCCCAGCATGCGCGGGCATATGCTGTTGATCAGATAATGGGAGGCCAGGGCGTGGACAGGTTCGTCGGTTTCATCAACAAGACTTGCATGAAGTCGTGAGCCGAAGCACACGGTATCCGCCACCACTACTGCGCCAGCCTCTTCGATTACCCTGATGAAGTCCAGGTCGTCGCTCGCGCTTCCGAGAAGCATGATACGTTTTTTTCCTTCTGAAATACCCTGCGATTTAACGAGCGAGGCAAGTGATTTCTTTAAAATACGGTTAAACTCCTCTTTAGGGATTGCATGACTTGCAATAAGTATAGAAAGCGCATCCTCGCCTGTAATTCGCGTCTGACTGCAGTATCTGAGTTCATCGAGATTTTGAAGGAGTTTTCTTCCGCTGTTGTATAGTCTGATTGATTTTTTAAGGTCTGCCTCTGATATCTTTACCTTAAAATGCTTTTCAATGGTTGCTATCATTTCGTGAAGCTCATCCGTGAAAAAGTCGATGCTGTAATCAACGGCCTTGTGCGGAACTGAAAAGAATTCGTAATATTCGGGCAGCGTCCCGGGATAGTCATCTCCCGCCTTTCTCCAGCACTCTTCCAGCCTTCGCATGGAGTCGCATCCGTTCGAGATGATGGCGCCGTCAAGAAACCTGTATGCCCCGATGCCGGCCAGCTGAAGCATGCACTTGGGAAAGCTGCAGTTGACAGGCCCGAAATAGGAGTCGCCGATGGAAAGGGATGTCGTACCTATGCCCCTTATCCGGTACGGCAACAGACCTGCCGCATGTATTATCTCTTCAGGTATGAAAGTGCATGTGTAGCCCATGACCTTCATACCGTTATTCTTCCATTTGATGAGGTATTCATTATCGAGAGATGCAGCAGCAGCTTTGAGCTTTTCAATCATTCCTCACCTCCTGAGGCCCGGGAAAGCGTTGCCTTGAGTTCTTTGATTGCCCTGGTCTGTTCGGGACTCTGATATCCTCCATTCGGGTCTATCATCTCACCCAGTCCGCGTATCAGTTCGGGCATTATAACCGGGGCAAGGGGTTTGACAGCCTGCACCAGATCGGGAATGAGCCACTTGAGAGTTTTTTCAATTTCGTCCGGGTCTATTGAATCCGCAATCCCGCATGCCAGACTGATGAGGACGTCCGGCTTCACTTTATGTGCCCTGTTGAGAACCCTGCATGTGCCATTGACGAGTTCAGCTATCTCGTATGTGTCGAGATCGGAGATGCTTTCCGAGATGGCGCTATTGAAGCCGTCCTGATCTATATCCTCATAAACGCGCAGTTTGCGGGATCTGGCTCTGACAGAGGAATTCTGTGCAGACCCGAAGGAGGACAGCCATGATAATATGATGTCAGGACTGTCGGTCAGCGCATCAGAAAGTGCATTTGCTACGCTCAGGCGGTCTTCCGAGAAGATGATGTGCAGCTTTCGCATAAGCGCGGGGTCGAGTCCGGAAAGACAGTTTTTAAATAAGTCGGTCAGGTAGTGCTGCATCAGGGGTTTGCCGCCTTTGCCGAGCAGAAGGCTTCCGGTATGCAGCCTTCTTATGACTTCGCCTGCCGTATTGATAAATCTTGCGGTCTGTGTGCCGTCGAGGCCCCGGATAACCGAGAGAACCATGTCAGCCAGAAGATCCGGTCCGATTGACTGTTCGATGGGCAAGAGGATTGCTCGGGAAGATTTCACCGCCGTGTTCATCAGGGCGATTACGGTTGCAATCAGAGAACCGATCTTGGCCGGATATTTCCAGATTTCTTCATTGAATGACTGAAGAGTCTTCAATATGTAAGGGTCGGATTTTTCGGCCATTTCCATGATTTCTCCGAAATCGAGGTTTTCAATAAAGGCCTTTATATTTGAGTCCTTATCAGCTGTTTTATCAGGAGGGATTGCATGATGCGACTCGTTGAACATGACCGCCAGCAGGGTTATCAGTCTGGCGGCATCTGCCGGGATAGACCCGACAGGAGAGGAAATTTTATCCTTATTGCTTCGGGGGATTTTCGTAAGCAGATATTTCAGGGGTGATGTAACCCCCTTTTTGATCGCGCTGGCACCGGACCAGTTATTGATTACATTTCCGGCCACAGCAGCGAAGATGCGCGCCGTACACCTGGCATTAAGAATCCCGGCGCCGATGCGGCCGATTATGATATTTATCTGATCCTGATAATTCTTATTGCTTATCACTGAAAGGCCTCCTTTAATTTTTCCGGCTTGATATTCATATGCCCAGGCGCTTGAAACGCTTTGAAGCCCTGCGTTTAATGAGCTTTATGGTCCAGCCTGCCAGACCCGGCTGCCTGTCAAGGAAGGCGTCGGCCATTTTAAGTGTGGCCTCGTTCAGGGCCTCTTTGTCGAGAGCATCAATTATTTCAGCAAGAAAGCCGCTGAGTATTGCAGGGTCTTCCTGATAAATCTTGTTTATCCTGGCTGTACCCGAGTTTATCCCGGCAGCAATTATCCCCGGTCCTTTATCTATTATGAGGGTCTTTAGTTCCGGCAATGTCCTGATCATGTTCCCTGAAAGTGTTGACACTGCCTGGGCAGTGTCGCTGATGATGGCGGTATCGATGTCTTGAATGAGGCTCATGGCGAAGCCCCTGGACATTTCCGGCGAGACCCTTGAGTTCAGTTCATGCGCCAGGGTGCCGAGCGCTGCTGCAGCTGCATTGATGAAGGAGGGAAGGGCGCCTATAATACCAAAGACAACCTCTATGTCCTGCCATAAAATGGTTTTGACAAGGGAGCGCGCCTCTTCGGGTGTAATCTCTTTAAGACGCCTTCTGAGAATGCCCTTTAAAAGAGGCCTTTTTATAAGTTCTTTGATTATGCCGCTCATATGCTCTCTCCATCTATGGCATCCTGCCAGGCTTTCTTTAAAATGGGGGCAAGGGCTTCAATAACGGGGCGGGAATTTTTGAGAGCGCGACCCAGGGATTCAGTATCGGTATCTTTAATGAGGGAATCTGCAAAACCTTTGAGAAGCTCCAGCGGGTACTTTTCATTTACCTGTATAAGGAGCTCATCAAATGCACGGATGATTGTATTGGCTATTGCCGGAAGTCCGCCTATGAGCCCAAGACTGAATTCAAGATCCTGCCATAAAAAGGTCTTCACAAGTTCTCGGCCTGCATCCGGGTCGATGCTCTTGAGCACATCCCTTACATCATCCTTAAATCCCGGTTTCTTCAATATCTCGGATAGCAGGTTGTTTGCTGCAATCCGGCTTTTTTCTTCAGACATGACTACCTCCACATGCAGCCTGTAATCACAGGGTTTCGCAGTTGAAATAATAGCGGGCCGCTTCCATCTGGCAGAGTTGTTTGCCGCCCATCCAGAGCTGGATAATCTTGATGTCGCGCCAGTGCTTCTCTATATCCCAGTCTCTGTCGGCGCCGTAGACACCCAGCACATCCATGGCACGGCCGAAGTTCTCCACAGCGCGATCGCTGACGAAGTCCTTGATATTACGGATCTTGGCGATAACCTCCTCGTCATGGATGGGCTTTCCGTAGGCTTTGTTCCGGCGATCTCCGATGCAGGCGGTCTCATACCCCAGGATGCGGCAGATATCGATGTCCCCGGCAATACGGCCGATGACCCCGGCTATGGCATCATTCTCTTTCAATGGGCGGTTGTTGTAGGTGCGTGTAGAGACAAATTCATAAAGCCTCTCATAGAGGTTGATCATGGCTCCGGTCATGAATCCTATGCTGGCTATCTGTCCCCATGGGATGATTTCCGCAAAGGTCTGGGCGTCAAGGCCCGGGCCGTGGGCCCGGTACCAGGATGGGACGCGGACATTGTCAAACCAGATGTCGCTGTTTTTGTCAGCGGCCATGCCGGCCTTTTCATAAGGATTACCCTCGGTTACTCCCGGTAAGTCGGTGGGCACGAATATGATGGCAAAGTCATTCTTGTCGCTAGAACCCGGTTTTGTTGTACAGGGTACGCCGAAGAGTTTTGAGACGCCGCCCGAGTTAGTGGGCCAGAGCTTATGGCCGTTTATTACCCATTCGTCGCCTTCGAGGCGGGCGGTGGTGCGCAGGGTCTTGCCGCCAAGGAGGCCCATGTTTTCAATGTCTGCGCCCCCCTGCGGTTCGGTCATGGTAAGCGCAGAGAAGACGGCCTTGTCGGCATTGCAGAATATCGGTGCAAGTTCCCGGGCCAGCCGCATGTTCACATGAGGCTCGACCAGGATGGTTGTGAGAGGCCAGAGCGTTACGAGAAAAGCCACTGCCATGGCAGTGTCGGCTCGGCCGACCTCTTCGCTCAATGCATAGCAGATGCGGAATACATAGTCCGAATGGCCTATACCCCAGCCGCCCAGTTCTTCGGGAAACAGGGCCTTCTGCATGCCGAGTCCCGCCATGAGCTTGTCAAAGGCCGGTTCTATCAGGTGATGGTCCTTCCAGTCTTCATCATATTTCCTGCGGTTAGGCATAACCTCCTTTTCTGCCCAGTTGCGCACGATGCGGCGAAAATGTTTTTCCATAGGCGATACATGTTCCAGTGAGACCGAAAATTCATCAAAATGCTTCACGATTAGACCTCCCTCAAGTCAAAGAAAAAACGGGCGATATCCATTTTTACGGGCACATCTGCTCCAATGCCGCACAGAGAAGACTGTATGGTCTTTATGTCACGCCAGTGCTTTTCGACATGCCATTCTCTGGCGTATCCGGCGGAACCCATGAGTTCCATGCCCCTGTTGAGAGCGTTCATGCAGGACTGCTGTATGCGTGAACCCAGCATCTGCGCAAAGGCATAGACACCTTCACCTCCTGTGTCTTCGGGACTGGCCATGATATGGGCCAGACTGTAGGCGGAGAGACGCGCACAGGCGATCTCTTCCGCAACTGTTGCAAGGACTGAAGCGCACAATGGATTCTCCTTCATAATGGAGCTGCCCTTTATAGTCCTTGTTTCGGCCCAGTCCGAAAGTATTTCAAAGAAATTCATGGCAGCGCCCAGGCTTGTGCCGCCCAGAAGGAGATTGAGCCAGCAGTACATCTCATTAAGTGCCCCCTCGCGCGAAACGGCAAAACCATGCGGTATCCTGACCTGTTTGAAGTCCACATCAGCATTTTTAAGCCCGTTAAGCCCTGTGGTTTTTATTGGCACGCCTTTTTTGATTCCTTTGGCATCGGCCGGGACAAATATCAGACATGCTTTGCCGTTTATATCTGCCGCGACAATTCCGAAAAGGTCGGCATCAAAGCCTGATCCCAATGGGCGAAGCCCATGCCCGTTAAGGGTATAACCATCTTTTGTAGATTTTACTGAAGCCGCGATTCCACGGCCAAAAAAGAGAGGAGTATTAAAACCGGTTATTCCAGCCGAAGGAAGTATAAGCGCAAGGTTTTTAAGCGTATCTCCGCAGTAGAGCGGGACCAGTTCGTCGCACAGGTCCTTATCGATATTGGGTTTCATGGCTATTACGGCGAAGACTGCATATTTGACTGCGGCGGCAAAACCTATGGCTGCGTCGGCACGGCCGATCTCGGTGAATACTGTAAGGATGCCAGGGGCGCTTGTCGGACTATTCCAGCCGTATCCTCCATTTTCCTCGGGGAGCACCAGGCGTTCGAAGCCGATATCATCAATCAGTTTTTTGCGCTTGTCTGTGAAAAGGGTGTCGTATTGCTTCAGATAATCGAGCCTCTTGGAAATAATCTCTTTGTCTGCCCATTGGCGTGCGGTTGCGGCGAAGCGTCTGGCCTCGTCATCCACCCATTGATGAGGGAAGAGAAAGAGCCCGTCAAGATTTCTTTTCATTTAACCCCCCTGATATTGAAAGTTATTTTTATATTTTTCTCCTCATATCATGACGAGAAGGTGAACTGTTCTCAGAAGCAGCTCTATTAATGCCAGAAGCAGACTGATCGAGAAGTTCTTTACCCTCCTTTGTAAGATAGGTGTCGAACATTGCCATATTCATGCGGATTATTGTGTCGATTGCCTGGTCTCGATTAAACTGTTTTTCTACGATGTAGCTGTGAATGACCTGCATGGCCATACCTACAACTGCGTGGCCGAATATCATTGGATCGATTCCTGATATGATGCCGAGGTCGAGCCAGTTCTGTACATCCTCGGCCAGGTCATGCGCCCAACTATTGAAAGAGAACCAGGAGCTTGCATCAAAATCCTTGTCTACACCATAACTACCGCGCAGAACCATGAGAATCAGACCCGTATTTGCATCTATATATTCGAAAAGGGCGGTATAGGTATCATGGAGTTTGACGGCACGTTCGGAGCGGTCCCAGATGTTTACAGGGCGTCTGAGTTCGATCAGATAGTCGCGAAGATTTTTAAAGCTGTTGCCTGTGATTTTCTCAAAGAGGTCGCGTTTGTCCTTGAAGTAAAGATAGAAAGTCCCGGCTGATATGCCCACGGCCTTCACGATATCCATGACCTGCGTATTGTGATAGCCCTTACTGCTGAAGAGCTCGGATGCTGCAAACATGATCCTTTCAATCGTTTCCTGCCGTTTTGCATCCGATATCTTGGGCATAAAATCTCCTTAAAATTATAAAAACAGCTTTTTAGAGTAGAATCATGAGCAAATTCTCAGAAGCAGGTTGGTTGTAAAAACAAATTAAAATAATGAAACTTCATTATTAATTATTATTATGATTAACATACTGTATGTCAAGGGTGAAAAATAATTCGGCTTAAAAAAAAGATTATAGAGAATAATGGAATTCCGGAATCATTAAAAAAAGATAATTGTTTTATTATTTATAAAATCTGACGAAAAGATAAGGAATATCGATAATTATACTTGACAATAATTGAGCGAATGTTTAATAAAATTGAGCAAATGCTCAATCGAATATACAGTAATTGAGTTTAAGAAGATGAATGAAACAAAACAAAGGCTTATAAGAGTTACCGAAAACCTGCTTCAATCAAATGGCGTAGCCAAGGTCACCACGCGGTTGATAGCACATGAGGCCGGCGTTGCCGAAGGTCTGATCTATCATTATTTCAAAGATAAAGCCGAACTTATTCACGAGGTAATCGAGCAGCACATTAATGATGTCAGGGATGCTGTTGAAAAGCTGCCGGCCAGTATCGGATTGAATACAGTGGAAGACAACCTCGAGAAGGTAATGATGATTACATACAAAGTTCAGTACAGCATCGCTCCACTGGCGAGTTCGGCTTTTGCCGACAGCAGCATTCGAGAACGTATTCGGGAGATAATACACCTGAAGGATATAGGTCCTAAAAAAGAAATTGAGGGGATTGCGGTATACATATCTGCGGAACAGCGACTGGGGCGTATCAACTGTGAAATCAATCCTGATATGGCTGCCAAGATACTGCTTGCATATAGTTTACGTTCAGGGATGAATGACTGGTTTTTAGGTCTGGATCCAGACAGATATTATGTCAGGAAAGAACTGAAGGACGTCATACAAACACTGATGAAGGGGCTTGAACCAAGAAATGAAAAATTTACTGAAAGATCAAAGCGAGACTAAAATAATGAAAAAATTTCCGGGTTGTTTGATGCTTCTTGTTTTTATTTCGGTTTCAGGATGTGCAGTAGGACCTGATTTCAAATCGCCAGAAACAGAATTGCCATCTGCATATTCCGATTTAAAAGTCCCAGAGAAAACCGAGAGTGCACCTGTCACCGGAGGATTGTCTCAGAATTTAAAGTTTGCTCAGGACCTTCCTGCTCAGTGGTGGACTCTGTTCCATTCGGATGAGCTGAACGGGCTCATTGAACGGGCAGTCAAGGATAATCCGACACTGGCGGCGGCCGAATATGCATTGAAAGGCGCCCGGGAGGACCTGAAAGCGATAAGAGGAGGGCTGCTGTATCCGGGTATAGACGGAACGCTCGGAATAAACCGGCAGCAGACCTCAGGAAACACCGGAATGGGTGAGGCAAGTCTGTACACGCTCTACAATGCATCGGTCGGTGTCACATACACACTGGACCTTTTCGGAGCAAGCCGCCGGCAGATAGAAGCCTATCAGGCAAAAGTCGATTATCAGCGCTATCAGTATGAGGCTTCCTATCTAACGCTCACCTCGAACATAGTTACAACCGCCATTCGCGAGGCCATGCTCAGGGCGCAGATAGCATCGACTAAAGAGATGATTGCAGCCGAACAGAAGCAGCTTGATGTAGTCAACAGCCAGTTTATTTTAGGCGCGGGGCTCAAGGCTTCGGTTCTATTGCAGCAGAGCGAACTGTCGGCAACAAAGGCGAGCCTTCCTGAACTTGAGAGGGAGCTCAGCATAACAAGGCATGCCCTTTCGGTGTTGACAGGGCAGTTTCCAACAGACAACCAGCTTCCTGCATTCACGCTGGAATCTCTCACGCTGCCACGGGACCTGCCGGTTTCAATCCCTTCGTCGCTTGTAAGGCAGCGGCCTGACATTCAGGCTTCAGAAGCACTTCTTCATCAGGCATGTGCGGGTGTGGGCGTTGCGACCGCCAACCTCTTTCCGCAGATTACCATAGGGGCCGGATACGGCACTCAGGCGATAGGGACAGACCTTTTGTTTGCTGGACAGAGCACGGTGTGGAATCTCGGCGCCAATCTGCTTCAGCCTCTTTTTCATGCAGGACAGCTTACTGCACAAAGGAGAAGCGCCATTGCTGCCTACGATCAGGCGTCATCGCTTTACAAACAGACAGTGCTGAACGCTTTTTCAAACGTGGCGGATACGCTCCGTGCTCTGGAAATGGATGCGAGGGTTCTTAAAAACTACCAGGAATCTGAACAGGCAGCCAGACAGAACCTTGACCTTACGATCAAGCAGTTCGAACTCGGTGCCGTGAACTACATCAGCCTGCTTATATCTCAGATCGGATACAACAAAGCTCAGATGAGCATGATAGAAGCCCAGGCCAGGCGGTATGCGGATACCGCCGCTCTCTTCCAGTCTCTGGGGGGCGGCTGGTGGAACCGCGAAACTTCCGGTGCTGAGAGTACCGAAGGAAAAAGTCATGACAATGCGAATTTAAAGGTAGAAGTTAAAGACAAGGAGAAACAGAAATGAAAAAGCGCATGATCATTATGATTATATGCCTTGCAGTCCTCTTCGGGGGTGTATTCGGCTTTCAGGTCTTCAAATCCAGGATGATTAAAAAATACATGGCCAGCCAGGGTCAGCAGAAACAGACCGTATCCACGTGCAAGGCCGGCTATCAGGAATGGCGGCCGCATTTCATAGCGATAGGTACTCTTACGGCAGTTCTGGGGGCTGACCTTGCTCCAGAGGTCAACGGCATTGTCAAACAAATTCATTTCAAGTCGGGAACGGATGTGAAAAAAGGTACACTGCTCCTGCAGATCAATGCCGATGCCGATCTTGCGCGCCTTGAATCCCTTAAGGCGGCAGAGGATCTTGCAAGAAGGACCCTAGCCAGAGATACTGAACAGTTCAAGGTGCAGGCAGTCAGTCAGGCAACCATAGATTCCGATACGGCAAACCTGAAAAGTGCAAGAGCGCAGGTGGCCGAGCAGAAAGCCCTTATAGACAAGAAATTCATAAAGGCGCCGTTCGACGGGAGGCTGGGTATTCGCGCAGTGGATCTGGGGCAATACATAAGTCCGGGCCAGAAGATTGTAACCCTGCAGTCACTCAATCCGATATTCATAGACTTCTATTTTCCGCAGAAGGATATCAGCAGATTGCGTGTTGGTCAGAATATAAAGGTAATGGTCGATGCGTTTCCGGGAAATTCATTTTCCGGAGAGATATCTTCAATCAGCCCTAAAGTTGACGAGAGCACTAGAAATGTCCCAGTAAGGGCGAAAATATCAAATCAGGAAAAGAAGCTTCTTCCGGGCATGTTTGCTACCGCCAATGTGGAGATAGGTGTAAAACAGAAATATATCACGCTGCCGCAGACCGCTATTTCATATAACCCTTATGGAGATTATGTCTATGTGGTCACAAAGAAAGAAAAGGACGAAAAACAGGCCGATCTTATAGTAAAGCAGAGGTTCATAGATGCCGGTGAGACCAGAGGCGACCAGGTGGCGGTCATTAGCGGCATAAAGGAAGGCGAAATAATTGTCACGTCCGGACAGAACAAGCTCAAGAACGATACGCCCGTAGCCATAAACAACTCAATCAGTCTTCCGAATAATGCAGCTCCTGCACCGGTTGACGAATAAGGGGTGCCGATAGATGAAATTCACTGATATTTTCATACGGCGGCCTGTGCTGTCTATAGTTCTGAGTCTTATAATACTGATATTGGGGCTGCGCTCCATAGGGATGTTGCCCATACTTCAGTTTCCGCACACGGAAAATGCAGTTGTAACGGTGACGACTGTCTACACAGGCGCTGATGCCGAATTGGTTGCAGGATTCATAACAACACCATTGGAAAACTCGATCGCGCAGGCGAACGGAATAGATTACATGACATCTAACAGCTATCAGAGCATGAGCACTATCACTGCAAACCTCAGGCTTAATGCGGATTCCGGCAAAGTTCTCACCGAGATCAACACAAAGGTGAATGCGGTTGTTAACCAATTGCCCCAGGACGCGCAGCGCCCGGTGATAAGTGTTGAAACAGGCCAGACTATTGACGCAATGATAATAAGCTTTTCGAGCAAGGAGATGCCTCTCAACAAGATAACCGACTTCCTCGTGAGGGTGGTGCAACCTCAGCTGCAGGCAGTCGAAGGTGTGCAGACTGCGGAAATAATGGGCGCCAAGTCTTTTGCCATGAGGGTCTGGCTGGATCCTGAGAAGCTGGGTGCATATTCTCTCAATTCGACCGATGTATGGAACGCCCTGGCCGCTAACGATTATCTCTCAGCCATAGGCCAGACAAAAGGACAGATGGTCCAGATAGACCTTACCGCAACCACAAACCTTGTATCTCTCGAAGAGTTCAGGAATATGATCGTAAAACAGCAGGGTGGGGCGGTTGTCAGGCTCTCCGACGTAGCCAAAGTTACGCTGGGTGCCGAGGACTATGAGTCCAATGCAACCTATAACGGTGAGAAAGCCGTGTTCATGGGTATTAAACTGGCACCTACGGCAAATCTGCTTCAGGTCAACAACAGGGTGGACGAGATTCTGCCTGATATCAGGAAACAACTCCCCGAAGGGCTCGCAATGACCGTTGCGTATGACGCGAGCGATTATGTTGACAGCTCGATAGACGAAGTTATTAAATCCCTTATTGAAGCGCTTCTCATAGTTACACTCGTTGTATTCCTGTTCCTGGGCTCGTTCAGGTCGGTACTGATACCTACCATTGCAATACCTCTATCCCTTGTTGGAGCCTTCACCATCATGCTCATAATGGGGTTTTCGATAAATCTTCTGACCCTTCTTGCCCTTGTACTTGCCATAGGACTTGTCGTGGATGATGCGATTATAGTCGTTGAGAATGTCGACAGGCATCTGGAAGAAGGGCTCACACCTTTGGAAGCAGCCTACAAAGCCGCACGCGAACTAGCAACTCCCATCATAGTTATGACCGTTGTGCTGATTGCGGTTTATATACCTATAGGATTTATGGGCGGTCTGACAGGAGCGCTGTTTACGGAGTTTGCCTTTACCCTTGTAGCTGCAGTAACGATATCGGCCATTGTTGCCCTTACCCTCTCTCCAATGATGTGCTCGAGAGTTCTAAAGCCCCATGATCCTTCTCAAACCGGAATTCAGGCTAGGTTCGTCAGGTTTCTTGATGCAAGATTCGAATCGTTGAAGAAAGCATACGAACGTTATCTGCATGGTTCGCTCAATTACATTCCGGTGGTCATGGTTTTTGCCGTAATAATAATCGCAAGCCTTTATTTCCTCTATGCGACTTCAAAATCCGAGCTCTCACCTACGGAAGACCAGGGATTCATAATCGCGATTTCCACCCCGGCTCCTAATGCTACACTTCAGCAGAAGATGATTTATTCAAAGGCTGTTTACGATGTCATTATAAAGCATCCCGAGAATAAAATGGTTTTCCAGATAGATATGACAGGCCTTTCGCTGGCTGGCATAGGAATGAAGGATTGGGATGAAAGGGATATGTCGTCCATGGAACTGCTGCCCATATTACAGAACGAATTCGGGAATATCCCGGGAGTGAACACCGTTGCATTTATTCCCCCGTCCTTGCCGGGAAGTCATGGGTTTCCCGTTGAGTTCGTCATAAAGACGACTGAACCCTTTGTAAGACTGGATGAGATCTCACGAAAGTTCCTTGAAGAAGCGCAGTCCAGTGGCATGTTCATGTTCCTTGACACCGATCTGAAATATGACCTGCCTCAGACGAGGATAGTTATCGACAGGGATATGGCGGCGCAGCTCGGACTTACCATGAAGGATATAGGCTATGCCCTGGGTACGATACTGGGCGGAGGATATGTCAATTACTTCTCCATGGAAGGCCGATCCTACAAGGTCATTCCTCAGATTCAGCAGAAATACCGTCTGAATGCCGACCAGCTGAAGAATTATTACATAAGGACCGCAGGCGGATCAAGCGTGCCGATATCGACCATCGTCCATATGGAGAACATAACGGTTCCGGAAAAACTGAACCATTTCCAGCAGCAGAACGCCGCTACGATCTCAGGTGTGACCTTGCCTGGCATCACGCAGGGCGAGGCGCTGAAATATCTTCAGCAACTTGCAGATAAAATGCTGCCCCAATCTTATTCCGTCGATTATTCCGGTCCGTGCAGGCAGTTCGTACAAGAGTCCAGTGCACTTGTCGTGACATTCTTCTTTGCGCTTATCATAATCTTTCTTGTACTGGCAGCACAGTTTGAAAGTTTCAGGGACCCCGTAATAATCCTGATTACAGTTCCCATGTCCATATGCGGGGCCATGATCTTCATCAATCTCGGAATCGGCGGTGCAAGCCTCAACATCTATACCGAAGTGGGTTTGGTCACTCTGATAGGCCTTATAAGCAAGCACGGTATATTAATAGTCGAATTTGCAAATAACCTTCAAAGAAAGGGCCATTCGAAACGGGAAGCCATAGAGATGGCCGCCGGGATACGCCTGAGGCCCATACTCATGACTACTGCCGCTATGGTTCTGGGAGTTATTCCGCTTATCATAGCAACCGGTGCCGGCGCCGGGAGCAGATACAATCTGGGTATAGTCATTGCTTCGGGCCTTGCAATAGGTACCATGTTTACGCTCTTCGTGGTTCCGAGCATGTATCTGGTGCTGGCGACGGACCATGAAAAGCAAGCAAAGAAGATGGCGCTGAGAACTGATGCTGCACCTCAGAAAGCGAGAGAGTAGACAGGAAAGACTGATTTAAAGAACAGGATATTCTGCAGCCGGGACTCATTCCAGGCCGTTTTGTTAAAACATGGACTTTCTCCATGAAATGCTCAGAACGATGCCTATACAGCACAGATTGATGAGCATGAATGAGCCTCCATAGCTGATAAAGGGCAGCGGAACGCCTACGACGGGAAACATGCCCATTGTCATGGCGATGTTTATGAATGCATGAAGGCTTATAAACAGGGCTATCCCGAAACAGAGCAATGCTCCGAAACGGTCTTTTGTCTTGAGGCCTGTCGTTATTATCTGCGCGGCTAGGAGAAAATACAGGACAATGATTAATGCGCAGCCTGCGAAACCCCATTCTTCAGCGATTACTGAAAAAATGAAATCGGTGTGGTGCTCGGGCAGAAATTTAAGCTGCGTCTGTGTCCCATGAAGAAAACCTTTGCCATATAATCCGCCCGAACCGACAGCGATCTTGGATTGTATCGCATGATAGCCTTTGCCGAGAGGGTCCAATTCAGGGTCCAGAAATGTAAGTATCCTCTGGCGCTGATAATTCCTCAATAGAAACCATGAAAGTGGCATAATGCATATGAAGACGGCACCGGCTTTGATGAGCGTTGATTTTCTTATTCCCAGCATAAGAAACATCCCCAGGCAGATAAGCCCTGTGAGACTGGCCGTTCCGAGGTCAGGTTCAAGAAGTATGAGTGATATGGGTATAAAGAGAATAAAGATAGAGGGGATGAGATCCCTGAAATCATAATCAATCGAACTGTCTTTCTTTGATCCCCAGTAGCTGATCCAGATTATGACCATTATCTTGGCAAGCTCGGAAGGCTGCATGTTGAAAAAGCCCATATCTATCCATCTTCTCGCTCCCATAACCTCTTTCCCTACACCGAATACCGCAACGAGCAGTATCACGATAATTACATATAAAGGCCAGGCAAGCCTTATGAGCCAGCGGTAATCAATGAAAAGCATTATCATAACCATTGCTGTTAGCCCGATGCCTGTCCATATGAGCTGTTTTGAAAAGGTGTTATCATGGGTGAGGTGAGTAGCGCTGAACAGTGTAACCAGCCCGCAGGCAAGCAGAGCGGCAAGGATGAAAAGCATTCCCCAGTTGATATTCTCCTTCAGATCAGAGAGACTGCCCACTTTTATATCCTTTCAGGAAGTAGTATTCCTTTATCACTTCTCCTACAATAGGCGCTGCAACACTTCCGCCGTGTCCTCCGTGCTCTACGACAGCAACGACAACAATTTCCGGTGCATTGATAGGGGAGACTCCAAAGAACCAGGCATGGTCTCTCATCTTATAGGGTATGTCGGATTGATCGTGCCTCTTTGACCTGATAACCTTTGTCACCTGTGCAGTGCCTGTTTTTCCTCCGATTGAAAACATGGGGTCCTGAAGTACTTTCGCCGTGCCACGGTCCCCCTGGACAACATACTTGAGGGCATTCTTGATAATTTTTAACTGCGAATCGGGAAGATTCAGCAGCATCTCAACCTTTTCAGGCGTAGAGGTCAGTATATGCGGTACCATAACCCTGCCACCGTTTACGACTGCGCTCATGACCTTGGCCACCTGGATCGGAGTAACCATTACATAACCCTGTCCTATTGATGTGTTCACTGTATCACCGTGAAGCCATCCCTTTTTGAGGCGCTTCATCTTCCATTCCCTTGAAGGGATAATGCCGGTTGCATCATTCAATTCTACACCCGTTTTCCTGCCGAACCCCATGTCCATTGCATATCGGGCAATCCGGTCAATTCCGAGTTCAAGGCCTTTCGTATAAAAATATATATCGCACGATTCGCCCAGACCTTTCAGAAAGTTTACAGTGCCATGTCCTGTTTTTTTCCAGCACATGAATTCCCTGTCCCCAAGCTTGAACTTTCCGCTGCAAAAGACTGTCTGCTCTGGTTTTATAACCCCTTCCTTCAAACCCGCAAAAGAGATAAGGACTTTAAATATCGAACCCGGGGCATACTGTCCCCTTAAGGCCCTGTTTTCAAGCGGATGTTTCGGGTTATCGACCACTTCCTTCCACATGGCCGATGTCATCGGGCTCAGAAATATTGCGGGATCAAAACTGGGAGAGCTGGCCATTGCAAGTATCTCACCCGTAGACGGGACCATTACGACGACAGCGCCTGTCTTATCCCCAAGGGCATCCCTGGCCTTGGCCTGAAGTCTAGAATCTATCGTAAGAATTATATCCTTGCCTTTTTGTTGAGGCAGCTCCTTTACAAGCCTCAACTTTCTGCCCTTTGCGTCGACTTCAAAGGCTATCTGACCCTTGATGCCTTTTAAATCGTTCTCACATGCGGCTTCAACACCTGACCTGCCGATAAGGTCGCCTTTTCTGTAATTCGCCTTATCAGGGTCTTTCAGCTCTTTTTCGGATATTTCCCCGACATAGCCGAGAGTATGTGAAAGCAGATCGCTGTATGCATAATCACGTTCGCTCTCTGCCTCGATAGATATACCAGGGAGATTGATAAGCTCCATCTCCACTCTGGCCATTTTTTCAAAAGGAATATCTCTGGCAATATAGGCGGCCTCGTATGGTCTTGAGAGGGCCTTATTGAACTTGTCCTCGATTTCATTTGCATCGCTGCCAAGGAGTCTGGCCAGGTTCGGCGCAATCGTTTTGATATCGGTTATGTCCTCGGGAATCACGACAATGCTGTACGAAGGCCTGTTGTCAGCTAGGATTACCCTGTTTCTGTCCATGATCCTGCCTCTAGGCGCTCGTATCTCCATTAAACGAAGCCGGTTGTTTGCCGCCAGTTCCTCATAATGCTTTTTTTTGAGGATTTGCATGTTGAACAGCCCCAGGAGAAGGGCTGCAAAGAGAATTCCGATTACAATAATAAGCTGTCTCGACTTGCCCTTGAATTCCTCTTCAACCGATAAACCGGAATAACTAATTTTCATGTTGCACCAGGATACGCCTGCTGAAATTTATAATAAAAGGGCAGATCATGGCCGTCAGAATTGAACCTGTAATAACGGGAACCCATGTGACATCCGTGAGCACAATTTCTGAAAAGAATACAGCGCTTAAGTTGATCAATATGCAGAGTATAAAAGAAAGAACTATCTGCGCCGGGATGGTGTCAAGAAAAATGATATTTTTTATAAGATCAAGCATCAGAAACGACCCCAGGTAGCAGAAAGGAAGAAAACCTGCCCTGGCGCCGCTGAATGCCTGGAGAAAATATGACATGATCAGCACGAAGACAAGTCCGTAACTGAACCGGGTAAATATGCACATGGATATAACAAGGCATAATATGAGGTCTATCCTGAGGCCGGTTGAAATCCAGGGAAATATCTTTATCTGGAAAATTACCGAAATGATGACAAACAGGGTCAGACTAGCGCTTTTTTTCCAGAATCCTTCCAACTCCAAATACCTCCTCTGTCGTGTCAAATCTCACATAGGGCTCGACGATAATTTCCGCGAACATTTTATGTTCAAGCCTCTTTATTGACCTTACGATACCTATAAGCAGACCTCTGGGGAAGATTTCCAGCATTCCCGATGTTATTATCCTGTCCCCGATCTTTATCTCTTCATCACTTCTTACATAATCGAAGCTCAGCTTGCCGTTTCCAAGGCCTTTAATAATACCCTTAATCCTGCTGTTTTCAACCAATGCAGGTACCGCACTGTTGACATCGGTTATCAGCAAAACCTGTGACGTATCCGCAGAAGCCGAAATCACTCTCCCGACCAGGCCCTGTGGAACAATTACCGGCATATCCACATGAAAGCCTTTTTTTGAGCCTTTATCCAGTATAACCGTTTTATACATGAGCGATATATCCTGGGCGATAATCTCGGCCCCGCTAAGTTCCACATGAGGCCATGCCTCTTTCAGATCGAGCAGCCTTCTCAGCCTGTCATTCTCATTTCTGATATCGCGTGAAGCCATTTCCTGTGCAGAGATCACGTCAAGTTTCTTTTTAAGGGCGGCATTCTCTTTCTTTGTGCCAACGAGATTCAAATAGTTATTGAAAATCCTGGATGAAAAGACAAAGGGGGCTTTGACGGCACCCTGAATCCAGTAGAAGCCTTCCCTCATTCCGGGAAGGCCGTAAAGAGTATTTCTTACATGTCCTGAGGATATGAGAAGAATTACGATAACGGCCGTGGCAACATAGATTACTATCCGCCCGTGGTCCTTCATCAACTCGAGATGGTCACATTCCTTAACAGGTGAAGGTCATCCAGGAGTTTGCCGGCTCCCCTGGCAACTGTTGAAAGCGGGTCTTCGGCTACACTTACAGGAAGGCCGGTTTCTTCCCTTATAAGCTTGTCAAGGTTCTTGAACAGAGCCCCTCCGCCGGTCAGCATTATTCCCCTGTCGACTATATCGGCTGCGAGTTCTGGAGGTGTCTGCTCAAGCGCCACCCTTACCGCATCGATTATTGTTCTTACCGGACCCGTGCAGGCTTTTCTGATTTCTTCGGAACTGATGGTGAATATTTTGGGAATGCCGTCGACAAGGTCGCGGCCCTTGACTTCGATGGTGTGCTCGTCTTCGTCAGGGTAGGCCGAACCTATCATCATCTTGATAATTTCTGCGGTGCGTTCTCCTATGAGAAGGTTGTATTCGCGTTTTATATGCTGCATGATCGCCTGGTCTATCTTGTCGCCCGCTACGCGGACGCTGTTCACATAGACAATTCCGGAAAGCGAAATGACAGCGACTTCCGTCGTTCCTCCTCCGATGTCGACGATCATGGAACTTGTGGGTTCAGAGACCGGAAGGCCTGCGCCTATTGCCGCAGCCATGGGTTCATAGACTATATGCACTTCTCTTGCTCCGGCCGCTTCCGCAGATTCCTTGACAGCCCTTTTCTCGACCTGTGTGATCCCTGAAGGGACGCATATGATGATGCGCGGCATAACAAGCATTCTGCGGTTGTTGTGGACCTTCTTGATGAAGTACTGGAGCATGGCCTGCGTCGCGTCAAAATCTGCAATGACCCCGTCCTTCAAAGGCCTTATCGCCTGTATGTTTTCCGGGGTTCTTCCAAGCATTTTCTTTGCGTCAACGCCCACTGCGAGAACTCGATTTTCCCCGCCTTCCATCTTCACTGCAACGACTGACGGCTCGTTCAGAACAATGCCCTTATCCTTGACAAACACCAGTGTATTAGCAGTTCCGAGGTCAATGGCAAGGTCGTTTGAAAACATCCCGAAAAACCACTGGACTAGCATCTCTAATGCCTCCTGAAAAAATAAATACCCGATAAAAGGTTTTACCCTCTTAGCAAAAGCCAATGGCGTTTACAAGAGGAATGACAAGGATTATTCAGGCCCCTGCCTGAAAGATGCGTGAAATAAATGAAGCCCCCGGAAAATATTTCCGGGGGAATTTTAATCATTTTGTAACGATAAGGTGCTCCAGTCCCATCTCTTTAAGAGCGACCGGGAACATCTTGAAAGCTGGTCTGACAACAGGAAGCAGCTTCAGCATTGCGGTGACTTTGCCACCCTGTCTGACCTTTCCCTTTGCGACCGATGCGATCGGGTTTTCGATGCCGTGCCAGAAGCGGTGAGAATGGTCGGCAGTCTGCTTCGACCATACGTCTTCCTTCAGGCTGCAAGGGCCCAGATAAAAGCTTCCATAAAGGCCTGGTTTGTTTGGGGGATTCTTGAGATCGATCGTTATCTCTCCGTCAGGCTCGGTATAGATGAATTTGATGATGATCCCTGCCTTTGACATCTTGGGGCCGATTTTATCATCTCTCAGAATCCTGTCGAGAAAGTACCCGTAAATCCTGTAAAGGTCGTCAATGTCTTTGTAGTACTGGCTCATTTTGCCCCCTTCCTTATAAAATTGTTTTAATAAGTCCTATGAGACTTATAAGACCTATAAGATCATTTTCCCTTTCTCTGATCGAAACGGCGTCCATAGAGGAAACTTGCCAGTGTGATGCGGAGCATCTGAACTGTACCGCCCGCAACGCACCAGGCCCTGCCGTCTCTCAGCATCCTCTCGACAGGGAATTCCCTGCTGTATCCGTAGCCACCCAGAATCTGCATAGCCGTGTTCGTAACCTCTATGACCATCTCGTTGGCGAAGCATTTTCCCATTGAGGCTTCGTAAATGGAAGGAAGCCCCTGGCCTGCCCCGCATGCTGCACGGTAGACAAGAAGCCTTGCCGCATCAAGTTTCATGGCCATGTCCACTGTCATGAACTGAATGGCCTGGAATTCGCATATTGGCCTTCCGAAGGCATTCCTCTGCTGCGCGTAATTTTTCGCCTCCTCAAGGGCACCTGCGGCCACACCCAGACACATGGCCGAGTTTCCGCAGCGTTCAATATCGAAAGTGGTCATAAGTTTCGAGAAATCACCCTGGCCGATGACGGTGTTCTTTTTCGGCACCCTGACATCTTCAAAGATAAGGTCGCATGAAGGCATGCCCCTTAAACCCATAAACTCTTCCTGCTTGCCGAAAGAAAAGCCCGGCATGCCTTTCTCGACGATGATTCCGCCTATGCCTTTATATCCCTTGACGTCTCCGAACCTCGTATAGACCATGTAATGGCTTGCATGGCCGCCGCCTGTAATGAATGTCTTGCGGCCGTTTAAGATATAGTCGTCGCCGTCTTCAACGACATTGGTTCCAAGCGCGGTCAGGTCCGATCCGACCGCCGGTTCTGTCATACATACCGAAACACTTTTCTCTCCCTTGCAGACATCGGGAATTATGGAGCGCTTCTGCTCGTCCGTACCGAAAATATCTATTACCCTTACCGGTCCTACATTTGATTCGAATACAGGGGCCGCTATCATGGGCGAGTATTTCGCCAGTTCCTCAATGGCAAGTATCGCGTTAATTCCCGGCTGTCCGCCGCCGCCGTATTCAGGTGAGAGCGTCATTCCGAGAAGGCCCATCTCGGCGTATTTCGGCATCAGGTGATAGGGGAACTCGCCGGTTACGTCTATATGCTTTGCGAGGTCTTTGAATTTTTCACGCTCCCCCATCGTCCTGAGTGTGTCAATCAGCATTTTCTGTTCGTCGTTAAGGTTGAAATCCATCATGTTCTCCTTGTCTTTATTATATGGCCTCAGCAAGGGCCTTTATATCTTTAAGATTTTCGATATCCATTATCAGGGAAGAGACTTTGTCTATCCTGGAAGCGAAACGCTTGCCTGCAAATCTTCTGATCTTGTCAATCAAATCGTTTTCGTCCATCGGGTCTCTCGGGTCTCCCTTGGGGATGTCGACCTGGTGGACCACTTTATCCCCGCTCTTCAATAAAATTTCGACCCTGCTCGATGTTTTCTCCGGATATACTTTGTTCAACTCGTCGTCGGCTTTCACAGAAACCTTTCTGGACAGGGCAAGTATGTCCGGGTCAGTGATGCGCTTTTCCGTAAGCTGCAGCGGGCCGAGCTCATTGTCGATCAGGCAGGCTGCTACGACATAGGGAATGGAAAACTGGGCGGAAACGATCGTTCCGTTTTCAGGCATGCCCTTGCCGACCGCCACTTCCGCCATGCCGTAAGTGGCTACTTTCACGCTGTCGACATCGTTCAGGGTAAACTTTCTTTCCCTGAGCAGCGAAAGGGACGCCTGTGCGGCTCCGTGCGTATGTCGGCAGGCGGTAAAAGGCTTGAAATACAGGTCAGCTATGGTGAAATGTTCGCCGAGCCTTTCGATTATGCGTTCGGGTTTCGGGTCCACCTTGGAAGTTATCTGCGTGAAGCCGCCTTTCAATGATGACCCTTCAAGAACCTCAGGGCATCCAGTGATGCCTTCTGCTGCAAGTCCCGCAGCCGTGATGCCGGCGCTGGCGGCCTGTCCTCCCTGTACTATCTTTATCGTATATCCTCCCATGAGCTGCTCGGCCATGGATATTGGAAGAAGGTAACCGGCATTTCCCAGGGCATTGAGCATGCCCGCCGGATCGAGCTTCATAAGCTTTGCCGCGGCAGCGGCTGCGCCGAATGTCCCGCATGTGCCTGTGGGAAGAAAACCAGAAAGGGTATGATATGGGTGCATGGCTGCTGCGGCCCGGTCAGCCGCCTCATAGCCCGCGATGATCGCTTCCAGAAGTTGGGCGCCTGATGAATTGTTCGTCTCGGCAAGAGCGAAGGCAGCGGGCATCACCGCACATACAGGATGGTTGCCCCCGAACCTCAAGCCGTCCTGTGCCTCTATCGCCTCCGCTGTCGTGCCGTTTATGAATGCGGCGCTCGGAATTGTGGTTTTAAAGCCACAGCCTAGGGCGCTAGCCGGACCGTCGCATCCGAGCGAGCGCATATATGAAACTACCGATTTGACGGCATCGAGTTCGAGCGATCCGTAGATGTTTGCAACATAGTCAAGCAGACAGAGCTTGGTCTTGTGCACGATTTCTTCCGGAACATCCTTGAGTTTGAGCCCATAACAGAAATCCGCAAGAATCCTTGTCTCATTCATTTTTCAACCTCCAACTGAATAGTAGACAGGAGACAGTAGAGAGGAGACAGCATAAAAAAACCATCAATATGACAGCAGCAGCATTAAATTTGAGCATTTTTATAAGGTTGCGATATTTGCATTTCTACTGTCTCCTATCTCCTGTCTACTGTCTCCTGATTCTCAGACATATCCACGTTTTTCGTATATTTTAATCATTCGAAAAGGATCCAGGACCTCCCTCAGTACCCTGAGCTCTTCAGCCGTCGGCGGCTCGGTCTCGTGCGCATCATCCGACACCTTGAGCTTCCATGGTGTGAGGCTTACAACCTCGTCGATGTTTGTATCCGGGTGCCAGCTCGTAAGGTAGGCCTCTTTAGTATCCCTGTCGAAATGCATCACGGCCTTGTTCGTTACTATGACCTCCGGGCCGGTATCAGGCGGCAGTCCCCATTTTTCGCGCGCCCCTGGGCCGTCGAGATAGCCGGGTGTCGTTATGAAATCAACACGCTCGGCAAGGCTTCTCTTGTCATGAAGGGCAATTATAAGAATCCTTTTAGCCAGAGACCCTATCGGATTGGCTCCTCCTGAACCCGGAAGCCTGCTTCTGGGATTATTGTAGTCGCCTATGACGGTCGTGTTAATGTTGCCGAACTTGTCCACCTGCGCCCCTGAAAGGAATCCGCAGTCCACCCATCCGCCCTGAAGGAACATGCCCATCACTTCGACAAGCCCGCCGACCATTGCCGCGCCCGGATTGAGGCAGGGGTCGCCGACTGACAGCGCGGGTCTTGCAGGACGCGCGTCATAAACGCCCGATTCCTGCATCATGGTCGCATTGGGCGCATGCGTATGTTTTGCAATATTTGCAGCCATTGTGGGAAAGCCGGTGCCGACAATAACGACATCATTGTCCCTTATATGGCGGGCTCCGCAACATGCCATGAGTTCGGGCTTTATATAATCATTCGGATGTTCACTCATAATTCTTTCTCCTAAAACGAATAGCTTACGGGATAGCCGTAATCGAATTTAGCCTGAAGTTTCTTGTACTGGGCAAAACCGAACTTGCTGATGTAATGCTGGATATATTCGTTCCTGTCCTTGACGCCAAAAACCCATTCGTCGAGGAATGCCTGAAAACCTTCGACTGTATTTGTTGCCTGCTGATAGACATAGCCGTAGGAGAAGTCCACGTCATAGAATCCCGGCGTATATCCGGGATGTGCTCCGAACGGCTCCTCACAGACTGCTGCGACCTTGAATGCAGGGACTATGGTCCTTGAAGGGTCCTTGCCTATGGTTTCGCGGCTTACTATCCTCTCGCAGCATACTATGACCTTTTTCGCCGCATTTGCACCCCACTTGCAGTCTCCGCCTATACCCCACATCTGTGCATTGCCGTTCTCATCTGCCTGCTGGACATGGATTATGGCCACATCGGGATTGAGCGCAGGGACCAGCATAACGGGTTTTCCATCAAATGGCGAATCTATCATTTTGTATTTGTTCTCGCCCATGAAAGCCTTTATTTTCATCATGTCGGTACCGACCATATCCTTGACCGGCACAAACGGCATGCCCATGGCTCCGGCCATGAACATCATGGGGAGAGACAGGTTGGTGTATTCTTCGAGTTCGATTCTGTTGGGGATGCCTTTTTCGACCGAGCGTCTGTAACACCTTGCGAGCCCGTAAAGCCCCAGCGAGATGAATGTCGAGATGAATCTTTTGACGCAGCCGGCCCCTATCAGCATGTCAAAGTCATCGGCTGCATTGCTTCGGGCAATGGTCAAACTGGTTTTATGCTGTCTGATTATTTCATGTATCGCCGCAAAAGGAGGCCTGCATACATAGCCTCCTATGAAAAGGAAGTCGCCGTTCTTTACATGCTTTTCTACGGCATCCTTTGTCGTCATGACCTTGCTCATAATTTCACTCCGGATATTTAAATTTCGTATTCGGTCCTGCTTATGATCTCATTCTGCGCAATTTCGGACAGACCGGTGAATTCTGCTGAATAGCCGCTTACCCTTACAAAGAGGTCGGCATACTTTTCAGGGGTCTTCTGCGCCTTTCTGAGCGTCGCGGAATCGACCATGTTGAACTGGACCTGCATTCCGCCCCTGTTGAAATATGTCCTCACCAGGGAGAGCAGGTTTTCGGTGCTTATCTTTTTGCCCTGGAAACGGATGTTCAGGTTAGCGCCGTTGAAGACCCTTTTAAGCGGGAGTTTTGCCACTGAATTCATCATAGCTGTAGGTCCCGAAATGGCGTTACCCGTTGTCGGGGTAATCCCGTTGCCGAGCACATCTCCTGCATGCCTTCCGTCAGGAGAGGCTGCTGAGAATGCACCGAAGCTTATGTGGAAACCTACAGAGAATATTCCGGGCCAGAAGGACCCGCCCCTGTAATTTTTATATTTTTTGAGCGTGTCGCAGAAATGATCCGCAACCCTGATAGCCATTTCGTCCACCTCGTCAATGTCGTTTCCATATTTTTTGATCTTCTTCAGGAAATAGCTGCGCTTCGGTTCTGCATCCTGCCAGTCGGTTGAAAGCCATTCCGAGAGCTGCCCTATTGTATATTTCCTGTCTTCAAAGATGGCCTTTTTGATTGAATAGAAGCTGTCGGCTGTATTTGCGAAACCCATGAGCTGAACACCTGTCGAGTTATAGACAGCGCCGCCCTTTGTGAGGTCGATACCCTTGTCCATGGGGCCTTCGACCATGGCCGATGCAAAAGGCGAAGGCACATTTTCAGCAATCGACCTGTCAAGCACTGCCATGCCTTTCACCATTTGGTTGATGAAATGGTTCATCTGGGTGTCATATGCTTTCCATACATCATCAAAACTTTTAAATTCTGCCGGGTCTCCGGTTTCGGGCCCGGACTGATACCCGAATATATTGTCGATGCCGTTTGAAAGCGCCAGTTCGACGCATTTTACACCATTGAACTGTACGGCGAATGTGGAACCGAAATTCTTGCCTGAAGCACTGGGTTCAAGACATCCGACGACACCGTAGTTGCGGGCGTCTTCAAGGGTATGTCCGGAAAGGACAAGATTCTCGACAATAGCCTCATCATTGAAGAAATGCATTAGAACGCCGTCTCTGGCATAGTCGGCAGCCTTCTTGAAGAATGGCTTCGGTGTTTTTTTGCATATCCTGACACCGAAATTCGGCTGAACCGTCCTGACATCTGCATATGCATCAAGACCTATTATGCTAAGCTCATTTGTGGCATCGTTGCCGTCTATACCCATTCCGCCAACGGTCACGTTCTGCGTGGTCTTGCCTTCCGTGCCTTCTCCTCCAGGAATGAAGGCCTCTTCCAGCACGTTCCATATCTCGTTGGTTTTTATAAAGAGCAGAGATAAGAGTTCCTGCGCACGCTCCGGCGTGATATTGCCGGCCTGCTTGTCCTTTAAGTAATAAGGATAAAGTATCTGGTCTATGCGCCCCAGAGAGATCGAGTTTCCGCCTGATTCCAGCTGTGCAATCAGATGGATGAAATATACGCTCTGTACCGCCTCATGGAAGCTCTGCGCAGGGTTTTCAGGTACGCGGCTGCATACACGGGCTATTTCCCTGAGCTCCTCTGCACGCTCCTCATTGGTCTCGTGAGCGGCCATCTCACTTGCCAGCATGCTGTAGCGGTTTGCGAAATGAACAGCGGCCTTCATCGAGCGGATCATGGACTGATATAAAATTCCTTTTTCCGATTTCCTTTCAACAGGGCTCAACTGGTTCAGCTTTTCCTCGGCTTCTGCGATTATGCCTTTAAGGCCTTTGGCCAGCACCTTTTCATGGCTCATTGTAAAGTGTCCAATCCCGTAATTAATCTCGAGCATCATTGTGAAGATATATTTGTCCATATCTTCCATGACATCTTCAGGAAGGATACTTTCCATGACATCTTCGACACACCTGCCTTTCCAGAAAGGAAGGATGTCGCGCATTTCGCTTTTTTCGGCCTCTGTGATGAGTGCCCTCTGGAGTTGCCTCTGGTCAAAGGCATCAAGGTCGCCTTCTATCCAGCGTGCCTTGTTCTCAGGGAACAGGGGTGCGCCCTTGAGTTTCTTTGTACGGCAACCGACTATGATTTCATCTTCCCTGATTATAACGCTGATATTTTTAAGTATATTCTCGAGGGCAAGGCTGATGCGTTCAAGGGGATGGCGCTCCCAGTTTTTTCGCATGGACTCGGTCAGATATCTCGCCCGTTCGATGCAGACCTCCTGAGGTGCCAGGATTATCCTGTTTTTGAGCCTCTGAACCCTTGTTTCATCGAGTTTCAATGCCGCATTGGAATTTCTCATATCGTCCCCCCTTTATAAATCTGTGCTAGAGCCTTTTTTAAACTTTAATATGCATATAACTCACCAGTATCTTGTCTCTGACATTGACAGGCAGGAAGCGGTTCAGCATCTGAAGAAATCCGCTGCCCGCGTCGATCTGGTTGAATATCTTCGGTTTGTCAGCTGTTACGACCTTCACTATTTTTTTTGCAGCAAATTCCGGGGTAGGGGCTGTCTTGATAAGTTCGTTGTCGCGTTCGATAAACCGTCTTGCCCGGTCTCGGTAGGGCGAACCTTCAGGAGGCAGGAAATGGATCTTTGCCGCAAATGTGGTGGAAACCTGCGCGGGTTCTATCAGACCAACACTAATGCCGAACGGTTCGACCTCATGTTTGAGTGAAAGCACCATCCCGGTAACTGCGAACTTGCTTGCAGAGTAGATCGATTCAAAGGGGAAGGGGATACGTCCCACGAGCGAGGACATTGCTATAAGTTTACCGTAGCCCTGATTTCTCATCGAAGGGATGAACGCCTGAAAGATTGCAGCTGCCCCGATAACGTTTATTTCCAGGCATTTGAGCGCCTTTTCAAGACTGACTTCTTCAAACGGGCCAAAAAACCCTATACCTACGTTTGAGAGGACCGTGTCGACCTTGCCGTATCTTTTAAGGACCTCATCCCTGAAATTGAGGATACCTGCTCTGTCGGTGATGTCGAGAGCGATCAGGTAATGTTTGTCGCCGAGTTCTTTCTTAAGCGATTCGATCCCTTTGGCGTCCATATCAAAACCCGCTATCGTGTAACCCTGTTCTGCAAGCATTTTTGCGACATGCCTTCCCATTCCGTCTGCAAGACCTGTTATTACGACTACATTTCCCATCTTTGACCTCCCTGATATTTTATTCCGATTCGCATTCAAGCGCTCCCTTTGTCTGCTTCGTCGGAATTCTCCTCGACATACGTAAAAAGTATGCCTGCGTCGATTCCTCCTTGCCTCCTCGGTATCATCTTGAATGCAAAACGGAATGGGTTCATTGATTCTGGTACCATTCTTTCATCTGCGCCATAGATGATCTGAAATCCGGATAAATAAGCTTATAGCCCGTCGCCTTGAGCTTTGAGTTGTCTACGACATAATCATAATACAGGTATTTGACCGCATCATATTCAAGGTCAGGGATTTTCCCCTTCTTTGCTGAAACAACCCCGTCGATTCTGGCAACCGCTTTTACCAGCCACAGGGGCAGGTGCAGACTGGGCGGCTTCGTGCCGAAGGTTTCGGCTGCAAGAGTAAGGGCCTCGCCTATGGAAGGGTAGGTGTCTTCTGCTATGTTGTATGCCTGACCGATTGCGCTTTCCATGTGCGAAAGGTGGTCAACTGCTGCCGCTACATCTTCGGCCCTGATGTTGGAAAGCAGCTGGCGGCCGCTTCCGGGTATCGCTGTAATCGATGTGGGTCTGGAAAAGGCTTTGCCCGCACCATCGTTACAGCGGGGCCCGTACACCGTGCAGGGCCTCGTTATGATTGCCGGGAAGCCTTCCTTTATCTTGCGCCACAGGACGTCTTCGCCGTCACGTTTGCTCCTGCCGTAATTGTCCTGGGGGTCTCTCGGACCGTCTTCTTTGAAAGGGATCCCCTTGTAATATCCGTAAACACTTGTAGAGCCCACATGCACATAGCATTTGACGCCCGCATTAGCCGCTTCGGTAGTTATGCGGTCAACACCGAGAACGTTTGTTGGATAAAGCTTTTCATAAGGCGTCGAGAAGTTGCAGATGGCGCCCAGATGAAAAATGCGGTCAACACCGCCTGTGAACAGGGGAGGTATGGTCTCGGGTTTTGTAAGGTCTGCGGCAACGTATTCGACTCCGAGCTTTTCAAAGAATGAGATGTCTTTCCTGGGTCTGGCGCTGGCTCTTACTCGCACACCTTTCCGGGCAAGATATTCAACCAGGTGGCTGCCCATGAAACCCGCAGCGCCAGTTACAAGGGTAATGCCGGAAAACTCCATATATATCCTCCTTCAGTGCGTTATGACTCTGTATTCATCCAAGCGCCATTCACTGCATTCTCGTTGAGGCATATCCTTAAGGCACGTTCTTCCCTTATTTGTGTTGACCCCCTGATCGGATGTTTCCTGACGTATTCTTTTCGCTGCAGGGAGATTTCAAATACTCAATGTAAAATAATCTTTGTCGGAAATGTTTTCTTCTATCTGCTTTCTGGCCGCTTTCAGCCATTCCAGATACATTTCATTAAATGTGACCCCCAGGTTGGACAGGAGCTTGACATAAGGCCCCTGGTTATCCCACCTAATGGAATTGCCGGTACGCCTTTCAAGCTGAGCTTCATAGGATGCAATCTGATTATCTATTATTCTCAACGCGTCTTCAGGCCCGCCGAACCCGAAGAATGCGAATTTGAGAAGAAAAGGGTCGCGCAGGAGCATTGACTTGTCTGCAGGCTCCTTGAGCCATTTTAAAAATTCTTCACGCCCCTTGTCCGTTATTGAATACAGCTTCCGTTGAGGCCCCTGATTGCTGGCGGGTGAGACTTCAAGCATCCTGATCAGGCCCTTTTTTTCAAGGTCTTTCAATATAGGGTATATCTGTCCGAAATTGACCGACCACATATGGCCGAAATTGTTTTCAAGATGTTCCTTGATGCGGTATCCGTGCATGTCACGGTATTGGAGAAGACCAAGAACTGCATAATTCAGGGACATCGGACCTCCATTTTTGAATCTTCTCTGACTATATAGAATCTATATAGAAATAAAATATATAAAGTCAACATCTAAAAAATTAATTTTTTGATAAACGGTAATCAGTCTGTGCCGGCCCTGGAGGAAATCACCAGGAGCCGGAACAGACTGACATTTATTTAACTGAAGCAGTACTGATAAAACATTTTCCGCCGGAATTGCCGGAGTCCGATTCTTCGGTGGAAACTTTTATACCCTTGCCGCTTGGATCCGTAATCAACCCGCCTTCAAGGAAGAGCTGGTTTCTGTTTCCGGCCTCGTCGGTTGCAATAACCGCATAGCATTTGTAATCATCAGGCATCTTTATGTAGACCATTTTGCCGTTTGCGGAAGTCATTACGCTTTTAATCAGTATCGCATTACTTATATTGCCGGCGTTTATCGGGCTGTCGTAGCCGTAAATGCATACTGATTTCGCTTTTCCGCTGTAGCCGTCATCGCCGGGCATCCTGAAGGTAAAGCCGTCATCCGTCCATTCATATTCTGTTACATTTGCAGGCGCCACTGCATCCGTACGCATGTTGGATGTTGTCATATTGTCATGCCCGTAAGTGGGCCAGTCCGGTGTTGAAGCGTTTTTGCCGTTCGAATCCCAGACGAAGAGCCAGCCTTCGCGGGTAACCACTGCTATTTCATTAAGACCGTCATTGTCGATGTCGCCTGCTGCCGGGGATGACATGATCCAGCCTCCGGTAAGTTTCGGAAACGATTCCTTATCCATTCCGTCAGCCCCGTATGCATGCAGGAGATAAAGTCCCGAACCCGCTATGATTTCGGGAATGCCGTCGCCTGTGACATCCGCCAGAACAGGTTCCCCTCCGATCATGAAGTCATCGGTGGATCTGGGATATGCATCGAGGTATCTGCCGGATTTCACGTCCCATGCCTGAACCACATGGTTGTAGTCGAGATTGAGGCCTGATATCAAAAGATTAAGCGCCATGAAAAGAGTGCTGCCCCCGGTCGCGATTTCGGGTGTGCCGTCGCCGGTTATGTCGCCAAGCGCTGCGGAGTTGAAAACATTGAGGCAGATCGACTTGTCCTTTATGCCGATTGCGTTCTTGCCGAATATGTCGTGGTTCATGGTCTTCATCACTTTGCCGTTTCCGTCGATTATGGATGTGGGCGCCGATAGGAAAGTTGCCACGACCTCGTCCATGCCGTCACCGTCATAGTCGAATGCGCAGGGTTTTGCCGAAGGGCCGATCTGGGGAAGCAGGTCGGGAAGCAGGGCTGAAATAGCCACGGGCCAGCCTTTGATGAACGCTCCGCTGCTTATTCCGATATCCTGTGAGCCATCCCTGTCGCCGGGAATTCCTGATGCTTTGAGGGCATACACCATGCAGTCCTTGCCGATGAATTTGGACAGGGCGCCCATCACGGCGTTGAGAACACCGCCGCTCAGGCCGGCTGATGCTCCGCTTGACTTGAATGCTGCAAGAAGCTTTTCCTTCTGCGTGGTCGCGGGCGCTTTGGAGCCGCTGTCAGCCTCGTTGGTAGTGACGACAATCTCCATCCTCCCTGTACCGTCAAGGTCGGCAAGGCACGGCGGGTTGGTTATTCTTCCTCCGAGATAGGCTTTATCCCTTACATAAACCGGCCAGCCGCTCACCCGGCTCCCGTCTGAATGCCATGCATAAAGCCGCTGGTCCTGGGCTCCCAGGATGACTTCTGTTTTTCCGTCGCCATCAAGGTCGTAAAGCACGGGAGCCGCCGTGGAGCCTGGGCCTATGGAATTTTCCCTCCATAGCGGGTCATTGTCATAATTCTTGACTTCGCCCTGCTGGACATCGATGAAGAAGTTGTCCTTTTGTGCACCGTTAATTGACTTCACGCAGAAGGATTTCTTGAAAACCCTTTCACCCGTTGCCTTGAAGCAGTAGATATAACCGCCCGCTGTAGAGACTATTTCCTTTATGCCGTCATTATCGATATCTGCAATCGAAGGTGTCATGAAGGAGGGCCTCAGAGGTTTACCCTCGATTTTCAGCTTGTGGTTTACCGCCATCTCCATTTCATCCGCATAAAAGACGATATCCCTGTCAAGGGCTTTGAAAGGCCTGCCGTCATGCGTGAACACGAGTATCCTGCCGTCTGAAGTTGCAAGGATGACCTCTTTCATATTGTCGCCGTCAAGGTCCTCGAACCTGGGTGATGCCTCACCGCCCGCACTAATATAAACCGGCCAGCCATCATGCAGAGATTTGTCTTCGCATATGAAAAATGCCCGCCTGTCCTGGGGGTAACGGTACCAGTTGAAGTTCATGTCGACGCTCGTAACCTTGAGTCTGACGGTGAACATGAGCCTGTTCGGCTGCACTTTTGCATCGCCGTAAGGTTTAGTTTCCGGTTCGTTCGGATACCATGAAAAGTCCGTGCCGTTCGGGAATCTGTCCTTGATGCAGTCCAGGCTTCTGTCGGCAAGCACGATATCTTTGCCTGTGGAGGAGCCCCTGGAGATTTCCTTGAACTCTTTGTCAGAAGGTTCTACACCTGCAGCCGCTTCGAGCACCCATGATATTTTTTCATCGCCTGCAGGCAGTATATCGCCTTTTATGAGCAGACTGTCTTTTCTCGGGTCGAAATATGCCGACCATGAGGGCGAAGTTATCCTCGCCACGCAGGGAATTTTTCCTGCATCCACGGCATCCAGCGCATCTTTCATGTTGACCCTTCCATAGCCGAAGTGCTGGTCCCATCCGGACTGTGCGGGATCAGGTCTTGAATAGCCTTCCGTGTTTTCGGGCAGGATGTCCTCGCATGTCAGGGTCAGTATCTGCTTTATCTGGTCAGGGTGCAGGGGGTTGCCGTTTGCATAATTCATTCTGCTGCCCAGCATGATGCTCTCGTTGGCAAGCTTCATTGCCTGGGATATGATGAGGCCTGCTGCTCCTGATGACAGTGCCGCCGACATGGAGCCTGTCTGAACCTCGAATGCTATCTGGTTTTTCGGGCCGTACTGGGTCATGTTCGAATTTCTGAAATATGTTCCCGGTTTTATTCTGGGTATGCCGAAGACATCAGGCACCATGCCCGAGCAGAATACCGGTTCGTCAAGATATGTCGGCTGATTGTGGTTTGCCGTGTTCATGTCGGATGAGACCATGAATACCGGCATGCCCTTTTCCTGATAAGCATATTTCACCGCATCCCTGCAGATGCCCGAGCTGTTGAATGAACCCAGCGCACCTTCGATGACGTGTGCGCCGTTATCGGCCGCATACAGGACTGCCAGGCCGTAATAGTCTTCATCATGCAGGAAAGAGTCCCATGCCTTCAGCACAAGCACCGTGCAATCGGGGCAGATGCCAGAGCCGATATAACCGTTGCCGAGTTCGGCGGCTACAAGCTCAGTCTGGCCTTCGCCGTGGTAGATGGCGGTGTCGGTGTAGCTTGAGACGTCCTCGGGATCGTTGTCATCCTCGAAGAAGTCCCATCCGCAGATATCGTCGGTAAAATTGTTGTTGTCATCGTCGGAACCGTCCGAAAATGTTTTAATAAGGTCCTGGGGATCGAGAAGGCCGTTACCGTTGGGGTCGTTGTAAAATACGATACTGCTGCCGGAGACCCTGAAAAATGCCGGATGCCCGTTGTAGCCGCCTGGGGTGTATGTGTACCTCATGCTGACGTCCGGGTCCTTTACATTGCTTGATGTGTCGATCAACATCTTCCTGCCTTCGGGTTCGTAATCGGCTGCGCTGAACCTTCCGTCATGGTTCGTGTCCCACACTGGCATGCTCAGAATATAATCAGGCGCATGCCCGGCGAGTTCCCCTTTGTTGAGATAGAGCCTGTTCATCAGGTCTACGATAATGCTTTTACGGGACTTGTCATTGCCGGTTTTCCACCTGATGCCTGTGTCGATTATTGCAATCACCACTTCGGGGTTTCCGGTCCTCAGATTATTCCAGTCAATTGAATTGATTTTATCAGAATCGAACTTGAGGGCTTCTCTTTCTGCAGGATTGTCCGAAATAAGGTCAATGCCCCATGCGTTCAGGACAGAAGAGCCTATCGGGATGCCTTTCCCCGATCTTACCGAGTCCTTGTATTTCATCGAACCGTTCATATTAACCGGCGCATGTCCGAGCAGCCAGTACATCTCGTCATTCAGAAACCAGTATGTGTCAGGGTCGAGATCGGCGCAGATTAAATCAGGATCGAGTGTTTTTATAACAGCGGGCTTGGCGGCAAAGGATACGCCGCACAGAAAAAGGACAAGAAGTATTCCCCAGATGCATTTCCTCATATAATCCCCCAGAACAAAATAAAGTATCCTGTATACTGTTATTAAAATGAATTCTTGTCAACCCTCTTGAGATACCTTTATTCAGGCATAAAAAAACAATATACCATTATATAGCCTGCCGAATTCCGTTCAGCTGATGATTTCGTCCTGAAACGGTTTTCCGAGGTCAGTGAAAAAGGCCGAGCAGCAGGATGCATCTGTATGGCAGCAGGTGCTGATCTTTCCAAAGAGGCTATTAAAACCGGTTTACCCTGAATTGCTTTTAAGTTATAGCTTTATCATGAAAAGCGATGTTTCAATGAAACTGAACAAAAAGGCTATTTCAACAGGCAGACTTACCGATGCATCTGATGAAAAGGCGTACTGGCTTTCTAAATCGCCGAATGAGCGAATCATGGCAATAGAAACTATGAGGCGTATTATTTATGGCTACAACCCATCTTCCGAAGGATTTCAAAGAGTTCTTGAGATTACTCAACGCTAATCAGGTCGAGTATCTCCTGATTGGCGGTTATGCGGTAGGTTATCATGGATATCCCCTTGAGATATCTGAATAAAACCTCATCTCAGGAAAAGAAGAGCCGGTAAATCGGCCACATGATCAGCGCCCCGAAAAGCCTTTTAAGGGAATACTGATTTTTGAGAGGCAGTCTTTCCTGCACCGGCGGCAGCTTTCTGATATTGCCGGTGCCCTTCTGATACCAGTACGCCGTGCTCGACCAGTCGTCCCAGCGGCGGTTCGCATGACCGTGTTCGATGGATACGCGAATGGATTTTTTGAAGGGTACGGGGTCGAGGATATGGTAGCGGTAATATGTTATCTTCCCTCCCCAGTTCGGACCGCCGCCCATTATGAGCCCGTGGTACGGCGCACAGTAGTACTGTGTCGGGCAGAAGGCCATGTTCACGTAGTCCTCGGTGCCCGTGCCGTGGATTTCGGGAGGGAAGGACTCCCCGTCGACCACTATCATGTCATCGCCCTCGCCGGGCCAGTCCCAGAACCACGAGCCGCGCAGGTTGTGAATGTTGATGTTGCAGCCCGCGTAATGGCCCGCGCCTTCAGCCTCAAAAATGAGGTAGTTATCTTTATCGGAGAGGTTTACGCCCTCCATCTGAAATTCCATGCCGCCCATGCCTTTATCCGATATCCCTCTTGTCAGTTCACGGTTCCATGAGGCATGAAATCTGAGTGCATTTTCTTCGATGCTGTCATAGTGATCCCAGTCGACGTAGTAATAAAGCGATATCTCGTGTGAACATTCATTTTCCACCTCTATCCTGGCGCCTTTTGAAAAGGGCATGGGAAAGAAACAGTTGAACCCCCTGCCGTTCTCCGGGCTCATCTGAAGCGGGGCCGAGACGAAGTTCCTGCATATGCCGTGGCCCATGCCGAAAAAGTCGCCTATGGGGACTTCCACCGCGGGTCTGTCCGAACCGTCCCAGAACATGCGGATGATAACCCTGCGGTAAAATGCCCGGTCGTATTTATTCGAGATGCTGTCCCTGCCTATGGTGCACCAGATATGCCGGATGCAGCCTGTTTCGGAGGTGTCGGCGATTGTAGTGCACTGCCCCGGGTTAATTACTATCCAGTCCCTGTTGCCGCCTGAACGGTCGAAGCTGCTGAAGCGCTTGCGCCTGAAATCCTTCGCAAGAGGCAGAAGGTTAAGTGTTGAAGTCATGTCATATCCGTCTGACATTGTAGCGCTCCTTTTTATGACGGCTTATAAAGATGCCGCCCGTTCTTGTTCCATACGGTGTACCCGATGCCGAGCTGTCCGGAAAGCTCCACCAGGTGAGGTAGATAATCGCCATATACGAACCCCAGATGGTTTGACGGCCACTTCGAGCTTATCACGCTGTCACTCACAGGAATGAAGCCTTCGATTATTGGCCATGCCTCGTTATATGCCTTGTGCCTCGAAGTTTTGACATCCCGGGTGTCCATGATGGTGGCGACCATATGCAGGCGTCCGTTCTCCACACCAAGCCTGGCGACGGTTATTTCCTGCGAACCGGCAGTGCGCATGCGTACGGCAGAGCCGCCGGCATGATAGAAATGCTCCTGGCCGGGAAATTCGATCTGCGAAAGCTTTTCCGGCCATGACTGGTTTTCGTTTCCGGCAAAAAACGGCGGGTGCTGACCGCAGTTGACTATGGCCAGGACGGTCTTATTCTTATCAGTCTTCACATACCTGAAATCTCCGAACCCGGCGGGTTTGCCCGAGAGTCTGTTGAGGAAAAGCTGGGTCAGAAGAGTGGGCAGGTCGGTCTCGCATGAGGCCGGGATTATCCTTTTGGGTTTACCGCCAATGCCGCAGTCATTCCCCAGAAATGCTGTGGCTATGCAGCATGTGCAGTACGCAGCCGAACACTCATCCTGGCATTTGATTGTCACGGCAGTAGCTCCCCGCTCCTCGGCAATGTCGGATATGGAGTAATACACAGCAAGCTGCAGCATGAATTTCCCCGGCGGCACGCTTCTTTTCGGTATGGCCCTGAACTTTTCCGGGAAGCCTTCATAGATTGTCCGGAAGTCTTTTTTGATTCGGCCGTCCAGCACCTTTGCAATCTCTGACCTGCCGGGTTCGCCCTTCCATTCGAACATGGAGAACGCCCTGTCGAGGAAAACCTGCTGGTCGAGGTTCTCGCTGGAGACGCCCCAGCGGCCCATGATTTCCTCATGGTCGATCCGTGTAGTCGGCATCTGAAGGGAAAACGAGCCGAATTCGAGCATGTGCTCGTCTGAAAGTCCGGCAACGACCTTGTGCACCTGCTGATTAACGCCCGCCATCGATGAATAAAAGGAGAGGGCCTCTTTAAGTTCGCCTGAAAATTCAGGGCTGTCGAAGTAGCCCGCTATGTGCGTGAAAGGAATGCCGTTCTGCGTAAGTGCCCCGCCCAGCGCCATGCCCGAGACCATACCCGGGACCATTGTATCCTGTATGGAGGCAATGATAATCCGTGGGACGAAAGATGTATCGGCCGACTTTTTCCTCCTGATGAAACCTGTGATGACCTTCTGGCTCAGCTGGGGGAATGTCCAGGTCTGATGGACATTTATAAGAATGCCGCAGCCGCTGTCGGCAAATATTTGTGCATATCTGTTCGCAAGCGGTATGCTGTGGCAGAGAAGGTTAACTTTACCGAGTTTTTCTCCGGGATAAACGATGTCATAGCCTGCCTTCCTTAACCGGCCCACAAATTTTACCAGTGTTTCCGCATCCTCTACTGCGCACTGCTCCATTACCCAGGGTCTGGGGTCATAACCGGAAAACACGCCTATCCTGACTGTTTTCTTCATATTCTATTGCTCCCTTCTTTTGAGCTTGAGAAGCTGTTTCATTATTAAAGAAAGATCTCCCTCATGCCCTGCCTGGCCGAAGGCGTTGTGGAGCTTCAGATAGATTTGATACAGCTCATCGTAGACCTCCGCCTCATTTCTCTCCGGTATATAGCTGCGGGAAGGCAGACCCACCATACATTTGCGGGCCTCATCAAAATTACTGTGAATGCCTGCGGCGACACTGGCGGACATTGCCGCGCCAAGGGCAGGGGCGTTGGCGGATGCCGCAACACAAACAGGCATATTGAAGATGTCGGCATAAATCTGCATGAAAAGAGGATTTTTTTCCGCAATGCCGCCGCAGCAGATTATTTTCTCTATCGGGACCTTGAATTCTTTGAGGCGTTCTATGATTACTCTGGCGCCGAAACCTGTCGCCTCGATCAAGCTTCTGTATATCTCGTCAGGTGTGGTCGAAAGGCTCTGACCCATTATAAGACCGCTCAGGCGCTGGTCCATAAGGATATTCCGGTTGCCGTTCATCCAGTCGAGCGCGACAAGTCCTGACTGGCCCGCCTTATATTTTGAGGCAAGCGCTGTCATTTCTGCATGTATGTTTTCATCCGGAATGATCTTGTCGTGATAAAGGGCATTTGTCACATACCAGTTGAGGATGTCGCCAACAGCGGCCTGCCCGGCTTCGATACCGAAAAACCCGGGGATTATGCCGTCCCTGACCACTCCGCTTATGCCGGGGATCGCCCTTTGCCCTGAATCAACAGGCATGAGGGCCATGTCGCAAGAAGATGTGCCGACATTTTTAACGAGGCTTCCCGGTGTTATGCCTGCACCTATTGCACCTGCATGTGCGTCGATGAGACCCGAGGCTATAATGACATCATCCGGAAGGCCCCAGCGTTGTGCTAACACAGGGCTGAGGTTGCCGACGCTCCGGCCTGCAGGGATGACCCCGGAAGGAAGTCCTGCGGCGATGCGCTCCAGTTCGGGTGAAAGGTGCGCAAGTCCGGCTGGAGGAGGGTAGCCTTTATTGAACATGTCCTTGTAGCCTGCGGCGCACGCGTTTCGTTTAATATCCCGGTAATTTGCGGTTCCAGTGAGATAAAGGGGAATGAAATCCGACTGTTCCACCCATGTTGCGGCCATTGCCGAGGTGTCAGGTGCGATTCTCGCGCAGCGAAGGATTTTGGCCCAGAACCATTCGGGCGAGTACCACCCCGAGTATGAATCGAGCCAGTCGAACCCGTGGGTTTTTACATAATCCACAATCTCATCGGCCTCGGCATGCGAGCTGTGATCTTTCCAGAGCCATGCGCATGCATTGATATCACCGGAGAGCTCCATCTTCATGGCAAGAGGCCTTGCGTCTTTGTCGAGGGGCAGAGGCGTGCTTGCCGTTGTATCGACTCCTATGGCTTTTATCATGCTGCGGCTGAATCCCGGGAGCGTTTCGGCATTTGCGAGCAGGTTTTCGATGACTGCAATGAGCCCTTCAGTATAATCTGCCGGATGCTGCCTGGCGATGAAATGGTCCGCCTTATCGGTAATGACCCCGTTCTGACCGTGTCGGTATTTACAGGTGCTGCCGCATGCCTCTTTACCTGTGGCTGAATCGATGAGCAATGCCCTTACGGAATTGGTCCCGAAGTCTATCCCTATGACATAAGGATTCATCAACCCCCCCAGTGAAAAGGTTAGCTATCCCTCACATTGCCTTCCCGATTTGATATCTTCAACCATTTTTTTATGAAAGGACTCATCGATGGGGTAGAAGAGGATTATTATGATACCGGCGATTATAAAAACACAAGGAACTAAGGACATGAGCAGCTTGATGCCATCAAGAGTGAAAGCCTGCTGCTTGATGTTCGGGACGTATTTGTAGAATTCCAGGCCGAGACCTGCCGCAAATCCTGCGAAAGCCGATGAAAACTTGAAGGCGAAATTGAAAAAACCGTAGAGTATGCCCTCGCGCCTCAATCCTGTTTTCCACTGGGAATATTCGACTGTATCCGGGATCATGGCCCAGGGGCAGAGGTACAGGGTGGACATTCCGACCCCTGCAAGAACAAATAGTCCCAGGATAAGATTTCTGTCCGGATTGTCGAGTATGAAGAATAGAAGCGTGACAAGTGCAAGCATGCTGGTGCCTATTGCCAGAACGTTCTTCTTGGCGATTTTCTTTGTCAGATAGACCCAGAAAGGCATGCACAGGAATGCTGTTATGAAGAGGCACATGAAGGCAAACGGGATGTCCTTTTCTGCGCCGAGGTTGTATTTGAAATAGTAGTTGATCATTATTGCAAGGAGGCTGATCGCGACCATCTGCAGAATTGTAGAGACGGTCAGTATGATGAAAGGGTGGTTCTTCGAAACCATTCTGAGGTCTTCCCTGAACGATTTCTTTTCTTCCGAAGGCGGGGTTACGCGCTCCCTGACCGCCAGAAACGTTGTCAGAAGCACAACGGCGCAGATGCCGCCGAATATGGCGCCTATCATCCTGAAGCCGGTGACCTCGTTCGGGAACAGCCCGATGATCGGCTTGGCAGCGCCCGCAGTTACGAGTGTGCCCAGTATCGCGCAGGCCATGCGTATGCCTGTCAGGCCCGAGCGTTCGCCTCCGTCCATGGTCATGCTGGCGGTCAATGCTCCGTAGGGGATTGTCACCATCGAATAAAGGGCCGAGAAAAGGAGGAATGTAACGAGAGCGTAAATCGAGCGCCAGAATACGGGGATCTGCGGTGCGAAGAAGATGAGAAAAAAGGCGAAACCCACGGGGATGGCTCCGAAAAGGAGGAATGGCCTGTTTTTGCCCCAGCGCGAATGGGCCCTGTCTGCGATGAAACCCATGGTGGGGTCGCATACCGCATTCCATATTTTGGCAATGAAAAATATCGTACCGGCAACAGTTGCGCCTATCATGAATACGTCAGTGAAAAAGTACACGAGGTAAAGCGTTATTGTCTGAAATACAAGATTGAAGGCAAAGTCGCCTATGCCATAGCCGACCTTCATTCCCAAAGGGATCTTCTCGAATGAAGGGGTCAGGATAGGCGCTCCATTTGCATTATCTTCCATTGCAACCTCCACGATACTATGAATTTCCTGGCTGACATTTACCCGGACTGAGCCCGGTCTGGCTTACAGCCCGTGCCTTTTAAGAGAAAATGACAATCATCAGCAGCCGGTTCCTACTGCTTTATCCTCTTATAGTTCGAATATATGATTGTCTGCCCTTCTTTCTGATTGTTCTGGATAGTGAACAATTCAATATTATCCTCGGACAGTATGTTGCCGAGGATGATTCCGTCAGGATCGGAAATATAAATAGTTTTGCCATCTGAAGAGATGGCCCCTGAGATTTTTTCGGTCAACCTTGATGATTTTTCGCCTTTCTTTATATCGAGGTGGTAAAACGTCTGGGTACCCATGAATATCATGCCCTTCTGTTCTGTTATATCGAGAAGATTCCCGCTGTCTGAACTGACGAAACCGGCGACCTGTGAATGGCCTGCTTTTGTTCCTGTCCATTTTCCCACCAGATTGGGGAAATTGTCTTGTGCGAAAGCCGTTGAAGAAAGTGCTGTCATGAGAGCCAAAAGTGCAATTGTTTTAACAAATCCGGTTTTCATAAATGATCCTCCTTTGATATGTTCTGCGATCATATTTTGTCTGAATCCTTGATAATACTGACGGCAATTTTCTTGTTCTCTTCAGTTTTAATGTATTCCATGCTAATCGAAACCATCGATGTGGAGCATATAACCATGATTATAAGAGACGGGCAGCAATACTTTTTTTCGGTATCCATGCTTCTCTCCTGTTTAATAATAGGTTATTTGAGGCGTATTGCCACCCTCCTGCGGGATTATTTTGAGAGCATTCGCTTGTCAAGCGTTGTCATTTTCCGGCATCCATCAGCGGTCACAACATAGCAGTCTTCAACACCGATAAGCGTATTGCTGAAATTCTCCCACGCCTCTATCTCAAAGACCATACCCTTTTCATAGGTCCTGTCAAGAAAACCCATGGTGCCGAAAAGGTGCGTTTCTTCACACTCGAGTCCTATGGTGTGGCCTACTGCGAATGTCATTCCATCGGGCTTGATCGTTTTGTAGTAGGCGATGGCCTCATCGTTCAGCTCTTTTATGCTGACCCCGGGCTTTACACGTTTCTCGAAATATTCCTGCAGGAGGATGAGCCTGTCCACCAGGCCTGCCGCCTCATCAGGAACGCCGCCTATGACCACGTGACGGTTTACGTCAGCAACATAGCCCTTGTAGATCGCCCCGAAGTCGAAGCGCACTATGTCGCCGTTTTTTACAGCTCTGCCTGTGCCTGGAAGTTCAGGATCGGAATCGCCTATGCTCATGGTGAGATGGTCCCAGCCCACGAGACCCTCGTCCACGAAAACTCTCCGGGCAATCTTAAGGAAGTCGTTGTCGGTCATGCCTTCCTTCGCAGCATCGATGCAGGCGGCAATCGCCTTCTCCGTGATCAGCGTTGCCTTTTCTATGCAGGCGATCTCTTCCTCGGTCTTTATGATTCTCAAGTCTACCATGACGCCGTCAGCCGAGACGATTTCAGAGTCAGGGTTTTTGTAAGCGATATGATCGGTTATGTACTTGGGAGATACCGACTCGACGCCGATGCGCTTGCCTACGAGCCCCCACTTCTTGATCTTTGACCAGATTTCCCGCCTTACGTCTTTTTGAGAGCTGATGTCCCTGTGCTCTGACACCCAGCAGATATCGTCAACGCTCCTGAAGAGCCCCCAGTTGAGAAGCATCACATCGCCTTCGCGCTTCATCATGGCTACGCTCGGGTACTGATTGTTGAGCGCAAAAAGGATGGGGTTGGCCTCGGCATGCAATACCGGCAGCCCGGTGAGATAATATACATTGACAGGCGACGTGGCTATGAAAAGGTCCAGGTCGTGCTTCTCCATTATTTCAGCTGCACGCTTTTTGTTGAATCCAAGGGATTTCATGCGTTTTACCTCCGGCAGGTTTTTGTTTATGGGGATATGCTGGTTCAGGTCTTCGAGCAGCGATATGGTGCCCTTATCCTTTGCTAGAGCGAACAGCTCATCCCTGGTGGCGGCCCTGCCCGTATGCGCCGAGAGGTATCCCATCAGCACGCCTGCAATGGCGCTCTTTGCATCTTCCGGCGTGAATTCGGGCTCTTTGTCTTCAAGGATGCACCGGGCAAAATGTTCGTCGGCATGTCTTACCGATATGGTGTAGTATCTTGGGAACGGTTCGTGTTCTATATCGGGCTCGAACCATTTCTGCTTGTTTTCGCCCATGGCCTCATGATGAGAGAATATTTTCACCGGCTTATCCCACATGTGGTTTTCGAGTATGGTTCCCTTTGTGCCATAAATCTCGAGGCTGTTAAAAGGTGGTGTGATCTGTGTGAAGCTTACGGTTATGTCGGCTATGGGGCCGCCAGCGAATCTGACCATGGACAGCGCATTGTCCTCGGCCTTTTCAGGCAGATTTATAGCCTGTTTTGCGAGCATGGCAGTGACGGACTCGGCCCTGTCGTTCAGTATCCATTCGATTGCAGCGAACTTGTGCGCGGCCATGTCTATGTAAGAGCCGCCGCCCGCCTTTACCGGGTCGCCTTTCCAGAAGTCGGGCATGCTGAGGCCGGGTATCTCGTTCACCCCTTCATAGGCTCTTACTAGAAGGACCTCTCCGATGAGGCTCTGCTGAACGGCGTCATGCATGTATCTGTGAGCCGGAAGAAAACGGTGGTTTTCTGCGATCATCAGCTTTACGCTGGCTTTTCTGGCCGCATCAATCATCATGTCGCAGCCCTCGATTGTTGTCGCCATTGGTTTTTCGCATAGCACATGCTTTCCGGCAGCGGCGCATTTAGCAACAATGCCCTCGTGATACATATGCGGCACAAGCACCAGCACGGCGTCTATGTCGCTTTTGAGGAATTCGTCGAGGCTGGCATATGCCGTCATTTCGTTTACGCGGTAGCGCCTGGCCATTTTGCGGGCCTGTTTGATATTGACGTCGTATATGGCCGTGAATTTTATGAGTTCGGATCCGGCGCAGGCATTGCTGTGAAAGCTCCAGGCGCCGCCACCTCCTATGACTCCGCATTTGACGTAGTTCATGTCGGGCTCCTTCAAAGATTATTCGAGTTCATCCTGGACGATGTCCAGGATGGTCCTGAAAACCAGGGCGTCATTTATTATGCCGTCCACCTTGAGTTCTCCGTTCATGTAAGCGGCTGTCGGGTCTACTGCCCCTGAAAATATGCCCACGGCAAGGGATGAACTCATATCCAGCGTTATGTCAGGCGAATCTATTTCGCCCGAGCCCATGGAAAATTTAAGATTTTCAACCTTCATCCATGCGTAGGGTTTGCCGTCGATCTTGTACTGGAATTTTCTGTTGAAGCCTTCAACCTCGTCCTGGATGTCTTCGGTGCAGTTGCAGAGCTGGGTGAAGACGGCAAAAAAGTCGGGCAGGTCATCCATTGAAAATGTGCCTTCTTCGATTTTATCGAGAACTGAATCCTTTAATGCCTCATCCACCGGTATATTGCCTTCGATTATCCATTGCATAATTAATATCCTCCTGATTGATGGGTTGGATATCTATATTGGTCTGACCAATTCATATAGATTAAAAAAGGGTTGTTTACAATATAAATATTAATAAAATGTAATTATTCCAGAGCAATAGATTTGTATGCTTGCAGAAGGCCAGTTGCTGAAATAAAAAAAAATGGGATGGCGATTTGGGCAAAGGAGGCGCCATCCCTTAAGAGGAGGTTACAAAGACGTTTGTTTCTGCTTCTAATTCTTTTGATGCATTTTTTTCTATCTTGGATGCATGAATTCTTTATCGTCACGTTAAGAAAATACTTAACCCCGAAAATAAAGATTCTGGAAAAAAATTATATGCGCCTGAGGCCTCGGCCACGGGAGTGAACCCGCAAGCACTGCAATCAATAGCTCCGCGGCCTTTTACATAGCATCCCTTAATGATGTTTCCATCGGGTGTGACATTAGCGAGCAGCCACTCACTGCATTTCCAGGTATTTTCAATCATGGCCCTGAGCCTTGAAGATGAATTAAGAATCGGGATGCCTGCTTTTTTGAGCCGTACTATTGTTTCAACTGCGGCCCTGCGTTCATCACGGCTCAGGCTCAGGTCTTCTTCTCCCTGGCCGTAGGGATAGAAAAACTGGACAGTGATACCTCTGACATTAGGAAATTTTGCAATAAAGCGGGATAACTCTTCGAATTCCTTATAGTTGAGTCTGTTTAGAGTATAATGCACCAGAAGCTTTTTATGGGTGCTGCGCCTAATGTTTGAAATTGCAATGTCAAAGGAATCGCCTCTCAGCCTGTCATGGGTTTCTTTCAGACCGTCAATGCTTACCCACAAGACATCGGTCTCAACATCAAGAGGGAGGGTGCCGTTTGTGGTAGCGCCGACGGTGATAAAATGCTTTTCGGCCAGCTGAACAAGATCATTGAAATCATGGTTTCCGTCCCTCCATATCAAAGGCTCGCCGCCTTCGAATATGACGAACAGACAGCCCATTTTTTTAAGATAAATAATCGCTTTGAGTGCATCATCCCATGAGATATGAGTTCCGGGCAGACCTGATTTTGAATGAAAAGGGCAGGGCGCACATTTGAGATTGCATTTGTATGTGAGTTTGAAGCTGGCTATCAGAGGAATCTTCTGCCGGAAGACCTTCGTCTTCAGGAAAAATAAAGCAAGGCGCGGTAGCGCGTTAATTTTAAATGCGCGAAACGTAATCTGTCACCTTTGCCAGCGCGTATATCGCCTTCTCAGGTGAAGGGTATGCCATTACGCCTTTAGAATCGAGCATGGCGATTATGCTTTCATTTCTTGGAGCATCGAAGGCCATAAGGTCTATGACAGGGATGATGGGGATTCCTTCCTTTCCGATAAGGTCGCATAAGAGCTCAAAGAGCTTGTGCTCTTCATTGATGAGTATGTTTGCATGTTTTTCAATTTCGGCACGTGAGACAACATCTGATGTAAGCAGCCTTTCGGCCCTCAGTATCATATAGCCGAGCCCCATCACGAGGACCGAGTCTATGCCACCGCATTCCGCCAGCAGCTTCACGGAATCGGTGATTACATTTACCTTTCCGGGCGCGACCAGATCGACCGGGTTTCCTCTGCTCCAGAAAGGGGGGAGAACAGCATCCAGCTCATGAACGATCGCCTCATCGAGAGGCGGGATAACAAGCCCGTTCAAAGAGCACATGTCGGTCGCGATCACACCCCATCCACCGCCCAATGTTATTATGCCGATCCGGTTTCCCTTTGGAAGAGGCTGCGAAACGAGAAGGCCTGCTACATCTGTCATATCGTCCATTGTGGTAACCTGTATGATGCCGGTCTGCCTGCACATTGACGAGAAAACGCCGTCGTCGCTTGCGATTGCCCCGGTGTGGGACATGGCCGCTTTTGCGCCCTGAGCAGTTCTGCCGCCCTTGAGCAGTATGATAGGCTTTTTCCTCGATATCCTCCGGGCAGATGTGAAGAACCGTCTGCCGTCCCTTACGCCTTCCACGTAAAGGCATATGATATTTGTCTTATCGTCGTTTTCGAGCATCTCCAGATAGTCTTCCATCGTGAGGTCGGCCTCGTTGCCCGAACTGATCAGACGTGAAAGTCCGATATCCCGCCTTATGAAACGGTACGCTATGGATGTTCCCAGGTTTCCGCTCTGGGTAATCAAACCGACGTTTCCCTTTTTGACGGGCATGGATGTCATCAGCGCCTGCATACACGATGGCCATGCGCTGAAAATACCCATTGTATTAGGCCCGACAATCCTTATGCCGCCCGCACGTGCGAGTTCCACGACCTCTTTTTCAAGGGCCGCACCGGTCTCGCCTGTCTCCGAAAAACCCGCTGTTATGATTATGGCTGCCGAGATGTTTTTTTTGATGCAATCCTTGAGAGTGTCCGGGACCAGAGTGTCCTTGACAACAATGACTGCAAGGTCGATCCTGTCATCTATATCGTCGATACTCTTAAAGACTTTTCTTCCGAACCACTCGCCGCCCTGAGGATTGACCGGATAAAGCCTTCCTTCATAGCCGCACCTTATTATATGATGAAGGATGTTAAAGCCCCATTTGAATACATTTTTCGATGCTCCTATGAATACAATCGAAACTGGTTCGAAAAGGGCTTTTGCAATTCTGTTCATCTACTTGCCCGGGAAATTCGCCTTGCGCTTTTCCTTCTGAGCCCGGACGCCCTCGCGTGCATCTTCGCTGCCGAAAACGGGCAGGCCTATTTCAACCTCGCGGTCAAAAGCGCGCCTCAATTCCATTTCCCTCATCTCACGGGCGAACTTTATTATGCCCTGGCATGCAAGCGGGCCGTTATTCGCAATTTTTTCGGCCACGGCCATGGCTGTGTTCATAAGCTCCGCCTTTTTTACGACCCTGTTCAAAAAGCCCCATTCATAAAGGGTTTGTGCGTCGTAATTGCCTGCGGTCAGAAGTATTTCAAGAGCCCGGTTTGGTCCTACTATCCTTGGCAGGAATACATTTCCGCCGCCTATCGGCATGATGCCGAGGCTCGATTCGCGCATCTGGAAGATTGCGTCATATGAAGCGATTCGGATGTCCGCGCCCATCGCCATTTCAAAACCGCCGGTAAGGCAATAGCCGTTTACAGCTATGATGACGGGCTTCATGATAAAGCTGAATTTGAGCATGGCCTCACCTGCTCCGCCGCCGAACCCTTCATAAAGCCATTTCTCGGCATCGTTTTCAGGTTCGCGCATGCGTGTAAGAACAGGTATTGCCGTTTTCAAATCCATGCCCGAGCAGAATATATCGGGAAGCGCTGAATAGATTACAGCAACCCTTATGTTCTCGTCCGCATTAATATCTTTATATGCATTATGGAGTTCAAGCAGGATTCCCGGATCAAGCGCGTTTTTCTGTTCCGGCCTGTTCAGTCCCAGTTTGGCTATATGTCCGGCTTTCTCGTATATAAGTCCCATTGTTTTCCTCCTTACTCTATAGATTAACAGGTAGTTACGGTTGAAAAGAGATTTTGTCAACATTGCATAAAGCTCTTGACTCTTTCTGGACATATTATAAATGATATTTTCCGGTGCTTGAAATCATTAGGGAAACAAATCTGAGGTGAACATGAAAAAGGTCTTATCCGGCAATGAGGCAATCGCGAGGGGGGCATATGAGGCAGGGGTTAAATTCGCATCGGCATATCCCGGTACACCCAGCACAGAAATCCTTGAGACAGTAGCGAAAGAATATAAAAGCATCATGTCCGAATGGGCCCCGAATGAGAAGGTGGCCCTAGAAGTAGCCACCGGCGCGTCTTACGCAGGGGCGAGGACTATGGCGGTCATGAAGCACGTTGGGGTGAATGTTGCAGCAGACCCGTTGATGACGCTTCCATATACGCTTGTAAGAGGGGGGCTGGTTCTCATAAGCGCGGACGATCCGGAGCTGTTTTCGTCGCAGAACGAGCAGGATAACCGCCAGTATGCCAGATTCGCCAAGATCCCCATGCTGGAGCCGTCAACATCCCAGGAAGCAAAAGACTTCATGATAGAGGCCATGAGAATAAGCGAAGAGTTCGAAACTCCCGTGATGCTTCGCACCACGACGCGTATTTCACATTCCATGGGTGTCGTTGAAACCGGTGATCCAGTTGAGGTCAAAGAGCCTTCCCTTGAAAGGCATCCGAAGGAATGGGTCATGCTGCCTGCCAACGCAAGGGTGCGCCACCCTGTCATTGAAGAAAGAATCATCAGATTGAGGGAGCTTTCAAACAAGTCTCCCCTTAATTATGAAGAAAAGGGCGATAAATCGATCGGGATAATATCTTCAGGCATTGCATATCAGTATGCGAAAGAGGCCATGCCCGGTGCGTCGTTCCTGAAACTCGGCATGTCTTACCCTCTGCCTGACAAGAAAATAAAAAAATTCGCCGCTAAAGTTGACGAGCTGTGGGTTATCGAAGAGCTTGACCCGTTCTTTGAAGAGCAGATAAGAGCCATGGGTATAGCATGCAGGGGAAAAGATAAAATCCCCATGTGCGGTGAGCTGAGTCCAGACATCATAAAAGAGGCCATAACAGGCAAAAAGAAAAAATATCCCGCCCCGGCAAGCCTTCCGGGCAGGCCGCCCAGCATGTGTCCGGGATGTCCTCACCGCGGCATGCTATGGGCGATAAGACGCAACAAGGCGTTCATTGCGGGCGATATAGGCTGCTACACACTGGGGTTCCTCCCGCCGCTCGATGCAATCGACACATGCCAGTGCATGGGCGCGGGAATCAGCCATGCGCACGGAATGTCAAAGGTGTTCGGAGCTAAAAAGGAAAAAATAACCGCCGTTATCGGCGATTCCACATTTTATCATTCAGGACTCACCGGCCTCCTCAACCTTGCCTACAACGATGGAACGGCCCTTATTGTAATACTTGATAACAGTACAACGGCCATGACCGGTGCACAGAACCATCCGGGTACGGGCGTGACGCTCGGCAGGGAAAAAACCATCGATGTGAATCTTGAACAGGTCGTAAAGGCCCTGGGGATAAAATGGGTCGAGACGATAAATCCATATGACATCAAGAACGCCCGCAAAAAGGTAAAAGAGGCGCTCGATTATGACGGGCCTTCGGTGATCATATCGAAGGCGCCCTGCGTGCTTTTGAAATCAAAGGCGGTATCGGGCAAGGTACTTTCTGTCGATACCGAAAAATGCACGAACTGCAAGGTATGTATTTCTCTCGGATGCCCTGCGATAGAGGCGAAAGAAGATTCGGTCAAGATAAATTCCCTGTGCGTGGGCTGCGGGATATGCGCCGATGTCTGCGCTTCCGGCGCCATAGGAGGTGCCCAATGAACGTACTCATGACAGGCGTAGGCGGGCAGGGGATAATCCTTGCATCGGATATACTCTCTGAGGTCATGATGAGGGCAGGCATGGATGTCAAGAAATCCGAGATACACGGCATGGCCCAGAGGGGCGGCAGCGTCATGTCGCATGTCAGGTTCTCTAAAAAGGTCTTTTCGCCCATCGTCCCTTACGGAGAGTGCGACATACTTATCTCATTTGAAGAACTCGAAACAGCCCGCTATCTGCCGTACCTTAACAGTGACTCAAGGGTTATTATAAACAGGTTCAGGCTCTCGCCGCCCTCGGTAACTGCCGGAAAAGATGAATACCCGGACGTGCTTCCCCAGATAATGAAGATAACAAGAAATGTGGCCCTGGTTGAAGGAAGCAAAGCTGCAAAGGAAATTGGCAACTCAAGGGGCGTAAATATCGTGCTTATGGGCGTGCTTTCGAAGTACATCGATGTCCCTGAAAACACCTGGATCGATACGCTCAATGATATGGTTGCCGAGAAGATAAGAAAAGTTAACATCGAAGGTTTTATGAAGGGAAGGTATCTTTAAAAATCAATTAGTTGAAAAAAAGAAATATTATGAAAAGCTTTAGGAGGACATGATGATTTTTAATTACGAGTTTGAAACACTGCCCAGGGAGGCGCTTGAGGCGCTGCAGGTCAAAAGGCTGCGCCAGGTTGCGGACAGGGTCTATCACACTGTGCCCTTTTACAGAAAGGCATTTGATGACCTGAAGGTCAGGCCGGAACAGATAAAGAGCCTCGATGACCTCAAGAGACTGCCGTTTACAATAAAGAAGGATTTGCGCGACAACTATCCGTTCGGCCTTTTTACCGTGCCCATGAGCAATGTGGTCAGGATACATGCCTCATCCGGAACGACAGGCAAACCCACCGTCGTCGGATACACCAAAAGGGATATTGATATGTGGGCGGAGCTCATGGCCAGGTGCTTTGCCGCTGCAGGGCTCACAAATCACGATATCATTCACAACGCCTACGGTTATGGCCTGTTCACCGGCGGCCTGGGCGCTCATTACGGGGCTGAAAGGCTCGGTGCAAGCGTTATCCCCATGTCGGGCGGAAACACCAAGAAGCAGATAATGATCCTTCAGGACTTCGAACCCACTGCCATCTGCTGTACGCCTTCCTATGCCCTGTTCCTTGCAGAGGCCGGAGAGGAAATGGGCGTCGATATGAAGTCTCTGAAGCTCAGGACCGGCATCCTCGGTGCAGAACCCTGGAGCGAAAGGATGAGACAGGAGATCGAAACCAAGCTCGGGATCGAGGCGCTAAATATTTACGGACTCTCTGAAATCATCGGCCCGGGCGTCTCCATGGAATGCCTTGAAGCCAAAAAAGGCATGCACATATTCGAAGACAATTTCATTGTCGAGGTCATCAATCCGGAAACCGGCGAGCAGCTACCGTACGGTGAAAAGGGCGAGCTGGTTTTCACGACGATAACAAAAGAGGCATTCCCGCTAATCAGATACCGTACCAAGGACATATCCATGCTTTATCCCGAGGTATGCAAATGCGGCCGGACATTCGTAAGGATGGAAAGGGTGACCGGCCGAAGCGACGACATGCTCATAATAAGGGGCGTGAACGTGTATCCTTCCCAGATAGAAAGCGTGCTGCTTGATATAGAAGGTCTTGAACCACATTATCAGCTCATAGTCGACAGGGAAGGTTCGCTTGACACTCTCGAGGTTCAGGTGGAAGTAAGCGAAAAAATAGTCTCCGACGAAATCAAGGTTATGCAGGGGCTTCAGAAAAGGCTTGGAAAGGATATAAAAGACCTGCTCGGCGTAACGGCAAAGATAAAGCTTGTCGAACCCAAGACCCTTCAGAGATTCGAGGGCAAGGCCCAGAGGGTTACCGACAAACGCAATATTTAGCGAGAAAAGGAGAAGAAGATGAAAGTTGAACAGATTTCGATATTTCTTGAAAACAAACCTGGCGGGCTTTCCGAGGTGACGAGAATTTTGAAGGAAAACAACATCAACATAAGGGCGCTCTCGCTCGCAGATACGACCGATTTCGGGATACTCAGACTCATAGTGAACGATGTTGAAAAGGCCAAGGACAAGCTTAAGGCGGCAGGGCTGAGCGTAGGTAGGACAACGGTCGTTGCGCTTGAGGTGCCTGATACGCCGGGAGGTCTAAACAGCATACTTGAAGCTCTGTCAAAGGAAAGCATCAATGTGGAATATATGTATGCCTTCATCCAGAGCAGCGGGAAGAATGCGGTAATTATATTCAGGTTCGACAACACGGACCGTGCCATAGAAATACTCAGCAGCGCCGGTTTTAAGGTGCTGTCAGGTGAAAAGGTCTATTCGTTGTAAGGACAGGCACAGAGTTTTAAAAAGACTAGGCACAAAGTTTAGAACCGGAACAGGGCACAAAGGCACAAAGTTTTTAAATTTATTAATTCAGGCCATCTGCCTTTGTGCCCGAGAGTTATTCTCCCCCTGAGGTGAGTCATGAATCCAAGAATTAAGAAAGTCACCCCATTGAAAGATTATAAACTGAAATTGTTTTTTACCAACGGTGAAAAGGGAATTTATGACTGCAGACCTATTCTTAATATTGGCGTTTTCAATGAATTGAAGGAACAATCATATTTTAATTTAGTCAAAGTCGAGAACGGAACAGTTGTTTGGCCTCATGAGCAGGATATTTGCCCTGACACGCTTTATAATGATTCAGAAAAATCTCCTGTCTTGATAAATGGCTGATAGTATATGATTCTGAGATCGCATGATTTCAGATAAACAACTGTATTTTAAAAAGTATCTTGAAGGGTTTGCACTCAAGATTAATGCATATAAGCCTATGATATAAAGCTATTATATGCGAACTCTGTGTCTGTCGACTTCAGGATATATTTTCCGTGTGATTAGCTTTAAGCCTGTCCTTAAAAAATTATCTGGACAAATCATCATTAGTCATTATTAATAATTAAATAATGTAATAAGATTATACTTAATATAATTGAATAATCTGCCGATAACGATAAAAAGGAATAGGATGAAGAGAATATCTGACGATATTAAAGGTGTAACCTTACTCGAACTCATAGTAGTGCTTTCGATAGTTGCAATCACTGCTGCCATGGCGGCTCCGGGCATGGGCGAGTGGATGACAAAGTCCAAGCTTAATGCAGAGGCAAGAAAGATATATTCCGCATTTCAGCTTGCCCGCTCCGAGGCCATAAAGAATAATCATGATGTCTGTGTGGGCATATTTTTTAACACCTTTGGAACCAGCAACTATACAGTCAAATTGGGTACCTATTCAGAATACGCCGGAAGCACTACAACTTTTCTGGCGACAAAGACGGTGCCGGGGAAAATGAGGCTGTATATGCCTGATTATCCACTTTATACAGGCAGGACTACATGGCAGTACACGTCAAGAGGGTCATTCCTGCCGGGCGATGAAACTCAGACATTGATACTGGAAAGCGAGTCCGGCTATAAAAAAACCTTCACTTTCTCATTAGGAGGAAATGTTACGATACAATGACAACAAAAGGTTCTTTCATAAATAAGGAAGGTAAAATGTATTTATCATTTAAAAGATGCTGTTATGACATAAGAGGCCTTACGATGATTGAGCTCATGGTAGCCATGGCCCTTGGCATGATCATCACTTCGGTCGTTTTCGTCTTCTATGGCGGCTTTAACAGCAACGGCGCTTTTCAGCTTGAGGTGAGCAAGCTTCAATCCGACCTCAATGCAGCAGCCGACATGATGGAAATAGATATCATGAATGCCGGCTCAAATCCTCCGCCCAGCTGCGAAACTCCGGGCTGCACTCTTCCGGCAGCAAATACCACATTCACTACAAATGCTATTAATTATACATATTCTGGAAACAGTTCTATCAGAATTTATGCGGATATGGACGGTAACAATGTATTATCCGGAGATAATGAAGTAGTCCTGTACCGCTGGAACAGGTCAAAAAAATGCATTGAAAGATTGAATTGGGATTATAATGCCAGCCTGCTTCCGAGGCCTGCTTATTCGATTCTGGATAATGTAAAAGATTTTAATATAACTTATTATGAACCTTATCACGCTACGTTCTGCCCGAATGACGAATCAGCCTATAACTGTAACGGCATTCTTTATGAATGCAATATGAATGAAAAGCTTACAGATACCGCCTATTTCACTCCAGGCGCGGTCGTCAACAACCCTATCAGTTATACTAATCGTACAAGTCAGTATACATTAGTTAACTCCACTGTTGCCCGCAGGGTTGACCTTGTCATACTTGATATAACGGTAGAAACAAACAGACTAGACCCTGAGACCGGAAGGAAAAAGGAAATATCTATTCAGAAATGGATTGAATTGAGGAACCGGAGATGAAGAAACGGAATTCAAATTCTAAAAAAGGCTTTACCGTCATAGAAATCCTTGTGGTGCTTCTTATTTTTTCTGTGGCAATGCTCGGAAGCATGAAGCTTATAAAACTTACCGTACAGAGCAATGATTATGCAGAAGATCTGCTTTTGGCAGTTAACTGGGGTAAAAGCACAGTTGAAAATCTGAGAATGATCCCGCTCTATAATGCCGATGCACCTACCGTGCTCAACTCGGCTATTTTCAGTGACGGTGTGCATCGGGCTGATGTGGGCGTTCCCGCCGGTTCAACCACTTTTTTTAACAGGTCCTGGACCGTTTCCCCCATATCAGGTTCCGATATGAAGAGAATTGAGGTTACCATGTGGTGGGACGACAGAGGCACTACGCGATATTATACGATATCCTTCATAAAGGGGAGGTTCTCATGATAAAAAATGACAACAGCGGTTCTGTCGTACTGATGGTTATCCTTGTCATACTTGTTCTGATGATAACAGCCGGACTGTATGTGGCAAAAAGTTCGACCGTAGGCTTCAGGGTTATTTTCAACGAAAAGGACTATACCAACGGCTTTTATGCGCTTGATACGGTCACCGATTGGTTTCTTGATGATCCTGACAGGATGATTGATTCTGCCACGACAAAGTATACTCAGAATAAGTCGGATTTGAAAACTATAAACAGCAACCTTTTTCCAGACTTTCAAATTCCCAAAAGGGGGCACATAAGGGATAATGTAGAAATGAAACTTTCAAGGGGAGAAAACAGTCTCCCGCAATACATGATGTCAAATAATCCCGGCAACAGCGTAAGGTTGTCAGGTTTGAATTGGCATGCGACTATAACTGATAAAAAAAGCCAGAGGAAGATTTTGGTTGGAACCCAGTTTGTACTTCCAGCAACCGAATAGAAAGGTCGACAAGGCAACAGGGGGATAAGAAGATGCTTAAAAAAAGATTGGTAATGTTTTTCCTGATGATTATGGTTATACCGGCAAGGTTTTATGCAATGGAACCCCTGGGTGACATGGGCATGTTCATAAACAATGCAGCCATGGTTCCCAATGTGCTTATCATACTGGATAATTCCGCTGATATGGGTAAATATGTATGCGATGTCGGCTCATATAACCCTAGCGAGAATTATTGTTCCACAGCTTCGTGCAACAATACATGCGACTATCAGAATGACTGGGTTTATTACAGGCCGACACTGTCGAGCAGGTGGCAGGTTTTAACAAACAGTCTAGGCAATCTCCAGAGCAGCTGCGGGCCACAAGTGGTTCTAGCGCTCACGACAATCGGTTACTATAACCCCTGGGACGATAATGTCACCAGCATATATGGCGATCATACGATCTGCCTGAACAACCATTTGATATCGCATTGCCGGCTTGAGTGCGATTACTGGCAGTGCATGTGCGGCTATCGCATGGTTGCCACAGGCAGATGGCTGAATTTCAAAGCCTGCAATCCGAACGCGGGTCTGAATTGTCAGACAAGACTGGACTATGCGAAGAACAGGATTTCTCAGATAGCAAATGACATCGGTATCGATCATACGGTTACCAATCCCAATGTCGCAAGTAATCAGAAAATGAGAATAGGGCTGATGACATTTTCCACGGTCCGTTTTCATCAGACATGTGACTGGTTTAGCTGTGATTTTGTAAATGATAAATCCTGTTATAAAGCTCAAGGCGGTGTGATTGTCGGAGGACAGCAGTGTGAAAGGAATTATCTGGGCGCCAGGATTGAAGCCTGGGTTGGAATGACCTATTCATCGCAGCCTAACTGTAAAGACCCTACGGTCTATGACGATCTTCAGCGCGTACTCAATGAAGATACAAATTTCAGACTGGAAACAAGCATATCAAAGGGCATTCCCATGGCTGAAGCGCTTGCAGAGGCGGGGCTTTATTTTGCAGGGCAGTATTCATGGTCGCACAGGCAGAATATCAGCGGTTATCATAACAGGGTATATAGCACCCCTTCGTATGTGCCTGATGATAAAAAATCGGCCTATCTTGATCAGATATTTTCGGACCAGACAAACAGGAAATACAGCTCTCCCATCAAATGGAGGTGCCAGAAAAATTATATCATCCTGATAACGGCCGGCAATCCCTTTCAGATACAAAGTAATGGCGTGTTCAAGGCATACAAGGTGTGGAATGGTAATGACTGGACTTGCAGGAATGACCAGTGCGACTATGTGCAGGATATTGCAAACTATAATCTTTTTACCGGCAACCGATGGCGGCCTGACGGCCATGTGGGATTCATGGATGTGTGGACAAACGGCTCAATGCAGACCCTGCCCATAAGAGCAGGAAGTGTGATGGGTGACGCAGCTGATGTCGCGGCTTTTCTATACAACAATGACATAATGGGAACTCAAGCGGATGGCGGGGCTGCCTGCTCCAGAGGTGATAAGACAACTTACTTCAACAGTCCGGATTACCCGAAGCAGAATGTCGTAACATACGTAATGGGCTTTTCCGATGCCGACCCGGACGGAAAGACCCTTATGTCTAGGATAGCAAGGAGCGGCGGCACCGGCGATTATTATTCGATAACCAATTCAGTCGATTTTGATGCCGCCTTGACTGAAATATTTTCAACAATAATGAAAAACAGCGCCGAATATGTCTCGCCGGTCGTACCGGTCAGCAGAATGAACGGTATATATGCTGGCGACACCATCTATTTGGGCCAGTTCAAGACTGCATCCAGCGTGCCCTGGATCGGCAACCTTAAAAAATACAAGCTCGATAATATAGGCAATTTGCTTCAAGCCGGCAGTTCTACTGGAAATCCGATTTATGCTACATGCTGTTATAGAAACCCGCTGACCGACCAGCAGGTATGCAATTATTCATCCTCCGACATATCATGCTCCGATGCTGAGGGGAATGTTTACTCAGACATGATAAAGGACAGCGCCAGATCATACTGGTCATCTTCGGCGGATGGAAACGATGTCGAAAAAGGAGGAGCCGGCGAATTTGTCGCAACTCAGGCAACCAACAGTCAACGGGTTGTCAAGACATTATTAAATTATGCAAATGGTCAAAGTTTGGTTGATATAACAAATTCTTCAGTAACCAATGACATGTTAGGCGTGTCCTCAAATGATGAGAGATATTCATTACTTTCATTTGTTACAGGAAATGCGGTAAGCGGCGTCAGAGATACTTCGCGTACAAGTTTCCTGGCCAACATTACCCATTCAAAGCCCGCTGTAATGCAAGACGGTGACAACAATGTCATATTTGTAGGAGATAACGGAGGACAGCTCCACTGCTTTGTGGATAATACTTTGACGCATACGCTTTCCGAGCCTTTTTCGTTCATCCCGGGCCAGTATCTCTCAAAACTCAAGGAAATGAGGGATGATAAATATCCGCTGTACTTCATTGACGGCAGCCCCAAGATTTATGACGTCGGAACCGAGAGATTTCTTACCTTCGGATTGAGGAGGGGCGGCGCGAATTATATGACGTTCAAAATCGGTAACGTTAACGCTGACGGAACCTATAATGGTTCCAGTGCCAATTATTCAAACCCCACATTCAAGTGGATGTTCCCGACAGATGCCAGTTGGAATAACGATATCGGCCAATCGTGGACCGAGCCCATACCCTGCAAAATATGGAGCAACGGCGTATCGAAACAGGTGCTTCTGATTGGCGGCGGCTACGATGCCAGGGCTGAAGACGCTAACGATCCGAGTCAGCCCAACAGCGCCACCAATACGGTTACTAAAGGAAGGGGTATTTATGCCCTCGATGCGGCCAACGGTACTGTCGTCATGTCAATCTTTAATGATGCCTCTATGTCGATTAATGGCTCGATCGTGGATCTGCTCCCGTTCGACAGGAACGGGGACGGCAATGTGGATACCATCTATGTCGGAGATACCTTCGGGAACATTTATTGCTTCTGGAAATGGACATATGATGTATCTACGAAAATCATTACAGAAGATACCGACAGCAATGACTGGCAGAAGAGATGGATTTTTAACGGCAGAAGGAATAGCGGCTGGGGTAAAGGAATGATATTGAAATTTTTCAACGCCCCTGATGTTGTAATGGTTAGTAACGCAGGTTCATACACATGTACCGCTTCCGGTTCGAATGTAACAAAATATGCACCGATCGATTACATCTTCATAGGCACCGGCGACAGGGAGCATCCCAAGGCGGCAGAAGCGGTAAGCGGCACACAGACTTTCGACAGAATGTTCGGTATGAGATATATATACTACGATTATACCGACTGCTCGAATGCTGCAACCTATCCCCGGTATGACAAGAATTTCACCAATGTTACTGCCTCCACGACTGCAAAGTACTGGACATCAGCTTACACATCGAGCCTCAACTGGTTTATAGAATTAAAAGACTGGAACAATGACGGTACTATCGAATACGGCGAGAAGTCTATATCACAGCCTATTGTTTTTGACGGGATCATGTATTTCACCACCTATATCCCACCTGCTAATGTATATGACAAACCCTGTACGTTCACCTGTCACGGGCATTGTGACGACCCATGGTGTACACAGGACAAATGCAAACCGAGCGAACTGGGTATTACACTTGTTTATGCGGTTGACTACAGAAACGGAAACCCTGTCTACAGTCTGGATACTGCACTTGGCAATGCCAGCAGATACGGCACAGCTGATAATCCCTTCAACAAAAAGGACCGTATCGTTGCAACAGGCATCGGCATGTCGTCCCAGCCTACACTGATTGCAACAAAAGAAGGGCCTATCCTGCTGGTCGCAACAACAAAGGGTGTCCTGAGGGTCAGAATTAACGATATTAAAAAATGGAACCGGGGTTCCAAAGTCTACTGGATGGTCAAATAAAATAAGAGCCGTCTCAATCTCTTGCGTGTTTGCATTAAGGGATTGAGACGGCTCTTTTTGCGTCGTGACCGCTCAAATAATATTTTGCAGCGGGTTTAATATATATATAAGTACGAAGACTTAACGGATTGTTGTAAAAGATATTTTCTTGTGATTTATCTGATGGTTGAAAAGGGCAGTAACAATAAAATCTTTCCTGGCATTAGTAATTCATAGAAATGACAGGAAAGATTTCAGTGCAAGAAATTATCTTATTACCTGCCTGTCCACTCTTCAGAAGTGTCGCAGTTACCCCAGGCAGCTTCTGTGACTGTGGAATATCCCTGGAGACCGTCGGACCTCATGCAGGGTCTTCTCTTTATAAAATTGTTTTTTGGCTCCGCATATATGACAAACCTGTCATTGGTTGAAGTGTTTGTGAAAAGATTGACGTCAAGGTTATAATGCTTTTGAACAGCTGCTACTTTAAGGCCAAATGTGTTTACAAGTCCGGCGTAGGTTGAGTACTGTCCGTTTTGGGCAAAAGCCTTTTCTTCCAGCAGAGAGATTATCTGAATATCGGCATATGCCGCAGCCATCCTTCCTCTTTGCATATATGAAGTGTATGAAGGGATTGCGATTGCTGCAAGTATTCCGACAACAGCCACTGTCACCATGAGTTCTATCAGCGTAAATCCTTTTTTATCCATATCAGATCCTCCCTAACGTATCTTTTCGGCATGCTTGAAAATTGTATGAACCAATTCTGTAAAAATAACTACCATATCGTTCTGATATGGGGATAATCCTGTATTCTCTTGTCTGAAGTCACTATTATTGCATTCTCCACCTTTGCAGTTGCGACAATTATCTGGTCGGCAGGGTCATTATGAAAGGGTTGATCAAGGGTGGTTGATTTATATGAAATCAATGGAGTCAAATGAACAAGTTCTAATCCGGCCAGGTCAAGGGCTATGTTAAGCCATTCCAGCGGGCTTATTGAAATAGCCAATCTGCCTTTTTCAATCAGCTTGCAAAATTCCCAGACCGATATCGCTGACAGCAGGAGCATGCTGTATTCTCTTTCGATTATCAACTTTTTAACCCGAGAAGATAATCTCTGCGGATTCACGTTGCACCATATCCATGTGTGCGTATCCAGAAGATATTTCATTTGCAGGATTCCCAAATATTTTCTCCGAGAGGAGTGATGATATCATCTTCACGGATTAAGGAATAAGAAAGTATTCCTAATGCTGCTTTATTTTGTTCAGGCTTAAATGGAATTATTTTAGCAAGAGGCTTACCTCTTTTAGTGATTATAAACTGTTCCTGGTTTTGAGAAACATCTGACACTATCTTAAGAGCATGAGTCTTAAACTCGCTTACAGAGATTGATTTCATGTCTGTTCTCCTTTCCGGATAGTAAAAACATTTTAATATGGTCATATCAAATAGTCAATTTAAGATATTACAATAAATATTTAAATCATCAGTTGACAATACGATTTATGTGCTGTTGGATTACGTAGAAATCAGAGGTTGAAATAATATTAAAACGTGAAACCGGGGCAAACAAAAATGAAAATAAAAACAGCTCTTATATCAATAGTCGTCTGCATTATACCCATAAGCCTTTTTTCTGCGGAATATTCATTAAATGATATTTTCAATATTGCACTGAAGAATTCAGAAAAGATCCAATACTCCATGGAAAATCTCAATATCGCCAGGATTGGGAAATCGAAGTCTCTCTCTGCGCTTATTCCCAAAATTGTCGGCTACGGCACATATGCCGAATACAGCAAAAGGCAGTATGACGATTACGGCTATCTTACCCAGCCCGATTCGGCTGGTTTGTGGGGTATTCGGGCAGACGAGACTTTTTCGCTCGGCCTGCGCGAGTTTACCGCACTTTCAATGGCTGACACCGGAATTAAGAAGAGTTCGGTAGATCTTGACAATACCAAGGAAGAGTTTCTTCTTCAGGTGGCCAGGTCTTATTTCGATACGCTGAGGGCTGAAAAGCAGGCTGAAATCGCCGGGGCGAATCTTGAAAGGCTTACAAAATATAAAGACATGGCTGAAAAGCGCCTCAAAGTGGGCGAGATTACTAAGACCGTCCTTTTAAGGGCACAGGGAGAACTCTCCGGCGCACAATCCGATATGGTAAATGCCGAAAACGCGGTCAACCTGACAAGGGCGGTTCTTGTCAGACTTACGGGAATCGAACCTGATTTCACCATAAAGGATCAGGCGGCCCAGGATAAAGAGCTTGAAGCGCTTCAGGTCTTGAAAGAATCTGCATATGAGAACCGCTCTGATTTGAAAAGTCTCGATTACATGAAGAAACTGGCCTCGCAGCAAAAATCATATGCAATAGGCTCATATTTCCCGAATATTACATTGACCGCACTTTATCAAAGGACTGACCAGAGCCCCGGCGACCTGAACAGGATACCGGAAACCGCCTCACTGGCCGCTGCCTTTAATTTCCCTCTTTTCGTAGGGGGATACAGGAAAGCGGATGTGGATGAGGCCAAGGCCAAATACCGTCAGGCTGAACTTCTTTATGATGACCTTAAAAAGAATGTTTCAGTGGAAGTGGAAACAGCATGGCTTGAGGTCAACACACAGAAGCAGGCGATAGTATTCCTGACCGATCAGGTGTCATTTGCACAGAACAATTTCTTTTCAATAACCAGGCAATTTGAGATGGGACTTGCAAACAGCTTAGACGTACTCGACGCAAACACTCTTCTGCTCACATCTCAAAGGAAACTCACAAATGAGGCATATGGGCTTCAGATAGCGCAGCTGAGGCTTAAGAGATCAACAGGAACGCTACTTAAGGATTCAAACTGAACAGGTCTTTTATGAAGGCTGTGTAAATATAATGATTTTTATCAGATAAAGGAAAGGGGACACGTTTGATGCGTATTATAAGGAACCGGTTTATGCCCGTGGCAATAATTATTATTGCGGCAGTTCTATTTTTTCCGGCATGCGCTAAGAAGGAAAAACCTCAGGCTGAAAAGATAATAAATGTAAGGCTTGGCGAGGTTTTCAAAAAGAAGGTTAAGCCTTATATTAAAACTGTCGGCACTTTGAAGCCTTTCGATTCAACCCTTATCAGTCCCGAGGTGGATGGAATCATAAAGAACGTATATTTCGACGAAGGGGAACTCGTAAAAAAGGGCGAACTGCTGGCGGAGATAATCGATACCGATTTCAAACTTGATCTTCAACGTGCAGAAGCAGGGCTCAAACAGGCGCAGGCCGCCCTTGCCAACACGAAAATGGAATATGAAAGAAAGGTAGCCCTGTTTAAGGAAGAGCTGGTTACAAAGCAGCAATTCGACGATGTTTCGACGAGACTGATTATCGCTGAAAATGACCGAGATAAGGCCAGCGCCACACTTGAACTTGCAAGACAGAGACTGAATAAAACCCGTATCAAATCACCGGTAAATGCAGCAGTGAAGGAAAAGAAAGTGACTGCGGGCGATTTTGCTCGGGCTTCGGTGCCGATTGGGACTTTGATAATAGTTGATCCCTTGAAGCTGGAATTTTCTATAACCGAAAAGGATGTATCAAGAATCAGGAAAGGCCAGGAAGTAACATTTGCAATCGATGCATATAAGGACAGAGAATTTACAGGAAGAGTGAATACGATATATCCGGCTCTTGATGACAGGTCGAGGATGCTTACTGTCGAGGCGATTGTCCCGAATGGTAATGCAGCCCTGAAATCCGGATTTTTCACAAGGGTGAAAATATATACCGAACAGGAGAAGGATGCTGTTCTAGTCCCGACAACCGCAATAGTCTATGATGAAAGCAAGTCAAAGGTATTTATCCAGGAAGGCGCTGTTGCCAGAGAAAAGCTTGTCGAGATCGGCGAGACCTATGGCGATCTGATCGAGGT
>CAZEMO010000008.1:0-170283 GCA_964513375.1 uncultured Bacteriovoracaceae bacterium | reverse complement strand
CGGGGCGGGGGTCGAACCCGCACGGCCTCAGAGGCCGAGGGATTTTAAGTCCCTTGTGTCTGCCGATTCCACCACCCGGGCAACATAATGGAAGAACTAATATTAAGTGTTTAAGCATGTCAAGGGATTCATGATAAGAACATCAATTTAAATCATGTGGCTGATTACCTGATTCCTCCAGGAACCGGATTGATGCCAGATCAACATGTTGCCTGATTGAACAGGGGTATTGTTTGTGGTATTTTTTGCTGAATCAAGTCCATCCGGAGGTTTTCTTATGAATATTACAGAAAATATCTACAGGGATGAATACGGTATACCTCATGTGAAATGCAGATCAAAAGAGGATTTATTCCGGGGGCAGGGCTATGTCCACGCGGCTGACAGGGGCATGCAGATGATCCTGATGCGAACGCTCGGACAGGGCAGGGCCGCTGAACAACTTGACCCCGGCGATGAGATGGTTGCGATTGACAGATTTTTCAGAAAAATGAACTGGTCCGGATGCATCGAGGAGGAAATAGAAAAACTGCCGGAGGATGCAAGGAAATATCTGAGCGCATATTGTGATGGGGCGAATGCGGCCTTCGCGAAGAAGTTTCCCTGGGAACTGAAGCTGCTGGGCATGAAATTCGAGCCATGGAAGATTCAAGATATTATTCAGATATCGAGGATGATAGGCTATCTGACGCTTTCCCAGTCCCAGGCGGAAATGGAGAGATTGTTTATTGAAATGGTTCAGGCAGGCATAAGCCGTGAAAAGCTTGAAGAGCTCTTCCCCGGAATACTGGGCGGACTGGATATTGAACTGCTGAAGCAGGTGGTCTTGAATGAAAGGATTGTCCCCAATAAACAATTGTGGAATCTGGCCGCTCCCAGGATGATGGCTTCGAACAACTGGGTGATCTCAGGCAAAAAAACGGTTTCGGGAAAAGCCATCCTGTCAAATGACCCCCACCTTGAAGTTAACAGGCTTCCAAATGTCTGGTGCGAACTCTTTTTCGAGCTGGAAGACAAATTCGTATATGGCGGCACCATGCCCGGAGTTCCGGGAGTTTTCGTTGGCAGGACAAACGATTTGTCCTGGGGAGCGACGTATACTTTCATGGATGCCGAGGATTCCTGGATAGAAAAATGCAGGGATGAAAAATTTTACAGGGAAGACAGCGGTTGGATACCTTTTGAAAAAAGGAAGGAAACAATAAAAAGGAAAAAGAAGGAACCGGTTGAAGTAGTCTTTTATGAGAACGATCACGGCGTTCTGGACGGAGACCCGTCTGTCGAAGGTCTCTACCTGGCGACAAAATGGGCCACGAGCAGATCAGGTGCGGATACGATAATCAACGTACTGAAACTGCTGGATGCAGCGACGGTTGAGGAAGGGATGAACTGCCTGGGTAAAGTGGAAAGTTCGTGGAATTTCGTATTGGCCGACAAAGACGGCAACATAGGGTACCAGATGAGCGGGTTGATGCCAGTAAGGCGCGATGGGGTCAGCGGGTTTGTGCCCCTTCCCGGTTGGGTCATGGAAAATGACTGGAAAGGGTTTGCCGCGTTTGTTGAGCTTCCCCGCATCATAAATCCCGAAAGCGGGTTTTTTGTCACAGCAAACCAGGACCTCAACGAATACGGTAAAGTCAAGCCGATCAATATGCCCATGGGGCCTTACAGGGCCGAGAGGATAGCGCAGATATTAAGCAAGGATAAAAAATTCTCGGTACAAGACATTTTCAGCATGCACATGGATGTCTATTCCGTTCAGGCCGAGGCTTTCATGAAAATATTAAAGCCCCTTCTGCCTGATGCCGGAAACGGCAGGATACTGAGAAACTGGGATCTGAGGTATGATCCGGAATCCCAGGGTGCATATCTCTTCGAGGAGTTTTATAAAGAGCTTTACCGGGAAGTGTTCGGCGAAAATAGCATGGGAACTGATGCAGTTGATTTTCTTAAAGAGGAGACAGGCGCATTCATTGACTTCTACCTGAATTTCGACAGGATACTTCTGAAGGAAACTTCGTCGTGGTTCAATGGCAGGAAAAGGGAAGACATATACGAAAGCTCATTGGGAAAAATTCTGGGAATGAAGCCCAAAAAGTGGGGTGACGTCCAGAAGGTAATGCTCAAGCATATTTTACTGGGCGGGAAGCTGCCTCTTTTCCTCGGGTTCGACAGGGGCCCTGTCACGATTATCGGTGGGCGGGCCACCATACATCAGGGGCAGATATATAGAAGCGCGAACAGACAAACCACGTTCGCACCGTCTTTCAGGTTCGTCATGGATTTTGCGAAAGAAGAATTCTTCTCGGCTCTTGCCGGCGGACCCAGCGACAGAAGATTTTCAAAATGGTATGCATCCGGGCTTGAGGACTGGACTGAAGGGAAATATAAGACACTGAAAATCAATCCTGAAAAAAAATCAAAATTATAGTTTTTTCCGGTTTCTGAACAGGAATACTCCGACAGCTTATCCGGAGATGAGGACCTTTTATTCGTCAGATGTGGGGAACTCGTACCGGCTGATGGCTTCCTCATTTGCCGGTAGGTCTTTCAGGAATATCATGGCAATATTGTCAAGATACACCAGGTGCCAGTCAGGACGCGATAGAAGCTCACTGTACAGCAGCGGCAGGCGGGGCGATGTTATATCGTAGCTTCTGAGCATGAAAGCGCCGATCCCGTACTTGTTCACGATGCGGTTAAAGTCTTTCTGCGAGCGGTTTACTGCCAGGTAGTCATTGCTGTAAAACTGCATGTCATCAACGAAGCCGTGGTAGAAAATCTTTCTCGCACCGTTCCAGCGCCATGCCAGATAGCAGCCGAAATCCTGCTGATTGAAAAGAGGTGTTTTCAGGTCGATAGAGTCCAGAAAATCTGCAGCCACAACAGGCTGGGAGGATGTATCAACACCCGGACCGAAATGGCGGGGGCCCATGAACGTGGTATAGCCGGAAAGTGCTATTTTCAGGGCGATGATGAGGAAGAGGACAAGGGCTGCCGGCGTAAGCCATCGGGCCGCAGCAGTATGAAGCGGTTTCTCGGGGTGCGCAAGGGACATGAATCCGGACCTGGCTGCCAGATATGCGGAAAGAACCGAGAGGCAGAAGGCCGTTGCGGGCATAAATCTGATGGCTGAAAGGCCCAGATAGACAAAAAAGATAAATACCGCCGCTTCAAACCACGGCCGAGACTTGCGCGCCACTATCAGCAGTGCGGCGGTGCAGAAGGCCAGCAGCAGAAAAACTTTCACCTGTGCCATGGATGCAAACATCGGGCTCAATGTCGGCATCCACTCGTTGTTGTATTGTCGAGAGATTTCCCAGCCCGAGCTCAGAACCGTGCGCAGGGGGAAGAAGAATCCCCCGGCGCCTTCTGGGTTGACAAAGCATGCGGCCACTGATGCAAGTGCTGCTACCGCAACGATGCGAACCGATGACTGGCGCCAGCCTTTTATATTGAAAAAAACCCATAAGGCCAGCAGGATAAGGCCGATATGAAACCCAGGATGCAGATTTACCCACAGGAGAAAAATGACCGGCAGAACAAGGGGAAGCCGGGTTGGCCTGTGAGACTGCAGCAGCAGTATGGCCAGCACCAGGGGGGTAAAAAGCTCGGAAAACAGGCTGGCCCTTTCGATAAAGCGGCAGGAGGCGGCATATCCGGCCAGAAGGATCAGGGCAGGCACAACTGGCGACTTGAATTTCATGCGCCAGGCGACAGCGATAGGCAAGGCTGCGGAGGCCAGAATAGCAAGGGTTTTGAAGATGATCAGGGCATTCCACTGACCCAGAACAAAAAGACCGTACCACAGCAGGTGATTGCCCCACTCATGCAAAATGTTCCAATGGTAACCGGTGATGCTGAAAAGAAACGGATCTGTTGCGGGGAAATGGCCTGCAGCTGCAAACAGCCGTCCCAGCGACAGGTACATATAAATATCCTCGCTTTGTACAGGAAAGAAGGCAAGAAAGAAAATTGCCAGCAGGCTTGCACCGCATGCCAGCGGGTAGAAAAGAGCGGAAATATCCCGGCGTGACGGGGCCTGGACCGGCACCTTCGGTACTGCACGCGAGGATATTTTTTTATTTTTGGGCATGCCGGAATATCACCATTATTATAAAGACGGCGTTATCGTGAGCACGTCCGTATATTGTTTTTTGATGTTTTCCTCCTTGAATGGCAGCGGGTGGTTTTTGCCCTTGAGGAAATAGGGCACCATGTCAGAATAGTGTGGGCTTGACGGGTTCCCGGACTCTCCCGGGACAGCCACCAGGCATGCCGGTTCGTCCTGTCCGAAATCGACGATAAATCGCATGGATGGTATGACGATCGAGTCGAAGTTCTTGCCTATTACGTACCCACTGACGTTCACCGTGTCCCAGTCGCCTCCGGCAGGAAAAGCTTTAGTATTCATATAGCTTCCGAGCAGGCATTCGGTTATCCCGGATTTGGATGCCATGTTCTTGAAGCAATAGGTATGCATCTTTCCCCACTGCCATTTCGACCTGTTTGTTCCCATATTGCTTTCACAGAGGCTTATTGCATCTGAGAGCGTCATTGCAATGACATCGGCCCTGGTTTCTGTTTTATTTGTTTTTATTTTATCCCAGAACGGGGAATTTGTCCTGTATACTATCTGGTTGTAATTCCGGTTGAGAAACGGGAAATAAGGGCCTGTCTCGTCAAAGACGAAATTTTTATCGAAAGAGAAGAGGAACGCCCCGTAAACTGCCGCGGATGCTGATTCGGGCGAAAGTATCCCGTCGAACTTGTCCGGGCTCAAAAAGGCCAGGGCCTCCTTTGCATTCCGGACCTTCTTCTCATCGCCCAGAGAATCGATTGCTTTTTCGAGTTCTTCTTTGAAGCCTTCGGAATATAAAACGCCCTGGAGCTTGCCGACGAAAAGGGACTTTCTGTCGAACTGAAGGTCCATAACGGACTTTACTGTCGCCTTTCCGGTCTTGCCGAGGACCTCACTGATCCTGCTTACCCTTTCATCCGCCACCCATGAATTGGAAATCCTGTACGGGTACGTATCATCGACAGTTTTGTTGTTGGCAGTAGCCACGAAACCCTGTGCCGGATTTTCGATGTGCGGCAGTTCCGCCATGGGTATAAAGCCGGTCCAGTCGTACTCACCGTCCCAGCCCGGCGACGGGAAGAAACCCATCCCCTTTTTTCTGACAGGGTAAGCGCCGGAAATCTGCCAGCCTATATTGTCCGCGTCACCATAAACCAGATTGAAGTATGTGCCCTTTATGGTCAGTATTTGACTCCTCATCTCGGCGGCGCTTTTTACATTGCCCATGCCCAGGAATATGCCGAATGCGCCTACGAATCCCTCCTTGGCTCCGCAGAATGCTATCCCGTATTTGTCGAATACGGGCAGCTTCGTATCGAGAATTTCAGTCAGGTTCGAATTCAATATGGGGCCGTGAATGGTGGAAAGCATTGTTTTTTCCACAGGCTTGCTGCGGCCCTTTATCTTGAAGAACTCTTTTTTTTCTGTTACGGGCAGCCACTCGCCCTTGTAGAGATAGCTGGTTTTGCCGCCGTCCTTTTTGATTTTTTCGATATATAGGTCCTGGCTGTCGGCCATGACCATGGTTGCTCCCCAGGCGACATGGCCGTTATAGCCAAGCGCGATGAAAGGCATGCCGGGGAGAGTGACGCCGGCAGCTTCATATGTCGGGCATTTGAGGTGCATTGTCATCCAGGGGCCCGGGATTGACAGGAAAAGATGAGGGTCATTGGCAACAATCGATTTGCCGCTGGCAGTCCTTGTTCCCATGATGGCCCAGTTGTTCGATGCTGCATTTATCATTGCTGGAATTGACGCGATATGCTCATCCGCTTTTGCGGCGCCATCAGGGAAGAGGTCCCGGATGGCGATGGATTTGAGTTTTCCGGCTTCCGCTGTCTGAACCGGTTCGCCGGGGTATGTATCATAAAGCCATGCCGCTTTGTCCCAGCCTACCTTGCCTGCATTTTCGAGGAAGGACATTTCATCGGATGCATTGGATGAAAGGCTCCAGCAGAAGAGGCATAAGGCCAGGAGCGAGTCGTCGGGTGTCCATTCTGCGGGTTTGAAGCCGGAAAGTCTGAATTCCGCAGGCAGTTCCGGATGAGTCCTGATATAAGCATTGACGCCTTTTGAGAACTGCATGAGCGAATTCAACGATCTTTCGTCAAGGTCTTTTCTGTTCTCTTCAAGGATGCCCCTCATGTCGAGCGTCCTCAGATATATGTCCGTATCGAGCGCAGATTTGCCTGCTATTTCTGAGAGCCTTCCCTGAGCGGCCATGCTCATGAGGTACATCTGCCAGAGCCTGTCGGATGCCATTGCGTAACCCGTGGCAAAGAACAGGTCATCCTCGTTCTGCGCTTCGATACAGGGTATGCCAAGATTGTCCCTGCTTATCGTCACGGGAGAATGAATGCCCTGAAGGCTTACGGTTCCCGCGGATTTGGGTACCGAGTCCTTGAAATACCAGTTCAGTGAAGAGCAGGAGTTCAGGCTCAGGATCATCGCAACAAGCAAAAGATGTTTCAGAATCGGTTTCATCAACGCCTCCCTTAGAAAATTTGTGATATGCAGGCCGGTTTCTCCGCTCAGGAAAGGGGTTTGTCGTGCATGCAGTCGTGGTTTTGAGCTGAATGAGGATCAGGCCTGATCAGCAATATCCGGCATAATATAGAACAATAGCTTTACAGGCAAACCATAAAATCAAGCCTTTTCGCCCGCTGCAATTTTCTTTTGATTTTTGTGTGTCATTAAGTATCCGTCAGTTTGATTTCATTAAAAAAACATATTTTTTCAGTCTGGTTTATCAAAAAGAATCCGCGGCTTGTCCTTTTGCCGGGCGTGTGTTAGGAATTTTTTGGATGAATTACTGGAGGTGTTCCCTTGAATTACACGTTTAAAGCTCACGATTATATCATCTTTGTTCTAAGCTATGTCTTTTTCGCACTTTTTGCTGTCGATCTGTCAAGTCCGGCAATGCTTCCTGTTGATCTGCCGGCATGGATATATCTTGTCATAGCGTTTTTTCTGAACGCTTGGGTATTGCCTCTGCCCGGCATTCACCCGAGGCTCCCGAAACCGGAAGAGCTTCCTCCCGTACTGCCGCCTGCGGAAGAGATCAGGGCCATACCTGCGGAAAAACCTGTTCCTGTTAAAGAAGTAGTATCAGCTCAGAAAAAGCTCGAAAAAGGGCTTGCCAAGACGCACAAGGGTTTCATAGACAGGATTGCATCCGTATTCAGCAGACATGACAAAATCGATGCCGCTTTATTGAACGAACTGGAAGAGACGCTTGTAGGTACGGACATAGGGATAAAGACGGCATACAAGATATTTGAAGACCTGAAAAAAGATATTGCTTCGGTAGACACAGCTGATGCTGCTATGGAAAAGGTGCGGGTGGAAATCAGCCGGATTCTCTCTCAAAGGGAAAAGCACCTTGAAATCAAAGAAGAATCAAAGCCGTTTGTCATAATGGTGAGCGGCGTAAACGGCTCGGGGAAAACCACGACAATTGCAAAAATCGCCTGGCTTCTCAAGAACCAGGGCAGGAGCGTAATCGTTGCAGCGGCGGACACGTTCAGGGCGGCTGCGATAGAGCAGCTCGAACACTGGGCGAACAAGGCCGGTGCGGATTTCATAAGGTCCCAGGAAGGGGCGGACCCGACGGCGGTGGCCTTTGACGGACTGGAAGCTGCGATCAAGAGGGGGCACGATGTGCTCATAATCGATACCGCAGGCAGGCTTCATACGCGTGAGAATCTTATGGAAGAGCTCAAAAAGACCAAACGCGTCCTTGACAAGAAGATGCCCGGCGCACCTAACGAGGTGCTCCTTGTTCTCGATGCGACAATCGGGCAGAATGCCATTGAACAGACGCGCCAGTTCAACAACGCTCTCGGCGTGACCGGCATCGTGCTTACGAAGATGGACGGGTCGTCAAAGGGCGGTGTAATTGTAGGCATTGCGGATGAGTTCGACATACCCATACGCTTTGTCGGCGTAGGCGAGGCCATGGACGACCTTCAGGAGTTTGACGCCGGGCATTTCGTGGACGCTTTATTTAAAAATACCGTTGACTGAGGAACCGATGATAAAAATTCCTGCCAAAAGACTTGCCGGGATATTTGATGCGATGCCCGATAAAAACATTCTCATAATCGGCGACATCATGCTGGATGAGTACATCTGGGGAACGGTCGAACGCATATCACCCGAAGCGCCTGTGCCGGTCGTGGATGTAAGGGAAGAAACCTTCAGGCTGGGCGGGGCTGGAAACGTGGTCAGGAATCTCAGCAGCTTGAAGTCAGGCGTGCAGATTTTTTCAGTTATCGGGGATGACAGGCAGGGCGATAACATATTAAGCCTGCTTGGTGATGAAGGTGTTAATCCGGACGGTCTCATCAGGGACGGTTCAAGAAAGACAATAGTCAAGACACGTATTATCGCCCATACACAGCAGGTCGTCAGGATAGACAAGGAAGACAGGGAACACATATCGGATGACAACAGAAAGGGTCTGCTGTCGGCGGTAAAGGAAAAGATGGCTGGAGCCGATGCAGTTGTCCTTTCCGATTATGGCAAAGGACTGCTCAACGTAGGACTGATTGCAGATATAATCGAGGAGGCAGGCAGATACGGACTGCTCGTGAGCGTTGATCCCAAAGAGAGGAATTTCCCGCATTATAAGAATGCAGGGATCATTACGCCAAACAAGAAGGAGCTTGCCTTCGGCGCGGGCATGACGATAGCTTCGGAAGCGGACCTCTGCGAAGCGGCGGGCAGGATATTTGATATGCTCGGATGCAGGATGATTCTTGCAACGCGCGGGGCAGAAGGCATGAGCCTTTTTGAGAGCAGGGAGAAAGTTACGCATATCCCCACCGCTGCAAAGACTGTGTTTGACGTAACAGGCGCCGGTGACACCGTCATATCGGTGTTTACGCTTGCCAGCGCATCGGGTGCGACTCCTGTAGAAGCGGCTGCGATAGCAAATATTGCAGCCGGGATCGTTGTGGGAGAAATCGGTGCAGCGACGGTCGGATTTGAAGAGCTCAAGCATATCTGCATGGAGGAGCTTGGTGGGTAGCATAAGGCTTCCCAGAGATGTGATGCTTTTTACCAGCATTATCTACCGTCATGATCCGGATGATGTGATGGCGCTCCTTAAAAAGGAATTCGGAGACACGATCTATCAGAGTAATGAACTGCCGTTTGATTATACGAATTATTATGAAGCGGAAATGGGCTCGGGGCTGAAAAGGATGATAGTCGCCTTCGAGCGGCTTGTTCCAAGAGATTTCATGCCGGAAGCCAAAATAAGGTCTAATGAGATTGAAGACAAGTTTCTGACTGAAGGCAAAAGAGGGGTAAACATAGACCCGGGAATCCTCTCACTTGAAAATGTATGTCTCGCTACAACGAAGCCCTACAGCCACCGCATTTATCTTTTTCGTGGCATATGGGCGGAAGTGACGTTGATTTACAGAGGGGAAACGTATTCAAGCCTTGAATGGACATACCCTGATTATGCTTCGGATGAACTCAGGGCGGTATTCAAAGAGATAAGAAACATCTATAAAGGGAGGTTGAAATGCCAGGCAGCATGACAGGCTACGGCCATGCGGAAGAGGGCGGCTATTCCGTAGAGATAAAAGGATTGAACAACAGGTATAAGGATATACGTGTAAAACTGCCGCGTGATATGAGCCAGATTGAAATGCAGGTGCGCTCGGCTGTTTCCGATGCGATTCAGCGAGGAAAGGCCGATGTGATAATAACCAGGAATGTTGCCGAGGCTGAAAAGCAGGGACTTAAAATTAACTGGGATTATGCAAAAGCCGTTTTTGAAGATTTGAAGACGATGGCCGGACAATTCGGAGGAGAAGCCTCTTTCAGGGATGTGATTTCAATACCGGGTGTTGTCGGTGAAGAAGAGAAAATGGTGGAGGAACTGTGGGCATTGATCAACCCTGTTCTTGAAAAGGCCTTGAAGGGTTTTCTTGATTCAAGGATGGAAGAAGGGGAAAAGCTGGGGAGGGACATGGCTGAAAGGATACAGGTTCTTGAAGGCATACGCCTCTCAATTGAAACGGCTTCGGAAGGTATGCCTAAAATATTTGCCGAAAGGCTCAATACGAATATAAACAGCCTTCTGCAGGGCAAGCCCCAGGTTGATGAAGTAAGGCTTGCACAGGAGATTGCAATAATGGCGGAACGGTGCGATATAACGGAAGAGGTGGTGAGGCTTAAGAGCCATTTTGATGTCTTCAAAGAGACACTTAAATCGGCAAATGCGGCAGGCAGGAGACTGGAATTCATTCTCCAGGAGATAAACAGGGAATTCAATACAATAGGGTCTAAGTCTCAGGATACCTCCATCAGCATCTTTGTCATAGACGCCAAGACCGAGCTCGAGAAGATAAGGGAACAGCTGCAGAATATTGAATAAAATTTGAGGGGTGTTTCATGGCCAGAAACGAGAGCAAGCTTTTGAATATAGGCTTTAACAATGGTGTTGTTTCTAACAGGATTATCGCTATCGTAAATCCCGCTTCATCGCCTATGAAAAGGCTGCGCGAAGACGCAAAAGACCGCGGGCAGCTTATCGATGCGACTCAGGGCCGCAAGACGCGTTCGATAATAATAACTGACAGTTCGCATGTCATCCTTAGCGCAATCCAGTCAGAGACCATAGCGAACAGGCTCAATGAAGGAGCCCTCAGAGAAGAGGACAGGATGGCGATAAAGGAGCAGGATTGAGGATATTCATCTCAGGACCTTCGGGGGTCGGCAAATCCACAATTATCGGGGAACTGCTTAAGCTGCATCCCGAAATAATCCTGTCAATCTCCTATACAACCCGCAGTCCCAGGCCCTCAGAAATTAACGGCAGGGAATATTTCTTTGTTCAAGCCTCTGAGTTTGAAAAAATAATTTCCGAGTCAGGTTTTCTTGAATGGGCGCATGTACATAAAGACTATTACGGGACATCTTTGAAATGGGTTGAAGAGACGGAAAAAAGTGGCAGGAGCATACTGTTCGACATTGATTTTCAGGGTGTGAGACAGGCTAAAGCGGCAGGCTCCGAAGGCATATATATAATGATCGTCCCCCCAGACATGAGAGAGCTTGAAAAGCGTCTGGCCGGAAGGGGAACCGAGGACAGGGAAACGCTTGCAATAAGGCTTGATAATGCGAAAAAGGAGATCTCCTGCTGGGAGATGTATGACTACATCGTCGTCAATGATTCCGTTCAAAAAGCCCTTGAGGATATCGAAACGATAATCAGGGCACATTCAATGACAGTGAAACAGGCCGCAGGGAGGATCTCATGGCTGCAAAAGATAAAATAATATTTGCTCTGGATGTTGCGAACACGGATGAGGCTGCCAAATGGGTATCGGTACTGAAAGGCCGGGTAGGCTTCTTTAAAATCGGTTTGGAGCTGTTCACTGCAGCAGGCCCTGATGTCGTCGCTATGGTCAAAGAAGCGGGGATAAAGGTTTTTCTAGACCTGAAATTTCATGACATACCGAATACGGTAGCCGGTGCAGTGAGGTCGGCGGTAAGGCTTGGTGTCGATATGATGACCCTTCATCTTTCAGGCGGCAGGGCCATGATTGCAGCCGGTGTTGAAGCGGCCCGTGAAGAATCGGCCAACCTTGGCATAAAGAGGCCGAAAACAATCGGAGTCAGCGTGCTCACTTCCCTGGGCGACCCCGACATGAAAGAGCTCGGTTTCAGGTCGAATGCGGTGGAGCAGGTCATGACACTTCTCGATGTTGCATTGAAATCGGGCGCCGACGGAATGGTATGCTCGGCAGCCGATCTTGACCGCATAAAGCCGCTTACGCCGAAAGGGTTCACAATTATAACCCCTGGCATAAGGCCGGCCGGGGCCGATAAAGGGGACCAGTCAAGGATTGCATCACCGGCTTCTGCAATAAAAGGCGGTTCGAGCCTGCTTGTAATCGGCAGGCCCATAAGCGCGGCATCTGATCCGGTGAAGGCAGTTGAACTGATTACATCTGAAATTGAGACTGCCTCCTGAAAAAAAACTGCGCCTGAATCAAGGTGAGTGATGTACAAAAATTTATTTGCCGCATGCCTGGTGTTATCAATTGGATTTCATGCGGTAATTGCAGCCTTCGTGATTACGCATAAACCCGCAGAAAGGAATACATCATCCGCTTTCGTGCAGCAGGTAAGCCTCGTGGAAAGATTGAAGACGGGAGCCGGTGCGGTAAAGCCAAAAGCAGATAAAGATGTCTTGAACTTTCCGGGGACTGAACAAAGTAAAACATCATCCGGGCCCGATAATATAAAAGTCGGAATCAATTCTCCCGATGCTGAACAACCTTCTGTGTCCAATGCGGATAGTCCTGCCGGGATATCCACTGCCGCGAATGACAAAGGAGGATCTTCACCCTCAGCAGGTAGTGCCGGAACAGGTGAGGAAGGTGGCGCTGGAAAAGACAAATATGCTCACAGCGGTGATGCCGGGAGCGGTAACCGGTACGGCATCACAAAGGCGCGCCTGCTTAAAGGCCTTGATATCCGCTATGATGAAACATCAAGGAGGCGCGGTGAAGAAGGCAGCGTAAGTATAGGACTGGAAATAGACAAAACAGGAAATCCCAGGAATGTTAAAATCAAACAGTCTTCCGGTTATCCGAGACTGGACAGGGTTGCCTTGAACGGGATACGCTCCTCGCGATTTTCGCCGACAATAAAAAATGGCATGCCGGTTGATTCAGAGGTCGAATATACGATAATATTCAGACTTGATGATACGAGCAGCGGTTTGAAGGTAGTCGAAGACGACAAGGTGAATGTCCTGGAGTAATTTGCAGTAGCTCCTGTCCGGCCTGATATTTCTTCGAGTGAGATTATGACCTTCTCATGCCATATCGGGAACTAAGATTTTCTGGGGATATTTTTACTAAAGGCTGAACTTTGATATATGTTATTTTTCAGATCGATTTCAAATATTGATGATGTGACAAACTTTACAGTTTTGCTAGAATATCTCTCAGGGAATATATAAATCGAAGAGTTTTACTTTTTCAGCAAGTTGAAAATTAAGGTTCTTCTTTGAAATGATAACATTAAAATCAACGGCGACCGTAGGCCGTCCGCTGTATTGACCTGTTATGCATACATGAGTTTCCCTTTGGGTAGTGGAATTGGCCGTTTTAATTCCAGGGCTGTGTCTATCCATTCATTTATAATAACTTCAACGTTTGAAAGCGCTTCGTTATATGTTTTTCCATCTGCCGCACAACCGGGTAATTCCGGAACCTCGGCAATAAATGACTGGTCTTCCTGGCTCCAGTAAATGATTATTTCATATTTATTTGTCATCGATTTCCTCCAGAGTCAGCTTGTAGCGTACTATAAGATCACGAACCTGTTTTATTTGATACGATTTTGCCTTAGATCCTTTTGGTTGTAAATTCAATATTTCTTCAACATTATCCTTTGTGAAGATATGATGATCTCCCCTGATCCGTTCTTGAAAACCAAACTTTTTAAGTAAATTGCATACATCTGCAAAGGATATATTCGCATCGGACCTGCCGGACAGAATTTTGAACAGCAATTTTTCATAATTACTCATAGTATGCCAACCAATTTAAATTCCATATGTTTTTATGTCAATTTTAATCTGCATAACGAAAAGCTAAGCCGGAGCCGCGAAGCGGCGATCGGCTTAAGCGACTGGTTCGGTCATTAATTTTGCTTTTAAAATATTAGTCAAAAAATCAATAATTATTCTTTTGTCATGTTCATATCTATTAAATAATATGACACCAAGTATGTCGGGGACAAATGGCTTAGAAAAACAAATCTCAATATCTGTGCCCATACCAGTTTCAACCAATCTGCCTTCCGCTATAATTGAAAACCCTGGTCCCTTTCTGTTTTTTAGTTTGAAGCCAGAGCCACTAATAATGCCACATACCGGTGATGTCCCTCCAAAACAGTGTGCATTCAGCGTAATAATGCATTTAAACATAGATGGGAAATCATCCACTTCTTCGCGCAGTATCTTTATGATTTTATCTATTTTATATTCAGTTGTAAGTAACATATCTTATTAAATCGAACTATTAATATACTAGCTTTGCTTTTTTCGATTATCCAAGACAATGATACTCATTTATCGAGATGAAGGCAAAAAGAAAGTACTATTAAATCAAAGAGAATGAATATTTACTACTTGGCATTTTGTGGCAATATCATCATGCTTAAGCATAGTTGGTATATTATGGACAATCTGTCTGACAGCAAGAAAGAAGATTTTCTTCCAGAGCATAGAAACTCCTTTGGAATATAAAAACCATATCTTTATCCGCATTATTTTATTACGCTGATTGAATATCTCTTTCGGAGATAATGGCAAATTGGTTAGAAATCAAAAGTAGAGAGTTCTGTAAGATATCGATGCTTCTACCAGAATACACATATCTGCGATATACCTTCATTTTTTATAAAATCTAAAAACTTATAATCTGCTGGAAGATATCTTTTTTCTTCTTCAGGGCAACGATGAATTCATGCCTGAACCAGTCGCGGTCAATATTCTTTATTTATCGGATACGATTGCAACAGATGTATTATGCCCTGTCTTTTTCATTGAAAGTCTCTTCATAAATATTCCATGCGGTGATAAAGAGTGAAGCAACTATCGGGCCTATTATGAAGCCGATGATGCCGAAAAGGCTCAGGCCACCCAGTGTGCTGAAAAGTATCATCAGCTCGTGCATCTCTGTATCTCTTCCTACAAGCCAGGGCCTCATCAGGTTATCTATGCTGCCCACGACAAGACTGCAGAAGAGAAGAAGAATAACAGCCTTTATCATGTGCCCTGTAAGTGCCAGGACAATTACTGCGGGAAACCAGACGATGGCTGTTCCCACAACGGGAATAATCGAGGCGAATGCCATTACGGTTCCCCAGAAGAGAGCGCTGTCAATGCCCATGACAGCGAATGCTATGCCCTGGAGGCCTCCCTGAACTATGCCGATGACAAGAGTTCCCTTTATAGCGGCGCGGGAAACTGATGTGAATCTGTCAAGGATTCTATCCATTGAGTTTTCGGGTAGCGGTATATAAGAGACTATTTTTTTAAGCATGGTGGAGCCTTCACTTAAAAAGAAGAACATTGCATAAAGGAATAAAAAGAACTGGAATACGAAATTGATTGTCTTTAGCGTAAATGTTGATGCGCCTGAAACCAGCAGATTGCTTATTTTCCCGACAAATTCGCCTGCCTTTTCAAGAATGACGGTATGGTAATTATCCATGAAATTCAGTTGAGGATAGTGCTGAGTGAGTCTCTCGAAGGCATTCGGCTGGTTAATCCACTGGTCTATCCAGGGTTTTACGTTCGTGCTTATTTTGACGGCCTCATTTGCGACAAGCCCCAGCAGCACGCCGACAGGAATGAAGAAGATAAGGAATATAATTGCTATTGTTATAAACGATGCAAGATTTTTCCTGCCTTTAACCCATCGGCTGATGAGCCTGTATAAAGGCTGTGAAAGGGAAGAGAAGATGGCGGCAAGAAAGATCGCCATTAGAAAATCCCGTATCATGTAAAAGAAGAGGGCTGTTACGGCTATTATGAAGAAAAGTACCAGGATTTTATTGAGAGTGAAGCGTTCCATGAATCATATCATCGGAATACCAGGAGGCGGACTTGAGTCTGCCTCCTGGTAAATTATTGTGCTACCAGGCAATATTAAGATTCAAGCCGCCAGCGAAGGCGCTGCCCTCGACTTCGTAACTGACCTGATTTGTCCAGCTCTGGCCGGATATGCCGTCTTTATATACCGTTATTCCCTTGAGTTTCTGGTATTGAAGCACACCTTCAACTTTGAGAGGCTGTTTGAACAGGTTCCACCAGGGAAATATGAACTGATATCCTGCACCGAGTGAAAAGATATTCTTATCAAGGTCTATGTAATTTGAAACCTTTCCTGACTGATCCGGTATCGGGGATGGCTGATAGGCATAGCCCGCATTGATGCTCAAATTCTTTATTCCCTTGAAGGATGCTCCTATGCGGTAGTTGGTCGTGTCGCTGAAGTTGGGGTCGGGATATCCGTTGACGCTGTCGGTGGTTGACAGGCCGTATTTGCTCCACATCTGGCGATTTGCTTCAATTGAAACAAGTATCAGATCGGTGTCAACCGCCAGACCCAGTGAATATTCTTCAGGCGTAAAAAATGCGTTCATGTCGAGCGTCATAGGCATGGTATATGTGAGTCCTCCTATGTCAAGAACCGTTGTAACAGGAATTGGACCCAGTTTGAGTTCCTGCTGGTCGCGCCAGGAAAACCCGAGTTTGACCTTTGTCTTGAGTGTATCTTCGATCGCAGGAGTGCACAGAAGCAACCCGGCTGTCGGTACATAATCGAATACGGCACCGAATTCGGACTGAGCTTCGACATCCTGATAACTGTTGTAAGGACTGTCGCCTGAGCCGCCGCTGAACAGGCCGTCAACATAGAATGTTCCCGGTCCGTGGAGCATGGCCTGCATTCCTACGCCTATGTAAGCTATATCTTTAACAGCTTCGATCCCGAGCCCTGCAGCCAGTGTGATACGGTTGATGTCATCACCATACCGGATAAAATGAGGCTGGTCCGGCGGCCAGTCATGGATTCTATATGATACATCGCCCATTTCAGGAATGGCAGCGGTAATTCCAAGCTGCACGTGGAAGGGGAGTTTGACTATCCTGTTAATATCCATCATCAGGCCGATTACGGGTATGCCGAGATTTAGTCCGTTGACCGCCGTAGCTTCAGTCGGGTCATTCCTGACGCCTGAATCGATGTTATTGGGATTGTTGTATATCTTGAGCGACCCGCCGCTCAATTTATCAACTTTTATACTGGGTGATGTGTACAGATATTGGATTGAAAGCCCGAAGTCTTTGCTCTGCGCAAGGCCTGCGGGGTTGTAGTATGAGGCGGAGAAATCATCCGCAACAGCAGTGAAAGCACCGCCCAGTGAGATTGCCCTGTTGCCGAGGCCGTATGTGTCAGCATAGGTGGAAGCGAAAACCGGTGAGCTGCACACAACGACTGCAAAGATTACCGATATATAAAGGATTGTTTTGTTTTTCATCGTCTTATCCTTCTTCATTGGATTACCAGCTAAAGCTGAGATTGATTCCGCCGGCATATGCATCACCCTTGACTGTGTAGCTCTTCTGATCTACCCAGGTAGGCCCTTGAATTCCTTCCTTATTGATATGAAGGGTATCAAGCAGCTGATATGAAAGCATCGCACCTACGGACATCGGCTTGTTAAGTGCAAATGGAACATTGAATGTATATCTTCCGCCGAGGGAAAAAATATCCTTATCCATATCGATATAATTGGATACGACACCTGACTGATCCGGTACGGGTGTCGGCTGGTGGCAGTAGCCGAAAGAGAGGTTGGTGTTTTTATTTATCCTCCATTCGACTCCCAGTCTGTAATTCATGGTATCCTTGAAGTCGGGCATGTTCGCGAAAGCCGTTCTCGTAAGTTCATTTACCGTTTCTTCAGGCATTATTTTGTAATCGCTCCACTCCTGGTAGTTGGCCTCGGCCGATACAAGAAGAAAATCAAAATCGTATGAAGCTCCGAGAGAATATTCTCTAGGGGTATAGAATGCATATAGCCCCATCACGATCCCGATATTTCCCTGGAACGGTGCACCTATTGCTGTGATGAGCGTGGGAAGGGGGTCAAGTTCAACCTGTTCCTTTTCCCTGAATGAGAACCCTATCTTTAATTTCTTGTTAAGCGGCGTCACCATTATGCCTGCGACAGGGTCCATCTTCAACAGATTCGACTGCTTCACCTCTGCGACTGCTTCGCCGTTTGCTTCGGTTGTGTTAAGCCCGTCGACGTATATCATGCCGTCGCCGTAAAGCATGGTCTGTGCGCCGAGGCCTATATAAACAAGGTCTTTCCAGCATTCGATGCCCAGGCCCATTGCTGCATGGATTCGGTCGATATTATCGCCGTATCTTATGAAATGCGGCTGATCGACAGGGTAGGAATATATCCTGTACATGGTGTCGCTGCGTTCAGGCATTGATATTGCCATACCGAACTGGACGTTTATGGGTAAATTAATGATATCATTTACACTAATACCAAGACCTATGAGAGGGATCGAGAGGTTCAGACCTCTTGAGCTTCCCCTGTATTGTGAGGGGTCAGTCCTGACACTTCCGTCAGGATTTGTAACGACAAGGTCATTACCCTCGTTGTCTTCAACCTTTATCCTGGGTGCAGTGTACATGTAATCCAGGGTAAAGTAATTTTTGCTGGTCATCGCAAGCCCGGCAGGATTGTAGTAGGCGGCTGAATAGTCATCTGCGACAGCAGTGAAAGCGCCTCCCAGTGAAACGGCCCTTGATCCGAATCCCCAGGTGTCGGCAAAGCCGGCTGCATGGGCGCTTAGACCTGTACAAAGAAATACCGATAAGAAAAGAAGTAGTTTCTTGCCCATTTTGTAACCCCTTTCAATAAAATAGTTTAAAAGGGGATGAATATTTCATCATCCCCCGGGAAATCATAGAAGCAGAATTTGTTTTGAACTAATATCTTTTTTACTTGACTGTAATATTATTAAGCAGGTTTTCAAGCGTCAGAACCAGATTGTTATACCCTTCCGACTTCGGGCTTAGAAGTGATTCACCCTCTCCCTGAGTCAGTTCATAGAGTTCCTCGAGAATTCTCTGCATGAATTCTTTGTCATTATCGACATGACCCAGGTTGACCTGCTTGAAGATGTTGTGTGCTACGGCGTCTTCCTCTATGCCGTCACCGTTGTTGTCAATCGGCGTGAAGAGCGCCCTTATAAACTTTGGTTCAATGTTTATCTTTATGTAGTTTTCGCCGGCGCCTTCTCCGCCCATGATCTTTGTCAGCATGCCGACATCCTGGCTATCGCTGTTGTTGTAGAACTCATCAAGTACCGACCAGAGGGCGTCCTGACCTTCCTCGGTGCCTGTCGCCTCGGTTAGGAAAGTGCTTAACGGTTCTGCATCGCCTCCATACCATTCTTTAACCAGATAGAGTCCCGAGATGTGCTCAAGAAGGCTGTTTTCACCTGTTACAGGGGTAAATCCATTGATGAATCCGGCCGGGTTGTAGATATCGTCCTGGACATCCAGCACTTTATAAAGGAGTGTCTTTGAATTGGCGATAAACGGATTGTCATCTTTTCCGTCATTTATTTTAGCGGTCAGATAATCCATAAGTTCGCTTGATGTAGATTCGTCCTCGGTATCGGTCGATTCGGGAATGAACTTTGAAATGATCGGGTATATATCATCATAATCCGCGATCAGATCAGGCACTATGTCCACAAGGCTGCCGCCTATATTGCTTGTATTCATGGCTGCGCCCATGACCCTGGCGAATTCAACGATATTATCGGTGTTTGTTTTTCCTGTCGTGGTATTGATATTCGTCAGGAACAGGTTGAGGTTTTCAATTAGTGATTTCTGGTTCTGCTCATTCTTGTCGGTGAACAGTTTGGCAACCAGTTCGCTCTGGTCGGCAACAGTCATCGGCTGCATGTTGAGGTCTTTGATAATGGAAACAAGGAGCTTCTGATTGCTGACAACAGGGCAATCGGTTTCATTCAGTCTTTTTGCAATGGTGATTGCAACCTTCAGAATGGGTGCAACAAGCCCCGGGTCAGTCTGGCCGGATGCGCTTCTGTCCATGAGCGCCATCAAGAGTGCGGGTTCAGCCTTTTTGATTACAGAACCCTGGTCGTCCTGTACAAATGTCGGAGACGAACTTTTAAGAGGTTGATAACTCTGGTGGCTTATTTCATTGAGCTGCGCCAGCATATCGACAGTTGCAAAAGTCTTTGGCATGTTGTTTTTGCCGAGGAAATCATCGACGTCCGCCTGCCATGCTGATTTCATCAGAGGGGCAAAGAGACAGATCAGTTTATGTCGCGATCCTGCTGTTCCCTCAGTCTTACCGTCTCCTCCTGCTAGTTCTTTGAATGCAGGGAACGGGTCAAGAATTCCGTCAACACCTTCGATGCTGTCATCAAAGAGCTGTACTATCTTCATCAAAGCGCTGCCTTCTCTGAAGAGGTCCATCATGGAATCAGACATCATTGCATTCATTCCTTTATATTCTTTCATGCTGAAAGGAAATCCGAAGAGACTGAATGCTGCCAGTTTATATGGCTTCTTGTATAATACATAATCGATTCCCTGGACTGCACCGAACTTGTCAACTGCATGAACAACCTCACCGATTGTCCACTCGGCCACATTATTCGTATACCAGTTCGATGGTATCCAGCCATACTTGCCGTCATCCGGAGAGGACATGAGGTTTATTATCTGGAACCTGTTCAATACGTTATTTTTGTTGCCCGATTCCTTCATCATGAACATAAGAGCCCTGAGTCCGCTTGTTTTGACATCCGTGCGCGCATTGGGGCCGCTTTTATAGTACCAGTCCGTCCAGAGTACGCTGGTGAGGCCTTTTGCTATGCCGTCAATGTCATTAATATCGATGCCGGCAAGATAAGGCGCCATATTGCTCATGGAATCGGAACCTGATGATGAGGCAAGCCCCAAAAGGGCTTTTTTAACAAAACTTTCCAATACTGCAGGGTCGGTAGCAAGGGTCGAAGTTAATTCTTCCATTGTGGATTTGAAATCATTTGAAGCCATATATATGCCGAGAGCCTTGGAAAAATCTTTTAAATCATCTTGTACAGTGTCGTCGTTCTTGAAGGTGTTTTTAATTACCTGTCCCGCGCTGTCCCATATCTGATCGCTCTGCTCGTCAGTATATGGACCGGGTACTGTTTCTTCCGGCTCAGATGTGCCGTATGGACCTGAAAGGGTATCCAGATCTTTTAATAAAGCCTTGACGTCATCCACGGTTACTGAATTGGGTTCAATATCCAAAGTGCCACGGAATGTTGAAAGGCTGCTGTGCAGAGCATTGTATTCACCATCTTTATCAACAAGCTTGTTGACAAGTGTAATGAGCTTGTTGAACTCTTCGCGGCTTATTTTTTGAATTTCGGGGCTTTCTGATCCGCCACTGATTGCATTCTTTAATATATCGTCATCAGCATTAAGTGCGTAGGCTATCATGGGATAAATGTTCTGTGTGATGCACTGTGAACCGGCCTGTTTGATGACCCGGTTGAGAAGGAAGCCCACCTTGGCATCTACAGCCATTTTAAAGAGTGGGGATATAGGGCTTGCAGTTTCCGGATGCGCTTCGTTATATGCTTTGGGGTCTGCTTCATATGCGGCTTTTTCTTCGAGCATATATGTATAAGTATTCTTTATAATATTAAGCAGCGTCTGATAATCTTCCCGTGTCGTGTATCCCTGCTTGCCCAGAGCATCGAGTGTCTTCAGGCTGTTGCCGAGAAGATCCAGAACCTGTCCGAATGTCAGGTTGCCGAGAAGTTTGCTCAACTCCTTGGTATCTTCGCCGCTGAGGACTTCTTCGGTATTGATACCCTCGAAAGAAAGGCTGTCTCTGGTTACATCCGAACGTTTATCGCATGCTGAGATTGTTAGACCTAACAGTATCAAGGCCGCTACGACAAGTTTACTGATCTTCTTCATATGCTTAGACCCTCCTGGGATTTTAATAATGCAAAGGGTATGCCCGATTATTGTGAATGTTGGATTCTCTTCCCCCTGCATATTGAAAACCGCATAAAATCTTTAAATTTCGAGTTATTATGAATAACGCGGTTCCCGTTGTCAATATATAATGATTATAACCTGTTTGGGAGCAAAATGATAAGCGGAAATTTAAAAGATATATGGGAAATATATTACACATTGCCGAAGAGTTTTACCTTCTATAAATGGGAAATATATTACACACAGAAGATTATGTTAATTACTTGACCATTTATAATCTGATGTATAACTCAAATATCATGTCAGTAAGAATATGTTCGGGACTTTATAAATCGAGAAGGATAACCTGTCCTGATGATATCAGACCGACTTCCGACAGGGTTAAGGAAGCCCTGTTTTCAGCTTTGCTGGTAGAGCTCAGGGATCTTGACGTTCTTGATGCTTTTGCAGGTAGCGGTTCTCTCGGAATTGAAGCGTTAAGCAGGGGTGCGAAATCGGCAACATTTGTTGACAGTTCCGCCTCAAGCATCGCCAATATAAAAAAAAATGTTTCCCTGATCGGCATTGAAGATAAATGTGTCATTATCAAATCGGATGTCATGGCATATATAAGGAAATGCAAGCATACATACGATCTTATTTTTATGGACCCGCCATATAATAAAGGTCTTGCTTCTCAGCTTGCACCTGAGCTATATTTTCTGATTAAGCCGGGCGGGACAATGGTTGTTGAACATTCACCCAGAGAACCGCTCAATATGAACGCATACAAGCAAAAGCAATACGGAGATACGATGCTGACTTTTATAAGAAGGGAGCCGTAAATGAGCGAAAAAATAGCTGTATGTCCCGGTTCATTCGATCCGATAACGAACGGTCATATTGATATTATAAGAAGAGGTCTGGGGGTCTTTGACAGGGTCGTTGTAGCTGTCGGCCATAATGCCTTGAAACAGGATTTATTTACTACAGAAGAGAAAGTGGAAATGATAAAGGAATGCGTTGCTCCATCAAATGGCAGAATCAGTGTGGATGTCTTTGAAGGACTGCTTGTTGATTATGTAAAAAAGATAGGCGCCTGTGCAATATTGAGAGGCTTGAGGGTTGTATCGGATTTTGAATGGGAAATGCAGCTCTCCCTTATGAACAGAAAGCTTTACAGTGAAGTCGATACTTATTTTTTAATGACAGATTTCAGGAACCTTTTTGTAAGCTCAACTATTATAAAGGCAACAGTCTCGGCAGGAGGTTCTGTCAGAGGACTGGTGCCGGACCCTGTATTATATAAGCTCAAAGAAAAATATCCGTTTATGAGCACTGATTAAATTTCATAAAATCCGTTAAACTTGGAGGAGAAAATATGAAGATTTCTAAACTTGTATCAGGAATTGAGGAATCGGCGACTTTAGCTATCACGGCCAAGGTAAATGCGCTGAAGGCAGAAGGAAAGGATATAATAGGCTTCGGTGCAGGAGAGCCTGATTTCGATACGCCGGATGATATAAAAGAGGCTGCAATCAAGGCGATAAAAGACGGCAAGACAAAATATACACCTGTTGCAGGCATTCCTGAACTTCGAAAAGCGGTATCCGATATTGTAAACAAGGAATACGGGACAACAGCGACACCAGCAAATGTATTAGTATCATGCGGCGCGAAGCACAGCCTGTATAATCTCTTTGTAACAATATTCGATGCCGGTGATGAGGTTATATGCCCATCACCCTACTGGGTATCTTATTCGGCCATGATTGAGATTGCAGGCGCCAAACCCGTCTTTGTCGATACAAAGGATTCAGGGCTCAAGCTTCAGGCCGAGCAGGTGAAGCAGGCCATTACCCCGAAAACCCGGGGTATAATAATCAACTCTCCATCAAACCCGACAGGAATGATAATCGAAAAGAAGGAGCTTGAGAAAATTGCAGAGCTTTGCATCAAACACGATATAGCAATAGTGGCTGATGACATCTATCAGAAGCTCGTTTTTTCCGGGAACACCTTCACGAGCATAGCTTCACTCGGGCCTGAAGTTGCCGCCAGATCATTCATAGTAATAGGCGCATCAAAGACATTTTCCATGACCGGATGGAGAATCGGCTACTGCGTGGGCGACAAGGATGTGATTGCAGCAATGGGTAGGCTTCAGAGTCAGAGCACATCAAATGCGACTTCATTTGCCCAGTATGGTGCCTACCAGTCATTGACAGGTGATCAGAGCATAGTGGCCGAACGTACGAAGATATTCGAGAAGCGCCGTGATCTGATGGTTTCCAAAATAAGGGAAATACCAGGGCTCGAAATCATTCCGCCTGAAGGCGCGTTTTACTGCTTCCCTTCAATGAAGGGTCTTCTAGGCAGGTTCTCAGGTTCGACCGATTTTGCTAATTTCCTTCTTGATAAGGCGCTTGTTGCAATAATTCCGGGGATCGAGTTCGGCAGCGACGAGCATTTCAGGCTTTCTTTCGCCACCTCTGATAAAAACATCATAGAAGGGCTTGAAAGAATTAAGAAGGCTCTTGGCTGAGGGGTATCAATAGAAAGGAATAGTGCAGAATAAGTCAAGATTTCTGCATTTTATCAAATAGGCCCGCTATTTGCCGGATCACTACTTTTTAAGAGTGGGCTTAAATTCCGACTTTTGTTTAAAACTTGAAAATCAATCTCAATCCTGAATCTTCTTGTATTTTGCAGGGATTTCAAAAGTGCTCGCCTTGACGGGGTCAAGGCTTATCTTTCTGACTTCGCTTGTAAACCATACCACTGGTTTGTCCCTGTCGGCCTCTTTTTGTCTGCTGTCATATTTCTGCTTTTGTTTTGTCTGGCCCTTGTTTTCCTGCTGCTCACTTTTCAGACGGGCGGTCTTTTGTTTTTCATCCTCTATCGTCCGGGATTTAACGACAGTCCTGATCGGATAACCTTCGATCCTGGAGAATTCCGAGGCATATTTTTTCAGGACGCCCTCTGTAAGCTTAAACGGAGAATTTACCTTGTCCATGTTCAGTATTCTTAAGATCATTCCTGATTTTCCATCCAGACCCAGTTTTTTAAAGAGGGCGTCATAATATGCGGCCTCTTCATTTTGCACCTCAATAATCATTCCGGTTTCAGGTGTTGTGAAGAGGATCGTTTCAATTATTTCCGTAAGCCTTCCTCCAGTTTCCGTATCTTCGATCACTGCAGTTAGGGTAGCATCGTATTCATCGCAGTCAAAGCCATTGATGATTTCTTTTGCGCCGGTCATTTTTACCTTGAATTCAATATTTATGAGCCTGTATCTGGTTTTATCCGGGGCCTTTTCATCCCTGTTCTTTGCCTGTTTATTTTTTATCATCTTATCAAAATCAAAGGAGCTAAGAGGGGCCTCGATATATGTCTTTTTTCTATCGTTCAGATTCCAGATCAGGCCTTTGTCAACCCTTGTTATGATAACAATCGGGGCATCATTTGCAAAATAGCCGATCAGCTTGCTGTCAAATTTGACATTATTGCGGCTGTACTCTTTCAACCCCTGAATCTTTGTGGTTGAGGTTGATTCAAAACCTATGGCGAAATTCGATCTGGTCCATCTATCTATGGTGACATCCGCCCATGCAGATGAAGCTGTCAGCAGGATTGAAATGACAGACAGCAATATTACTGTTTTTTTCAAGACTGTCCTCCTCAAAGCCCTTTTTTTCATTTATAATCATGGCATCATTTAACATATTTTGCTGATAAGATGAATGCGATGAAGGGCAAAAGGCTATTTATACCATATTATCTGAGGCTGGTACTGATTGAAAAGAACGATTGAATTTCTAAATAACCAAAGCAGGCAACCATATTCTTCATTACGGCTCATGGCATTGCTTATTCTGTCTGTTCTATTTTGCCACGATGCATTTGCAGTGGAACAATCCTTCAAGCCGCCGATAACACAGCTTTTACCCGATGTCAGAAGAGATGATCAAAACTTTAAATATCTGATAGAGCTTGCACCCTACGTGGAGATAGAGAGGGATGGAGCGGATTATTATGCCCTGGGCGTCTATGTCAGTGCGGATATTACAGATAAAATTGAAATCCAGTTCGCAAGCGATACCGTCACTTATCAGGATCCGGACCTGGGAATCTCGGATATATCTTTAGGCCTCAGATGGGACTTTTTTGATAAATATGTAAATCTGGCGCTTATCGGCTATCTTGAGCTGCCTACAGGATCAGCCGCATTTGCCGAAGCGGTGGCCGAGCCGACCCTGTGGCTTGAGGCAAGCAGGGGATTCGGTAATTTCACGGCCTCGCTTACACTGGGGTCGACATATCTTGCCGATTCAGAAGAAGATGATTATTATTTCAACTATTCATTCCAGGCCGAACTCGATTACTGTCCCGATGAGTCAAACGAGATAAGCGTCCAGTTCTCGGGATACACGCCGGATCAGTTTGAAGACGGCACAGCGAGAGTTCTTGCGGGAGTGAGTTATACAAGAAACCTTAATCCGCAGAATTCAGTCGGGATTTCGGTCTTAAAAGGCCTTTCGAGCCGGAGCATGGACTGGACCATCGCTCTCTCGTACGACTATCAGTTTTAGCCTGCATGGGATGGGATACCTTGAGAAATCCCGGAACTCATAGAAGTGTAGCCATAGACTGAGGCATAATGTCCCTGAAGGTTGAAACTACCGTAATCCCGTCTGCAACTACTCTACCGGCGGATATCCTGTAATCTCTGCAATCTTCTGATAGAGCGGCTCGAGTCTTGAATATGTTTTCAGGTACACCTCCCGGTAGAGATCGTCGTAAATGCGGTGATTCGCGGCGATGGGTTCGAAAGTCCGGCCCTTTTTAACCATCGAGGCCACAGCATCCTCGAACGTCTTGAACATCCCGCATCCGACTGCTGCGTTGATGGCTGCGCCCAGAGTGCATATCTCAGAGGTGGCAAGACGCGAGACCGGCAGGTTGAAGTTGTCGGCGGCTATCTGCACGGCTGTATCGCTGCGTGACCCGCCGCCTCCTACACGTATTTCGTTAAGCGTGATCCCGGTTTTCTTGTTGACTATCTCGTAAAGCCGTCTGAGTTCGTAGCCTATCCCCTCGAGTATGGCACGGTAGATATGGGCACGTGTGTGAACGTCGCCAAAGCCGATGATGGAACCCTTGTTGTACTTGGAACTTGTCATGGGAGTCCAGTGCGGCTGCAGCATCAGTCCCATGGAGCCGGCCGGAATGGTCCGAATCACCTCGTCGAAGATCGCCTCGGGTGCTATGCCTCGTTTTACGGCATCAAGTGACTCGCGGTAGCCGAACTCCTGCTTGAACCACGTGACCATCCAGAAGCCGCGATAGATAAACATCTCTATGTTCCACGTCCGGGGTACAGCGCCCGGCCAGGTAAAGAACTTCAAGCTTTTGTCCGAAACGAACTTTCTTGTGATGACGTCCATACATGTTGCAGTCCCGAAGCTCATGACCCCTATGCCAGGGTCGATGCCGCCTGCGCCTAAGAGTTCGGACTGCTTGTCGCCTGCGCCCACAACGATAGGAAGCCCTTCAGGAAGGCCGGTCTCTGCCGAGGCCGTTCTGCTGACATGTCCCAGAATGGTATCCGGCGGGTATATGTCCACCATGTGTTCACGCTCAAGGCCAAAGGCCTCGTATGCAACACCCATGGTGTGCCATGCGAGATTTTTGAAATCCAGCGGCCAGAGACCGGTGACCATCCCCACAGAATCCTTGAACTCACCGGTAAGCCTTTTGACAAGCCAGCCTGATACCGGCATGAACTTGTATGTCTTTTTATAAATTTCCGGCTCGTTGTGCTTTATCCACAGGAACTTGGAATTTTTACGCACATACTTGATGGCCTCGTATAGCCCGGCTGCGCCGAAAATCGCTTTTGCAGCCAGGGAAAGTGCCGGCGGATTTTCCACCTTTCGCTGATCGAGCCATATTATTGCCGGGCGCAGGGCCTTGCCGTCACGGTCCACTGGTATGCAGGTTGTCCTCTGGGTGGTTATGCCCAGGCCTGCGATAAGATTCGGGTTCACCCCTGATTTTTCCATCGCAGCCTTTGTGACTCTGCAGAAACATGACCAGTAATCATCGGTGTTCTGTTCCGCCCAGCCCGGGTTCAGCGAGAAATATGGTTCGTGCTGCACCTGAGAGACAGCGATCTCCCTTCCTTCGCAATCGAAGATGATGGCGCGGACACTCTGAGTTCCTGAATCGATTGCGATCACATATTTTCTTTCAGCCATTTAATGCTCCTTCTTTGCCCTATTCGCGGTAAGGGTTTTTAAATCTCAGGCTTCCACGATGAGTCTCGCTCCATATAATAGTCAAAGAAATGCTTCCTGTGTTCATGCGCTTTGGCAATCATATCCTTTTCGCTCAGATGCCCCTGGCGCACCAGCATGTCCTCAAGCTTCACAAGCGCCTGCTCATAGGGCGGGCAGCCGCCAAGGAACATATCGAGACCCTTGAGCTGCATCTCGTTGCGCATGTCTCTAAGGTCCCCGGTTGTCGCAAGGGCGCACTCCCCGAGGAAAAAAGTGTGCTCGAGGTCCGTCGCGAGCTTCATTGGCACCTTAGGGTCTACGCCCACTATCAGGGAAAACTTTCCGGGCACCTTTGCAAGCAGGCTTTCCACCATCATGGTCATGAGCCAGCACGAGGAACATGCGCCTCCAATATAAAGGTCTATGTTTGGGTAAAGCCCGGTCACAAGACTTTCAAGCGGCTGCGTGAAATTGATGGGGAGGACGAATTTTTTCTTTACGCTCTCCACGTTCTCTCCTTTGACTTCGATAAGAAAAGGATTCGCGCACCCGAGGCCGTCTCGCTGACCGATGCGAGTGGTGCCGACGACAAACGGATTATCTATCCCCATGCACATGGAGGCGATGGAGTCCACTGCAACCGGGTCGTGCCCAGCCATTATTATACCCATATCAACCGGTGTCCCGCCTTCGCCCGCACCCATTCCCTCCATACCGATAAGCCCGTCCAGTATAATCAGGTCCGGCAGGCGGATTTTATTGACATCGACCATGTGCTGGTCAAGGTCGTCGCGGTGTGAGTAATACCGGCTCTTTTCATCCAGCAGCCCCTGAAGGTTCTTTATAGACAACGTCACCATTGTCATGGTGTGCGTCTTCAGCGCCGGCATGTTGATGAAATAGTCGGCCTCCATGATGATCTTAGGATACATAACGTTGTGAAGCGCCATGCCTCCTTTTATTTCAACTGCGACCTTCTCAGCATCTTCGACTCCAAGGACTTCGCCGCCCGCATCCTCTACAGCCTTTTTCACGCCAAGCATCTGCATCACCTCGAGCGTGGTGTACCCGCGCCGCATGCATACGCCTGAATGAGATGGATTGACGCGCTTCATCAGCGTCCCCATGCTTACGCCCTCGATAACCGTTACCCTGCCGGCTCCGGCCTCCCGGGCCAGTTTTACGGCCGATGCGATGACCCGGCGATCCACAGATATTGGGGGAGGATAAGGTGCAAAGAGATTCGGCTTGATTACGACATGGCCGCCCTTTTTGAATTTGCCTTTTAGTCCGCCGATAAGTTCGACCGCCTTGCTCACCATGGCGTCGATGTCTGTGGAGCTTACGGGCATGTCCTTTTTCACTATGGATACCTTGGGTTTCTCGCTCATTGAATATCTCCTGTTTTGTTATTTATATTATTATCAGTTAATATTAGGGGTTGCTTCCGAGAAGTATTTCCGCCATTTCCGAAAAGCCGAGGCCGCCCTCCCTTGATGTTATGTATGCTGGTTTATGGCGCATGTCCGGCAGGAACCTCCTGACATTTGCGACTCCCACCGAGTGTGGGAAGGCCTCAAACATGGGCTCATCGTTCGGAGAGTCGCCTATGAAGACGAACGCTTCTCTGGCCTGTTCCCAGGGAATCTTCAGGCGCTCTTCGAGGAACAGCTTCGTGGTGGTTAGCTTGTTGTATCCGCCGAACCAGCCGTTCACATGTATGGAACTCACCTTGCATACAGCGCCATGCTCAGAAAAAACCGTGCATATTTTCCTTATTTCCTCATCAGAGAGGTGCCGAACGTCTTCGGCGAAATCGATAGCCAGGTCGAACAGCCTGAAGGGCTGATCGGCTGCAATCGCAGCTCCCGGAACCTTGCTGAGTGCTTCACGGCTGATATTCTCCATCAGCAGACGCTTCTGTATGACATCATCCGGTTCCATCACATAACGCCTGAAGAGCCTGTGTTCCTCGGCAGAGTAATAATAGTAGAAGGCGCCGTTCTCGCCGATAACACCATGAACTGGCCACATCCGTGCGATATGGTCGCACCATCCGGCCGGCCTCCCGGTTATGGGAACGAGCGTGAACCCTCGCTCGAAGAGCCTCCATAGGGAAGAAAAGGCCTCTCCCGGAATGCGGCCGTTGAGGGTGAAGGTGTCGTCGATGTCGAACATGACCCCGCGTATGTTGCCGTCATGATGACTGAGGAGATCATTGGGAGGCTTTATGTTTTTCAGCTCTCTCATTGAATTTGCTTCTGCTTCCATAATTTCCCCTTCATAATCTAATGTTTCTCTATCAGATATTTCTTAAGTCTTTCTTCTGAGTGTATCATTGCATCACGCATGAGACGGCGGGCTGCAGGGGCATCCCTTCGTTTTATGGCATTGAATATCCTGCTGTAGAACCTGCCTGCACGCGCTACAGCTTCTTCGTGATCGAAATACAGACAGGAATATTTGCATGTGATCTGATAGAAAAAATTCTGCATGATCGTGTAAACCGGATTGCGGGTGGCACGAGCAATCCCCTGATGAACCTTGATTTCCTTTTTAATCATGTCCATATTTTCATTGAAAATGATCTTTTCGAGTTCTTCAAGATCTATGTCAGTGCATCTTTTAGCTGCAAGGTATGCCATTTCGGGTGCGACGATGCGACGAACCTCGAGTACATAAAGAATTGATTCATTGCTCTCGTCCATGTCAAAGATGGCATTTATCAAATTGAAATTGCTGCTCTCAAGGTAGTTTTTTGCATAAACGCCGTCGCCATGGCGGATCTCGAGAAGTTCCATTCCCTCGAGTCTTCGCAGTGCCTCGCGCATGGTTGTTCGGTTTACCCTGAATGAGTCTGCAAGTTCGCGCTCGGGGGGCAGTTTAGTGCCAGCGGCAATCTCTCCGGACATGATCTGCTTCTGTAGGATTCTAGAAATATCTTCGCTCAATCTGGAACGTGTGAGTACATATGCCGCCACTTCAACGGATGACATCTGAAGCCCCCTTTGAAATATTGTGGTTATTGTTCCATTGAGTCAATGGTCCAACCAATTATCATTTTATTCCAGATCAGTCAATTCTCGCTTATGCAGTTCACCTAAGACCCCACATGATTCCTGCGAGTTATCGCCCCAAGTATTTTATCCGGAAATGTACAGGGAGAACAGGAAAATTCTAAACGGAAATTCTCATTTAAAAATAATACATTAGCCTGATTAACAGGATAGACGGAGCTTTTGTTTAGAATGGGATTTGACAAAATGTATGACAAGAAATAAATGTATGAGAAGAAATAATTAAGTGAGATATGAAAAATAATTATTTAAAGGCAGATGGGAATATGAAAATACACAAAAATAAGCTGATTTATTTATTTGCAGCGGTAATCGTTATGTTTCTTGCCGGATGCGGCGGGGATTCCTCATCGTCAAGCGATTATGACACAGCACTCTTTATGACATATGCCTGCACGAATCCGGATGAACCCATGAATGATATCGTCTACGGCGATCTGATGAATGCCCTGGAAGCGGTTATTTCAAACGAAAGCCTTCAAGCGTATCTTTATAATTATTATATAGAATTTGGTGAATTGCCGTCAAATATGGACCTGATCGCTCTTAAAAATGAGGGTGAAATTGAGCTTCCTGACGGGATCACATATGGAGTCCTGGCTTTTTCCCTGGCCAGTCAAACATCCTGGAGTATCGATGCCACGCTTAAATTCAGCGGATTTGATGCGGGCAGCATTACATATTCAGGAACCCTGAAGGTGCTTGATTTGATTGTAACTGTTGACGCCGAAACTGGAGAGCTTGTAGTTACTGGAGGAACGCTCGAAACGAATTCTCTTACAACAGTCAATGATTCGGATAGTTATGAATCCAAATATTCATTGTTCAGCGTAGAGGTGGATGATGCCGATTCAAATTATCCTGGCCTTACCATTGACGGCACGGTCACCGTGACAAACACGGATGATGATGAAACATTTGAGATCGTATTCTCATATTTATACTTTGATCAGTCCTCGGATGAAGTATCAGATATTTCAGGCATATTCAGTATCGGTGGCAACAGTTTTGAGGTCGACGGTTCATCCATTACCCGCGACAGCGATTACTTCTGGACTGACGGAACCCTTACAATATATGCGGATAACAGTGAAGATGAAGACGCCGACGAGGATGGTGTTGTCGAAATCACCGTCACATTCGACGAAACAACTGCAACCTTGAGCAAAACGAGTGAAGAATGGACACTTGAAAACTGGTGTGAGGACAGGCTTATCCCATAAATTTACAGTCCGGGAATCTTGAGGCCTGATAATTGAATAGCCGTTATCCCTGACCTGACTTTTTCACGCTATGTCAGGTCGTTTATTTCGTTCTCTATGATGCCGGTATCAGGATTACAGCTTCATACGTGTGATTAGCTTTTCGAGGTATCGGGATTTGACCTGAGAACTGGCCATGGTGCGATGTATCGGACCCAGTTTGAGAACAGCACCCAGAATCGCCGCCATGAGCCGGTGGTTCCACAGTGCCTTGTTGTCGAAGATCAGCTCAGCCAGCTTTCCGCGCTCTATTGCCATAACAACTGCGCGGTGTGTTGAATTAAGAGGCGTGATAACTCGCCTGGTCCTCGGCTTGAGTCTGATGCTATTTTTCGGGCAGTTACGTACGCATACACCGCAACCCAGGCAGATATCATAGTCAATGTGAGCCTTGCGTCTCCTGTGATCATGAGGGTCATTGGCTGCCACTAGACCCAGCGCTTCTATTGGACAGGCGCTCACGCACTTGCCGCAGCCGTTGCATGTCTTTTCGTCAATGGCCGGAAGGAAGTTGGTGGTATGCACGGGGGCTGTAAATCCGATCTTGCGGGCGGCGATCATGGCCTCGCAGCAGCACCCGCAGCAGTTGCATATAAAGTTGACATGCTGGCGCACATTGTCCCCGAACTGGACCAGATTGAGTTCATAAGCCTTATCAAGGAGATCCATACACTCAGCTGCGCTTACCTGACGAATGATCCCGTGTTTTATGAGGGAAGCCGCAGAGTTGTTAAAGGTCATGCATATATCAAGGGGGGCGTCACAGTTGCGGCCCATATGCTGCATCTTGTGGCGGCAGTAGCATATTCCTACACCTATGAAAGGTGAGGTTCGGATAACCTCGCCCGCCTTTTCATAATCGAGAACTTCAAGACAGTGTTCGGGCGGCAGGGCGGGTTCCTGGACAAAGACCCGGCCGAGCCTTGTCTCTCCTTTACCGAAGAGATCAAGAATAAAGTCATCCTCCTCGTTGAGATATCGGTAGAACAGTTCGGCCAGAAGTTTCTGGTCAATATCCTGCCTTATACGCATCATTGAGAACTCGAAGAATCCAGCCATGGGCGGAGGCAGGACATAAATGCTTTCACCGTTATTGTCTATATCCAGCAGGATAGCCTTTCCAGCCAGGGTATCGAGAATCTTGTGCGCTTCTGCATCAGGCATTTTCCAGACGGTTGCTGCAGTCTTTACTGTAAAAGGTTTAATCGGAAGGCGCGATACATAGTCTGCCTCCTTTGTTGAAAAAAGCAGTTCCAGGATTTTATAAAGGGTTTCTGTTGGCGGCGCTCCCTGCGGGAAACGGTTGAGCCTGTCAGCCAGACGGCTGTAAACAGATTGCATGGTTTGGTGAGCCATAGCCTGATTTATAGACGGGAAGGGCCGCCGGTACAACGGTATATCAAACCGGGTTGACTGTTATCCAGTCGGATTCCCGGTTTGAATCTATCAGGTTGTCTTTTTTCAGCCAAATCCCGTTAAGCCAGTCATTAAATTCGCTCTTAAATACTTCATCGTTAATATCCGCTGTTGCAAATTTTTCGGGAATCGGAAGCGTTTCTACAATGACATCGATTCTCCTTACCTTACCGCAGAGAAATTCCCATATGGACCTGACCCCGTCTGGATATATGATTGTTATATTCAGCAGTCCGTTGAATCTGTCTCCCATTGCCGAAATCGTAAAGGAAAGGCCGCCTGCTTTCGGCTTTAAAAGATGCTTATACGGAGAATTCTGTTTGTCGTGCTTTTCCTTTGTGAACCTGGTTCCCTCGGGAAATGTCATAACCGCAACATAATCGGTTTTAAATTTCTCGCATGCCTTGCGTGTGATCTCAATATCCTTGCCTTTGAGCCTGGGGTTTTTCTCGATTTCCTCTTTAGTGAAACGCTTCATAAATGGGAAATCCAGAGCCCACCATGCAAGACCGATTACCGGGACCCAGATAAGCTCTTTTTTAAGGAAAAATTTGATAAACGGGATTTTGCCGTAGAGAACTTTCTGGAGAACCACTATGTCAATCCATGACTGGTGATTCGATATTACAAGATACCAGTCGTTTTTCTCCAATTTTTCAATTCCGGTAATTCTCCAATGAATGGGATAAAATAAATGTATAAAACAGGAATTTACAAAGACCCAGTTGCTGGCCACTCTTATCAGAACTTTTCCGGTGATGAAACGCCACCAGGGGATCGGTATTATGAATTTAATGAGCGCAAGGGGAAAGAGCACCACAGCACAGAAAAGGGTGTTCAATACGAGCAGAAACAAAACAATACTTCCGATAAATCGATAGGCTATGCGTTTCAGCATTTCGTTTTTCTCACTTTTTGTTTTATATTTTGGGCGGCAAGCATTAATAATACCTCAAAAACAAGGAAACTTCCGTAAAATAATGTGCCCTAAATATTTTCACAGTAATTGTAACTGCCAAATTACTGCATGCTCCGGACATATAACGGCTTGTTAAAGTTAACCGAACTGTCATATATGAAACGCAGTAGGGATATTACCGAGTCTGCTTTTTTTACCCATCAATGTAAAACATCGCTTAAAGAATCAGACAGAGATGCTCACTGACGGCAACAGTTTTTAAAACGTTTATAACGGAACACCTAAGGAGAGGCCCAATGGATGATTTAAAGAGAGAGAAGAGAAAAGGATTGAGTTTATGGTACCTCAAGGACGTGATGCTCAGACGAAAGATTATCGGCAAACGCTATCAGACACCCGGGTTCGGACTGGCGGCTCAGCTCTTTGCTTCGATGTGCAAGGTTATCATCAAGAGGCTCGGCCCTGTCGAGGGTGAAGAACTGATCAAGGAAGCAGTGCAGAATTTCGGACGCGAACGAGGCAAACGCATTGCCCAAAAGGTAGCTGCACAGGGCAAACCGCTGTCCTTTAAAAACTGGCTTATCTACACGGATATTGACGGCGGCAATTTTCCGGTCAAGGCTTACATAGATAACAATGATCTCCTTGCACCCGTGAAAGGGTGCTCCTTCAATAATGCCGCCTGCGAATGGGGGCTCGATGAGTATTCGAGCATCTACTGCAAATACGCCGACTACGCGATCCTTGAAGGCTACAATCCCGATATAAAACTTGTACTTGAACAGCGGCATAAGACAGGGAAAGACTTCTGCCTCTTCCGCTATATCATGAAGGAGACCAACAAATAGCAGTAAGGAGGAAGTTATGGAAAAGGGTACTCAATACCCGCCAGACGAACTGAAAGAAAACCTGTCTGTAAAAATCCCCCTTAAAATGAAAGTCGGCTATGGCATAGGCGATTTCGCATGCAACATCGTCTTTCAGACCATCACCCTTTATCTTGTGTATTTCTTCACAGATGTCTTCATGATAGGCGCAACAGTAGCGGGTACCATTTTCTTCATAGCCAAGATCTGGAACGCCGTATGCGACCCGACCATGGGCTTCATTACTGACAGGACTCATTCAAGATGGGGCAAAAACAGGCCTTTTCTCCTTTTCGGGGCAATCCCTCTTGGTTTAGCCTTCTTCCTCATATTTCTTTCCCCTCAGATTCCGATCTTCTGGCGTTCGATCTACGCACTTATAACCTTCCTTCTCTTTTCCGCGTGTTACTCGGTGGTTAACATACCCTACGGTTCGCTTACTGCAAGCATTACCATGGACGGCAACGAACGCTCGACTCTTACCGGCATTCGTATGGCTTGCGCCATACTCGGAACGCTCGCCACAGCAGGCGCCACAAAACCTCTCATCGCCATGTTTTCAAGCGAGGTCACAGGCTTCAGGTTTATAGGCGCCGTATTTGGAGGCATATGCGTTCTGGTCCTTCTTACAACATTCGCAACTGTTAGGGAGCGTGCTGCCCCGCCATCAGAAGAGAAGAAGTCCTTCAGGGAGGACCTGAAGATGGTATCGAAGAACAGCCCTTTCATTCTGCTCACAGTCTCGACCATACTGCAGATGGTTGGGTTGAACCTTGTTGCGATCATGATCAACTACTACTTTAAATACAATCTCGGCAGGGAATCCGACATACCGATTGCGTTCATGTGCATGTTTGTGGTCGCGTTTGTATGCATGCCGTTCTGGGTATACATGACAAAAAAGATCGCCAAGAAAAACGTCCTTGCAGCAGGCACCGGCCTGCTCGCAATTGTGACGCTCATGTTATTCTTTCTCCATAATCCCGACAGAGGGCTTATCTTCGGCCTTTTTGTCGTGGCTGGCATAGGCCTGTCCACTCTCTATCTCTGCCCATGGGCCATGATCCCGGACACTGTCGAGTATTCACAGTGGAAAACCGGGCTCAGACGAGAAGGGATACTCTACGGCTTCTTCAATTTCGCGTTCAAGTTCTCCTCGGCGTTCGCCGGCTTCGCGGTAGGTCTTGGACTTGATCTCTTCAAGTATGTTCCGAATATAAAACAGCAGGCGATAACCCTTTTCGGGATAAAGCTGCTTATGTCGGTCATCCCGTGCATTTTCATTGCAGCGGGCATCATCATAATCCTGTTCTATCCCATAGATGAGGCAATGCACAAAAAAATGGTTGAAGATATTCAGGCAGGCAGACGATGCGGGGGGTAGTCAGCCTTTAAATTTCAATCAGAAATTTATTGATAATTGGATCACGGCAACATTATAATAGGTTGAATTTATATCGATAAATCTGAGAGATACATCGAATCGAACAAGGAGGTCCGAAATGGGAAAATGGAAAATTCCACCTGATGGCGGCCATATGGATCTGGCGAGCGGCATATATTTTCAGAACATGACCGGCAGGGAAATCGAGGAAAGACTCACAAAGAACGACCTTATAATCATTCCTGTGGGCAGCACTGAAAATCATGGCCCTCAGGCCTGCGCAGGCGAGGACACGTTCCTCTTGACAAGGCTTGCCGAGCAGGTGGCCCTTGCAACAGGATGCACCGTTGCCCAGCCGGTATGGTATGGGTCTCATCCGTTCAATCATCTGGGAATGCCCGGCACAATCGTGGTTCCGGAGGAAGATCTGGCCGCATATCTCCGTGCGATGATTGCCGGCTTCTGGAACGCGGGCTTCAGAAAGCAGATATTCATCAACGGCCACGCGCAGGACTATGTCATACCCATGGCTATCCATCAGTTCGGTAAGAAATACCAGGTTCCCGCAGTGATCGCGTATCTCAACTGGTGGTTTTCTATAAGGCCGCACATAAGGGACAAGGCGCATGGAGGGCCTTTTGAGACGCCTTTCGTCCATGCTGACGAATGCGAAACATCCTTTTCCCTGGCGCTCTTTCCTGAAATGATAAAGATGAAGGACGCTGTCGATACAAAGGGTGAGATGTTCATAAAGGACGGCATCGTTGATAAGTCAGGGCTCGCCTACGGATATCCCATGAGGTTTTATGATCATATGGGGCTTACTGGAATGGAACTGCTGTGCACGCCTGAAGGCGTTGTCGGAAAAAGCACGCTTGCGTCCGCCGAAAAAGCGAAACCGGGAGTGGAAGCGGCAATGGATTATCTGGAAGACCTCGTCAATGAAATCATGACGAAATTCCCGGCTGGAAAGCTTCCCCCGATCGATAAGATGACGCAGAGGCCTAAAGAGCAAATCGAATCGGTCATAAAAGGGCCAAGGAACGGTGGCGCACACATTTACACAATAAGCTACCCAACATGATTATTCCGCATTGCATTCAAGCGGCTCCTTTGTCGGCTTCGTCAGGATGCTCCTCGACATACGTTAACAGTATGCCTGCGTCGCTCCTTCCTAGCCTCCTCGGTGTCATCTTGAATGCAAAGCGAAATTAGGAGAGTGAATGATGGAGACTTATATAAATGGTGAGAAGGATTACGTAGAAGGAAAGACGATAAAAGCGGCTGTCATGGTCGAGCCCGGCAGGATGGAAGTTCAGCAGCTGCCCTGGCCCAAGCTCAAAAGGGGCGCGCTTATCCTCAAGATGCGCATGTCCGGCATATGCGGGACAGACAAGCATGCCTACAGGGGCGGCGAGGAAAGAATCTTATACGGCGGCACCGAGGCCGAGCAGGAGATGGCGTATCCGGCGGTACACGGTCACGAGAACGTGGGCGAGATAGTGGAGATGCATCTCGAGGATAAGAATCTGATCGAGTATCACGGCGGCGAGCTCAAGATCGGGGACAGGGTCACGATGTGCCCGAATGTCGTATGCAGAAACTGCTGGTACTGCAGGCACATATTCGCTTATCCGTTCTGCGCAAAGAACACGACCATCGGACTGTCGTATCCGAGCAACGTCCACCCGTATGTGGCGGGCGGATGGGCCGAGTACATGTACGTTCCGAAAGGGGCCTGGGTCTATAAAGTGCCCGAAGGCATGCCGGATGAATTCGGGGCCATGGCCGAGATATTCGTGGTGACCTCGACGCTTGACAGGGCCAAGGAGTTCTCAAGAATCGAATCAAGGGGCTTCGGGTTTGCCGACACCGTTGTAATCCAGGGCGGCGGGGCAATGGGCCTGATGCACATAGCAAAGGCGAAGATGCTCGGTGCGGGCAAAATAATACTGGTAGACCCGTCAAAGAAAAAACTCGAGATAGCAAAGGAATTCGGCGCGGATTACGGAATCGACATAAGCGTAACCACTAAGGAGGAGAGGATTAAGATTATCAAGGACCTCACGGACGGAAGGGGTGCGGATGTCGTCGTTGAAGTGGTCGGGACCGCGGAATGCGTGAAGGAAGGCCTCGAAATGACCAGAAGGGGCGGCACCTACATAGAGACCGGGAATTTTGTCGACTGCGGGGAAGTGGCGCTAAACATCCACAGGGATATTGCGGCTAAAAACGTACTCCTTATCGGAAACACCAATCATCCCCATACCGGCTATTATCAGCACATGAACATGATGCAGAAGTACTCGAAGGAGTATCCTTTTGAAAAGCTCATTACGCACAGGTTCAAACTGGATGATGCTCAGAAGGCTGTCGAGACATCACTTGAGAGCGACCCTCTCAAAGTGATTTTCGACATGACAAAGTAGCAGGCACAGAAAATATATGTTTGATTTGAGCGTCAGTCTTTCTCCGATCAAGTCGCCGTTCAGCCCTCTGCTCTTTTCCGGCGATCTGGAGGAAGGCTTCAGAAACGTAAGCAGGCTGGGCTACAGCGGTGTGGATCTGAGCCTGCTGGATTCAGACGCCCTTGACCAGGACTGGATAATCGAAGAAACAGGGAGTCTCAATCTGAAGGTCTACACGATAGCTACCGGCCAGACATATTACAACGACGGATATTCACTTTACGGCGCCGAAGTGGACAAGAGAGATATGGCCGTTACCCGGATTAAATCCCATATAGATTTTGCATCGAGGCTTGGCGCCATGGTCATAATCGGGGGTGTAAGAGGAAAGGTAACAGCCCGTGACGAGCGCGAAAGGCTCAGGCAGGAACAGAGCGGCAGACAGGCCATATGTCAATGCCTGAAACACGCTGAAGATAAAGGCGTTACTCTTCTGCTTGAGCCCATAAACAGATACGAAACCAATGTCATAAACACTCTTCATGAAGGCGTGAGTTTTATCGAGGAGGTGCGAAGCGACAATCTGAAGCTCCTTCCTGATGTCTTCCACATGAATATCGAGGAGAAGTCGATTGAGGAAAGCATCCTTAAATATAAATCACACATCGGATTCGTTCATTTCGCTGACAGCAACAGGCATGCGCCTGGATTTGGCCATATTGATTTCAGGAAGATACTAGCTGCGCTCATAGAAGCAGATTGCACGAACGCGATCGGTATGGAAATGTTGCCTGAGCCCGATGATTTCAGCGCTGCAATGCAAGCTGTGGCATACATAAGAAAGCTCGAAGGCAAAATCATCTGATACTCAAACCAGCATATGACACGGCTTATTGCCTGCATATCGCTGAAATGAAGATTAACCACGAAGATCGCGTCGGGCACGAAGAACCCACTTTCAAATCGCCGGGAGAAAGATTGGCGATTTGAAAGGCTGAGATTGAGGAATGCTTTCTGCATTCCACGGGATAGTCTGATTTTATTAGCTTCTCTTCGAGTCCTTTGTGCCCTAAGTGGTTAACAATCATTTAGATATATTGCTTTTAAAGACATTTGCTTATAAGCATAGTTTCACCGGGTGTACCCGGTTTATTTCTAATAAAAATGTGGATTATGTCCAGTAAAACCATTATAATCAAATAATTCAATTTATTTTTGGAGGTTATTATGACCGATTTCAAAAAAAAGATAGTTCTCATAACAGGGGCGGCTCATGGAATAGGCAAGCTGATGGCTGAAAAAATAGCCGCACATGGCGCGTCGCTTGTCCTTTGCGATGTCAACAGGGAAGGCCTCGAAAAGACAGCTGATGAAATCAGGAAGAAAGGAACGACAGTATATGCTCATGCTTTTGACATTTCAGATCGGGAAAAGGTATATGAGGCGTCAAAAATCATCCTCAAAGAAACCGGCAAGATTGATATCCTTATAAACAATGCCGGAATAGTATTCACCGGTGAGATTCTGACACTTCCGGATGATAAGCATTTAAGGCAGGTAGAGATCAACTTACTTGGAACCCTCTGGATGATAAAAGCCTTTGTGCCTGATATGGTGAAAAGGAATGACGGCCACCTTGTAACCATAGCTTCAGCAGCCGGCCTGCTGGCGATGCCCGGCATGGGTATTTACAGTGCGACAAAGTTTGCTTTAATGGGTCTGAATGAAGCCCTCAGAAACGAACTCAGAAATAATAATTCAAAGATCAAGACAACCGTTGTCTGTCCATACATTATCAATACCGGCATGTTCGAGGGCATGAAAACGCCTTTCTGGCAGCCGGCGCTTAAGCCTGAAGCAATGGCCGATGCTGTAATAAATGGGATTTTGAAGGATAGAAAACTCGTCGCCAAGCCGCTGACCGTATTTGCACTGCCCGTTATAAAGGCGCTTTTCCCGCCAGCTGTCATGGATTTCCTTACAGGCATTACGGGTTTGAGCAAAGCAATTTATTCATGCAAGGGATTCACGGAAATTGATTTAAGCGAGGCATTAAAGGGTCCTCAGCATGTAGATATGATGCCAGAAAAATTCATGTCCAGGGACGCTGAAGCCGAGCAATGATGAGCTATCAAGCTGATAAACAGAATCAGAAGAGGACTTGATTTTCCTGACAGCTCATCAGCTTAAAGGCTTATCAGCTTTTACGGGCATTTGAGCGCGGAAAGCCATTGAATGCGAATGGAATCAGTTTTTGCCTTTCAGCATCTCGTCTGAAGGAAGATTCTTATCCAGTATGAACTCGAGGATTTTGTCCCTGAAGCTGTCAGGATTGTCTATGAATTCAATTCCCAGCTGTGTATTCTGCAAATCATTTTCAGACCTTACCGAACGTATGATTCCCCTTCCAGTAACATCTCCCTTGGGCAGATTTATCTTTATGTCAGGAAGGTTCATGCCGTCGATGACCGGAATTTCTTCTTCGAGAATCTCGGCCCCCATGCCTTCGATGCTTATATCCCAAATAACAACCGGAAATTTCTTTGAACTGATTGGGTGTACGAGAGATGCCGTAAGTGGCTCGTCTCCGGTTATCAGGTATCTTGCCATGCTGCGCCGGCTTATATAGCTCACCTCTGCCGGCCATGTGGTCTCCAGTATATTCTTGATAATATTCACGACCTTGACCGTGAAGATCATTACATTGATTCCCTTGAAGAGGTAGAATGTATATGTCTTTCCGGCTTCAGGCTCGAATGGAAGCCTCAGTTCAGAAATCCTCACTATCCTGAGAACCATGTTGTTATCATCAGGCCTCAGATAGAAAAATTCGGCAGGGATTGCTTTGTTTTTATTCACCATCAGCATGTCACCGAATCCTCGCGACCATCTTTTGATCTCGCTGAAGAGTTCAAAAATATTATCTTCGCCTTTGATGACGCGGATGCTCTTATCGTTGACATTCCTGAGTTTTGTATAGGCCTCTATAGGGGTATCCTGCGGAGAAAATTCAATGCCTGCACGTGACGGGACCCCAGGTCCCAGATAGGCAATCTTCCCGGTTATATCAGCAGCGATAACATTTCCGCCTTTCTCCAGTGTTTCAATGGTAAGCTCTTTGCCTTCCTTGAAATAGGAGAAACCGTCTGAAATCAGAATGCCCATACCGCCGATTGAAATGTCAAGGACCGGCATCTTGACCTTATGTCTGTCAATTTTCACATTGGCATAGAGGTCATGTAAATTGTTTGTACTTCTTCGTCTGCTTTCTCGCTTTTCTTCCATTGAAGATATAATCGGATTGCCTGCACTAAAAACTTTAGCGATAAAATCATTTGTTTTATAATTATTTGAAAAATTATTTTTACTTATCATAACCCGTTGTTATTCCTTGATCATTTCTCTTGCAATAACAATGCGCTGAATCTCCGAGGTCCCTTCATAGATAGTTGTTGCCCTTGCATCCCTGAATAATCTCTCGACTTTGTAGTCTTTTGTATATCCGTAACCGCCGTGAACCTGAAGCGCCATGTAGGCTGTTTTGTTGGCGGTCTCCGATGCAAAAAGTTTTGCCATTGATGACTCTTTCGTGAATTTAAGGCCCTTGTCCTTGCGGTAGGCGGCGGACAGCGTGAGCCATGAAGCCGCTTCGATCCTTGTTGCCGCATCCGCGATCATGAACTGTATGGCCTGGAACGAGTTGATTGCCTTTCCGAACTGCCGTCTTTCTTTTGTATATAAAATTGCCTCGTCAAGACATGCCCTGGCGATTCCTGTCGCCTGTGAGGCGATGCCGACGCGTCCACTGTCCAATGCGCTCATGGCGACCTTGAAGCCTTCGCCGGGATTGCCTAGCAGGTTTGCAGCAGGGACGATGCAGTCCTCAAATACCAGTTCAACTGTATTGGATGCCTTAAGCCCGAGCTTGTCTTCCCTTGTGCCGATTTTGAAGCCCGGCAGATCTGGGGTAATGACGAACGCTGAAAGTCCTTTAGGTCCCTTATCCTGTCCTGTTCTTGCAATAAGGTTTATTATGTCCGCATACTCACCGTGGGTGATAAACACCTTGGTTCCGTTGATGATATAATTGCCGCCTTTGAGTTCCGCCTTTGTCGACATGCTGCCCGGGTCCGAACCTGCACCGGGTTCGGTAAGGCCGAATGCGCCGAGCTTGATTCCTTCCGCAAGGCCTGTAAGCCATCGTCTTTTCTGCTCTTCGCTGCCGAATTTCAATAGTGGTTCTGTCGAGAGGTTGGCAACCGACATGGTGACGGCGCTAGACGCACATGAATAGGCTATTTCCTGAAGCGCAAGGCTGTATGCAACTGCACCGGCCCCAGAACCGCCGTATTCGGGAGGGACCATCATGCCAAGAAGCCCGAGTTCACCCATCTTTTTTATGGCGTCTATCGGGAATATTCCCTGTTTGTCCCAATCGGATGCTTTGGGTTCGAGTTCTTTCCTGGCGAAGTCTCTCGCCATGAGCCTTATCATCGTCTGTTCGCTTGAAAGTTCGAATGTCATCAGGATGGCCTATGGTATGTACAGCACTACAAGCAACTCGGCCTTCTCGTCGGAGGGGTTGCTAAGAGCATGGTGCAGGGCCGAATTGAAGTGAATATGTTCTCCCTTCTCCAGGTTACTTGTATTCTTGCCGACAGAGATAGTGAGTTTGCCCTTCAGGACATACACGAACTCTTCGCCATCATGGTGGTATTCCACACCCTTGTGTTCCGTGTTCGGTTCGATAGTTACCAGATATGCGCCCAGATGTTTGTCCGAGCCTGATTTCGTGAGCTGATTATAGGCATATGAACCGGCCCGTCTTTTCTGGCTCTTTACGCGGTTGGATGCCTTCTGGGCTGCATCATCAAGTGTGTTGACATCCACCTTGAGTGTTCTGCTCAGCTGAAGGACAAGGGCCACGGGAGGCGTTATTTCATCGCATTCAACCTTTTCGAGAAGGTCAGCTGGATAGCCTGTTTCGTGGGCGAGTTCCTTGATGCTGAGACCTCTGTCCTCGCGATAGGATTTAACACTCTGGCCGAAAGATTTTTTTGTTTCCTTAGCTTTAGCCATATTGAATTTTCCTTTAAAATTTGGGTTTCCGCTTTTCAAGCATCGCGGTTATTGTTTCCTTGAGGTCATCCGATGGAAGTATCATCGAGCTTCTGGCCGCAACATATTCGAGGCCGTCGGCAATGCTTTTTCCCCGGCAGTAGTTCAGGACATCCTTTGCGCTCTGGACTGCCAGAGGCGAGCATGAAGATATCTCAAGGGCCATTTCCTTGGCGGCTGCGAGCAGCGATTCCTTATCGGGATAGACATCGTTTACAAGGTGCATCTCTTTGGCGCGCGCGGCATCGAAATATTTGGCTGTATAGGTAAGCTCGCGGGTATAGCCCTGGCCTATTATGTGCGGGAGTCTTTGAAGGCTTCCGACATCCGCAACTATCGCAACCGCTGCCTCGCGCACAGACATTCTGGCGTCAGCCGAAGCCAGCCTTATATCGCATGCGCTGGCCATGTCGAGCGCGGCTCCTATGCAGTAGCCGTGCATTGCGCAGATGACGGGCTTGCTGCACTTCTCGATGCAGCTCATGGTATCCTGCAATGGGAAGATGCTCTTGAAGAGTTTGATCTTTGTTGCGGGTTTCATGTCCCAGTCCTTAAGGCCTGGTACTTCGTTTCCCATGGCCATTAGGTCTATGCCTGCCGTAAAATCCTTGCCTTCGCCTGCGATTATGACGCAGCGGATGGAATCGTCCTTGTCGAGGTCATCGAAAATAGGGATGATCTCGGTCCAGGCCGCCGGTCCCATAGCGTTTTTCTTTTCGGGCCTGTTCAGATAAACCCACGCTATAGGGGCTTCTTTGATGATCTTGTAGAAAGTATAGTTTTCGCTCATGGCTACCTCCTGAAATTCAAATCAACAAATTAAGGGGATAAAGCTGATTTGTCAAAAGGAAAAGAAATTGCAAAATTTGCATGCAACAATTAATTTAATATGCTATAATTGAACACATCATGGAAAATTCAATGAATAATATATTCAAACCGTTTCGCTTGAAGGATACGTCTGTGCGCAACAGGCTTGTGGCTCAGGCAATGGAGATCAACTCTTCAGGTGCGGGCGGGTGCGTGAGCGAAAAGATACTCTCGCGCTACAATAAACTTGCCCGGGGAAAATGGGGGATTGTTTTTGTCGAAGCGATATCGGTAACCGGCGCTTCACTGGCAAGGAAGCACGGCCTTGTCATGACACGGGAAAATCTTGGCGGATTCAGAAGGCTTGTTGAAGAATTCAAGGGCAATGATGACAAGGCTCTTATCATGTTCCAGCTTACACATGCAGGGCGCGTTGCCGGTGATTTTTCAAAAAAGACCTGTGTGTACAATAACGGCAGCGACGGCATACCTGAACTGACGACCTCCGAAATCGAAAGGATAAAAGACGAATTTATCCGGGCCTGCGGAATGGCCCGTGAAGCGGGTGCCGATGGTGTGGACATAAAGGCGTGCCACGGTTATCTCCTGGGCGAAATGCTGAGACCCCTCAACAGAAGGCGGGATGTGTACGGCGGAAACGCAGAGAACCGCGCAAGGCTTATATGCGATATAATAAGGGAAGCGAAAAGAAATTTCCCCGGTCTCATCATGGGTTCACGCATTTCTTTTTATGAAGGCATAAGGGGCGGATGCGGCACATCTTCTGCGGATGAGATAATCGAGGACCCTGCTGGTATTATCGAAGAGGTCGGCTTTATCGTCAGGGCAGGGGTCGATTATATAAACGTCTCGGCAGGCATACCTTCGGTTACTCCCAAACTTACCCGTCCCGGCGAAGACGGCATTTTCAACATGTACACACATTTCAGATATGCGAAAGTTCTCAAAGATAAATTCCCGGATACAACTATAATCGGTTCCGCGTATTCGGCAGGTTTACACGCTTCCGCAGGTTTTGCTGACGAGAACATCGGCAAGGGCTATACTGACCTTGCAGGATTAGGCCGACAGAACCTTGCCGATCCTTTATTCCCGATCAAACTTCAGGAAAATCCCGGCTCAATCAGGTGGTGCAGGCTGTGCGGCGGATGTTCAAAACTTTTAAAGTCAATGAAGAATGTATTCTGCCTCCTTAACAGGGAGGATAAATGAAAGACCATCCGGTACTGACCCTTGCGGATATTGCCTCCAGGTGCGGCGTATCCGTCAGTACCGTTTCCCGGGTTCTTAACAATGCACCGGGCATTTCCGGCGATGTCCGGCAGAAAGTGATCGAATCCCTGCAGGAACATGACTTTTCCCCAAAAAAACGAAAGAGGCATATGTCGAGGACGCAGCTCAGGATTCTCATCGTCATACCCGATACGGACCAGACCTCGGCAAACCCCTTTTTTGCCATGACCGAGTTGATGTCTTCGATAAACAGCGTATTTGACGGGACATGGAAAACGATAGAGGTGATATGCTATAACGAACTTTCGGAAGCGATGCTCAGAAAGGACATACATGCGGACGGCGTCATTTTCGCCTTCGGCTCTGCACAGAAAACGCTTCTTCATAAGCTTGAGCTGAAAGAGATACCTTACGTTTTTCTGAACAGGACCGAGGGGAACTATGTCTCCTGCAACAATTTCAAGGGTATGCTGAAGCTGGCCGGATACCTGATCTCAAAAGGCAAGAAATCGATCGGCTACCTGGGATACCCGGATAACCCTGTCAATAAGGACAGACTCAGGGGATATACTTTGGCCATGATGGAGTCCGGGATCTTCAATAGCGAGTTAATACGAAATGCAAAAGGTCTCTACGGTATCAGCGATGCCGACGCACGCTGTTATCTGAAAAACTGCGATGCCGTAATGTGCTTTAATGATAATTTTGCGATAAGTCTTATATCTGAGATAAACAGGCTGGGAAAATCGGTGCCAGCAGACATATCAATAACAGGATTTGACGACTCGCCCATGAGGAAGCTCTTCAGGCCTCTCATAACAACCGTGAGCCTGTCGACCTATGAAATGGGCTTTTACGCCGCCAGATGGCTTAAGGACAACATTGTCCACAAGACTAACAGGACGCTGAGGCTTGAGATAGAAGGGGAGCTTATTGAGGGTGAGACGGTTTAATAAGCTGATAAGCTGCCTTCTTAATAAATGAATGATTCGACAGCTCAACAAATTATATTATTATGGAGCTAAAGAATGGATGAAAAGAAGACCGCACTTGTAACCGGGTCGACAGCAGGTATCGGCAGGGCTGTGGCATTGATGCTCGCAAAGCTGGGTTATCATGTGATCATAAACGGCAGACGCGAGGCCGGTGAAGCGGCCGCGCTTGTTGCTGAAATTGAATCAGCCTCAGGCGGATGCGTCTATGTCAAAGGTGACATTGCAGAAGAAGAGACCAGAAAAAAGATAATTGAAGCTGTCGGAAAAGTTGGAGGGCTCGATGTTCTTATCAATAATGCGGGCAGGACGACATCCGGCAGAAAGGATATACTTGCGCTTCTTGAAGAGGATATTCTCGATGTCTTTCGGGTGAACCTTATCGGCCCTATGCTGCTTTCATCCGCACTTGTTCCTCTCATGAAAGAAAGGGCCAAACGCTCATATATCATCAATATCGCATCCATTTCGTCATACACCGTCAGTACGAACCGGGGCGACTACTGCATCAGCAAGGCCGGCATGTCCATGATGACGCAGCTTTACGCGGCTCGGCTTGCAAATGACAATATAGGCGTGTTCGAGATAAGGCCGGGTATAATTTCAACCGATATGACGGTTCCGGTCAGGGAAAAATATGACAGGCTTATAGCAGAAGATCTTCTGCCCATGTCCAGATGGGGGCATCCGGAAGATATAGCAAAGGCGGTGGAGATGATAGTGCTGGGATACCTCCCGTATTCTACCGGAGAGGCAATAAACGTGGACGGCGGCTTTCATATCAGGAGACTGTGAGATAATGCATGAGATTGGAGTAAGGAGTCAGGAGTTAAGAGACATGAGAAAAAAATTATGAAAAAGAAATCCTCCAAATCAGATATTTCTATTAACTCACCACTCACCACTGACCACTCACCACTGTTTTATCAAGTCGCCATAATCGGCTCGGGCGCGTCATCGCTCAATGCGGCAATCAGGCTCAAAAGATTCGGAATCGACGATATAGCCATAATAACAGAGGGCTCAAACCTGGGGACATCTGCAAATACCGGCTCCGACAAGCAGACTTATTACAGGCTCAACCCGTGCTCTCCATCCGGAGACAGTGCATATAAAATGGCTCAAGACCTTTTCTCTGGCGGGGCCATGCATGGCGATACCGCACTGATCGAGGCCGCACTTTCATCCGAGTCGTTTTCCCATCTGTGCAGTCTGGGCGTGGAGTTCCCCTTCAACGAATACGGAATCTACCCTGGCTACAGGACAGACCATGATACCGCGTCCCGGGCGACCTCGGCCGGACCACGCACCTCGATTATGATGCATGAAAAACTCCTGGCCGAAGCAAAACGTCTTTGCGTCACTATCATCGAAAAGATGGAAGTTATAAAAATACTTACTGACAATGACGGATTCGACCTCCCCCATCCCCCTCCTGTCCAGGAGGAGGCTAAACATTTATCTAATCCGCACGTGTGCGGATTAGATAAATCTACTGCCCTCTTTCCCTTGAGGGAAAGAGGGGTGGGAGATAGGGAGAATTCTGTCCGGGGTGTTGTTGCGTTGGACAGTAGTAACTGCATGCAGGTGATACTGGCAGATTATGTGATCTGGGGGACAGGAGGTCCTGCTGCTTTATATGCTGACAGTGTGTATCCAAGTGAGCAGACCGGTTCTCTCGGGGTAGCGCTTTTATCCGGCGCAAGGGGGTGCAATCTGACCGAGAGCCAGTTCGGCATTTCTTCGGTGAATCCGAGGTGGAATCTGTCAGGGAGTTTTCAGCAGGTTATACCTGATTATTTTTCAATGAATGCCGACGGAACGGATAAGAGGCATTTTCTGACGCCTTATTTTGAAGACTGGCAGACGATGTGCGGGATGATTTTCCTTAAAGGCTATGAATGGCCGTTCGATGTGAGGAAGGTGCCGGGCTCTTCGATGATCGACCTCCTTGTTTACAGGGAGAGGGTGGAGTTTGGGAGGAAGGTCTATATGGATTTCACCCGCAATCCGGTTTATTCTGGAAAGAGTTTCTCGATAAACGGACTGCCTGAAGTTGCAAAAGAGTATCTTAAAAAATCAGGGGCAGTCGGAGACAAGCCGGTTGAGCGTTTGATGAAGATGAACATGGCAGCTTATGAGCTTTATCTTTCTAAAGGCGTGGACCTTAAGAAAAGGCCCCTTGAGATAGCGGTATGCAACCAGCATTTAAACGGCGGGCTTGCAGTGGGCAAATGGTGGGAAACAAGCGTAAAGAATCTTTTTGCCGTAGGAGAGGCGGCAGGGACTCACGGCATATACCGTCCCGGAGGCAGCGCTCTTAATGCGGGGCAGGTCGGCAGTCTGAGGGCGGCCCAGTGCATTGCGCACAGGATCAAGACAGAAAAGAACGCCCGGAGCGGAAATGCCGTCAACATCAGTGGGCTGCCTGAAGTCATTGAGAGTGCGCTTCAATCAAAGAAACGGATAAACCCCGTTGAAGAAAGGCTGAAAATACAGAAGAGAGCGTCTTCTGCTCTTGGAATAATAAGGGGCATTTCAGGGACAAAAAAGGCCATGTCCGCAAATTCGGGACAACTGCGTAAGCACCTCTCCTCCGGCGTTAAAGAAATATCAGAGGTGAGGGCCTGGCTTAAAAACATAGATATTCTTATTGCCGAGAGGGCCATGCTTGATGCATCGCTTAAGCTGCTTGAAAGTCTCAGGCAGGGGAGAGGGTCGTTTATTTATAGAGAAAAGGGGAATGAAGATTCCGTATGTATTCCGGCAGAAGGAAAATCCAAAAGCAGGCCCGGTAAAGGCAAGGCATTGACCGGTATGGTTATCGAAACATGGTTCGATAAAAGGGGAAATACACACAGCGAATTTGTGCCGGTAAGGCCCGTGCCCGATCCTGATGACTGGTTCGAAGCTGTATGGGCAAGGTTCAAAAAAGGGGAGGTGTTCGAGTCATGAAAAAACATGTTCTTCTTATCTCGGCAGGGTTTGTTCATCCCAGCCTTTTGGCGAGAAAAAGGCTTTTTGAGATTGTCTCGGGGATGTGCACGGTTGTTCAGACGCCTTCCATTGAAGGTGCCTGTATATTGAAGCGAGGCATGTTCGATGCGGCCGTGATCTATCTTCACAGACAGAAGATTAGCGATGAGGCGCTGTTCGCGATGGAGAGTTTTACGGCGCATGGCGGAGGACTTCTGGGCATACACTCTGCAACCGCGTCCTTCAAGAAGTCCGCAGGCTGGTTCAATCTCATGGGAGGCCGGTTCGTCTCCCACGAGGAGGTTGTTCCTTTTACCTCGACCTCAACCGGTTCTGAAATATTTACGCCCGGATCTTTTACCGTGAGGGATGAACTTTATATTCATGAAACCAGGCCCGGAATGTCGGTCTCTTATACGACGGAAATGGCCGGCAAAGTGATACCTGTGGTATGGACGCAGAATTACGGCAAAGGTCGGGTGTGCTATATCGAACCGGGCCATGTAGCGGCATCACTAGAGGTTCCTGAAGTGGCGACAGTTATAAGGGAAGGTCTTACGTGGGTTTGCGGAGGATAAGATGAAGAATAAACTAAGTGTGGCAATTGTCGGTTGCGGAGACATAGCGAGGTTTACAGCAATAGGCTTCATTCTGAACAGCGGTATCAGGACGGTTGCATGCTGCGACAAGAATATCAACAGGGCGAAATCCTTCAGCCGGTGGTTCAGGATTCCCCAATATTATTGCGATTATTCCGAGATGCTGAGAAAGGCAAAGCCGGATGTGGTCTACCTTGCAGTGCCGCATTTCCTTCATACGCCTATGATAAAAGAGGCGATCGCAGACGGCAGGCATGTTTTCTGCGAAAAGCCCGTAACGACAAATATGGACGACGCTCTCGATGTATGCAGACTTGCAGGAAAAGCCGGGGTCAAGCTGGGCATCAATTATCAGTACCGTTATGACAGCGGCTGCTATGCCATGGCGCAAGCTGCGCGTTCAGGGGAAATGGGTGAAATCCTCTATGGCCGCTGCAATGTGCCCTGGCACAGGACAGATAAATACTTTTCCGCATCCCCCTGGCACAGATACCTTGAGACCTCAGGCGGTGGGACTCTGCTGACGCAGGGCAGCCATGCGCTTGATGTGCTCCTGTGGGCATGCGGCAAAGCCCCTCTCAGGGCCACCGGGATGACTGCCAGAAAATGTTTCAGGGATGTGGAGGTGGAAGACCTGGCTATGGCCGTGATCGAGCTTGAAAACGGCATACTTATCCAGGCGGCTTCGTCTATGGCAGCCGCAACTGAACAGAAGGTAACAATTGACGTCTACGGCAGCAGGGCGACCGCCGTTTACTCGGGCTTTTCATCACCGAAAGTAAGATTCGCAGGAATAAAGCCTTCTCATTATCAGGTTCCGGCCAAAGGTCTTCATGCGCTGTTTCGAAGTATTGAAGGCTTCAGGGCATGGGTGATAGAGAACAGGCCTTTTCTGACCCCCGCCTCACAGTCACTGCCTGTGCTGGCTGCAATTGAAGCCGTTTATAGATCCGCTGCAACAGGAAAAACCGAGGAAACGGACACGAGGTTTCTGGAAATAATAAATGAATAAAAGTTCTTATATGTGACGAAATAATTTCATAAAAACAGGAAACAAAATTGCCTGAATTACGATGGTACTGGATGCAGCAGGAAATGAATTGAACTATGCCCGGCGCATGTATGTAACAATAAAGGATTTTCAGATGTAGTGCAATGACCCGGCAACAGGTGTATAAGGGCATGGATGTTGCAAAAAAATAGTAAAGGGCAAATGAGCAGTTTATCTGGAGGTTTATATGAGGAAATATTTCGGTTTAGCTTTTATTCTAACAATAATGGTTATCATAGGCTGTTCGGGTAACGACAATTCCGGACCGGATAATCAATACCTTGCGCCTCAGCAAGATTCCAGCAGCATCGCAGTGCCTGTTCCGATCACCCCAAGCGAGGGTTATCAATTGCGCAAATCTCAGTATATAATCGACGCCCTTTTAAGTGAGGGCCTTTATGCGCAGGTCGTTCATGTTGCAAAGGGAGAACCGGTAACAGAAGCGCCTGTACTTGCAGCGCTCGCAAAGGCCGATGCCAGGAAGGACTGTGCGGATTTCGGGCTGAATGCGATCATCCGAATGCTTTGCATTGACAGGAGCACGAACTCGCTGCCGACAGAGCTGCGGGATAAGATGAAAACTACTGTTCTCAACTTCAGATACTGGTATGACGAGCCGGGTGAGACCGAAACGATAACCACGACCGAAAACCACCAGATTCTGTTCAACACAGCCGAACTTCTGGCCGGAAGGCTATATCCCGATGAGACATTTACAAATTCAGGCATGACCGGCCTTCAGCATGTAGAGCATGCGTTGCACTGGGTCAATTCATGGCTTGGCTTCAGGGGAAAATTCGGGTTTACCGAGTATCATTCCAACATCTACTATAACGAGACCATGCCTGCACTTATCAATCTGGTGGACTTCTCTGACGATGTCGAAATATCAGCAAAAGCCTCAATATTGCTCGACCTGATGGCCTTTGATTTTGCATGCAATTATTTCAAAGGCTCATACGCCACTGCCCATGGCCGCACGGAAGATGGTAAAGAAGTTGGGTTAGGCACAGACAAATTGCCAAACAGGGAGTCAACCCATGAAACGGCATGGCTCATGCTGGGGATTGGCACTCACCTCGACCCCGGCCATTTTACGGCTGCCTTCCTTGCCACCAGCAGCTATGTGCCCCCGGCAATACTCGAGGAGATTGCAGCAGATGCCGCCCCGGCAATTGAACACAAAGAGAGAATGAGCCTGTCTCTCGACGATGCAGCCAGCTTTGACGTCGGTTTTTCGAAGGAGGAAGATATCATATACTGGTGGACGATGACAGGCATGGTCGCTCCCTATGTGGTTGACGGTTCCATCATGCTCATGGACAAATACAACCTCGGCGCCGATGTAAGCAGTGATCTCGGGATGAGTGACGACGATTTTTCAACTTTTATTAAAGTTTCATCAATTGCGCATCTGACTGACCCGACAGGGTATAGCAAGATGCTTGCCGACCTGACGAGAGGGATAATGCTCGAGTCGCCCAACACATATACTTACCGTACGCCGGACTATCAACTCTCAGGTGTTCAGGACCACCAGAAGGGCATGTCCAGCATGCAGGAGCTTATATGGCAGGGAAGTCTCGATATGTATGCCACGGTTTTCACGAACTCAGGCCCCACTCTCAGGGGAGAGGAATATGTTGGCGGCTGGAAACCGAGGGCCACGCTTTATAAAAACGTGGGCATAATCCAGTATGACCGCAATCTCGAACTGCCTCTGATCGAATTGTTCATGCTTGCCATGGGGCCTGAATACTACAACCTTGCATATTTCCCGAAATGGGCTTTCGACGAAGTCGTCACAAAGGGCCACTGGGTATTCGGCCGCAAAGATGACGGTTATGTCGGTCTTTACTCATTTTTCAAACCGTTCTGGCAGAAAAACGGCATAGAACTTAGGGTTCCGGGAAAACACAACTTCTATATCGTCGAGATGGGGAGCATGTCCGAGAATGGCTCATTCGAATCGTTTACAAGCGCCCTTACCAATGCCGGAATAGATGCCAAAATAAAATGCAGAGGTTTTGACGTAACGTATCAGTCGCCGTCGCAGGGGCTTGTTAGCGTAGGATGGGACGGCCCCATGACGGTAAACGGCAGTCCTGTGGATATTGGCCCCTATAAGCGATTTGACAACAAATACTGCTCACAGGAGTTCGGAACCGAAAAGACCGTCATCGACTTTGACGGAAAGTCCCTGGAACTGGATTTCGCAAATGCGATGAGGACTTATTACAAGACAGGGACTGGCCCCAGATAAAGAAATATTCTATTCCCCATGCCCCCTTTATCAAAAGGGGGGTATCGATTAGCGGATTTGTGATATGCTTTCAGCATCTCAAAAATCTGCTACTCGAAATACTTGAATGATATTTTACAGGACTTGAGGAAAATCTAAGATTGTAGTTCTTGATCCTTAGATTCAATATGTATTAAATAAAGACCAACTGTATATAGTATTTATGTTATTTTAATTTGAAAAGGTGTGTTGTTAATAATGAAAAAACAGAATGTTGTTCACAGCAAAATAGTCATGTAATATGGATAACTTATCAACTATATTAGCAATATAAGCAATGTCACTATGTTTATTGCTGGTAATACATGCGAGAAAGCGGACCAAGAAAGCTATGGTTAGTATATTATCATAAGATAAAACAGAGATTACAATATTATTGATAACTCTGATTCTCATTTTATCTTAGCTGAAATTTTGCAAAATTAAGGGACATTCAAAAATAATTACTTCAAATGGTTTGACCCAGGTCAAATCAAGCCCGATTGTTTTATGCAATACTCAAATCAAAAAAGGAGATGTACATGGTTGAAAGCAAGGTCAATCCGGATATTCTGGGAAGAGCGATCGACCTCGGAGGTATGGCTGCCTATCAGGCTCATTCGGTTGTGAGCAGGGAGATAATAAGGAAGCCTGCTGGAACGGTAAGCGTATTCGCATTTGATGAGGGCGAGGGCCTGAGTGAGCATACCGCGCCGTTTGATGCGCTGGTCTTTATCCTTGAAGGAAAGGCTGAAGTCATCATTGACGGCAAGCCACATCTTACTGAAGCCGGGCAGATGATAATCATGCCCGCCGATCATCCGCATGCGCTGAAGGCCGTGACCAGATTCAAAATGCTGCTTGTTCTGATCAAATAGAAATGGTCGTTGACATTTAAGCCTAAGCCGAATAGCCGCGCTCGTTAATAAACTATTCCCGGTTGAACTGAAAATAAAGCTGCAACCGGAAATTATCTTTTGCGGTTTACGTCAAAGAGCGCGCCCTGTATTATTGGGGTTATGTACATGCCCTGGTCCAGGTTGAAATAGGTCCCTTTGGAGCATTTGCCTGTCTTTCTGAATTTTCTTGCATGTTCTTCCGACCGGAAGAAAACGGAAAGCTTTCAAAAAGAGTTTATGATGCTTGGCTCATCGAGCCTGTCGAAATCAACCATGGGTGCGAACGCAACGGGTTCCGCTCCTGCGGTGAGCACCCTGTATTTCATGGAGCTGTCAACCTCCATTACAAGAGTCTCTTTGCAGCACGCGCATTCCGTTTCAATACTTACCGTAAGTTCCCTCATTTTTAGAAGCCCCTGCACGAAGGGCGCCGCAAGCGCGTCAACCGCTCAGGCGGCGTAGATTCGCTCTCCTGTGCTGAATGTTAGCCTGTGAGGCGTTTTGTCGGCAGTCACCGGGTATGCCCAGGCCACATTACCATCAGAATTTCTGAACAGGAAGGTCATATGGCGTTCGAGTTCAGCCAGGATATCGTTTACTCTTGCGATGCCGATACCTAATGACTGCGAGAAATATTCCGGCGTCAGCGGTGTGCCTTTTTCTGCAATCCCTGTTACTGCCAGATCACGAATTCTGTGATGATCTTCAGTCATGAAATCCAGCCTGAAGGCGTTTTCTTTTGCAGCGCTGCCGACCTGAGACTTCCATGCAAAACCCGGCACCCGCATGATGTATTTCCAGATACCCAGGAGAAGTGCGTCCTTCATATTTGACCTCCGGATCGATTCAGATAGTAACCATATTTTTTGAGGATGAAAACTGTTTTATGAATACAGTCGAATTTTCGAGGATATCGCGCATGTCCGCTTGATAATTTTTCCTGAGCGCCATGTGTAAATTATAAATGGTATATGTTCGGGCAGGAACAAATATTTATTTATACCTGGCGGGTTCTATTCCGATTTAGCTGACATGACGATTTCCGAATACCTGAAATTCGAGCTGGCCGACCCTCTCAGGTTAAGGCTCGCCCTGAAAACATGCATCGCATGCCTGATAGCCGAATTGATTTCATATGCCTTTGATCTTAAAAACAGCTACTGGATAGTATTCACCACGTTTCTTTCGACGCAGCTCACCATGAGGATGACAATAAGCAAGGGTGTTATTCGCATAGCCGCAACCGTCATCGGATGCATTGCCGGATTTCTCGCTGTATATACGTTCCAGGGGCAGCCCATTGTCATCGCAGTTCTTGGCTTCTTCTGGGTATTCATAATGTTCTATATAGGCATGAACGGGATATATCCTTTCGGCGCACTGCTTGCGGCATTTACGCCGCTGATTATAGCCTATATGGGCGATGCGCTGATAGACCAGGCATTCAGCCGTTCCTTTTTGAGGATGCTGGATATACTGATAGGCGTGTGCATATCCTGGGCGGTCGTATATTTCGTCTTTCCGGTGAATGATGAAGAGGTTCTTACAAAGAGCCTGGGAAACCTTATAAAAAAGAACATCTACATTTCAATAAATATCCTGAAGGGAAACTCCGGGATCGACATTGAAAAAGAAGTGTATGAATTCCGCAAAATGGTGAAAAGGGCCAACAATTTCATACAGAATTCCAATATCGGACAATCATCAGCAGTAGGTCAGGATCAATACAGGCTCGCGGTTTCTTTATGCAGGGCCTTGCTCTCCCACATGCTTCATCTGCACAGGATTATGTCTGAAGAGTATTCCGCAGAACTAAATGACGACTTTGCCGGTTCGTCTTTCCTGATTAATCTCACGGATATGATGGAAGAAATACTGCGCACGCCTGCAAAAGATGTCATCGGTTACCTTTCAGGACATGGAGAAACCCTGGCAGGGTTACAGTCGCACCTCAACAGTGAGATCATTGAACCTCACGGCTGGCTTGCTCATGAAGGAAAGAGCCGGGAGCTTATTTTCAGCAGAATAAGGCTGCTGTTTTATCTTGTTAAGATACTTCTTGAACTTTCGAAGATGTCCCGGAACAGGATGAAAATTGAAGTCCCCGCTTCATCGGGGAGCGAACCATCGTTGAAAGAGGGTATTGCAAGGTTGAAAAGGTTTAACTCTGAAGCTGTGGCAGGTGCGTTCAAGGGTGCGCTGTCGGTTTTTTTATCCGTCATCCTCTGGGTAATACCTTTTAAGAGCATGCAGGCCATGGTGCCTGCCGTCCTGGTTTCGTATACGGGATACAAAGGGCAGTCACTGAGAAGATTTATTTTTCTGGCGTTGGGCGCGGTGGCGGGCAGCGCAGCAGGTCTCGCCTTTTTTTATATTTCCGGCCATATAAATCTGTTCATGACCGGCGTTATCAGCGTAATACTTTTTGTTTTTTCCTATATCGGTTTAGGCGAGGAGGACTGGAGTGCAATCGGAGTCAACGGCGGCATAACATTCATCATTTGCATAGGGCCGCTGGCCGGCATGCCTGAACATTACAGTCTGATCATGAAAAGTACTGCAGGGATGATATTCGGCGGGCTTATGGCGACGCTTATCATGAAGTTCGTCCTTCCAGTAAACTTGAGGCGTATGCTTGAGGTTTCGATTGGCGGACTTGCATCGATTTATATAAAGGGTTTCGATATAATCAACGGCATAGTTACCGGAAAGACAGACTCCTTCGATGAGATGGATGAAACCTGGACAAGCCTCAGAAGGCTGACTTCGGGCTACATAGACCTTTTGCGGGACCTGAAATGGGACATGCTTTTCCTTGATAAGAAGTTCAACAACCCTGTTCTTAACGAAGATGCAGTCTATTATATCTACCGTAATTTCGTATCGGTCTTCTTTATATTGAAATTCATCGGAGGGGACGGTTTGAACAGAAACATTGAAAAGTCGGTTGGTGAGGCCATGAATCTTTTGAACATGCTGCATGATAACTGGAAAAATCTGCTTAAAGGAGATGCTGTAAGCGACATCGGTACCCTTGAAGAAAAATCATCCATGCTCTGGAAGGAGTGTGAAAACCTGCTTGAGAAAGAAACTTCTGACAAAGCCGCCGCCATAGACAGGAAAGGACTCCTTCATCAGGAGATATTCCTCTATGACCTCTCTTCTCTTATCTGTAAAATGATCGATGTTATCAGGCTTTTCATGGACAGTCCTGAACTGATAAAAGTGTTAAAATCCGATTGAGTATAGGTAAAAACCTACTGCGCCGGAAGCTCATACCAGATATCGGAAATGAAGCCTCTGGCGTCCGGCTTGAACAGCTGTTTGGATATGGCAGGAACTTTTCCTGAACAGCGCCACTCGTAAACGGTTGACCGGCCGGTTACATAGGCAGGTATGAAATCCGCATCCGGGTTGTTCCCGCAATAATCCCTCATGGCAGCATCAGGTATTTTTCTCAGATCAGCTTTTTCCCTGCAGGGAAGATTTGCTCCCACCATGCAGACAAAGACTTTTCTGTCCATGCAGCGCCAGAACGTGGTCTGTTTTATATAATCGGAAGGCGTGTCGCTGCCTAGCTTCATGACTTTTCGAATGCTTGGTACTATTGAATCGGGCACTTTTTCTCCCTGATATCTCTTATCCGGAGCGTCTATGGTTCCGGCGCAGTTGCAGTAGCTGAACGGGTCGGTGTAGACGTTGTTTTCAGGCATTTTAGGAGGAGAATGCTTCAATGCGGCCGGACCGGAAGCATATGAAGCGCTTGATCCCAAGATGAATATCATTACCAAAGCCACGAAAAGTAATATGGTCTTTTTCATCAGCATTTTTTCCTTACAGGGATACCTTCCTTATCGAGATATTCCTTTATCTGACGGACTGTGTATGTGCCATAATGAACCATCGAGGCGATAAGCGCGGCATCGGCGTTTCCGGCAGACAGCACGTCCCTCAGATGTTCGGGCCTTCCGGCGCCTCCTGATGCAATGACCGGTATGCCAACACTATCCGAGATCATCCTGGTTATAGTAAGCTCATAGCCATCATTTGTACCGTCAGCATCGATAGAGTTAAGGCATATTTCGCCGGCGCCGAGATCTTCCGCATGTTTCGCCCAGGCAAGGGCATCTATGCCCATAGGCGTTCTGCCGCCGTTGATGAACACTTCATAGCCGCAGGGTATCTTCGCGCTTATCCCAACATGTTTGGCATCCATTCCTAGGACTATGCACTGGTTTCCGAAAACGCGGGCCCCTTCAGAAATTATTGAGGGGTTTTCGACCGCCGCACTGTTAACACTTACCTTTTCAGCGCCTGCGTCAAGCACGCGATACATATCGTCAATGGTGCGGAGTCCACCGCCCACGGAAAAGGGTATGAATATGTTGCGGGCGACCCTGTCGACCACATCTATCATGATGTTCCTTTTGTCGGACGAGGCTGTTATGTCGTAAAAGACCAGTTCATCCACTCCCTGCTCGTAATACTCTTTTGCCATTTTTACAGGGTCTCCGATGTCGATGTTGCTTAGGAACTTTACGCCTTTTGTTGTTTTGCCGTTCCTCACGTCCAGGCAGATGATGATTCTCTTGCTCAGCATTAACCCTCCGGTAATGTCATCTCGATAAGCCTCTGGAAACTGATTTTTCGCAGAAAACCGGTAAAAATACAACAATGGAAAATTCATTTGACATCAGGGCAAAGATGGCGGGTACTTCCCGGTAGAAAATGTTTTATCAAAATACTTGTCTAAAAGTATTTAAATCCTGGTTGTTTTTACTCAGGTTTCTTTGATTCCCCGTGTTTGAACACAAAGAGCCTGCTGCCTGAGAAATTTATAAGAGTGCCTCCAAGGATGCCCATAAATGCTGCTAGAAGGTAGTATTTGTTGAAGAAAGCGATATGTTCGTGAAGATAGACGGAGATGGAAAAGTTTACGATAAAACCCAGCAGAGACACTATGAAGAAAGACAGATATTGCCGATGGATATTTCCCTGCGCAGCTTCGGGGAAAGTGAACTTCCTGTTCAACAGGAAATTCGATGTGACAGCAAAAATATAGCCGATTACCCGTGCAGTGCGAAACCGGTATGGCGTAGAGATAATGCCTGAAATCATAAATATCTGCATAGACAGAAAGACTATGGCGAGATCTACCATCATTCCTGAGCTGCCGATAAGGCAAAACTTGATGAATTCCGCAATGGTTTCGTATTTATATTCAAAAAGCCTTTTAATGTGGATAAGATAATTAATCTGTTCCTTCAGTGAGAGTTTGCTCTCCCCGAATTCCCTTTCCCGGAATTGAATTGGGATTTCCGTAATTCTCTCAGGGGCAGCCTTGACTATCATCTCAATGCCTATCTTGAAGCCGAGGGGATTGAGCATCAGCCCGGGCCTTAAGAGTTTCCTGTGAAAGGCGAAAAAACCGGCCATCGGGTCCGATACACTGGTAAAAGGCCTGGCTATTATCTTTGACACCAGGGCATTGAGCCTCCTATACCAGTTGAAATGCGTTGCGGAACCGCCTTTGACAAACCTGCTTCCGATGATGAAATCATATCTATCATTCAGTATCGGGATAACAAGCTCCGGAATTTTAAAAGGCGGGTGGCTCAGGTCGGCATCCATGACAACGATGGCCTCACCCTTAGCCAGGCCAAACCCTGCAATTACTGCGGAAGACAGACCCCGTTCTGATTCTCTTACTTTCAAACGTATATTGTACCTATCCTTGATCAGATCAACTGCTTCAATGATTCCGTCTTTCGAATTATCATCCACAACTATGATCTCGTAAGTAAGTCCGGAACCCTTCATGGCCTGATCGATCTGTTCGGATAATGGTGTTATATTTTTCGCTTCTTTGTAAGTCGGTACGATTATGGAGGCATTGATTTCATTCATGTACATTTTCTCAACGAAGGCAGTCATTTATTCTTCAAGGGTGACTTATGCCAGCACTCAAGCACTTTCTCGAAAGGAACCGCTCCAGCTCGTAAAGAGACTGGCTCTTTGCCTGTGAGATCAATGAGAGTTGACGGCAACCCGCCCGGGATTTTCCCGCCGTCCAGGATCGCATCGATATCTAGTCCGTATGAAAGTATATCTTCTTTGCAGCTGGCAGGGCTCATCCCCGACGGATTTGCCGATGTCGATATGATGGGGCCCAGAAGTCCTGCAAGTTCTGATGCAAGCGGATGGGGAGTCACTCTTATTGCGATTGTCCCGTTATGGATATACATGACAGGTTCACGTAGACTGGAATTGATTTTCATAACAGCACTTAATGCACCGGGCCAGAATCTGCTCAGCAGCAATTCCTGCAGGGGATCGATTTCCGCAAGCGCCTTTGCCTGATTCATATCCGAGACAAGCACAATCATGCCTTTTGCCGCGTCTCGGCCTTTTATACTGATTATGCGCTCTATTGCCTGAGTATCCGTAATCGGGCAGCCCAGGCCGTAAACCGTCTCGGTGGGGTAGGCGAAAACCGTTCCCGGTCTGTTTTTTGTCAGCGTTGCGATCTCTTCGGCAGAGGTGGTGATAAGCATCCTAGGTGTTTTTCACCTCTGCGTCGGCGGCAAGAATGGTTTTTTTCTGGCCATCCCTGAAGGACGAAAGCTTGTTTTTGAGAGACGGTTCAGCAAGGGCCAGGATTTCCACTGCAAGGAGCGCCGCGTTTTTGGCGCCTGCCTTGCCTATGCCTACTGTAGCGACAGGAATTCCCGGGGGCATCTGAACGATCGACAGCAGGGCATCGATTCCGTCAAGCGATGAAGCATCTATGGGTACGCCGATTACCGGAAGTGTCGTGTACGATGCGATTACTCCCGGCAGATGCGCAGCCATGCCTGCGCCTGCTATGATTGCAGAGAAACCGTTTCCGGCTGCGGCTTTTGCGAATTCAGCAACCTCCTCGGGGCACCTGTGCGCGGAAAGCACCCTCATCTCGGTCTCGATACCGAACTGCTTGAGCAGAGCTATGGTCTCTTCCATTACCGGCAGGTCGGATTTGCTTCCCATTATAACGGCAACCTTCATTTCCCCTCCATAATACAGGGCGTGATAACTTCGCATACCTTTGTCGCGCCTCGATTCGTCGTTGCGACATACCATAAAAGTATGTCTCACTCCTCATCTTCGTTGCTTCGCGGTCTGCTTTGTTCTGACGCCCTGTAGTCCTTATGTCTTTGCAATTGCTCAATTATTACACATCAGCAATGATTTGACAAAGTTATATGTCGAATAGTGATTGTTCGTGATTGAGGCGAAGTTGTGTTCTCCTCCGAAGAGTACGCCCATAATATCTTTCACATCACGACCTTCATCTGCAAGCTCTTTTACCCTGGATGCCATGTCAGTCAGATAGTCTGTGCATTCTGACATAGCTTTTCTTCCATCAATGACGATCTTTCCGACCGAGGTCAAAAGCACGAGCCTTTCACATGGCAGGCCGATCAGCGAGCGCATGGATTTTATCATGCCGCTTACGTCTTCTTCAGGCCTTATAAATTTCGGCTTTTCACGTGCGAATATGTCGCCCGAGAAGCACCAGCCGTTTGAAAGTTCAACCAGAGAGATATGGCCTGTGCTGTGGCCAGGGGTCTCTATGACCTGAAACGTATGATTATCAGTCTTTATTTCATTCGGGACAGGTTTTGTTTCAGTCGGTTCCGGGTAGCCCCAGACCGTTTCCTGATAGGGATAAAGCTCTATCTTTTTGCAGATGCGCTTTACGGAATCCGGGTGCGCGAATATGTCGATTCCCAGTTTATCCATGAGGATCTTGTTGGCGCCGATGTGGTCTTCGTGGAAATGTGTGTTGACCGCCAACTTTACATGCTTATCGCTCAGGAAGTTCATGAGTTCGGCAGCCGTATAGAAACATCCGGTGTCGATCAGCAGACCGTCAATCAGATAAGCCGCCACCCAGTAAACAGGCTTGCCGTCAATCTCCCGGCTCATCCGAATCTGTGTGATACCTTCAAAATTATCTATTTTAAGCATGATTATATTGGCCTATTTCACAATCAAAGTACTACTAATGGTTCAAGATTTATACCTGTTCTATTCGCAGTAAATACAGCCATTTCAACATCTCTTGCTCTCCATTTAATATCAGTAATTTCAGACAATTTTCCTGCCATATATTTGCACCATCCAATCCAACTTTTACAAAAATCATAATCAATAATTGAAAGTTTACCAAGTGAAGATTGCTTCCTCAATTGGTATTCGGAAGGAATAAATGAATTAAATTTGAAATAGTTTTTATTGATCCAACAAGCAATGTGTTTATCTATCATTGGAAATTGTTCTGGGTTAACAAATGCAGGGAAAGTCATAGCAATAGCTATTCCAGAATATATATTTAAAAGACTCATAATTCTTTTTAGATTTTCTTTGGTAGGAACTTTTGTAAAGTCATTACAAGTATCCCATAATTCGGAAGGGTTAGTATTTTGAACTTTGAAGAATCTTTCTGTTTTTTCAGATCTATCATTTGCTGCATCTATTCCAGTGCTAAACATTTTCCAGAAAATCACTTCAAGCCAAGGGGCAATTGCATCTTTTGCATGATTTCTGAAATGATCCTCAAATTTTATTGTGTCATCTCTGTTACCTGTTTTACTAGATAAACTGAACCAACTATTATGATTTGAAGCATTCATATAATGCTTCAAATTATAGGGATAATTATATTTGTAGAGTACATTAATCCAAGTATTTGTATTTGATTCTTTATTGCTCACCACTCAACACTCCTGACTCACCACTATTCTCTGATAAGCGCCTTTCTCCCGATGTCTTTCCTGTAATGCATGCTCTCGAAATTTATGAGCTTTGCCGCCTTGTATGCCTTATCTATGGCTGATTTGACGTCCGGCCCCAGTGCTGTCACGCCGAGCACCCGACCTCCCGATGTCACTATGGTGTCGCCGTCTTTTTTTGTGCCAGCATGAAAGACCTTTACGCCGGGTATGGCGTCGGCTTTTTCGATGCCGGATATGGGCAAGCCCTTCTTGTAACCACCGGGATAGCCGCCTGAGGCCATTACAACGCAGACCGTTGCGCCATTCTCCCACTCAAGTAACATGTCCTTTATGCTGCCGCCCGAAGCCACTTCCAGCATAACAGGTACGATATCGCTTTTGAGCCTCATAAGGAGGGGCTGAGTCTCCGGGTCTCCCATCCTGACATTGTATTCAAGCACGTAAACACCTTTATCCGTGATCATGAGACCCGCATAAATGACGCCTTTATATGTGATGCCCTTTTTCTTGAGCCCTCTGACAAGTGGATAAAGTACATTATTCATGACTTCGCCGAATATCTTTTCATCAACTACGGGCGCAGGTGAATATGCACCCATGCCTCCGGTGTTGGGCCCCTCGTCGTTATCGAAGACGGGTTTATGGTCCTGCGAAGATGCAAGTGGAACGATATTCTCACCGTCGCATATTGCGATGAAGGAAGCCTCCTCGCCGATAAGCCTTTCTTCGAGGACTACAGTATTCCCGGCGCTGCCGTAAGCCTTGTCCAGCATGACCTCGTCGAGCGCTCTGAAAGCTTCGTCCTTGTCGCATGTGACTATGACTCCTTTCCCTGCGGCAAGGCCGTCCGCTTTGACGACAAGCTCAAAGCATGCCTTTCCTACATAGTCTTTTGCAGAATCGTAGTCATTAAAGGTACAGAATTCAGCTGTAGGAATGCAGAATTCCTTCATGGACTCCTTTGAAAAAACCTTTGAGCCTTCCAGCATGGCAGCCTTCTTGTCCGGTCCAAAAATTTTGAGCCCTTCTGCGGAGAAAACATCGACAATACCCTCTGAAAGCGGGACTTCGGGTCCGACCACCGTAAGTCCTACATCGTTTGATTTTACAAATCTGATAAGCGATGCGAAATCGCTTACGTCAATGTTCACGCATTCGGCATCTGTAGCTATGCCGCCGTTTCCCGGCGCACAGAAAACCGTATCGACCAGCGGACTTTTGGCTATTTTGAAGCAAAGGGCATGTTCCCTGCCTCCAGAACCTATAACGAGAACTTTCATTCTTCATCCTCCGGATTGTTTTTGTTTCAGTTATGACTAGATTTAATTAACAGAATTAGAATGTTATTTCGATTTCTTTTTAAGACGATGCCCGATCAGTCTGTAAATCTCTTCTTTTTCTCTTTTCCCTATTCCCCAGATTTCTATGATTTCGATTTCATCGCCGATGAGTCTATAAATGATCCTTATCCTTTTACTGTCGGCATAAAGTTTGTAAAATCCTGTTAGGTTTATGTTAAACTTGTTTCCAAGGTGTTCTCCGATAAATGGGTTTTCCGAGAGTTCAAGGAGTCGTTTATCAACCTTTTTTCTTACACTTCCTTCGAGCTTTTTGTAATCAATAACTGCATCAATTATAAACTCTATCCTGGCGGCCATTATTTTTTGAGCTCATCCCAAGAGATATTTTGAGACCTGTCATATTTCTTCATGCGTTTTTTTACGATGTCGCCGATTTCAAACTGCTCGACTACATCAAGTGCGTTTTTTAATTGTTCATATTCAGCGGCGGAGACAATAACGGCCTCCATATGGTTGTTTTTCAGTACATAAAGCGGTTCATCTCCCGAGCTCACCTCGCGGATTTTTGCAGGAAGCTCCTTTTGAAGTCTTGTTACCGGTATCATCCTTGAAGAATCAATGATCATATACGTATCTCCCCACTTATTATTCCAAGTAGTTTAATACATGCAACAGTTAACTTGAGAGGTCAATAAAAAAAGTTATTGTAAAGATGAAATTTTACAATGCTGAAACCAGAATGTTTCCATTTAATTTTTTTATTGCAACACTCCTGACCTTATTAAATATCAAGTTTCTTACATGGCGTTATAACAAAGCAAGTCAAGGAGCGACGCGGATTGCTGTTGTAATCGAGCTCTTTATAAAGTTTTGCTTTGCATTCAAGATGATATCGAGGAGGCCAGGAGGAAGCGACGCAGGCATACTTTAACGTATGCTGAGGAGCGTTCTGACGCAGCCGACAATGATAGGGCTTGAATGCGAAGCAAAACTAATGGCGGAAATGTCGCATCCCTGTAAATACCATCGCCATATTGTGCTCGTTGGCAGCTTCGATGACCTCTTCATCGCGTACCGATCCGCCCGGCTGAACAACCGCAGTCGCACCCGCACCCGCTGCCTCGTCGATGCCGTCCCTGAACGGGAAAAAAGCATCCGATGCAACGACCGAACCTTTGAGCGACAGCCCTGCATTTTCCGCTTTGAGGATAGCAAGCCTTGAGGAATCGACACGGCTCATCTGTCCTGCGCCGACGCCTATGAGCTGGTTCTTTGAGGCATAGACAACGGCGTTAGACTTGACGAACTTTACTATGCGCCATGCGAACTGAAGCGCTTCAAGCTCTTCCGCGGTCGGGGCTCTTTTTGTGACGAACTTTGCATTTTTGAGGTCGATGGTCCCCATATCCCTGTCCTGTAGCAGAAGCCCGCCCACAACCCTGCGCGTTGATGCCATCTGCTTTTTGGCGCTGGGACCTGCAAGTATTTCAGGGACGTTAAGTAATCTGATATTTTTCTTTTCTTCGAGAATCTTCAAGGCTTCGTCGGTATAACCGGGCGCAACGACGACCTCGGTGAACACCTCTCCAATAGCCCGGGCGGTCTCGGCATCGACAATCCTGTTCAGTCCGACTATGCCCCCGAATGCGCTGACCTTATCGACGGCGAATGCATTCCTGTAGGCTTCTACTAGAGATGAGTCCGACTGTGCGGCCCCGCATGGATTGGAATGTTTCAGAATGACGCACGCTGGCTTGTCGAAATCCATTATCATATCGAGCGCGGCATCCGAGTCCATGATGTTGTTGTATGAAAGCTCCTTACCCCAGAGCTGTTCCGCAGTTGCTATTGAAGGCTGATCGATTTTTGTCTCGGCATAGAAGGCAGCCTTCTGATGCGGGTTCTCGCCGTATCTCATGATCTGCCTGCGGTTATACTGCACGGTATATGTAAGAGGGAACTGGCCTTCTTCCACGTCTATGCCCTGAAGGTGATTCGAAATGGCAGCGTCATAGCGGGCGGTCAGGGAGAAAGCCTTTCTGGCAAGGTTGAAGTTGGTCTTTGCGCTGACGGCTCCTCCCGAAGCAGTCATTTCTTCGATGATGGGTGCATAGTCTGCCGGATCCGTGACTACGCTCACGAATTCGTAGTTTTTTGATGCGGCGCGAAGCATTGCCGGCCCGCCGATGTCTATATTCTCTATGGCCTCATGAAGCTCTGCGCCCTTGGCCACTGTGTCTTCGAAGCGATAAAGGTTTACCACAAGCATATCTATCGGCTTTATACCGTGCTCCTTCATCGAAGCCACATGTCCCGGGTTGCTTCTGAGTGCAAGCATGCCGCCGTGTACTTTCGGATGAAGGGTCTTGAGCCTTCCATCCATCATCTCGGGAAAACCGGTGAAGTCCGATATGTCTATTACGGCAAGGCCGCTCTCCCTTAGCATTTTTGCAGTCCCGCCTGTTGATATTATCTCCACGCCGAAAGAAGCAAGGTCTTTTGCAAAAGCGGCTATCCCGGCCTTGTCTGTTACGCTGATCAATACCCTCTCAATTTTTGGCATTATTACTCCTTATGTTTTTGGTTTGCTGTCGTATTTCTTTTTCAGTTCGGGATCGTGTCGCCTGATTTGTCTGCACCCACATAATACCATGCAAAGACCGGAACGATCATCTTAAAAAGGCCCTTGTCCATCTGGCTTATGTATCTGAGCTGTTCGGATATGACCTTGCCGTCGATGTCCCCGGAAACGAGCCCCTCGCTCAGAATCGAGATTCTCTGAAGCAGGTCTTCCCTGACGGCGGGGTCTTCTATCTTTGCAATTATGTACTTGCCCATCTCATAAAAAGTTGTCTCAATATCCATCATGCCGAATACGTTGTAGTATTCGCTTTCAAGTTCATCCATCATGGCGATCAGATATGATTTCCCGTCTTCAAGTCCAAGTCTGTATGTGTCCTCGACCATGACTTTGTCAGAACCGTCAATGAACGGGGTTGCAAAATCGATAGCCTCGAATTCCCTGACATACGGATGGTTTTCTCCGAAGACCGTGGAAATTTTCTTCTTTGTATCCTCTCTCCACTTTATGGCGGATTTCTTCTCAACCGTCGGGCTTTCAAGAAGCTGATCCAGATCATTCATCATGTCTTCCATGAATTCGATGAATTCTTCTATGGGGTAAGTTGTCTTCATGACCCATATCTATACACAGCAATAATGCTGGCGGTCAAGACTGTTCATTACCCTCTGAATATGCTACATTGTTTCGCTATGGACGAGTTGGCAAGCAGAGAGAAACTGGCATATCTGATAAGCTCCAGACTGGGAAACAGGACTAGAAAAGAGATTTTCGCAGGAAGGATGAAACCTGCCGCCGTGCTCGTGCCGATCTCTTTTATCGATGACAGACCGCAGATTATTCTTACAAAACGTTCAATGAGCGTCGAACACCATAAGGGTGAGATTTCATTTCCCGGGGGCCATGCAGAACCCGATGATGCATCACCTGTTGAAACAGCTCTGAGGGAGGCTGAAGAGGAAATAGGTCTCAGACCCCATGATGTTGATGTACTGGGGCTGCTTGATGACTATATTACCATATCCAGTTTTCATATCACCCCTGCTGTGGGAATTGTCCCCTGGCCGTATGAGCTTAAAATAAACAGTGAATCAGAGACGCTTCTTTTTCTACCCCTTGCCGATGTGCTGTCAGATGATGCGTGGATGATGGAGAAGGCATCGATCAAAGGCCATGAATTCGAACTTTTTTGTCTGGAGACAGTTGACGGAGTTATCTGGGGTGCGACCGCCAAGATGCTGCGCCAGTTTGCTGAAGTCCTTTTGGGCAGGGAACCGGCGACAAAATCCGTAACTGAAACCGCAAGAGAGTGGATACTCTCTGTTGTCGCTTCTCAGGAAGCATATAGATAATAGATGATCTGATTTTTAGAATTATTCCCTGGTTGTGGCTAATTCATTGACAGAATGAAGTCATTAATTGCCTTTGATGTGGCTTCAGGCGCCTCTTCCTGCGGATAATGGCCGCAGTTATCTATTACAACGAGCGTTGAGCCCTTGATTCTTGCATTATATTCTCTGGCTACCGTGTCGAGAGGAACCCATTCATCATTGTCTCCCCAGATCAGAAGTGTTCTCAAAGAAATATCCGGTATCCTGGATATATAAGGCATAATAAGCGAATCAGCCTGATCGAGGTTTCTGATTATGGCGATCTGGGCATCGATTGCCCCATTACTGGAAAGCCTCATATAATATCCTTCAACCAGTTCGTCTGTAATCAATTCATCATTATAAAAACCGGATTTAAGCAGACCTTTCATGATGGATCTGCTGAAAAATGTTTTCAGAACAAATGTCCCTGGAGTTGAAGCGGCTGTTCTGAGCCTGTTCATTTTCGGATTGGGGTATGCAGCAGAATCGATGAGAATAAGACCGTCCATGCTCTCGGGATATCGGATAGCCATCAGCAGACACATTGCCCCGCCTAGCGAATTCCCAGCAACAACAGGCTTTTTGAGGCCGACCGCGTCCATCCATAAGACGATCTCATCCGTCAGTGTGACAAGGTCATATTTTGTATTAATGTCAGGGGCCGGTTTGTCGGACCATCCCGATCCTTTTATGTCAAGCGCCCAGACATGAAAGCCGTTTTTCTGCAGAAGAGGCGCTATACTTTCCCAAGTATATGAAGATGATGCAAAACCGTGAATAAGCAGTATATCCCTGCCCGATGCAGGATATTCGGTGTAGTGATAGTTGACGCCACTCACCTTGATGAAATGGTCATGCCCGACGGAACAGGGGATATGGCTTTTTGAAACGTGTCCCGCAAAAAGGCCGCAGCCGTTTATTGAAAAGACAAGCAGAAGAATGACAGGCAGTTTGACTGCGGTCCTCAAGTGCATATCAGGATGAGAATTTCAGTCCGGTAAGCTTCTCGTATGCCTCAATATAGTTTTCACGAGTCTTCACGATGATTTCTTCAGGCAGTTTCGGACCCGGGGCCTTTTTCCCCCAGTCAAGCGTTTCAAGGTAATCGCGGACGAACTGTTTGTCATAGCTCGGCTGGGCCTTTCCCGGAGCATATTTGTCAAGCGGCCAGAAGCGTGAAGAGTCCGGAGTAAGAACTTCATCGATCAGTATTATCTCGCCATTTCTTATACCGAATTCGAACTTGGTGTCAGCGATGATAATACCTTTTTTCAGTGCCTCGTCAGCCGCTGTTTTGTAAATCTTCAATGCGGCCTCTTTTACCTTGTTGAAGACTACGCTGCCGACAAGCTCTTTCGCCACCTCTTCTGAGACATTTTCATCATGCTGACCCATTTCCGCTTTTGTCGATGGCGTGAAAATAGGCTCAGTCAGCCTGTCGGACTCCTTTAATCCTTCAGGAAGCTTTATGCCGGAAATGGAACCCTTTTCCCTGTACTCCTTCCAGCCGGAGCCGGAGATGTAGCCCCTGACTATGCATTCAATTGTCAGTGGTCTGGCCTTTATTACCAGCATCGAACGGTCCTTCAGCCTGACGTCCCCTTTGAAGGGGGCGGGGTAATCGTTTATGTCTGAACTGACAACATGGTTTTTTATGACAGTCTTCATTTTATCAAACCACCAGAGCGAAATGCGATTGAGAACTGCTCCCTTGTCGGGGATCGGATCAGGCATCACCACGTCGAATGCCGAAAGCCTGTCAGTGGTAACCATAAGGAGGTGGTTATCATCCACATCGAAGATTTCTCTGACCTTGCCGCTCGATATTTTCCTGCCGCCAGGAATCTCATAATTTGATAAAGCCGCCATATGATCTCCTTATTATGTAGTAGAGCGCTAGGGTGCCAAAAAAGTATTGAAAAAGTCAATAGCGTATTATATGACTTGGCATTCCAAAAGACGTCTTTAATAGGATTTGTTTGCTATGGCTGAAGAAAACATGCCAGAGATGTGTGGTTCCCTTGCCTATAAATGCATAGGCTGCGGCAACAATTATGACATCTATGATTTCATTTATACATGCCCCCAGTGCGATTCCCTGCTGATAATCGAAAATACCGAATTTAGTAATCTGAAAAAAAAATCGCCAGGCAGATGGCGCGATATATTCGATGCCAGAAGGGCCACAAACACTCACAGCCTTTCAGGTATATTCAGATTCCATGAGCTGATACTGCCCATACTCCCGGTAAAGGATATCATCTATCTCGGGGAGGGAAACACCCCTATCGTAAAGGCGAATCCTGAACTCTCGGAATGGGTCGGCGCCCCGTTTATTGTTAAGAATGACGGATTCAACCCGTCTGCAAGTTTCAAGGACCGCGGGATGGCATCCGCCATAAGCTATCTGAACCATGTCATCAGGGTCAGAAAATTGGATAGCGTGCTGGGCATATGTGCTTCAACCGGTGATACATCGGCAGCGGCGGCACTTTACCTGAGCTATCTTCCCAAGGACAAGGTGAAAACAGTAGTTCTTCTTCCGAAAGGGAAAGTAACTAGCCAACAGCTTTCTCAGCCTCTCGGCTCAGGTGCGACGGTCATTGAACTGCCGGGTGTTTTTGATGATTGCATGCGTGTTGTAGAAAGGCTTGCTCAGGATTACAAGGTGTTTCTGCTTAATTCCAAAAATCCTGTAAGGATACTGGGCCAGAAATCATATGCATTTGAGGTAGCGCAGCAGATGAGATGGAAGACCGGTAACTTGGCTGTGGTAGTTCCAATAGGAAATGCAGGCAATGTAACCGCGATTATGGAAGGGTTCCTTGACCTTCTTAACCTGGGTATAATAGAGGAGCTTCCCGTAATTCTCGGTGTGCAGAGTCATCATGCTGATCCCGTTGTTAAATGGCGAGAAAGCGGTGAATTCCACCCGATGAAGGTGTCTCCATCAGTAGCTCAGGCAGCCATGATCGGCGATCCTGTGAGTTTTCCTAAAGTCAAGAGACTTGTCGAGGGTTTCTATAGCGACAAATTCATGACTATTACCGTAACCGAGACGGAAATTATGGAAGGCATGCTGAAATCAAACAGACATGGGCATGTCGTGTGCACCCAGGGTGGCGAGTCTGTCGCCGGACTTAAGAAAGCGCTCAAGGCAGGCATGCTTGATAAGGATACGAATTTCGTTGTGGATTCAACCTCTCACCAGCTCAAGTTCTCGGGTTTCCAGCAGATGTATTTCGATGACAGCTTTGCTCCTGAATACGGGGTTGTAATAAGAGACGAATACAGGAATACTCCAGTCGGACTTGAACTTGATCCAACAAAAGTTGCAGAGTATCTTGGCCTCCAGAAAAAGGGCTAGGAATCAACACTGAATAAACAGAGATATCAAGGAGGAAAAGAATGGTAAAGGATTTTTTGTTTTCTTCAGAATCAGTAACGGAAGGCCATCCTGACAAGGTTTCCGATCATATTTCGGATGCGGTTCTGGACGAGATACTGGCTCATGACACTGCGGCGCGTGTTGCCTGTGAAACACTTGTAACGACAGGTCTTGTCGTTGTTGCTGGGGAAATAACGACTAAACATAATTTTGATGTCCAGCGTGTCGCCAGACAGACAATAAAAGAGATTGGCTATACTGACAGCGGTATGGGTTTTTCCTGGGACACCTGCGGTGTAATGGTTACCCTTGATAAGCAGTCACCAGACATAGCACAGGGCGTCAACGAGGGTGAAGGCATGTTTGCGGAACAGGGGGCAGGTGACCAGGGTATGATGTTCGGTTTTGCATGCGATGAGACCCCGACACTTATGCCGGCCCCTATATATTATGCGCAGGGGCTTTCAAAGAGACTTTCCGATGCCAGAAAACAAGGAGTACTCGAGTTTTTGAGGCCGGACGGCAAAACTCAGGTCACAGTAGAATATAAGGATGGGGTTCCAAAGAGAATAGACGGCATTGTCGTTGCGGCACAGCATAATGAGGATATTAGCTACGACAGGCTGAAGGAAGGCATTATCGAAGAGGTGATTAAAAAAATAATCCCGACTGAACTGATTGATGACAATACCAAATATTATATAAATGCAACTGGCAGGTTTGTTCTGGGAGGGCCTCATGCCGACTGCGGTCTGACCGGCAGGAAGATCATAGTTGATACCTATGGCGGTTTTGCTCCTCACGGCGGCGGAGCTTTTTCCGGCAAGGACCCTTCCAAGGTCGACCGAAGCGCCGCATACATGGCTCGCTATATCGCAAAGAACATCGTAGCTGCAGGTCTTGTTAAAAAATGCACGGTACAGCTTGCCTATGTAATAGGTGTGGCCGATCCAGTATCCGTTATGATTGACACATGGGGTACTTCAACTGTTTCCGAAGAAAAGCTCTCGGCAATGGTGAGAGAAGTTTTCCCGCTTAAGCCAAGGCGCATAATCGAGGCGCTTGACCTGCTCAGACCGATATACAAGAAGACGGCTGGTTACGGCCATTTCGGCAGGAATGAGCCTGAATTTTCATGGGAAAAGACAGATAAGGTCGAAGCCCTCAAAAACCTGGTTTGATAAAGGAGCAAATAATGGCCCGGAAAACAAATATGAATATGCTGGATTATTCAGGGCTTACATGCAAGGTTTCTGATATGTCACTCGCCGGTTTCGGAAGAAAAGAAATCGAGGTTTCCGAACATGAAATGCCGGGACTGATGGCGCTCAGGAAAAAGTACGCGAAAAAAAAGCCGCTTAAAGGGGCGCGGATCACCGGCAGTCTTCATATGACGATCCAGACGGCGATCCTTATTGAAACGCTGAAAGATCTGGGCGCGGATGTTCGATGGGCATCATGCAACATATTTTCAACTCAGGATCATGCAGCTGCGGGTATTGCTGCTACCGGCACGCCGGTATTTGCATGGAAAGGCGAGACGCTTGAGGAATACTGGGAATGTACGCTTCAGGCCCTCAGCTTTCCTAAAGGAACAGGGCCCAATCTGATTGTTGACGACGGCGGCGATGCAACGCTCATGATACACAGGGGTTATTATGCCGAGAAGAATCCGAAAATTTTAGATGAGCCTACTGAGAATAAAGAGCTTCAAATAATAAATGATATCCTCAAGCGGCAGTTGAAAAAAGATAAAACATTCTGGCACAGGATGGTCAAGGAGATAAGAGGCATCTCTGAGGAAACCACGACAGGCGTGCACAGGCTCTATCAGATGAAAGAAAAGGGAGAGCTGCTTTTTCCTGCTATCAACGTGAATGATTCGGTAACCAAAAGCAAATTCGACAATCTCTATGGCTGCAGGGAATCGCTTGCAGACGGCATCAAGCGTGCAACCGATGTCATGATTGCAGGGAAAGTCGTGTGTGTCTGCGGATACGGCGATGTCGGGAAAGGCTGTGCGAAATCCATGCACGGTTTTGGCGCCAGGGTTCTTGTTACCGAGATCGATCCTATATGCGCGCTTCAGGCGGCCATGGAAGGATTTGAGGTTTTGACCGTTGAGGATGCCCTGAAAGAGGCCAATGTCTTTGTAACAGCAACCGGCAACTGCGAAGTGATTACGCTTGAGCATATGGGAAAAATGCTTGATCAGTCTATTGTGTGCAACATCGGCCATTTCGACAATGAAATACAGGTTGACATACTAAACACAAAAAAAGGCATCAAGAGGCTGAACATAAAACCGCAGGTGGACAAATATATATTCCCTGACGGGCACTCGATTTACCTTCTTGCAGAGGGAAGGCTGGTGAACCTTGGGTGTGCTACCGGCCATCCATCCTTTGTGATGTCTAACTCTTTCACAAACCAGACTCTTGCCCAGATCGAACTCTGGTCGAACAGACATAAGATTGATGTCATCACGCTGCCCAAAGCTCTTGACGAAGAGGTTGCAAGGCTTCACTTAGATAAGCTCGGGGTAAAGCTTACAAAGCTTACAAGGAAGCAGGCGGATTATATTGGGATTAAACCCGAGGGTCCGTTCAAACCCGATCATTACAGATACTGAAAAAAGAGCGCCTTTTAAGGTGCTTTTTTAATGCCCTGAATTTTTTTATTTGTCATTGCTTGGCTACGGGTTATATTCTTAACATCGCAAAGATAATATATGAATTACTGTTTTATTGATTAAGAAAACATTTCGGGCTGTTTATTCAATAATTTATTTTTGAAAGGATTATATTATGGAGAATAAAAACCTGACTTTTCTGGAGGCATCTTCGATTGTAACAGGATACGGCATAGGAGGAGGGGTTATGGCCGCACCATACCTGGCCTCACTTTCCGGTATTATTCCCACTATCATCATATTGCTGCTGGCATTCGGCATCAGCCTGATATTCCATCTGATGACCGCCGAAATTATGCTGAGAGACGGCCGGAACGAACAGATAATCGAGTTGTTCAGCAAGTACATGCTGAAGGGAGCAGTGACAAAGTATATACTGTGGTTTCTGTTTGCCGTAATAGTCCTGTCATTTATAGCGAGCCTGTCTGCGTTTATCGCGGGCGGCGGAGAGAACATCAATAACCTTTTCCCTGCCATTCCCCTATGGGCCGCTCACTGCATTGTTTATCTCATTGCGGCGGGTGTTGTGTTCTTTGGCCTTAAAGCCATAGGCATCAGCGAAAAGTACGGTGTGACGGCGATATTTATATTCGTAATAATCCTGCTGGCTGCTTCCATCAGACATGGTCTTTCATTCAGGCCTGAGGTTATAGGGGCGTTCAAATATCAGATGGCCCTTTTCGGTATGATGATGTTCAGCTTTTTTGCCCTTTTCTCTGTTCCCCAGGTTGTAAAAGGGCTTTCATGGAACAAAAAGCTCATACCGAAGGCCGTAGCCTTCGGTATGGCATTAAACTGCATCATCATATTTACCATTGTCATGATCTGTATAGGCGCTTCTGACTCGGTAACGAGATTTGCCATGAACGGTCTGGCAAATTCTGTTGGCGGTTGGATAAAATATTTCAGTTCAATTTTCGTTCTCCTTGCAATGCTCACAACATACTGGTCGGTATCTTTTGCCCTGGCAGTTGTTGTTCAGGAAAGGCTTGGCTGGGGACAGAGGCTGTCCTGGCTTGTGGCGACACTCCCCTCATTCATCATTGTTATTTCCAGGGCCACCGATTTTCTTGGATTCATGCAGATTGCAGGAGGAACGATAGCCATCCTCATAGTGATAATGATGGTCCCGCTTTATAATATCGTTAAAAAGCAGGGTGAAGTGAAAGAGCCGGAGTGGCAGCTCGGCCTGTTTGGCAAGCCTGTCTTTCAGGCGCTGGTGGTAATCGCATTTATATTGATGGCCGCCGGTTCGCTTGTAAAAGTGGATTAGTCCTGGAGCACATTTTCTATCGAGGACCCTGTGCAAAAGGAAAAGGCTGTGGAGGTATACTATGACTTTCAGTGAACTCTTAAAAAACAGAAGGGCCATAAGGGATTTTCAAAACAAAGATGTGCCGCTTGAAACAATCAAAGAGATTATTCAGGACACGACTCTTGCACCCACAGCAAGTAATGCCCAGCCATGCAAATTCATCATTATCCGGGATCGGAATCTTATTAAACAGATATCCGATGAAAGCAAAAGAAACCTTCTTGATGATATAAGAAATAATCCCGGCTCAACTTTGAGTATGTATGCAGACATCTTAAAGGATAAAACCTTCAACGTCTTTTACAATGCACCCTGTCTCGTTCTGATAGCAGGACCCGAATCCAGCTCTTCCCTTGCTGTGGATAGTGCATTAACAGCTGCATATTTCATGTTCTCGGCCACCGATCGAGGGCTTTCAACATGCTGGATCGCCCTTGGCGGCAATATCAGAGATCCGTCCCTGTTTGATACAATCGGGCTTCCTGATGACTGCACCATCGTAGCGCCCATCATACTCGGATATCCGGTGTCCATTCCACAGGCATCTGAACGGCATGTGCCTGAAATATTGAAAATCATTTAAAAATGTCAAATGAAAGAACATCTGACTATAAAATTCTGTCATGTTTCATTGAAAATAAATTGCAGAATTACCGGTTGTTATATGATTATCTTATTCAGAGAGGAGGATGAATATGTTTATTGATTTCTCGAACCTGTCAAAACGCTGTCTTAAAGCAGGTCTGTTTTTAGCACTCTTCTGCATGTTACCTGCTGCAATCCTCGATGCAGCTCTGCCTCAGCGCTATCTATGCAAAGATAAAGGCTGTACGGTTGCACCGGATTCTGCCGCGGCTACCGGAGTCAAAGCTGAGCTTCTCGATTTTGCCCAGACGACCGACATTCATATAGTCGATGAAGGCAATCCCTTAAGGGCTGAAGAATTAAAGATAGACAATAAAGATCAGACAGATCTGGGTAAATTGCTCAGATCGATATCCTTGGCAGACAGGCCTATCGGTCCTTATTCGGCACTGCTATGGGAATATGTCATCGAAGATATCAATGCAGCGAATACCATTAAAACACTTGATTTCATGATAGCTACAGGCGACTTTTCAGACACCTCAATAACCCCTGAATATCAAATATTTGCCGACCTTATTGACGGAGGCGATATAGTATCACCCTTTAAAAATCACGGAGATAACAATATCGATGAACCGGCGACATATGTTCCCAGGAAAGCTTCCGGGGAGAATATCGAAGACGGGTTCCTGCTCGAAGGGCTTAAAACTGATTTTTATGCAACAACGGGAAATCATGATGTCGAATATATGGGGTCATTCAATACAGACGGCATTATCGGTCTACTGGTAAAGGAAATTGCTTATGGAATAGATGTATCTGAGATGAATTATCTTAATGACATGATAGATATATTTATTAATTCCGAAAAAGGCAGACATTTCGGTTACAAGATGGATGAGGAAAACGGCGATACCGGTAAAGTAAAGGGCGCATATACATTTGATCCCGCGCCCTTTATTCATTGCATTGCCTTGAACACCTGCGAATTTTCATATGAGAAGAACGGCAACGACAGGCCGACTGAAAATCTTTCATTGGGTTTTCTTTCCATCGAGCAGGCGAACTGGGCCCTTAATGATATCGATGCAAACAAGGACAAGCTCTGCATTATATTCGCACATCACGGACCTCACTGGTTCTGGCCGCTGATCAGGAACAACAGCAAATATTATGTTACCGGTGTCGAGTTCAAAAAGGCGCTTATGGCTAAAAAGAACCTCATTGCCTATGTGAACGGCCATACACATGTAAATAAAATAAGGGCCGAATATAACGGGGACGGAACAGGCTACTGGGATATCAATACCAGTGCAATAATCGAGTTTCCCCACGAGTGGAGGAATATATCCGTATTTGACATGGGTAACGGCCTGGGAATGATCAGAAGCGAAATGCGCAGGCTTAAGAATGTCGATAAGAACAAAGTGCCATACTTCGAAGACGATGGCGATGCTTTAAAAGAAGGCACTGAAATTGACAGGGATGTTGAAATGTACTTCAAGATGCCTATTGAAGTGGCTCAGGCAATAATCTCCGCCAATGAGCATGAAGACAGCGACGATCAGCAGGCTGAAAGTGAAGCCGGTTCTGATTCGGACAGTGGAGGAAGCAGCAGCATGTGTTTCATTGCCTCTTCTCTTATATAAAAACTGATTTGTGTTAATGACAGAGGCTTCCGCGGGATGAAAACGGAAGCCTCTTTTTATAAAGAGCTCTTTTCTTTTTTTCCAGATATACCGATTTGAATATAAAACACACAATTAGATAGCGGAGGAGTCTATGAGGATTCTAGTCACAGGCGGTGCAGGGTATATAGGAAGTCATGCCGTGCTTGAACTGTTAAAGGTCGGGTTTGAAGTTGTTGTCGTTGACAATCTTTCAAACAGCAAGGAAGAGTCATTGAAACGGGTCAGCGAGCTTGCAGGAAAATCTGTTGATTTCTATAAAGCAGACCTGCTTGATATGGATGCCCTGAGGTCGATATTTTCAAAATATGAAATTGATGCGGTCATACACTTCGCCGGGTTGAAGGCTGTCGGAGAGTCTGTTTCCATTCCGCTTCACTATTATCACAACAACATTACCGGAACGCTTATGCTCCTTGAAGCTATGAAAGGTGCAAATGTTAAGAATATCGTTTTCAGCTCTTCGGCCACCGTTTATGGAGATCCAGAGCGTATCCCGATTACAGAGGAAGACAAGCTCGGCCCCACCAATCCATATGGAAGAACAAAATATATGATAGAAGAGATAATGAAGGATCTTCATGCTTCCGATGATTCATGGAACATAATCCTGCTCAGGTATTTCAACCCCGTCGGGGCAGATAAGAGCGGGAGAATCGGGGAAGATCCAAATGGCATCCCTAACAACCTCATGCCTTTCATTTCTCAGGTAGCAGTCGGGAAATTAAAGGAGCTGAGCATCTTCGGCAATGACTATCCGACTCATGATGGCACGGGTGTACGCGATTATATTCATGTTGTAGACCTTGCAATCGGCCATATAAAAGCAATCGATAAGTTAAAAGAAAAACCTGGAGTGGCGATATACAATCTCGGAACAGGGCAGGGCTACAGCGTCCTTGATATGCTCAAGGCGTTTGAAAAGACATCAGGCAGAAGAATATCATATAAATTAACAGGCAGAAGACCGGGAGATATTGCCATATGTTACGCAGATCCTACAAAGGCATTCAGGGAGCTTGGATGGAAGGCTGAACAGGGGCTCGAACAGATGTGTGAGGATTCATGGCGCTGGCAGTTAATGAACCCTCATGGATATTAATGGCGAAATATTTTCCTTCAGCAGCACAGGATTTCCATTAGTTGATGACATACAACATGTCAGAATAGTTAATTACGATTGTTGTGAAAAATATCGGCCCTCATTTTCAACAGGTTAAAGAATATTTATGCTGAAAATAGCATTTGGCATGTCTGTTGCTTATTACTACATAATTGCATATTCATTTCAGTTATTTTATGCTGCTGCGGTCTGAATGCAATACTCACCTGATGGTGAAAATTTATTATGTAATAACATCAGATCCGCAGTCAGCAGTATTGTTTTTCTCCTGGCCGTTAAGGCTTTTTCATTAGCCACAGAATACTTTATAAAAGACTATGCCTTGTTGAACTTTATATTGTATGGTAATGCTGGTATATAATATAGTTTTTGATTTCATTTGCCGATAAAACATATCAGTATTTTAAGTTTTAAAACGGGAGGTGATCTTTCATGGATGAGAGAAGAAAAAGTAATCGCACCAGTGTAAATCTGAAAGTCATATACATGGGAGATTCAATGAATTACAGCAGGGGGAAGGTGAACAATATAAGCAAGGAAGGGATGTTTATTCAAACGGAAACTCCACAGGATGTCGGGATTTATATCCTTGCAAGTATCGATGTTGACAACATGGGCAGGATAGTGTGGGCTCAGGGTCGTGTTGCAAGGAAATCAGATAACGGTATGGGTATTGAATTCACGAGAACAGATACGAGAGGAATAGATTCGATTATATCCAACTGGGGGATGCCTTATTAGGGACATCCCCCTGATTTCTTTTTTATTTGCCTATTTTCCCGAAGCAACAAAGCCATCTTCAACATAAGTTAAAGCATACGTTATTAGAACCATGGAGCTTTTTTTGATTGCCTGGATAACCACAGCTGTGCCGGAATAAGCGTTTATATCTTTGGTAGCCTTCCCGTCCTTGACAGGGACGTCTCTATAAAGATTCAGGATATCACCGGTCTTGAGGCCATCTGTTGTCCCCCGGTCAATAAATACTATGTCTCCGTTTCCACCGCCTGACGCAAAGTGCCATACGTCAATTATAACTGATTCTCTGGATTCTTTGTTTTCTGAGAGGTTCAGTGTTACAGGCTTTACACCGGAAATGTCATCATCGACAAGATCGTTTTGGTTAATCTCCTGATAGGAATAGGTAACAGTGCAGATGGCTATATCCTTTTCTACGGTGTCCACCTTCGCCAGGGCAACTATTCTATAAAGATAGCCATAGACTTCATCATCAACTTTGACGTCGTTCTGCAATGATTTTATTACCAGAATTTTTCCCGGTTTTGCGTCAGGAAAACCTTTGATCAGTATCTGGTCATCTGCTGTGGATAAATCACCGTTTTCAACCTTTCTTATAACGCTCCCCTTCAATTTCAAAGGGGCATCAGAATAGATAAGCGTTGAATATTCAGGCGATATAACAATGGATTTTCCTTTCATTTTGGCAAAATCATCAAACGAGAAGATCCTTTCTCCTGACGTCTTGTCATAAGGAATAACTTTTATGGATGTAACGCCATTCTGACTGAAGATGACAATCTTATCCCCGGGGTAAATGAGGTGTGGATTTGTTATCTTGTCGTTTTCAGCCCAAACGAGTGGCCATTTCCAGGGAGTCTTCAGGTATTTGTTGGAGATATCCCAAAGAGTGTCGCCTTTCTTGACCGTATGAACTATTTCAGAATCATCCGCCCAGGCCGCACTGAATGCCAGCAGGAAAGAAAAGCCGATAATTAGAGGAATAACCTTCTTCAAGTCGTACCCTCCTTTATTGCACAGGTTTTTTACTTTGATACTATATCGGTTTTGAATGTGCCATTCTTGAATAATTATTGCAAGATTAAATGGTTTTAAATATATATTTGTTCAATGAACGATCAGGGAATGTATGGGCAGGCGCATCTGTTTGTCGCCGCAGTCAGGATTTTAGAGCACAGCAAGGGAAGATCTCCTTCGTTAAAAGAGATCGCTGATACTCTTAATCTTTCCCAGGAAGAAACCGCAAGAATTTCAAGAAGGCTTGACGATGCAGGAATTATAAGGACTGCAATTAGCGGAACCGAAGAGAGATTTTATATAATGGATCACCTTCTGATTGAAAACATTCCCAGAGAAGTTAAAGCGCCTGCAATGATGGAAGAGGTGATGCGCGTCAAAGCTGAAAAAGAGGCTAAACTCAGCCAGATCGAAGGGATGATGAAAAAAGGACCGTCAAAGCAGGAACTCTTCATGGAACTGGATAAGGCGCTGAAAGACCCGTCAGCTGTAAAAAAGAAACCGAATCCCCTCGATTAGCTTATACTCATAGAGAATTCACAGACCAGACGACTGCCCGTCTGTTTTCCTTCAGAGTGACAGGATATCTGGACCCATACACATGACCCGGCCAGATAAGTGTGTCATCCGGCAGATCGAGAAGTATTGCGAGGCTTTTTTTTATGGACATGCTGCTTCCGAGTGGTATGTCTGTCCTGCCTATTCCCCCTGTGAATATCGTATCTCCTGAAATAAGATTGCCATCCCAGTAAAGGCAGATGGAACCCGGTGAATGGCCCGGCGTATGCAGTATGCGAATTATTGTCTCGCCCAGAGCGATCTCGTCGCCATCCTTAAGCGAAAAACTTGTTTTCGGAGGCTTTTTGCGGGCCATCACGGATGATATCAGGGTATTTGTAAGACGATAGAGCGGTTTATTTTCAAGCTTGTGTGCTTTTATGAGGCTCAGCCTGCCTAAAAAGGGATTTCCCAGTGTATGGTCAAAATGTATATGTGTGTTGATCACCGATTTTATTTTAAGTGAGCTTTCGATAGATGAAGAAATCTCCCTGGCGGGATCGATGATGAGACACTCTCCTTTATCATAGTCAGCCAGTATATAGCTCAGAAGGCTGAAATAGCGCGATTCAAAGGGTATGACCCGTATCATCGGCCGGTTCGCGATTCCATGAAACTAAGGGCATCTTTCAAACGCGGAATAACCCTGGGTCCGAGTGTCGATATGATCTCGAATAATCCGGGGGAAGCGGTTTTCCCGGTCAGTGCAACCCTTATGGGCTGGGCGAGCTGCTTGAATTTGATGCCGCATTTTTCAAGGACATCTGCAAAAACACCCTCGGTTGCTTTTCTGTCTGCAAGGTTTACAGTCTCGAGGCTTGAAACCAGTTCCCTGAAGACAGGGATCATTTCCTGAGTCAGGAATTTCTCTTTAAGCTCGGGCGATTCATCTATGTCCCTGAAATAGAAATCGCCGAAATCGAGCATGTCCTTCAAGGTATGCGTTCTCTCCCTTACGTCTTCCACAACATGTTCAAGGTAATCATCATTTCCCGGATTAAGCCCGGCATCTTCTGCAAAGGGCCTGATAAGTTTGGCCAGCCTTTTGACATCCCCCGTTTTTATATAGTGGTGGTTGAGCCACAGGAGTTTTTCGGGGTTGAATACTGCCGCACTTCTTCCGACATCTTTAATGTCAAAGAGTTCCACGAGTTGATCCATTGTAAATATCTCCTGGTCGCCGTGTGCCCATGAGAGCCTGACCAGATAATTTACGAGAGCCTCGGGGAGATATCCCATTTCCTTGTAGGCCATTACCGATGTCGCACCGTGGCGCTTCGAAAGTCTTGTCTTGTCGGAACCCAGAATCATGGGGACATGCGCAAATACGGGATGAGGAAAACCGAGGGCATCATACAGAGCGATCTGACGGGGGGTATTGTTTACATGATCATCACCTCTGATCACATAATTTATATTCATGGTCGCATCGTCTATCACGACTGTGAAATTATAGGTGGGCATGTTGTCTGACCTGAGGATTATGAGGTCATCCAGTTCGGAATTGTCAATGCTGATCGTGCCCTTAATAACATCTTCAAAAGAAGTTGTCCCTGTTTTGGGCGAGGCGAACCTGACAACGCGGCCGGATCCTGGGCCCAGATTTTTGTGCCTGCATGTTCCGTCGTATTTCGGTTTTCCACCTGTTTTAAGAGCTTCCTCGCGCTTTCGCTCCAGGTCTTCAGGCGTGCATTCACACCAGAAAGCGCGGTCGTTCTCAATAAGCTTATCCACATATTCCCTGTAGATATCCAGCCTTTTTGACTGGAAGAAAGGGCCCTCGTCCCAGTTAAGGTTGAGCCATTCCATTGCCTGAAGAATCTTCTCTGTGTATTCATCGGTTGAACGCAGGGCATCGGTATCTTCAATTCTCAGAATGAACTTTCCATCCGTATGCCTTGCATAAAGCCATGCGAAAAGGGCCGTCCTCGCACCGCCTATATGGAGGTGCCCTGTCGGTGAAGGGGCGAATCTTGTCCTTATTTCTGTCATACTTAATCACCTGCCATGGATTTGATATAATTGAGGAGGCCGCCTTTCTTAAGCAAAGCCGCTTCCCTTTCCGAGACCGTGAGCTTCCCTGCAATACTGTTTCCTGATGAGACGTTCTCAATCTTGATAATACCTGTCCCGTCAAGTGCCCCGAGAATGCCGGATATCAGAATTTTATCTCCGCTCCTGATTGCCTGATACGAAGTCTCATCGATTGTAACAGGCAGGATGCCGAAGTTGATCAGATTAGCACGATGTATCCTGGCAAATGTTACAGCAAGGACGGCCTTTATTCCCAGATACATGGGTGCGATTGCTGCATGTTCCCTCGATGATCCCTGGCCGTAATTATTTCTTGCAAGCACACAGCCCGCACCTGAGGCAATCGCCCTTTCTGAAAAATTGCTGTCAATTCCGGAAAAGACGTATTTCGATATCTTTTCAATATTGGACCTCAGCGGCAATATCTTCGAGCCTGCCGGCATGATGTCGTCCGTTGTTATGTTGTCTTCAAGCTTGAGCAGGACGTCTAATTCGACAGAATCTTCCATTGCTCCTCTTTTAGGGAAAGGCTTTATATTCGGTCCCCTCGTGATTTCGATATTACTCTCGGCCGGTGGAGGTATGATCATTGAATCATCAACTAAAAAGGCGGCAGGAACTTTGATTTCCGGATACCCTCCCAATTCTCTCGGGTCAGTGAAAACCCCTGTGAGCGCAGCAGCAGCAGCCACTTCAGGAGATACCAGGTAGACTTCGGCGTCCTCCGTCCCGGAGCGTCCCTTGAAGTTTCGGTTGAAAGTCCTTAACGACACGCCTTTTGATCTGGGAGACTGGCCCATTCCTATGCAAGGTCCGCATGCGCTCTCCAGAACCCTTGCCCCGGCTGCTATTATATCTTTGAGCGCACCGGTCTCTGCCAGCATTGAGAGGACCTGCTTTGATCCGGGGGCGATGGCCAGGCTTACATCGGGATGGACGGTCTTTCCCTTCAGGGCAGCCGCCACTGTGAGCATGTCTTTGAGAGATGAGTTCGTGCATGAGCCTATGAGCGCCTGATCGACACGTTTTCCTTTCAGCGCGGATATTTTTTCCACCCTGTCGGGGCTGTGCGGGCATGCAGCCAGGGGTTCAAGACTGCTAAGGTCGATCTCGATGACTTCGTCGTATGATGCGTTTTCATCCGCCTTCAGTTCGATCCATTTATCGCCCCTCTTCTGTGCGGCGAGAAAGGCCCTGGTGATCTCGTCGCTCGGAAATATTGAAGAGGTTGCGCCAAGCTCGGCACCCATGTTTGTGATGGTGGCGCGTTCCGGGACACTCAGGCTTTTTACGCCTTCTCCGGTATATTCGATGATCTTGCCGACGCCGCCTTTTACGGTAAGCCTTCTCAGAACCTCCAGTATGATATCCTTGGCGCTGACCCAGGGCGCAAGGCTTCCTGAGAGTTTTATGCCAAGGATTTTAGGCTTCGGGATATAAAACGGCATCCCGGCCATTGCAGCGGCGACGTCAAGGCCGCCTGCGCCTATCGCCAGCATGCCTATGCCGCCTCCGGTAGGTGTGTGGCTGTCAGAGCCGAGCAGGGTTTTACCCGGTATTCCGAAGCGCTCCAGATGCACCTGATGGCATATGCCATTTCCAGGCCTTGAAAAATAGATGCCGTATTTTGCCGCAATGTCCTGCAGAAAACGGTGGTCATCAGCATTTTCGAAACCGGTCTGAAGCGTATTATGGTCGACATAGCTGACCGAAAGCTCGGTTCTGACTTTGTCGATCCCAATGGCCTCGAACTCCAGATAAGCCATGGTGCCTGTTGCATCTTGAGTCAGCGTCTGATCTATCCTCAATCCTATCTCATCCGGTGTTTCATCAACCTTGTGAGCATTAATTACTTTTTGAGCTGTAGTATAAGCCATGATAACCTCTTAAATGGTTTTAAAAAGTGAACTTATGTCTAATTGATAAGGTGGGTTCAGTCAATGACATTTGGGGATATTTTTCCTGAAATGTTTTAGTTTCTTCTGAAAAAAGCCGAAGAGTATTTCTAAACGATAAACGGGAAGCTTATGAAGATAGAGATACTTGGGTGCAGCGGCGCAGTGGCGAAGGGATTCAATACTTCCAGCATACTGATTAACGGGGAGGTTCTTGTAGATGCAGGTTCTGCGGCCTCTGTCCTTGACGACAAAAGGCTTTCGGGCATCAGACATATCTTTTTAACCCACTCCCATATTGACCATATAAAGGAGCTCCCTTTCATCCTTGACGTTGTATGTTTCGGCAAAGGCAAGGGCGTCGACATATGGGGAAGCGGTGTCACATTGAGTGCAATAAGAAAACACCTGTTCAACGGTATACTGTGGCCGAAGCTGAAGCAGCTTGAACTTGACGGGTCTGTATGCAGGATTCATACGCTGCCAAGAGGCACTTTCAAGCTTAACGGGTTGTGCGCAAAAGGAATAAGAGCGGAGCATATAAGCGGGGCAAAATCATTTGTGATTTCTGAAGGCGATAAGCATGTCATATTCAGTGGAGACACCTCATACACACCGGAGCTGTTCAATCTTGCCGCTTCCCTTTCATCAAAGCTTAAACTGTTTTTCGTGGAAACGTCATTTCCTGACAGAATGCATGAGGTTGCAAGGCTTACCGGGCATCTGACGCCGGCAGTCATCGGCAGGGAACTGGATCGTCTGAAAAAGACAAGGGTGATTGCATATCATATCAAACCGCGTTATTTTAAGGAAGTGACCAGGGATATCCCTCAGGGAATGGAATATATAAGGGGAGGGGAGGTATTTAACATTTGACTGAAATTGTGGATATTGCAAAAAAGGACGGAAGATGGACTGAGTGTCCGGCCTGCAGGGAAATAAGCATAACCGCCAAACTCAAAGAAAACTTAAGCATCTGTCCGCATTGCGACTTTCATTTCAGGGTCGGCCCACTGGACCGTATGACGATTACATGCGGCAAAGGCGGTTTCACTGAAATTGAGACTTCTTCATCGGGCAAAGGCGTTTCCGCGGGAGAAGAAGGTTTCAAATGTTACAATGCCACCATTAAGGAAGAGCCTTGCATAGTCGGTGTAATGGATTTCAGTTTCATGGGCGGCACTATGGGGACGTCTCTGGGGCAATCAGTAATGTCAATGCTCGATTATTCATCTGCGGAGAAAACTCCTGCGATTATATTCTGCGCTTCAGGCGGTGTAAGGGTTCAGGAAGGAATATGGGGTCTGATGCAGATGGTAAGAACCGTGTACAGGAAAAACATGTCAACTGCACCTATGATAACCGTTTATACAGACCCCTGTTATGGCGGGGTTACTGCAAGCTTTTCGTCTCAGGCTGATTTCATCATTGCCGAACAGGGAGCAAGAATCGGTTTTGCTGGGCCCAGAGTAATCGAGAATACCACTCATGCCGAACTTCCCGGTGATTTCCAGACGGCATCCCGCATGCTGTCAAACGGGTTTATCGATGCGGTCGTTCACAGGCGAGATATTCCTCAAACCCTATCTTATATTCTAAAATGGCTTTAAAAAATATTGACCAGAACCGGTGGGTTCCCGGTCTGGAGAGGGTCAGGAAAGCCCTGGATATTCTGGGGCATCCTGAAAAAAGCTACCGGCATGTCCTTATCGGAGGCACAAACGGCAAGGGCTCCACATCCGTATATCTGGAGAGGCTCCTTATTGAAACGGGTTTAAGAACCGGAGTTACCATGTCGCCGCATATAAGCAATTACACGGAAAGGTTCAGGATAGGCGGCCGCGATTCGACGGAAAAAGAGATCAGTGATACGGAAAAGGAAATCGCCCCCCTTCTTGATGGAATAGGTCTAACATATTTTGAGATGACCGTCGTCCTGGCTGCTAGACTTTTCCAGAAGTCGGGGGTTGATGTCGGCATATTCGAGATCGGGCTCGGGGGCAGGCTCGATGCAGCCAATGTGCTTGACCCGTGTATTTCCATAATAACCAATATTTCACTTGATCATACTGACTATCTGGGCTCAAGCATTCCAGAAATCGCAGCTGAAAAGGCAGCGATTGCAAGAAGCGGCAGGCCTCTCATAACATCGGCCGAGGAAGGCCTTGAAGTAATAAAAGATTATGCTGAAAAGATAGGTTCACAATTGATACTCGTTGACAAACCGATAAGATTCAGGTCTGGAATCGAAGGCTTTAATCAACCCATTAATGCCGCACTTGCGATCAGGGCCTTCAATGAACTCGGATTTGAACTCGAGACAGACAGTATAAAGTCCGCAATCTCTTCGGCATGGCTTCCCGGGAGGATCGAGCATGCCGGAAAGATCATACTTGATGTAGCGCATAACAGCGCTTCTATGCTATGCCTGTGCGAGTATCTCAGGAAAAGGAAATTTTCAGGCATTGGAGTGCTGGGCATCCTGAAAGATAAAGATTACACAGCTATGACGAAGATGCTTTCAAGCGTCTGTTCGAGGATTAATATCGCCCCTCTCGATTCACCAAGATCATGGGGAAAGAAAGAGATGGGACAGGTCGCCGGGATTGGGACCGTTTATGTATTTACTTCCATGACAGATGCTTTTAATGATGCATTAGCAATGTCTGAAGAGGTTGTTGTAACAGGTTCATTCTATACAGTGAGCGAGATAAGGGAAAGTTTGATATGCAAAGGCTGGCTTATTTATGGGCAATCCTGATATTTTTCACGTTGCCGGTGTCTCTTCTAGGTCAAGATCTCGATATTGAAGCCGACAAGGTAGAGAGAATAGGCGACAAGATCGAGGCATCGGGAAATGTTATAGTCAGAAGCAAGGAAGGCATGACGCTGACTTCCAATTATGTTATCTTTGATTCTCAGAGCAACGATATATCGGCATCAGGGAATTGTTTTCTGAAAGATATCAAGGGAGAGATCAGGGCGGAATCCGTAACATACAACACCAGAAGAAAAGATGCATATGTGACTAACGGCTATGTCTATGGGTATGAGGAACCTTTCAAGATATGGGGCAATAAAATCACCCGATACAGCAACAATGTATATCTCGGGAACGAGATAAGATACAGCCCATGCACGTCTGAAACACCTTCATGGTCAATTAAAACAAGCCATCTTGATATCCCTGTCGAGGGATACGGCGAGGCCAAACATGCCTGGTTTTATGTTAAGGATGTGCCGATATTTTATTTTCCCTATCTCTTTTTTCCAGCAAAACTTGAAAGGCAGACAGGCATACTCTTCCCCAAGGTCGGCAGTATGAGCGATACTGGGTTGTATGGCGGACTGCCTGTATTTGTCACACTTGGACGTTCGGCTGATGTTACAGTAACCCCCACATGGCTGGAGAGACGCGGCTGGCTGATGGCGGGAGAATTGAGATACGCCTTGGATTTCAATAAAAAGGGCTATCTGTATCTCGAAGGCTTGAGGGACAGGCACGGAGGAGACGTCTCGACTTCAGGAGTTGAACCCATTATTCCATACAGCAGGTGGTACGTTAAGGCCAGCAACACCGGCGGCGATCTTACCTGGAATATAAATCTTCCGAGCAATGCCGATTATTTCAGAGACATCGGGCCGCTTTACCCGTTCGAAACTGATAAGGAGACATTCTGGGTCGGTGAACAGCAGAGCAGGAAAGAGGATTCGATATCCCGCATGGAATGGCTCAAGACCTATGGCAAGTTTATGTTCGATGTTTCGGGACAATGGAAAAAAGACCTGACAACATCAGATAACAGCTACACGATACAGCAGCTTCCGAGTGCAAGGATAAAGATGGGCCAGATGAAAATTCCCAAAACGCCGCTTTATGTTTCAGCCGACCTAAATTCAATATACGTTTATTCGGAGAATTCCGCCCGGGGCATAAAGGATTATGCCAACGCGGAAGTGTCGCTCCCGATTAATCTGCTGCCTTATGTAACGATCAGACCTTTTTACCAGCAGATATACAGGGATACGCATTTCACACAAAAGAGCGAGAAGTATGAAGATTTTGACAGCGATATAGAAGAGAACTGGAACAGGAGGGGAATCACACTGACATCATCCATATACAGCCCCAGGTTTTATAAAGGATGGTATCATCAAATGGTCCCCTCGGTGGACTGGACCGGCATGTGGAAATTTGGCGGCAGTTACGATGTGCCGCCAACTGACCCGGACTACCCATACCCGATAATCCTTTCAGGTGACGGGTGGCAGAATTACAACGATTTCAAGCCAGCTCTTTCAAATTATATCAGGGATGAAAAGGGGAACTCGATCCTCGAACTGACGCTTAGCGCGATATACAGCTTCGTGTATGAGGACTGGGGATACTATGAAGGCGTATTCAGGTTCCGTCCATGGTCCTGGCTCTATTTCGAACATACAAATATTTTCGGAGAAGACGAGGATAACGCATTCATCTCAAAGCAGAATAAAACAAAGCTTACCTTCAATGACAGGAGAACCGACTCATTGTCTCTGATTTCCGAATATTTACGGCCTGATACAGGAGACAGCTCGAACAACCTTTATGGGAATGCAAAAGTCCTTGTTATCAATGGACTGTGGCTCTTTTTCGAAGGCAAGTACAGCTTTGCGGACGACAGGTTCGAATTTTTCAGGCAGGGAGTTGATTATCAATCCCAGTGCTGGGGAATTACAGGTTCGGTACAGGTTGAACCGTCGTATGACCTTGATGCGACCCAAACTGTACCGACAAAGACGATATTCGCCCTCACTGTCAAACTGCTGGGCCTTGGTGATATTTCCGGCAAGCACAGTGAATCAGCGGATTAGGATTATCAGGCATGATCCCTTCAAGAAAATGGGCTTATGATCTTATACGGCTGAAGCAGATGCCGCAGCATATTTTCAATCACAGCAGGGCCGTGGAAAGGATTGCTGTTGAAATAGCCTCTCGTCTGCCGGATAAAATTGATATCAGGCTGGTCGAGAAGGGAGCTCTTCTCCATGATATCTGCAAAATTGATTCGATCCGGACAGGACAGGATCATGCACGCATGGGAGGAAGACTGCTCGACATACTCGACTGTCCTGAACTTGCTTCTATTGTCAGGCAGCATGTTCACCTTGAATCAGATGGACTGAATGAGGCCATGATAGTTCACTATGCCGATAAAAGAGTGATGCACGAGGAAGTGGTGTCGCTTTCCAGGCGCTTTGTTGATCTTATGGAAAGATACGGGAAAGATAAGAAAAGAGAAGAACGCATATCCAATCTCTATTCAAGAAGCATCGAGATAGAAAAGATTATCATTAAAGCAACTGGAATAGATGCTGAAGGCCTTAACTGTTTATGCCCGATAAGAGGCGATAGTTCTCTCAGCGCTCTGTGAAATAATTCTCAATCGCGCATGGATGGTAACATTCGGCAATAAATGCCCGTCCGGATGTTTCTTATTTCTGCTTCAATCTCTCAAGCGCCATTAAAAGAGAAATCTTTATCCTGGCGAAAGAGTCTGAAAATACCGCCATATCCTTTCCTTTCAGGGCAGGGGGCTCCGCATTCATGTCTCCGAGGCTTAAAGCCTTTATGCTCAGAGAAAATTCCGACAGATATTTTGATACCTTTATGGAAATTAATGACGACAGCACAATGGAAATAATGAGACCGGCGCAGGCCAGTAGAATTAATTTTTTTGATATGGCCGAAGACTCTTTATTCATATCATTGACTTGGGAGTCGATCAGGTCCTTTTCCCATGCTTTTGGCTTAAGCCCTATAATGAACATATCCTGCTGATAGGGCACGACTGCGACCATGTAGTCTTTAGATTTGACAAAAGCCGGTTTCGGATTTTTCATCTGCGCCAGGATTCCTTTTGCCTGGTCGAGCAAACCCGGGATGCTGTAGATATATTTTCCATTGTTGGCTTTATTGGTTGAAGAAATGATCTGAAGATTTTCAGGGTTCACGGTCATTATCTCAGCCCAGGAGGGTGGCAGTTCAATTGTTTCGTAAGATGCCGGGGGGATGTTATGGATGATTGATGACATGATCCTGGTGTTTTCCTCATAAAGCTTTTCCACCGAACCTTCCATATTTATGTTTTCAATTGATGAAAGTCCGGAAACAACCACAGCGATGGAGCCTGCAAGAATTAGAATAAAGCCGGCCATTGTTATGATAAATACTTTTATTTTCATGATTTGCCTTCCTCGGTCTTGATCCAGATGGTCATCATGTTCAGAAATTTAAGGGCCAGCTCTTCATCAGGTATCTTATTGTGAAGAGTATCAATAAATGACGCACGCAGAGAAGTATCGTCATTAAGAAGATTCATTCCGGTTTCGGTTAAGGTTTCCATGATTATATAAGGTGCTATCGGGCCTATTGTCTGGGTCAGGTTTTTAATAAGCGCCAGTGCATATGGAGTGTCCGGCAGCTCTGATTTGTCTTCTGTCGGCATGGGAGTCTCCTTCTGGGTTTCCTTGATGAGCCCCTGTCTGAAAAGCGTATAAAAAACCTTCATGGCATCGGAGTCTGTTATGCCTAGAATCTGGGCAATCTGAGAGATCGACCTTTCCCCATTTATTTGAGACAGTATTTTCCATTGGATTGCCTTTAATATAATCTCCTTTTCCTTGGTCTCAGCATCCAGAGAGAAAACAGTAGCGGCTGAAGGTATAAGGGAGGCAATTTTTTCCATCTGCCTTAACCTGTTGTCGGTTTCCTTGAGTATTTCATCCGTAGGCTGGTTGATGGTAATAAGGTCGGTTGATTCGTCAATAAAGAATTTATAGCTCCCCGAGAGCCATAAAGCCATTTCATATACTGCTTTCACACCTTCGATCTGGCCGCATTTTGCATGGACCAGCCTGCCATCTTTGAAATAGATGGATCCAGTTTCAGACCCGCTGGTGAGATAAAGTCTGCCGGCTCCCTTGCCTAGGGAAATTATTTTGACAATCTCAGAACATCTTGTGACATCAAGGTTTCCCTGGATATTTTCATTCATCAGCTGGCCTCCCTGATCAGGATTGTATGGGCAAACTTGCCCGTGAACCCGACAGCTGGGTTATTCCCGGCAGTGATATAATCTGGCACTCCCGGTAAGGTTGAAAGCTCTATAATTGTTCCTTTCATACAAAATTGCGTATCGGCAGTGAAAAAACAAGTCTTTAACCGGTTGTTAAAATAATGACCCGGTTAAGCAAAATACTATCGCGCCGATAAGCTTCATAAGAAGGAGCTGCCATGATAAACAACCTGTTAAAGATGCTTTTCAAAAGACTTACTGCCTGCCTTGGAATTATAAAAGAACATCTATGCCATTCAGGGAAAATCGACCTGTCTGATATTTTTCCGTCGGGTATTGAAGAAATCATAAAGAGCAGCACTTATGAAAAGCGGTTCAGGATGTGCAAATCAAGTGATGAATACAACAAAGAAGTCACAGACTGTTATAAATACCACTGGGATTCCTTTTATCTTGATCAGAAAAACAGGGACGGACATTTCAGGGCCTGATCCCGGGGGAGTTTTTATTAATTCTTGAGGATCCCTGGACTTTGCATTATATCTTTCGTACCAAATCATAGCGGAGGATTATCTGATGGAAAACCGTGTTGATTCTATATTCAAAGAGGCATTGGAGCTTCATTCCAGGCTGACGGAACTTGTCCCGATTATTGCTGAATCAGCCGGAGTAATGATAGACTGCATAAAGAAAGGCGGAAAGGTAATGTTTGCGGGAAACGGGGGCTCCGCAGCCGATTCTCAGCACCTGGCCGCCGAACTTGTCGGCAGATTCATGAAGGACAGAAGACCTCTGGCCGGTATGGCGCTTACGACAAACACATCGATAATTACCGCAGTGGCCAACGACTATTCATTTGACGACATTTTTTCCAGGCAGGTCGAAGGGCTCGGGAAGCCGGGTGATGTCTTTTTCGGCATATCGACAAGCGGCAATTCGCCAAATATTCTTAAAGCTGTTGAATCGGCCAGATCCGCCGGAATCATAACGATAGGCCTCACGGGAAACGGCGGCGGTAAAATGGCGCAGGCTGTGGACTATCTTATCGATGTGCCCTACAAGGGCAAGTCGGCAAGAATTCAGGAGGTTCATATCCTGATAGGCCATATACTGTGTGAACTCGTCGAAGATGCTGTATTATCGGTTTGACTTTTATTCTGCCAGACACTACAGAAGCAATACTCCATCGGGGGCGCTATGGGCTCGACGGGGGTAGTTGAGGTTCAGGGAGCATGCCGAGGTCTGTCGCCTCGTTAAACAGGCAGGCGCACATAAGTGCAGACGATTACAACTACGCAATGGCTGCCTAGTAACCAGCCACGTCTTACATGACCCTGCCTGTCGGGTTGTGATAAGGCGTCAAACAAGGACAGGAAACCCTTTATTGTTTCGCCTCAGGGCTTTAAGGGGTAATTACTGAGGCTGGGAAGAAGCGGGCCTGCCTGCGGGCGCAAAGCTTCCGAGATTTAAAACACAGGACAAGCATGTAGCCGCTCTGTGCCGAAGGCCTTCGGACGGGGGTTCGATTCCCCCCGCCTCCACCAGTAACATATTGATATAAAAGGATTAATAGTAATTTTGGGGGTCTAAAAAGAGGTGCAAAAGAGGTGCAAGGAGCATTGGTTATTCACTTCCTTTTTTGTCCTTGAAAAGAGGAATGACTTCAGCCTTTTTCTTAGCTTTTACGATAGCAGTGATGATTTCATAAGAACCGTTGTTTTCAACCGTGCAATATCTGTCGAAAGCCTTGTTGGTAAGGCCTGATGCTGTCCTAGCCTTATCGGTGCCAAGCATCTTGGCAGTTTCCGTAGCGGTCGTATGTTTTGTGCCTGCATATAGGGGAACGCCTGTCAATCCTATTTCCGTTGCTGCCTTATTCCACCACTTGTAGAGATATTTCTCACCGAATGGCTTATCAGCTTTACATCCGCTTATGCCTGGGACATGCCGGAAAAACGGCATTGATGGAATAGCGGGATATTTCGACTGCAGATATCTCCATTCTTCAACATGATTTTCATGAAGTCTAATTGTCTTGAACTTGTTCTTTTTCTTTGTCGGGTTGTGGATCACTAGCCAGCCGTTGCCATCGAGGCTTCCTTCAGATATGCGCCTGAGGTCATCCGGCCTCAATGCCGTATATGTCGCGAGCATATCGATTCCCAGCCATATTTTGGGATTGATATGATATGTAAGCTCCCTGACTTTCGATATCACCTTTTCCTGAGTTTCCCAGTCTGTTATCTTTCGATAACCAAGGGTGTAAGTGATTTCGGGAAAAGATGGCATTTCTGCCAAGGTTATTATATTCCCCCGCTTAAGGCACCACTTCCAAAAATCTCTTAGTTGAGTCATATAATTATATCGAGTTTTTTCAGAGATACCCTCGATGCTGAACAGATAATCTTCTATATCGGCTCCAGAAATTTCCCTGACATTCATTGACCCGAAGTGTTCACTTGCTCTTTCAATATAAGTGACGATCTTTTTATAAGTAGCTCGGTCTGTTTTGCGGGCAAGATATTTATCCTTTAATGCTCCAAAGGAATTTGGCTTGATGGCTTTGTAATCATCTGGATTGAATCTTTGCTTCCTTGTCCCCTTTTCGTGACGCAGGTAGTTAAGCATCTGAGCAGCTTTTTCATAATTGACGAAATTCATAAAAATTCCACCGGGGAATCGGATAAAAAATGTGTGTGATCTTTCTTCAGGATGAGCCGGGCAGAAGCAGCCATTTTTTCCATCATCATGCCTTAAATTGAGTCCGCAGATAGAACATTTTTCCCGCGTATAAAGACCTCCATCCATGCATGCGCCTCCTGCCGAAGATTTTTTCATGGTTTTATACGATGGCGGCACGCCTTGCAACCTTGGAATCCAAGTCGAATAGAAATGAGAAATATATTCTTACGTTTATCATTTTCCTCCCTCTATGAAACTTATAAGAGACGGGTAAATGTTTTTTGGGAGGAAACTTTCGTCGATAAATGCTATTCCACAAGAAGGGTATCAACTATGATAAACGTTCCTGGTAGAAAATTTCAGGGGTGCTCTCAAAATCGATCTGATTAGCCAGAAGTGTTATAAAACTAGGTTGCAGGCTGCAATAGAAATCAGGAATACATTTAGATAATCCATATTTGCCAGAGTATTTTAGATACTATTTCTTATCATTCTCATAAACAAGTATGCCCACTAATGTTGCAATTTAGCCTTTTTATGGAAAGAACTGATCACTCCCCTTCAAGTATGCATATCCTGAGATACAAATGGTCTGGAATATGTACTACTTTAAAACTTGAAGGGGAGGCAAGTTCATCGCCAATACCTAGTTAATCTTCTCCTCATGATCCAGCTCAAAGATCAAGTAATCAGGGAACTTGCTGTCTTTGCGGATCTTCTGTTTGTTCAGGCTGATGAAGATGTCCATCCGTCCCGCAAGTCCGTTGTCGATGTAGCCCACGATGGGGAAGTCCGAATCCTGAGAGCACGGATTGGCGCGTCCGATTTCGACCTGTTCCTTGCCAGCAAATGATACTATTCTGTACTTGTAGCGCGATACCTTGAGGTTTCGATAGACGATGATGTTGAAACGTTGCGATTGAAAATGGATGATGCCTGAGTACATCATCCCTGTCTCGCAGGACCGTAGCCATAAAACACCTTTTTGCTGCATAATCTTGTTACCTCCTTTGATTTGATAATTAACTTATCGCAGCTGGTTAAATTAAGTCTCCGAAGAGGTGATAGTATGATATGGTAGGATGTTTAAAATTGGAGGGTTCAAAGAATGTCACCATCGGTTTAAAATGGTTCCAATAACATCCGACAAAAGGAATCCGGGTGGAAGCCATTTGGTTCGAATGGTTCTTTAGTTCGTGTTTCTGCAGGTTTTTATCCCGCCGTTTTTGAAAGAAATCAAACTGCTCTATTGCTTATGCTATTAAATATTGTTGTTTAGAAAATATGTCGGTTTCTTTTAATAAAACATCCAACAACAGATTGCTTTTTTGACCCCTGTATATATTACTTCCTTTTTTTTATATTCTGTCTTTGTATATTGTTCTTTTAATATGTTTATTATTTCTAAATGTGCTGACCTTTTTTGTCTATAATCCTTCACAGTTTTGTGGCTCCTTATTGAAATTTATCTGTCTCCTATAAGTACAATAAGGAGGCAAGTATGAGTGAGAGATTTTATAAGTGGCTTGATAGTCGATTGGATTCAATTATAAGAAAAGATGGGCATTTGAAGGGTGTGACAAAAACTTTGCTAAGAGAAATGGATCTTTATGGTCTTGGCAAAAATTACTCAATCTCTACGAAAAAAGTATTGATAACCGCAGCCAGAAAACGGGCAATATACCGGTTTGAACGATACAATAAAAATGTTCAAGAATGGTCAATTGAGTTGGGAATGCGCGAAGTGATTATAGAAAAAATGATAAAAGAAAAGTTAATAAAAAATAAACATGATGTCAATCGCTTGAAAAAAATTCTAGTAATCTTGCTTTCTACAGGGCAGTATTTCGGGGCATACAACTTCAAAGAATATAATACACCTGATGATTAACGCCTCGATGTAACGGTATGAGCATGTCATTTGTTACTGATTGATTATATCAATCGGAGAAGGCATACATGAAAAAAAACGGGGGCCTGAAAATAAGGAGCGGGGTCCTTAAACATAACTTTTTTCTTCTATCTTCCTTCATAAATTATCATCAAAAACAAGAATAATGTCACTAAAATGACCGTTCACTTTTGGACGCCGTTCACTGATCTACCAAAACCATGAAAATCATGAAAAACTACGATAAATTATTAACAGATTATAATAATTGATATATGAAGAATATTCATTGAATGGTATTTAATCATATTATGCTAAATAAGATTCAAATATTTTTTCAATCGTTCACTTTTGGACGCCGTTCACTCATTGACCATTTCTTTTCAGATTTGAGTAGAAATCAGTCCTGCTCAAACCCATGTGCCTTAAATTTCAATGTGTTACAGTTTTCAGTTACTGTTCGAACTGTTTCATCGGGGATTCCTTCGGGCACATTTACCTGTATTTCAATTGATACTTCCGCTTCGGCGCCAACAAGCGAGGTCAGGTGTTGCAGCACTTCCTGGGCTACTTTGCCGGCTTCACTGCCAATGCGGAGAGGACTTAAATTTACAGAGCCATAAAAGCGCACTGCTCTTCTGGGTGCAGGTTGCGACTGTTCTCCTCCAGTTACTCTTCCCTGCCCATAACCTCCAACAGATTGAGGCTCTGCAATACCGGTTGTCGTCTGTCCCGTTCCAAACGGCTTAATCTGGCTTTCTTCCTGAATTTGCTTTTGAGCAGCTTCTGGTTTTACAAGCAGTCCATCGGCGTCAATATCTATCCTGACACCCTCACAAACCTTCAGTCCCTGATAGCGACCTTTTTTATCATCCCATCTCTCAGCATAAGCAAAGCTGTCTTCTTCCCATGTAGTTAAGAGCAGTCCGTCAGTTATCGCATCAGCCATCACATTCGAATTCTTCAATCGGGGCAGATAAAGATATTGAGCGAAATATTCAGAAAGCTTTTTAATGCTGATATGATCGCCCTCCCATAAGGGCACTTTGTCTATCTCCATTCTAAGCCTTATCCCGCCCATCTTTGACATCATCATTTCATCATTTCTCAACTTTTTAGCAGCCTTGAGGGCAATCGCATCCGTACCTGCAAGTTTCTTTTCCTCAATGGCAATGTTGTCTTTTGGGCTGTGTTGGACTGGGGCCAGAAGCCAGATAAAGGTCTCCGGCATTCTCGATGCCGCAGTCTTGTCGGCATTCTCTTTTTTTGTCTTTGCCTGGTTAGCCTGGAAGGCATCAAGATTAAGAGTTACTGCGTCAGAATCGATTGACTTCCATGCAAGATAATATCTTACTGCCTGTTCAAGCTCCGCTAGCCTCGTCTTGTCAGGAGCGACAAACACCAGCGCATTTCGGTATATTCTTTTGCCTGATCCGCGGTTTTCCAGGATATTCTGAACAGCTTTATATGCGGCGCTGTTTGTATCTTTTCCCGTATGAGGAAGTTCAGGTCCGAGGACTACAAGCCGGGTTTCCTTTTCATCGATAATGTCGCCGGTCGAACCGGAATAGATGTTTACCCTCGAAAAATCATCCCTGATGGCGATGTCATTTCTAAGCCGTCTCAAGATTTCTTCATTCACATCGTCATCGCCTAACTGCTGAGCCCTATCTTCTGCAAGCCTTGTTACGCTCGGCTGGGTGGAAAACCAGTATCTGGTTCCGTCGACATACAAAAACCTCGCCTTGTCCGACAGCCTTCTCAATGCATCGCCAAAAGTCGGCACGCTTTCCCCTGGCTGGGCGCATCCAAGTTTTATATTCCTGTCTTCAATCCCCCTGTTCGCAGCCCTCATTGTCGGAGCGGAACCCATATATATTGTCCTGGATACCCTTCTGCATGCGGAATATCTTCCAAGATTCGGGTTATCCCTGTCAATCTGCAGTGGCAGGGAATTAGGTCCGTCAATATCACTTTCGATTACAGGCACCCATGGATCTTCAAGATATCTTGTCAGTTCAAAATGGACAGCCGGGGCGTCAATCGGAACACTGGAAGGCATTATCAGCAGGCTCTTGTCATCCCTTTCCCATAAGGTATGAATTACCGCAGCCATAAGCCTTAAAACGCCTCTGGTTCGCTGAAATTTATCAAGGCTTGACCAGTCATTGAAAAGCCTGTCAAAGAGCTCAGGATGAATTGGGTAAGCCGCCTTAAGCCGCCTTTCATAGCCTGCTTCCCTGCATTCGGGAGGAAACTCCTGAGACTGCGTCCGGTACAAATCACCGAATGCCCCTACGACAGCATCCCTTAAGCCATACAAATGTGAATCCGTTATCGGCTCAAACAATCTCCGTCTTACGATCTCAAATCCCTCTTCAGCACTTGCAGGCCGCCATGATGATTCAACCCGGCTCACGGCATTTTTAAGCTTGTCGAGCGCCGCCGATCCGCCTTCGCCTCCTATTTCGTTGACCGATGCAGGAATACTAACAACCAGCAGCGTATTCTTGGCGTTTTTAGCGGCCTCGCTTATTGCCTGTGCGAATGTAAAATGCGTGTCAAAAGTCCCCGCAGGCAAGTCGCTTACATTGTAAAGCTGTCTGGCGTAGGCTACCCATTCATCTATCAGAATCAGGCACGGTGAATATTTATTGAATAGTACCTTAAGCTGATCACCCGGATTCGTTGATGTCTCATCAGCTTTTCTAACAAGCTCATACCCTTCTTTGCCGCCAAGCTGATAAGCGATCTCTCCCCACAAGGTCTTTATTAATGTTCCATCTTTCTTTTTCAAAGGCTGCCCAGGGGCAATCCTAGTTCCAACTATAACGGCCCTGTTTACTTTTTTGGGAACGTCTGCGCCGGATTCTTTTATAACAGACTCAACGCCGGAAAGTTTTGACGCCGTAATACCTGAAAACAAATGATAAAGCGCAAGCATCGAGTGCGTTTTACCGCCGCCGAAATTAGTCTGAAGCTCTACCACTGGGTTGCCGCCCTTGCCGGACAATCTTAAAAGCGCATCAACGAGCAGCTTGTGAAGCCCTTCTGTCAGAAATGTCCTTCTGAAGAATTCTTCGGGGTCTTTATATTCATCTGAGCCTTCACTATTGTAAACCTGCCACAGGTCAGCGGCGAATTCAGCCTGCTGATACCTTCCTGTTGCAACATCCTTATGCGGTGTCACAATTTCGCGCCATGGCTTCAGGCCCCCGACAGGAGCCCCGGAAATTGGAAGGCTTACTGTTTTTTTCGTCTCTTTCTTGTTCTGCTCGTCATATAAAAGCCGCATTATATCTTTTCTGTATTTTTCAACTTCAACTGCTTCAATGGCGGATATGGCGGTCAGCAGCCTGACAATGCTGTCTAACGCCCTGTGTGTGTCGTCCAGTGAAAAGGCCTCCTGATGGGCCCATTTGTTTCTAATATCTCTGAGTTCGCTTACAAGGGCACGCTCGGACTGGCTCAATATCTTTTTGAATACGCGCTCCCAGTTGTTCCACATTATGACCAGCAAAGCCTGGCTGTCCCATATATTGTCGGTCTTCAGGGTTGATTTTATGCTTTCTTCCCTTAGTGACAGTGTGGCTTCTTCAAACCACTTGTCTTTGAATACAGATTTGAGGTTAGCCACCACAAATGGTTGAAGGCCCTTGTTCATAAGCTCAAGCCCTTTGCCGACCCTATCTCTATTGCTTAATGCCATCGCCCCTCTCCACTTGAATTAAATTTGTTGAAGTTCATTTCTACTTATAATTTATATCAGTGTGTCTTGAACAGGCCTTCTTCTTGGTACAGTTGTCTCCTGTGAAAGCCTGATAAGTTCCGGCCATGAAATGACAAGGCTGTTATAGGCTAAAGCCTCGCTTGCCCAGCCTTTCCTTTCGCATATAGAATATAGCCTGTATGCAAGCGAGCGGGCTTCTTCTGCAAGGCCTGATCCCATAAGGGACATGAGCTTGGCGGCCTCGCCTTCACCTTTTGATGAAAGCTTGCTGATCAAATGCTGACAACATTCCCAGACTGTAAGCCTGGCGTCTTCATCAGGGGACCAGTCTTCGGGCATCTCATCCCTTTTTAAGAGCCTAGTCTTTCCAGCCCTAGCAATGAGAACTCCTGCGTCATCAAGGCCTTTTACAGATGTGTTCTTTGCCCTGGAAAGGGTCTCGGCATCGCCATATACTCCCTCGTTCATGCCGTTTTGCTCAAACCAGGCGATACAGAAACGGGTGTCGGCGTCCATCTGCCCTTCCTGCTCGGCAAGGACTTCATCGAGCGTCTGATTTATAAGAGCCAGCGCCGTCCTTACCTTCATCGCTGAGCCGTCAGCTTCGAGCACCCTTGAATATTTTGAGAATATCGCCATGCCCGGGCCTATTGATGCCTGCGCCAGGTCAACCGGTGCGATATTGCCCTGTTCGAGGTTTTTCAAGGAGACAGGCAATTCCCGTTTGAGCTCGTTCAGAAAATCCCGCCTCGTAGTTTGCCTTGCATCTTCAGGCCTCGGTCGGCAGACAAGGACGATCGATGAGGCCAGAGCATTTGTTCCCAAGCCCACGCTTCTATTTGACAACTCTGTTCTCATTGGCCATGTACCATCAATACTGAAACCAGCTTTTAATATTGCCTCCAGCATTGTTTCCCAGCCGGTTGAAGCAATGATATTGCCAGAATAATCTTCATCATTATTATCATCCTCAGTTTGTTTAAATGCATAGTAAACCGTTAAAGGAAAATCTTTATTTTGATATTTTCTAATGTTGTGGAAAGTTTTACTCAAACCTGTTTCAAAAAAATCTTTTGCTTTTTCTTTGTTGCCATCAAAGCGGTATGGAGTTGCAACAAGTTCTTCGGCTTTAGGCACAAGCATTGTAGTAAATAGTTTTGGATATATTTCACCAAGAGAACGACGCATCCAGATATAAAAGAAGTCAGACAAGTCTGCGTATCCAATATTGTCATAGTAGGGTGGGTCTGTGGAGAAAAGTATATTATTATTTATACCAAAAGAAGTTGCATCTGATTGATCAACTTTTCCGATATTATTTGATCGTAACCTTTCAATGACTTTCCATACCCAGTCAATGCAAGCCATCCAATTGCCCGTTGAGTCACTGAATGGACAACATTCAGCATAGTCCCAGACCATAGGAATTGCTTGTCGTCCAAAAGTATTTCGCATTTTTTCTCCAGAAGAATGCCAACTACAAATCGCTGACCAATAATCCGCACATTTATCTACAGCAAATGCCAGATATGTTGCCACAGCATCGGCATAAGCTGTTGCACCGGTTCCACCTTCATTTATCCCTTTACCAGCATCCTTCATTCCGGCTTTTCTGGCATCAGATAAAACCTTTTCCCTTGCTTCTTTCACAAGGTCACTGAATGTTGTTAAAGCTACGAGCTGTCTTGGCGTAAATAAGTGATGAAAATGAGTCAATCCATAAAGAGGTGTAAACATTGATCTCTTGTCATCTGATATTTGGCCTTCAGGAAACCAGTCTGGAACTATTTCTTTTGCTAAAAGTGAATGATCATCGCTGGGTGGTAAATAGATACGGCCATTTTGTCCTTCAGCAACAATTGCCATTAGCTGTGAATCCATTCTTCCCGCAACACCTTCAGCTTTTATATGATTGCTACTTGCTGGCTGGCCGCATGAAAGACATTTAAAGTTAGCCCCTCTTCCTGTTTTTGGTGATTCTGGAACTTCGCCATTTCCAGATTTCACCACAAAATCAATCTTCGGCAGAGTTGTGCTTCTGTCAATTACAGGTTCTACCCATGCCTTTTTCCCTGCTTTAGTTGACAGGGCGAAGGAGCGCACCAGCGGCATTTCAGCTCCACATGCGGGGTTGGGGCATTTGACTGTCCTTGCCCAAAGCCAGGCGATAACCGTTGCCTCAGTTTCTTTCATCATTGGGGATGTTGTTGGTATTTTAACCTTCGGGTAAAGATGCCCGATTCTTTTAAATGCCTCATCCCGCATCCACTGCCCGTAATAGCGGACATCTTCGGCAAGGCCCTGTGCGCCCTTCCATTCATAACTCTGCTTTGCATTAGCGTCTTTCGGACGGACAGGCTGCATGTTTGCAAATTTTGGCGGAATCTCGATGAGCGCTTTTGTGATAAGGACGGCCACAGGGTTGAGGTCACTCCCGTGAGCTTCAAGGCCTAACCTCTGGGCCTCAAGCGGAATCGAACCTCCGCCGCAGAACGGGTCATAAACGGGCGGCGGATTGCCATCAGTAGATTTCATTATCTCTTTTTTTGCAGCATTCAGAACTGTTTCATTGTTAATATTTTCCCATTTAACAAGCTCTTCAATGATGTTGAAAAGTCTCAGACGCTCTTTCTGCTGGTCTTCTTCAGTAGGGAATTTATCAGGATGGGCAGAAGGGTCGTCAACAAGGGATGAAAATAAAACTGCCCTACAAGCAGCAAGTGGACGCCTTGCCCACCAGAGATGAAGAGTTGACGGGTGGCCGTGCCTGATGGATTTCTCCCTTGCGGATTCTTTGTTGATCGCTTCAAGCGGCAGCGTCACTTCAATCAGTTTCTTCTTATACGCCATCCATCTCTCCGTCTAACATATGGACTATTATAATATTATTCATTTCTTTGTTTCAGATACATCTTAGATTGAAAATGTTCAACTTCTCCTATGCGCACTTTTTCTTTCAGATTCGAAAGAGTTAATGGCCTGATTGTTCTTCCATCGTAGAGAATAATGTTTACATCAAAGGTTTCTGAGAATTCAAAATTCCATATATTTAAAGGAATTTCAAAACCGGCTTCAAGAGATCCTCGTATCTCAACATAGCCTGAAACAATATTACCAGATGAGTTGAAGCATGTATATTTAAATGGAGAACCATGATCTGCAGCAATAACTGTCATTCCATCGCCATTTTTTATAGTAGTTCCATCTTCTGATACTTCAAAGCCTGTTCTTTCAAGGTATTCAATTGTCGGATTAAGCCTCTCTTTTTTCTTTTTCTTCTTTCTATTATTCTCGTAATCTTCTTCGTCTTCTTTTTCATCTGAGTCTTCAGTTTCTTCTTGTTCTTCAATAATTATTTCTTCTGTTTCTTGTTCCTCATGATGTTGCTCATCTTTCTTGTTATTTTCTGTAGAGATATCAATCTGTTCATCCGATAAATCCAGGTTTTCTTCAGCGTATTCTTCTATCCAAGATGAATCTCTGCCAATACAAACGCTAATAAAGTTCCTAATTTCTCTTGAATTGAAATGGCGACAAATTTCCTGGACAAGCTCTTTATAGTGATGCGCAGAAGAACCAGTTACATATATGGTATTATCTGTCCAAGATACTTTCACCGATGTTTCTCCCCCAACTTGCATACCGTCAAGATATGGGGCAATCTTCAAGCTATCAACTCTTTGAATGCAAACACGGTTGAGAATTTTTGATTGTTCAAGATCATCATAATAATTGTTCAATTCAGCATCTTGATAATCTTGAGGTTGCCTAATTCTTGAAATAATATCAGCAATAACACCCAACCAGTCAGGGTAAACTGCATTATCAAGTTTTCTATGACTTATAATTACCATCTTCAAAACCGAATCAATATTACCAAGCCTAGATTCTGATAAAATCAATTCTGATGAAGGTTGAAGAAATGAGAAATCTGCAATACTCATTTTAATATTTGTGTACAGCTTTGAAATTATATCCCAATTGAATGAGGCCCATTTAAAACTTGTCGATTCAACCCACCTGCCTGATGCATCAATCCAAGCATTGCATTCCCTCCAGGTTTTGATAGGTGCGAATTGCAATATTTGAACTGCTCTCTTTTTATCATTTTGATTTAATTGCGTCCCAATCTCTATTTTTTTTAGCCAAGCTATAGAGTTTTCAATAGAAGGGTATCTTTGAATGCCAATACGACTCCATAATGGTATTTCACCTACTTCTTCATGAATAATGCTGATTCCAGGAATTCCATCAGGATTTTCTAAGAAAACATTTCTTAAAGTGTCCCATGTTTTTTCTGCGGTATATATGAGTTTTTCTGAGATAAATATTTCACAAATTTTTTCTGTATATTCCATATCTAATCTTAAAAGCATCCTGTCTATTATACGATATAATTCTACTAAATGGAAAATTGGTGGATTTGAAGATCTAGATAAATTTCTTAATCTTGAAATAATTGGATCAATTCCGATTGGACTGTTTATTACTCCCAGCAAGTCAAGAGCTTCGATATACTGAGGCTTGTCTAAGTCAGGATGAATAAATCGCTCAATATTCTCTAGCCCTTGAGTATCATGTGTTCTTCTATATAACTGAACTGGACACGCTAACTTGCCAAAAGAATCAGGAAGGCAGGCAATGTTTCTAAATCTTTGAAGCCAATTGGCTCTAAGTGTTCCCTGATTCTCAATTAAACGCTCTCCTCCTCTTTTTCCAACCTCATGTAGAGAAGCATTTGATTTAGTTTTCCATTCATGTGACCAATTAGTTAACACTGAATAAGCAACTTCTTTCCAAATTTCCTGATTATTTGCTAAAGAAGTTTCCCAATATTGAATAACATCATCTGACCAATCACTATCATGAACTCTAAAACACTTTCTTAAAACATTAGTTAATGTGAGGTTGTTATTTCCCCCTCTGCTTACAGATAACTCATTAATATTCTTTTCATCAATAAATAGATCTTCTTTTTTATTTTCCGGAATTAAAAATCCTCTTATTCTGCTCTTTGTACTGTCATTTATCCAAGCCTTCCAAATTTTAGCGAAATCTTCTTTAAAATGGCAAGAATATTCTTCCGAAAGGACATTCCTCATAAAAATATTTTTAGGTAATAATTCTTCAAGATTGTTTTTGTTTGAAAAAAGGATTTTATCTCTGGCATATTTCCATTTGCCATCCATGCATAAATACTGAAAACTATCGATTACTCTTACATCATATTTTGAAGCAAGGATCGCAAGCTTAATACCATTCATATGATTTTCATCTGAACATATTGGAAAAATTATTTCCGCAGCTTTTGATATTATCTGTTCAATACCCACCATTTTATCTAATCCAAGTTCATTTAAAAAGGATTTTGCATTAGATATAACATCATGCATATCATGAATGTTTTCATCGGGTTGTTTTAATAAGTTAATCCACTTTGGAGAAACAATATTAATCCATTCCTTGAGAAAAATTTCATCATCTTTTTCGAGGCCTGTTTTTTCGCTTAATGCGATAACTTTATTAACAGGATAGAGTTTACTTTTCCCTGCAACTGGAACAATTCCAATTCTAAAAATTTTATTATCTTTATACCGCCAGTTCCAATCTTGATATAATGGTTTTAAGTATTCCCACAACCATGCTATTTTTTCTAAAGGCTGAGGTTTAGGTGGCAACTTATACAATAGTTTATTTGCAATTTTTTCAATATCAAGGGATTCAACCCCATATTTTTTTACTAGAATTCTCCTTGCATGTGGAGCAATTTGATCAGCAAAAATATAATCTGAATTTGGTGAAAAAAACTTAAGCGCATCAGGATAATCCCAAGTCTTAATTATTGCTTTAGGGAGATCAACAATTTTATCGAATGTTGTTAAAGATCCATCATGGCCAAGCATGAATTGGGGATTTTTTTTTAAAAAAGAATCAAATTCATTAATAACTTTTATTGAACATATATCTTCAAGGTCTGATGATACCGATATTTCATCAGGCAATAAACTGTAACTTGCTGCTTTTTCTTCAATGCTTATAGATTCATTGTGTAGCCAATCGTGCATTGAAAATGCTGCTAATCTGCCCAATCTACCCAGAAGCCATCTATTTGTCGGGGATGTCGAAGGATCTTCAATTTTATTCCTTGATGGGTCTTGTATAAATGGGGCATTGATTGAAAAAGGCAACTCTAATTTAATATTTGTTGGCAATACTGTGTAGAGCCTGGAGATTTTACTTGATTTGTCTAATACAAGTTGGACTGAGCATGGCGGCATAAAAAAATCTTTATCGTCAGTAGAACCTCTAACTTTCCTGATTTCTTCAATACACTCATACGGGAAATCTTCAAGCTCCGAACGAATTACAAGAACATTTCTTACTTCATGATTAGTAAGTTCAATATATTCCGAGTTTGGAACTGGGCCTTTATTAATAATTTTCTTGTGAATTTTCTGATCATCAATACTTAATGTTTGGATAAACCTGAAAAATAATAGAGGTATCGGACTATGTATCCATTTTTGAAATTCTTCTTTTAAAGCCTTTACTCTCTCCTTATCTTTTATTTTAATTCTTATTTCCGTTTTACCAGATGTAAAACCTTCGCCCAACCATATAGGCTCAGTAAAGCGTTTTTCATTATATGCAAATGCAAGTGTGGGTGTTCTAATTTCAACTGTATCCCCAAGAGAAAATATTGATTTGAATCCAATACCCCTAAAACCGATTGTATGAAGATGTCGTTTATTTGAAAGTGCAAACCGGCATAAGGAGCTGAAATTATCATCTGTAAAATCATCACCATTATGAATAAAAAAGAATGTATTATCTTTAACAAAAGCTGAAACCTCATTTGCACCTGCATCCTCTGCATTTTGCAGCAGTTCTGATAATACATGTCTAGGGCTTTTAACTTGATCAAAAAGTTGTTTCCATGGACCTGAAATTCTCGGATTAGATTCAAGCTGATTCCAATCTTCTTGTGCTAATTGCAAAGCTTTTAAAAAAAACTCGGGTGCTTCTTTAATCATTGATGGTCTCCGCCTGTTTTATTAGTTTTTTAATATCGTAGTTGACGCTAGTTACAGAGAAGTCAGGTTCGGCTGAAAAAGGTTTCTTTAAATATGAAATTTTTGTCTTTGTATTCGATGGTTCAGAAACAACCTCAACAAGCGCTAGAATATAGTCATCTGGTTTATTGAATGCTGTCAGGATTTCATTTTTTGTTATTGTGACTGTGGTTGCTCCTGTTATCCTGCCTTTGACCTCTATGAAGCGAAGCTTGCCTGTTTCAGGTATTGAGGATTCAATATCATAGCCCAGATTGTCTTTGCTTACATCACGAGGAATAAAACCAAGGCTCTTTTCCTTTTCAATTACTGCAGACATTGCATTTAGCTCAATCTCTTTTGTCTCTTTAGCAAAGGTGTCCGGTTTCTTTTCTTTTTCAGGATCAAGTTTATTAAGCAAGCCCCCTGGAATTACCAGCGCCCCACCGACAATGACTGGAGGAAGTGAAGAAATCTGCCGTTCCTTTTCCAATTCTTCCATTCTTTTTTGCAGGCGAGTTGTTAATTCATCTGCCCTGGCTTTTGCTTTGCCTGAATTGAGACGAGCATTAACTTTTCCTGTGAGTTCTTCTGCTCTTAATTCCTGTGATCTATGGTCCCAGTAAGTTATTTCTTTAACAAGCCTGTCATGAACAGCAGCCATAGTCTTCTTAACGCGATCTTCCGTTCTTGCCTTCACTTCATCAGTATGGGGTTTGGCAATGTTTATAATTGCATAAGTCATTGCCTTTGAATCGAGGTCTAATCCTTTCCAGTCTTTTTCCAAAATCGGGAGTATGTATTTCTTCTCACTCTCTTCTAAAGGCCTGTAATCAAGATATGGCGCATAACCTGCATTTCTTGTTTTTCCAGCAATATCTATTTCAACAAACTGCATCTGTTTTGATATGGCTCTGCTTTGGCCATCTTTATTACTTCTTCCATCATGCACAGAATGCTCAAGATAGAATAGCGTCTTGATGTCTTCTCCTGGATCATTCTCATTTACGAAGATGGCGCCTTGCCTGAGAAGACCTCTGTTGCGTTCAAGTATGATGTCAATCGTCGCATTAAGCAGGGGATGACCTGGACATACAAATGCAGCAAGAGGCTTGCCCTGAACGCTTATCTTATCCTTTTCAAAAGAAATCCTTTCATATTTTTTTAAAACAGGTTCTCTGGTTCCAATCTGCCTGTCTCTGCTTATAATTGAAGAAGGAACATTTGTAATTTCATAGCGCCCTGTTTCTCGCTCTTTGATGCTTCCGCCAAGATTTTTAAAAGCTTCAATAAAAAATGATGCAATAAAATGAGGCTGAAGCCTGCGGGCTTCGTAACGCTCCATTTCCTCTCTTATTTTTCTAACCTTGCTCGAATCGAGTGTATCATGGGCAAGGGCATGCTCTTCAAAAAGTTCAACAAGCCTTGTGTGGTCAAGTGCGTCTTGAATAGCTTTTGTCAGTTCTGCTCTTTTTTCAGGCCTATCGCCGTATCTGATGGCGTCAATCATCAATTTCCTTAAATCCGCCCCAGTGATTGCTTTTCCAAGAACATCAAATACAGCGCCGCCAAGAGCTATACGTTCAGTATCAAGTTTATCCAGAAGGGTTTTATAAACATCGCCTTCGCGAGTTTCATAGGCGACAAGGTTCCATAGGTGGCATACTTCGGTCTGCCCTATCCTGTGAATTCGCCCAAACCGCTGTTCAAGCCTGTTGGGGTTCCATGGAAGATCATAATTAATCATAAGATGAGAGCGTTGAAGGTTAATGCCCTCACCGGCGGCGTCTGTTGCCACCAGTATTTGAACATCTTTATCCTGTTTGAATCGCTCTTCAGCTTTTTTACGTTCTTCACGGCCCATTGAACCTTGTATGGTAACAACGGCCTCGTCCCGGCCGAGCAAATCCTTAATGCGTTTTTCAAGGTAAAACAATGTATCCCTGTGTTCTGTAAAGATAATAAGTTTACGTCTTAAATTGTTAACATCAAACATTTCAGGGTTGTCCTGAAGAATTTTAGACAGTTCTTCCCATTTTTTATCCTTGCCGCTGGCAAGAACTCTGTGAGCAATTTTCTCAAGGCCTTTGAGTATCTCGATTTCAGCTTTCAGTTCTTCAATTGTTTGAGCTGCTGTGGCCTGATCGACAATTGCTTCTTCCACATCTTCAACTTCTGAATCAGGTTTATCCTCAAAGTCTTCAAAATCTTCTTCGGTTAATACTGGAAGTTTTCCCTGTAGTGATGCCCCTCTTCGAAGCAACTCTTCTTCATTAAGTCTTTTTTCAAGTCGCTTTCTTCGATTTTCCAATGATTTAGCGATTGCCTTTGGTGAAGAAGCGAGCCTTCTTTGCAGAATAGTCAAAGCAAATCCTACTGTACCCTTACGTCCATCATTTTCAAGACTTTCTGCTCGATTGAACTCTTCTTTGACATAATTAGTCACCTGTTCATAGAGGAAGGCTTCTTCGTCTGACAACTCATATTGGACTGTGTAAGCTTTTCTTTCAGGGAATAATGGTTTGCCGTCAAACTTTTTTAATTGTTCTTTAACCATGCGGCGCATCATGTCTGATGTATCAGCTACATGGACACCATCCTTAAAGCGGCCTTCGAATCTATCGCCGTCAAGCAATGCCATGAATAGCTGGAAGTCTTCTTCTTTTCCATTATGTGGAGTGGCTGTCATAAGCAGGAAATGCCTTGTTAAATTTGATAGGAGCTTGCCTAATTTATAACGTTTAGTTTCTTTTACTTCACTGCCGAAGAAAGAAGCTGACATTTTATGAGCTTCATCACAGATTATAAGATCCCAGTCGATTTGGGCTATCTTTGCATGAAATTCCTCATCCCTGCTGAGTTTATCCAACCTAGCAATGGCATAAGGTTTTTCGATGAAAGGATTACCTGTTCTTGATGATTCAATGCTTTCGTTAGTAATAATATCGAAGGGCAGCTTGAACTTCTGGTAAAGCTCGTCCTGCCACTGGTCAACAAGATTACCGGGGCAGATTATCAGGCACTTGTCTAAATCGCCTCTAACCATAAGTTCTTTAATAAAAAGACCGGCCATGATTGTTTTCCCGGCGCCTGGATCATCTGCAAGCAAAAATCTCAGCGGCTGTCTTGGCATCATAGATTCATAAACAGCTGTAAGTTGATGGGGCAAAGGATCAACTATTGATGAGTGAACAGCAAGATGTGGGTCAAATAGATAAGCCATTCTTATCCGGTATGCTTCAGAGACAAGTCGAAGCAGCAAGGCATCAGCATCAAAGCTCCATGGTCTGCCCTGTTCAACAATTTCCAATTGGTTTTCCATGTCCCTAAAGACTATTTGTTCCCCAACCTGACCGGCTATATCGCGGAATGTCACGGTAAGCGCAGAATCTCCATGCCACTCGACTTTTGTAATTTTAACCTCGCCGTTCTGTTTGATACCTTTAACCAGCGATCCTTCCTTAATCTCATCAAGTTTGATCATAAGCGTGCTCCAATCGTGAATATTAGCTGATATTAGATGCCTTTTAAGTAATGGTGTCTAAATTATTTCTTCTTTTATTAGTTTTTGCTAATTCTTAGCAAGAAGCATACCCAATCTCCCAAGGCTATTGCATTTTAAAAACTTCATCATAAAAACTAACTGCCCTTATTATTACCTATTAAGATATTATTTCTTTATAAACTTAATGTACACATATTCATTAGCATCCCTGATACAGTCGTAAATTTTCTGAGAAATTTCTTCTCCAGCTTTAATGTTAACGATGCCCTTTTCCTTATTATTGAAAGTTCTTAAAAGCGCACCTCTCCAGTGGCTTTTCTCACCGACTGTCAGTTTTATCCTGATACCGTCATTAAGCAGATCAATATGAATGAAATTGTTGTATCTCCCTGTATTGCCGCCCATAGGCCAGCTGCATCTGATTTGTTCGTTTCCTATCGAATAAATGACAGCGCCATTCTTTTGCAGGTAAGACCTTGGATCATCTGCAAGCTTTATAAACAAATCCCTGGATGATGCAGAACTTCCATCAAGTATTTCTGTAATTGATTTCATAAGTTATCTCCTTACATAGACTGTGATGGTCGTATCTTCGCAACCATCAACTATTGCCGCTCTTTTTGAGCTTTTCTCAATGAGTTGTATAACCTTGTTTGACGCTTGTCTTATGTCTTCAACAATCTGTTTTGTTTTCTTTTTTGGAATACTTATTCTGAATGCGCCTCCAGGGGCATATTCACAAGTTCCGAACAATCCAAGATAATCAAGACAGACACCATCGAATCCCCTCTGCTGAAACCTGGCCTGAGCATGCTGTGTAAGATTCATATCATTATCCTCCTGTCATTAGACTTGTTTGGTCAAAAACAATTCACTAAGATCAATGTGATCTTCATCGAGCACTTCCTTAAGCCTATCAACCTCTTCAATTTTGATTTTGACGAGGGTCGAGTTCCTTGTGAAGGGGCCGCCGCCCACCTTATTTCCCCATAAAATGGGATCTTTGTGTATTGATATTTTGGGAGAAAACACCACCCAATTGATTTCCCTGATGTAATTCTCACCAGCGAAAAACAGATCATCATTCTCCTCATGGTACTGACATTCACTGTCAACAAGGCCGATTCCAGTCATACAATTGGAATCGTATGCCACAACAACATCCCCCTTGCTGACTGTATCGAAAAAGTCCCACAGCTGATGTGAGGATTTAGCGCCCAGCCCAAGCTTCTGAAGCTCCTTGGGACTGGAATACTGCAAATGATCACCTAGGCCGAACTTTCCATAGTTACCCATGACCATGACTCCATCCTCGAAACATTTTTCGGAAAACACACCCTTGGAACCTAAAGAAATCTTCCACCATGATCTGTTGCCTGAATCTAAATTTGATGTTTTCATCTGCTGCTCCTCATAATTTTTTATAGTATTTCAAAACGTCCGGGCATAATCGCACGGTTTGATGTGAAAAAACATGCCGCATCGACAACCTTGTGACGCATATAATTACATAAACCACACCAGGAAACACAAAATGACTATTATCACCCATAGCAGGCCGGTCCTAATGCCTGAGAGTTCAAGCAGGATGGCGCTGATGATCAGTATTCCGATAAAAATGAAGACCGCAGTCATTTGAGTGTGTTTTCCGTTGGATTACTTATCCCACCTGTAGACGCCCCACTTATCCTTTTTGACTTTTGCGCCGTTTTCATTGTTTGTATATCCGCCATATCCGTCTGGCTTAAGATAATAGGAGCCCTTCTTTTTGTAGTTTTTGTCATACTCATTACAGCGATAACCGCCGTATTTGTCAGGTTTCATTTCGATGGTGCTGCCGCCTTTCCTGACCGTGTATCCGCCGTAATTGTCAGGCCTGGCAGTCACATTTTCACCTGTCGCATCATCCTTTCCGTTGAAGCCGCCCCACTGGTCTGGCTTGGCATAGCCGCCAGCGAACAGTTCGCCACAGAAAAGCACTATTATAACAACGAACAGTGCTGCTGCTTTCATGTTAATCGCCTCCCTCGGACACAAGTCCATAATAAACCAAGAATTCTCTGCCATACTGCGGACCTTTAAGGACATAAACCTTGTATCCCTGGTCTTGATAAAGCGATTCGATCCGTGCCTTCGTTCCACAATCAATGTTTACTGTTGAGCCGTCCATGTGAAGCTGGAAAATCCTGTTAGTGTTTCTGTCCTGAACCGCCCAGTAGAAATCTTCGAGCACATCCTGGCTTATGCAGACAGGAACCTTGCAGCCGGAATCATAGGTTTCAATTCCGATGCCGTTCTCAAGGACAACATCATCTCCGACATTATACTGAAGTTTGTCGTCGCTACTTCCATTACTGCAACCGATGGCCAAAATAACAAGCATGGTTGCGATAGAATTAAAAACAGGTTTCATTTCCTGGATCCCATATTCTTAAATCCCATTCTCACTCTTCCCATAGTATTCTGACCACTTCCTTGATGTCCTCCTCGATCTCTATCTTCGAGCCGTTGTTGAGGAACAGCACTGTTTTGTTTCCCCTGGCCTCAAGTGACGATATCTCATTCACATTGATGTAGCCTTCGCCTTCCTTTGTGAAGATTTTCATCAGCCTCATCTTGCCCTCATCATCCTTTCGGGGAAAGAGATGCGACCGACTTCATTATCTTCGTAAGCCTGCCAGACATCATTTCCTCGATTATGCCCTCGGCCTCGCAAATGATAGCCAGGATCAGGTTCTTTTCCTGCATCCCGCCGCTGTTCTTTGCTTTTCCTGCTGCACTTACAAGCTTAGCCAAGATGTCAGTCCTGTCGGGATAGTCTGCGAATATGCCTTCCATCTGACCGAAAGCCCAGGAAAGCCCGGGCCTGCAGAATGTTGTTGCAAGCATCTCCAGGCTTGCCCCAGTACAGGATGATTCGACATCTATTCCTAGATTGCTATCAGATGGGTAATCCCCCAGCAGAACACGGCCGCCGAGTTCCCTCAGGTCGGCCTTTGCCTTCATCAGCTTTTCCAGTCCCGGTTTATGCTTCATGCTGTTTTCTCCGTATGATGAATTGAGGACGCGGCAATGCGCGTCCCCTGTGCTTATATTCTTCTGTTCCGTCTGAAATCCGCCCTGCGGTTGTGCCCCGCCATATTCTCTTCAGGATTCCTTGCGCCGTTAGACCTTGTGAAAACTGCTGTGTGTATAAGCGTTTCCTGATACTGAAGCGCCGAGCCGAAAAGGCGGTTGCTTTCGAAACGCAGGTCTGCACCGAGGCTCACTGAGGGAAATTCCCTGACCGGGCAATCAGAGATATCCTGCAGGAATGCCTTCGCCAGTTCCATTACAGGGATTTCCGGTCTATCCTGTTCCCTCAGAACCGCATCGAGCACATAGCTCCTCAAAAGCTTGGCATGAACCTTTGCATAGCAGTCTTCCGAAGAAACGATGTCCAATCCGACAATACGGCCGTTGATGAAGGCCAGTATCCCCTTCTGGCCTGATACCCTCGAAAACCTGCCTTCATAGCTCTCAAGCTCCGCCCTGCGGTTCTCATGGACGTCCTTCATTGCAGAAGTGCTTGAATGAACGCCCGCGCTTGCACTCTGGAAAAGGATATTGTTCCAGACCTCACCCTGGTCCGAGCGATGGCCTGCTCCTCTTTCAAGGTTCATGCTGACGCCTGCTGTCTTGCTCATTCGAAGCTGTTTTGACATGATGACGTCGGAATCCCTGAACTCCCTTGAGGAATAGCTCCATCTGCCCTGTTCCGTGCAGCTGACCGGTATGACAGTCTCGGACTTCTCTTTTATGAGAACTGTGGAGTTGAGCACCCTGTTCTGCTTCGACCCGGCAAGCTCCTCGCCGTCGAGTATGAGCACTGGTTTGTCGCCCCTGTTAAGCACTTTCAGTTCAGGCACGCTGCCGCCCTCTGAAAGTTCTGTGATGGTTACAACACCCAGGTCCATTGCATCCCTGAGCATGATGTAATCGGGCCCTGAGCCGTTTCCGCAGAACAGCGGTATGATGTCGATGTTTCTGTAAGTCTGAGTCTCCCCTAATTTCAAGTCCGCTGCAAAATTCCTCATTGCATTCTCCATTGTTGCCTCCTTTGTGTTGTTGATCAGGCATTGCCTGATCGTCTCTCGTTTACCCCTGACATGAACATTGCCAGGCTGTTCAGCCTTCTGCCCGCATCGCATCCGATGATCGAGGCTTTGACCGTTTTTGAAAACAGCTCTTCAGTCGCCCTGCCTTCAGAACCTGCAATTGCGTTCATCATGTCGGCGGTTTTCATATACAGTGCCTTTGCCAGCATATGGATGTGGGCAAGCTCGTCCTCAATCTTCATCAGCGGTTCGGACTCATCAGCCTGTTCGACAAGCTGTCCGATCTCCCCGTCCGAATAATATGCCTGGCCTGCGTTGTCCTTCTCCATCATGCCTCCTGTTTTTTCCCCATTCATCAAAGGGAAAGCCAACCATACATGAGTTTTTCTGACTTTTGAGGGGATACTCGACAACCATGTGTCGCAAATAATTCAATTCCCGCCCGGCTTATGCCGAAAAGCTTTAATTATCGGTTCAGTAAGGAGAGATTATGGCTGATGAGAGAAAACCGGTTGCGGAAAGGCTCTTGAGGCTTACAAGGATGTTCAGGTATTTACTTGAAAGAGACGAAGTCTATACTGTCAACATGGCGGCAGAGTTCGCAACCACCACAAGGACGATACAAAGAGACCTTCTTGCGCTCAGAAAAGCCGGGTTCCCCATACATGAAAAAAAGATGGGTCAGCACTGCCTTGATAAAAGTATTATCAATAATCTAAGAAGCTATGAAGATTCCGAGCTTGCCTTAATAGTCGCCGTCCGTGATATGGTAACCCAACTCGGCAAGCCATTTGGCGACAATGTGGACACGATATTCAACAGGCTATCAGATTTTACGGACAACCAGCCTGTTTTTGTAAGGCTTGACAGGCCGACCCTGTTTCCGGGCAAGACAATAGACAAAGCAGTAAGAGGAATAAACGAAAAGAGGATACTTAAGTTCAATTACAAAGGCGGCAGAAAGGATGAACACCCTGTCAAGGCTGAACCCTACCGTATAGCCTATTACGATGGATTCTGGTACCTGATTGCCAAGGATCTTGAGAACGGGATTATAAAGAAATATGCGCTCGACGGAATATCTGAGATAACTTTAACAAAAATCAGGTTCAAAAAAGTGCCCGATGATGTAGACAATATGCTCAGGAGCAGCGTCAACATCTGGTTTACAACAAGCAGGAACATCAAAGTGGTCATCGAGGTAGATTCATTATGGGCCGACTACTTTAAAAGAAGGGGAAACATTATGCCGCTTCAGGAAACCATCGAGGAAAGGGATGACGGTTCACTGATCCTGAGTTTCATGGCCTGCAACAAGGAGGAGATTGCCGTGTGCATCAAGCCATGGCTGCCGCATGCACGCATTATTGAGCCTGCTGAAATCAAAGATGAAGTTCTTGAAGAAGTGAAAAGATGGATAAAGTGGCAGGAGAAGATTTAGGAAGTTAAAAGTCTATATCAAATGGATAGAATAGAGCTTTCTTACACATATACCGACCGCTTCACGCTAGATGAGATAAGGCATGAACTCAACGGCCAGGAATACAGGGACATAAGGTGCCGAATCATGGTTAACGGGACTTTACTCAATGATAGATTTGAAGTTGATCTGAAACAGCTTGCAAAGTCAACTCATGAGAGCGGTGAATTCATGATATTCACATGGCGGAAGGAGTGGCCTGATATTGATACCGGATGCCCTCCGGATGATGCACCGTCAATTCCGGTTATTATTACTCATTCACGTTTAAAATTGTCATGGAAAGTTCCCGATCCTGTCAATATCAGTGAATTCGATCTGGAAGATCAGGGCATTAAACTGAAATGCATCAAATATGTTTTCGACAAGGATCAATATATAAATGCAATAAAAACATGTATCGAAAATTTGAAGATGTTAGTCAGGGGGTATCGTTCTTTCTGCCATTTCAGGGTCAGGGATTTTGATGAATGGGATTTGCTCAAGCTTGAAATTGACTGACCTGCACGAAAATAACTGAATATCCCGACACACATATGTCGAGCCGGAATATCTTCTTAAGAAATACTGATTATTACTTCTGATAATTATAATTCATACAGGAGAGCTGCAATGAAGAAATTTTTGTTATTGGCCATAGTGTTGTTTGTGTCTCCCTTTGCGGTTATCGATGCAAGGACAACTGAAGGGAAGGAAAACCAGGTCCCGGATTATTACCAGGAATTCATGGATGCCTATGACAAGCAGGATTATGCAAAAGCCCTGAAAATAATCAGACCGGTTGCAGAAAGAGGTAATCCTCTCGCACAGGTTGTCCTCGGCACTTTGTATCTGGATGGTGAAGGAGTCAATCAGGATATGACCGAAGCCTTCAGGCTGTTTTCACTTTCAGCCGAGACAGAATTTGTCGAAGGGCAGTACTGGACAGGGTACATGTATGAAAACGGGCTGGGAGTGAAACAGGACTATGCGAAAGCCGTCGTGTATTACGAAAAGTCCGCCAAACAGGATTCTGAAAGGGCCATGCTTCGGTTGGGACTGATGTATGAGGAAGGCAGGGGAGTCAGGCGGGATAAAAAGTCTGCCCTGGGCTGGTATGTGAAGGCGGCAGAGCTGGGCGAGATCGAATCCATGTACAGGGCCGGTCTTTTATACATAAGCGACGACCCCGAAATAAATGATGAGAATAAAGGCGTTTCCTTGCTCCTTGAAGCCGCAGGGAAGGATCACAAGATGGCATGCGTTCTCATAGGAATGAATTATATAGCCGGCACAGGCGGTGTCAGCAAAGACACGGTGCAGGGATTCTATTTTCTGAAAAAGGGCGCAAGGCTCGGCTCACCGACAGCATCGTTCCTTCTGGGTTCTTTCTATGAAGACGGCAAGATAGTCCCCAGGAATTACAAAGAAGCTGTCAGATGGTACCAGATAGCGGTAGACAACGGGGCTCCGCAGGCCCAGGGCTTGCTCGGTGACATGTACAGGGACGGCAGGGGCGTGAAGAAGGATTACCGGAAGGCCTTGCAGCTTTACAGGAAAGGGGCTGAGGGAGGAGCGAACAATGCCATGAGCTCCCTTTCCGGGATGTATGAAAAAGGCATGGGCGTGAAAAAGGATCTATTCCAGGCCTATGTCTGGTGCAGGGCGGCCGCCTTGACCGGCAGTGAAGAGGCCGTGAAAAAATGCGATGTCCTTTCAATGCAACTCTCGAAACCGCAAAAGGAAAAGGCTGACATTCTTGCGAAATGTAAAGCCCATCCGATTGAAGGAGGCCTGGAAGCGCTTTTCAATTCTTATGTATTCAATACTTCTTTATCAGCCGCATCAAATCAATATATCGAGGCAAACGGGGTGAGGATCAAGAATCCCGCCTTCGGCATTATCAGCAACTATGACGGAATCCCCAGCTTTCATTCCTCAACGGTAGTATCGCTGACAGACGGCCATGCTTATGGCTGGATTATGGCTGTGGAGACGGACAAGCCATCCGTCAGATGGAGGGAGGAACTTACCGTGCCATACCCGCCGCAGACATGGGATGGTTCTGAGAACGAGGGAACCTTCAGGATATCAGAGGACGGGAAGACTTCGATCCTTGAAAAGCAGGTTGACCCAAACAAAGGGTTCATTTTCAATTTATGGACAGTTGCCAAGGGTGACCCGAAAGGAAGGCATGTGATGAAGGTTTATGTCGAGGACAAACTGGTCAGCACTTTCGAGTTTGACACAAAATAGAATTCTGGGTGAATTAAAATGCATGAAACTGACAAAGGAAACATATGACATGATCTTGAACCATTCGATATCCATGTTCAGGTGCGACATAGGTTCTATTCACGGTATCGGGCATTGGAAGAACGTCGAGAGGAACGGCCTAATAATCTGCAGGGAAGTCGGGGCCGATGATGCTGTGGTAAGGCTTTTTGCGATCCTTCACGACTGCTGCAGAAGGGATGACGGCAAGGATATCCGGCACGGGTCAAGGGCCGCCCGCATGATAAAACAGGGGGATCTCCTGAAAGGCCTGATAACCGAAGAGCAACTCAATAAACTGGCTTATGCATTGGCGCGCCATACCACAGGTTTTAGGTCCGATGACGCCACAATAGGCGCCTGCTGGGACGCTGACAGGCTCGACCTTGACAGGGTCGGGATAAAGCCCTCTGCGTTTTTCATGAGCACTGAGACTGGCAGGAGAATTGCAAACAACGGGGGAATAGAAGTCCTATGAAAACAGGGCGTGCGGAAACTACTTTCATTGTGCTGGTGATAGCCTCTCTGATAAGCCTGCCTGTCATTGCTTCTGCTGATGACCTGACTGTAAAAAGGATAACTGACGGCAAGGCAGAGATTGAAATCCACATGATAACTATTCCCCAGTCCCAGAACAGGGGGTTCGGCATTCTCGATGTCCCGGACCCTCAGAAGGCCGGCAACATCCTCACGTACTGGTACAGCTCGAAATATTCACTGATGATTAACGGCGGGTATTTTACCCCAGAATTCACGCCTGTCGGTTTGTGCAAGGTTGACGGAAAATTCATAAACAAGAAAAAGCCGAAGAAGCTTTCGGGTTTTGTGGCGATTGATAAAAAAGGCGCTGTAAACATACTGACGCATTCCGATGATCTAAAACCATACCCCTCAATCTTACAGTCAGGGCCTTATGTAATTGATCCAGGCGGTAAAGTTGGGATCAGGTCGAATGACGGTGAGATATCAACACGCACCCTCATCGGAAAGACTTCGGGCAATGACCTTGTAATAATGATCTCCAGCCCCATCTCTCTTTACAACCTCGCCCATTTCATCAAGCAAAAGGCGCCAGATATTGAAAGGCTTTTGAACCTTGACGGTGGACCGTCGACGGCGCTTATGACCTCATCGGTCAATATAGTGAACTTGTCTCCTGTCAGGAATTATATCTTAAAAAGGAATAGTCCTTGAGCTCATTATACAAATAACTTTCTTAAGCCTGTCAGAAGAGCCCAGAGTGTCAATCCGGCTAGCAGGGCAATCCCTGAAAGAATGTACGTCATCTTTGCTTTATCAGAAAATGGTTTACCTCTTATTCCCTCTATTGAAGCGAACAGAAGGTTTCCGCCGTCAAGGAGAGGGAGGGGCAAAAGGTTAAAAGCAAATGAGACAATATTGATTGCACCAGCTATAAGCGTCAATTGAAAAACAATAGTCAGCCAATCATTCATGGACTGAAAATCAAGTGGGTTCTGGCTTTCAATTGATGCGATATACGTTTCAGCTGATGATAAGAATCCATTTGAACCTGAATATGCAATGATAATAAATACACAGAAGAAAAATAGAATGCCAACCAAGAGGTTAGCTGTTGAGCCAGAAGCAAGTATGACTACCTTCTTCCATGCTGGAATTGGAACGACAGAAGATGAACTTCTTGCAATTCTTAAAACCGGGATTCTTGAATATCCCCCAAGTAAAATCGGCGCTATGCAATATTCAGTCTCGCCATATTTGAATTTTAGAATTGGCTTCCCAAATCCTAGTGAAATCCTTTCAACGCCTATGCCAAGCATCTTTGCAGCAAGGCCATGACCTAATTCATGGACAAGAATAGCAAAGCTGACTATCAATATCCATGTAACAAGGCTCATATCATCCCTTTGTCTTTCAGAATCGACTTCGCTTCCTGGCCGGATATCCGCAAATATACCGCTGTGGTATTGAGAGAGGCATGTCCCAGCATGTCCTGAACGAGAGTAACTGGGATGCCTGCTCTCAGAAGTTCAATCGCCCTAGTATGCCTTAGTATATGTGGATGAGCCAGATCGCGAGGAATTTTTGCAGAATTTGCATGTTCATAAAAAATTCTCCTGAAATTCCCTTGATCAAGGCTGAATACTGTTCCCTTCATGTCGGGATGTTCTGCAAGGTATGTTGCGGTCTCGCTCGTTATGTTGCCAGGAACAGGTATGATCCTTATAGGTGTCTTTCCGTTTTTATTCCGCTTCTTTAAAGTGATAAGTTTTATTTCCGCGTTCCTGAAATCGATGTCGGTTGCATCATTTATCTCGAGCACTTCACCGATTCTTGCGCCTGTAAACCTGGCGACAAGAAATGTAAGCCAGTATCTGCCCCTCATTTTGCGCTGAAAGATAGAAGGGGCGGAATCGTACCAGTCCTGAAATGCCTTGAGCAGGCTGTTGATCTGCTCTTCAGATAAATATTGAATCGTCTGACCTGAAATTACAGGCAGATTGTTCCTTGTCATAGGCAGATGCAATTTTACACCTTTTCTCTAGGACAAAGCGTGTATTTTACCATCTTACAAGTGGCCGAATCAGTCATATATTGCCCTAAAATCACTCATTGTCATCCGAAATTACACGAATTTGCCTGATTCCGTGTATCTTTAGATTTTCATTATAGGATTTATCGGTACTCAAAGTGTTGTATCTGTCGACAGCTATTCTAGCATAATGCCTTGAGCTAAGCACTCCAGGATGCTCGTTATATTGTTCAGAATTATACAGATCAACAGACTCATAGCATTTAAGTAATTCTACCAGCTCTGCGAAAGGGGAGCCAAATTCCGGTTCCACTCCACTTCTAAGCAGAATTAGCAATGCGTTCGAATTGGTGAATACGGAAAGAGTTGGATGCAAGCTCTTGTATCTGATCATGTAGTGCAAAGCAGAAACAAGAGCCGTCATAGTGGATTCGCAATCACCATATAAATCCTTAAGAGGATAAGAGAAAATGGTCATAGAGTCGTCAAAGTCGATTACAATACCAATTCCGACCCTGCTGTCGATATCACCGAGATCCACATGAACGAAAATCCTGATACCATTGTTTCCTTCCATTTTGATTCCTCCTTGTTACTCTCAATACTCTAATTTGATGACTATGACAAATATATAATATGTGCATAAAATGTGTTTAATGAAATTTGCCAACATTTTTAAATAATGTTACCTACAGACATGGCCAAACCGAATATTACTTTGAAGATTTCTGAAGAAACAAAGAAGAAGGTTGATGAAAAGCTCAAGTCAGCTAATGTATCCAGACTGTTCGAGAGTTATATTGTCACCCTTCTAGGCGACATCGATGAGCTTGGCGACACTATTATTGATTCCGCCGAAAAGGGCCAGATCAAGATAGAATATTACAAGTTCAACAGAGGCCAGGTCGAAAAAATCGAAAGCTGATTCAACATTACTAATTATCGATACTTTTGTGATTTTTTCCTACTCACTAATAGCGAGTTACTATTTGTGAGTTCCATAAAGCTTCTGAAATAAAGGATGAAGGAACGCAGAGGGGTAGAGACATCAGATCGTATATATTATTAGATTAGATGCCCCAATTGTATCGATACCCAAGTTCTTCAGCTCTATTTATCCATTCGGGCATGTTCACAATTAGATGACAAAACATATTATTATATATTTCATCATCAGTATTACCACACACGCTTTGATTAAGCATATGTTCCCAAGCATTTTTAGTTGTGACAAACGCTAATTGAGAATCCGAGATAATCATCATCACATCACTGCCCAATGAAAAAATTTGCTTGGATTGTTAATTTTTTGTGTTCCGGTAAACCGTATAACCAGCTTAGATTATCCATATATTTCCTCCTTTTTTCAGATTGATAATTGCATTCATCATAAATTATGTCAATCACAAATGTTTGCAAGCTATTAATTTTACTTGATATTAATTGATATTGCTCGATATAGCATGGTCTCCTATAAAATTTTTTATTTTAATTGTCATTGCTAGGACATCATTCTTCGACCGACCAAGGAATGTATATTCCAGTGCTCATGTTTTTTCTCATTTTTATAGTATTTTATTATTGTCTGTCTTACATTTGGTCTCTGGAAGATGGTTACAGTTTGGCCGAGTTTCAATTACATCAAGTAATTTATATTTTTATTGATATTCGATTCCGTCAAAATAGATTAAACTACTAATGAGGATCGATTGCCGTATTTAGAGAGCCAATTATTCTCAAATTGCAGAACCTGAGCCTATGGCCAAGGATTATCATCAATAAGAACGTGAAAAATATTATCGAGGGAAAATAAATGAATACATTCAAGCTATCAATTGCTAATGGACACATGTTCTTAACTGCAGGAAGCTGTGACTGGCTTTTCGACACGGGCGATCCGATCAGCTTTGGTGATGTGCCGACCCTTGCTATAAGAAATAAGGAGTTCCAGATTGCTGACAGCTACATGGGTTTGACGGCAAGAAAATTGTCTGAATATATTGGCAGAAAAGTTTCGGGGATAATTGGAGCGGACATCCTTAATATGTTCGACATGCTGATTAACGTTCCCGACCAGAATTTGACCTTTTCCTCAGAACAGATGGAGATCTCCGGCGATTGCATAGAATTGGATAGTTTCATGGGCATCCCAATTGTTTCAGCAACAATCGACGGTAAAGTAAGGCGTATGTTTTTTGACACAGGGGCCCAGATATCTTATTTCCAGGATGAATCCATTGCGAAATTCCCCTCTGCAGGCCAGGTGACAGACTTCTATCCTGGCGTTGGACAATTTAACACAGATACCCATCTTGTTGAAACGATCATAGGTGGAAGTGTCTATAAGATACGCTGCGGATCGTTGCCCGGACTGCTTGGCATGACCCTGATGATGGCCAGCACCGAAGGGATAGTAGGAAACGAGATTCTTCGAAATAAGGTTGTCGGCTATTTCCCAAGACGCAGAAGACTTGTGCTGCCATGACGGATCCCCATTCTTCATGGGCTGAATACTATGATACCGTATATAAGGAGTCTTTTGGCTTCTTCTATGGTGATCTTACTAAAGCGACACTGGAGGTGATCAGAGTTTGTCTTGAACCTCCCGCCAGGATTGTCGATTTCGGCGCGGGTACAGGCAGGCTTTCAATACCTCTCGCGGAACTGGGGTATGATGTTGAAGCGGTGGATCCCTGTAGGCCGATGCTGGAGCAGTTGAAATCGAAAACCGGCGGCGAAGAAATTAATATTGTCAATTGCCTGATGCAAGACTTCCAGTCTGAAAAGAAGTTCGACATGGCCCTGTGCGTTTTTACGGTACTGACCTACATACTTGACGACAAGTCCCTGAAAAGATCGATACAATCTGCTGCCAGTGCTCTTAAACCTGAGGGCCTTCTCCTGATTGACATCCCTTCTAGATATCTGTTCCAGAGTTACAGCAGGAAAACCCAGAAGATTGACCGCATAGTGAGTATTATGCCTGAAGATGAAGTTCTGTATTCTTATGAGGAGTCCATCACTGTCAAATGCGATGACGGGAATATCGTCACATCAGATAGGTTCACGATAAGATACTGGGACCCGGAACACGTGATCGATGTCTTGGGCAGAAACGGGTTCTCCGTTCTTAAGGACCTAAGTTCGACTTTTGCAGGCACAGGATCACAGTACTTTCTGTTCAAAAAGGATTAAATCAGGCTGAAAATGTCTGACGATCTAACACCCTTAAAAAGGAGAGAGAATGAACAATTCTGAATTGCTGGATGATCTTTTCAGAAGGCGGGCTGTAAGAGTGGAACGTGGCCACCTGTTCGATATAAATACTAATCCTAAAACTACCGGATTTGATTTCGACAAGATAGAAGGCATGCTCCTTGGGCTTGCTGTCGGCGACTCACTTGGAGTGACTACAGAAGGGATGCTGCCGTCAGAAAGGCATGATGCATATGGCGTTATACGGGACTATATCCCCAACAGGTATGTGGACAAGGCTGTAGGTTTCCCGTCTGACGACACTCAACTTTCTTTCTGGACCCTTGAGCAGATGATCGAGGACAAAAACTTTGTCCCTGAAAATATAGCCCGAAAGTTTTCAAACAGCGGCAGGATATTCGGTCTTGGAGCCACGGTCAGGGAATTCCTCAGAAATCTTAAGATAAAAAACATGCCATGGTACGAATGCGGCCCGAAATCAGCCGGCAACGGGGCGCTGATGCGCATCTCCCCTGTCCTGATACCCCATCTGAAAAAAGGTGGAACAGATATATGGGTGGACACTGTGCTTTCAGCAATGATGACTCACAATGACCGGGCAGCTATATCCTCATGCCTGGCGTTTGTTGCAATGCTCTGGGAGCTTCTTGACATGCAGGAAGCGCCTGGCAGCCTATGGTGGCTTGAAAGGTATGTCGGACTCACAAAGGACATCGAAGGGGATTCACACTACACCCCCAGAGGAGGGATATTTAATAGCTATAATGGAACACTGTGGCGTTTTGTCGAAGAGAAGCTTGCCTGGGCTTTCGAAAAGGACATGAGCGTGACAGACGCCTGCAATGCTTGGTGGTCGGGAGCCTTCCTTCTTGAAACGGTACCATGCGTTTTGTATATATTGATGCGCCACTGCCATGACCCTGAAGAGTCAATTGTTCAGGCAGTCAATGGAACGAAGGACAATGATACAATTGCGTCAATAGTAGGAGCAGCTGTCGGAGCGCTTCACGGTAAGAATGCAATTCCTCACAGATGGATTGAAAACCTGTCAGGTCGGACTACCGACAAGGATGATGGAAAGGTTTTCAAATTGATTGATGAAGCAAGGAGAGTGTTTTGTGATGTTGATCAATCAGATAATTTTGAAAAAATATGAACTGACTTGAAGCTGTTGCAGTTGTGTTAGGCCTTTTATGCGTGTGGTTTACAATAAGGCAGAATATCTGGTGCTGTCCGACCGGCCTTGTCCAGGTAACACTTTATATATTCATATTTTATGAGGTAAAGTTGTATTCGGATCTTATTTTGGGTTAAAAACAATGATGATCAGAAAATATTAGGCATCATTTTGACCCATTGTGTGCCCACCAGTAATAAGCTGCCATCTCAACATCAGCAGGAGTCCAGAGACTTTCTTTGTTAGTTGCTGCACATTGATAGAATGCAGATTGAGCATTTAATTTATCTGCAATCCTCACCAGAAATTGCAGATATGTTTCAACATATTCATTTCGATTAAGGATGTAATTATCTGGAGTATATATTGCTAACCGTGAGTTAATATGTTTTTTGTCAGACCACTCACGAATAAAATGACATGTATTCTCACCACTTGCCATGGGAAGAGAGTTGAAAAAATATGACGCATGACGATCAACTGCTGCTCCAACTTTAGGTGAACAGAACCTATAGATTTTTGATGCAATGACAAGTCGGATTCCTGGTAGAGTGCAAAGTTCGTCTAGTCCATTAATAACCTGATCATGTAATAGGTAAGATATCGCTTTTTGCATATCAACTTTCAACTCGAAAGATACATCATTTATTGCAGTCTGGGCTGTATCTCTATTCCCAGCCCATTTTGAAACAGCTGCGACAATCGCATGTGCATCCTGTGGGTTTAGAGTAGAGATGTGATCAGCTACACTTAGCTCAAGATCACGAATAATTTGTTGGCTTTCCATTGCACCAGTTTTTTTAGGCCAATGATATTCACTCCTTGCTTTGATTAGAAGGTTTACCAATTCGGGTGATGGTACATATTGATCGTTAAGCATGACACCCTGTGGTAGATCTCTTGTGTCATTTGGCTCTGGCATAGTTTTCTCCCATATTACAATTTGATTTCATATGCGTCTCAAAATATTAAGATGGAAGGTCTTTTCCATATAATCTTTTCTTTGCCCTTGTCACGGCAGTATAAGTCCAACGCAGATAATTTGTATTATTCATTTTATTTCTAAAACAAATTATTGCATCATCCCATTCGCCGCCTTGTGCCTTATGGCATGTTATTGCATAACCGTACTTTACATGAAGGACGTTATAATAAGGATCTTTCAATATTGTTTGTGAAAATTCTGGAGTATTTGGTTTTAATTTTGGATTCCTGATTTTGAAATGCTTATAAAGGGCAACAAATTCATCGCTGGAAATATCATTCCCTATGTTATTCAGGGTATTTTCTAATATTTTACAAGGTAATATTTCATTTTTTAATTCATTATTGTCTACAAGAATCTTTATATCTCTAAAAACCAACTCTACAGTATTATTACGAACAGGAATAATTGCTGACTCTGTTTTTTCATCAACGGATAATACAAATACAATATCACCATTCATAAGGCCGGTTCTGATATTGTTCCTAATAACTAAAAGCACATCAGTTTCTGTTATCGACTTATTAGTAAAATCACCGAATCGTTTTGTTCTAATTGTTTTATTTATATCCAAACACTCACTATTTTTATGAGCAATACAAACCATTTTAGGAAGAAGTGTATTCTTGTTTTCCAGCAAATATCTTTCAGCGATTTCATGGAGCATTATTGGGTATATGCTGGGTGGAGATGCATTAATTGAAATATTGAATGTATTACTTGATATTTTTTCACGAATCATTTTAGCAACCGATAATATGGGATTGTTTATTTCTTGCCTAACAACTTCGGTCATTTCATAAAAAGAAGAATCAATATTAAAATGTTTGCGAATATATTCTGGATCAAGAGCAGGGGAATCATCCGTACCGACAGGAGGCAATTGTGCTGGATCTCCGACAAAAACAATTTTCGAGAGTTGCCCTTGAAGAGTTATTCTCAAATATTCAAGTAAATCTGTCAGTATTCTTCCGCTACCGAACCTGGTAAATTCTCCTTTGATATTGTGGTCTGAAACCATTGATGCTTCATCAATAAATGCAACAATATTTGTGTTTGGAAGGATATCTTCTTTTAATCCGAAATTAAGCTTTAAATCTTTCTCATTACTTCCGCTTTCTGTTATTCTTTGAAAATTATAAATTGACTTGTGAATCGTATAGGCATCCCTTTTTGTCTTTTGTGATAATATTTTTGCAGCTCTTCCTGTCGGAGCCATTAGCAAAACTTGTATCCCTTTATTTAATAATGTTTGAGCCATTCTCGCAATTAGAAATGTTTTTCCAGTTCCAGCATAGCCCCTTAAAATAAAACATCTCTTTGAACTTCTGAAAAATAGTTCGAACTGTTTCAGTGCTTCTGCTTGATCTTTAGTGTACATACATAATCTTCCTCGTATTTAAATTTTCTAAAATATTTCTCTAATTGCTTTATTTATTATGATGAACATCGGTATAATTTAGACAAACATTTACTAATCTCATGAGTGTAGAAAGGAGCCAATAAATAGAACCCTCCCCTTTATTTCCCTGTTTTTTATGTCATTGTCTTGACCTTTTCAACACACGAATCGAGTTGATCACGGACCTCACGATACCAGAATCGACAGACACGCCAACCCATTGATGTTATTTGTAGATCGCGATAAATATCGTCCTGTTTACGTTCGCCGTAACGGTTCAGATGGAAACCTTCACCATCCACTTCAATATCAATCTTTTCGTCTACCAGTGCCATATCTAAGAAACGACCAGCTAAAGGATACTGTTGAACAGGCGAAAGACCTGCTTTGCAAAGAGCCCTGTACAACATTTCTTCGCCTGGAGACTGGGAACGTCTTTTGGGGGAGCGTAGGTTAATGTCTTTGGCCAAATTCCTCAAAGCTGAAGATGAGGATCTCTGTACACGATTCCTGTCTCCCACGACAACTAAGCACGCACGCGCACGACTGACGGCCACATTATAGATGTAGCGGTTTTCGTCCGCAATGACGTACCAGTCCTCTCCCGCTTTCAGGTCGCTTGTGTATCCAAGCACGAACACGATCAAATCACGTTCTCCGCCCTGAAATCCGTTTGCAGTGTGGACATCCGTATTGCAGTTGAATTCCGCTAATTCAATGTTATAAAGTTCTTGTTTCAACCGATCCGCCACTTTGCGGAATGGAGAAATAACTCCTATTGATCCTTTATAACAATTATGCTGTAAATCCTGAAATAGACTTTTGACTTCGACGATTTCATTTTCTAAAGAATCAGTAACTTCACGCCAGACCAACGCCTGTTGAAATCCCATGTTTTGAGGGAATTTTAAATGTTTGGGATTGGTGAGTACTCTAAGCTTATTACCGTAATACTCTTCATTGAAATACGAAGCTATATCCTCGTGACAGCGGAAATGCTCGCGGAGAAGCAATGGAGGTATTGTTACGACGTCAAAGGCGTTGTGCTGGATGAAGTCAAAGCCGTCATCAGCCACATCATTGAGTTTGTGTTTGATGCGCCGCACATAGTTGTGCCGCGCATCACGCAGGGTGATAACCGGCGGGAACTGGTTCGGATCACCGATGATTGTTACGCCCTTTGACCGGAACAGTGCCGGGATGATTGGCGGAATTTCACATTGAGAAGCTTCATCAATAATTACTCGGTCGAAGGCACCCGCGATACATGGAGACGCTTTGGAAAGAGAAAGTAAAGTGGCTGCCCAGGCAGGGTAAAACTTTGTGAAAATTGCAAATTGCCCCTGAGCCCAGTCCGCATTTTCTCCTTCGGTATCAATTATGCGTGTCAGGAATGGCAGTATATTTCTCGCCGTGGCCCTCTGAAGGATGCTCTTCATATTCTGCAAAGTATCACTAGAGAGTTCATTTGTTGCAGTCACACACCGGAAAAGAAAAATCTGTTTCAAACGATCGTGACGAAATTTCATATCTTGGGCAAGCTGCGCCAATGTTTCATCTGGAAGATCAAGTCTTATCTCGGCTAATTGCTTTTCTTCTTCTTTGACCGCAAACCAATCGGAAATCATTCCACAGAGTCGGATGACGCGCTTGTGCAATGTTTCTTGACCTTTGGTTTCGCGGGAAAGCGCAGGTAACAATTTGCGTAATTCACGCTCGGCATTAAAAGCCTGATATTTACGGAATAACAAGCAATCTAATAGCTTGCGCCAGAAAGATCGATCATCAGTGAAAATCCCGATTTTCCCTGCAAGTTGTTTAATGCGTTTCGAGAATTCAGGAGTCAGCTCTGTTTCAAAATCAGGCAAAGCTTCCCGTATGAGCTCATATTTGGCCTGGATTTCCTGCGTCTTCGCGCGAGCGGCATTTATTTCAGCAATTTCCTTCTGCCAATCTCGGTAATTATCCAGCGTATCATAGAACTTTTCGTCAAGTTGCGGTGTGGCGCGTAAAAGCGGATGATCTCTAAATGCCGCATGCCGCGCCAGCATCAAATCAAGTTGCTGTCTGTTCCATTCTGAACCGGTTTGGCTATCTGGCGTCGAACAGAACTGTATTAGGGGCGGGATAGGCAGATTGATATTTTCAGCAAAATCCATCCGCACCACATCATCGGCCCGTTCATAAATTGCGTGGATAGCTTTGTGGTTTTTGCTTGTAAAAAGAACTGATTGGCCGTTAAAAACCAAATTGGCGATAAGATTTACGGCTATCTGCGACTTTCCTGTACCCGGGGGACCGGTAATTTTTGAAACAGGATAATTTAACGCCTCATCCAGTGCCTTATGCTGTTCATGGTTGGATGGAACGGACAGGAAATCAGAAGGCAGGATATTTTGTCCAGCCTCAAACCGGTTTACAAGCGGTGGATCGCGAAACACGTATGCTAGAGCAGTCTGATTTAGAACGGCCGCTGGTTGTTTTGCAATAACATTCAACTCTTTCTTTAGTGTTTTGCTGTATTTAAGTGCAGCGCCAATAAAAAGAACTGCCGTGTTGGCAATTCCCCTTGGCTGCTGGCCAATTAAATAGTCAAGCATATTGGGGTTCAGCGGTACGTTCAAGCGGTTCGCTATGTACTGAATTGCGGTGTCAGTATCCAGAAGGCCTGTTTTTTCTCCTTCTGAAAAGCAGATGCCGGCCTGCACCTCTTTTTGCTCTGAACGCGGCACATTGAATTCCAACCATGTTCGGTTGATATCCACTTCATCATGGCGAATTGTTATCTGAAGGCTATTGTTATCAAAAGTAATATCTACTGGAAACAGGAGGATGGGAGAATAAGCCATGTTCCCCCGGATGTCATGGAATGCGCTGAGTGGATAGCCAATATAAACATCCTCTTCAGTTTCACGTCGCGCCTTAATCCGGTTGATGGCCGGCAGACTTCGCTGTGAATAATTCACAGTTAATGGTTGGTCTGCGCTAGTCCAATGGTTATCCAGCACTGGCATTAGATATTTAATATCCAGATCCGCTTCAAAAAGATATTCCTGCTGTTTTTCGGACTGTGTCACGCAATCGGCATAATACGCACACAACCTTCGGAAGCGTTCCCATGCTTTTTCATCATCAACTTTTTCGATTACAGGGCGAACCGGAAGAGGGATTCGTTTGGAAAGTCCTTCAGGCGTCAGAACGCGCCTGCCGTCCGCCAGAGTTGCAATGAAACTCTCAGCTTCCAGCCGTTGAACAACCTTATAACCAACCGCGTCCGGGTCCAGTTTCTCGATTTCCCGGCAAAGCGCATTGTAATTATATGGGACGCTTTCCCTATTCGATTTTAGTTGCCAGATACCAAGATATTCTTCGAGCTTCATAAATGTCACAATCAATCTACCGGCAGTCCATCGATAGTTCCTTTATTGTTTAAGTATTCAATTACAAGAAGACGCAATTTCTCATGCTTGTAATGCACTCTCTGCTGCAAGCAGCTATTAATAATTGTATAATGTGCGTTATCGTGTTCTTGCGTCAGAAATACCTTCCCGTCAAATCGGCGACATCGCAGAAAATACAGAATGCTTTTCAGTATATATCCGATAGCCACAGACCCATTTTTATACCTATCATACCAAAATGGGATTAGTTTTACAAATTCCCAGCATTTATCAGTTATTCCAGTGTCATGAATAATAGTCGGGTGAAACTGTAGCAGATTATAAAGCAAATAAAAATCGTTGGTCACGTTATTGTCTTTATTTGAAAGACGAAGGAAAATCGCTCTTAAACAAATACGCCATTCACTTGGCTCAGCACACAAATTGGCACACAAAGTATATTCCTGCTTAAGCGGCGCATCGTGAATTCCTTGAGCGTAATCTTGTATATGTCGGAGTGTCTGTTTTCGAATTGATAAAAAATCAGCAAAATCAAACTGGTATGTCCAAGCAATCAATCTTATTATTTGAGTTTTGTAGTTACTTCGTGCCGGATTATTGTAATCATCTGCCAGTTTCTTGAAAAGCGCGTTAAAGTTAAAATTATCCAAAGGCAAACGCTTCTGTGGATCATTACCAAACACGTTCTTTCGCCGAAGCTGTTCCAAGGGACTAAGCCCACTTGGTAGTGAAATATAGTCTGGATAAAGTCGGGACGCTTGGGCAAACCACCCCCCATCTGGAGCTATTTGACCTGCCAAATACCTCTCAACATTGCGCTTGATCACCTGCATCCCATTATTCCCACTAATCCATAAATTGTAATTGGCCACGACATGAGGAGAATCAGGCGGGAAACTACGCTCCATTTCATTTTCAATGATGGATATAGTCAAGGGGCGGTTTATTTCATCTACGTCGGACATGTTGCTGAGAAAATCTAGTTCGATTGGCTCTCGTAAAAAATCTGATTCAATTGTTACAACAGCCATTCCTTGGCCAGGTGTCATACGAGCCCGGATATGTATGGCATGATCTTCAGCGAGGCTATCCTTGAACGAGTGCTTTTTAATTTTTAGCGGTGCATCTGACGATGCCTCGCCCATACATAGTAAAAGACTTACGTAATCGGAACCTTGTTTAAGCCATGCAGCATCGCGAATTTCATCAATACATTTTTCTTTGCCGCCGGGAAACTTCTCGTCTGCTTCAACCAGAGGTTTTGCAACAACACGTTCATCCGCAGTTTGAACAATCAGTGAAAGCGCCTCCATCTCATCGTAATAAGCGGTTTGCCTTAGGCGCTGTTTATTGATGAATCGCCTCACTCCTTTTTTCAGAATCATATCGTCAACTGCAATGCCCTGTAATGATGGAGTAGCAACGTTATTGCAATTGACCAGAATCACATGACGAGCATTGCCAATGAAGTTACGTATCCGACCCGATGCTTGATTGTCGAGCATGTATTCATTTTTTGCGCCCCACAGAAACGCTTCTTTTGGATTGGCTTTTATTTGAAGGAATAAGGGTTCATCTAAATAGCATTCCTTGTGACGGTTATAGGACTTGCGCTGCGGAATCAGTTCTGAATTTTCATTAGCAGATAGTGTCAGTTTGCTTAAGCTGACGACTCCGTTCATTTGGGTATCAACCACAACTACAGAGTCATTTTCGCTTGGGTTTTTTAGTTTATCTGCACTGCCAAGTACAGCGGCTACGCTCCTCCAGAGCAAAAACACATTGTTTCGAGCAAGAGGAATGGATTTGATGATAGTTTCCTGCCGGAATGCGTTCCAAGAATCCGGCATAAGGATGAACCAGCGTTTTCCGCCAAGCCGTCCATAGAGTTGCGTAAAGAAATCGCGAAGATGCTCTCGCAATTTCTCATCATTTATGTCCTGTTTAGTCAACAAATCACTCAGAAAGTAATAGTTGTTTTTATCCAGATCCTCTATGGATGGTTTTTGATAATCCTGAAGATAAGGCCTGGCATTGGCATGCTGTCCATAAATCAAAAGATCCCAGCGAAGAGTCCCCCCGGTTAGGTCGATGATGATATCGTTGCTGCGCCCGTTGGGTTTGGCAATGCGCACTTCCCCCATTTCATTCTCATAAAAAGGATTGTCGAGAATACTATGTCTGCCGTCCAAGGGATTGAACCAGATCGGGCAATGATACTTAGCAGTTGGGTTGATATGTTTCTCTATTTCCTTCCGCAACCTGACAAGAGTAGCGCCTACTTCTTCTCGGCGCGCCCATAGCCGCTCGGCTATGTTTGCTTGCCGGATAAGCTCCACATATGCCTTCCATATTTTTGCATAGCGTCGCTCCTGCCTTAGAACATAATTGGGGATGGGCAACGCCAAAATTATTCCAACCTTTTCCAGTAGCGGCTCCCTCATGCCTTTTTCGCATAAGTTGTGGAGACGTCGCACACATTTGATTTTCTCATGGTCTGAAAATCTGCTTTGATTTTTGCGAAGATATTGGGCAGTTTCTTGACTGCATCGCATCAGGAAATCTTTAAAGACTCGATTTTCCAGTATGTTGAAATTTTCTTTGCGTACAATGGCCAAAATGCGCTGCTTTGCGCCAGCCTTTTCGATTGCGTCATGCCCCGGTTGCCGGCAGAGCCAGCGCAGGCAATGAGCATCCACCTGCTGCACCATACCCAAGGACATCTTTTCTCTTTCGCGAATAAGGACTTTTCGCAAATTACCAAGTATATCTTCAGTATCGGTTAGACATTCCCGGGAAATTCTTGTGATTAGTGTTTCTGGTGGTTCAGCGGTATCGGGGTTTAAAATTGCGTCAATGACCGGCCAATCGAGAGGCAGAGCACCTCGTCTGCTTTTTGCGACATGCTGATTATCTCTGAAAAGTTCTTCTGCCTTCAGACGTAATCGAAAAAGTGATTCAACTTGTCCTAAAAAATCGTCAAATTCCGGAATTGCTTGAGCATGGGGGCGGCGTAAATATTCTCGCAGTTCTTCAGCGTGACGATTGCCCATGGCTAGCGCATTACACCCCGCCATTTGAAAAATGAATCTTTGGCCTCATCATGGGCTTGACGAAAAGATTTTAGCAATCCCTCATCATTAACGTTGCCAATTACCTCTTCGAGTTTTGTCATTACTTCTTGAAAACCGACGGCCTGACCGTCCAACCCATTGAGTTTGGGCAGAATCTTCATCTCAATTTGATCCGAAAGTGCATCGTTGAAATTTCCGGGATAACAACCCATGTATTTTTTTATCGCCTGGTCGACGCGGTGCCCAAACGGTCGTCCGACTTTTGCGATAGCTTCGTTCACTTCCCGCATAATAATGTTCAAATTTTGAACATCTTTGTTGTTCATTTCGTCTGCACACCACCACTTCCAATCTTCATAAGATATTTTTTTGTTGCCATTACAAGCAGTTAAAAAAGCCCCTTTGTCGGGCAGTGCGGCAAGCTGTTGGGGTCGCCCAAAGCGGATGACGTTGGCACGGTCGATTACTTTTTCAGAAAGGGTTTGCGTAGTTTCATCTTCATTCATTGTACCGATAAAAAGGTTGTTCAATGAAACAAAAAGCCTACGAGTCTGTTCGTTGTTCGCAGATGCGTTGCTTTCAATTTCAATCTCTGCCTTTTTCCGACTTTCGACATTGTCCGGATTCAACCCATGCCTGATTTCCAGTTTGCTAAGCAAATCAGAAAAATAGTATTCCACACGCGCCAAATTCATTTCGTCCAGCAGAATCAGATTCATCGGCAGTTGACTGTCCTCATTGAATCGATTTGCGTCTGGATTATTATAGCGGTCGAATTGCCAGAGCAGGCGAGAAAGTTCCGTAGCTTTGTAACGTCCTTCCATGTAATTATAAAAGCCAAACAGATCCTGTGGGCTGTCCCATCGAGGCTGAACTGCAACCGGCAGGAAATTCATTCCTAATGCTGCAGCGTATAACTCGGGCAATAGACTTTTACCCGTTCCTGAAATACCAGCCAAAACCACAAGCGGCGAAATGTCCGCACATTTCAGGCCAGTATGAAATGCGCGTAGATGACGCTCATTAAAGACAAAGCCGTGCTCATTTAGCAATGTGGTGAATTGTTCCAAGAACCTCTTCTCATCCACTTGACCGACATTTTCTTGATTTGTAATAAGTGGCCTGTCCAAATCATTCCAGCGTTCTATGTTCATTTCACGTGTTTTGTCTGCTTCTGCTAGAACACGTCTTGCTACATTTGCCTGACCTTCTAAATTAGCAACTTCAGACTGTAATTCGCCAGCTTTTGCCAGTAATTGTTTTCTCTCATTATTAGCTTCATTAAGCTTTTCCCGCAGACCTTCAAGCCTGCGTTCCAAATCATTTATATCTGCTTCCAGTGCTACTTTACGTTCTAACAAATTTTCGATTGTCTCGCTCAGTTCTTGGATTTTGCGTTCTTTTTCGCCAATGGTTGTATCAAGTGCTTGTATCCTGTACTCCTGTTGCGACGCCTCAATATCCAGTCTGTCTTTTCTTTCAGTCGCATTATTTAATTCGACATGCTTATCAGCAACCTGCTGCGTAAGGTTGTTTAATTCCTCCTGACGTTTCTGAGCATTCTCCATCGCATCTTGCAGTCGTTGCTTTTGTGTTTCGATTGCCGTTTGAAGTGCCTCTATCTTTGGCGCCTCATTGCGCAACCACTCCTCTGCTGCCTTCCCATCAGCGACCAGCTTGTCGGCTCGGGCAATTTCGTCAGTTTTTGCTCGAAGCTCTGCTTTTGTTTCCTCCAGTGTGTTCTGCGCCATTGCGATTTTTTTCAGCAAGTCTTCGAGACGCATCAGGTATGGAGCAATTTCCTTCGCGCGCCAATAGTAATAGACGGAGAGCCACAACACGACGATCAGTATGGCTAATAATGTCAGCCCCGTAATATATAGTATTGTTGGCGTAAGTAGATTTTGCATCATTTATTTACCGTTTAGAGATTGTTTTAGAACATCTGTCATATTCATGGATTCGGTACCGTTTTTTTAAGATTGTTAATACTATTAGTCAATGTATTGACCTCTTTCTTTAAACTATTTATCTCACTCTGTATCTTTGCCATATCACCTTTTATAGAAATTTGTTGCTGCTTAAGGTTTGCGACCTCTGTATTCAGTTCAGATTTTTGCTGTTGCAAAGCTGATTTTTCACCACGCAATTTTGATACTTCATCGTTAAGATTTGATTTCTCTCTCTCCAATGTTTGATTTTCAGTCTCCAATGTGCTGTTCTTAGCCAATTCTTGCACCCCAGCTTCTTTCGCTTGTTGCATTGCACTATTGGTTTTATCATACTCATTCTTCGCCTGAGAGATTTTAGCCATTAATTCCTGATATTCGCTTTCTTGTTTAGATTTGCCAGATATCTTTGCATCATGATCTGCAATTTCTTTGATTAAATTCTGAAGTCGCTCTTTTTCGTGGGCTAGCAAGACATCGTTCTCGGATTTACTCTCTTTTAACTTAACACCGGCCTCTGCAATTTCGTTCGTTATTCTAGACAACTCACGCTCCGCCTGGATACGGGATGAGTCATAAATTAAGAAATCCCGCAATAGCCATCCAAATATCGAAAACACAGATATTGCCACCACGCCAAGGCTAACCACTAGCGCTGCTATACCCCATTTCTTAATTGTAGCGTTAGGATCTTTCAGTATTTCTTCCGAATTCTTCATACTTATATTATGCAGTTCGCTTCCTTTGCGAAAGGTATATAATTTGGAATAACTTTGACAGATGCTACATTGATTTGATCAATCTTATATGTTGGGGCCTCAATAGGTATTACGGGTACTGAGACTGTTGCATATGCGTTGAATAAAAAGTAGCTGACAATATTAGTGAAAGAATTAAATATTCTATCCATATTATCTCCATAAAATTTATCTTAAAAAGATATTTGATATTTATCGGCGATATTTATTTTAATCTTAATCTAAAAAATTAGACACACGCCTTAAATCTGGTAAATAGCATGGGGTATGGCCAATATTGCCACTGGTTTGCTTTTTTGAACTACAATTAACGATTTCTATGTATGATCAGTTATTTTTCATCAAAATATTTTGGTTTCCGAATGCAATTCATAGGTTGGCCGAGCTTCAATTACATCAAGCTATATGTACTTCCCACGATTGCTGGCCAGAAAGTTTATGATTTCAAACCGGAACAGATATCAATCACTTCAGCATCGATAATGACTGGCAGCCCACTTTCATCCGGTTGTGACTCTGCGTAAACTTTAACAAAGGTCAACGGGTAATGATGAACATGATGCATTTTATCGATAAGCTTCTGGATGCTCTGGATGGCAAATTGTGGTGTCTGAAATCGTTCTTGTTTCGGGTTATTTCTGAGTACATCTTCCCAATATTTGGCAGGGGCCATAACTACAAGAGGCAGATCAATAAGGCTATCTGTCTTTCCCACGACTTTAGCCCATTGTGAACTCAGTGAACGTTCTTCATCGTTCCATGCCTTTCGGATTGTGATTCCGTATGCCAGAACTTCCACGACGGCCCGCAGAAGGTATTCACTCGGTCTGATCTTCAGTTCGATTGCAACTGGAATGTTCTCTGCCGTGGCACCTAAAAGATCGAGCTCACCCCAGCCACGATTCTTATTCGTATCACGCAACATTACCTGGTAACTCACTACCTTTCTAAAAGGGACCCGAGGATTAAGACCAGCATCAGCGGTTTTCCACTTTCTGAAGATTGCCTCCTCCCAGTGTTTCTCAAGAGGCAGAACGTTTGGTTTAAGATTGTGGCGATCCCTGCGGGTCAGGGGATATGGATTTTTTCGCACTGGCGCGTCGCGATATGTGTTTTCGATCAACGTCTCCAGATTATTGGTTATAAAGTCAGCATGCTGTTCCGCGAACTCCAACTGCATTTTATCTTTGATATCGTGAAGACTCATTTCTCCATCGAGAACGTTTTGCTGTCTGTTCATATCGTATCTTCCTCCTTTTCTGTCAGTTAATTTCGAAAAGTTCTTCGTCGGCCAACACTCTGACGTTTTCAAACAGTTGAGTGAACGCTTTTGGGTCATTAGTGTGGATAGGACACAACACGGCACTTGCGAATGCTTTGCGCAGACGTTGCATGTCGCTCACTGCCGCATGCCCTGATGTGTGGCATATGTGCATTGCGATATTACATTCATTAAGCCATTTCTGAAACTGCTTTGTTTTTTTCTCCTCAAGATACCCATCCCACATCGAATAGACCAAGCATGCTCCATCAAGGCATCCGGCATTTTCCACATCATCCTGCATACTTGGACGAAACAACATCACAGAGTTTTTGGACACCACCGCTAAATCTTCTGGGAAGATACGATAGGGCCGGTATTTATTTGCTACCGAGGCTTTGCCTTTATGCAGAAGCCTTCTCTTTTGGAATTGCGGAAGGAACACCCTTATGCCATCCCAATCTGCCTGGGGTAGTTTGCTGTTTCCCGTAGCCCGTAGGATCTCCGCCGTATACATGTCGATGATGAACAGACGTCCACATTTTCTTGCCGCTTTGAAAACAGAAACGAGCCGGTCGATGTTCTGCCCTGAGCACCAGACCAGCGGCATTCCTGTGGTGTTGCGGAAAATGTGCTCGAATTCCTTTTGCAGATCGTTTTCGGTCGGGGACCCCTTTTCGCTGTTGTTCCTGCCAATGGTTGTTCCCTCCATCAGGAGAACATCCACGCCCGGAGGTGGGTGGGTGACTAGGTGTGTGAACAGTGAGCCCTTCCGGCCATGAGCACGCAGATCGCCTGTGTAGAAAATTCGTTTTCCGTCACCCTCGATAAGCACGGCATAACTGTCATAGGCAGAATGATCCATCAGGTACGGCGTGATCTTGAAGGGGCCAAGCAGAAGAGACTTGCCGTTTTCGAGATGGGTCACGTTCTCGAACGCGCCACCGGAGGGCGTGAATATCGCGGAAGCTTCCAGAATCCGCTCGGTCGCCGCACCCATGAGGAAACGCGTAGAATGCGGGACTCGGAATGCCAGTCCATAATGGTCGAGGTGGGGGTGTGACAACACAACACCCAGGAGTGAGTCATCCGGGTTCTTCAGCCCTTCCACCCGGGGCATCTCAACAGATTCGGCATCTGGGTTGTCCAGAGGCTGACCGATGTCTAGAACAAGCCGCTTTCCCTGCGACTCGATCTCAATACAGGTGCCACCAATCTGCTTAGCGCCACGCCAGATGCATATTATCATTATCCAGACCTCAGTTCTGCTTCTTTTGGTTTAGTCGAACTGTAGCTCAACTCCGGAAGTGTGTTCCCAAACTTCTGTTTTACTGGATTATGAAACGTAGTTATCATAACTCCATCCCATTAAAACATAGCCTATATTTCCAGACAATTTAATTTAGATTTTATGAATATATCCCGATAGTTTGCCTTCAGATAAGCGCACTGATAGGCAATCATTGCGTATGCGGTGCTGTGTGCCTTGTTAAATCCATACTCGGTAAAAGTACACATTTGGTCCCAGATTGTTTTTGCCTTGTCCTCATTAATATCTCGCTTTTTAGCACCTTCAAGAAACTTATGTTTCTCCTTTTCCATCGCTTCAGATTTCTTTCTGAGCATTATTCTGCGCAACGTATCGGCTTGTGCCATGGTGCAGCCACCGATAACATTGGCAATTTGCATGACCTGTTCCTGATAAAGAATGATGCCATACGTTTCTTTCAGAATGGGTTCCAACTGGGGCACTTCATAGGTAATCTGTTGTTTTCCATGCTTACGGGCTATCAAATTGGGTAACATCTTTATTGCCCCTGGGCGATAGGCAGCAATTATTGCAATGATATCCTCGAAGCGGTCTGGTTTAAATTTGATCAGAATATTCTTAATCCTGGGACTTCCCAAATCCAAGACACCGTCGGTGTCACCTTTCATCAACAGCCGATAAGTTTCTTGATCGTCGAGGGGTAAGTTGTTGATGTCAATATCAACATTGTTGGATTTCTTAACAAGGTCGATTGCATTTCTGATTATCGTCAGTGTTTTAAGCCCCAGAAAATCAAATACAGTCAGTCCGATCGTCTCAATATCCCTCGTTGAATACTGGGAGACTATATCACCCTTAGTGGCAAAAAGCGGCACCTGTTCGACTAGGGGAGTATCGGAAATGACCAAACCGGTAACATGACTGATATGACCTTCAAAACTGCTACCGTGAGTAGAAAAACCGCTAATGAGACCTTCCAAAGATAGTGAGAGCGATAGCATTTTTTCAATTTGAGGATTCTTCTTACTTTCTTCTGCAAACTGGGGGTTTTTTTCAAATGCTCTTTCTAAAATAATATACCGTTCATTGGGAACCATCCTTGCAATTCGATCCACTTCACCATTAGGAACATTAAGTGCGCGTCCAACGTCCCTTATCGTGCCCTTAGCACTCCTTCTTTTAAAACTGCAGATTTGAGCGACATTGTCTTTGCCGTATTTTTCCCTTACATGTTTGACGATCTCTCCTTGGCGTTTCTGACAGAAATCAATGAAAATACTCGGATCGCTGATGCGGTCAGGATTTAGGAACCGTTCAAAAATCAGTCCATAGCGAAGAGGGTCAACATCAGTAATACGCATGACATAAGCAACCAGGGAACCTCCAGCGGATCCACGTCCGGGGCCCACTGATATATCATTATCCCTCGCATAATTGACGTAATCAGCAACGATCAGAAAATAACCGGCAAATCCCATCTTCTTAATGATTTCCATCTCCGAAAGCAGGCGCTTGTTATATTTTTCCCGAACAGCGACCTCGGTCTCTTTCTGATATTTCATGATTTTTGGCAGAAGCTTTTCGAGCCCTTCAACTGCCTTTTGTTCCAGGTAATCTTCAGGAGATTCACCTGAAGGTTTTATCTCAAATTTCGGAAAATGGAACCTGCCGAATTCCAAATCAAGATTGCATCGTTCCGCGATACTCACCGTGTTGGCTATCGCCTCCGGTGTTGCAGCAAACAGCGCCTGCATTTCCTCCGGGGATTTGACATAAAACTGATCTGTCATCGACATCCGGTCATTGTCTTTAAAGTTCTTTACCTTTCTGATACGCCGAAGGACTTTGTACGCTTCAGCATCATCGGCATTCAGATAGTGACAGTTATTAGTAGCGACGAGTGGAATGGACAGTTCTTTACTCAGTTCAATTAGGCCCTGGTTGGTAATCTTCTGATCGGGAATGCCATTTTCCATGATTTCCAGATAGAAATTGTCTTCACCGAATATTCCCCGATATTCACAAGCGGATTTCCTGGCCTCATCTATATTACCCTTTACGATATTGGAGGCTATCTCACCATGCAGGCAGGCACTCAATGCTATCAGTCCTTCAGAACACTGCCTTAGCAATTCTTTATCCACACGCGGGTGATGACAAAAACCTTCGATATGAGCGGCAGAGACAAGCTTCATCAGGTTTTTATAACCCTGCATGTTTTTGACAAGGAGAACTAAATGACCTGTGGATTCACCGATTGTGGACGTCCTCTTATCAAAACGACTCCCGGGTGCGATGCAGAGTTCGCAGCCGATAATCGGCTTGATGCCGTTGTCATGGGCCTTTCTGTAAAAATCAAGGGCACCGAACATGTTGCCGTGGTCAGTGATTGCGATAGCCGGCATTGAGTAATCTTTGGCCTTTTTGAATAGGTCATTCAGCCGGATTGTGCTGTCGAGAAGGCTGTATTCGGTGTGAACATGAAGGTGAACAAAAGCTGCTTTATTTATTGTCATATTATTTCTCCTTGATGAAGCTGACATTAGAAAAAGTTCTTTGATATAATTTATGTTTGATGCTCATTTGATGCTCCTATATTTTCTGATTCCAATCCTACTAAAGATATTTAATTAAAATAACCCCTATCCGTCATAGGTGTGTCGCATTATCTTTTTGGTTCATTAATATTCAAGGATGCCTTCTAGAGCAGCTGGTATGTTGTCACTTGCCGAGTTTATCAGGAAGGAAGTCGGCATGTAGTTATCTGATAATCATCCCAACCTGATTTGGTGCCTGAAGGTTAATAAGTAAATTATAGCAGTAGCACAAATAAGCTGATAATTTGGTCCTATCCCAATGCTCTAATCTCTTTTCGCAATTTATATTTGAAACCTCATCAACATGAGTACACATATATAAGAGAATTGGCATTTTAGCAGAATTATAACAATTCCTAGACTTAATGTAACAAATCTGCATTCAAAAACAATGTTGCTAACAGCGATTTCATATCTATTTGATGCATATGAATTAGGAATTGATATATTATAGACAACTGAAATGTGATGTCTCCAAATGTAACTTGTACAAGACAGACTTAACTTTTCATGCTTTCCTAAACCCAATAATTTATCGATAGAACCTCTGGACTTATTGTCGTTCCTGACTCCAATTAATTGCTGATAAGTTGAGACACTTCTTCTTCTGAAAACATTCGATAATTCTCCAATACTTGATGAACGTCGTCCGTCTCTGGTTCGGATAAGCCGCATCTGGATATGGCTTTGTTTATTGCCTTGGCCCATTTCGGAAGGAATTCTCTTGGTCGGGTTAGTTTTGTATCCTCATTGGGATTGAAGCGGACACTTTGGGCAATCAGAAGTACGGCTAGCACTTCGGCCAAATAGTTAGTTTCGTTGCATACCTTCTGTAAAATATTTACATCTCCACCCAAGTTGTCAAAGACCGAATACAGATAACCATAAAACGGATCATCCTCTTCATCGCTTCCAACTGTGGCAATATCAATGAATGTACAGAAGCTATCAATAAGCCTCGGCTTCTTGACGATGCCACGTTTGTAGTAGATGTACAACAGACGGACCATTGCTGTGAGGATGTCCAGGAAATTCTCCATACCGTTTATGTTTCCACCTTTTGCATGCTTACGAAGTTTCCTCTTTTCGTGCCTCTCTACAAACTCATAGATCGCCTCTTCGAGATCATCCGGCATAGCCTTTGCTTCGATAAGCCACTGTGGGGCAACATCGGGGCAAAATGGATCACGAATCTTCAATCGGAATTTCCGCTGCCCTGGACCTCCCCCATTGCCGCCTTGGAACCGGATGTTTAAGTGCCGTAGATAATCGACAACCGCACTCACGCCGTCTTGCTTACCGAGTTCATCAATATATTCGGGCAGTCCTTCGCCAGTATCCTCGATCTTACCCTTTGGAGTGGATGATCCTTCACCCGGATCGTAGGTCAATCGGTTTTCTTGGATAACCCACACTGGAAGGCTTTCGATACTTTCACCTTCAACCTCGGCAACAATTGTGGCAAGTAGCGTGCCGTGAGTGTTCGCTATGGCGGTTTCAGACAATAAGACCGATTCCTTGGTTTTAGCTCTTATAGGAAGGGGCTTACTCGCACGAGGACGTATTTCACCAGGAGTACGTATCGTCAAACGAAGTGAGGAAGGAGTCCGCTCTAGATTGTGTGAGTAGCTGACTCGAAGTTGGTTGACTTCGGTTAAGAGTGCCGAGTTGATTCGCAAAGAAGGAAGGTCCTCTTCAGGCTCTTGTTCATGGTTATCTCCCGGCACAAAATCTTTAAAAGCGAGAGGGCGTTTGGACAGCTCTCGATCGAAGAGAGCATCGACCAACTCATCGGAATCGGAGAGCAGAAAGCACGCCTCGACATTACGGCCATCAAATGCTGCGCTTGTAAAGTTAGCACTTCCAACCAAGCACCCTCCACCGTTTACACTTCGCCATGCTAGGAGTTTTGCATGAATGCGCCGAGTGCTACCCAGAAGCTCCGATAGGTGGACTGTACGGAGTCTTTTCAAAGGCTGAAGCGCAAGATTTGTGTATTCCTGCTGCACGAGCAACTCGATCTTGGCATGAGGCCATTGGCTGGCAAGACGGAGACAAATATTCCCGTCAATGTCGTGATATGGCGAAATTATGAAAAAGTATTGGGGCTTGTCATCGTTAAGATGTTGGATCAGCCGGTCCCAAATTCTGCCATCGTAGGTGTGAATGAGTCGCATCTTCCTCTCAGCCAGACTATCTACGGGTTCTTTTATCCAGGAGAAGGTTGACTCAGTCTCTTTTATCCATTCGTTAGCAATCCTGGCAACTTCATCGTCCGCGTCTCTCGTCGCTCGCTTGAAAAAGGCGAATGTTTCTTTGGCGATGCTCATTTCCTCCTCGTACTCACCCTCGAAGTCAAATGTGACGGCATTGAGAAGTTCAAGATTGCTTGAACAGCCAGATCGAGTGAGATTGTTACTACCGCAAATAACCTGTCCTCCAGATTTCGTTAGTAACAGGTTCAGTTTCGGATGAAATACGCCTTGGGAGTGTTGAATCGGTACGACGAGGTAGCGCCGGTTCAGACATCGGGCTGGTACGTCACGGCGTAGGAGATCGAACCATTGACGAGCATCGATGAAGATAATAATCCGCCTTGCATTTTTTAAGGTCTGACAACGAAGTAGTTGACGTTCAAAGAAATCAGGATCGAACTGAAAGGTTGAAAGAAAGGCGATCTGGGCAGGATCGCCTTTGAGCAGAGAAGAAAATTCGAGATAGTTCATTTTCGACTCTCTTCCGCAAGCTCTTCTTTAAGCAGCTGCAGACCATCTTTGGTAACAACAGTCATTCCGTCATCCGTATCTTCCATTAGCCCCAGGTCTATTAAGATGCTGACAGCGCTGCTAAATCGTGGATTTCCCATCCCGATCTTCTCGTAGACTTCGTTTGGCCTAGTCGTAATTTTGCTTCCGTCTACCTGCAAAAGGCAGCGCTCACCCCTAGTCGTTTTCTCGTAAGACATGGACTGATGCTGTTGCACAATGTACTTGTAAAGTACGTACTCAGCCAACTCTTTCCATTGGCGTTTCCACCACGCCTCAAAGCGTCGAGTCAGTCCAGACGTCAAAACAGGCGGTATTAGATCAAGGTAGGGGTCGACTGAGGTTCTTGCTAGCCAGTTCCCGTATTTCGTAACCTCCCATTGGGTGTAACGAGCAAGTGTCATCCCAAGCAGGAGCATTGGCACAACGAGGCCAGTCGGAGACCGGAGATATGTTTGATTACGAATTACTGATTCCAGATGATCTTCCGAAAACGCATTCGTGAGCCGGACCTTCTTATCTAGCTCACAGCTTGTGTTGGTATCGAGTTTCTTGAATGCACCTATAAGGCGTTGCAGCAGGTCATAGGGCGTGGCTTTTCCAAAGTCTCCAGTCAGTTCAAGAGAAAATAGTTCCCTTAAAGTTTTGTTGACAGTTGTTGAGTTAAGCGATTCGGCCAACTCCTTGACGGAAACCCCAGCCAGTCCCTTGTCGGAAACCTGCGTGACCACCCAAGCAAACATGCCCTCCAATGCGACTGACATAAAGTGGTGGAAGTAGAACATCCTCCAGCGAGTAGCAATGTCGTGTAATGGCTTGGGCCACTTGATCTCGATATGGTCTTTTGCGTCGGAGACAATCTCCCCAAAGTAGACAGCAGAAGCGAATGCTGGCTCATTCAGAATCCACCCTTCTGCACTTATTTGGCGACAAAATTCAAGAATAAGCAACAATGACAACTTGCGGACCTGATCAGAGTCGCCCACAGGTTCTACTCGAGCAAAAAAAATATTGCGGAGCAAATGTCGATCGGGTGATGTTGTTTTGGCAAGTTCACAAAGACCACCCCGTTTTCCCCATTCCTTGAGACTACTAATATTACATTGTCGCTGCACTGTTGAAATATCCCTTACTGATTCAAGCCTCCTGATAATTGAATCATATCTCTCAGCTAGATTCTTACCTAGCGGAGATAGTTCAATATTATTGAATGAGAGATCTGATTTCTCGACTTCCTCGTCGGAATCGACAGCATCATCCTCTGTAATAAATAGATGAAGATTTTTAATCGAATTGAAATAAGCATCTAGAGCTGGATTCTTGGCAAATGGCAACTTTCTCAAGTCTATTTTAGGGTGACCGTTGGCGAACCATTTTGCCACGTTTTCTGTACCCACTAAGCCACCACCGACACAGGGTTTACCATCATGATGGGCTATACAACTAAGGGTTAATGCTTTTTCACGTAGGATAATGGCTTCTTCGAGACCAAAAGCAAAAGATTGCCCCTTTTCTCGCTTCTGCCAATCATATATGCACCATGGGATGAATGAGAAGTATCTAGCTCTTGGAGTGATTGATGTAATACCGAATAGTAGTTTACTTGCAAGACGACTTGAACCTCGTAACCCAAGACCCAGAGGATCTTGAACATCAGAAACTGGAATATGTTCGCTCCAACGTAAGAGCATCGAAGTAGGTTTAGTTTGCTTCGCCATTACATGAACTGTCTACCTTTCATATGAGGCCGAATCTACTAAATTATCTTTGTAATCAACACGCTAATCAAGACGCCTATATCATGGAACCTACGATCACTCCTATCAATATTAAAATATTTCATCAGATTTACCCCCTGGTCTTTCGGTTTAAATAGCTGTTATTCTGCCTGCAGTTCTTGCTGCAGTATAAACGTCCGAGCCTGGTCCTTATGAAGACCTTTTTGCAGTAATCCCCATTGCATATGGCAAATGTGTCGAGAGGGAAGTCTCTGAGGTATCGCAGAAACATCGACTGCTCGTCGTTCATGTAACATTTTATTCTTTTTTCTAAAGTATCTATTCTAATCTTGCCAATGGTCCTGTCCTCAGGGAGCATCAAATCGTGTTCAATTATAATGTTGTTTTTCCAGTTATTGCCAAGCTTTTCAATTAAGGCCTTCCTCCCGTATGGCAAACAATGCTTTAGCCATACATTTATATAATTGTCTTCGCCCATAATGTCTGAAAGCTGTAGATCGAAGTCATGGTTTAACGCCTCAATTGCTTGATCACCGGCTTCATTGAGCTTTTGATTATACGTTTCGACAACTTTGACTATGCTTTTGGAAAGGTGCGGATAAAATTCTTTGATCTCTGTGAGTATAGGAGAAACTTTTGTTGTCAGCAGGTCTTTGATCATGCCATTGAAAGATTTCCAGACTGGCCTGACCTTTAACAAAAGGTCAACAGTTTCCAGAATCCTTCCTTCTTCGGTTGAAGCTTCAAAATCAAGCCTATATGGTAGGGCCAAAAACTCGCTGTATGGCGATGGAAGTTGGGGTCGGCTTGCCTCTAGTTCGTTTATGATCTCGTTGTTTCTATCCCATAAAGAGTCTTCCTTTTTCCATAAGCTGCCTTGCTTGCTTAGTAAGGCTCGCTTTTTTTCATGAATCGCGGATACATCCTCTCCTTTCCGTTCCAATTCCAATATCTTTTCTTTGAGATCGGCCTGCTGTCTACGCAATGATTCCAGCTTCTTTTCGATTTGCTGCTTATCTTTCCTTATCAGCTCACTTTCCTCTTTAAGAACGCGTACTCTTTCTTCTTCGGGGTTTGGCCTTTTTGTTCTCAAATTGTTCTTGGGAAAAGCATATCTCCAGATATTGAAAACGTCACTCAATGATATACTGATTCTGTCGCCATTCCGTAGTTTCTTGCTGCATATGGCAGCCGATAACCTCTCCCTGAGGATTTTGGGGTCCTCAGTTTCAAGGCAGCTCCAGAGAAGGTTTATTACCTCTATGTCCTTCCTCTTCGGAAACAACCTACGGTGAATAGTGGGTTTGTCTTCAGACAGCTTGGAAAGTTTATCTTCATTTGTTTTCATATGACCCCTTTGCTGTATAGATATACATCAAAAAAGGCCGAGGATTTCAACCTTGGCCTGAAAAACATACGTGTAATGTGCCTGGACTAACGCTTGGCTGTTGCAGGTCTCCCGGCGAAATCAGTCGCAAGGGTCCACCCGATGGACTCTGTGACTGCGGCCGCCGTGCTTGCGTTTATTATATTGCCGAAGCCGGGAATCCATCCTACAAGGAGCTGTGAGAGACCCCTTCCGATCGTGGTTCCAAGCAGAGGGACCAGTGTGGACTTTGCAGATCGTTCGTCGAAGCTGATCCCGAAAACCGCTCCAAGGCTTATGACCATAGAAACCTGAACAGCGCCTATTGGCACTGCGTCCGAGCAGGGAATCTGGGCCAGGCCTGCACCGACGGCGGCGGCTGTTGTTGAAGCCGTATGTATGATGACGTGACACTTTGTCCTTTGTTCGTCAGTCATGTAAGCCATCAGCACACCCCCTTGTCGCTCAGTCTTTTCAGAAGTCTTGCCTGGTCGCAGTCCCATGTCTCATTGGGAGTGAGCCTACCTTCCTTTATGGCCCTTTGAACTGCTGGGCCATCCGCGTGATACATTCTCCCCGAAGGGCACCTTTTGTCTTCAACTGTATAAACTGTAAACTCTTTCATGTTATTCAATCTCCTTATCTGTTTTATTGAAACTCATGCTTTTTAATTCAGCCCACCCTTTTGTTATCTCACCTCCTTTAAGGGGATGTTTTGCCGTCATCAATCAGCGTTCGTTTCTTGATGTGAAAAATATACGACAGTTATGAAAATAAAAAAACAAGTAGATTCTATATGTTACATAAATTAAAACTATGTTAAGTGTCGAATAATAATAAAATTTATCAATAGAAGTAATATAAATCGACATTATGGACATTTTTCTTTGGGAATGATCCCTCTCTGCCCTATGATCTGCGATCGCGGGGCGAGCCAGGCTGTTTTGAGTGACATACACGGATGCCTCATAAGCAAGCTAAAGCTCAATGGCCTAATTCACATGTTCAGGGCTGGGGATAGTATCTTCTTGACGGATTTTATTTCATTTGGGGATAGATCATAGGTGCGAATGAGGTGTGATATGTCTGTAAAGGCCGAGTAATAGAGGTTTGTCGGGGGTTCGATTCCCCCCGCCTCCACCAATAGTTAATCTTACCAAGTCCAAACAAATCCAAAAAACCCTGTAAATACCTGGTTTATACCTATATATTCGTCCAAGGAAATCCATTTATGGTTATTGTAATCCATCTGTTTTGGAGGTATATATTGAGGCATGAACTCCAAAACATATGATAGATACCTCCAAAAAATAATCATATACCTCCAAAAAAGGAGAGATTGTCATGCCTAAAAGGATTACGCCCCTGTCGGATATTCAGATTAACAAGGCAAAACCAAAAGACAAGAATTACAAGCTTAATGATGGGTTTGGTCTCTATCTGCTTGTGACTTCAACAGGTGGCAAATTGTGGCGTTTTGATTACCGGTTCGATAGTAAAAGAAAGGTGATTGCATTGGGGGCCTACCCGACAGTTACGCTGGCTGATGCTCGAAAACGTCGTGACGAAGCGAGAAAGCTTTTAGAAAATGGTGTCGATCCCGGTGAGATTAAGAAGATGCAAAAGCTTACTGGCAGAGCTCTTAGAGAAAATACATTCGAGATTGTGGCTCACGAATGGCATAAAAAATTTTCAGGGCAATGGTCTCCCGGTCATGCTGAAACAACCATGGATAGATTGAAGCGTGATGTTTTCCCATGGCTTGGGGATAAGCCAGTTGGTAAGATTAAACCACCTGATATTCTGGCTGTATTGCGCCGAGTGGAAAGCCGGGGAGCCTTGGAAACGGCACACAGGATAAGAACCATATGCGGACAAGTTCTCCGATATGCAGTAGCAACAGGGAGGGCTGATAGAGATTCCGCTGCTGATCTGCGAGGGGCGCTGCCACCTGTAAGGGAAAAACATCATGCCGCTTTGGTTGAACCGAAAGAAGTTGCAGAACTTTTAAGGGCAATAGATGGCTTCCAGGGAACTTATCATGTCAAGTGTGCACTGAAATTAGCACCTTTGCTTTTTGTCCGCCCAGGTGAATTAAGACAAATGGAATGGTCAGAAGTTGACCTTGAGAATGCTCAATGGAATATTCCGGCGGAAAAAATGAAAATGAAACAATCTCATATCGTACCCTTGTCTAAGCAATCCCTGACCATCCTGGAAGATGTAAAACCTTTGACAGGGTCAGGACGTTATGTTTTCCCCTGCCATCGATCCCCACATAGACCTATGAGTAACAATGCCATCAATGCAGCTTTGCGTCGTATGGGGTACACGTCTGATGAGATGACTGGACATGGATTTAGGGCTATGGCGCGAACGATCCTTGACGAAGTATTGCAGGTCAGGCCCGACTTCATTGAACACCAACTGGCACATGCGGTCAGGGACCCGAACGGCAGGGCCTATAACAGGACAGCGCATCTGGCTGAACGCAAGAAGATGATGCAGCTATGGGCCGATTATCTGGATGGTTTGAAGGCAGGGGGTAAAAGGGGTTTTTAATTGAAGAAAGTTTAAATTGGAGCGGGAAACGGGATTCGAACCCGCGACTTTAACCTTGGCAAGGTTACACTCTACCACTGAGTTATTCCCGCACCGTGCGCCCCTTTATATGCAAGAGATTCTACCTTGTCAAGATTCTTTGAGATTCTTTGGAAAAAATCTGGCAGGTACAGATTTAATAATCCTGCCCATTATCTTGCTGGTGTCAAGATTCTTCGAAATAGAATATTTCAAAACTTTTAATTTCAAGATGGATATTTAAGCTCTGTTGACAAATGAGGCTGGTGGGATTTTAAATGAAACATTCTTTCTAGGGAGGGCTCATGGGCAATTTAACATCAGTAAATACCAGTACTCGATTTTGCGCAGTAATAGGAAACCCCGTTGCTCACAGTCTGTCACCTGCCATTCACAATGCCGCCTACGAACATCTGGGACTCGATTTCGTCTATGTCGCTTCAAGGGTGGAGGACGTGAAAAATGCTTTGGCTGGCGTCAGGGCTTTAAGCAATTTCAGGGGATTGAGTGTAACCATTCCGCACAAAATTGAAATCATGAAATATGTTGATGAAATTTCGGATACCGACAGGGCGATAGGCTCCATCAATACCGTCATACATGAAGACGACAAGCTTATCGGCCTGGGAACGGACGGGCCGGGTGCGATGAAAGCGCTTGTCGATGGCGGTATTGAGCTTGAAGGGCGAAATGTGCTGATTCTGGGCGCAGGCGGCGCATCAAGGGCGATTTCATTCACGCTTGCGATGAAGGCCGGGATCTCAGGTATCACGCTGCTCGATATAAACGAAGTGCTGCTCAGGGGCTTGGAAAGAGACCTTGTCTCAGGGACAAAAACCCCAGTAACGGCAGAACATATCACGGATAGTACAGTGGCCGATGCCGTGAAAAGGGCGGATATAATTATCAACTGTACTTCAGTCGGCATGCACCCGAATGAGGGTGTTTCCCTTATACCTCCGGGCATGTTCAGGGAAGGCCAGGTCGTTTTCGACATAGTCTATAACCCGCTTGAAACAAAGCTCATCAAAGACGCAAAGGCATGCGGTCTTATAGTTATCCCCGGAGTTGAACTGTTCATCAATCAGGCGGCCCTTCAGTTTGAACACTTCACCGGGGTCAGGGCGCCTGTTGAAGTCATGAGAAAAGTTGTTCTTGAAAAATTGAAGATATGAATAAAAAAGGGCTGAGTAATGCAGCCCTATTTATTCATCAGTAGAGGAACAGAGGTTTTCCTTCAAGATTCCTTATGTTCGGCCTGTATTTGTCAATGTCGTAAAACTCATCGACATTTACCCTTTTTATGCCAGTAGTAACCATGCTTAGAGGGATATGAGTATATACTCCATTTTTTATGGCGAGCATCCTTCCGTAGATTTGTTTGCTTATCAAGTCAAGGGCGAGATTTGCAAAATTGAACCCCACCATAAGGTCGACGGAATCCGGAGCCCCGCTTCTCATCATGTATCCGATAGACTGGTAGATAACTTCCTGTCCTGTCTGTTTTTTAAGGATATCGGTTGTGACCTGACCTATACCGCCAAGTTTTTTGTGCCCGTAAGGATCTTCCTCGCCGCTTTCAACTATGTTGCCTCCCATCAGCATCGCACCTTCGGAGATTGTCAGCATTGCATAGTTGCTCGGGTTTGATTTCTTGTCTTGCATGATAAGTGTTGCCAGTTTATCAGGATCGAAAGGCACTTCAGAAATCAATGCCCTGTCAACCGAGGAGAGGTAGGCAGCCATCAGGGATGTTTCCCCGGAATTTCTCCCGAAAAGCTCTATAACGCCAATCCTTTCATGGGAGCCTACACTTGAACGCATGTTTGTAATCAGCTGCTCGCTTCGGCTGACAGCAGTTGAAAAACCGATACAGTAGTCTGTTCCGAATACGTCGTTGTCCATAGTTTTGGGGATTGCCACTAATTTGACACCTTCACGGTGAAGCCTTTCGCTGTAGCTCTGAGTGTCATCTCCGCCTATGGGAACCAGGACATCCAGATTAAGTGCTTCGATGACCTTTATTGCATGAGGCGTCATGTCAAACCTGTCACCATCGGTTACGCTGCTCTTAAGATGGACAGGGAGGTCTTTAGCCTTTACCTTCGAAGGGTTTGTCCGCGATGTGTGAAGAAACGTACCGCCTGAACGGTCCACTGTCCTGACGGTTTGTTTGTCCAGATTAATTGCATTTACGGCATTATCTTTAAGGCTCAGTTCCGGGTTGTAATTCAAAACGCCGAACCAGCCCCTTCTTATGCCGACTACCTCATGACCTTCATCAATTGCCCTGTAAACCAGGGCCTTGATGCACGGATTAAGCCCCGGTACATCACCGCCCCCTGTCAGTATTCCAATCCTCATATCATTCCCTCCCGATACAAAGTGTGTTTATGTTTACTGGCAGATGGAAAAGTTTGTCAAGAGTCGCATATAGGTATGCTTTTTGAAGGGATTGATTTAAAGGGATGTCTCTGTTAGAACTCAATTCTAATATGGATCCGCTTCTGATTGAAAAGGCTGCAGACATCATTATAAATTCTCATCATGCGATAGCGCTCACCGGCGCCGGTATTTCCACCGAATCCGGAATCCCGGATTTCAGGTCGCCAGGGGGGATATGGGAAAGATATGATCCCATGATTTTCTTCTTTGACAGGTTTATCTCCCATCCTGAAAGTGTCTGGCGGTCATTCATCGAAATGTTCACTGCAGGCGATCTCCCCCTGTGGGATGCAAAACCGAACCCGGGGCATGAGGCAATGTCGACTCTGGAACATGCAGGGCTTCTTAAAACAATCATTACTCAGAACATAGACAATCTTCACCAGAAAGCCGGCAGCAGAAACGTCATAGATTTTCATGGGAACATGCTCTTTGCAAAATGCATGAGTTGCTCAAAAAAAATCTGGTACAAAGATGTTGTTGAACAGGTCAGACATACAATTCCGCCGGTTTGCTCATGCGGGGGTCTGTTGAAGCCTGATGCCGTGCTGTTCGGAGAACCTATTCCGGCCGAAGCCATGAGGAAGTCAATCGACGAGGCCGAATTATGCGATCTCGTACTTGTTGTGGGAACATCGGCACAGGTTGAGCCGGCTGCTTCATTACCTCTCATAGCAAAAGGAATTCATTCTTCATCAAGAAGGCTTGGAGGATTTAATGCATGCATAAAGGAATGCAAGATTATTGAAATCAACAGGGAACCGACTCCATTGACCGAAAGAGTGTCGGATTTCATTATACAGGGATCAACTGGGGCGATTCTTAAGAGTATTGTTGAGAGAATCAGAAAATTAACGAGAATAAAATGAAAGATTACATCACATGTCCTAAGAGAAAAGGTAATCCGAAAATTTCTGTGGAGGTATGTGCGAATTCCTGCAGAAGGAACAAGACCTGCAAAGTGTTTTATGCATTCAGAAATCCACCATTAATTCCTGAACTTGCAAGAGTGATGCTTCGACAAGGGGTTTAATATTGGTTCAGATATTTTGCAGATCGGTTTTTTCTATTCCGATTCTTAACAAAGAATAAAGGAGGCTCAGGTATGGATATCAAGAGAAGAGATTTTATAAGGATTACCGGTGGGCTTATGCTTGTTGCTAGTATGCCTGGGATTTACGGATTCGGAGATTTGACGAGAAAAGATATCAGGGAAGATGATTATTCAAAGGTTGCGAAACTGCTGAGCAGGGACGAGTTTGATATACTGAATATGGCCTCGCTTGCGCCGAGCGGACACAATGCCCAGCCCTGGAAAATCAGGGTAATAGAATCAGGAAAATGGATGCTTGGATCTGCCAGGCAGAGATGGCTTCCCGGAGTGGATCCTGCAAACAGGGAACTGATGCTTTCCATAGGAGCCTTTCTGCGGAATCTTGAAATCGCCGCCGGTGTTAAGGGCTACTCTTCCAGCATAGACATCCTCTCCATCGATCCCAAGGATAATTCCATTGCAGAAATAACCCTTAAAAAGGCCAAATCTTCTTCTTTCAATATTGAAAAACTGACTTCAAGGCGTACTGTAAGAAAAGATATTTTAACCCTGCCATTATCAGCATCGGATTATTCATTTGCTACCAGCAATAATAAAGAAGATTTCATTTTTATTCCCAGTGGAACGAAAGAGGCATCATACCTTCAGACTGCAACAATTGAGGCGAACAGAACCCAGGCCGGTCGCGGGCCTGCATGGGAAGAACTTTCAAAATGGATCAGGTGGTCCAACAGAGATGCAAGGAAATTCAGAAATGGCCTCACTCCTGCATCAATGGACATCAAAGGTGTTGCGGGGTGGGTTGTTAGAAATTTTTACAGCAGAAAGACAGTCCTTACCGATGATTTCAAAAAGAGATCCATTGAGATGACAGCACATCAGGTTTCAAATCATGGGGGCTGGATTATACTCACATCTCAAAAATCAGATATAACGTCTCTCATCTCTACCGGATCGAAGTTCCAGGATATGTTCCTTAATGTGAGGGAAAGAATGATTGCAGTGCATCCCATGACTCAGATACTTGAAGAAATTCCGTTCAGGGATAATATCAATAAAGAACTCGGCATTGGAAATAAGATACAGTTCATTTTAAGAACCGGCTACCTGAAAAAATATCCTGTTCCAGTTAGTTTGAGGATGCCCGTTTCCTGGTTTGTGAGCTCTTAGGACATGCACGAATTCACAGAAACCTTCCTGTCTTTTATACAGCTCCACAAGGAGCTTGGCTATCTGGCCATGTTTATCATTTGTATTTTCGAGTCGCTTGCATTTATCGGTGAATTGATTCCGGGTACCACTCTATTGATTATAGTCGGGGCAATGGCGGCAAAGGGGGTAATGGACCCTGAAATCCTGATTGTAGTGTCATCACTCGGGGCAATAACAGGCGATGTTATCAGTTTCTGGCTTGGCAGAAGAGGAGAAGGAGTACTCGGGAGGTTCGGACGTTTCGTAAAGCCCGAATATCTTGATAAGGGACGGAAATTTGTCAAAAAGCATGGCAGCAAGAGTATTCTCCTCGGAAGGTTCATAGGTCCGCTGAGACCCATTGTGCCTTTTGTCGCAGGACTTTTCAACATGAGCACCAGAAAATTTGTCATATGGGATGTTATAAGCGCTCTCAGCTGGTCAATGGTATATATATATCTTGGGAATGCCATCTGGATACTATGGGAACTGGCAAAAATGTGGAGTACAAGGGGTGGGGTGATTTTACTTCTGCTTCTGGCAACTTTCACAACCATATATCTTCTCCGTGAGTACATAGCGCATCAAAGCATGGTTTTCCTGATACATACAGGTAGTACCTGGGACAGACTTGTCAAATATCTCAAATCCAGACCATCAGTTATAATCCGGTTTGCCGGACGGAGAATTGACAGAAACCGTTTGACCGGGCTTAAGCTGACACTGTCCTTTTCAGCTTTTATTTTATGTTTTGCCATACTCACAGCGTTGATTCTGGAAGTTGTCGGAACTGATGTCGTACCCGATTCCGATTTGAGAATTTTAAGCTATCTATACATTTTCAGAACACCCGGTATGGTGAAATTCTTCTCATGGATCGGGGTCCTCGGAAATATATGGGTTGTTGTGACCCTGGGTGTTGTTATCATGGTAATGATGTGGCTGGTCAAGGAATCCGGATATATATTCCCCATGTGGCTGGGGATTGCCGGCAGCTATATATGCAGTTTAACGGGGGGTATATTCTTAAAACGGCCACTACCTGAAATGCCTGCTGTTGCAGAACATGCCTATTACTTTCCAAGCGGATATTCCAGTGTGTCATTGATATTTTACGGGTATATTATATATTTTATCCTCAAGGTATCACAGAATATGAGGGCCAAACTCAATGCAGTGTTCATTCTGGTGCCTGTCATTATTCTTATAGGTTTTTCAAGGATATACCTGGGTGTACACTATTTTACAGATATTGAGGCGGGATGGGCCCTGGGGATGCTGTGGCTTATCATGTCGATGATGATTGCCGAATACTTGGAGCATACCCATCCGCACGGACATATTCACCCAGTGCCTTCTAAAATTAAAGCCTTGTTCGCCGCCCTGGCTGCATGCTGGATTGTGTTGTTTATGTTTTTCGGTTTGAGCGAATATTCAAAAGTGTCTCATGAAAAAGAGGCCCCCTTGCTTGAAGAGACAAAGAATCCGGCGGATATTTTCTTGACAGAGCATTATCCCAGATATTCGGAATCATTGTTCGGCGATAAACGGGAACCGATCAACATTATAATTGCGGCGGATAGTTTGAACGAGCTTGAAATGTACATGGGAAAAGCTGGTTGGAGGCCTGCAGACGAAACGAACTTTTCAAATATTCTCAAAAGAGCGAAGGCAATAATAACAGATGAAAATTATTATAATTCGCCTGTGACTTCGGCTTTCTGGCGTTCCCGCATACAGGATGCCGCCTTTGAGAAGCCTGCGTTGAGAGCGGGAATTGCCGAGATGCACTGGCTTAGGATATGGAGAACCGGAGAAAAGACATCCGACAATAAGGAAATATTTGTTGGCAGTGCCTCTTATGATATCAGCCTTGGATCGAAGTTTATTCATGAGATAAAGCCGGATATAGATGCTGAGAGAGATGCGCTTTTAGACTCTCTTTATGCATCCGGGGCTGTCCAGTCGTACAGCATAATAAATTTGATCGATAAGGTTAATAAAAAGAAACTCTTCGGCAGGAACTACTTTACGGATGGTATGGCTGTAATACTTGTCCTGAAATAATATGGCAGGATTAACCTGATTTTTTTGTTCCCTTCTCTATGTCAATAATCACATGTCCACCGGGGAATTCCTTGGTTACGAAAGGGTCCAGAGAATCCATCTTGCGGATGATGTCTCTGATTTTTCTGGATTCATTAAGGATTTCGCCTGCCATTGACCTTATTTTATCATTCTGGGTAGCCCTTTGTATTTCGTGCGCAAGCCCCATCAGCACGGTCAATGGCTGGAAGACTTCATGTGACATTGTTGTTGCAAGCTCTGCGACAAGTCCCACCTGGCCCAGACGCTCCAGGTCATCACGCCTGGAAATATAGTCAAACGCCCGTAATACGGTATTGAGGAGAAATTCCGGGACAAACGGCTTGATTATATAGTCATATGCGCCAAGCCTCAAGGCTACGATAACGCTGTCAATGCTTGCATGGTCAGTCATAACAATGACGAGACTGTCTCTTTTCCTTTTCTTGAGAAAATCAATAATCCCGAAACCGTCTATATCTGACATTTCCAGGTTTGTTATCACGATCGGGAAATCCTCTTCGGCAAGGATTTCCATGGCCTCTTTTCCGCCTCCGGCCCGTATTACTTCCAGTCCCTGGGATACCAGTATTTCTTCGAGAAGACATGCATTCGCATCATCATGTTCGATGATGAGGGTTTTCCTTGCAGGCAGAGTTTTCTTTCTGTCGGGCATACTGATTAAAATAAGTAACGCTTAACAATAAATCAAGAAGCATCTCGAATAGTTTAAAAATGAGATACTGGGAAAAAAGGAGATTATATTGATCTAGTGGAGACAGTTCGTGATACCGGTACTGCCAATGTATGCGTGAACCAGGGCAACGATAGGGGATGACATGCGATTGTAATGCTCGCCATATTCGACTACAAACCTTTCACCCGCAAAGTAAATTACTACCGGCCTTACGCCTTCCCAATTTCCTTTGCTCTGGTTTATGGTTTCAGTCATCATCATAATCGCTTATCTCCTCTTTCGTGTCCTATTTGTATGTATCGGCGGCAATTAGAATTGCTTAACAGGGATAATAAAAAATCAGGATTTATTGATGCGTTCCTTTATATGATTCAGGATATTAAGGGCTTCGAGGGGTGTTGTGCATGAAAGGTCGATTTCCCTGATCCGGCTGATTATGTCTGATTTAAGCACATTTTCCGTATCATCCGGCTTCGGCGAATCGAAAATGCTTGTCTGCGTCATAGCGCCTGAACCGGAAGATGTGCCAACTGTTTTAGCCTTTCTGTCAATGCTGCCCAGGACCAGCCTGGCATTGGCAATAACCTCTTCCGGGATTCCTGCAAGCTTCGCTACATGGATTCCGTAGCTTCTGCCGGTTGCGCCCCGTCTGATTTCTCTTACGAATACGACATCATGGCCGCTTTCTTCAACCGCCATGTGGTAGTTTTTGATGCCCTTGTTCTTCCGGGCCAGGTCGGCAAGTTCATGATAGTGAGTAGCAAAAAAAGTCCTCGTTCCTAGCCTGTCGAGATATTCAGAAACGGCCCATGCCAGCGACATGCCGTCATATGTGGATGTTCCGCGGCCGATTTCATCAAGTATCACCAAAGAGGATTCCGTTGCGTTCTTGAGGATATCTGCGGTTTCGCTCATCTCAACCATGAAGGTGCTCTGTCCTGTCGAGAGGTTGTCCGATGCTCCGATTCTGGTGAATATCCTGTCGGCGATTCCGATTGATGCTGATTTTGCAGGCACGAACGACCCCATCTGGGCCATGATGACGATAAGGGCAATCTGGCGCATGTATGTGGATTTTCCGGCCATGTTGGGCCCTGTAATGATATGTATGGTATCCGTCTCATGATCGAATCTGCAGTCATTAGGGACGAATTCACCCGCTTTCAATACCTTTTCGACAACCGGGTGCCTTCCCGCCCTGATTTCAATTGTGCGTCCCCGTTCGATAAGGGGTCTGGAATAGTTATTTTCAAGCGCCGTCTGCGCCAGTGAAGAAATGGCATCAAGCACGGTAATTCCATTAATCGTCTTCTTGAGACCTTCTTTGTTTGATGAAGTGAATTCCTTCAGTTCGGAAAAGATTCTGGCCTCGATCTTTGCAATCAGATCCTGGGCGTTTAAAAGCCTTACTTCATATTCTTTCAGTTCCGGCGTGATAAAGCGCTCGGCGTTGACAAGGGTTTGCTTTCGTATGTAGCTCTGAGGGACCTTGTCGGCATTGGCCCTGGTAACCTCAATATAATACCCGAAAACACGGTTATAGCCTATTTTAAGCGTTGAGATTCCTGTTATGGATTTCTGCTGGGCTTCATGAGAGGCCATCCATTTCCTGGAATCCTTTCTTATTTCCCTCAATTCGTCAAGCTCTTCATCGACGCCGCTCCTTATGGCAGGAGCCTCCCCGAGCCTTATGGGAGGGTCATCGACAAGGGTTTTCATAATTCTCGTTCTTATGTGTTCAAGCGGGTCAAGCTCCAGATTCTGTATCAGACGGTTTTCAAAGCCTTTAAGAAGAGATGTCAGAAGAGGTACCTGCTCGAGGCCCTGGGCAAGAGAAAACAGATCTCTCGGGGCAGCTCTGTCAGAGACTATCCTGCCGAGGATTCGTTCAAGGTCATAGACGCTTTTCATGGTTTCCCGGATACGGGAGAGCGTTTCGGGATTGTCTTTAAGTTCACTAAGGGCGTCAAGCCTTTCATTGATTGCAGCTTCATCCATTAAAGGGAAATTGAGCCAGTCTGCAAGTCTTCTGGCCCCCATAGCTGTTTTTGTATTATTGATAATATTATAAAGGCAGTTTTCTTTTGATTTCGATAAAGACTCGAAAAGTTCGAGATTCTTTTTCGTGTTTGACCCTAACATCATGTAATGGCCGGGATTGTAGAACCTGATAGATGTGATATTGCCTGCGGAGGATTTCTGTTTATCCAGTACATAATTGAGTATCATAACAGCTGCCATGGCTGCCGATATATTGCCTTCGAGGCCGAGCCCTGCAAGGGATGCCGTTCTAAAATGCGAGCACAGGATTTCCCGGCATCCGGTTAAAGAAGGTAAGGTTTTGATAATGCTCGTATAAAATTCCGGAGGCACCAAAGCTGCATCCTGACACAATATCTCGCTGGGCGAAATGCGGCAGACCTCGCTTATGAAATCATTACGGCTGTTAAGCTCTGTGACTCGAAAATCCCCAGTGCTGATGTCCGTAAAGGCAATACCGTAAGATTGATTTCTATCGTCGCAAAAGACCGCCATCAGGTAATTCGAACTGCTGCCGTCAAGGTGGGTTTCTTCGTTTACAAGACCGGGGGTAAGAACCTGTACGACCTCTCTCTTTACAAGCCCTTTGCCGATAACTTCACCCTGCTCGCAAACAGCCACCTTTTTGCCTGCCTTGATAAGCTTTGCAACATAGGATGTGGCACTGTGATAAGGCACTCCGCACATCGGTACGGGATTTTCTTTTGCCTTGTCGCGGGTTGTCAGGACAATCCCGAGAATTTTGGAGGCCTCGATTGCATCCTGATAGAACATCTCATAAAAGTCTCCCATGCGGTAGAACAGTATGGCATCAGCATGCCGGTTCTTGATCTCATGATACTGTTGCATCATGGGAGTAATCTTTTCGGTCATGGGAAATGAATATAGACGAAAGAACAGGTCAGGACAAGCTGAGTGTTATTTTTTAAGGCATTTACGCGAGTCTTTTCACCCTTTCCGTGGGGCTTATAATATCAATAATCCTTACGCCGAATTTATCACCTGAAACCAGTACTTCTCCCCGGGCGATGAGCCTGTTGTTTACAAATATATCGACAGGTTCGCCGGACATCTTGTTAAGCTCTATCACCGAACCCTGCCCGAGTTTCAGCATATCTCCTATCAGCATCCGGGTCCTGCCTATTTCAACAGATATTTCAAGAGGGATATCAAGGACAAAATCCAGCTCCCTAGCCCGGTCCTTATCAGAAGAGGTCTTTCTAAGCTCCCTGAATTTCGGCTCTTCAAGGGTATCGCTGAGCCTTTCTCTTATGTGATGTGTGTCCCCTGTTTCCTTGTCTATCTCCGTGATGCTCAGTTCGTCAGCTCGGCCCCTTGATAGAAGGGACTGTACCTCGTTAACATTTCCCGCACTTTCAAATATCCTGTCTTCGTCTTCCATAATATTCCTCCGGTTATTCTCTACCGTTATAAGTACTTATTATCTCAACCGCCAAATTTTTTCCGAGTATTCCCACCCTGCCGTAAAATTTAGTTTCACCCTGAACATTTACTGCGACTTTACCATCAGAGGAATTATCAAGCATTATAACATCACCTTTCTTAAGGTTTGCCATCTGCCTTCCTGTCAATTTGGAATTACCCAGGCTGGCTGATATTTCCACCGGGACGGAGTTGAGATGTCCCATGAAATTTTCTGTCCATGTCCTGTCGGCAGACGGTTGCGAATTGCCTGATGCCTGGGCGCCGAAGCTTGGTTTTATAAGCCCGATCAGCATATAAGGCAGGCATATCATGACTGAACCGCTTACATGTTCCAGGCCTGCTTCAAACTCGGCAACTATTACAGTATCATTATCATTGATAATTCCTGAAAACTGTGGATTGGATTCATTCCTGACATAGTTGAGTTCAAGATCCACAACAGGTTTGAATGCATCGTTAAGGTCCTTCACCGCTCCAACAGCCACTTTCCTGAGCATGCTCTGTTCTATGGATGTGAATTCCCTCCCTTCCATTTTGTAACCGCTTCCTGAGTCCCCCTTGCCTCCGAAGAAAAGATCGACAAGAGAAATGACGAGCTTGGTTTCAAGTATTATGAGGGCGCTGATATTAAACTTTTCCGAGCGTATTATATTGATGCTTGACGGCACTGAAATAGAGCGCATGAAATTGCCAAGCCTCAGTGTTTCAAGAGAGGCATAGGAAATAGTTCCCATCTTTCTGAGCATATTTGACAGTCTTAACCTGAAAAGCCTGCAAAATCTTTCATTGACAGCATCCAGTTGCGGCAGTTTTCCCCGGACGATCTTGTCGCGTGCGGCGAAATCATAGGGTTTGGTGATCCATACCTCATTCAGTTTCCCATTGTCCGTTCGTTCCCGGGAAATCTCTCCGCCTTCCATGCCTCTAAGAAGGGCGTCGACCTCTTCCTGACTCAATATCTGTCCCATTTTTCCCTCTACTTTGCTGATGTTGTACCGTTTGTCTCGGTGTAAGGCTTTACCTTGAGGATTACAATTTCCAGACGAGATTCCATCGCCTGCTTGTTCTTGTCAATTGAAGGCCTTCTGCTGCCATAACCGGCAATACTGAATCTTGTGGGGCTCATGCCGGATTCGTAAATAAAATAGTCGAGAACGGAAGCAGCCATATCAAGAGAAAGCTTCGAATCGGCTGCATCATCCCCTGATCCTGCTGTATGCCCCTCTATTGAAATGAAATCCCTTGTCCCTTTCAGGGAAGCAGCAATTGCAAGAAGATATTTTAATGCGTTTTTGTTTAGTTTTCCTCCCTCTCGCTCAAAGGCTAATGAGCCGGACAAGGTTAAAACCGTCCCGCGATCACTTTCCGAAATAAAAAATCTTCCTTCCTCCTCGGGGAATGACGATACTATTCTGTTCAGGCTATCAACCGAAAAAGCAGACTGTTCAGCAGACAGCATAACCATATCCGAAGGAAGGATTTTATCGTGCAGATTTAAGGCGAGATCCTTATCCTTATTTAAACTGAGTGTTTTGACTACGGTTTTTTCGTTGAATCCGCTCATTGCAACGATCATGACGAAAAAGGTCATAAGAAGAGTGATAATGTCGGAAAAGGTTATCCTCCAGCTATCCTGAGGGGATATGCTGAGAAAAGCATCTTCATGTCTGACTTTGTGCATCACTTTTCCTCAATAGGTATTTCGTAGCCTTTGTAATTATAGACAGGAGGCAGAGAGATTTCTCCCTTCCTCATTTCTTTTGCTTTTATGACCGTTTCGCCCTTTATGCTGCCAGCTATGGTGATTTCTAATCTGGAATTGATGTTTCTGCCTGCCTCGGTTGAATTTGAAGATACGGGATGTTCAGGACCCATGCCGTAGACCCGCATTCTTTTATAATCTATACCTTTACCTGCCAGACAGTTCATGACCGCCATTGCCCTGGCTGCCGAGAGTGTCCAGTTTGAATTGAAAGATTCGGTTTCGACAGGTCTGGAATCTGTAAAGCCTGTTATAACGATTTCATTCGGTATGTCTTTTATAAGCGAAGCGATAGCGGCAACCTTTTCAAGGGAATCGGGTTTAAGGCTGGCGGAGTCTTTGTCGAAAAGGAGGTCCCCCTTTATAGCGAGCGTTGTTCCCAGGGGGGTTGAATAGATGCCCGTGCCCTTTATGATCCCTTCTGCGAGAAGGGCCTTTCTGAATCTTATTATATCAAGCACATCGGCTTCGGTCATGGAAATGGTCTTGATGCCTCTTGTCTGTGACGGGGCCATGCCGAAGCCTTCGACGATAGAATTGATGCCGAATCTGGTCTTTCTTGAATCAGGTATTGATAAAGATGCAAGCGCTACAAAAAATGTCATCAAAAGGAGGCTGATTGATGTCATGATTACAAGATTTGATCTCCTCTTGAGAGATAAATTATGTACACTGCTGTTCATTATTCTTCCCTGGTTTTTCCTTTCTCCGTTTCCCTAAGTCTTGGCGCCAGATACGAGTGAAGCTTTCTTTCGACTATTCTCGGATTGTCGCCCGCCGATATGGACATGATCCCTTCAACAATGATGCCTCTTATCAGCATCTCTTCGCTTGAACGGGAGGAAAGTTTCCCGGCCATGGGCAATGCGAAGAGGTTGGCGATAAGCGCACCGTAAAATGTTGTCATCAGGGCAACGGCCATTGCCGGTCCGATGCTTGACGGATCGTTCATGGATTGCAGCATCTGGACAAGACCGATCAGTGTTCCTACCATTCCCATTGCAGGGGCATATGTTGCAATAGAGTTTAAAATGTCCGTGCCCTTTCTATGCCTGATCACCAGATTGTCCATCTCGCTTTCAAGGATATCACGGATCGACTGGGGTTCGAGGCCGTCTATGACCAGTTCCAGCCCCTGCTTGAGGAATGGGTCTTTTATATCGACCGTAGCTGACTCAAGCGCCAGTATTCCTTCGCGTCTGGCTTTTGTGGCAAATGTTACAAATGCGGTTATCAGGCCTTTCGAGTCATAAGCCGAAGCCTTGAAGGCATTCTTAATGACACCGACAACACCGCCTATGTCCTTCAACGGGAAATTGATGAATACAATTCCGAGTGTGCCTCCAATTACTATAAACGCACTCGGCAAGTCCCAGAACAAGCTCAGAGGACTTCCCATCAGGATTCCGTATAGGATCATCCCCAGGGCGACAACCAATCCGATAATAGTTGCAAGGTCCATATTCACACCTGCCTTCGATTCACCCATAGTTAAGCAAGCATGATGCCATCTGTTTAAAATGAGGCAAAAGCCTGTATCTGCCTGCATCTTTATAAGTGTTACAACCCTTATCGGCGTTTAGCCTTCAACAGTTTATTGACGGTTTGATGAAATATTTATGGCGGTCGGAAAAACAGCAGCGAGTGGTGAGTTATCAGTGGTAAGCTTAAGTAAAATATAATGTCTGATGATAAAACCATGCATGGTAAGACTTTGTTTTCATGTAACAACATACATTATTACAGACGTACTGAGATTTGAGAACCCTGGTATTTTTTTCTTGATAAAAGGGGTCTCTTTCTATAACCATGTATGTCTACATATTTTTCCACTATAAACTTCCTTGAGAAGGAGAACGCATGGCAAAAAAATACGTGTATCTTTTTGGTGGGAGGGCAACCAAAGCAGAAGGCAGCGCAGACATGAAGGCCCTTCTTGGCGGTAAAGGCGCAAATTTGGCGGAGATGACAAACCTGAGCATACCTGTTCCTCCCGGATTTACAATCTCCACCGAAGTCTGTTCGGTCTATTATGAAACCAACGGAATTCCAAAAGAGATAAAGACACAGGTAAAAGATGCCCTCAGAAAGGTTGAAAAGATCATGGGGCTTTCTTTTGGCGACCCTGAAGCACCGCTTCTGTTTTCCGTACGTTCAGGTGCGAGGGCATCCATGCCGGGTATGATGGATACTGTTCTCAATCTGGGCATCAATGATGAAACAGTTCAGGGTCTTATCAAGATGAGCGGCAACGAGCGTTTTGCATGGGACTGCTACAGAAGGTTCATCCAGATGTATTCCGATGTCGTCATGGAAGCCGATTCCCAGGAGCTTGAAGAAGAACTTGAGACGATGAAGGCAAAGAAAGGCGTCAGGCTCGATACCGAGCTCGATGCCAACGACCTTAAGAAGCTTGTGAAAATATTCAAGGAGAAAGTAGAAAAACTCACGGGCAATCCTGTTCCCACCGACCCGATGGAGCAGTTGTGGGGAGGAATTAATGCGGTCTTCAGATCATGGAATACACCGCGTGCCATTACATATCGCAAACTGAACAACATTCCGGATTCATGGGGGACTGCGGTAAATGTACAGGCCATGGTATTTGGAAACATGGGCACCAGTTCCGCCACAGGCGTATGCTTTACGCGCGATCCGTCAACAGGCGAAAAAATATTCTATGGCGAGTACCTAATAAATGCACAGGGTGAGGATGTTGTTGCCGGCATACGTACGCCTCAGCCCATGAATGAAAAAGGAAAGCGTGACAAGGATCAGGTATCTATGGAAAAGGCGATGCCTGATCAGTACAAACAGCTTGTAGAGATATACAAGACCCTTGAGAAGCATTACAAGGATATGCAGGACATGGAGTTCACGGTTCAGGAGGGCAACCTGTGGATGCTGCAGACAAGGAACGGCAAACGTACTGCCGCGGCGGCCGTGAAAATTGCAGCCGACATGGTTGACGAGGGGCTCATAGACAAGGAAGAGGCTGTTCTCAGGATTGACCCGGAACAGATAAATCAGCTCCTGCATCCGACAATAGATCCGAAGGCAAAGAGGAATATAATAAGCAAGGGCCTGCCCGCATCCCCGGGTGCAGCAGTCGGCAAGGTGGTATTTTCATCTGAAGATGCTGAATTCGAAGCAAAGCACGGCCAGAAAGTCATTCTTGTTCGCGTCGAAACATCACCTGAAGACATCCACGGCATGAACGTGGCCCAGGGCATTCTTACAGCCAGAGGCGGCATGACATCACATGCAGCGGTCGTAGCACGCGGTATGGGAAAATGCTGTGTTGCAGGCTGCAGCGATCTCACTGTCGATTACAAGAAGCAGATTTGCACTATCGGCGGTCACAAGATAAAGAAGGGAGACTGGCTTACACTCGACGGTTCCAAAGGTGAAGTGATTCTGGGGCAGTGTCCGACTGTTGCCCCCACACTTTCCGGCGCATTCGGCACCATCATGGAGTGGGCTGACAAGTTCAGGAAGTTGAAGGTCAGGACAAATGCCGATACACCCAAGGATACCAAAGTGGCGCGCGGATTTGGCGCTGAAGGAATCGGGCTGTGCCGCACTGAACATATGTTTTTTGAAGGCAACCGCATTCTTGCAGTGCGTGAGATGATTCTGGCCGAAGATGAAAAAGGCCGGAGAAAGGCGCTTTCCAAACTGGCACCAATGCAGAAGGGCGACTTCAAAGGCATATTTGCCGAGATGGACGGATTCCCCGTAACCATAAGGCTCCTTGACCCGCCTCTTCATGAATTCCTTCCGCATACAGACGAGGAAATGGCTGACGTGGCCAAGGCGATGAAAAAGCCCGCCTCTGAAATAAAGGCAAAGAACGAACAGCTGCATGAGGCAAACCCTATGCTGGGCCACAGGGGCTGCAGGCTGGGAATTACATTCCCTGAAATATATGAAATGCAGGTAAGGGCCATAATGGAAGCGGCCTGTGAATGCAAAAAAGAGGGCATAGAAGTCGAACCCGAAATCATGATCCCGCTTGTAGGCGCGGCAAAAGAGCTTGAAGTGTTGAGGGAAATGACAATATGCGTCTGTGAAGAAGTTCTGAAGGCATACAAACTGAAGCTCAAATACATGGTGGGAACGATGATAGAACTTCCCAGGGCAGCGGTTACGGCGGATGCGATTGCAAAGCATGCCGAGTTTTTCTCATTCGGCACAAACGACCTTACACAGACGACATTCGGCCTGTCCCGTGATGATGCAGGCAAATTCCTGCCCGTATATGTGGCCAAGAAGATACTTCCTGCCGATCCTTTCATGACACTCGATACGGATGGTGTTGGTGAACTGATTAGGATAGGCATTACAAAAGGCAGGGCCACTCGGGAAAACCTCAAGGTGGGAATCTGTGGAGAGCATGGCGGAGATCCGGCATCGGTCGAATTCTGTCATGGCGTCGGCATGAACTATGTGAGCTGTTCGCCGTACAGAGTACCTATTGCCAGGCTGGCAGCAGCCCAGGCTGCGTTGAAAACAAATAAAAAGTGATAATATCGTTCGAGGGCGGCGAGGGCGTCGGCAAAACAACCCAGGCCGCCCTTCTCAAAGAACATCTTGAAAAAAAAGGCCGCCGGGTTGTCTCACTGAGGGAACCCGGCGGTTCTGATCTTTCTGAGAAAATCAGGAAACTTTTCCTTGCTCACCCGATGGACTCCATGACTGAACTCATGCTGCTGCTGGCGGCAAGGCGGAATAATATTGCAAGCATTATCATGCCTGCACTCAATGCTGGAAAGATTGTTATCATAGACCGTTTCATCGATTCGACGTTTGTCTATCAGGGGATTGCCGGAGGGCTGGGAATAGATAAAGTTAGGAACCTGATGGAAATCACTGGTACGCTTATCGAACCCGATCTTACATTTCTTCTCGATATTGACCCGGCAATCGCATACTCACGCTTCATCCCTGCTGACAGGCTTGAGACGAGGGGCATTGAGACACAGAAAATCATACGGCAGGGATTTATCGATGTATGCGGAGAAAGAAGACACTATGTAATCGATGCGGGAAAGCCCGAAGAAGAAGTGTTTGAAGAGATCAAAAAATTGACCCCGGTTAGTCTCGGAATATAGAGCTCAGTTAAAGGGCTTTATCATTTTATTCGCATTCAGAGTAGTCTTGTGTAGCAGATTAAATAAGTCTCTTTACAGATTAAGCAAAGCCTTCAATGATTCCGTATTATAAACCGGATTATGGCATGCGTTGCCTGAACAGACATATGCAGTCGTCATCGAATGTCGCATTTTCATATCAGAGACAAATGGAGCGATTTTCCTTATTTTATCAAAGCAGTCATTTCCTGAAATAAACAGGATGCTTGTATCGGGAATATAAAGCCTTCTCAGTGCATGGATCATTTCCGAAGCA
>CAZEMO010000007.1:0-190900 GCA_964513375.1 uncultured Bacteriovoracaceae bacterium | reverse complement strand
CAGGCCATACTCCTTCACCCACTTCTCGAAAGGCGGGAAAGAGGGTCTTACAAAAGATCGCCTGTCAATATCACCGGCTATCGGGTATGCGCCGAACTGCTTTACCGCCTCGACTGCGGCATGGACGTTTTCGACCGGCGTATCCATGGAAACCATGTTGATGAGAATGGCGAAACGGCCTTTTCCTGCGCCATCCCTTATTATCACGCGTATCCTCTCAGCGATCTCTTCCGGGGAACCTTCCCTTAAGATATCGTACTGTACATTCAGCATCAGGCAGATTTTTTTCTTATCAGCATAAGACCGGACAAGCGGGATACCGACCTTCTCATAGTCTTCATGCCAGACAAGCAGGTAATAAGGCCGCATGAAATTGAGATTATTTCCAGAAAGCATCATGTCCATTTTGATGTCGAGAACCTCACCGGGATCTTTAACATGGCTCTCGCCCCAGGTCCCCGTGTCAATAACTGTACACCCGGGCGTCGATGTCGCCCTTATGACCTTTTCTACATAGGGAAGGCAGAACTCCCGAATCATGGCCGGGGACACGATAGGAGGGCTCGCCTGCGCATCGGACATCGCGACCATCGAGGCTCCTGTCTGACTGACCATGGAGTTTATCCAGGGGACAACCACCTCCATGCTGAGAAAATCCATGAGGTCATGCACGAAGCGGGGGTCCCTGTACATATCGACAATGAGCTTTCTGAGCCCGCGTATAAGCACCGCCAGTGTAAAGGGCGCGCAGCTGTAACATATGGGCGGCATGCCCATGATTTCCTTGAACCGGCTGTAAGCCTCAAGAACAAAGGGCATGCGGCCGCTCTTTCCCGGTGTGGGCGGCCTGAGTGAGCCAAGGTCCTTTTTCTCTTTTATCAGCGGATCATGGGTATCGACGAAAGGCTCCCTCTGATCACCCCAGATCAGGTTCTGCCCCAACGCTTCGGCCTCGATGTTGTAGAAATCAAATACAGGGGACCATGAATCAACCCCGAAATACTTTATCGTATTGTATGAGGCATTGATAAAGGGGACTGGCTCGCTGAAAAATTTCCGGCCGGACAGCCCGTTTAACCGCATGGCGTAAAGGTACGGCTGGAGAAGCACCGGCACTCTGTCAGGCGTACCATAGATTGCAGCAATGAGACGCTCATAACCGTCAAGCGTCCCAAGCCTTATGCCTTTCCCGTGCATGATGCCTTTTGTCAGCTTCCACATGACATTCGCCACTGCGCTCCCCCCGGATATTTATTTTAAAAACCGCTTATATTATATTTGAAGTTTGCACAGGATTGAACTGGATGCAATACGGCTATTGATATAAAAGAGAGTCTGTCCGGGACACTGGAGGTTTATGACTGCAAAAGCAGCGCCTGCTTGACAACCTATACGATTACAGGAACCAGAATTTCAGATTAACGTTTTTTCAGCGCCCGGCTTCAACTCCAGGCGCTGATTTTAAACAAATCAGCCAAGCCTTTTCGCCAGTTCCCTGAGCTGCTTTGCCAGCCTTTCTGGCAGCCGGTCGCCGAATTTAGAGAAGTGCTGTTTGATGTCAGGAATTTCCGCTTTCCATGCATCTACATCCACTCTCAGGAGTTCCTTGAGGTCTTCGGCCGGGATATCAAGTCCATTCAGGTCGAGGTCTTCCGGTTTAGGCATGAGGCCTATCGGTGTTTCAACCGCTCCCACCTTGCCTTCCACGCGCTCGCACATCCATTTGAGAACTCTGCTGTTCTCACCGAAGCCCGGCCATAGCCATTTGCCTTCTGCTGTCTTTCTGAACCAGTTCACATAGAATATGCGAGGCGCCTTTGCACCAAGTTTATCGCCCATGTCAAGCCAGTGCTGGAAATAGTCGCCCATGTTGTAACCGCAGAACGGTTGCATGGCGAACGGGTCTCGCCTTAAATTTCCTACTGCGCCGATATTCGCCGCCGTTGTTTCGGATGATGCTGTTGAACCCAGAAATACGCCGTGATCCCAGCTGTACGCTTCGTTTACCAGGGGTACGACGCTGCCGCGCCTTCCGCCGAATATCATTATGTCTATTGGAACGCCTTCCGGCTTTTCCCAGTCAGGGCAGATTACCGGACACTGCCTTGCAGGTGCGGTGAATCGTGCGTTAGGATGCGCGGCCGCTTCTTTGCTTCCGGCTGCCCAGTCGTTTCCCTTCCAGTCGATCGCATGAGCCGGTGCAGGAGCATCGATGCCTTCCCACCAGATATCACCGTCGTCAGTAAGCGCGCAGTTGGTGAATATGGAGTTTTCTTTTATTGAATCCATAGCTGCAGGATTCGATTGATAAGATGTCCCGGGAGCTACGCCGAAGAAACCCGATTCCGGATTTATGGCATAAGGCCTGCCGTCTGGTCCCATCTTGATCCATGCAATGTCATCACCTATGCATTCACATTTCCAGCCCGGAATGGAGGGAGTCAGCATTGCAAGGTTTGTCTTGCCGCACGCTGACGGGAATGCAGCTGAAATATGGTAGCGCTTCCCTTCCGGATTCGTAAGCCTCAATATAAGCATGTGCTCCGCCATCCATCCTTCACGTCTGGCCATTGCCGAGGCTATGCGGAGTGCGAGGCATTTCTTGCCGAGTAGCGCATTCCCGCCATAGCCGCTTCCATATGACCATATCAGGTTCTCTTCCGGGAAATGGCTTATATACTTGTCTTCAAGTGGTGCACACGGCCATGATGCGTCCTTTTCTCCGGGTTCAAGAGGCGCGCCGACAGAGTGCATGCAGGGTATGTATTCACCGTTCGAGCCGAGCTTCTCTATGACTTTTGTCCCGACCCTTGTCATAATGTGCATATTGCATACGACATAGGGGCTGTCCGTAATTTCAATACCTATTTTTGCAATCGGAGAATCGACAGGACCCATTGAAAACGGGATGATATACATCGTCCTGCCCTTCATGCAGCCTTTATACAAATCCGTCATAATTTTTTTAAGTTCGTCAGGCGCCATCCAGATATTACTCGGACCAGCGTCTTCCTGACTAACCGTGCTTATATAAGTCCTCGATTCCAGCCTTGCCACATCGCTCGGATGCGAGCGGAACAGAAAACTGTTGGGCCTTTTCTTAAGAGGTGTAGCCTGGCCATTATCGACTGCTCCCTTCATGAGGCGGTCATACTCTTCTTTCGTGCCATCGCACCAGTGGATGTCCTCCGGCCGGCACATTTCAGCCATTTCCTTAACCCAAGCGTTCAGTTTCTCATGACTCACAGAATAACTCATCTTTATTCCCCCTTTCTTGTGTACTCAGCCGGATACTATACTCAGAAATTATAGATGATATCAACTAAATTCAGGAGGGTTTAGCTGTCCTTCATCAAGCATCGAGTGGCGGGTAAGAATGCAGAATCCGGCCGGCATTGATATTTCACCGATGCCTTCAGCCCTGCATCGAATCCGCCACTTTTAAGCTGCTCACTGCACATTCTTTATAAGCTGCGAATAAAACTGAATCATCCTGAGATAATTTTTTGTTTCAATGCTCTCGTTTGTACCATGAATCATATCAAGCTGTTTTTTATCCATATAGACCGGAAGGAACCGGTAAGTGTCAGGCGAAATCCTGCTGAAATGCTTGGCATCTGAACCCCCCAGCATCAGATACGGCGTGATGGGGATCTCTTCTTTGTCTTCTAGCGTCTGCCTTACGGTTTTGACAATTGCGAAGAACCCTGCCGAAGATGTGCTTGATACCGGAGACGCCTCGAAATTGGGCGTCATTGGGCTCACCTTCACTTCAGGGTCGTCAATCACTTTCCTAACTTTTTCCACAACTTCAGCCACTGTGTCCCCGGGAAAAAGCCTGAAGTTGACAACCGCTGTCGCTTTTGTGGGAAGCACGTTCGATTTAGAGCTGCCTGAAGCCTGCGTTGCCGCTATCGTTGTATGGATTGAGGCGGCCGTATCAGGAGATTTTAACATCATGGATTTTACCAGAGGTCCGGTAAGCCATGTATTTGTAACCACGAACCTGTTCAGGCCTGCCATTTTCGGCGCAACCGGCTTTATAGTCTTTTCCAGCATAGTCAGATTTTCCGGGAAAGAATAGTTTTCCAGCCTGGTGATTGCCCGGGCTATCTTGCCGAGGGCTGTATGTTTTGGAGGCATGGATGAATGGCCGCCTTTATCGTCCACTTCGAGGAGTAAGTTCAAACCGCCTTTTTCTGAAATGCCGATTAATGCAATCGGGGTCTTGACTCCCGCGATGCCGTCAATCTTTACACAGCCTCCTTCATCGATAACAAATTCAGGTGAAACGCCTTTAGTCTTTAAGAATTCAACAGTTTTGGCTGCGCCGTTCATGCCGCCGATTTCTTCGTCATGGCCGAATGCAAGGTATATCGTCCTTTTGGGAGTGAACCCGTCCTTGAGTAGTGCCTCAACGGATTCCATTATCGCAACCATACTATGTTTGTCGTCGAGCGTACCCCGGCCCCAGATTATACCGTCGACGACATTGCCGCCAAAGGGCGGCTGCATCCAGTCTTTAATCGTGTTTTCATCGACAGGTACGACATCATAATGCGCCATAAGCACTACAGGCTTGAGTGAAGAATCACTCCCCTGCCATGTATAAAGCAGGCTATAGCCGTTGATCATATCAAGTTTAAGATTCCTATTTATCAATGGAAATGCGCTTTTGATGAACGTCAGATATCCGTCAAACGGAGCATAATCGATCATCGAGGGATCATCATAAGAAATTGTCTTAAATTTTATTGCGCTGCCGAGTCTTCCTATCGCTGCATCTTCATTTATGGATACAGGTTCGGCCTTTTGAACCGGGATGTTTTTCTGCGCATGAGAACATCCTAAAACAAGCAGTAGTATTACAATTAGTGCAGCCCTTAGTTTTATGTTCATAAAACCTCCTTTTAAGGTAAGGCTTGATTATCAACCAATTTAAGTATCAGGTCAATTGATTACCTGTTGATTCACATCAATAAGGAATGGAGTGTATTAATTGTTTATGAATATGGCTTATGTTAAAATCGTCATTATGCTGAGAGAAATTACGGACAACAATATCGATGAACTGGCAAAGAGTAAGCTGGTGGTACTTTTCACTTCCCCATGGTGTTCGGGTTGCAAAAAGGTGGAACCTTTCATGGAACACCTTTCTTTGATATACCCCGAAACTGTTTTCGGCGGCATGGATATAAGCAAAAATACCAGAACCCCGTCAATAATGGGCGTCCTGAGCCTGCCGACCGTCATTGCATTCAAAGACGGGACGGAATTTGAGCGTATTGCAGGAGAGCCCACCAAGCATGAACTGGAAAGACTTTTAAAGGACCTGGCATGATTGATGGACTTATAAATAATATTGATATCTATCTTCGTTCTTCAATGATGATGTCCTATCTGGCCGTTTACCTGGGAGGATTTCTTGTGAGCCTTACCCCATGCGTTTACCCTGTTATACCCATAACCGTTGCATATGTTGGAGGCAGCGGCACAGGACGGGCCGAAGCAATAATCAAGACATCAGTATATATCCTCGGAATGGCAATCACCTACACCGCCTTGGGCGCAATCGCGGCATTCACGGGAACTTTTTTCGGCAGGATACAGTCAAACCCCTGGACATATTTTATCCTGGCGAACATCTTTATCCTTTTCGGGCTTTCCATGCTCGGTGTTTATACTTTCTTCATACCCGGCATAAAGATGACAGGCGCACACGGAAAAAAAATGGGCATCATCAGCGGGCTCTTCATGGGAATCGTCTCTGGGCTGGTAATAGGCCCCTGCACTGCACCCGTTCTCGGTGTAGTTCTCGGATATGTGGCGGCCAGGCAGAATGTCATATACGGCATGAGCCTCCTGTTTGTATTCGCAGTCGGCATGGGGACAATATTGTTTTTTGTAGGGATATTCACCGGACTCATGAAAAGTCTTCCAAAACCCGGCAATTGGATGGTATGGGTTCAGAAGATCTTCGGATGGATAATGCTCGGGATAGGTGAATATTTCCTGTTCATGGCAGGCAGGCTTTCAATATAAAGGAGACTTAATGAAGAAAAGACTTATTATAACGCTGGCAACCGTTTTTTTAATGTCATTCATGGCAACAGGTGTTCTTTCAGCCGAGAATCCGAAAGCTCCTGACTTCACGCTCCAGGATATGAACGGAAAGAGTGTCTCACTGAACAGCTTTTTAGGTAAAAACGTACTCCTTTATTTCACAACCACATGGTGCCCATATTGCAAAAGAGATGTCCCGGAATTGAAAGAGATGCATCAGAAATATAAAGGCAGACTGGAAATACTTGCAATTGATATGAACGAGAGCAAGGCAAAGGTTTCATCCTATATTAAGAAATACCAGATACCTTATACCACCCTGCTTGATTCGGAAGGAAGTGTTGCCGTTGACTACAGCATACGGGGAGTTCCCACAAAGATACTCGTTGGAAAAGACGGCAGGGTATTCTGCTATATGTGCAGAGATCTGCCGAACCAGGTCGAAGAGCTCCTCAGGAAGAAGTAATCTAACGAACCAGCCCTTCAGCCACCTTTACGGCTTCCACCCCGTCTTTTGCATATGCCGCATTAATTGATGCGGCATATTCGGCTGTCACCACAGCTCCACCAACCATGAACGGGCAGGTGATGCCTCTGTCACGTGCAAGCTCAATGACTTCCTTCATTATGGTCATCGTGGTTGTCATCAGCGCAGACAGGCCGACTACATCAGGCCTGTATTCATTTATCGCCTTGATGATTGTCTCATTCGGGACATCCTTGCCCAGGTCAATCACCTCGAAGCCATTGTTTCTGAGCAGAAGAACGACAATATTCTTTCCGATATCGTGTATGTCTCCCTTGACTGTTGCCATGAGGACCCGGCCTTTCCTGGCGTTTGATGCCTGGTCAAGCATAGGTTCAAGAAAGGCGAAACCCTTCTGCATGGTTTCAGCACTGGCAATAAGCTGAGGCAGAAAATATGTGCCCTTCTCATAAAGGTCGCCGACCTGCCTGATTGCAGGGATCATGATATCGTTTACAAGGCTGCCTGCGTCCGTCCCGGCTGACAGTGCCTTTTCAATAAGCATGGCTACATCATCCCGGTCGCCGTCCAGAATCGCCCTGGCCACCTGCCTGGACGGGGACAGAACGCCGGTTTTCTCAGTCACATTGTTCTTAAAAGAGGCATATCTGGATATGTAGGATCTGGCCCCTTTGTCGCGCCCGGTCAGGACATCAGAAGAGAGCTTCATCGCCATCAGCTCTTCGCTGGACGGGTTTGCAATCGCCATGCTCAAGCCCCTGGAAGCGGCCATTGCAAGAAATGATGCATTTATCCACCTGCGCTCAGGCAGGCCGAACGAGACATTTGACAGACCCATGAGCGTCCTGACTTTAAAAACATTTGTACACCACTCAATGGTATCAAGTGTCACCCTGGGCGCACTCTGCTCAGCTGAAACCGTCATGGTGAGGGCGTCAACAACAATATCATCTTTTTTAAACCCATGAGACTGCGCCTCGCCGAAGATACTCTCTATAACCGCTTTTCTATCATCAAGCGTCCTTGGGATGCCACTGTCGGTGAGCGGCAGCAGTATGAACATCGCCCCGTATTTTGCCGCCGTGGGAAGAAGCGCCCTGATCTTGGCCTCTTCACCTGAAATCGAATTTATCAGTGCCCTGCCGGGATAAAGCCTCAGCGCAGCCTCAATTGCCTCGGGTTTCGAGCTGTCAACCACAAGCGGAAGATCCGTAATGGATGAAAGCAGCCCCACTACCGATTTCATGACGGAAGGTTCATCAATCCCCGGGACGCCTATATTCACATCAAGAAGGTCTGCTCCGGCATCATTCTGTTCACGGGCAAACTGCCGAACCATGCTGAGACTGCCCTGTTTAAGTTCGGCCTGCAGCATCTTTTTCCCGGTAGGGTTGATGCGCTCACCAATGACTGCAACCGGTCTTTCATTATCAAGAATGATATGAGCTCTGGCCGAAGTAATCGCAGAAATAGCATTAACGCGAGGAGGTCTGGGAACCGTGTCCTTTTCAGCCTCCGCAACAGCCTTGATATGTGCAGGGGTCGTACCGCAGCAGCCTCCCAGCATATTGATGCCCGCTTCGGTGAAGGCTCTTCCGAATGACCCGAACTCCGTTGCATCCATGTCGAAAACAGTCTTTCCCTCAACAAGCTTGGGCAAACCCGCATTGGGTTTGGCAACAAGGGGCACTTTTGCAAAAGGCTTCATCGTGGAGATTATCGGGAGCATCTGCTCGGGACCGGATGAGCAGTTGCACCCGACAGCATCGGCGCCAAGGGCCTGAAGGGTTATCAGCGCGGTAACAGGATCTGTTCCTCCCAGAGTCTTTCCGCCCGGTTCAAAGGTCATGGTTACTATCGTAAAGGCATCGGTGAGCTCTTTTACGGCAATAAGCGCAGCCCTTGCCTCCTGTATGTCCATCATGGTCTCGATCACGAAAATATCAACACCACCGTCAATAAGACCTCGAGCCTGCTCTTTGAATATATCCACTGCATCTTCGAAAAGAAGGCTGCCGAAAGGTTCCACAAAAAGGCCGGTCGGAGCTATGTCGCCAGCAAGGAAAGTATCGTTTCCTATAGCGCTCCTGGCAATTTCTGCAAGTTTTTTATTGGTATTATAAACATCGGTTATGCCGTACTGCTTTAATTTCGGTCTGCTCCCCCCGAAGGTAAACGTATAAATGATATCTGCCCCGGCTTTGACATATTCGGCGTGGACCCTGCTCAATTCTCCGGGGTTATCAAGCCCCCATGCCTCGGGGCAGACCCCTGCAGGCATGCCTCTTGACTGAAGAAGAACACCGTTTGAACCGTCAAGGATGACGACTTTCTTTTTAATCAGCTGGGTAATTGCATTTTTTTTGTCCATCAAGCTCTCCGGTCCTATGATATGACCGCTGAAAGATAACCCACAACAGAAGACCTGTCGCCGGTTATGTCGGCGGATGTTGCGTATTTGAGGACTTTTATCTCTGTCCTGCCTTTTGCCTTCGCGTAGAGCATTGCCGCCATGACAGGGCCTCCGCCGCAGGCTTCGCTCCTGCCAGAATCAAGCGCGTCGCTCAAACCTTCAATATCGAAATCGCTGATCAGTTTTGCCACGTTCCTGTCCATTACCTGAGCACGTTCGGCATGATGGAAGTGCGAAAGATCGGTGCTTGCAACAACAAGAGTTTCCTCCGGATTTGTAATCGCATTTGCAAGGGCTTTTGAAAGCTCTCTGCACATGGGTAAAGACTGCTCTCCCATAATAAGGGGGCACAGGCTGAAATCTCCCAGTACATGCTTCAGAAAAGGCAGCTGTATCTCCAGTGCATGCTCCGTGATATGCGGAGATCTTTCATCGCGGATGTATCTTGAAGCGTTCATGAGTGAGCTGCAAAGCTCTGCATCTATATCAATCCTTCCAAGAGGCGTCTCAAAACCGCCATCAGCCCACACGGAGACCAACGGGAAAAACGCCTTGTGCGAAGGGCTGATAACCACAACGGTTTTATATGTATAGCCTGAAATGGCCTTGTACGTGTACCCGGCAACAGGGCCTGAATACATGTATCCGGCATGGGGGCATATGATTGCTGCGGGTTTCTTATCTGATGGACTTACCCCGGCATTTTCAATATATTTCTTTATATCCCTTGTAAGCACTTCCGGAGTCCCCGGGTACCATGACCCTGCAATGGCAGTTTTTCTAACATTATCTTCCATGGCCGTCCTCCTTTTTTTCAAGATGTGCGCAACGTTATGCGCAAAGACAGTGTCGAGTCAAGGTTGAGGTTTTTAAAACTTGTTTTGGGCATGGATACAAAAAAATCATTATAAGTGCTTAACAGTGAGGGAACTTAAAAAGAAGATGCAGCAGGCTTTTTCTTTGCCTGCTGCATCTGTGATATTTTCAAAGCTCTATGAGAAACTACCTCTTAGAGTACTGCGGCCTCTTTCTTGCCTTGTGCAGACCGTATTTCTTTCTTTCTACCATTCTCGGGTCGCGTGTAAGGAAACCCGCCGCTTTAAGTGCCGGTTTGAGCTTCTCAGGGTCGAATTCCGAAAGAGCCCTTGATATCCCATGGCGGACAGCCCCTGCCTGGCCTGATATACCGCCGCCGGCAACTGTCGCATATGTATCGAACTGTCCGGAGGTCTGCGTAACATCGTAAGCCTGCAGTGCAATCAGCTTTAACGATTCCCTGTCGAAATACTCATCAATCTCCCTGCCGTTGACAGTAAACAAGCCTTTTCCCGGTTTGATCCACACACGGGCTGCTGCATTCTTCCTTCTTCCCGTTGCATATATTTTCTGTATCTGTGCCATATGTTCCCCTCTTTACAGATTAATCGCCTTCGGCATTTGAGCCTCATGCGGATGGTTCGAGCCTGTATAAACTTTCAGCTTCTTGAACATGGATTTACCGAGACTGTTCTTGGGAAGCATGCCTTTCACTGCATGCTTCAGGATTTCCTCGGGATTATTCGCCATAAGGCTTTTTGCTGAAGCCCCTTTGATTCCGCCCATGTAACCGCTATGGCTGTAATACACCTTCTGCTCGAGCTTGTTTCCGGTCAGCTTGACCTTATCTGCATTGATGACCACCACAAAATCACCGGTATCGACATGCGGTGTAAAAACCGGTTTGGTTTTTCCGCGTAGAATGGAGGCTATCTCAACCGCAACCTTTCCCACCACCTTATCGGCGGCATCAATAAGGACCCAGTTTCTTTCGGCCTCTTCCTTTTTTGCAATAAACGTCTTCATGTATACACTCCTTGGCCTGAATAGAGGCTCGGATATAACCGAAGCAAATTCCCGTGTCAAGAGCAGATACGCACTATTTTAAAGGATAATGTTCCGGCCTGAAAATAAACGCTTATATTATTTCGATAAAGACGTATCCGGATCATAAATAATCCTGTTGTCAATTATATCTATCACAGAGTTCCCTTTGTCCTTGATATCTGCATACGGGTCCGGTTTCGCCGCTTTCATTTCAGCCGCCACACCCGGTTTAAGCATCCATCCATCGATTTTTATGCGCCCGAAACCATCTTTTGCCTCGAGAATGGTTATCATGACATCTTTCTGGAGCGTTGCAATTTCCTTTTTATCGCCCGGAAGATTATAAACATCAGTCTTCTTTCCGACTACCAGATTATAAGGCAATTGAGGAGAAGACGTCCCCTTCAGAGATACCCATCCTCCTGTGCTTACCTCAAGGTATTTGTCTTTTTCGCCTGAGACCCATACCATCAGTTCTTTTGCCAGAACGGCTGTCTTTGTACCGTTCGGTTTGTCATATATTGCCGTATTGACTCCCAGTTGAAGCATATAACCCGATGGCTTGCCTTCAGGGACGCTCTGCTGTGATTCAGCTGCATATAAGGCTACTGCTAATACTGAAGAGCATATTAATATTGATAGTATTTTTTTAATCATCAAATGCCTCCTGTTTATCTGTATGACTTATCGGTACTTGGATATAGACCATTATATCAAAATCATTTATTGAACACTTACAAAATTTTTTTCAGTGAGGACGTTCTCATGAGTAATGTTCTTTCAGTGATTGGAAATTTCAGAATCCTTCCGATAGTGGCAATCAAAAATGCAAAAGACGCTACCTCTCTTGCGGATGCGCTTATTTCTGGCGGGCTGCCCCTGGTCGAAGTCACGTTCAGGACCGAAGCCGCCGAAGAAGCTATAAGAAGGATTGCAGCCAGGGGCGACATGCTGGTGGGTGCAGGAACGGTCGTTACTGTGAATCAGGCGGAAAAAGCGATTGCCGCAGGGGCAGAATTCATGGTTTCCCCCGGATTTGACGCCGAAATTGTAAGATTCTGCTTTGAGAAGGGGATCCCCATTACTCCCGGAATATGCACTCCCAGCGAAGCAATGGCGGCCATGAAACTGGGGCTGACTACGCTTAAGTTCTTCCCTGCCGAAGCATATGGAGGGCTCAAGACCCTGAAAGCCATCAGCGCGCCGCTTTCTTCGATCAATTTCATCCCGACAGGCGGTGTAAACACAAAGAACCTGGCTGAATATATTGCCTTCCCTAAAGTGCTCGCATGCGGTGGTACATGGCTTGCCACTTCCGAGATGATAGAACAGGGAAGATTTGACGATATAACCGATCTTTGCAAAGAGGCCGCTCTTATTGCGGCTGCTGTTTAAGGAGACAGTATGCTGAAAATAAAATCCGCAGAGGCATGTACATTTGACGAAATCTCGCTTGGCGAAGTCATGCTCAGGCTCGACCCGGGCGAAGGTCGGATTCACACGGCCCGCAGTTTCAGGGCCTGGGAAGGCGGCGGCGAATATAATGTGGCACGCGGACTCAGGCGCTGCTTCGGAATGCGCACTGCCATTGTCACCGCATTTGCTGAAAACGCCGTGGGACGCCTTGTAGAAGATTTCATCCTTCAGGGCGGGGTTGATAACCGCTTCATCAAATGGGTGCCATTTGACGGTGTCGGCCGCAATGTCAGGAACGGGCTTAACTTCACGGAGCGGGGTTTCGGGATAAGAGGTGCTCTGGGTGTTTCCGACAGGGGAAATTCTGCTGCTGCCCAGATAAAGAAAGGGGACATAAATTTTGAAGATATATTCGGAAAGCTGGGCGTACGATGGCTGCATACGGGCGGCATCTTTGCAGCACTTTCGAACACGACAGCTGAAGTCATAGAAGAGGCATTCGCCGCAGCCAGGAAGCACGGCACAGTTATTTCCTATGACCTCAATTACCGGCCGTCTCTGTGGAAATCAATCGGCGGAAAAGATGCGGCGCAAAAGGTAAACCGCCAACTGGCGAAATATATCGATGTAATGATTGGCAACGAGGAGGATTTCACGGCCTGCCTCGGTTTCAAGGTGGAAGGCATGGACGAAGGGCTTTCAACACTCAACACGGCCGGATACAAGAAAATGATAGATAACGTCGTGAAGGAATTCCCCAATATCAAGGTTGTGGCAACCACTCTACGAACCGTGAAATCTGCCACAATAAACGACTGGGGCGCCATATGCTGCGCAGACGGCAAATTTTATGAGGCCTCGCACAGGGAAAACCTCGAAATAATGGACCGGGTTGGCGGCGGCGACAGCTTTGCTTCGGGGCTCATATATGGATTGATGGCTAAAGGCGACCCTGCCTATGCCGTAGAATGCGGCGCGGCTCACGGAGCGCTTGCAATGACCACGCCCGGCGATACATCGATGGCGACACTCGCCGAGGTGGAAAAGCTTATGAAAGGTGGCAGCGCAAGGGTCGAAAGGTAGGAAAAGATAGTTGTGAGTTTTGAGTGGTGAGTGGTGAGTTTACAATAAAATTGGTATGGAGGTATTAGGTCTATTCCTGATTATCAGAAAATAATGCTACCGCTTCTAAAGTATTCATCTGATGGTATTGAACATAGCTTCAGAGAAACAGTTGAAAAAATGGCAACATTTTTTGAAATTACGGATGATGAAAGAAGTGAATTGTTGCCAAGCGGGAAACAACCGATATTTGATAACCGGGTGGGTTGGGCCAAAACTTATCTTACAAAAGCACATTTATTGGAATTACCAAAGAGAGGGTATTTGAAAATAACAGAACGAGGAATTGATCTTCTAAAGAAACCTCCTTTAGAAATAACATCAAGGTTCTTAGAACAGTTCGAAGAATTTAAAAAATTTACCACTCAAAAAAAGGATCATCAAATCGACAATAGTCAACCAGCAATATTATCTAATAACGATTTAACACCTGATGATATTTTGGCTAAAACCTACAATGAGCTTAAAGAAAGTATAGAACTTGAAGTACTTGAGCAGGTTAAGTCAATAACGCCGGCCTTTTTCGAACAGCTTGTTATAGATTTACTGGTTAGCATGGGATATGGCGGGAATCGTCAAGATGCTGCTCGTGCTGTTGGAAAGTCCGGAGACGGCGGGATTGATGGAATTATTAATGAAGACCGCCTTGGCTTGGATGTAATCTATGTTCAGGCTAAGAGATGGGATAATACAGTTGGCCGTCCGGAAATTCAAAAATTTGCAGGGGCACTTGAAGGTCAGCGGGCAAGAAAGGGAATATTCATAACTACTTCATCTTTCACAAAAGAAGCGATTGATTTTGCAAAGAACATAGAGAAAAAAATCATACTTATTGATGGAAAAGGATTGTCAAAATTAATGGTTGAGCACAATGTTGGAGTTTCTGTGATTGGAACATATGAAATAAAGAAGCTGGATCTGGATTATTTTGAGGGTATTTGAAGTCTTATTGAAAGACGATTTCTTCAAATTTGTCAGTAATTTCCGTTGACACTTAGTTTGTTTTTCTGCAAATTGGTAAGACCAATTTAACCGGGATAAGGTGAAATCATGCATAAGGGTTACATAATGGGAGTAGTCCTTGCAATATTGAGCGGCGTCCTGAATCAGACAGGACAGCTCCTGCAGAAAAAAGCCGTTAACAACCTGCCTGAGGAAATCCGGAAATCAAAATTCATGAGGACCCTGCTCAGGAACCCCTTGTGGATCACCGGACTTGTGATGTCTATCGGTGCGGGAACCGCCTGTTTCATGATCGCACAGGATTATATCGGACCGGCTCTGGTGCCGGGCCTGATGGCTTCAGGTCTTATCGTGTTGGCACTGGGCTCAGTCTGGATGAATGGTGAAAGTCTTGATGTCTTCGAGATTACAGGGATTTTTCTCATGATAATCGGCATCGCCCTTCTCGGCTTCAGCAGGCTTGAGATAAAGGGCGAAACTGTCATTGCTAGCCTTGAGACAACTGCGACTCTCATGCGTATAGCGGTTTTCAGCCTGAGTCTTGCTGCACTCTGGATAATCCTGCATCTGGCAGCATTAAAGTCCGGTGGCAGAAGGGGAATCGTCATGGCTGTCTCGAACGGTTTTCCGTTCTCCATATCGAATCTGTGGATCGCACCGCTGGTGGCAGTAATATTCCTGGTTCTGGCAGGTAAAGGCTCCACATCTCAGATAGTAATCTTTGTAACGGCAAGCATTATCCTTGTCGGAACGAACGTCATCGGCATGTGGCAGACTCAGGAGTGCTTCCGCTATGGACAGGCCAGCAACATCATACCGGTCCAGCAGGTCCCTGTTCAGATCGCACCTGTCCTTGTATATTTCTATGTATTCGCGCTTAGAGCACCCGATTCCGCATCTGTCGTATATATGCTCTCAGGCGTTGCGCTCATTATAATCAGCGGCTTCCTGCTGGGACGCAGGCAGGAGGAAGCGGCTGCCGAAACAAATATAATCCAGGAAGCAGGAGAATAAAAAATGGAAAAACTCATCATTACGGCGACAACGGCAAATTCATGGATTCACCCGGATGTCAGGAACTGGTCCGATAACGATGAGGACCTTATAAAAGACGCCATAGAATGTGCAGAGGCAGGCGCTTCCATTCTGCATGTCCATCTGCCACGAAGCTCACAGGCTACATACATCGTGGACAAAATCAGGGCAAAAACCGACGCCATCGTCCAGGCCGGCATGTCGAGTTTTCCAATCGAAGAGCGTCAGACAGACTTTGACTGCAAACCCGACATGATGTCCATCATACTCAACCATCATGCTGAGGAATTCACGGCGGTCACGGTCGACAAGCTTCACCCTTTGACCGAACTTGAAGCCTATGCGATCAAGTGTGCGGAATATAACATCAAACCGGAATGGGAAGTCTGGCATACAGGGTCTTACTGGAACCTCAATTGGCTCGTTAAAAAAGGCCTTCTCAAGGCACCGCACATAATCACGATGTTCTTCGGCTGGCCCGGAGGCACATGGTGCCCGCCAGAGATCGAAAGCTATCAGTACCTGATGCGCTTCAAGCCCGAAGGCTGCCTGCACACGGTAAGTACAATGGGCGAAGAGCAGACCAAGATGGCTACACTTGCAATAAACACGGGCGGCAACATCCGCATCGGCACCGAAGACAATCCTTTCATGGAAGACGGCAGACCGGCAAAAAATAACGCCGAACTCATCGAAAGGGCGGTCTGGCTTTCAAAAAAAATGGGCAGGCCGGTCGCCAATCCGTCAGAAGCCAGAAAGATAACGGGTACGGCAAAATGAAACTCACAGGCAAAGTTGCCATAATCACCGGTGCAGCGGCAGGCATAGGCGAGGCTACAGCCATCCTGTTCGCTGGTGTTGGCGCAAAAGTCGTCTTAAGCGACATCGTGCCCTGTAAAGGGGTAGATACAATAAACGCCTCCGGTGGCGAGGCCATATATGTCAGATGCGACGTATCAAAAGAAGAAGACGCCAGGCGTCTTATCGATGAGACAATAGCCAGGTTCGGCCGGTTGGACATCCTGCATAACAACGCGGGTATTGTTGTCGCAGGCAGCATAACAGCTTCGCACATCGACGACTTCGACAGGACAATGGCAATCAATGTCCGTGGCACATGGCTCTGTTCACTCTATGCAATACCCCATCTGAAAAAAACGAAAGGCGTCATCATCAACTGCTCCTCATCGGTCGCAATAAAGGGCGTTACCAACCGCGCCGCATATTCTGCATCCAAAGGCGCAGTGCTTTCGCTTACAAAAGCGATGGCGATGGATCACATAGAAGACGGAATACGCGTCAATGCAATACTTCCCGGCACCACAGACACGCCGTCGCTTGCAGTTCGACTCGCTCAAACTGGCAATGCAGACGAGGCAAGAAGACAGATAACAGCACGCCAGCCGATGGGCAGACTGGGCAAGTCAGAAGAGATAGCGGAAGGCATACTGCTGCTGGCTACCAACGAATTCTGTACAGGCACATGCCTTTCCATAGACGGGGGCATGACGGTATAAGATAGCTGTTAAGCTAATATAAAACCGGTTTGATCCTGCTCTTGAGCTTATCAGCTTAACAGCTAAAAGGGAGGTTTCTGATATGGTTTTAAAAGCTGCGATTATCGGGGCTGGCAATGCCGGCAACTGGCATGCGAATTCCATCAGGAAGATTCCTGAGATGGCAGATGTTGCTGCTATTGTTGATCTGAATGAGAAAAATCTCAGAAGGGTAGGCAAGAAACATCCCGGAGCTGATTTATCTGCAAATTACCGTGAGATTTTCAAGAGGCCTGATATAGATTGCGTGCATATATGCCTGCCGCATCACCTGCATGCAAAAATCTGTATCGAGGCATTAGAAGCGGGCAAGCATGTGCTCTGCGAAAAGCCTATTTCAAACACGCTCGAAGAGGCAGATGCTATGATAGCCGCAGGCAGGAAGGCGGGCAAAACCTTAATGATCGCCGAGAACCAGCTTTTCCTGCCGGCCCACAGAAAGATAAAAGAGCTAATCGAGGCAGGCGTCATAGGCGAGCCCAAGCTGATAAGGACTTATGAGGGAGGCTCTGAAGTAGCCAACATGCAAAACGCTGAATGCTGGAAATCAAATAGTGTGGAGGCGGGCGGGGGCGCCTGGATGGACAGCGGCGTACACAGAGTAGCTGTTCTCAATTATCTGATAGGCGACATAGACAGCATTTCGGGAAGGGCGGACAGGTGTCTGATAGAGCTTGACTGCAAAGCTGATGACAACTGCTCCTTTGCTGTAAGGTTTGAGGCAGGGGCTGTCGGCAGTATAGACTGCAGCTTCACGGTGGCAAGTGAATGGAACAACACTCTTGAGATTTACGGCACAAAAGGTACTATCCTTGAAGACCATAACCGGGAGCAGCCGATTAAGCTTTTCTCGACACTGCCCGGGCCTGATCAGGGGAAATGGGTATGTCCGGAAGTCGAGCACAGGACATATCCAGGGTATTACCCTCTCACTTTTGAACTCGAGGTAAAGCATTTTTATGAATGCGTTATATCCGGCAAGGAACCTTTTGTTACCGGTGAGATGGGCAAAAAAGCGCTTGAAACAATCCTGCTCGGTTACGAGGCGTCTTCGACCGGCAGGACGGTATACAGAAAAAATTGAAAAGGAGAGGACATGGCCACGGTTGAAGAATTGAGGACAGGACTTTCAAAATGGAAAGCAATTGCAGAAGACCCCGAGATGGCTGAACATTTCAAGGGTTACAACAAGACCATGCAGCTCATTTTCCCTGACGTGAATGCAGCCCTTCAGATGGTTTTCGACGGCGCAAAAGTTGAGATTATAGAGGGCCTCAAAGCCGATGCGGATATGAGCCTCACGCTCGATTCAGCAATGTTTATGGGTATAATCAATGGTGAGATCGACCCCCTCGATGCATTCATGGAAGGAAAGCTGAAGCCGACCGGCTCGATGGAAGATTTGGAGAAATTGCAGGTTCTGATGGATATTGAGCTGTGAGAATAGAAAATTATCTCCCGGTTCACCATTTCTCATTCACCAAGGGTAGCAAGGAGGTTCTATGAATTATCAGAAAATCAACAGGTTCTGGCAAAGCGCCAATCTGTTCTTTGCTCCGGTATTGCTGGTCATTCTGATCTATTACAGGGAGTCCATGACCTTTTATCAGTTCCTACTGTGGCTTCATCTGCCATTTTTAATGATCCATGAATGCGAGGAATATGTACTGTCGCCGCTCAGTTTTAAAGAGTTTTTCAACCTCAAGTCTCCATTCGGCTCAAAAACCGATCCTGAAATGCCGCTGGATGAAGGCTATGTGTTCCAGGTGAACATTGTCATTGCCTGGCCTGCGGTGATCATCGGGGCGATATTCGCCAATACAGCCCCCTGGATCGGTTTTTCCATGATGCTGTTTGAACTGACTATCAACAACCTCATGCATACTATCATTTTCCAGACCGGCAAACCTGTTTACAACCCCGGTTTGATCACCAATTCCCTTCTGCTGCTGCCTCTTGGCACACTGTCGTTCCTTACAGCGCTCGGCTTCTTTCATTGGTATGATTGGGTGCTTTCAGTAATTGTCGGGGCAGTACTGTTTGGAATGCTGCTCTATAAAACCAAAAGCCGCCTGGCCAGGCTAAAGGGCCAGTAAGGAGATCGTGAGGTTTGAATGGAGGTTATTATGGAAACACCAGAAACCATTAAGCCGGTTCCGATCGGTTATTCCGCTGAAAAGGCATCAAGGGTCATGGCGCAGCACGGAATAGACGTGCTCGTGGCGGCAACGCCCGTGAATGTCTTTTATACGACCGGCATGCCGACACTCCACGTTGCGCCGAATCCTATTCTTTATGTTCTGTCCAACCAGTTCCCTGCAATGGCGGTCATAAGAAATGACGGTTCCGAGTTTGCAGCTGCATGGATGGTTTATCAGAGCACAAAGAAGTGGACATGGCTCGACGAAGTTGCGGGGACTGTAAGTCCCCAGCAGACGCTTGAAGAGATATGCAAAAAGATCGAGGAATGGGGACTCGGTTCAGGCGCTATAGGCATTGAAAGCCAGATGCCCAGGTACCAGGCCGATTTTCTGCGCCAGCGCTTCCCTCAGGCAGCATTCATTGAGGCCGACAGGGCCTTCCTCGACATGAGACTTGTCAAGACTGGTGAAGAAATCGCCAGAATAAAGGAATCAACGCGCATCGCAGAAAAGGCTATAATGGCGGTCATTGATGCTGCAAAAGCCGGAATCACAGACAATGAACTTTTAAAGATTGCCCGCAGAACCGTGATAGATGAGGGGGCCGAAGGCTGGGACCATTTGACTATGGGGCTGGGCCATTCTGACCCTGAAGCCCCGGGAATAGGGTACACTGTATACCCGGGACAGTTCAACCGCATCGACATAGGCGCAGTCTATAAGGGTTATATTTCTGATATAAGCAGGCAGTTCGTTGTTGGAAGCATCCCGGAAAACGGCACGGAACATATTGAGCGCATGATAAAGGTGCAGGAGTTTCTGGAACTTAATCTCAAGCCGGGCGTCAAGGCGCTTGAACTCTATAAGGAGGCCAAGGTCTATGCCAAGTCTCTCAAGAAACTGGGTATGACTTTCATCACCGCGCACAGCATAGGCCTTGAATGCGAGGAGGCTCACATCTTCAGTCCAATGCGCCAGCTCGACATAGAGTTCGAAGAAAATATGGTACTCGATCTTGAGGTCTGGCAGTCATTCCCCGCATCAAATCTGGTCGGCGCTGAAGACTGCTATCGCGTAACCGCAAGCGGGGTGGAAAGGCTTTCTACCCTTGATAAGGGCATATTTGTAAGATAAACTGATAAGATTCCAGCAATCATTCTGATAAGCTGCTGAGCGGAATTAAAACGTTGTTGCATATCAGCTTAACAGTTATCAGCTAAAACAAGGAGTACACTTATGAGGGTAAAAGACAAGGTGACAATACTTACAGGTGCCGGTTCGGGCATCGGAAGGGCGACTGCCATACTGTTCGCCAGGGAAGGGGCTATAGTTTATGCATCCGACATAGACGAGGCAGGCCTGAACGAAACATTAAGCCTGATCGGCGAAGGCAAAGAAAATGTCTATATAGCCAGGGTCGATGTCACAAAATATGCCGGGATAAAAAAGCATATCGACGAAGTCGCCGCAAAGCACGGCCGCATAGATGTGCTCATTGCAAATGCAGGGGTGGTAAGGGTCGGACAGGTGGAGGACTTTTCCGAAGAGGACTATGACATCCTGCTCAACGTCAACATGAAAGGGACATTCTTCTCATGCAAGGCGGCAATCCCTTATTTCAAGAACCAGAAATCAGGGACCATTGTCACCCTTACCTCAGTTGCCTCACATATAGGACAGAACAACCATGCTAACTACTGCTCGACCAAGCATGGTGTGCTGGGATTCACTAAGGCGCTCGCACTCGACATGGCGCCTTACGGCGTGAGAGTGAACAGCGTAAGCCCGGGTGCGACCGACACGCCCATGCTGAGAAGCGATGTGGCGAAAGAGGCCTCTCAGAGGGGCATGACGTTCGACCAGATTAAAAAGGAATTCGAGGAGCAGGGAGTGCTCACGCGCTGGGCTGATCCCATGGAAATCGCCACAGGCATTCTCTTTCTCGCAACGGATGATGCGTCCTACATGACCGGGTCCGATCTCCGCATAGACGGAGGCTGGACTACAAGATAATTCCCATGGCTGACGATAAAGACACCGTCAGAGCAGTAATTGCCGGGGCAAGAAAACTCCAGCAGGAACGCGAGAAGACCTACCGTGAGCGTGCGCTCAAGCTTTTTCCTCATGTATGCGGGCGCTGCGGACGTGAGTTCGAGGGCAAAAAACTCAAAGAACTCACGGTCCACCATAAGGACCACAACCACGACAACAACCCGCCGGACGGCAGCAACTGGGAGCTCCTGTGTATCTACTGCCATGACAACGAACACTCGATACTTTCCGGCGAAGGGGATTATGGCGGTCAGACAAAAGACAGTTCTGCCGGAAGTTCAACGACCTTCAAGGCCTTTGCCGGACTCGACAAGCTCCTTAAAAGCGGGAAATAGAAGAATTTACACGGCTAAAGGAAGTTCAGATTACATGATATGAATTTATGCACATTGAATTAAATAGTTTTCCCTCCTGTCTCCTTACTCCTCACCCCTGACCTTATTTCTTACCGGATATTTGTAATCCGGGTTATATTTCCCCTTTTTAAAGAGTGACCACAAGAAGAACTCGATGCCTTCCCTTCTTGAACCTATGCCCTGGTTTGCAAAAATCTTCTTTAGTCCGAAAGGATTGAATGTCCCGTAATAAATCCTGTCGAATTCTTTAAGGGCCTTTTCATACGGCCCAAGAGATCGGCATGCGTGAGTTTCCGTTACAAGCCCTGCAAGCTTTGTGACAATCGTATCAAGGGCAAGATTCCCCAGCCCCGCGGAAGCACCGGACAGGGGATGCCTGCCGAATACCCCGTGAGCGATCGCCCGTTCGGCAAAATTAAGCCCTTCAGGCAGGTTTTCAAGATGCACCGAAGAGGGGTCTATCGCCATCATCATTGATGTCTCCCACATGGCGGCATGGTCCCCCAGATAGTCGATATCGCCCGCCAGTACAAACTCCGGCAGGCCCAGTACATGAAAACCGCGATGCTTTTTCGAGAGCCTTCTCGACATTCCCTTGAGGTGCCTGATCTGGGTAGGCGGGTAGTGGCCTGAAAGAAACACGGCCACCTCAAATCCCATGTCTTTCAGCTGCACGGCTGCGCCCTCAAGCATCCTGCGCATGAGGCGTCTTGGAAACCTGAACGTATAGGGAAAATTGAGCGGGTCATAGGCCCCCCACTGGATAACCGGGAAGACCACGCCGCCAGTGAGTTCAGCCGCACGTTCACAGATGGCTTCGGCCTTTATGCTGTCAAGCCCTAGCACATTCTGCTCTCCGTGCCATTCAAGTGCACCGAGCGGAACATAGGCAAATGGGGCCTTCTCGATGGTCTCCTTCATGTCCAGGGGTGTCGCCCTCATATAACGGATAAACGCTTCATTCATGACCGCCTCCTTTGGACGGAACTCCAGCACATTGATTATATTATACAGTTCAAGCATCACTTTTCAATTTGGTTTCAGCAAAAGCCTCATTTGATGTTTAAGGCATTATGTGCTAATCCTGCAAACCGAATAGTTATTAAGGAGCAGATAATGTCCGGAATCTCACTTCCCAAATATAAATTCTCAGAGGAGATAGCCCACAGCATAACACACGGCATAGGTATAGTGCTGGCCATTGCGGCGCTGGCCATACTGACCGCATTTGCAGCTGTCTTCGGCACCGCACGTCATATTGTGGGATGCAGCATATTCGGGGCCACACTGATTTTGCTTTATACTGCATCAACTCTTTATCATGCCGTCCAGAACAAGAAAGTGAAAAAGGTGTTCAGGGTCTTTGACCATTCGGCAATTTTCCTTCTCATTGCGGGCACATATACCCCTTTCACGCTCGTAACGCTCAAGGGCGGCCAGGGCTGGGCGCTCTTCGGCATCATATGGGGCCTCGCAGTTATGGGCGTGCTGCTGCAGACCCTGACAAAGATGAAATATGAGATATTAAGCCTGATACTTTATGTCGCAATGGGATGGATCGGGGTGGTTGCATTCAAGCCCATGTTAACGCAGCTTCCGACTTCCGGCCTCATCTTTCTTGTCGCTGGCGGTCTCTCATATACCTTCGGTGTGATCTTCTATGCCTGGGAAAGGCTGCCTTTCAATCATGCCATATGGCATGTATTCGTATTAGGCGGCAGCGTATCTCACTTTTTTGCAGTGCTCTTTGCGGTGATACCGAAGCTGGCTTGACCTCTCAAGTATATCCTTGAAAAAATCCTCAATGATATTATACTTATATTCAGGATAAAGCTGCTGAAAGATTGGCAGTATTTGTAAGATTCCAAAATATTTGAATGACTGGAATTAATTAGTCGAGGGGGTTATATGAAGGAAATCCGCTGTTTCAGGTTTGTCTTGATGTTTGCAATAATTGCCGCAATCTTTATGCCGTTTCCCGGCTGTTCATCTTCGGGTACCGATGACGCTGCAACTGATACTTCTCAGACCTCGCCTGAAAACGGCAACACCCCGGAAGACCCGGACCCGGTGGTTTATCCGGAAGATTTCCTTGCAGGTGCGGCCGTTAAGGACATTTCGCCAACATCTGAACAGATTGAAGAGGGCGTCTATCTGGGCGGCTTTGGAATACTAGGCATAAGGGAGTTCGACGGTTTCAAAGTAGCAAAGGCAAAGGGCATACACGACCCGCTTTATGCAAGGGCCTTCGTGGTTCAGTACAAGGAAAAAGTATTCGCCATTGTCACGCTCGACGTCTGCGTCATCGGCAACCGGGTAATAAAGGAAATAACTGATAACGTTGAAAAAGCGACCGGCATACCGGCAACACAGGTGTTCGTCGGCGCAACACATTCCCATGCATCGCTCGACCTGCTCGGATATATGGGGGGGGTATGCAAGAGCTACAGGACAGACCTTATAGAAAAGTCCGCCGGCGCCGTCATATCGGCCTACAACTCAATGGAGCTCTCAAAGCTTTATGTCTCGTCGGTCGATTACGGCGAGCGCGATGTGAACGGAAATGTCATAACGGGAACCTCAAACCGCAGGGGCTGGGAGGATAAGGAAGGCAACCCGAGCGTCGACAGGGCGCTTAACGTCATCGAGGCGAAAGCCATAGATGACGGACATACTGTAGGCCTTCTGATAAATATTGGCTGCCACCCGACAATAATCTCAGCTGATATATACGACATCTCACGCGACTTCTGCGGCTATCTTGCAGACCATGCCGAGGCCCTGACAGGTGCGCCCGTGGTATTCATTCAGGGTGCAATGGGCGACGCCAGAGCCAAAGGATGGAACGGCACGAATGATTTCGAGGTCGCGAAGAATTTTGGCGAGAACATAGCCGAGGCCGCTTTCAAGTCCCTTGAAAATCAGGTGGAAATAGATAAGGACCTTTTCATTTCAAGGGGTGCTTTCAATGTCAAACTTACCAACTTCCTGCTTAAAGTAATATTGGGTGTGGCCAAATCCAAGATGGAGCTTGATTACGATTCTGACACTTATGAGGTTACGACCCAGGTCAACTACGTGAGGCTCGGCTCACAGGTTCAGCTTGTAACGCTCCCGGGCGAGCCGGTTACACATCTCTCTCTCGGCATAGAAAAAGGCGAAACAGGCTATAAGAATAAAAAGCTTGACGAGTTCCTGGGCATAAAGCAGGAAATGACCGCACCATATAAGATGGTTTGCGGAATTACAGGCGACACTCTTTTATACCTGGTGCCAGAAGCCGAATGGAACCTCTCGCCTGATTATAACCCCAAAGATAACGTTGGCTTCGGATATGAGGAGATGATGTCCATAAACAAGGACTTTGCGGGGCTGTGCGCTGAAAACGCTTTTGAGCTTATGAGGAATGATCCCTGGTGATTCAACCCGGCCGGCAAAGAGGATCCTTTGCCGGCTGAAGTCATAACTTCATATGGCTGTTGTTTTATATGACACTATCGGCAGGAACTATTCCGTCCACCGCAGGGCAGATAAGAGAATTGTCCGTTATCTCATTGAATATCTGAACATCCCCAAAGGTTCGATGATCGCCGACATCGGGGCGGGTTCCGGAAATTACTCCAATGCGCTGGCGGATCACGGTTATTCTGTAAAAGCAATCGAGCCTTCGGATATGATGAAAAGCCAGTCCGTTAAAGATGAAAAAGTCGAATGGATAACCGGTATTGCTGAAAACATACCTCTGACGAATGCAACAGTCGATGCAGTTGTAAGCATAATGGCCAGTCATCATTTCACTTCACTTCCCGGTGCGCTTTTTGAAATGAACCGTATATGCCCGGATGGGCCCATAGTGTGGTTTACCTTTGATCCGCGTGAAGCTGAAAGCCCATGGATAGCCGACTACTTTCCCGGAATATGGGCGGACGCCATGAGGATATTCCCGCCGATTAACGAACTAAAGAGCCTGTTTTCAAAGGCAACCGGGAAAACAGTCATGGTGCATTCATTCAAGCTGCCCCCCGATCTTGACGACAAATTCCTTGCCGCATACTGGAGAGAACCATCCGCTTATCTGAACGAAGATGCAAGGCAGGCCATGTCCGGTTTTGCAGTTGCCGACCCGATACAGGTTGGACATGGCATTGAGAAACTCAAAAATGACCTTGCTGATGGCGCTTGGTCACAAAAGTATGGATATGTACTTGATTTCGATGAAATAGACTGGGGCTATCGGTTCATTGCCGCCAGATGTATAAATAAATAAGGATGCATTAAGCTAAATTCTTGCACATGATCGTCTCATGTGGCAATCAGGGCAATCATGAATCAAGGCCTTGAAACTGTTGTAGTCCATGATGCATCGTGCGGAAAATGGCTCAGATTCGTTAATCCCATAAAAATTTTAGAAGCGCATGCTGAAAATGATGTTTTGCCTGTCCTTCATGAAATCCGCACCGCAACCGAGGGCGGGCGATACGCAGCAGGCTTTGTCAGTTATGAAGCATCACCCGCTTTTGACAGTGTGCTCAGGGTTAAGACAAACAGCGGCTTCCCACTTGTCTGGTTCGGTATATATGAAAGAGCTGAAGAAATTGCATTCCCCTTAAACACCTTCCGGGAAGAGAGCCAGGACAAGCAGGATAATTCAATATGGCTGCCGTCAGTTACAAAAGAACAGTATTCAAATGCTCTCAGGAGAATAAAGGATTATATCCGCGAAGGCGAAACCTATCAGGTCAATTACACCATGAGGCTTAAAAGCGCTTTTAAAGACAATCCGTGGCATTTTTTCATCGAACTCGTCAATGCACAACAGTGTAGATACGGGGCTTATATCGATACCGGAAAATGGACAGTTTTATCTTCTTCACCCGAGATGTTCTTTGAATATGACAAAGGATTGCTTTCAAGCAGGCCCATGAAGGGAACAGTTAAACGCGGTCTTACTCCTGAAAATGACATCGGAAAGGCCTGCTGGCTCAAAGCATCTGAAAAAAACCGGGCCGAAAACCTGATGATTGCAGATATGGTCAGAAACGATCTCGGCAGGATAGCCGACACCGGAACAGTAAAAGCGGAATCCCTGTTCGAGGTCGAAAAATACCCGACCCTCTGGCAGATGACTTCAACCATAAGCTGCCGGACAGACGCCGGATTAACTGAAATTTTTTCAGCCCTTTTTCCGCCTGCCTCGATAACGGGAGCACCAAAGGCCCGAACCATGGAGATAATCGAAGAACTGGAGGACAGTCCCCGAAAACTGTATACGGGAACGATAGGCTTCATCTCACCCGAAAACAGGATGCAGTTTAATGTGGCAATCAGGACCGTAATAATTGATAAGGAAGACAACTACGCTGAATATGGAGTAGGTGGTGGAATCATATGGGACTCGGAGATTGATAGTGAATATGAGGAGTGCGCCGTGAAGGCAAAGGTTCTTGCCCATAACCTGCCTGAATTCAGACTCCTGGAATCGATCCTTTTCACGCCTGAGGACGGCTTCTTTCTTCTAACCGAACATATGTCAAGGATATGCGCATCAGCCGAATACTTTTCTTTTCCGTTTTCAGGGGAAAAGGCACTTGCACTGCTTGAAGAGTTTGCCCGAAGCCTTGAGAAAAAACCCTGCAAGGTAAGGATGCTCCTGGCGCAGGACGGCGGGATCGAAATAAACTCAGAACCAGTCAAACCCGCAGGTCCTATCAGTGTCGCCCTGGCAGAATCCCCTGTCGATTCGGGCAATGTGTTTCTTTATCACAAAACCACTTACCGCCAGGTTTACGAAGAGGCAAGGTCTTTGTGTGCAAGCCATGATGATGTAATCCTGTACAATGAACTAGGCGAAGTAACCGAAGCCAGCTCCTCAAACATTGTTTGCAAAATCGATGGCAAATTATTTACGCCACCGGTTTCATGCGGGCTTCTGGCAGGCACTTTCAGGAATTGGCTGATAAAGCAGGGGAAAATATCCGAAAGGATAATCAAGGTTGATGAGATTAAAAAATGCCCGTGCATCTTTTTTATCAATTCTGTCAGAAAGTGGCGTGAGGCATTCCTGGTCAAATATTAGGCATTTTCGAGCTTTATCTCTGAGAGCTCAACTACTTCATGTTTTTTCAGCTCATGATACACCAGAAATACCCCCTTGACCTGTCCATGAATTTCCCCTTTTGCGCTGATATCGTAATCATGAACAGGGGCATATGCCTCGATGCCCTGACTTTCAGGGTCAACTGTTTCATTAATGTCCTGAATGGGTTCCCAGGACACTCTTTCAGGCAAGTTATTCAGAAGATTTTTTAGTGTATTACCCACTTCCTTTGAATATGTCATGAAAGAAAACCTGAACTTAGCTCCCTTTATTTCATGAACATCTACAATCTTGAAAGGCATCTGTCCATGATGCATACTGGCTGCCGAGATAAGAGCGTCTTTGAGTTCATTGCCTGCCACCACGATGCACTCGTCTTTTCTGCCGCTCAAAAAGCGCATGATAAAACCCTGCCCGCCCCTTTTTTCAATGTGGTAATCGGCTCCGGTAAAGGCGTCATCCAGCACGCATTTGCCTTCGAGCAGGCCGGTTATGAATCCTCTAACAAAATCGGCTCTTCCTTCCATTACAATTTCGTAAAACTTTTTCTCCATCCTTTCCTCCCTAAACGTAAAAAATCAGAGATATTATTATGAATACCGGGATAAGCACGGGGATTGAATATTTAATCATATACCCGAAAAAGCTCGGCATTTTTACACCCGTTTCTTCAGCAATGGACTTCACCATGAAATTCGGAGCATTGCCTATATATGTCATTGCGCCCATGAATACTGCCCCTGCAGAGATTGCCTTCAGGCTGCTTATAAAAAGCGGGACAGCCGATGCTGTTCCAGCGCCAAGCGCCGCAGGCAAAGCTGCTTCAGATAAACCGTATTTTCCGAGCGCCAAATTGAAAAAGCTAAGGTAAGTGGGCGCATTGTCAAGAAAAGAAGACAATACTCCTGTTGCCCAGAAAAAATGAACGGGCTTGTCAACCGCATTTATGAAGCCCGCCAGAGCGCCTTCGGAGCCTGCTTTTAAAATATCCAGCGCGGGTATTATGGTAATGAAAATGCCGGCAAAAAGCTTTACCACCTCTATAATCGGAAACCAGCTGAAGCTGTTTGCCTGTCTGAGTTTTTCAGATGTCATAAAAAATGAGGCCCCGGCCAGAATGATAATTGCAATATCCCTTGCTAAATTCTGGATATGCAGCTCTACCCCTAGAAAAAGAATGCTTCCGGGCTTCCATAATCCACTCATGATTACACAGGAGATAACGCCAATAAGTATGGGCAGGTTGCGCTTTCCTTCAATTCTAAAAGGCTCGGTGTCCTTGCCTTCTATTTCTTCTCGAGGCTCTTCCTTCATGAAGAAATGCATGTCAACGACAAAAAACACAGCAAGGATTAGAAGTAAGCTGAGCATCATCTGCGGCAGCATGTTTAATGTCACCCAGAAAAAAGGGACATTGTGCAGAAATCCCAGAAACAGAGGCGGATCGCCAATTGGGGTGAGGCTTCCGCCGATATTTGCGATCAGAAATATAAAAAAGCATATAACGTGTGCTTTTTTAGGCCTGTGTGCGTTTGCGCGCAGCACCGGGCGTATCATCACCATGGACGCGCCGGTTGTCCCTATCAATGACGCAAGCACTGCGCCGATAAAAAGCAGCAGGGCATTCATGGCAGGCGTGCCCTTCAAAGAGCCTTTTATTACAATGCCTCCGGAAATTACAAACAGGCTGCCTATCAGGACTACAAAGGGAATATAATCGATAATGAGGATATGAAGGATTTCATGCACAGCCTCGTGTCCAAAAAAAACAACAAACGGCACTACAAGAAGAAGAGCCCAGAAAGCGGAAATCTTCCCGAAATGCCTGTGCCAGAAATGCGGTGCCAGCAAAGGGAACAAGGCTATGGATAAAAGTATTCCGGCAAAAGGGATGACCGTGAAGATTGGAAGATTGCTTATTGAAGCGCTTGCTGGGATCAAAGCCACCGGAAACATAAGAAAATCTCCTTAAATATTAGGCCTTTAACCTTGACAAATAGAGTCAATTTCACTTCTGAGCTTATTGTCTCTGCCCGGTTCTTTAAAAAGCTCTGTCACGTCATGCCTTTAAATAAAAAGTGTTACTTTATATCCTTTATGGCCTGCCTAAGGTCGAGTTTGCCTTCATATATGGCCTTGCCGGTTATCGCACCGAAAAGGCCTTTTATTTTATTGAGCTCGATCAGATCCTCAAGGCTCGACACGCCACCCGAGGCGATGACCGGCGTCCTTACCGATGATGCAAGCTTTTCCGTCGCCTCGATATTTGGGCCTGTCAGCATGCCGTCGCGGCTGATATCGGTATAGACAATGAATGCGGGGTTCAAATCTTCGAATTCTCTCGCAACATCGAGAGCGTCGCTCGCGGAAGTCTCGGTCCAGCCCGCGGTGGCTACCTTACCGTCCCTGGCGTCTATCCCGAGGCCAGCTTTGCCCGGATATGCCTTCAGTATCTTCTTTGCCTCGGCCGGTTCCCTGATGATGACGGTCCCCAGAATGACATAGGATACGCCGAGCCTGAACGCCTCGTCGGCATCGGCCAGCGTCCTTATACCGCCGCCCAGCTCCACTTCCACATTCACGGCATCGCATATCGCCTTTATCGAATCGGCATTGATGCGTCTGCCTTCAAGCGAGCCGTCCAGATCGACCACATGTATGCGCCTTGCTCCCGCTTCTTCAAAAGACCTGGCAATTGTTGCAACAGATTCGCTGTATATGGTAACCGCATTGAAATCACCTTTTTTAAGCCTTACCACCTTGCCGTGATGCAGATCGATTGCAGGTATGACGATCATTTCTCGCACTCCTTGAGCCACCAGCTGTCAAACAGCGTATTGTACATGAGAATATACTTTTTTCCCGAAACCTTTATCTTCCAGTATTCGCTCGGATAATCCTCAGGGTTTTTGTTTGCCGAAACCCAGCGGTCTACTATGTCCTCGATCTCGGCCATAACACCGTCAAGTTCAACCTTGACCGGCCAACCCGGGTGTCTGTCGGAATCTTTCGTGCAGACCCTGGTGTGCGAATACCTTACAGGACTTCCTTGGTTGATGGCACATCCTCCCCTGTGATTGCCGCAGCATCCCTTATCGCGCGGGCAAAGGCCTTGAAGCAGCACTCGGCCAGATGATGGGCGTTGCCCGACGAGACCACGGTCATATGCATGGTGATGCCTGCATTGAAAACGAGCGACCTGAAAAATTCAGGGACAAGGTCAAGCTCCATGTCGCCCACCTGCCCGAAAAAGTCCTCCTCGCCGTGTATCATGAAATATGGCCTGCCCGAGAGGTCAAGCGATACCTCGACCAGCGCCTCGTCCATGGGAAGTTTTGCAAAGCCGTACCTGCTTATCCCTTTTTTGCCCCCGAGAGCATCCTTTATGGCCTGCCCGAGCACGATGCCAATGTCTTCTACCGTATGGTGCATATCCACCTGGATATCCCCCTGCGCCCTTACATTGATCCCCATGCCGGAGTGTCTGGCAAAAGAATCGAGCATGTGAGTGAGGAACCCGGCCGGAATGTCGATCTGGCATTTTCCGCCGTCAAGGTTTACGGTTACTGCAATATCGGTTTCTTTTGTGCTTCTTTTTACTGTAGCCTTTCTCATCATGCCCCCTTTAAGGCTGTTTTAAAGACATCGATCGCCTTCTCGATCTTATCGGCATCTGCGCCGCCCTGCGCAAAAAGCACCTTTCCGCCGCCGCGGCCTCCGACTTCGGCCAGAATGGTCTTCATTATTGCGCCTGCGTCGAACTTCCCCGAAAGGTCGTTCGTAAGCATAATCATGAAGGTCGACTTCTCGCGGGCAGATGCCGCCAGGAATACAATGCCGGATTTGATGCGCTCTTTTAACTTGTCTCCCACTTCTCTCAGCTGCGAGACATCTTCGGCAGAAACCCTCTTTATGACCGCCCTGCAGGCGTTCAGGCTCAGCTCTTCTTCGTCGCTCGCGCCTGTGCCTGTTGCTATCTTCACATTGAGCTCTTTTATCTTCGCATCCTGCTCTTTGATTCGCGATTGCTGCAAGGCTATCCTTTCGGGAACATCCGACGGCGCACATTTAAGCGCATCCGCAGTCTCTCTGACCAGGCTGTCCAGTTCCCTCAGATGCTTTAGCGCTGCAAGGCCGGCAAAGGCCTCTATCCTCCTGAGTCCTGCCGATACGCTCGATTCAGACACTATCTTCACAAGGCCGATCTCGCCGGTAGATCTGATATGCGTGCCGCCGCAGAGTTCCACGGAAACATCTTCGCCCATCGTAACAACCCTGACCTCTTCTGCATATTTTTCAGTGAACAGCGCCATGGCTCCCTTTGACATGGCATCTTCCCTGGCCATGAGATTGGTGCATACAGGAAGGTCGGCCATTACAAGCTCATTCACAATATCCTCTATTTTTAGTATTTCTTCCTTTGAAAGCGCCGAAAAATGGGTGAAGTCGAACCTTAGTCTTTCATCGCTTACATATGATCCGCTCTGGTGCGCATGCGTGCCGAGGACATCCCTGATCGCCTTCTGGAGCAGGTGCGTTGCGCTGTGATGGCGTGCAATCGCTTTTCTTCTAGGCGAATCCACGACAAGCCTTACTCCGGCGCTGTTCTTGATTGAGCCTTTTGTAGCGTTCACCCTGTGAAGAAACACGTTGTCCTTTTTGAGCGTATCGATAACTACGGCCTCAAAGCCCTCGTTCTCAATAATGCCGGTGTCGCCAACCTGGCCGCCTGATTCGCCGTAGAACGGGGTCCTCTCGGTTATCACAAAGCCAGCCTGCCCTGCTGACAATGCCTCTAGCGGTTCCATATTTTCGGGTGACAGGATCGATGTCACAATCGAATCTTCAATGAGCGTTTCATAGCCCGAAAACCGGGTTTTTTCCATTTCGCCGAAGATGTTCTTCCCTGCGCCTGCATCCGCAAACGAACTCCCTGCTCGTGCCTTTTCGCGCTGGATTTCCATCTGAGCATCAAAGCCGGCCCTGTCTATGCCGAAATCCTTTCTCCTAGCAATATCCTCAGTGAGGTCGACTGGAAAACCGAAGGTATCATAGAGCTTGAAAACTGTTGCCCCGTCGATGGAATCCCCAGCCTTCAATCCGGCCATGGCATCGGAGAGAAGCGCAAGGCCCTTGTCAAGCGTCACCAGGAAACGCTCCTCTTCATTGGAAATGACCTTATCAATGAAATCCCGGCGTTGAGTAAGGTCGGGGTATGTCTTTCCGAATTCCTCAACAACCTTCATGGCAACCTTGTGCAGAAATGCGCCATCTATGCCGAGGAACCTGCCGTGGCGGGATGCACGCCTGATTATACGCCTCAACACATATCCGCGGCCGTCATTGGAAGGCAGTATCCCGTCGCAGATAAGGAATGCAGATGCCCGTGCATGGTCTGCAATCACCCTTATCGACGTATCCATTTCCTGATCGTTTCCGTATTTCCTCCCGGCTAGAGTTGAGACGAAATTGATTATGGGCATGAAAAGATCGGTCATATAATTGCTGGGAACTCCCTGAAGTATCGCCGTTATCCTCTCAAGTCCCATCCCGGTATCTATGCTGGGTTTAGGAAGAGGCGTCATCAAGCCGTCCGCCCCTCTGTTATACTGCATGAAAACCAGGTTCCATATCTCGAGGAACCTGTCGCAGCCGCATTCCACATTGCATTCGGGCCGGCCGCACCCGACTGTCGGCCCCTGATCGTAGAGTATCTCGGAGCACGGCCCGCATGGCCCCAGATCACCCATCGACCAGAAATTATCCTTATCGCCCAAGCGCACTATCCTTTCTCCGGGAATTCCTATCTTGCCGAGCCAGATTCCATAAGCCTCGTCGTCAGTGTGGTGAACACTCACGATGAGCTTTGAAGCATCCAGCTTATAGACGTTTATCAGGAGATCCCATGCATAAGCGATTGCTCCTTCCTTGAAATAATCGCCAAAGGAAAAATTGCCCAGCATCTCGAAAAACGTATGATGCCTGGCCGTGTAGCCGACGTTTTCCAGGTCATTGTGCTTGCCGCCCGCCCTCACGCATTTCTGTGCGGATGTTGCCCTTGTATAAGGCCTGGTTTCGCTGCCCAGAAAAACCGGTTTGAACTGGTTCATGCCCGCATTGGTGAACAAAAGGCTCGGGTCGTCTCCCGGCGGCACCAGCGATGAACTCTTGATTATTGTATGACCTTTTTCCTCGAAATATCTTAAAAATTTCTCCCTTACCTCTGAACCTTTCATGTCTCTGCTCCGTAAACTCCTGTTGTTTTATAAATGCTGTCAAAGGAAAATCCGCGGCTGGTAAGAACCCTGACAAGGTCTTTCCTTCGGTCTTTCATTTTCTCAGTAAACTCTGCAATTCTTTTTTCCTCGGAAAGCGTATCCGGAATTTCCGCAACTGCCCTGTCGGCCATTTCTTCGGGTATGCCTTCGCGGACAAGCTGATACCTTATGTAGTAATTACCGTAAAGCCTTGAGGCAAGGAGCTGTGCTCGACGGTTTGAATAGGCTGCATCGTCGATGTACCCAAGCTCATCTACACGTTTAAGCGCAGAAGAGATTATCTTCGTATCAGCGCCCCTGGCTGAAAGTTTTTTTTTAATTCATACGAACTGGCAGCCCGCCTGGAAAGAATGTTCAGGCAATAGCTTACAGCCTCTTGCTTCGTACTAAAGCTTTTCATGCCCTCCGTCCTGATCGGGCGCTTCATCTGCGGTCTGCGCCATACCGCCTGTTTCGAATACATCCCACTTGCCGTCGCTCGTCCCCATGACGCCTTTCATTCTGAGCGCAAAATCATTCGGGTTGGTCGAGTATCTCACCGCATCATGATAGTGGACCAGGTCGTTTTTGACGAGCGTCATAAGGGACTGGTCGAATGTCTGCATGCCGTAGTTTACATGGCCCTGGGCAATGGCGTCAGGGACTTCATTAGTCCTGTGCTCTTCAGTTATGCACTCCCTTATGAGCGATGTCGACACAAGCACCTCGACGGCAGGTACCATCCCCTGGCTGCTTTTCTTGGGAAGGAGCCTCTGTGAAATAATGGCCTTCAGGACTCCTGCGATCTGAAGCCTGATCTGCTGATGCTGATGTGGAGGGTAGACCGTTATTATACGCATGATGCTTTCAACCGCATCGAGCGTATGGAGTGTGGACATGACAAGATGGCCTGTTTCAGCGGCGGTCAATGCGATTTCTATAGTTTCCTTATCGCGCATTTCTCCGACCAGTATTACATCGGGGTCTTGCCTGAGTGCCGCTCTCAGGGCCATTGAAAATGAATTCGTATCGGTGCCCACTTCTCTCTGGTTTATTATGGATTTTCTGTCCTTATGCAGAAACTCGATAGGGTCCTCAATCGTCAAGATATGGCAGTTCCTGTTCGTGTTGATGTGATTCACCATTGCCGCGAGTGTGGTTGATTTGCCGGAGCCCGTAGTGCCGGTTACCAGGACGAGCCCCTTCTGCTCCATGCTTATATTCTTTATGATTTCCGGGAGGTTGAGCTCGTCTATCAGGGGGGCGTTCGTGGGAACTATCCTGAATACCATGCCCAGGTGGTCCCTCTGGCGGAAACAGTTCACCCTGAACCTTGCGATTTCCTCAAGACTATACGCAAGGTCGATCTCGTTTGTCGTGTCGAATTTCGCCCTCTGGTAGGGGTTAAGAATCGAATCTATAATGGATGAGAGTATCTCGTTTGTCATCCTCGGGTAGTCTCTAAGCGGGATAAGCGCCCCGAATTTTCGTGTAACAGGCGGCAATCCCACCTTAAGGTGGATATCGGATGCATTCATCTGAACTGCCGTGTTCAGTATCTCGTCAATATTTATACCAAGAAACGGATCGCCGCCTTTCATATCATTCCTCGCTCAGTGTTGATGGTGCGGGCGCAGATGCCGCCAGCTTAACCTTTATGGCTTCCCTTATATTGTTATACACCTGAGGATTATCTTTGAGGAAAGCCTTTGCCATTTCCCGGCCCTGCCCCAGCCTTTGCTTATTGTAACTGAACCATGAACCGCTTTTTTCAACTATGCCGAGCTCGGCCCCGACATCGAGAGCCTCACCGTGAGCGGATATGCCCTCACCGAACATGATGTCGAACTCGACTTCCTTGAATGGCGGCGCCATTTTGTTCTTTACCACCTTGACCCTTGTCCGGTTACCAACCACCTGGCTGCCGTCTTTTATCGGTCCGATATTCTTTATCTGAAGCCTGACCGAGGCATAGAATTTAAGCGCATTACCGCCGGTCGTCGTTTCCGGATTGCCGTAAAGAACTCCTATCTTCTGCCTTGTCTGGTTAATGAATACCGCGGTGGTGTTGGTCTTGGATATCGCACCCGAAAGTTTTCTGAGCGCCTGAGACATGAGCCTTGCCTGAAGCCCCATATGCGAGTCTCCCATATCGCCCTCGATCTCTGCCCTTGGAACGAGCGCCGCAACCGAGTCTATTACGACTATGTCTATGGCATTCGACCGCACGAGGGTCTCGGCGATGTCGAGGGCCTGTTCGCCGGAATCCGGCTGAGAGACGAGCATATCGTCGATGTTGACGCCCAGAGCCTGTGCATAGCTTATGTCAAGCGCATGCTCGGCGTCTATGAATGCCGCCGTGCCGCCTGCAGCCTGGGCGGAAGCGATGCACTGAAGCGCCAGCGTTGTCTTTCCCGACGACTCGGCGCCGTATATCTCGGTCACTCGGCCCCTTGGAATCCCGCCTATGACGAGCGCCCTGTGGTCGAGCAGTATGGAGCCAGTTGAAATTACCGGTACCGCCTGCACGGTGTCTGATCCAAGGCGCATTATCGTACCTTTGCCGAATGATCGTTCTATGCGTGATATTGCATCTTCAAGCGCCCGTTTTCTTCCGTCTTCCATTTCATCCTCCCGGTCTGCCCTTAAAAGGGCTTGAGTGAAGCAGGGTGTATCTTGCCCCCTGCGGCGTCAGATCACTCTTATAAAAATGCATTGTATCTATTATGAAAGTAATCTTCTCTATCCTTACGTCAAGGTTTATCATAGAAGGTTCCCTTAGTCTAGCAAGGGTAACGTGTGCCGTGAAAGGCCTGCCCTCTTTTGCAATGCCGTAACCCGCCGACATTTCGTCTATCGATGCCGCAAGACTTCTTAACCCTGAAATGTCGGCATCTATGCCTGCCCATATCACTCGGGCCTTTTTTGGCGACGGGAAAGCTCCAAGTTCTCCGAGACTCATTGCAAACGGCTGGCAAGATTTTGACAATTCATCAAGCTTTCCTGCTATGCCTTCGATATTCTTCTCATTGATATCGCCAAGGAATTTCATCGTAAGATGCATGGCTTCAGGCCTTACCCACCTTGCATCCATGGTTTTCCTGAGCGTTGCGGAGACTGAGGAGAGTGCTTCCTTTACGTTCTCAGGCAAAGGCAGAGCTATGAAGGCCCTTATCATAAATATATGACCTCAGCATGTAGAGAGCCACCTTGGCGCTTATAAGTTTATTTCCCGGACGGTCGAACCAGAAGTTGAATTTCCTTACCACTCTTTCATCCAAACTGCCTGCGGCTATCCATACAGTGCCTACCGGCTTCTCAGGCGTCCCGCCATCCGGCCCCGCAATGCCTGTTGTGGCTACACCTACGTCCGCTCCGGTAAGCTTCAGAATGCCTGTCAGCATCTCACCTGCAACCTGTTCGCTGACTGCGCCGTGCTCATTGATCATTTTCTCAGGCACTCCAAGGACACTCGTTTTGATGTCATTGCTGTAGGCAGTGATTGAGCCGAGAAAATATTTCGAACATCCCGGGACATATGTAACGAGGTGGCCGATAAGGCCGCCCGTGCATGATTCGGCTGCAGCGAACCTGAGCTTTTTCGATTCGAGCAGCTTCCCAACAGTTGTCGTCAGGTCGACTTCTTCAAGGGCATGTCTTCCGAGTATGCCCCTGATTTCCTTTTCAAGTTCAACCGGCGCCACGACAGTTATTTCCATATCCTTCGGCAGATAACCGCAGCGTCCGGCCAGAAGGCCGATCTCTTTTGCAATCTCCTGCTCCCTCATGCCAAAAACCGGTATGTTGACTGTAGGCAGTGTCACATCCGGCATCTCTGCAAGGACTATATCGATCATGGCGTATGCCTCACGCGGCACTCCGGGGAAAAACACCACGCGCTTTTCCTTGAATTTCAGGTCAATACCTTTTTCCGAGCCCACAGGATTATCTATACGGCCTCTGCTTATGATATCAGGGATTGCGCTGACCGCCTTTCTGGTCGTGTCGTCAGGTGTTTCGCCGAGGCCTCCCGTAACAATAACCAGATCGGCCTTGATATCCGCAACTGTTTCAGCCAGATCCGCCGGGCTGTCGCCCAGCATCCTGATCTCTGAAACAGGTATGCCTTTTGCCAATAGCTTCACTGCAAACGGCTGAACAATTGCATCCTGGCGTTTGCCTGTGATTATTTCCGAACCCGTGATTATCAGCGCCGCTTTCATATGGCTACCTTCTTATCCTGCGGATTATTTCCATGCAGACCGCAGTCAAAACGCCTGCTGCAATATCGTCGGCCATAATCCCGAGCCCGCCTTTGACTTTTTTGTCGAGTGTTCCTACTATTCCGGGTTTGATGATATCGAAAGCACGGAATATGAGAAAAGCGAGTGCAATTTCTTTGGGGTCTTTAGTCCTTGAAACAAGACCGATAAGCATTCCCGCCACTTCGTCAATAACCGCTTCCGACGGGTCTTCACCAAATTCCTTTTCCGCCTCCGTGCAGGCCCAGACCCCTGCCGCCACGATCTTGCCAATCGAAAAAAGATAAAGCGGCAGTGAGAGCTTTCTAAGCAGAAGATATAACGGAATTGCTGCAAAGGAGGCGATTGTTCCTGATGCCTTCGGGGCAAAACCCACACCTATAAATGTAGCTATGTGTTTCTGGATTATATTCATTAAAATAAGATAGCATGCTAAAACACCGTGATCAAATATTCTTTATTATTGCCAATGCTGCGCATGTTAAGATAAATTCGTTTATTATCCGCATCATGCGGTCAACATAAGGAGCAGATCATGGCAGAATGCACTATCAGGGAATTCGGTTCGCACACAGGCGAAGAAGTAACAATAAAAGGCTGGGTCTACAACCGCAGATCAAGCGGCAAACTCTCGTTCCTTCTCATGAGAGACGGCACCGGCATCTGCCAGGTGATAGCCGAAAGGGAAACATTCGGCGATTTCTATGAAGAAATAAAAAAGCTCCCGATCGAATCGTCGGTGATCGTGACCGGCAAGCCCGTAAAAGAAGAGCGCGCAGCGGGCGGGTATGATTTTCTGGCCAGCGGCATTAAGATAGTCCAGAAGTCAGAAGAATTCCCGATCACGAAAAAAGAGCACGGCCCCGATTTCCTGCTCACGAACCGCCACCTCTGGGTGCGCTCGCCAAGACAGCTAGCAATATTAAGGATAAGGAACGTCCTTATCCATCATGTAAGGGAATATTTCTTCAAAAACAGCTTTACCCTGATCGATACGCCGATATTCACAACGACCTGCGGCGAGGATTCGACAAATCTCTTCTCGGTAGAATATTTCGATATGGGAAAGGCCTATCTCTCACAGACAGGCCAGCTGTATCTGGAAGCCTGCATTGCGGCGTTCGGCAAAACCTACTGCTTCGGCCCGACATTCAGGGCCGAAAAATCAAAAACGCGCCGCCACCTCACCGAATTCTGGATGGTCGAGGCCGAAGTTGCGTTCAACGACCACAAAATGAACATGGCGCTGCAGGAAGATTTCGTCTCGTACATCGTCCAGAACACGATTAACGATTGCGAGTCCGAACTGAAATCGCTGGGACGGGACCTGGAACCTCTCAAAAAGGTCACGGCCCCTTTTGTCCACCTGATGTATGACGAGGCAGTCGAAATCCTTGCCAAGAACGGCTCAGAAATAACATGGGGAACCGACCTTGGCGGCGGCGACGAGACCATACTCACCAAGATGTACGACAAGCCCATATTCGTGGAATGCTATCCCAAGGCGGCCAAAGCCTTCTACATGAAGCAGCACCCCGAAAGGCCCGAGATTGTTCTCTGCGCAGACCTGCTGGCACCCGAAGGCTACGGCGAGATCATAGGAGGCTCCCAGCGCGAGGAGAATATCGACGTGCTGCTTGCGGCCATCAGGGCGCAGGGGCTCGACCCTGAGAGATACGCCTGGTACATAGACCTCAGGCGCTATGGCAGCGTCCCTCATTCAGGCTTCGGGCTGGGCATAGAACGAACGATTACATGGATATGCGGGCTGGAGCATCTGCGCGAGACGATTCCATTCCCGAGGATGATGTACCGCGCCTACCCGTAATTCCGATTTGCATTCAAGCCCTGCCGTTGTCGGCTGCGTCGGAATGCTCCTCAACATACGTTAAAGTATGCCTGCGTCGCTTCCTCCTAGCCTCCTCGGCATCATCTCGAATGCAAACCGGAATAAATTTAATTGGGCGTCTTACTCCTCGCCTTCGTCGCTCCTTGGTCTGCAGAATTCTGACGCCCTGTCGTGTTTTCAATATACAATTGATCAGGATATTTAACCTCAAAGCATTGATATTTTGAAATGATGGTAATAATAAAGATGTTAATAAAAAATAAGACAATGAAACGATATATTTATACAATCCTCATTATATTGATATTCCTTGTGCTCAATACCGGTGCACTAAAAGCTGAAGACAAAAAAGACAAGGTCTGGACTATCGACTACCAGAAGGATTACCACAGCAGGGCCGATCTTACCGGCCGCTTTGTCATAAAGGACGATGATCTCTTTAAACCGTATCTGATCACCGGAGGAAATCTTCAGTGGGATACCATGCCGAAAGAAAAGGGTAAAGAACCCACCATTAAGGATATTTACCGTTATGACGTGGGTGTAAACTTTGGCGCCGGTGTTTCATGGAATGTCTCAAAAGGCGTTTCCCTGTATGCCGAACCGTATCTTAAATACACGATATTTGAAAATGACATCGACCCTTCCACTGACAGTAATACCGGTGAAAAGATTGATAAGAATCTGAAATTTGGAATACATTACGGGTTCTGATGCCTCGATATAGATAATATCGGGTTCTAATAGATGTTTCGTGCCATTGTATGTAGTCTGCAATCAGGCATTATTACTACAGATCACTTTAAAGAAAATGAACCACGAAGGACACGAAGAGCACGAAGGAAACACTCTCAAATCGCAAAGCGATTTGAAATGCTGTTCATGAGGAATGCCTGCCGCATTCCTCATGCTAACCGTCTTATTTTAAAGATTTGCCTTTCTTCGTGTCCTTCGTGCTCTTCGTGGTTGATAATAATTTACCTTGAAAGCAGAAAAAGGGATTGATTCAATGCGGCAATCTAAGGTTTTTCATTTCAGGAAGAAATGCATATTACAAAAAGGGATCTCTATTCTTCTTTGTCTATGCCGGAATACATGTCCCTGTAAGGAATAGAAACTTATACCAAAATTCAGATTATACTCTCTGTCTTGTACGGGAAATGATCTCAAGCCTGCTGTCTTCAGGCAGGTCTTCGAAATAGGCGTAGTAGCCCGCCACCCTCACGACAAGCCCCGGATATTTACCGGGGTTGTAGCAGCCATCATGTATGTTATGACGGCTGTCAGGAACAGTCGCGCAGTTTTTTTCATCAGAACATCTTTATTTTTTTACTATTTCGACCCTGCGATTCTTTGCCCTGCCTTCTTCTGTCCTGTTATCCGCAAGAGGTTTTTCCTGACCCCAGCCGATAGCGCTCAGTCGCTTTTTATCTATGCCTGATGCAGTTAGGGCATTTATTACAGAAAGTGCCCTTTCCTGCGAGAGCGTTTTGTTTTTGGCTGGTGTACCCGTGCTGTCTGTATGCCCTTCTATGCTCACATTCAGAGAAGGATTGTCTTTAAGGAGCCTCGTTATCTGCTCGATTATCGGTTTTGAATCGGGCTTGATTGTCGCTTTGCCTGTGTCGAAGTTTATGTAAAGAGCAATAAAGCCGTCTTTGTTGAGTGCTTCTAGCATGTCGGAGGCAGTCACTTCCTGAACCATTGCCTGTTTTTCGACAATTGTGATTGTATAGCTGTCGCCACTGTGTGTGCGGACTACTGCCCATATTTCCGATGAGTCCTTCGAAATCTTCAGATAGGCGTCATAGCTTGTCTGATATTGCACCATCCCGCCTATCTTTTTTATGGCATTCGCATAATTCCTCAATATCTGTACTTCCGATGGCGGAGTAATATCATCTTTCGCAACATACGAAATATACGTCTTTCTGCCTTCGACAGTGATCTCCCTGTCTTCGCTGACTGCGAATTTGACGCTGTCGAACTCCTTGGATTCACATTCATCGATGTAAAAGCCCGGCATTCTGGTAAACATCGGATGGTCCTTGCACCCGGGTTCGTCCTGAGCGAGGACGTTTTGAGACAAAATTACTGAAACAGCCAGAAACACCAATACAGATATCGACCGTGCTCTCATGATTGCCCTCCTTTTGAATTTGATGAATCGTGTTGAAAAGCAGAATTGATTTAATGATATTACCTAAATGTTTTAAGATAAACAAATATCTTTTCGGCTCTGGATTTTCTGCAATGTAGAACCCGTTCTGAAATACCCGCGGTGTTAGGCCTTGATGCTTATTTACCTTTTTTAATCGGGATGTATTAAAGTTGGCTATTGGCAGTTCAAATAAATCAATGGCTAATCTATCGGAATGCATTATTACAGGTTTTTTTGCTTGTTTGATAATTATAATATTATGCGTTTCTATTAAGCTCTATTAGATCAACAGCAAAGATTTGAACATATATAAGGCAAATATTGCTTGATCTTAAGTAACCGTCTTCAGAATCAATATGCTGTATAGATGCCCATCCGATGAAATGTTAAATATATCACATTTTAAGTCGCGTGCGGGAGATGATCTCAAGCTTGCTGTCTTCCGGCAGGTCGTCGAAATAGGCGCAGTAGCCCGCCACTCTCACCACAAGGCCCGGATATTTACCGGGGTGGAGCCTTGCATCTTCGAGCTTTTCCGCATCCAGGACATTCAATTGCAGTTCCAGACCGCCCTGCGAGAAGAAACCTTTGACGAGCGATGACAGGATGTTCACGCCCTTATCTCCGGAGAGTGTTACAGGATCGAACCTCATATTCAGCGCATAACCGTTCATGGCGAACTTAGGGTCGACTTTTGCCACAGAATTCATGACTGCAGTGGGGCCGAGGCGATCTTTGCCGTTCGATGGCCCAAGGCTTGACGCAAACGGTTCGCCTGCAAGCCTGCCGCTGGGCAAGGCTGGTGTCCTTTTGCCGAAGGCCACATGACAAGTGACCGAATAAAACCCGGAAACATAGCGTCCGCCGCGTGTGTTCTCATGCCTGTTAAGGGCGTCATGAAAAATTTGCGCTGCCTTGCCGGCATAACTGTCCGGCAATGGATTGTCGTTTCCGAACTTGGGCGCCTTCAAAAGTTCCGAACGCAGTACCGCTCTTTCTTTGAAATTATCCTTAACAGCTGCAATGACCTCTGCCAGCAAATATTTCTTCTGGTTGAACACCACATCTTCAATGGCTGCAAGCGAATCAGCCACATCTGCCAGACCCACGCCCTGCACTCCGCTCGAATTGTAAAGGGCGCCGCCTGCGGTAACGTCTTTGCCGCTTTCAATGCAGCCGTCAACCAGCATTGAAGAAAAGGGCGTCGGGTGATAGTCGCGGTTCCCCGTCTCCATAACCCTGAGATCATCAATCATCCTTGCCGCCATGAAATCCACCTGCCTGCTGAAGGCATCGATGAGCTGATTCATGTTCGTCATTGTCAATGGGTCAGGTGTATCGGTGCCAAGCCTGGCCTTTTTCCCGAACCTTCTGCCCTGATTGAGGGCAAGTTCAAGGCAGAGCGGCAAATTAAACAGGCCTGCATCGGTCGAGAAGAAACTTTTGCCCGGAAGCGCCAGTTCAACGCAGCCGACAACGGCATAGTTTCTGGCCTCGTTCAGAGGAAAGCCATGCGAAGTAAGCGCTTCTATGGCCGCCTCGTCGCCGAAAACAGCAGGGATGCCGCCGCCTTTTCTGGCTACGTCGGCAACGCGCCTAATGTAGGGTTCAGGACTATCCTTGTGTATCCTGGCCTGATAGTTAGGGTCCCTGAGCCCCAGCTGCTCCATAACATCAAGAAATATGTAAGTAAGTTCGTTGGTCACATCATTGCCATCTTTATCCATACCACCCACGATTGCGGCCTGAACCACTAGATATCCGCCATGATACTGGCTGGTCCTTTCCGAAAGCAGAAAGACATGCTCGACCGCCTTGGCTGAAAACATAAGCAGCAATTCTCTTGCCTTATCAGGCGTTATCCTTCCGGCCTCAATGTCGGCTTTGTAGAACGGGTAGAGATACTGATCTATCCGCCCGAAGGATATTGCTGAATTGAGCCCCTCCATGTTCACGGCCATGTGTGCGATCCAGAGGGCCTGCAGCGCCTCATGCAATGTCTGGGCCGGTTTCATGGGAACCCTGCCGCAGATACGGCCGATTTCCCTCAGTTCGGCTGCTCGGTTCGCATCGGGTTCAGCCGCGGCCAGGGCGCGCGTTTTGGCCGAAAGTCTTGCGGCATAGATGCCCACGGCCTGGCAGCATATCCTTGCCGCCCTGCTGAAGTCATCTTCTCTGCTGTCAAGTTCCTTCAGATATCCGTTTAATCCCGATTTCAACAGCCTTTCATAGTTTGGCAGGAAATGCCCGATGCCGCCGGCTTCGTTTATCAGATAGTATGTGGCGTTCAGCTGCTCCTTTGTATAACGGGCCATCCTGCCAAGTTGCGGGAAAAATGCCTTGAAGGCCAGATTCCGCGTCAGCCAGTAGGGATTTACCTTTAAGAAAAGATTGAGCCGCTCCTTAAACGGGATTTTAAAGGGCGTGGTTTTCCGCTTGTCTATCCAGAGCAGCTCCTCGCTCATGAAGACACTGGCTAGCTCCGGCTGCATGATCGCTGAAATGCGGCTGGTGCCCATATTCCCTGCTATCAGCTCACCTGGATAGATGTTGATCTTTTTGTTTACAAGGAGATATTCAAGTGCCCTGGCCCTGCGCACGACCATAGGCTCTGTTTTGTCGTCATGCTTCCTGAAATATTCCGTAATGAGAAGGGCGCGTTCAGGGCACAGGCTGACAGGGGAGCAAAGCAGAGTTTCCCTTATTTGTTCAAAGCGCGGACTGTTTTTTGTTTCTTTAATATCTTCTTTCAGCATTTGCGCCTGCATGCCGGGTCTCCTTTACAAAACTGTCAGGTGGTATCAATTCTTCAGGAAAAGCATTTACATATCCAAAGATAACTATATCATTCGGGAAATTCTTTTGCCATTCATTAAATGAATTATGATATACGACGAAAATCATCAAAACTGAAAGGAAGCAGATATTGGACGGGACAAAGACAAACCTTCTCGGTCTTGACAGGGAAGAGCTTGCAGACATTATCGGCGACAAGCCGTTCAGGGGTGCTCAGGCTTTCCATTGGCTTTATCAGAAGGGTGCGACGCAGATAGATGAAATGACCAATATATCGCTGCCGCTTAGAAAAAAAATAAGCGAAGTGGCATATATAGGGTATCCGGAAATAAAAGCCCGCCAGGTAAGTTCAGACGGTACAGAAAAGTTTGCGTACATGCTTGATGACGGTGAAGTAATTGAAAGCGTGCTCATTCCCGATGAAGACTATTTCACCATATGCGTCTCTTCGCAGGCGGGATGCGCCATGGGCTGTGATTTCTGCTGTACGGCAACCCTGGGGTTTAAAAGAAATCTCCTGCCTGCCGAAATACTTGCCCAGGTGCTCATACCGGCCAGACTGTATCCCGAAAAGCTTTTCAGGAATATCGTGCTTATGGGCATGGGGGAGCCGCTTCTTAATTATGATAACGTACTGAAGGCGGTAAAGATCCTTTTGGATTCGAACGGGCCCGGCTTCTCGACACGCCGCATCACGATATCAACCTGCGGCATTATCCCTAAACTGCCTGACATCTGGCCGGACATGGGAATCGGCATTGCTGTATCGCTGAATGCCGCAACCGATACCAAACGCTCGGCTATAATGCCTGTAAACAGAAAATATCCGCTGGCTGAACTGAAAAAAGCTCTCATGTCCATAGAGCTGCCGCAAAGGCGTACCATTACAATCGAATATGTCATGCTGGGCGGCTTCAACGACACGATCTCAGACGCCAAAGCGCTTGTAAGTTTTCTCCACGGGATAAGGGCAAAAATCAATCTTATACCCTTTAACCCGTGGCCCGGGGCTAAGTTTGACGCCCCGTCGGATAATGCGATATTCACCTTCCAGGAATACCTTAAATCAAAACACTTTATAGTCGTGATCAGGAGAGAAAGAGGAAAGGACATAATGGCCGCATGCGGCCAGCTTGCAGGAGGAAAAGACTGAAATGGAACTGATTTCATTTATGAACGATCCGGCGGTGTATCCTGAAAAAACTTCGAAAGTTGATTTTGTTCAAACCCATCATTCATGGGTATTCATCTGCGACAAGTTCGTCTATAAGCTCAAGAAGCCTGTCGATCTCGGTTTTCTCGACTTCACCACACCTCAGAAAAGGCGCTTTTATGTGGGCGAAGAATTAAGGCTTAATAAGCGGTTTTCTCCGGACGTCTATATCGATGTGGTGCCCATATCGAAAAAGGGGGACGGCTTTTCAATAGACGATGATTCCGACATCGCCGAGACGGCTCTCAGGATGAAACGCATAGACGAGAACGGCATGCTGCTCAACCTTCTTAAAAAGGGACAGGCAGGCACTGATGACATAAAAAGACTGGGGGGCCGCCTAGCAGAGATATACGCGGCAATACCGTCCGATGACAAGGCCCGTTCTTTTGGCTCAATGGATACCATCAGCTTCAACATTATCGAGAATTTCGACCAGACAAGGGGCTATGTCGGCGGGCCTGTTTCGGCTGACGATTTTTCGCTGATAGAATCATGGAGCCGCAGATTCATGGAAGTTAATACTGGTGTCTTTGAGGCAAGGCTCGCGGGCGATTTCATAAAAGAGGGCCACGGAGACCTTCACCTTCAGCACATATTCATTTTTGATGACGGCATCACGATACTTGACTGCATAGATTTCAACGAGCGCTTCCGCTACGGCGATGCAGCTCAGGACATAGCCTTCCTGGCCATGGACCTTGACTATAACGGATATGACAGCCTCGCACGGGGGTTCGTAGAGGCTTACTTAAAGGCATCAGGGGACAGTACCATGCATGACGTGCTTCCTTTTTACAAAGTATACCGCGCTTATGTCAGGGCAAAGGTCAATTCCTTCATGTCGGGCGATTCCGGAATGGACGAGGCTGGAAGAAAGGCTGCATTTGACAGGGCGGCCGAATATTACAGGCTGGCCGCAGACTATGTCAGACAGTATAAATGATAAAAATAGACCTTCATATACATTCAAAAGACGGCTCCGACGGCAGATGGCACCTTGAGGAAATATTCAGGGAGGCGTCGCTCAGGGGCATAAACCTCATCTCGATAACCGACCATGATTCTATTTCATCTCAAAAGATAGCTGCCGAGCTGGCTAAGAAATACGAGATGCTTTATGTTACCGGCATAGAGCTTAATGTCACTTTCAATCACCCGGAATTCACAAAAGGCAAAGATATCTCGCTGGATTTCCTTGGTTATGGCTTTGACCCTGCAAACGAGATTCTCGTGTCCAAACTGGCTGAGTTACGTAAGTTCCGCGAAAAAAGAGCCCTCATCATTCTTGAGAGTCTGAACAGAGAACTTTCAAAAGAGGGCCGGGAACTTCTGAGCGGTGATGACATAAGGAAAATTCAGGATGGGGCTGAAGGCTCCATGGGCAGACCTCATATAGCGGGATATCTGATTGAAAAGGGTATAGTGGCAAGCAAACAGGAAGCGTTCGACAAGTACCTCGTGAAGCTGAATGTCCCTAAAATGTACCTGAGCATCGAAGAGGCATCGCATCTTATCAGGGGAGCGGGCGGGCTGTTGTATCTGGCGCATCCGGACGACCCGAACGGTACCTCGTTAAGGGCTGTTTCTGACGACCTTTCAAGGCAGCAGAAGACAATAGAATCATCGATGCTTGAGCATATCGACGGAATAGAGTGCTGGCATTCAAGGCTTAGTGCGAATGCAACGGATTCATACCTGGCCTTTGCCCGGAGACATGATCTGCTTGTGAGCGGAGGTTCGGACTGTCACCAGCAGCCGGTACTTATGGGCGGCCTTGAAATACCCGCTTTCGTTGCCGAAGAGTTCGGTATAAACTCTTTTTGAAAAAAGGACTGGAGATTGATTTATGAGAGAGCCGTTTAAAGAATATATGAGCAAAGAGCTGGGAGATGATATTATCCTCATATCATGCGGACTGCCTGCTTCGTACAAAACCGAGACGACCGAAGTTATTGCAGCAATGAAAGGCTATGTCATTTTAAGGACCGACCTCATCCGCCTCGAGGTGCTCAAAGGGGAAGACATATTCGATGAGAAGGTCGCTTCTAGCATGGACAAAAGAAACCTTGTATATGACGAGGTGTTCAGAAAAGCATCGGAACTTGCGGCTAAAGATAAGGGTGTCATACTTGACGCCACGTTCATAACGCAGAAATTGAGGCGAAGGGCTGCTGAAGTAGCCGCCCTGAACAGCAAGGCCTTTGTTATCCAGCAGACCGTCTGTCCCCAGGAAGTCTCACTGAACAGAATTTCCAGAAGGACCAGGGAAAACTATGAATCAAATGCAATTACCGAACAGGCATATCTGAATAATAAAAACAAATTTGAACCGGTCGACCTTGCCGACCTCAAGGGCCTGTATCCCAATCTGAAAATCATCCATTTGATAGTCGATACGGCCTCGGATTCGGAAGACGAGTGGAAAGTAATCGAACGGACAGAGGTCTGATTTCTTTTCCATTACAATTCAATAAGGAGGCAGAAATGAAAAAAATATTCATAATTTTTATGATACTGGCAATCGCAGGTTGTGCAGGAACCTTTGCAAAGCAGAGAAAAATCTCGGGCCCTTCATTCCAGCTGGCAATGGGAAAGCTTGCCGAGAACGATATGCAGGGCGCACTGGTTGAGCTTAAAAAGGGACAGAGGGCAAACCCGACAGACCCTGAAGTCTATTACGGATATGCGCTTACTTACAGGCAGTGGGACAAACCGGCCGAAGCGCTTCCCTATGTCGACAAGGCGATAGAGTATGCCGACAATCTCGAGTACGATCATCCGGGCATGAAAAGCGAGGCATATAATCTCAAGGGAGATCTCCTTGCAAAGCTGAATAAAAACGAGGAGGCCCTGAAATATTTCAAGAAAGCCCTCGATGACGATCTTTACAAAACGCCTGAAAATACTCTTTATAATATGGCCCTTGTTTATATCACGATGGGCAATCTGACCGAGGCGAAAAATAGTCTGTCCAAAGCAATCGGAATAAGGCCAGATCTTACGCCTGCCTGGGATGCCCTGGGAGTGGTATATTCCAGAACAGGGGATAATGTTTCGGCAATAACAGCTTTGAATCGTGCTTTGGAGCTGTATCCGGATTATATCGAGGCACACTGGGACATCGCACAGGTCTATATTGAAACAGGGAATAAGGAAGAAGCCAGAAAGCACCTTCTAGATGTTGTCCGTCTTGATACAACCGGGAGCTTTGCCGCCAGGGCAACTGCAAAGCTTGCCGAAATCGGGGGCTTGCAGTAAATCTATTTTCCCAGGCCCACTCTTATCGCCTGCAGACCTGCAGGCGTCATGCCCTCAACAAGCGCAGCCTGGGCAAGTGTGGAAGGCATTATTTCGGAAAGGCGTGATTTGAGTTCGTTGGAAAGGCTCTTCAACGAGTGATAGTCGAACTTATCAGGGATTTTGATCTTTTCCTGATTCTTGAACCATTCGACCTCTTTTTTCTGCCTTTCGATATATCCTTCGTATTTTATCGAGGTCTCTGTCTCCAGCATAACAAGCTCGGGAGCTGCCTTTACATGGCCGTCATCAACCAGCTTCGTTAGAGATACCTCGGGCCTTTTCAGATATTTTTCCAGCGTAACCTGGCCTGAACTGTCAGGGCCTGTTTCTTTATCTGCTGAAATTACAATGGATGTTTTCTTTAAATAGCTGGTCAGCTCTTCAATTTCAGACATGACCAACCTGATTTTTTCTACCCTCTCATCACTTATAAGTCCAAGTTTGTAGGCCTTGTCCGACAGCCTGAACAGTGCGTTTGTTTCCCTCAGCATAAGCCTGTATTCCGCGCGTGAGGTGAACAGCCTGTAGGGCTCGCTTGTGCCTTTGGTTACAAGGTCATCAATCATGACTGCAGTATATGATTCGGACCTGTCCGGCATGAACGGCTCCATCCCTTTGACCAGTAAGGCTGCGTTTATTCCTGCTATCATTCCCTGTGCCGCCGCTTCTTCATAGCCCGAGGTGCCGTTTAATTGTCCTGCAAGAAAAAGCCCGGCCACTTGCTTTGTTTCAAGGGTTCTTTTTAGTTGGGTCGGGAGTATGTAATCATATTCTATGGCATATGAAGGTCTCATAATTGTGGCATTTTCAAGTCCGGGCACTGAACATACAATCTCCTGCTGAATATCCGGCGGCATGGAGTTGCCCAGTCCGGACGCATAAACCTCTATAGTGTCCAATCCCTCCGGCTCTATTATCACCTGATGCCCGGTACGCTCGCCGAAGCGCATGACCTTGTCTTCAAGAGAGGGGCAATAGCGTGCCGGTGTTCCTGTGATAGCGCCGGAATACAGAGGGCTCTTAAGGATGTTCTCTCGGATTATTTTATGTGTTTTTTCCGATGTGCGCCCGATATAGCAGGCAATCTGAACAAGCCTTGAACCGGCGGATTCAAACGCAAGCGGCATGATACAGTCCTGAGGTTCCTGTCGGGCGAATTTTGACAGGTCAATAGTGTTGATATTCAATCTCGGCGGCGTTCCCGTCTTGAATCTGCCAGTTTTAATTCCAAGGCCTTTAATGCTTTCCGCAAGTGTGATCGAACTTTCTTCGCCTGCCCTTCCGGATGCGAATGTTACATCTCCTATGTGGACAAGACCTGAAAGAAATGTCCCTGTCGCAATCACAAGTGCTTTCGCACCGTATTGAACACCGGTTATGTCTTTTATTCCCGAAATCCTGCCGTCTTTGACGAGGATATCTTCGACCTTGGCCTGCCTGAGCTGTATCTGAGAATTCTCAAGCCTGGCCTTTATTGCCGATTCATATTTTTTTCTGTCGTTCTGTGTTCTGGTTGCCCTGACTGCCGGGCCTTTCTTTGTATTGAGAACGCGATACTGGATTGCAGTTTCATCGGCAGCTTCCGCCATTATGCCGCCAAGGGCATCAATTTCTTTTACGAGATGGCTTTTTGCCAGTCCTCCGATCGAGGGACTGCAGGGCATGCGGCCTATCGTATCGATATTCATGGTAAGGAGTGCTGTTTTTACTCCCAGTTTTGCGGATGCGTATGCGGCTTCAGCACCGGCATGACCGCCTCCAACAACAATGACATCGAAATTCTCCATCGGACTGTCCTGATACACTTTAAGGTATTTTTTTAAAATATATTGTACACTCTTGACTCTAATATCAATGGCATTACCTTATTAATCAGACCCTGGGCATAAAGGGCAGGTGAGTCTTCCCCCATAGACCCAAAACAGCCTCTTACGTTCAGGGTCATTCCTTTAAATCTACTTCATCATAAACGTTACTGTCAAAAGAATTGTCGGATTCAGGCTTGTCCGTCTTTTTGCCTTTAAGTTTTATAAGGTCTGATAAAAGGCCTATCTGCCAGTATTGGGGTCTGTTCTCGAATGATACCAGAAATGAGAGTGCCCACCTCATAAACTCTGCATTTTTTTCGACATAAAAGGTTTTCCACAATAGATCAAAATGTGATTTGTCCAATTTTCTCTCATAGCTTACAAATGTGAAAATCGGGGCCCAGTTATTTTCGACACCGGGATAATCAAAGGGAAAAACGCTCGGGAAATGCCAGAAGGTCTCATCCTCGTCCTTTGTTATGTAATAAAGCGGCCAGAGGTTGAGCTGATAGCTCTTATTACCTTGTTTTACGGTATCCCTGCTGGAGACAAGGACCAGGAAACGGACATTTTTCTTATAATAATTGTTTGCCGGGTCCGATGTCACAGCCTGAAACCAGATCGGCCACATATACATATTCGTTCTGTACGTGTTGGCCCTTTCGTAATTATAATAAAAAGGAAATACCATGGTCTGATTATATTCTCCCCTGGCATATTTGATCAGAGGCCAGGGAGCGTCTATTGTCGTCTGGTTTCGTCCGTTGTCCTTTCCGAAGGAGAATAAGGGCCATATAACCGATGCCGACCAGGCGTCGTTCCATGTGGTATACTGGAAAAAGGGAAGAAAGGCGTCCATGTTTTTGTCTCCCCTTTCCCTGAACAGGAAAGGCCAGAACATGTACTGTGTCACACTGCCCCGATGTTTCTCCCAGCCGTAGACGGGGAACATCTTGTAGCTGGTGCCTTTGCTGTAGGTGAATATGGGCCAGAGCATGGTATAGGTGTTTTTTTCTGATACCGATGTCTTCATATAAACAGGCCACAGGCAGAATTCAGCCTCATCCTTGCCGAACCGGTGTATCATTTTTCCATAAAGAGGAAATACGCCGCCATATGACTTTCCATAATACTTGCCCCAGAAGACCGGGAAAATTGTAGTATGCGTCTCGGGACCATTGTTCTCGGAATGGTATATCGGGATAAAGCGGGTAACGCCATCATGGGACCTGCCCAGGGGATAAAGAAAATCCGTTTCATCTTCATCTTTGAAAAATAGCGGCCTAACTGCAGTAGATTTACCGGTTTTCTCAAAAACAGGGCCGAGTGCATTGAATGTCGTCCCTTCATCATTATTCCGGTAATAAAACACCGGTGCGATGTTGATTTCAAGGGCCAGAACGATGGCAGGGATAAGCGTGATGGCAAATACCAATGCCGCAGCCGATGTCTTTTTCATCCTACCTTATCATCGGGGCGAGCAGTGAACCCATAACGGTGATAGGCGTCTGTTCATGTATGCCCTGGGCAGCCCTGTTGGTATTTTTGACTGCCTCAAGCAGCGCCTGATACAGCTCTTCATCCGTAAGTAGTTTGCCTATAGTGCCGTCACCGGCGGCTACATGTTCACTCACCTGTTTCAGGTTGTCCGACAGCGCAACAAGGTCATAATAAATCGTTGCATCGCTTAACAAGAGTGTCAGGTTGTTTTCTTCCTGTATCCTGGATGTCACCACCTGGAGTTTCTGAACTGAATCAGCCAGAGAGACATAAAGCGTGTCGTCCGTGAAAAGTTTGCCGATATTGCCTTCACCTGCTTTAACTGAAGCCACTATATAAGAAATATTTGCACCGGTACTTGCAAGGCTTTCGGTAAAGTCTGTCAGATTTACAGCCGTGTTGTTCAGCTCGGCTATCATGCTGTCGATGCCTTCCCTGTTATCGATTGCCATATCGTTGAGTTCGGCGGTCAGGCTGTTAAGGTTCAACATCATTTCGGTAATGTTGGTCATGGTCTCTTCACTTCCGATAGAAGCATTAAGTGCTCTGGTCAGATCCGACAGGTTTGACGCTACATCTCCCAGTCTGGTCAGCAGAAAATCGAGAGAGGGGGGAACTTCCGTCCTGGCAAGCATCCCGTTCGGTTTAAGATATTCTTTTGAGATTCCCGGGGACAATAAGATGATCTTGTCTCCGAGTACGCCTTTCGAACCAATCGATGCAACACTGTCTATCGGGAGTTTTATATCATCATTGACATTTGCGTTTACAGTAACGGAATAATCCTCCCCCAGTGATATGGAGCTGATCTTTCCTATGTTCACGCCTGCAAGCTCAAGTGTTGATCCGACCTTCAGACCTTCCACAGTGGGGAATCTGAGTGTAATCGGATAGGTGTCTTTTTTATTAAAGCTCAGTTCCCCTATTTTTATCGACATAATAATAAAGATCACAATGATACCAAAAACGAAAAGGCCTACTTTTGCCTCATTAGTCATGTCATCTCCCGGTCTTGCGAGTTTCTTTAATGAGTTTGGAAATTTTTTTCTCAAGGGCTGGAGAAACGCCCTTTTTAGATTTTTCCTTTGCCTTCTGATAATATTCAAGGGCAATTTTCTTTCTGCCGAGCTTATACTGGATATCACCCATATGTTCGTTTATCAAAGGCTCGTCCGGATACCTTTTCAGCGCCTTTTCCATATAAGGAACAGCCTCGGCAGGCTTGCCCGATTTATACAATACCCAGCCCATTGAATCCATAATGAATCCGTCATTCGGCCTTGCTGTAAGGGCATCGCCGATCATTTTTCTTGCCTTCTCAAGATTTCTGCCCTGATCCGCCCATAAATAACCAACGAAATTGAGCATAATGGCATCATTGGGATCGGCTGTAAGAATAGTCTCGGCTATGGCAAGACCTTCGCGGGCCATCCCTTTTTCTTCATACGCTGCAGCAAGGCGGTAACCCACTTCCCTGCATGCGGTTTCCTTTGATACCTTTTCCCATGCAGTTTTCAGTTCATCAAATGCTTCGCTGCTTTTTCCCATTTCTTCAAGAATCGAGCTTTTAAGTATTGCGACATCACATTTGAGCTGAGAATCTCCCTCTATTTGATTAAGGAGGGCAAGAGCTCTGTCAAAATCCTTCTGGCCTGAATATGCAATGGCAAGGTAATATTTCTCTTCAGGCGTCAGCTGCTTTTGAGTATTCAAAAGCTCAATCGCATCAGCATACATGCCGTCATCAATCTGGAGTATCGCCAGCTTATGCATAACCTCACGGTTTGGATATATTTCAAGCAGATCCTTCAACTGTGCAATGGCATCCTTGTTTTTTCCAGTCAATATATACAAATCGGCCAGAGCAAGACGAGCCTCCTTGCTTAAAGGGTCTATTTCACACAGTTTGGAATATATGGAGATCGCCTCATCCAGATTGCCGTCACTTTCATAAACCCTTCCCAGGTCAATGTATGCCTGGGAAAAGTCCGGGGCCTGTTCTATAACCTTTTCCAGGGATTTAATTGCGCAGGCCTTGTCTTTTTCTTCGAGGCATGCCCTTGAAAGTATATAAAGAGATTCTATGTCTTCACTCCCCGGAGGTATCTTCTCAAGTATCTTTATCGCGCCTTTGGAATCCGATATAACAAGCCTGAGCTTGGCAAGAAGCACGATTATCTGAACATTGCCGGGATATTTTTTATAGTATTTTTCTGCTTCAGTTACGGCTTCGTTTATCTTGTTCGAACGGACATATATATTGACTTTCTGGTCAAGGGCATCTTCTATGTAATCCCCGGAATCAAGAACTTTATTCAGGTATTGAAGCGACTTTTCGTCATCCGACTTCATGGTGTATATCCTGGCAATGCTAAGCCATGCATAAGGATTGTTCAGTTTCTGGTAAAGAGTGAGGGCGCTATCCGTATCTCCGTTGTCTTCTGCCTGTCTTGCAAGGATCATTAAAAGGTACGGGCCCGCCTGATTTGCATCCTGCTCAACCGAAGTGGCGGTATTTGCAGTAGCACAGCCTGAGGCCTCTGCCGCAATAAGAAGCCCGATAAGTATTCTAGCAAACTTCACATTCTGCAATTTCAAGCATCTCCTTTACCGCCCCGGCAGGATCACTGCTGCCGAATACGCTTGAACCGGCTACAACAGAACCGACCCCTTTTTCCCTGAGCATCCTTATATTTTTTCTGTCAACCCCGCCGTCAACCTGAAGAATTATATCTCTGCCTGAAACCATACATGACGCTTTTTCGATCTTGGGAATCATCGCTTCGATGAAAGACTGTCCTCCGAATCCTGGGTTCACAGTCATAATAAGGATCAGATCCGTTAAATCAAGGCAATATTCAATCGCCGATAAAGGGCTTGACGGATTCAGCGCCACGCCTGTCTTGAGACCCTTTTCCCTGATCATGCCCAGGGCCCTGTGCAGATGGTGTGTGGCCTCTGCGTGAATGGTTATGCCGTCGGCGCCTGCGGCCGCAAATGCATCGATATATCTTTCAGGCTGGTTTATCATAAGGTGGCAGTCCAGATATGCCTTTGTCGCCTTTCTTATATCCTTCACGACGACAGGCCCGATTGTGATATTGGGCACGAACATCCCGTCCATGACATCCACATGAACCCATTGGGCCCCTGCGGAAACGACCATATCAATATCCTGGCCCAGCCTTGTGAAATTTGCCGAAAGTATTGACGGAGCAAGAATCATCTTAACAAGCCTCCAAGAATTATTTCGCTAACTTTAAGCCCGTTGGCAAAGGGCTTTGCATCCATGGCCTTTTTGCCTTCAAGCTGCAGCGTTAAGGGGATTATGAAACCGTCCCCGCAGGCTATTTTTAAACGGGATGCCTCTTTGATCATTGTCCCGGGCTTTATCCCGTGCACTGTCTCTTCAGTCCTGGCTTTGAGAATCTTCAGCATCTTTCCCTGCATGTCTGTGTATGCACAGGGCCAGGGCAGAAGACCTCTCACCATGTTATCAATTTCCGATGCATTCATGTTCCAGCTTATAAGTCCGTCTTCCTTTTTCAGGAGCGGGGCGTATGTCGCAACACTTTCATCCTGCGGCACAGGCTTTATCGAATCATTTTCAATCCTGTCCAGCACACTGGCCAGCAGTTCCGCACCTGCCACCGAAAGTTTCTCTGAGAGCGTTATCGCATCATCCCTGCCTATTTCCACCTCGCGGCTTTCATATACAGGTCCGGTATCAAGGCCTTCATCCAGTTTCATTATGCTTATTCCCGTCTTTTCCCCGCCCGAAAGGATGGCATGATTTATCGGTGACGCTCCCCTGAGCGCAGGAAGAAGGGATGCATGAACATTGATAAATCCTTTGGGCGGCATATTCAAGAGTTCAACAGGAATAAGCCTGCCGTATGCAACAACGATAGCGGCATCGGGCCTGATCTGATCGAAGGCTTGAATTACCTCCATGTTGCCTTTTATTTTCTGAGGCTGCATAACGGGTATATCATGCTTCAGCGCCATAACTTTGACCGGCGGCTCTTCAAGATGAAGCCCCCTGCCCTTTGGCTTGTCCGGCTGCGTTATCACAAGGGCAACTTGATGTTTTTCCGAAGCGGCAAGCATTTCAAGGCTTGGCAGTGCGAATTCAGGGGTACCCATAAAGATCAGCTTCATATCTTGCCTTTTCTGGCCTTTTTCAAATAGATCGCCCTCTTCAGGCTTGAAGCAAATGAAAGGATAACCCTTCCGTCAAGATGGTCTATCTCATGCTGGAACACCCTTGCCAGAAAACCTTCCGCCTCGATTTCAACAGGTTTGCCTTTTATGTCAATGCCTTTTACAAGTATCCGTTCAAATCTTGGGACATCGACTGTAACTTCCGGTACACTCAGACATGCCTCGCTGTCTACGACACGGCCTTCGCTTTCCGCAATAACCGGATTAATGAGAGTTATAAGCCCGCCGGAACCTGTTTTGGGGCTCGCATCAATAACAATGACCCGCTCGGATATGGCGACCTGAGGGGCGGCCAGACCGACCCCGTTTTCCTGATACATGGTCTCAATCATGTCTTCGACAAGGGTCACAGTGCCGAAGTCGATGTTATCAACTTCGGGTGCTTTGAGTTTCAAGACATCTTCAGGCCATTTGCTGATTTCACGGATTGCCATGACTTCTAATTGTTCTAAATACTATAACGTGTCAAGGATTTATGCGGCGCTACAGATGTTTTTAAAATTTTCTTGTAGAGCTGAGGGTGAAAAGCTAAACTTCAGAAGCTATACATTTGAAAATATCAGGGAGGGGATGATGGAAGTATACGGCAATCTCACCAGAAAGGTCTCCGGGCAGGATTCAAAATTGCTTGATAAGATCTGGTCAATCCTTGCAAGCCCCGAAGAAGCTGCCGTCCTTGATATCTTGCCTAAATCAGCAGAAGAGGTTGCACAGGCCGCAGAAATCAGCCCTGATGAGGCAGAGGCCATGCTTGAAAACCTTTTTCATAAGGGAATTGCCTTCGAAGGCATCAAAGACGGCAAAAAGATATTCAGAATGCCACGCCATATAATACAGTTTTATGACGCATCCCTTTTATGGGCCGAGGCCCCGGAAGAGCTGTTTACGCTCTGGGCCGAATACATGGAAACCGAATACCGGGCCATGGTCGAGCAGATGACAGAGCTTAAAATGCCTTCATTCATGAGGGTGCTTGCCATAAACGAGACCGTAGAAAACAAAAGCAGTGTGCTGGGCTTCGAGGATGCGGCGGACATATTGAAAAATGCACGCTCGATTGCAATAACCTCATGCGTGTGCCGCAAATCGGTAAAGAAATGCGATAACCCCATTGAGGTATGCCTGCAGGTGAACCGGGGGGCCGAATACAACATCAAACGGGGTACGGGCCGGGCGATCGACCTTGCAGAGGCCCTTGATATACTGAAACTCTCGGAAGAGAAGGGGCTTGTGCATATGACGGAAAACGTAGCAGGAGGCTCGAATGTCATATGCAACTGCTGCACATGCTGCTGCGAGATGCTCCGCTACGCCGTCGTACCGAAGACAAAAAATGTTGTCGCCCCGAGCAGGTTCGTTGCATCCGTCGATGCCCAGGAATGCATCTTCTGCGGGCTGTGCGCGGATGTCTGTCCGATGAGGGCCATAACATCGGATAACGAAAATCCTGCAACCGTAGACAGTGAAATATGCATAGGCTGCGGGCTGTGCGCGGTGGCCTGCACGTCCGATGCAATCAGACTTGTCGAGGTAAGGGATGAGGGTTTCATACCGAAAAAGGCATGAGCAACCTTGACAAAAATGGCTTAACTGCTATTATTTCACGCTAAGTATTATTTCATATAAAGTATTATTTTTAACATATGCGGAGGCTTTTCATGAAACTTGTAAAGTGTGTTTTTATATTCTGTCTGTTTGTTTTAATCCTGTCTTCATGCAGCGGGTCATCAACGGATAATCCAACCGAAACATCAATTGATAATGATGTCAAAACCGATGATCTGACATTAAGTGATACGCCTCAGGAAGAGCTGATATTCGAACCCAATCCGAATGCAAAGGCGGATGCTTTCAAGCTTTATTACAGAGAGCGTACAGAAAGGCTTCTTAAAAGCATAAACCGTTTCGCTTTGACCGGCGATGCCGTACCGGCGGCCATCATAAACAAGATGTTCATTGCAAAAGAAGGCAACAGATACGAAGTGATTCCTGGTCCGGTTGACAACAACAGCCACGGCTATACGACCTTTGCCACATGGAAACTCTATCAGGCACTCGGCGGCCGCAGCCTTGAGCTTACCCTTATCCGCATGTTCGAAGGGCTTGCATTTTATGAGTCAGTAACCGGGCACAAAGGGCTAACCGTCAGGGAAGCGCTTCCGGGGTGGACAAGGACGATGGACGGGGTGAACAAGACCGTATCGAGGATGAACAGCGGCATCTCAGTTGCTGACCCTGAACCGTTTCCTGCCGCTCTGGAAAAGGAAGTTCTCGATACATTCTTCGACGGGGTTGTTGTTAACTATCGCGAGAATCCCGAGGAATTCTTCTATAACTTCAAGCCAGTTAATGAGCTTGAAGATTATGCGGTAACTTATGTGTTTGACCATGTAGGCGAGGCGCTGCCGTGGGTGCCTGTTTCAAACTGCTGCTCGTCATTCATGAAAACACAGATCGGCCCGTGGAAAGACCTCGGGTGGTGGGGCAACCACAATTCCAGGGATAATTTCACTGATTATGTGATGGGTTATCTGGCTGCATTTGAGGCCGAGAAGACCCCCGGGCTACCGGCAGACCTCGCCCTTGCCGCACATCATGCGGCAAATGCCGCGCGCAGGGTGGGAGATACGACCACGTTTTTCGGCAACATCCTTATGACCGTGGATGAAAGAAACGATTATTACACCCTTGCGCCTGCGGGTGAGGTGAGGCCGGACGGCCGTACCGAGTGGCAGGACCTCGGCAGCATATCGTCCTGTCAGATGGCGTATCTCGCAAAGGCGCTATCTCAAGAAGGCCTCCATTCTCCTGTTCCGAAGGTGCCGCTTCCGGGCGACCTGGCGCATGAAGCGATAGAGGCACTTTTCAAATCCGTAGGCATTACTCTCACAACACGGGTCAAAAAATGTAAATGCCTTGACGAGGCATGGTTCGGTCTGACATTCGGAGACCTGCTGGAATTCAAGATTTTAGGCGAACCCTGGTATGAGAAGATGGAAAGATTGACATTCTTCTATCCCGACCTTTTCTATGTCCTTATCGGCAGTGCAATGGACGATTTTCAGGAGCTTATACTGGGGTCTGTAGGACTTTGCTATTATGCGAGGATCTCGGGGGATGCCGCACTGTATGACGAGGCGTATGAATCGCTCGGCAACCTTATAAAGATTCAGGTCATACTCGCAAAACTGGTCTATGGAGTTGACCGTGATGCCTCTCTGAAGAACAGCACCATCAAAAAGCTTGGCAAGACAAAATATTACGCCAGACTCGATAATGCAAAAGAGATGCTCTACAAAGGGGCGATCTATGAGCGCATGTTCGGTTTCGATTCGCCTCTTAAAGACCTCTACGGTTTCGACACTGCGGAAAGCCAGATCGAATGGGCCACAACGCCGCTATACTGGGCAGATACTGCTCCGGCGGCCCTCATCACCGATGAAAAGATAAAAGAAAGGATCATGAACGAACTTAACGGGAAAAAAGAAAAGGAACCATGGATATATGAAAGGTATGCCAACCGGTTCTTCGATGCATATGGCAACCATAATCCCCCTGTGAAAAGGACAGCTGACGGCTATGAATTTGTTGACCAGGAAGGCAACTGGCGTGCGGCCGAGAACCCTCACCATAGATATTATGGCGGGCTGCATTACTGGCTTGAATCGGCACTGGCCGTCTGGTCACCGCAGACGCTTAATTGCGAGTGGGCGCGCCTGGGCTGCGCACCTGCCGATTTCGATGGCAGCATGAAGGTGGATGCAACAGATACCGCCATCTTCAATTCAAAATGGGATACATATGGCGGCCCCGGCGCAACGTGCCCTGACGGATGCGGCGGCGCCGACCTAGACAGGGACGGCAAACTCGATGCCGATGACCAGGCCTATATGCAGGCAGCACAAGGGTGTACAAGATAAGTAGGGTTGATATGGATAGGGCGTATATGCTATTGTCGCCCTTTATTTACTTTATCTTCTGCTTGAAGCCGTTCCCATGCCTCACGAGTACAGCCAGGATCCATGAGTGCCAGAATCCACTTATGTAAGGTTTCCCGGTCTTTTTTGTTTTTAATTTGCGGCATCAGTTTTTTGTATAAGGCAATTGCCTTATCTTTTTCCTCCATTTCAAGATAGAGGTTGCCTATGTCAAAAAGATTTAACGAATATTCTTTGATTGCCTTCTCTGACATATCAAGGAGTTTCATCGCTTTTTCCCTTTGTCCTGACTTCCATTCGCTATAAGCCAGCCTGCAGTAAATATCTGCCGCTGTTGGTTCATTCACAAAACTAATGCCAGCTTTTTGCATTTCAAGATATATTTTTACTGAGTCATCTTTCATTCCCTTTTTCCAATATGCCTCTGCCAACCCTAGTTTCGAAATGTAAAGATCAGGCTTTAAAGCTAATACGACTTTAAAATTGTTTATTGCCTGGTCATATTCACCTGAAAACATTTGCGCTATAGAAAGATTATTTATTGAATTGTAATCATAAGGTTCTTCACGAATTGCATTTAACGCAAGTTTCTTAGCCTGTTCAAATTGGCCTAACTGTATACAGATAGATGAAAGGTTTGTGTTTGCCGGGTTTGAATTAGGATAAGTATCCAATGTATGTGACCAGAGCGTTATGGAGTTTTTCCATATCGAATTCTGCCTTATCGTTATTGCAGAATATGATAATAGAATGATTGCAAATAATACATACGCTGCCAGCTTAAGAAAGTCTCTTGATAACCATGAAAACCTGTTTTTTGCATCCCAAGGCCATGTTAAAATAAAGCCGAGCATTACACACCAGCTCAAAGACGACATAAGCGCATATCTATCTGCCAGTTTCTGGTAAATCGGGAAGATATGGGAAACAGGGATGAGAAAAATATAAAACCATGCGATAAAAAAAGTAATGAGATATCTCTTTTTAAAGAAGGCAAAAACGCAAACTCCAATTATGATCAGGTTCATTAAAATATAAGCCCATGCCTGCCAGTCAGATATGCTGACATAAAGCTTTATCGGATAGTCAGCACAATAATTGAAAGTCAGACCTATAAGGAAAATATATGAGATTAATATCTGTGAGACTGCGAACAGGTTTGTAAAGAATGTTCCACCATGCCATAATTTGATCACACCAGCAGAAAAAACCAAAACTAGTAATCCGGTAATTGAAACAACGGCGACTAATAAAATTGCTGTGCAGGGGATAATTCTTTTTTTCCAGAATCCTGCCTGCGGTTTGTAATTCTGAAGAAAGAGGTCAAGCATTATTAAAACAGCAGGCAGCATGACAGCAATTGGTTTTGATAAAATTGCAAGCACAAGGAATATGAGGCTCAGAATTGAATAAAAATATAACTTATCACCCTTCCTTGCTTTTAAAAATGTCCACAGGCAAAGGAAGGAAAATGTTCCCATCAGAGGTTCTTTTCTTGCCATCAGCCATGCAACGGCCTCTGAATGAACGGGATGGACAGCAAAAATAAGTGCAGATGCTGAAGCCCAGATAAACCCTTTTTTATCATCTATTCCAAACGCCTTGAAAAGCTCAAGCAGGAACAGCCATAAGGCCAGCACCATGATAAAATACCAGATTAAGTTTTGCAGATGCAGGCCAAAGACAACATTCTTTTTCCAAAGCGAGAAATCAATCATATAGGATATATCCCGGATAGGCTGGAAAGAATTATTCTTATTATATGTCAGTACACGTTTCAAGTTATCAGTTGTTATGCCTTGATCATATTTACCAGAAAAAATCGATGGGTCATCCCAATCAGTTGGAGAGTTTTCAAAAATATTAAAATATATTAAAGATAAAACGAATCCAAGAAGCAGTATATAAATTAAATATTTTTTGTTCATGCTAAATTCTTTATTTTAAGAATGATGTTCATTACAAGCATTATTGAAAAATCTAGTATAAAAATAAAGTTTTTTTAAAATAACGAGGGAAGGATTTTTAAAATCCCTCCCCCTTTTGAGAATTTGTAAGCCCTGCAAGATCATTTTAATGAATTTGCAGGGACCGCTCAAGCATGTAAGACTAGTTTTTAGGTACGAAAGCTGGAGCAACTGTACAGGCTGTTGCGCACCAAGCACCTTTTGTATTCGGTGCAACTCTAAGGTTAAGAGTGTCATTATTAAAGTCTGTACCAATTTCACTATTAAAAGTGACAGTAATCTTTCCGCTTGATGTGGCTGCACCGCTTACATACGTTTCTGGAATTGTTACACCCATTGAATTCGCAATTGCAGTGACATTAGCCATGTTGGCAGGCCATACTCCCTTGTCGGAATAGTATTCAATCAATGCAGAACCGACAGCACCCATTGCGTTTGTTACTTCGGACACTTTCGCTTTTTTTGTATAATTGCTATACGCAGGAATTGCTATGGCCGCCAGGATACCGATGATCGCAACAACGATCATCAACTCAATCAGTGTGAAACCCTTTTTGTTACTCATAATGACTTCCTCCATAAGTTATAATATTTTTTTGGAACTGTTTTAGTCTCGATTTGCTCGTACTTTTATGTATCGGTTAATATAAAAGAATTCTTTAATAAAATCCCCCCCCCCATACTAGGATTAATCTCATCAATAAATGATTTCAAATTAATCGGCTGAAACGGATGCGTCGAATACTGCTCTTATTCTCGATTAGGACGTTCCTGGCATGGAATTTGGCGAACAGTATCTTATCACCCTCAATCACGAAGCAAAACCCTGAAATCGGCACAAGCATGCTGAAAAGAATGCACTTTTAACGGTATGATAAAACAAACAGGGTCGGAATGACCTTGCCATAAGGAGCCTGCTGGAAATGGTTCATTTATACAAGCATACATTTAAAATGAAGACAGTGGCCAAACCGATTTAATTTGAGTTTTTGGAAAGAAAAAGGAGGATGTCAATTAACAGTCTGTAGTATTCCTGAAATAAACTTCTGCTGTAAGCTTTCTCTGTGGTCTCTCTCTTCAGCCAGTCCTGTGTTATATCCGCTCTTTTGAAGAGCCCTCCTAGTAAAGATCGTGAGGGGATTATCAGATCGGTCATTATGTAATAATAAAAAAGGGAGAGTTTTAACATCCCTCCCCCTTTTGATAATTTGTAAACCCTGCAAGATCATTTTAATGGATTAGCAGGGACCCCTCTAGCACGAAAGGCTAGTTTTTAGGTACGAAAGCTTGAGCAACTGTACAGGCTGTTGCGCACCAAGCACCTTTTGTATTCGGTGCAACTCTAAGGTTAAGAGTGTCATTATTAAAGTCTGTACCAATTTCACTATTAAAAGTGACAGTAATCTTTCCGCTTGATGTGGCTGCACCGCTTACATACGTTTCTGGAATTGTTACACCCATTGAATTCGCAATTGCAGTGACATTAGCCATGTTGGCAGGCCATACTCCCTTGTCGGAATAGTATTCAATCAATGCAGAACCGACAGCACCCATTGCGTTTGTTACTTCGGACACTTTCGCTTTTTTTGTATAATTGCTATACGCAGGGATTGCTATGGCCGCCAGGATACCGATGATCGCGACAACGATCATCAACTCGATCAATGTGAAACCTTTTCTGTTCTTCATGAAGACTTCCTCCTTAAGGTATGTATTATTTTTTGCAGCACTCTTCTGCTACATAGATAACTTTACAATATACAGTATCGGTTGCGCAAGAGAAAACTTTAGCAATAATTTAAAATTTATTCAAGAATGTGAATGAGGGGTTAAGAAAAGTTAAAATCGCAAGGTGGGGTAAACCTTAGGCACAGAGTTTTTAGAGACAAGGCACAAAGTTTAGAATCGCAAGGAAGGGTGAACGCTAGGCACATAGGCACATAGTTTTGAAGCAAAAGACTGGCACGTGGAAAAGCTCGGACTTGATCTGACAGTCCTCCACCCTTTGTGCCTGACATTTCAAGCTGCCTTGCGGTTTTAACTCTGTGCCTCTGTGCCTAAGATTTTAAGCTGCCTAGCCTCTAAACCACACCATTGACATATGTAAGCCAATGGATTACCAGATAAGCAAATGATTACTGTTGCCGAGACCTCGGAATTTATAAAGGAAGCAGGAAAACTTCTTAATGACGAAGAAAGACAAAGGCTTGTTTCTTTCCTGGCTGAGAACCCGTTATCAGGCGTCATTATTGAAGGAACAGGCGGCATAAGGAAGTTAAGGTGGGCAAGGCAGGGAATGGGTAAGAGTTCAGGAGTCCGAGCCATTTACTATTACTATAATGAGAGAATGCCTCTTTATCTGCTGACCATTTAAGGAAAAGGTAAGAAGGCCAATATAACAGCAAAAGAGAAAAATGAGCTTTCAAAGTTAGTCGACATTCTCGTCGGCATTTGGATCAGAAAGAAATAAGGAGTATAGTTATGGGAGATGTTTTCGAAAGCATCAAACGAGGACTTGAAGAAGCAATCCTTCACGGCAAGGGTGAAAAAACTGGAATTCGAGAATTCAGGCCAAGAGATGTCGATGTTAAAACGGTACGTAAAAAAACAGGGCTAACGCAGATGCAGTTTGCTTTAACGTTCGGCATCAGCCTGGGTACGCTCAGACATTGGGAGAGGGGCGACCGAAAGCCTCATGGGCCTGCGCTTGTTTTATTGAATGCCGCCGATAATGCGCCAGCAACTCTACTTAAAATATTGATGGAAGGGTGAAGCTCTATAAAACAAGGCACAGAGTTTTTAAATCACAGGTGAGGGTAAATCTTAGGCACAAAGTTTAGAATCGCAAGATAGGGTTAACCCGAGGCACATAGGCACATAGTGAAATCACAGGTGAGGGTAAAACCGAGACACAGAGGTTTACAAGCAAAAGCTCGGACTTGATCTGACAGTCCTCCACCCTTTGTGCCTGACATGTCAAGCCGCCTTGCGGTTTCAACTCTGTGCCTCTGTGCCTGGGATTTAAGCTGCCTGGCCTCTAAAACTCTGTGCCTTGCCTTTAAAACCCTGTGCCTCATCTTTCACTGAAAATTATCTTTTTTTCAACATTTGCTCATAGTCATCGTGGGTACCAATCCATACCCAGATGATGTCATTTGAATTTTCAACCGCTAAAGCGCGGAAAGAAAGGTCTATTCTCACAGACCAAAAATCACCTATTTTCTTGAAATGAAGAGAAGGATGACCAGGATTTTCTTTAAGGAGTTTAAAACATTTATCTGCTGATTTTTGAATGTCTTTGGGAAGTTTATAATAGCAGCGCCAAAATCTTTCAGTGGCTATATGCATTTTAAAGGGGGGTTAATGTTTTTTTATTCACGGATTCAAGTGCTTCATCAATAAGGTAAGTAAGTTTACCGGATGTCGTATCATCAAGTATTTGAGCATCCCATTTCTCCCAGTCTCTTTCTAAAAACCACTTTCTAAACCGTGAGTATTCTTTGGGGGGAAGCTTTTCGACCTCATTTTCCAGTACTTGTATTTTTGTCATCTTAATCTCCAGGGTCTTGGAATATAAATCTGACTACAAATTATCACAAATGTTAAATTTTTTAATATATTATTTTTTCCGATGAAAATTTTATCAAGGCACAAAGTTTTTAAGTCACAGGTGAGGGTAAAACCGAGGCACAGTGGGTTACGAGCAAGAGCACCGACTTGATCTGACAGCCCTCTTTCCTTGTACCTGATTCTAAAACTCTGTGCCTGACATTTCAAGCCGTCTTGCGATTGTAACTCTGTGCCTCTGTGCCTAGCTTTTAAAACTTTGTGCCTTGGGTTTACCCTTCCCTGTGATTTAACTTTGTGCCTGACCCCTATTCCTTGATGTCCCAGACATGAATCTTTTTGCCTCTTGAAAGCAGTATTGGATAAACTGCTTTTTGAAGTCGAACTATAGTTTGGACTTTGTCCGGATAAGAAAGCCTGGCCAGCTTATGCCGACGCTTTTCTTTTGCAGCAAAGATTCGTTCAACTAAAGGAGCTGCTTTTTCCATTGATTCCATAATTGATCCATCTCGTAACGGGAAATTATTTTTTCGAGATAATCTTTGTCAATCTCGGCCTGCTCCATAAAAATCCGGACACGCTCGCGGTCCTTATGCCTGTTGGTATCCAGGCATATGGCAATTAAATGCTCAACACGAAAAATCCTTGTTTTCAAATCCTCGTAGAATACCTCTTTCGCTTCTTTCAGCGCCTCTTCCACAAGCGGTTTATATGCAGGCAGAAATTGTACAGGCACACCTTCGATAATTACAAATTCATCTTCTTCTTTATAACCTTTTGATCGAAGTGCTTCATACAGCGGGCTGAGCGTAATAAGACCGCCTGTTGTTTGCGGCAGAATTACAAAAATATCAAGATCATCAGTAAGCTGCGGCTCGATATAAAATGTTGCCCCCATTGCGCCGCCAATGGCATAGCGTTCGTAATAACCTTCTTTCTCAAGTTCATTCAGTACATTCAATGTTCTTTTCACAAAAGAAACATACACTAAACACTGAAACAAGGGCAACCATTGTCTGCTGGCTTTAAAAAAAGAAAGGCACAAAGTTTAGAATCACAAGAAAGGGTTAACCCCAGGCACATAGGCACAAAGTGAAATCACAGGTATGGGTAAATCCTAGGCACAGAGGTTTACAAGCAAAAGCTCCGACTTGATCTGACAGTTTTCCTTCTTCTTCTTTATCTGATTCTCAAACTCTGTGCCTGACATTTCAAGCCACCTTGCGGTTTTAACTCTGTGCCTTTGTGCCTGGGATTTAAGCTGCCTGGCCTCTAAAACTCTGTGCCAAGATGTTGCAGGATTTCTTTATCATCCGCTCTTTCCTGACCGTATTCTGACGCCCGCACTACATCATGGCCCGCTTTGGTAAGCTCTTTTGCAACATGCAAACTGAACATCTGATCCAGGTATATCCGATGAAAGCCAGCCATGAGCTATTCTAATGTCAGTATGTTACGCTGAAAAATAGAAATTGATTGCCTTCTCTGGAGTATGATATAATGTAATACCAGAAAAAGGAGATTAATTATGGGTAAAGCAAAGATCGCGATTACATTAGATGAAGAATTTATCTTCGAATTAGACAGTCTGGTTGATAATCATTTTTTTCAAAATCGCAGCCAGGCAATTCAAAATGCCGTAAAAGAAAAACTATCCCGTATGAAACGCTCTCGATTATCTCTGGAATGCAAAAAACTCGATCCGACATTTGAAAAAGCTATGGCGGAAGAGGGATTATCCGAGGATGCAAGTCAATGGCCGGTATATTAAGAGGCGAGATTCGTTGGGCGGATTTGAATCCTGTTCGAGGTAACGAACAAGCAGGGTTGCGCCCTGTGATTATTTTGAGCCATGATATATTCAATGAAAGGTCAGGCACAGTCATCGCTGTGGCTATCACAAGCCAACAGCAAAGAGCAGGTTTTCCGTTAACCCTTGAATTAAAATCTTCCAAATTACCCAAAAAATCATGGGTAAAAATCAGCCAAATCAGGACACTGTCCGTAGATAGGATTGGAAAAGTCATTGGCAAAGCATCCCTGGAAGAGATGACCCATGTAATCGAAGGATTGAATGAAATCATTGCGTAACAAAGTCAATACAGCGGATCGGCTACACCTCCCGCTGATTTTTTCGTTCTATTGTTGCTGTTGCATAAAGAACTGCGGCTCGAATGTCTTTTATCGTAAGTTCAGGATAATCAGAGAGGAGGCTCTTCCATTGAACCCCTTCTGCGATATTGCTGGGAATTGATACAGCACAACGCCTTATCTGAGATGTCAAAGCATAGATCTCTTCTTTTGGAAAACCTGCTGTAAGCTTATAGGTTTCAGTCACAAGCTGCATAGTCTTTTGCCAGACAATCAAATCTCTATATGTTTTCATGATTTTATTTTTCATATTCTAAAACTTTGTGCCTGGGGTTTACCCTGCCTTGCGATTGTAACTTTGTGCCTATGTGCCTTGTTTCTTAACCCTTCTCACTCCAGTTAAGCAGCTCCCTTAAGGAGAATATGCAGTCCTGAATGTTGTTGAATACGGCAAGGCCGGCATCCTTGAATATGCCACATATCCTTATCCTTGCCTCTTCTATCTGAATGCTGTCTTCCGTGAATTTGGAAAATATCGGGATGACCGGCTTAGTCATCTCCCTTGCCGCTGCCGCTATTATATGCGGGCCGCTTTCTATCTGTTCCGGCTGGAACGTGCTTATGAAGTCGATACTGAAATAAGGGATGATAACGTCTATATTGGGGTCGCTGTCCATCTCTTTCATCGTATGGGTCATGACATTGAAATCAAACCCGTGAGTGCCCAGATCAACGGGGTTGAGCGTGCAGGTGTTCACGTTCTTTATCATTTTGGATATTCCGTCCTGCGTTTTCCTTTCAAGCTCGGGAAGCGTAAGCCCGTGGCTATATGCAAGGTCTGTGAACAGGACCGAGGTTCCGCCGCCCGCGCCGAGAAATCCGACCCTGTGTCCTGTTGGCATCCTGTAGGATGTTGCAAGCATCAGGACATCCATCATCTGCTCGAATGTCTCGACATCGATGCATCTGAGCTGTTTCATGACCGCAGACCATATCTTGTGGCTGCCTGCCATTGCACCCGTATGGCTTGCTGCAGCCTTGGCCCCTTCATCGGTCTTTCCGCCTTTGAGTATGACCACGGGCTTTCTTGAGGTCGCCTTTTTGAGTGCGTTAAAAAAGAGATTGCCGTCCTTTACATCCTCTATATATGCACCGATTGCGGTTACGGTCTCGTCATCGGCAAGATAGTCGAGCAGTTCCTCGACCTTCATGTCGATCTGGTTTCCATAGGACACGACCTTGTTTATGGGGATATGCCTTGACTGCGCCATACGCACGAAATTGCTTGTAACGGCGCCGGATTGCCCCAGGAATGCCGCCTTGCCAACGCCTGTCTGGCGGAAGAACGGGTCGAAGAAAACCCTTGATTCGGTACAGTGAACGCCTATGCAGTTGGGGCCTATTATTCTGGTCTGCCCTTTTGCCTTGAGCAGTTCCTCCTCAAGGTCGCTATCTCCTATTTCACTGAAGCCTGATGTAAAGAAGTGCAGGTATCCTATACCCTTACGGGCTGCAGCCTTTACGGTATCCAGTGCTGCGGCGGCAGGAACCGAAGCGGTTGCATAGTCAACCCCGTCAGGAAGCTCATCAATGCTCGCGTAAACCTTTGCCCCGTCAATATCTTTATGGCTGGGATTAACCGGATACAGAGTTCCCTTGAATCCGAGTCCCTTGAGAATCTGATAATATGGAATTTTTCCACCACCTATTTTAGGCGAAGCGCCGATTACTGCGATGCTTTCGGGATAAAAAAGCCTTTTCATGGTAAAAACCTCCGTTTATCTGTGAGGCTTTTCTATATTATACTTGCAGAATAAATCAACCATCATTCAACATATTGTTATAAAAGGCTTTTTTACTTTTATTGTCTATTGAACCTTCATGCTCCATATGGTATTATATTATTTAACTGTTTATTGTTTCCGGGCATTAAAATTTAATGCACCACGAAGAGGAGAAATTTTATGGATAGAAGAACGCATCTGTTTGTTGCATTCATCATCATCGCCATATCAGTTACCGGATGTATAGCTCTCCCGCCTGACAGCGTTTCCCTGAAACAGAAAACCATCAGTTCTGTTGCTGTCTCATGGAAGGCCAAGCTGCCTGTCGCAGGAGGTTTTTCAATTGAAAGAAAGACAGAAGGCGGAAATTTCGAGGTAATCGCCACCCTGCCCATGAAGTTTATTGTCGAGTGGTCGTATATGGATACGGAGCTAGAGACCGGAATCAAATACACCTATCGGGTCCGGTCATACTATAAAGAACAGCTTTCAAAATATTCTCCTGAAGCGGAGATTACCCTTACGGAAAATATTTCATCCGGTTCTTTCATCATCGACCACACCTGTGCGAAGCTGGCGTTGATCCCTTCGGAGTGGATCAGTCAGGCCAAATCAGAACTTCACATCGGCTATCAGCATACCTCACATGGCAGTCAGATAACTGATGGGATGACCGGGCTCGCTTCATGGAAGGGTTCTCTTTATGCGTTCAGTAAGGGAGGCTCCAGCGGCGTCCTTGATTTCAGAGATTTTGATCTCGCCGCTTATGCCTACAGCACAGGCACTGCCCGGGCTGATGATCTTGGAGACCCCGACTGGGTTCAGAATACACGTAATTACCTTAATGCCAAACCAGAGATAAATGTCATCATGTGGTCATGGTGCGGTCAGGTCTCAGGCGCGAGCGAGAGCACCATCAATGATTACCTGAACTCGATGAACCAGCTTGAGCAGGAATTTCCCGGTGTCAAGTTCGTCTATATGACCGGCCATGTTGATGGAACAGGTCTGAACGGCAATCTGAATATCCGCAACGAGCAGATCAGAACCTACTGCCGCGACAATGACAAGATACTCTATGATTTTGCAGATATCGAGTCTTACGATCCTGACGGGGTCGGTTATCTCAATAAACTTGTCCTCGACACCTGCTACTATGACGCAAACAACAACGGAAATCCTTGGGATGACACGGCCAACTGGGCCATCGACTGGCAAAACTCACACATCAAAGGCATCGACTGGTATGATTGCGAATCAGCCCATTCCCAGCCTTTAAACGCAAACCTCAAAGCCTATGCAGCATGGTGGCTCTTCGCAAGGCTCGCCGGCTGGGACGGGGAGTAATGCACCAGAAGGTTTAAAAAAAGATTATATATTCAGGAGGTAAGGACTATGAGCTGTATCTTCTGCAGGATAATTAAAGGCGAGATTCCGTGCACAAAGGTTTATGAAGATGAGTTGGTGCTTGCATTCGAAGATATTGAGCCGATGGCCAAGGTCCACACGCTTATTGTGCCTAAAACCCATATAGAAAATCTCAATTCAGAGATCGAAAAAGACCTGTGGTTTGCCATCTTCAAAGCCGCCCGGGAAATCGTGAAGATAAAAGGCATTGCCGAAAGCGGCTATCGCCTTGTCATAAATTCGGGTCCTGACGGTACGCAGATTGTACCCCATCTGCATGTGCACATATTAGGCGGCCGGCTGCTGGATGCGAAACTCGGGTAACAACCTTATTCGATATTGACGATCAGTCCGTGCACATGCTCTCCCTCGGGATGAGACGGCAGGTACGGATAATCGGGTCCCTGGCTTAATTTACCGGTAATCCTTGCAGTCAGACCACATGAACCCGCGGCCCTTGATATGGCTTTCATGAGTTCGTATATCCCGAACCTGGGGCTGTATGATGTAAGGGCTAACATCACGCCTCCCGGTTTCACCCTTCTCATGGCCTGGGAAAAGATATTGTTGTAGTCTTCGGGCCTGGAAAACGGCGGCGGGTCAGAGATAACGATATCGTACTGAGAAGATTCCCGTGAAAGGAATGCCGAGACATCTTCCCTCTGATGATGCCATACAAATGAACTTATGGAGTTTGCCTCCATGTTTCTTTTCAGAATGGACTGGGCCGATATGGAATTATCAACGGAAGTGACTGTAGACGCCCCTGAAAGACTTGCTGAAAGCGAGAAACCGCCTGTATATGAAAAAAGATCCAGCACGGATTTGTCTTTTGAAATTGACCTGAGAAGCGATCTGATGGGCCTGTATTCAAGATAGAATCCGGTTCTGTCGCCTGTCTTTACATCAATGAAAAATCTGCTGCCTTCCTCAAGAACTTCAAGGTCTCCTTCAGGTAGTGTCCCGGAAATGGGGCCGGATTGCATATCCAGGCCCTCAGCCTTTCTGGATTTGGCGTCCGATCTCTCGTGAATCGTATGGCCGGGAAACCGTGATTTGAATATGTCAATAATGTCGTCCCTGAATTTCTCCATGGCCATGCATAAGAACTGAAGGACAATGACATCGCCGTACCTGTCTGCAACAAGTCCGGGCAGCCTGTCACCTTCAGAGTTTATAATCCTGTAGCAGGTTGTTGCCCCGGTAATTGTCTGTTTGCGGAATGTGATGGCCTTATCAATCCTTCCTTCAAACATCTCTTTATCGATATTATCCCTTCCGAGAGTAATGACCCTGACTGCAATCTGGGAATAGGGGTTGTAAAACCCCTGACATACGAAACGGCCTGTTGAATCCAGGACCCGGCATACATATTTATCCGAATGTGAATCGACCTTGTCAACCGCACCTGCAAAAATCCATGGATGGCCTGCAAGTATCGGCTGCTCCTTATTCTCCTTGATTCTGACAATAAACATGGGTTGCCTCTAACACATCTCAGCAGGCGTTGCCAGCATCTTTAATGATCATCGGAGGGTATGAAAGGATAAAGTCTGCAAGCTTTGCCACTTCGTTGAATCCGAACCTGGGGATATCTACGCCCGGATCTGCATCGCTCACAAGTCCGATAAAGCCGCCCTCGAATTCCCTGCAAAGCGGCAGCTCATAAACAGAGGGGTTGTAGACTTCTATTTTCGGAAAAGGCCCGCTTTTGTAGCCTTCCAGAAGCACTATATCCATACCCTTTCCCGCCATTTCCGCAATTTCCTGAGAGGTTTGTTCCGAATCGTCATACATCATCATCCCGTGAGGTGAAAATATCATGATTCTTGATGCCCCGCTCTTCCGGTATTTGTATGTGTCCTTTCCCTTTATGTCGAATTCCGGCACGTGGCTTGTGTGTTTAACCGCCGCCACCTTAAGGCCTCGTCCTGTAAGCTCTGTTATCAGGAGTTCTATGATATGGGTCTTGCCAGATCCTGAACTTCTTGCCACGAAGGATATTATATTAACGTTCATTGGCGCTGATTATCCGGTCATGGTGTCAAAATCAACATATTTCTCTTTTGTGCATCATACCGCCTGAAGTATCAGACATTTGAGATATGCGGTTTCAGGCATTGCAAGCAGTACCGGATGGTCGAGGGCCTGCCCCCTTGATTCTAGAAGCCTCAATTCCTTTCCGGCTGATAAGGAAGCTTTAAGTATGACATCATGAAAATCTCCGGCGCTCATGTTATACGAGCAGGAGCAGCTGACGAGTATTCCGCCCGGCTTCAGGGCAAGCAGGGCGCGGCGGTTTATGTCGATATATCCCCTCATTGCATCAGGCAGGTCTTTTTTTGATTTTGCAAATGCAGGCGGATCCAGGATTATCATGTCCTGAGAATTGCGGCTTAATGATTTCAGCACATCAAGGGCTTCGGCCTCGACAAATTCACATTCGAGACTATTGACGGATGCATTTTTTTTTGCGCGCTCAAGAGCCAAGGATGAACTGTCGATACCGGTTACACTGGATGCCCCTGCCGATTTTACGACAAGCGCCCAGGCACCGTCATAACAGAAAAAATCAAGGACCGATCCGCCTCTGACATATTTGCGCAACGCCTCCCGGTTGTCCCTCTGGTCAAGGAAAAGGCCGGTTTTCTGGCCGTTTAGGACATCGACATCAAAATCAAGGCCGTTCATATTTACGGATACTCTTTCCGGAAGATTCCCGTAAGCAATGTGCTTTTCCTGAGGCAGCCCTTCAAGAAGACGCGCCCTTGAATCGTTTCTGAATACGACAGCTGCCGGGTTGAACAGTTCAATGATGCAATCCTTTATTGTATCCTGATGCTCGGACATGCACCGGGTATTTGCCTGACAGACATAAACCTCACCGTACCTGTCGATGATAAGGCCGGGAAGGCAGTCCGATTCGCCGTATATAATCCTGCAGGTGTTGCTGCCGGGATACAGCTTTTTTTTTCTTTGTGAAGCTTCAGCTATACGCTTTGAAAAGAATTCTCTGTCCGGGGTTTCCTCTTTTCCTGAAAATATCCTGACTGCAATAAGGGAATGGGGATTTATGTATCCTGTCCCGAGAAAGGCTTCTTTATATGAATAAATCCCGGTCCAGCCTGGAGATAAGGTTTTCAGAGGCTGGGCTATCTCGTTGCTGAACACCCACTTATGGCCTCTTGCAAGTCTTTTTTCGCACCCCTTTTTCAGCCTGACGATTTGCATAAACAATGCCCCTGATATGTTTTGAAAAAGGCTATTCCAAAAGCATCAGCGGCGCAAGACCATTGATAAGAAGAACTGAGGCAATGGGCTTGCTTTTAATATCTTATTCGAACTCCGCTCTTGTTTTGATACTGATTTCAGCTATAATATGAATATATCAAAGTGTGTCATAAGGCATAATAAACAGCGGGGGGCGCATGGAATTAACTGAGGCGAACAGCATGGGAAAAAGGAAGCATCAAAGAAAGCAGGCAAGACATCTTGCGCTCGTGAAGATCGGTTCGAATCTGTTCGGTAGAGGCTATACCAAAGATATAAGTGTATCAGGCATCTGTCTTGAATCGGTAAGTATATTCAGGCTTATAAAACCAACAAGGGTGAACGATCTTGTAGGTCTATCAATATCAGCCCAGTTTGCAGAATCTCAATTGACTGTAACCGGCACTGTGGTACGGGTAAATTCACAAAAAGGAGAAACCGCAGTTCTGATCAGTGAAACAACCGATCCCTCCCTGTGGGAAGGTATGTGCGCTTAGCATAGAGCGGTTTTATTCCTGGCTTTGGTCTGCCGGCATATTCAATCTAACCATTTAAATCACTTGAATTGCGCCTTTAAAAAAGGCAATAATCTCAAATAATTTTAAGACGGAAAAACGGAGGAACACATGCTGCTCGGGTATATTCTTACAGGTCTCGGCTATACGCTGCATATTCTTCTCAGTGTCTATATGTGGGTAGTTATAATCGGCGCTCTGCTATCATGGGTAAATCCTGATCCCTATAATCCAATCGTCAGGTTCCTGCGCTCGGCGACTGAGCCCTTATTTTACTTTGTCAGAAGGAAGCTCCCTTTTCTCAGGGCCGGCGGTATAGATTTTTCTCCAATTGCTATTATTGCGGCTATATATTTCCTTGATTATGCACTGGCAGGATACCTTATTGCCTTGGGAACCCGCATGAGAATGGGAATAGGACTATAAAACAACCATATGGCTGAATGGCTTAAGGCAAGAGGCGAAAACATCCTGATTTCGGTCAGGGTTCAACCGGGCTCCTCAAAAAATTCCGTAACCGGGATTAAAGAAGATTCCCTCAATATCAAACTCTGCTCTCCCCCTGTCGACGGCAGGGCCAATGATTCCCTTATAAGCTTTGTTGCAAAGAGGCTTGATGTTTCAAGGTCGTCAATTCAGATAATACAGGGAATAAAGAACAGGAAAAAACTGCTTGAAGTATCCGGTGTGTCAATTACACATGCCGAAAGATCGCTTACCCCGTTACCTTGACCCCGCGGTAACCGAGCAGATGCAGCTCTTCGGCAATGTCTTTTATATTGCCGCCCGAGACCCTGAAATGATGGATCGTGTCTTCTTCATTCAAGGACATGCCGACACTTATTATATAGCCGCCCTTCGCCTCGATTATAGAGACAACCTCGTCAAAAGATCCGTTTACCTGTTTGAGAATAACATCTATTCTGGAGCCGCTCTTAAGAACACCCATAAGATCGATGAAGGCCTTGAGAATGTCAATTATCGTAAGAATCCCTAAAACCTTGCCTTTCTCTACGACAGGGAGCGAGCTTACCTTCTGTTCGTAAATAATTCGTGATGCTTCTTCGAGAGTCGTTTCACGGGTAACTGTGACCGGGTTTTTCATCATAATATCTCCGACGCGCAATGTCTCAAGCATTCCGGTAAGTATCGCCTGTTTCGCATCAGTCGATGTGATAAGACCGACAAATTTTCCTGCATCGACAACCGGAAGGTGCCTTACACCCTTTTTCTTCATAAGGGACAGGGCCTGGAGCACGCTCGAATCGGATCCTGTCGTAACAACGTTCTTTATCATCCAGTCATTAACTCTCATAAGTAGTATATAGCAAATTTTTATCAGTTTGAAAAACCATTAAAAGAATACGTGCGGAAGCCCTTTCTTGCTGATATATTACCGATATGACGGCAGCAGTATTAGTGGGGCTTTTTTCCGGTTTTCTGGCCGGTCTTGTCGGTATAGGCGGGGGTTTCATATTCGTTCCCCTGATCATGACCGTATACGGCAACATTGACATCCATAAGGCAATCGCAACATCAAGCGGCTTTGCCGTTGCCGCCGGTCTAAGCTCTTTTATAACCCATATGCGAAAAGGGGCCCCTTATGTCGACATAATGGCATTGTTCCTTTCAGGAAGTCTTGCTGGAGCTGTTGCAGGCCCGCACATTTCTCTGATGATTTCCGCAGGTATATTGACTAAACTCTTTGCCGCTATTGTTTTTCTGCCTGCTCTCATGCGTGCCCTCAAGTTCACCCTCAAACCCAGGACTGTATATATTGTAATTCTGGGGTTTCTGATAGGAGGCTTTTCATCCATGTTCGGGATTGGCGGCGGAATACTCCTTATGCCGGTCCTCATTCAGGCATTCAACCTCGATCTCAGGAGGTCTCTTACAACATCGGCGCTTTTTATTGCGGTCAACTCGACCATCGCCACAGCGGTATACGCCAGCAAGGGTTTTGTCGCCTGGGATATACTTCTACTTGCTGCCCCTGCGGGGATTGCCGGGGCCTTCTTCGGGGCCAAGGCCTCCCAGAGGCTTAAGCCGGTTTATATCAACGCCATCCTGGTAATGATAATGCTGGGAGTTGTCGTGAAAATGCTGCTTGAATAGCCGCTATTGACGTATATGCCTTATGAGCGAGACATCTTCCGGCCCTGTATCATATGAAACCCTCAAAGGATTGATGTCTATGCCTCCGCGTCTGGTATAGAGACACTGGACGAGAAGCCTTTCAGGCGCACACGCATTGCTGATATCTGCGAATATCTTCTCGCAGCAGGCCTCCGCAAAATCCTCATGGTCACGAAATGAACAGATGTAGGCAAACAGAGATTCATGAGATATTACCGGCCCTGTGTAATCGACGATGACGGTTGCCCAGTCCGGCTGGGACGTAATCGGGCAGTTTGTGTGAAGGACATTGCTTACAAGCCTTTCGCCGGCCCTTTCATTGGTCGTCTTCAAAAGCCCCGGATCGGGTTTGTAAATGGATATCCCGGTATCCAGACCGTCTATGCAGATGCCGTCAAGTCTAACCGGCAAAACAGCTTCTGCTTCGTCACCGGCATAAATTCTGACCTCAACCCAGGGGGAAACAAGGACTGATTGCAGGTCGCTTTTTATTGTCATTATGAGGGCATCCTTTGAATCAAACCTCTCGAATGCCAGACCGTTAAGATACAGTTTCAATGATTTCGACTCTACAATATTAGCGCTCTTTCTGGGATATATGAGCTCCATTATGCCTGCGACAGGACACCCCTTAGGATTCAGCCAGGAGATCTCATAAGCCCTCCAGAGGTCAAAGCCATGCATAATGATACAGGGTTCCGGCCTTTTTACAGGATATAAAATGTCTGCATCGCGTTTGCGCAGCCCTTCAACTTTTTTCCCCAGGATGATTTCTTTCATTCCTCGTACCTTGTAGGGTCAAGCCCTCTGTCGAAACCCAGGGCCATCTTTCGTTCATTGCATGTCGCGCACTTTCCGCAGTGCAGATCCCCGCCTTTATAGCATGACCATGTGAGGCTGAAGTCAAAACCAATGCCCCTGCCCATTTCCGCTATTTCTGCTTTGGATATCGACACAAAAGGCGCAACTATCCTGACACCGGTGTAAGTCCCTTCGGTTGCAGCCTCGCTTATGGCCGCTACGAAGGATTCCCTGCAGTCGGGGTAAACCGGGTGATCGCCGGCATGAGCGGCAATAAGCACATCTTTTATCCCCAGGTTTTCCGCCATACCGATGGCAACCGATAGCATGATCCCGTTTCTGAAAGGCACAACGGTTGATCGCATGTTCGTATCATCATATGAGCCTTCTGGGACATCTACGCCTGAGAGTAGAATGCTGGATGAAAACAGCTCATTCACAAAGGGAAGTGAAATTGCTGAAAATGATGCATTGTACTTGTGCGCTAGGGCCTTTGCCATAGCAAGTTCGCGGGCGTTATGTTTTGATCCGTAATCGAACCCTACGGCATGTATTTTTGCATATTCACTGCTTAAAACCGCAAGGAGTACACCCGAATCCATTCCCCCTGAAAGAAGCAGTACCGCTTCGTTTGTCAGAACCTGAATGCTCATATTCCCCTTTTATCGCCGTAACACAAGATGTGAAGCCTGGGCGTCATCATGAACCCGTTGCTGATGCAGAACTCGAACACTTCCGGCATCATGGCGATCTGTTCTTCTTTTGTCTGTCCCTGCGGCATTATATACACGCGGGATGCATCGATAGCGTTATCCCTCACAAATCTTTTTATTAACCGCCCTGTTTCGGCTGAATCATATACGAACTTCAGACAGTCTGCCTTTTTAATATCCTTCTTGTCTATAAGCCATTTTCTCCCCGGCCTTTTCGGGCTCAGTACAATAAAGGCCGATTTCAGATCCGGAATGCCCGCTTTTCCGCTGGTCTCATATTGAACAGAGAAGCCGTTTACAACAAGGGCCTTATGCAGCAGAACCACTTCATCTTTCTGCATGAAAGGCTCGCCGCCTGTTATTACAACACTGGCGCATTTATGCTCTTTAATCCGTGACAGAACTTCATTAACCGGAATTTCCATGCCGTCTGACAGCGCATATCGGGTATCGCACCAGGTGCAGTATGGCCTGATACATCCTGTCAGCCTTACAAATGTGCATGGCCTGCCTGTGAATGGCCCTTCTCCCTGGAGCGAAGAAAATATTTCGATTATCTTCATTTTAAGTATTTAATTAAGCCTTTAAAAGAACAGGGACAGATCCTGCCGTATCCTGCGGGTGCTATTCTTTTTTGTACATAACCTTTGCAGGATAAACGTCTTTGCTTATCCCCTTTATTTTTACCTTCGGCATACTCTTAAAAGCTATGCAGTTATCGGAAAAATCGCAAACGAGATCATATGTGGATTCCGATACTATAATTTCTCCATTGGAGGCTATCGATTCCAGCCTCTGCGCCATGTTCACAGGTTCCCCTATCACAGTGTAGTTCATATGCTCACTCGTACCTATATTTCCTGCGAGCGCGTTGCCGGAGGCAATGCCGACACCGACATCTATGGGATTAAAGCCCTCGTTGATCAAAGCTTCATTAAGCCCCTTGACTTTCAGCTGAATCTTGATTGCGCATTCTATGGCCTTAATCGGATCACGCTGGTCTGAATATGGTATACCGAACACGGCCATGAACCCATCACCAAGGAATTTATCCAGCATACCCCCGTATTCGAATATGCATGGAACAACGCTTTCAAAATACCTGTTGAGGATCTGCACGACATCCTTGACATTGTATTTTTCAATCATGGGAGTGAATTCAGTAATATCGGCGAACAGCACCGTAACGGGCTTGATTTCACCTGAAAGCTGGTTGAGCCCTTCATTCGCAACCAGATGCTCGGCCAGCCCCCTCGAGAAATAGCGGCTTAGATTTATTCGCTTTCTCTCAAGGGTTATGACCTCCTTATAGGATTTGACAAGGGATACCGTAATGGACATCTGGTCTGCTATGAGCTCAAAGAAACGGATATCGTTGACAGTGAAAGCCTCCGTATTGCTGTCCCGGAAATTTATAACCCCTATGCATTTGCCTTCGGTTATTATGGGAACACAGGCCAGTGAACCTGTCTGACCAGTGCCCTTGTCTGCAAAGAGCGGATCGATACTGACATCAGTCAGATAAATCGTACGGACACTGTCGACGACTTTTCCGGCGACTCCCTCTCCCCTTCTCAGCCTTATCGCGCTGCTTTTTTTGGCCCCGAACAGTTCGGATGTGCCTATAATGTAAAGTTCATCTCTGTTTTCATCCAGTACCATAAGCGAGATGCTGTATATGCCGGTATAATGCTTAACAATCTCCAGCTGTTTTGAAAAGAGGGCTTCCCAAGTAGAAACGTTTGTTATTTTAAGTATTTCGCCAAGTTCCTTCAGAAGCGACAGTTCGGATATTTTTTGTTCGTATGCGTGCTCAAGTGACACTATTTTTTCACTGAGAATGTTTTCCAGTTCCTGCTTCATGTCTATAAAGAAAGTATCATCCCTGCTTTTTTCTTCATATCTTCATACGTTCTGGAAATAATGTCCAGACTTAAAGATATATTAGGATTTTTCAGGAATTCAGATGCGAAATGGTTGATCATATCGATGTCCAGATGCCCTGTGTGCGCTACATAATCAGCCACATGGATGGTTACCGCCAGAGGTTTGTTTGCAGCAAATGCCGGCAGATGATGGGCCCTGAGACCGTCAACTATATCTTCTGGAAGCTGCCATCTGTCGGCAATATATGCGCCTAATTCTGAATGGCTGAGGCCATACCGTCTTTCTTCCTCGGCAAGAGCGTCGATATCGGAAAATTTTTCAATATCCCCGGAATAACCTTCCTGCTGGATGAGTGCAATCTTGCCTATGTCGTGAAGCAGGCCTATCGTGTAAGTAAGGTCCGCCGCCCGGCATCCTAAAAAGGCTCCGAGCCAATGAGATATATGCCCTGTCAGTAGACAATGTATCCAGAGTTTTTTTATTTTTGCAGATGAAATGTTCATTATGAATTTATTGAGAGCCAATGAAATGGAAAGGTTAATCACCTCATTGTTTCCCAGTATCACGATTGCATGCTCAACGCTTTCAATCTTTCTGTGGAAGCCGTAAAAGGCAGAGTTGACCACCTTCAGAATCTTTGACGTTATTGCGGGATCGCTGTCAATTATGGATGCCATTTTCGAGGCACTGGCCTCCGGATCACGGGCAATACCTATTATCTTATGTGAGATTGCAGGGAGTGTATTGAGCTGCTCGAAATTTCTGAACCTTTTCAGTGTTTTCGAGCCCGCTTTCTTTTTCGCTTCGAATTTCTCTGTATAAGACCATTTTACAAGCACTGTATCCAGATCTTTCTTATCCTGTGGCTCCTGCCTGGAAATCCTGTGGACTATATCTGCAGGTAGAAGTTCTTTTATGCATTCCCCGCTGAAGGGAGGCATCTCATTGATGATTTTACCTGATACATCAGCCTCTTTTGCTATGAAAGAGTAGAACTGGTAAAAGGCCGAACATACAAATCTGATCTCAGGGTCATCCTTATGCTCGGCTATGGATGTTTCCTTGATGCTTTCCCATATGCTTTTTGCCCATTTTGAATTTCCGACCTGATTGAGCCGGTCTATTGCAAGAAAAACAAGACTTTGGAGGTCTTTGCCGTCAAGGGGATAGATAGCTATTCCCTTGGGAACAGACATGAAAACGGCTGACGCATTATTTGCAGATGCGCCTATCATCGCGACAAGCTCATAATCCAGGTATGAGACATGCGTATCCATGTCTCTTCTGCATGAAACGACTTTATCCCTGTATATGCTGGGGATGGCTACAATTGCCATGCTTCCCCCGAGAACGGCGACCTTTTTTATTTCTATTTCTAGCGGGTAAATATTTTCTGTACCATTCATGAAACTTATATCGTCACAAAGCTTAACATTCTTGACCCGGTTTTTTTCGTATATCAGGCTGGCATGGATAATCTGTGTTTAAGAGTGTATAAAAGCCATCTCGGCAAAAATTGAAGCTTTTCCTGCTGGAAAGGTTTTTATGATTGAACATTAATTCCAGAAAAAGATAATCTTGTTGAATGCTAGATTTTTTAATCCCTTGACTCTTTAAATCTCATCACTATTACTAACCTATACTGTGAAGTCGACTGACATAAAGAGAGCAGGTCATAAATAAAAAAAGAATATTGACAGGCCTGTCCCATTATGTTTATTTGCGAACTTCATTTGAAAATTCGGAGGAAGAGATGCTAAAACCAAAAGATCTCCAGGAGATTAAGGAACTCCTCCTTACAATGAAAAAGGAACTCCTTGAAGACCTCGAAGAACGCATAAAATCAAGCGATGTCTCTGAACAGAGGGTGATCGGTGACATCTTTGACGATGCCGATCTTGAACAGTCAAGGGAATTCAACCTGCTCCTTAATACAAGGGAAAAACAGAAGATTAAGCAGATCGAGCAGGCTCTCCTTAAACTGGAAAACGGTGAATACGGCATATGCGAAAATTGCGAGGAAGACATCCCGGTCGGCCGTTTGAAGGCCATGCCGTTTGCTAGCCTGTGCGTAAAATGCAAATCATTGCAGGAAACCATTGAGGGTCACGCAACGGTATTCCCAGCTGAGAAAGGCTAACCCGTGTCACACAGGGTTGAGGTCGGGCCTAAACCTCACCTCTTTGATGCCCGCGGTGAGAGGGTAAAAAAACAGATTGGCCACGCACTGCCCGACATTTCCATCAGTCAAATCACATGCCTCGACCTGTACAATATAGACGGCGAAGCGAAAGAAGAATGGTGTAAAGAAGCCTTCTGTGATCCCGTTATTCAGGAGGCTGCTTTTGACGGATCTCTCGAATATGACTTCGACTGGTATATAGAGATAGGATTTAAACCGGGCGTAACAGACAATGTCGGCCACAGTGCCGCGTATGCGCTGGAACTGATAAGCGGGAAAAAGATATCTGTTTTCTATGCCAGAGGATTTTTAATAAAAGCGGACATTGACCGCAAGTCCGCTGAAAAAATCGCTACTGAATGTCTTGCTAATACTCTTATTCAAAATTACCGGGTCTTTTCTTCTTCGGAATCATCAGGCATTGCACCTTATATACCCAAAGTTATCGATTCTCATGTCCCGAAAGTTGATGTGATCGATCTCGATATACCTGATAATGAACTGATAAAGCTGTCGCAGGACAGGACCTGGGCCCTGACGCTCACTGAGATGAAGGCGATCCAGTCATACATGAAGGACCCGGAAGTGATTAAGAAAAGGATTGCTTCAGGACTCGGGGAAAAGATAACGGACGTGGAAATAGAGGCACTTGCACAGACATGGTCCGAGCACTGCAAACACAAGATATTCAATGCCGACATCCTGTATATCGAAAACGGAAGGGAAGAGAGAATATCATCACTGTTCAAGACCTACATAAAAGGTTCCACCGATGAGATCAGAAACTCAAAATGGAAAGATGATATCTGCATAAGCATATTCACTGACAATGCAGGAGTAATCCGTTTCACCGATGATTATCACCTGGTTTACAAGGTGGAGACGCACAACTCTCCCTCCGCCCTTGATCCATACGGCGGAGCGCTTACAGGTATAGTCGGTGTGAACCGGGACCCGTTCGGAACCGGACTGGGTGCGAAGCTCATTTTCAATACTGATGTTTTCTGTTTTGCAGAGCCTTTTTATTCGAAGGAACTTCCTCCGAAGATACTTCACCCGATGCGCATATTCGAAGGCGTCCGCGAGGGCGTAGAGCACGGAGGCAACAAAAGCGGGATACCGACAGTGAACGGTTCCCTGGTTTTCGACAACCGCTACCTGGGAAAACCCCTCGTATATTGCGGTACGGCCGGCATAATGCCGAAAACTGTAACCGGAAGGCCATCGCATGAGAAAGAGATCCTGCCGGGCGATAAAATAATCATGTCCGGAGGCCGGATTGGGAAAGACGGCATTCACGGTGCGACGTTTTCGTCAGAAGAACTTCACGAGGCCTCGCCCACATCTGCGGTACAGATAGGCGATCCGATCACGCAGAAGAAGCTGACCGATTTTCTGCTCCGTGCCAGGGATATGGGTCTCTACAGGGCGATTACCGACAACGGGGCGGGCGGACTTTCATCGTCAATAGGTGAGATGTCGGGCATGTCCGGCGGATGTCTGATAGAGCTCGACAAGCCGTTGCTCAAATATGCCGGCCTCAATCCATGGGAGATACTGCTTTCGGAAGCCCAGGAGCGTATGAGCCTGGCTGTCCCGCCTGAAAAAGTCAGGGAGTTCCTCGCTCTTTCTGATGAAATGGGCGTGGAATCAACGGTAATCGGAGAATTTACTGATTCGGGCTATTTCCATTGCACATACAATGGCAGGACAGTGGCATTTCTCGGGATGGACTTCATGCATGACGGACTTCCCAGACTCGACCTGAAGGCAATATGGGATGATCGGGAGATCCAGGAAGACAAGATACCCGAACCATCCGACCACGACGCAAAACTCAGGGAAATGCTAGGCAGGCTGAATATATGCTCCAAGGAATACGTCGTCAGGCAGTACGACCACGAAGTTCAGGGCGGCTCGGTAGTTAAGCCCCTTACCGGAGTGGCCTGCGACGGCCCATCCGATGCCGGTGTAATAAGGCCCCTGCTCGACTCTCTTCAGGGTGTGGTGGTGTCGAACGGGATCTGTCCGAGATATTCGGATATTGACGCTTATCATATGGCGGCTAACGCCCTAGATGAAGCACTCAGAAATTATATCTGCACCGGCGGCGATCCAGAACACTGGGCTGCCCTTGATAATTTCTGCTGGTGCGACCCGGTTCAGGGTCCCAGAAACCCAGATGGCGCTTACAAACTTGCGCAGCTTGTAAGGGCGAACAGGGCGCTTTATGACTACACAATAGCCTTCTCCTGCCCCCTTGTTTCAGGCAAGGACAGCATGAAGAATGATTATATAAATGAGAACCTTAAAATATCCATCCCCCCCACTCTTCTGGTTTCGGCCATAGGAAAGATCGAGGATGTAACCAGAGCCGTCACAATGGATGCCAAAAATCCGGATGACATCGTCTATCTGCTCGGTAAGACAAAAAATGAACTGGGCGCAGGCGAGTATCTGGCCTCATTGGGCATTGTCGGATCATCAGTTCCAAGGGTGGATGCGCCAGGCGCTCTCGACAGATACAAAAAACTTCATAAGGCAATGACAAAAGGCCTGATAGCATCAGCCCACGACTGCTCTGACGGGGGGCTGGCCGTCGCGCTTGCGGAAAAAGCATTTGCCGGCGGACTGGGTATAGAAGCGGACATCTCAGATATCAAGACTGAAGGTAAATTAAATGATACACAGATTCTTTATTCCGAGACGGCAAGCAGGATAATCATAACGGTCAGACCCGGGAATGCAGAAGTCGTTGAGGCTCTTTTCGGTGATGATATATCGCGGATTGGACGGGTAACATCGGATAAAAGGCTAATAATCAAAGGTTCAAACGGGATTATCGTTAACAGCGATATAGACGAACTCAAAGCGGCATGGAAAGAGCCGCTCAAATTTTAGCAGGCTATGGCAAAAACAATCAAAGCACTTGTGATAACAGGATCGGGAACAAACTGCGAAATGGAAATGGCTCATGCCTGCAGACTTGCCGGCGCCAGAGCCGAAATCGCCCACTTGAGCGATATATTGAGCGCGAGAGTGCGCATTCCCGATTTTGATTTTCTGAACCTACCGGGTGGATTCCTTGATGGAGACGACCTCGGAAGCGCAATGGTCGAGAGCGTCAGATTAAGGCATGCCCTGATCAAAGGGACATCCCTCACCATGTACGATGAGATTATGGCTCTGATAGAAAAAGGCGGAATAGTCCTTGGTGTGTGCAACGGCTTCCAGGCACTGGTCAAGACGGGCCTGCTTCCAGGCAATCCCTTCGGAAAGCGCAGGGTGTCTCTGTCTTTCAACGACTCGGCCAGGTTCGAAGACAGATGGGTTAAGATGGCGGTCAATGAGAAAAGTCCGTGCATATTCACAAAAGGTCTTGATACTCTCGACCTTCCGGTCCGCCACGGGGAAGGCAAATTCATAACAGACAATGAAGTCACACTGAACGAGATCACATCTGGCAATCTGGACTGCCTCTACTATGCCGATGCATCGGGTAATGTAACTATGGAGTATCCTCATAATCCCAACGGGAGCGTAAACGGGATTGCCGGCATATGCGATGCGACCGGCCGCGTTTTCGGACTTATGCCTCATCCCGAGGCATTCACCCACTACACTAATCATCCTCAATGGACCCGCGGCATTATAAAAGAGCGGGCCGACGGCATGCTCCTTTTCGATAATGCAATCAATTTCCTGACAGGTAACAGTTAAGCGGTTTTACGTAAAAAAGCGAAATCTGTCTCTCGGTTTTGGTTTCAGGACATACTTGAATTTCGATGCCATGCGCTTTTCAGTTTCCAGGAATATCTCAAAATTCGTTTTGTTCGTATCGGTAATTTCAACTGCCACGCCTGTTTTTGTGACCCTGACTATATGACCGGATACCCATATTATCCGGCCGATGTTCTCAGCGTCTATATCGACTGTGACATCAGTCCCGATCTTCAGATACTTTGGCGTTTTCATGAACAGTCCACCTGAACTGATATTTGTGATTTGCGTGCGGGAGGGTTCTTGTTTGTCTTCGCGGAATACGGCATTTAATTTCACATCGATCCTGCTGCTGGCACGTTTCTCAATCATAATTCCTCCGTTTCAATTCAATTAAATTCAATTAAACAGTATCGGAGCTATTTAAATGAAAATAATTTGAAAATCAACCTAGTAATATAATTAACAGATATTTCGATTTGCCCTTAAAGGCATGCTCTGGTAGAAGATATTTCGTGCGTCTGTCCAGGGTTGAAATCAAAGGATTCAAGTCCTTGTCAAAAAAGACGGTGCTCACGTTTCCGGGTGCGGTTACGTGTATAGCCGGACCGAACGGGTGCGGCAAAAGCAATGTTATCGACGCAATCAGGTGGGCGCTGGGCGAACAGTCTGCCAGAGCCCTGCGCGCCGGCGCAATGGGCGATGTAATATTTTCGGGAACAAGGGATGTGCCTCCTTCTTCAATGGCAAGCGTAACACTGGAATTCGTGAAGGACGGCGGCATATTCCCGGCATCCATGGACGGATTTGAGGCAATATCGGTCTCACGCAGACTGTTCAGGTCAGGCGAAAGCACATATGAGATAAACAACCTCAAGTGCCGGCTGAAGGACATCATCGACATATTCCTCGATTCGGGACTTGACCGGCAGGGCTATGCAATAATCGAGCAGGGAAGGGTCAAGGACATAATACTGGCCAAACCCGAAGATATCAGGCACGTGATCGAGGAAGTCGCCGAAGTCGGAAGATTCCGCGTGAAAAGGACCGAGGCGATAAAACGTCTTGAAACGACATCAGGCAACCTTGAACGCATAAAGGATATCATTACAGAGATTGCCAAACAGAGAGACAGCCTCAAGGCGCAGGCCTCAAAAGCAAGAAGATATCAGGCACTTAAAGACAGAATGAACGAGCTGACACGGCTTCTCTGGGCAAGTGAAATCAGGGAAGTGCTTAATAAACATCAGGAGCTAAGCACTCAGCTCGGCTCAGTCGATGAGGAGATAAAATCTGCAAAATCGGCTGCCGAAAAAGAAGCTGCCATGTTCAATAAGCACTCAGACAAACTTAACAAGATGAAGCTCAGAATTGATGAGATCAATCTGTCGCTAAGCGATGCAAAGGCCAGGCACGCACTTTCCATAGCGGAAAGAGATGCATCGACCGAGCGCATGAAGGACATCCAGTCGACTCTGCTGCACCTTTCTTCGAAGATTGAGACCGCCATGGCGGAATCAGATACATCGGTCAATGAATTAAAGACTGCCGAAAACGAAAAATCAAGGCTTCAGCAGGAAGAATCAGCCATTGAATCTACCCTTACGCTCCTGACGGATAAGGAGGAGAAATTATCCGCTGAACTCTTAAGCGTCTCATCGGAATATGATAAAAGCCGTTCGGAGCTTTTCGAGAAGCTTGGCGGTTCAAGGCTGGTTGACCAGAGGATAAGCTATCTTAACCAGCGGCTTAACGACATGACATCAGGGATATCAAAAAGGCGGGAAGAGCTGATCGAACTCAAGGCCGTAATCAAGGAGCAGAAAGAAATACTTTTAAATCTCGATGTTAAGACCAGAGAGCTCGAAGATAAAATCAGGGCCGTCAATGAAGAAATCCTTGCGGTATCAAGAAAACGGGATCTGCTTTCAGATGAGATTGAAGAAAAAAGAAAGACCCTGTCCGAAAAAGAAAAGATGCATGCAGGTATGGATGCAAGGATAGAAATGCTTGGCCGCATTGCCGGAATAACGCATCAGGCAACGGACAATTCAGGCGGAAAAAAGTTGATGAGGGTTGCCGATATCATAAAGGTCAAGGAGGGTTTCGAGGATGCCGCAGGCGCCCTGGGCGACATGCTGGACTACATGATTATCGAAGACCATGATAAATTCCTTGCCTCCGGGGTCAGCATCGCATCATCACCCGGGTTTATTCCTTCAAAGCCACACATCGAAAATGAAGAAGCGGGAGAAATGCCTGTACATGAATCTATGCTCGGGAGCCTCAGAAAATTCATTAATGCCCAGAAGGGATATGACGCCCTTGTCGAAGCGATTACCCGCAGGATATACATTGTAAGGGATATCAAAATCGCAGTCATGCTCTGGAAAAAAGGCCACAGATCTCATGATTACATAACCACTGACGGCATAGTGCTAGAATCAAACGGCGTCCTAAGGGTCAATACCGAAAAGGACAAATATGCCGAAATGTTCAAGGCCCGTGCAGAGATTGAGGTACAGAACAGGCTCAAAGCCGAACTTGAAATTGAAATGGAAAAGATCAGGGAAGCTATAAATGCTTCAGGGGAGCAGCTGTCCGATTTTAATGCGGAGATAATAAACCTGAGCGAAAAGCTGTCCGATCTTGAAAAAGAGCGCCAGTCCGAGATCATGTCAAAGCAGTCTCTGACTGACAAAATAGAAACTAATGAAAAGCGCACCCTTGATTTTATAAAAGACATAAAATCGTGGGATGATATGACTTCCGGTGTAAAAGATGAAATCAAAGCTGCCCAGGAAGAAAAAGAGGGTGCTGAGAATCTGCTTGCCGAACTGAAGGAAAAACTCAAGAGGCTCGAAGAGAAAAAGCTTGAGGCCGGGAGCGTACTGGGCAGGGCGCAGGAAGAAAAAAATACGGTAATGGATAAGCTCGGCAGACTGCGTGTAGATATGGCCTCAGTTCTTGAGAGGATTAAAGGGCTTAACCTTCAGTCGCAGAAAAGACAGATGGAGATGGAGACCGACAGACAAAGGGCTGCCGAAATTGCCATAAAGGAAAAAGAAATAACATCAATGCTCGAAAATGCCGAGGAAGTTGTGATAAACACCCTGGCCGACATCAGGACAAGAGAGCTTGAGCTTGAAGATGTTATGCCCGAATATACAAAGTTCTGCCAGGAGACAGGAGAGATCAGTGAACGGGAGCAGGCTCTGAAGTCCGGCCTTTCCGCGCTGGAAGAAAAGAGAAACATGCTCATCCTCGAGGCAAAGGAGCAGGAGATCGCCGAAAGGATGATGATGGAACGCTATACGGGAAGGTTCGGCGATGAGACATTGCCCCTGATACCGGACGATTTCGAAATAGAGGCATCAAGGGAAGAGGTTGCAAAACTCCAGGGCAGGGTTGAGATACTGGGTCAGATAAACTTCGCTTCAATAGAGTCATACGATGAGACGCAGGCAAGGTATGATGATTTTCATGCCCAGTATCAGGACCTCATACTCGCAAGTGAACGACTGAGGGAACTCATCAGCAGCATCGAGAGGGAAAGCCAGAAAGAATTCGCCTCGACATTCGCCAAGGTAAGGGCTAACTTCCAGGAGATATTCACCACAATGTTCGGGGGCGGTCAGGCCGACATCGTCCTTCAGGAAGGCGGCATGGATGCAGGCGTCGATATCTACGCCTGCCCCCCATTCAAGAAGCTCAAGGTCATGAGCCTCCTGTCCGAAGGGGAGAAAACGCTCACGGCGATATCGTTTATCTTCGCCCTTTTCAAGGTGAGGCCTTCTCCTTTCTGTATTCTTGATGAAGTAGATGCGCCCCTTGACGACTCGAACGTGGAGCGCATCAACCGTCTGATACGTACGTTCTCAAAAGATTCACAGTTCCTTATCGTCACTCACAACAAGAATACCATGGAGATGGCGGACATCATTTACGGCGTGACATTCGACGTGCCGGGTGTGACAAAAGTCGTTTCGATGGACCTTCAGAAGACCTAGCCTCTCCTCACCGCAAGCTCGTAAACGGCTATCGCCGTCGACTGTGATACATTTAGTGAATTGAACGGTCCCTTCATAGGGATGTGTGCAAGAAAGTCAAGCTCGCCCGCTATGACAGGTCTGATGCCGGAATCCTCGCCCCCCATCACGACTGCAACCTTTTTAAAATCCGGAATGGCGGATAAGGGCTCTTTCGCATGGGCATCAAGGCCTATGAGCCAGAAGCCGTTTTTCTTGAGCCCTTTTATTGCATTACGGAGATTGACGACCTTTACAATTATGGCCTTTTCAGCCGCACCTGCCGAGGCCTTTACCACTGCCGGCGTTACCGATGCTGCCCTGTCTTCGGGAATGATTACGGCACCGCCTGACAGCGCATAAACTGTGCGTATGATGGAGCCCAGGTTCTGCGGATCTTCGACCGAATCGAGAAGGACGACAAAATCCAGTTCTGCTGTATCTTCGATCGCCGTATATCTAAAGGGGGACACCCTGGCTGCTATTCCCTGGTGATTCTTCACACCTGTAATGCGGTCAAGTTCATGACGGGTGACGGTGCTTAATGAAACGCCTCTGGCAAGATTTGATATTTTTTCATGGCTTTCACGCGCAACAAGAATTTCAAAGAATTTCCTTTTCTGTGCCTGAAGCGCTTCTTCAACAGGATTCAATCCGTAGATTATCTCCACCTAACCCTCCGTCACCCAGGTTGCACTGTATTCGGACAGTTCGGGAAGCATAATGCCTGGATTCGCCTCGACCCAGCGTCCGCCGATTCCCGATTCCTTTGCGCTGAGTTCAAAGTGGCACATGGCGATACCCATATCGATCTTCTGGATGTCGATAGGCAGCACCTTTGCATAATTCTCAGTCCTCTGCAGGATGAGGTGAACGGAATCGCCATCTATTATCATCCTCCAGGGCTGCTTGTTGGAAGCAGAAGGCCCGAGCCTTACCATCTCAAGCGGGACGGCATATTTACCTGCATCAGCATCGGTCATTGGCGTATTGAAAGATCTCATGAAAAATAGTTCGCTGAAGCCCTTCCGTTTCTTCGAGCCTGCCATAAATCTGAAGGCATTATCGATAATGGTGCGTCTGTCTGCAGTATAGCCTATCGGCGTTACGGCCGGTATGATCTCGCCCTCTTCAAGGCCTATTTTTTCGGCATATACCGTTCTTTTGAAGGAGCCGCCCAGCCAGCAGGTGCCAAGGTTAAGAGATGTTGCGAAAAGGATTATCTTTTCTAACTGATAGCCGAAATCTTCCATTGCCCTCGGGTTGTCGTTCACGGCTCCTGCAATGAAAGTGGAGGCGCCCCGGATAACACCGTATGTGCCTTTCACGCCCTCCTTCTTATCAGGTGATGAGATTATCCTGAACCTGGTCTTTGAACCTGACGGCGGCAAAGAAAGTCCCGCGATAAACCCTTCGATCTTCCCGATGGTGTCCTTGTCGACAGGTTCGCCGGTGTAGCTTCTCCATGAGCATCGGCGTCTGATTATTTCATTTACGGGTTCGTTAAAAAGGCTGGACATGTTCCACCTCCTGACAATTCATGCACCGCTTTATATCACCTGAAAACAAACTGGACAACCTTGAGCGCATTTGGCAAACATTAATAATGGCAAAAGAAATTTCAGCTGAGCAGGAAAAGTCAGAACAGACAGGCCTCGATTTCAATCCCCAGTTCAGGGCGGCGATTGAACTCATGGAAAACAGGAAGCAGAACCTTTTCATAACAGGCAGGGCAGGCACCGGCAAATCGACCCTTCTCAACTACTTTCAGAGGACAACTGCGAAGAGGCATGTCGTGCTGGCACCCACAGGTGTTGCCGCAATCAACGTCGGCGGCCAGACCATACATTCATTTTTCGGTTTCGGGCCCGATGTAACAGAAAAATCGGTAAAGAAAATAAAAAGTATCAGTTCAAGAAATATTTACAAGAAAATAGACACCATAATAATCGACGAGATATCCATGGTCAGGGCGGACCTGCTCGACTGTATCGAAAAGTTCATGAGACTGAACGGCTCTGATGAGAAAAAACCATTCGGCGGTGTACAGATGGTTTTGATAGGCGACCTTTACCAGCTGCCTCCTGTTGTATCTTCCGCGGAAAAGGAAATATTCAAACTGCATTATCAGAGCCCCTATTTTTTCAGCGCCAGGTCTTTTAAGTCCATGGACATGGAATTCATAGAGCTGGAAAAGGTCTATCGCCAGCACGATGATGAATTCATAAGGCTACTTAACGCTATAAGGAACCGCTCGGTTAAAGATGATGACCTTGCAGTAATAAATACCAGGCTAGACGCTGATTTCGAAGCGCCCAAAGATGATTTTTACATCCAGCTTACAAGCACTAACGACATGGCGGACACGATTAACGAGATGGAAATGGCCAAACTGCCTGGAAAGGTTCATAAATTCAGAGCACTGATCGACGGCGACTTCGGAAAGGAATACATGCCCACCACGAAAGAGCTGAGGCTTAAAAAGGGCTCGCAGATCATGATGCTGAATAACGACCAGCTCGGCCGCTGGGTGAATGGTACGGTCGGGGTGATGACGGGAACAACGAAGGACGAGGAAGGTAACACCCTGATCAGAGCCAGGCTTGACACGAACGAGGACGTCCTGATCAGTCCCTATACATGGAGCATTTACAGGTTTTTCATCGAAGGCTCCCAACTCGCTTCAGAGGTCGTCGGTACATTTGCCCAGTATCCATTGAGGCCGGCCTTCGCCGTCACCATTCATAAGAGCCAGGGCAAAACCTTCAGCAGAGTTATAATCGACCTTGGCCGCGGCACGTTCGCACACGGCCAGCTTTATGTAGCGCTTTCAAGGTGTGTGAGCCTCGAAGGAATAGTGCTTAAAAAGCCGGTAAAAAAGGGGCATATCCTTCTTGACTGGGAGGTCGTAAGGTTCTTGACGCAACACCAGTACGCACTTGCCGAAAGAAAACTTGACCATGATGACAAGCTTCGCCTTATCAAAGACGCAATCTCAGGAAAAAACCAGATCGAAATCCTTTATTTGAAAGCCGTGGATGAAAAGTCCCGCAGAATCGTTAAACCAATTGATGTAAGAGAGATGCAGTATAAAGGACATCCCTTTACCGGCCTTGAAGCCTTCTGCCAGACACGCAGGGAGAGCAGGACATTTAATGTGGATAGGATTCTAGAGATTAAGATTGTCTGATTGCATTCTGCATTCAAGCGCTTCCTTTGTCGGCCGCGTCTGAATGCTCCTCGATATAGAGTGCCACATTGTAAGCTATCTCAATGTATCTTTTTGGAAGCGTTCCTTTTGATTCCCATTGTTAGGCCAACAACTTACTGATTTTCAGTCCGGTCTCTTGTATGAGATAATCACTGTTTAATCCATATGGGCCAGAAAAGAATGGGATAACAACAAGTGTTGTGCCATTGTTTAATTTTGCCCAATAAAATGTACGTTTAATAGAGTTTTCTCCTTCGAGTTCATTGTAATGAATAGTTGTATTCACACCTGTTTTACTGGCAAAACATACGAAATAATCTGTTAGATAACTGATACCTGTGCCAATAATTAATCTTGGTTTATTATCATTGACAAGGTTAGAAAGGACTGGAAATCTATTTAAGAAGCACCATGTTTTAAATAAATTTTTTTCCTCAAACCCAGTTAATTTATTCAAGCTGTATTCTTTCCACAATTTTTCAACTGTGTTGTTAAATGCAATTGGATATAGATTCATTTTGAATATTTCTGAGCCATCACATTTTTCAACAATATTTCGATAATCAGAAACATCTTTTCCAATTACAGCAGAATATAACTTTGCTAAATTTCTACCATAAGGATTTTTTAAAGAAGTCATCCATTCATAATTTTTAGAAGGATCCTGCCTACCTTTTGCGATTTCTTGTGCGAGCTCAATTTGATAATAAGAGGCTTCCTTCTCTTTTTCACAACCCCACTCGATACCACATATCCAAATATCTGCTTTTGGGTTTCCACCATCACACCCAGAAAGAGAACAAGCCCAATCTATAAAATTTGATTTCAGTTCCATGAAATGAATCCAATCAAAATGTATTTGTTTTATTTACCTCACGAAGAAAACCCACATCCCAACGATAGAAGTCCCTCCAATACCATCAATACACTTCTTTATATCATCTGCTGTCCCGATTTTGGAGCCACTCGAATTGCGAATTGTTTTTCCGTCAAACTCTGCAACCTTTTTTCCATGTGAGTCACGAAAATATTTACCATCTATTTCGCCAACTTTACTTCCATGTGAATCACGAAAATATTTACCATCTATAACTCCAATTTTGCTACCACGGCGATCACGTAACTCTTTTCCATCAAATTTGTAGTCAGCCATAAATCCAACTCCTTTTTGTACTTAATTTTATTGTAAAAAAATGTACTTTTGGTTCTTATTCTCTAAAACAAATATATATGTACACTTCAAAGTATGTTAATCTTCTTTTAATGTAAAATACTAATTTTTCTCATTATTCACAAGCTTTATGAATGTGATGTACTGTTTATCTCTTTCCATAGAATCTCACCTGCTTTGGGATCAATAGAAAACAGAGTTTGAATGAATACCATGTTACTTTTAGTGAGCTCCTTGATTTTCCCAGGTTCAAGTGGTTTATCCTCAAACTTTTGGAACTTATCGAGACCAACCGAAATTTGATCTGAATCTATGTCTTCTGTCACGACGCCATTAGAAGCACCTGCAGCAACAATGCCATTACCAGAGCTATATAGGAATATGATATCACCTTTCTTTATCATGTCTACCTTGGTTTTCCACTGCAACCAAATGATACCCTTTGCCTCTTTAAGCATTTTTTTGTGGTAGCTTTCCTCATTTTCTTTTTTATTCGTATTAAGAATAAAATATTTCATCCCTTCTGATGGAATTTTGGGGATCTCCTTTTGGAGCAAGGCACTGATCTTGTCTCCTGCTTGATTGTCTTTCTCTATCTGCGCATTGGTATGTGGGTATATCTCCATCCTAAAAATTGTTACAATTTGCGTGAGTGTCCCGCTAACCCCTTTAACACGTTCTCTTGGGTCCGCTATATCCAATTCATCTTTTAGTTTGCCCATCAAATCAAGAACTGAATCTACTGTATCATCCGAACAATGCAACCTTAAGTATGAGAGTTGGAACATCAGACCATTGACCTCATTATCGCTGATTTGATTGTCCTCGATAACATTTTTGAGAGCTTCCAGGAATGTCTCAACGAAACCCAACTTCTTCTCGAAAACTTTTGAATTCCTCTCTTTAATTTCTTCGGAGGTTGTCTGTTGTGTCAAGAGCATCACCGTAATGAAGGCTGTAATGATGGCACCGATTGCAGCATTGTTGATCTCCTCAACGAGCTTAGGAAGCTCGAAATATCCATAGGCGGTGCCAATGAGTAGCAATCCACTGATTGCGAGAAGAACGCTGAGACCAATAATGAGTATACGCCTATTTTCTTGTTTCATAGCAGATCTCCCAACTATTTATAATTACTTTTAAGTACCCATACCTTTTATTCCAAAGGATTTTTATATTTCAGCTTCGGGAACCTTCTGAAATCCTTGTCCGTGGAATACAGCGTGCAGCTGTGTTCGATGGCGAGAGCCGCAAGATGGGCGTCGGAAACCAGATTGGCTGTTGCCTGGCCTGATACAAGCATGTCCGTGAAAACATCCCAATGTCTTGCCGTCGGATGGATTATTCTGGCGCACGGTTGATCAAACCAACCTGCAACCCTGTCAATCACCTCTTTCGTCGACAGTGGGTTATTGAAAACCCTTGGATTAGTGCCGATTCTTATGAATGCATTGATCACTTCCCAGCACAGACATACCGGCTCATCTCCTGAAAGCGCCGATCTCCACCATTGAAGGGCTTTTCTGTTTAACGGGCTTCCCGAGTTCTCGGCATAAAGCAGGATATTGGCATCAACAAAAATCACTTGAAGTCCTCGCCTTCGACCCGGCTTAACAATTCCTGGATATTGTCTATTGATATGCCGGATTTCTGGCCCATGTTGCGGGGTTTCATGTGATAGGGTTTTTGCTTCTGCTTCGATTCGATTAAATTGAGCCCTTCTCTCATGGCCTCATTGATTATTGACCTGAAGGGCCTTTTCTTGCTTGCTGCCACCACTCTAGCCTTGTCCAGCACGTCCTCGTCTATCACTATTGTCGTTCTCATAAAAGCATCATAGCATCATATTATATGATGTCAAGGCATCATTCAGCTGGAAATCGTATGCACTCAGAGGAATCACTTGAGGTCAGACAAATGCAATATAAAGAATATTCCTTAACAGGCCTTTAGGTCTTCTCCTGGAATAAATTATATATTGAATTTACTTTCAGCTTGAGCAGGCAATGAAAATCAGGCATTAATTTCAAGATAATTTTCTTAATATGACTGAATGTCCATTTGGCTTGGTCGGAGGTTATAATGGGTGTGTATATGAGGACAATATATCCAATAATATGTTTATTATTTCTTATTTCAGGGGCTGTGGGATGTTCTGCCGGATCAAATGAAGAACCACTTTCCAATACAGTCCAGACTATCGATAAAGGCAAAAACGACACAGAAAACGAAAGCCTGCTAATTTCCTCTCAGGCGGGTTTTTATGAAATTGAGCCAATAGATTTCTCATTCCAGCAGAAAGGATCACCAGTCTTGAAATTGACATCTTCACGGGCCCGGATTTTGTACTCTTTCTTCCCTGCTGACGATGATCCGGAAAGCAAACCGCTTTTTGTGATATTTTCCGGAGGACCGGGATGTGCAACCTGTACAAATATATTCAGCATGAACACGGCTCCGCACACACTTGTCAGTGAGCGCACAGGCGGCGCCCCCTGCAGTGAAAATCCATTCAGCTGGACACAGATGGGAAACCTGCTATACATAGACGCCCCCAATACCGGGTTTTCATATAATCTTGCAGACAACGCCTCAAACATCTTTACCAGAATGGGCGAATTCGGGGCACAGAATTACAATCCATTCATCGATGCGGCGCAGTATATAAGGGTAATACTGAGATTCATGAACGATCATCCGGCAATCGAGAAAAACAGGGTGGTCATTGCAGGAGAGAGCTATGGAGGGACAAGGGCCTCTTCCATGCTTAATATGCTCCTTTTCTATAGCAGCTACGGAGACGGCTCGAGGATATACAAGAACCCTGCACTTGCTGATGAGATCGGACGGCACCTGGAAAAAACAATTACAGGCAGTTCTGAAAAACCTTTCTCCCCTGACATGATAGCAAAACAGTTCGGCTCCCAGATCCTTATCGAGCCCCAGCTGACAGGTCGCTACCAGACAATGGTGACCGGAGAAATGTTTGAGAAAAAAGATTCTGTGATGTTCAGGCTCGCCGAAGAAACAGGTACGAAATACAGTCCCTGCTCCGAAAAGACCGGCCTGGCCAGGCTTGTATGCGATCCTTACAACAATGCATTTGTTTACACTTATCTTATTGCAAAAAGAGATGTCTATGAAATGACAAAACCCTATGACTTCTCAGATATTGTGGACAAGTTCGCAGCTGATGGTTTTATGCAGATGGATGTGCTCTCAACTGTCCTTGAATATGATGCCGGCAGTATCGAGCTGCTTAAGCCTGCAGCACGGGATGACGCCTATCGCTATGTTCATGCCGGCGAAATAAGCGGTGGGGTAGATTTTCCATCTGAAGAAACATTTAACAGCCTGCCCTCAAAAGCAAAGGCCTGGCTTAGATACAGAAAAACCCACCTGAATAAAACCGCCGAGATTTCAGATTTTTCGCTTGAAAAGGTTCTTGGTGGTCTCAAATACTGGGATGAATACTTCGTCAGCTGCAACATGATGATATATTTCGCTTTCTACTACAACCAGGTGACCATGATATCCGGCTATGATGTCGATCCGGAATCTCCCATATACGGAGAAATGTTCCTTGAGAACCTGGCCTTCGTAAAATCCATGATCACCGATGCAGCCCGTGATATGATAGTTTTTCCCCAGTCTATCCCGCCGTCATTTAAAATGTATTCCGATATAGTCGAAAATGTTGAAACAACTGACGGGACCGTCGCCGGGGACAGGTTTCTAAGGGTGACATATAAACCGGGTTCACTGGGAAAGATTCCTACCCCTGATTTAAGGACAATTTATTTCCCTTATTATAATGATTCCGGCCATTCTGTTTCCCTTGCGGAACCTGAAAAGCTTCTATCCGATATAAAAAGATGGATGGATGATTTTGAATAGATAACCGATCTGAAATCCTGGGATTCTGCTGTGCAGCTATATGGGTTTGATGAACTCCGGTGAGTTGCCGGCAGGGGAGCCTACAGCGGGCGAAACCGGATAGGCTTCCATTTCTTCTGCCGGATAAGGTTTGAGACAATTCATCACATCGCTTCTGTCGTGCCCAAGCCATAAACCATAGGAACCGGGAGGCAGGATCACAGGCATCCTCTCGTGTATGCCTGAAACAAGAGAATTAGCAGCGGTGGTTATAATGGTCCCTGAGACAATCGCATTGCCTTCCTTTTCCCATATGTCCCAGAGGCCTGCAAAAGCGAATGCGCTGGAATCCTTCATGTGTATGAAATATGGCTTTCTGGCTTTCCGCTCTTTTTCCCATTCATAAAACCCTTCGGCAAATATCAGGCAGCGCCTCTCTTTTATCAGCCTTTTGAATGAAGGCTTTTCAGTGAGCGTTTCGGTGCGGGCGTTTATCATCCTGTATCCTATGGAGATGTCTTTTGCCCATGACGGTACAAGCCCCCACCTGATAAGCCGCACCCTGTTAGAGCCGTCGTTAAGAATTGCGGGGATATACTGGGAGGGTGCTATATTATAGTTCGATGCGAATTCGATCCTCAGCTGGTCAGTATCCGCGTCAGGCATGAGCCTTTTTATTTTCGAAGGATCGGTAAAGATGAATCTTCCGCACATAATATCCCCATTTTTTTCATGCACAGTTTCTAAACATCTGATATTTTCATGAGCATAATCTTTTAAATATTTCGATGCAAGGAGGTTGGATATGAGAAAAATATCCGCGCTTTTTTTGATCATGTGCGTTGCTTTTCTTTCTGCCCTGCCCGCTTGTGCCGATAACACCATACCCGCCGGATTAAAGGGAGGCTTCGTGGATGTTTCGGGGCAGCAGTTAAGGGTGTACCAGACAGGTGCAGGGAGGGATATCCTTCTTATCCACGGCCTGCCCGGCTCCATTGAAGACTGGGAAACGGTAATTCCGGAACTCTCGAAGAAATTCCACGTAACTGTTTATGACAGGCCCGGACAGGGCTTCAGCAGTGCAAATAAATTAAAGTACAACCTCAATCAGAATGCGGATATCGCTTTAGCGTTGATCGAGAAGCTCAAGCTAAACAATCCGGTGGTTGTCGGCCATTCTTACGGCGGGAGCACGGTCATAGCAATGGCCGAACGTAACCCTTCCAGCGTAAAGGCGGTTGTCGCGGTGAGCGCCGTAACCACAAGCGCGGGAGAAACCGAAACCATATTCAAGATTCTCAAGACCCCGGTAATCGGCCCTGTTTTCGCATGGCTTGCGAAACTGTTTACGGGATGCAGCATGGTCGAAGACGGAGGCAGGGAGGCATTCAGCCCGAATGAGGATGTAATGCCCGCCGATTATGTCGAGACAAGGTGCATGATTTTCATGCAGCCAAAGGTTATAAAAACCATGTCCATGGAAGATGTCTCTATGAGGCCGGATGTCGGTAAAATGGCGCCCCTGTACGGCAGTATAAAAAAGCCCCTTTTCATAGTCCACGGCAGGAGCGATAAGGTAGTTCCGGTAACAGATGCAATACTCCTAAACAAAACCGCCACCGGCTCGAAACTCACCCTGCTTGATAACACCGGCCACATGGTCCAGTATGCCAGACCAGCCGAACTGATACAGGTAATAGAAGAGGCGGCGCGCTGACAGATAGCTGTAAACAGTTAGGAGAGAGCATGGTAGTAAGATCGAACGATGCACAAAAAAGATGTTTTTTGGGAGTTGATTTCGTTCTGCTCTCGCACGGCCCGGAATCAATGGTGACTAAAATGTTATATAAAAAAGAGGATAAACCGCCGACACATAAGCATCCGAATGAACAGAGCGGCTATGTGATCTCCGGAGAATATAATATTATCATTGAAGGCGCCGCGTACAGAATAGGTCCGGGAGACTCATATACAATTCCCCGAAACATCGATCACAGCATCGAAATTATTGAGCCGGGTGAAGTATTGGACTTCTTCAGTCCGCCAAGAAAGGACTATCTGTAGTTTATGCATCTGGCATTATTCGATTTCGACGGCACCATATCCACAAAGGACACGACCTGGGATTTCATCTTCCGTTCGTGCGGCAGTCGCCGCGCTATCGGTGGCATCATACGGCTGGTCCCCGTATCCATTGCCTACAGCATGAAGCGCATCAAGCATCATGACGCCAAACAGGCGGTCATCAGACATTTTTTCGGGGACTGGGAAAAGGAAGCGTTCATCGAGGCGGCTCGAATCTATGCGCGGCATGTCGTGCCTTCGATAATCCGGCCGGAAGCGCTCAACAGAATCAACTGGCACAAGTCTCAGGGGCACACTGTGGCAGTCGTAACAGGCTCTCTCGAGATACTGCTGTCGGACTGGTGCAGCGGTCTGGAGCTCGACCTTATAGCTACCGGCCTGGACCTTGAAAGCACACAGATAGGCCTTTCCACGCGCAACTGCTTCAAGGAGGAAAAGGCCAGACGCATCCGGGATAAATATGCCATCGAGAGCTTTGAATGCATCTATGCCTATGGGGACAGCAACGGTGACCGCGAAATGCTGGCCCTGGCGGACAGGCGGTACTATAAACGCTTCGAATGAACCGGCGTTTATAAACCTAAAACCAGATCGTCTTCTTTATATAATCATTGTAATGGCTGATTTCTTCCTCTTTCCTGGCATCATCCCAGCCGTAATATTGCGCCATTATGCCTGCCGTCTTTTCCGCAAGCTCGGCCTGGAGATAATGCCATATCATCCATTGCGATTCCGTCCTGCGGCAGAGGATGTCAATGAGTCTCGGGCAGTTCTCATATTCAAGAATAAATTCAATCTCGGCCCGGCATATCGGATAATCTTTCAGTAGAGGCTTCCCCGACTCCGGGTCTGATTTGATCTTCTCAAGTATGTCAATCGCCTGCCTGCCGTACTGCGTATACAGATATTCAACCTGATCGGGCCATGAAATACCCGTCAGGGCTTTAGTCTTTACCATCTTATTGAAATCGGCACGCTTCATGCCTACGACGAAGGGCTGCTTTGAAAACCCGGGTACTGAATATTCTGGGACCGCTAAGGGGCCCATATAGCCTTTGTCGATGATCTTGAGTATAAGCTCTTCGGCCATGAGTCTGAATGTGGTAAGTTTGCCGCCGGCCATCGCAACAACCCCGTCTTTTGTAAAGAATATCTCGTGCTCCCTCGATACAGCCGATTCGCTGGCGGCTCCTTCCTGTTTTATCAAGGGCCTTATGCCTGCATACGTCCCTATTATATCCTTGTAAGTGAGGTTGGCCTCAGGGAACATCCTGTTGACCGTTCTGAAAAGGTAGTCGCAGTCCTCTTTCGTGCACCAGGGTTCATCCAGGTTTTTCGATTCCTTGAAATAGTCGGTATCCGTTGTGCCGATAACCGAGACCTTTCCCCTCCTTAATACGAAGAAAAACCGGTTGTCGTCAAATGAACGCAGACCCAGGCCGTTTCTGTTTCCTATCCTTTCATTTGGAACAACGACGTGTACGCCTTTAGTGGGATATATCCTGGAAGTTGCTGAATCTTCATTCTTCAGGATTTCATCCGTCCAGATGCCGCCACAGGCGATTACGACACTGCCTTTCACCTCATATTCGTGTCCGTCAAGCGCATCACTCACTTTGACGCCGCAGACCTTTTTTGAGCCGTCCTTCAAAAAGCCGGTAACCTCCGAATAGTTCAGGGCGCAGGAACTTCCCTTCGAATAATTGAGGCTTTCTTTGATCGTTTCTACCGTAAGCCTCGCATCATCAATATTCGTGTCGTAATAAAATCCTGAAATAAGAAATTTGCCGAGGGTCTCCTCGTTGCGGGTGAAATTGGGTTCCGCCCTCTTCATGAGCCAGGCATTATATATCTTTGGCAATCTGTAATTTTTAAATTTCGATCTGAATCCCGATAAAGCGCTGTAGAAAATCATTGATAGGATTATGTGCGCCGGCTTGTCCTTGCCTTTGGCGAACGAGTTGTAATAAAAGCCCAGCGGCCTGACCATGTTCGGGAAATGATTTCTCAGCCAGTTTCTTTCGGTGGTGGATTCGCGCACCAGTTTGAACTCCCTGTTCGTGAGATAGCGGATACCCCCATGCGCCAGTTTGGATGAGCGCGAAGAAGTTCCAAAGGCGAAGTCGTTTTTGTCAAGAATGCAGAAAGACATTCCCCTCAATGCCAGTTCTCTCGCTACACCTGCCCCGGTAACCCCGCCGCCGATAATGACGGCGTCGAAATTGAGCGAAGCCGCCTGTTTACAATGTTCCGCCCGGGCCTTAGCGCTCCAGGTATTAAATATAGCCATTATTGCCTCCAAAAAATATGTTGGTTTTCAATCAGGTATTATTCTCAAGGCGGCAACGAACCCCTTGTAATAACACGAGTCCTTTCTGAACACCCGTATCTGCACCCCTGTTGGGATATAATTGCCTGCCCAATCCGTCATATCGGAAACAGTATCATAACAGTCTATGACAAGCCATTCACTGGTTTTCGGATCTTTGCCTATCCAGATAGCAACATGATCAACCGTATCTTTATCCTTATCTGTGTTTATATAAATCATATCTCCCATTTTAAGCCTGCTCGTGAGTTTTTCAAAATCGGGTTTGAACAGTTTGCCTTTTATTGTCCGAACTCTGGCGGAAGAACCGTCAGGCATCCTTACCGAGGACATTTTGGCCTGTTTCTTGATATAACCTGTAAATTCAATGCCAAGCCCGAAATTGTATACCCATGAGCTAAAATTAGAACTGTCCGTACCCTGGCTTTGATGGCCCAGTCTGACCCGCAGCAAAGGATTCATGGGCCAGGATTGGGGAGGGTCCCAGCTGATTAGATAATGGTACTGATATTGTGCGTTTATGTATCTGGCTGCCACGGCGATTATGCGCCTGCGCAGCCATTCCTTGTCTGATGGTTGCGGATTTTTAATATCCGTGAAATGTTTTGCCTTTGGTCCCCAGTACAGACTCCTTACTGAAAAAGCCCTTTTTCTATACCAGTCCTTCCTCGCAGGTTTGGTTTCGAGGGAAACATCTCTTTCGTTAAAATCAGCGTTCAATGACTGATCTGATATAATTGATGAAATGTCATAAGGGGATGAATAGACAATATAGCTGATTGTTGAAAGAGGGCTCACCCCTTTCCCATTACTGAATGCCATTGCCATTATTGTAGTATCCGATGTAATGACTATCGGGGCAGTGTATTTGATACCTGCTGCTGTCGGGATTGTGCCGTCTATCGTATAATATATTGTCGCATCCCTTATATCCGCATTGATAGCCACAGTAGTATTTCTGGAAACAACAGCCTTGTTCTCTGATGCATAGACCTCATCAGGAGGTGGTGAAAATGTTACCGCCCCTGTACCCCATGCAATATCATAAAAAATAAAATTGACCGCTGTCAGGATGAATATGAATTTCAGCACGGTCATGTCTTTTTCACGAAAGAACCTTTTCACGCCACCTGCTCCTTTGCTGTAATCAGTGCCTCATTTCCAGGGCTTTTTCATCCATCTTAATCTTCAGAGCCTGCTCGTCTTTCGGAAACGTGAAAACCATTAGAAGCTGAAGCAGCCCGCAGATCACCCAGAACGAGTTGGCGATATTGAATGCCATAGACCTCCCAAATGCTACTATGAACAGGCTTATGACAGCAGGCCCGAACCCCTGACCGAGAGAGTCGGTAAGATTCGATAATGAAAGTATCGATCCCCTGGTTTCCGGCGAATTAACGTTAAGGGTGATGGCTTTCATGTTTGGTGCGGGAAGGATTACCGTAAAACCCGTTATGACGGCAAGCAGGATCGGCACGACCGCACTCGGATTATGTACACCCACCTGAGAAGGGTAGTTTATCAGGAACGCCATCGGTATGACGCCCACGATGCATGAAAACCCGACAAAAATAGGGAGGTATCTGGGGTTTTTGTTGTATATCTTGTTACCTACAAGGCCGCCAACGAAAGACCCTGCAAGTACAGCCGCCCCTCCTGCCATGACAATGAGCGTTGCCATCTCCACCGAAAAGCCTTTGTCCTGCGCATAGAAGTCGTTCAGATAGATAAAGAACACTCCCCAGGGTATGCACCCCGGAATGCCCTGGATGAGCACGAGCAGATTGGTCTTGATCTTGAATATGTTTTTGTAGAGAGCGCGATTGATTTTTCCGGTATATACCGCACCGCTTTCGATAAGCTCTTTAAGGCTCTCTTCGGCTATGCCCCTTGGGGGCTCTTTGACGAATATCCAGAATATGAAAACAAGTATCATGTTAGGCGCAGCCACGATAATGAAAGGCAGGCGCCAGCCGTATTCTGACCCGATGAATCCGGCTATCAGCTGGCCTACGGCAACACCCATGCCCTGTACCAGCGTTATCCATGCCGCGGCGACAGCTCTGTTCTTATGGGAAAAATAGTCGCCTATGAGCGAAAACGTAATCGGTATCGCGCCGCCTATGCCTATTCCTGTAAACGCCCTCAGCCAGAAGAGCTGTTCGTAGCTGCGCGCGAAACCCGTCAGTATGCATGGTATTGAACCGATCATGACAACAGCGATGAAGAGCATCTTGCGGGACACCCTGTCAGTGAAATAGCCGATCACCAGCGTGATCAGGGCACCGAGCACCCAGAATACGAGCGATATCTGGCCTCCCAGTTTCACATCTCGCTCGACGGCATTGAAGCCGAAATCATTTGCAATCTGTGTAAGGTTTGGCGCCATGAGGTTCTGGTCAGCAAAAATCAAAAGGTTGATAACAGCAAGCAGTATAATGGCAAAAAGCTCATTCTTCCTGAAAGACGATTCGGCGGACATGATTTCTCCTTCCGGCAAAAACTTTTCAAAAAATTATAATATGCTTTACCCGATTTCGCGCAGAATGCAACAGGGGTTGAATGGTTTATTCCGGGAAATTATTCTATCGGCCATTTATGCAGGTTGTGGTTTAACGCCTTCAGGCGCGAAACTCACATCAGTTTTGTTGGGTTTCCTGCGTCAACCTAACCTACAGACTAAATCAAAATCCTTCGAATCTAATTATCTGATTTGAGTAAGGCATTAGTGCAAATATTTACCATTCAAACCCTCTCCAGTATAGGTTTCGTGTCATACTTTAAATCCAGTTTTACCATGTAAAACTACATGTATCATGCAAAGATGGAACCTTGCCTCAGATTGATGGAATCCACATCCTACTGCTAAGGGTCGTTAAGGTTAATGGATCAGCCATTTGTTGAAGACTGCATCCACAAAGATCCATGGGTTGTCCTGGTTGATCACCGGCGTATTGGTCCCGGGAGCCCAATCGTCCCAGTATAGCCAGTCTTCTGTGCTTCCCGATCTGGCTTCCGGATGCGTTCCCACGAGAAATATCCGTCCGTTCCCGTAGGTGAAACGAATGGCATCAGCCGCGCCGTAGTGCGGCCCCGGAACTGCGTAAGTAGCCGCCACTTCCACAAAAGGATCAGGGCTCTTCCACCCGCCGCCGTAGTACATCTGCTGCTGGGTTCCCATGTCGCCAAGAACCGGGTCGTTTATTTGTACGGGTGTCAGCGCCCAATCCGGCCAGGGTGCGATTTCAGTAAGCGGTCCCGTGTCCGTACCCGGAAAGAGACCAAGCAGAGGGACGTAATAGTAACTGCCGTTCCAGACCATGTAGGCCGAGGCGTAGTAAGCTCCGGCGCAAACGCCGTAGTAGCTCCCTCCCTGGTATACGAAATTGAGAATGGCGGTTTCATATCCTGAAAGCCCGTATGAATATCCGGCAACTGTTCCGCCGGGAAATGCCGCAACATCAAAGTTTTGCGTGGTCAGACTGTCGTCATATATCTCCTGAAAACGGATGGCCAGGGGTATGTGCCCGGCAGATTCGATGGCCCGGGCAAAAGCCGGTTGGAGGCTTGGAGAAGGACCGCCGCTGGCGGTATGCGTCGAAACTATGGCCACACGGGAGCCCGTCGGGTTTGTGGCGGATATGTTCGGAGCTATGGCATTTCCGGAGCAGGCCCAGTTTACCATACGGGCCAAAAGAACCCAGCACCCCTCTGAATTCGGGTGAACCCCGCACAAATCATAGTTATCCCAAATCGTCCAATCCAGCTCAGAATCGCCCCGCAGTTCCGGGTCAAAGGAACAGAAAACGACGCGGCCCTTGCCGTACTTGTAGCCCACTATTGCAGGTCTCCCAAGATCGTCTACCGCCAAGGTATCAGCGCCGGACGGGCCGTAATAGCCGCCTCCCGCAGACACGTAAGCAGCCTGTGTGCCACTGCCGAAGCCAGAGTCCAGAAGAGTAAAGTTCTGCAGGCCCGGGCCAGGAGCCGTTGCAATAAAAACTGGCCCGTCGATGCGGATGTAAGAGAGGAATGATGCTCCTGCTTCGATCCCAACGATTCCGCCGCCTTCTTCGGCAAACGCTACGATATTTTTCCAGGTTTCATAATTGCCTAGGTATTGAGGATTCAGATAACCTTGAGGTGAGCCGTCTTCGCCTGCAGGCATGACGAACACATCGAAGTTGGTTCTGTTCAAACGCCCCATGTTTATATCATCAGATAATATGCCAAGGGGCTTGAAATCCGCTACGGACAACGCCCTGAACAGTGCTATAACCTTGTCTCCGCATACGCCATTATCTACAAAGACAGCGATTTTAAGAGGGTGATCAGGAGGCGCAGGGACTGAATTGGCGCTTTGGCCGCTGCTGCAACTCGTCAGGAGAACGGCTGTAAGAATAAAAAGGTCGACAGGTATGCATTTAATCAATTCCCGGCAGTTCTGTTTTGCCATGCGTCTATCCCTTCCAATAGTCTGTGAATTATACGTAATACTATCGGTTATATAATAAGAAATGATTATCTCCGGATTGCAGGTTATGACTGCTGAGAGGTGGAGTTCGTAAAGCATAACGACCTGAATTTTTAAGAACAGATCTCAACTAGTTTTCGATTTCAAAAAACACACAGCAAAACAAAATCTTTTCAGGGCGTCAGAACAATGCAGACCTAGGAGCGACGAAGCGGAAATGCGAGGCATACTTAAACGTATGTCGCAGCGTTTCCGCAAGGAGCGACAAATTTTGCATCACAAAATTGACTTACCGAAGGTACGCCCGAAGGGTGAGGGCTATCTGCCCGAATCAACGGTATGCGAAGTTATCACGACCTGAACTGATAATACTCCTTATACCATTGAACAAATCTCTTAATCCCCTCTTCCACCGTGATCTGCGGGCGGAAGCCGGTTGCCGCTTCCAGGTCTGCGGCATCAGCGCAGGTGGCTGCAACATCACCCGGCTGCATGGGCAGCATGTTCTTTACGGCCTTTCTGCCGAGAGCTTCTTCAAGCAATTCAATATAACGCATCAGCTCGATAGGGCTCGACCCTCCGATATTATAGACCCTGTACGGGGCAAAGCTTGTTCCCGGGTCGGGATTTACCCTGTCCCAATCTGCATCAGGCTTCGGGATGACATTCGAGATGCGGACAATCCCTTCAACGATGTCGTCGATATATGTAAAATCACGGATCATCTTCCCGTTATTATAGACATCGATAGGTTCACCTGCAAGGATGGCCTTCGTGAACATGAACAGCGCCATGTCAGGCCGGCCCCAGGGACCGTAAACGGTAAAAAACCTGAGCCCTGTCGTGGGAAGGCCGTACAGTGAGGAATAGCAATGAGCCATTAGTTCGTTCGTCTTTTTGGAAACGGCATAAAGGCTGATCGGGTGATCGACGTTGTCATGCACCGAGAACGGCATCTTCTCATTGATGCCGTAAACAGAGCTTGAAGAAGCATAAACAAGGTGTTTTATCCCGGCATTTTTGCATCCCTCGAGTATGTTCATAAACCCGGCAATGTTTGATTCAACGTATGCAAAAGGGTTAATGAGACTGTATCTTACACCGGCCTGGGCCGCCAGATTAACTACAACGTCAAACTCGCGCTCTTCAAAGATTTCGAGAATTCTTTCCCTTTCAACAAGGTCTGTCTTTTCAAATATGAACGCATCATAATCCTTGAGTATTCCAAGGCGGTCGAGCTTTATCTGGGGGTCGTAATAATGGTTGATATTATCGATGCCGAAAACCTCATGGCCTTCTTCGAGTAGCCTTTTTACAAGATGAAAGCCTATGAAGCCTGCACTGCCTGTTACAAAAAATTTCATCAGCGTCTCCTGGAACCGTAAAGGCCTGTCAGCCTTTCAACCGCATCGGGAAGTTCGTATATGTTCTGTATGTACATTTCGGCATCAACACCGGGATCGATGCCCAGGAGTATACCGTGCATGCCAAGCGACTGGGCTGTTTCCACATTGTCAGCCCTGTCGTCTATAAAAATGACTTCGGATGGTTCGCAGCCGTATCTTTCGATAATCTTTTCATACGGCGCCGGGAGAGGTTTAGGTATGAAATCCATATCCTCGATAGAAAATATATCCAAAAAATATTCTTTCACGCCAAGGGCATTAAGCACCCTTGATGCATAATCCCTGGACCCGTTCGTAAAAGCGATCATAGGCAGGCTGATTGCCGACAAGGCCTCTTTAAGCCTGTCGTCTTCACCGAGAATATCCTCGACAGGGACATCATGTACATCTCTTATAAAGTCAAAGGGGTCGGTATTGTGGTTGCGCATCATGCCGCCCAGCGTAGAGCCGAAAGTCTTGATGTAATCTGTTCTTAAAAGTTTTACATGCTCTCTTTCCATGCTCAACGACGACATTACATAGTTTTCTATCCTCTGGTTCACATGCTTGAACGGTCCCGTTCCTTTGGGATAAAGAGTATAATCGACATCGACAAGTATCAGCTTCATAAACGTTTCACATTATGCGGCTTAAGAGAATGCCTGCTGACAAAACGACTGGAGCACCTATATTCATAATAACGTTTTTTGTCATATAAGGAAGCAATGCCGGTAGGTTTTCAGCGTTTTTGAGAACCCCTCTGGCAATATCGACTGCCAGAATAAGAAATACAAGCTCGATAAGGCTCAATAAAGGAAGGATACCCGCAGCTACGCCCGCAATAACAGGGATGAACGAGACGAAGAGGAATATCACATATATCCTGGCGCTTACCATGGCGCCCTTATCTATCAGCAGATGCCTCCTGCCAACTGTACTGTCGGCCTGGGCATCGGGAAACTGGTTCAAAAGCAGAAGGTCGTTTACAAGGAAAAAAGGCACGAGGGATACGATGAAAGAAGCCCAGTTATAGGAACCGGTCAGCGCAAAGTGAGTACCCATAACCATAAGCGGGCCGAACCCGAGCCCGGATGCCATCAGGCACAAAACGGGAAATCTCGTTATCCATTTCGTATAAAGAACTATTATGACTACGCCGAGTATGCCAATAGGCAGCAGCATAATACCCCTTATATAAACAAAATAGATGCCCACGGCACATGTTACGGCAAGCGATATTATGCCTGTCGCAAGGCCGTACCATGCCTTGTCCGGATTTTCGGGAAGGGCCTTGCTTCCGCCTGAAAAAGGGGTCGGAACCGTCACGAGATCAAGCCCGCTTTTAAAATCATCATATTCGTTGAGTGCATTCACACTTATGTGCGCACAAACAGCACCAACAAGAACAATGATAATATTTATCGCGTCCGGCATAGCCCCTGCCAGAACCGCAGTTGATATTCCCAGCATAACACAGGCCGGCGTCAGTATAAGAAAGGCCGGCTTCATGGGCCCGGTTAACGGGTTACTCATCTTCAAGAACCTCCATCTGTCTCGGTCGTTTTATATTGAGGTGTTTATATGCCTTGGCCCCGGCCTGTCTACCCCTGGGTGTCCTGTTTATATAGCCGTTCTGTATAAGGAAAGGCTCGTAAACATCCTCTATTGTATCTTTATCTTCTCCGATTGCTGCGGACAGAGAATCGATGCCGACAGGCCCGCCGCCGAACTGCCGTATCATCACTTCCAGTATCCTGCGGTCCATCCTGTCGAGGCCTGTTGCATCAATATCAAGCCTGGTCAGGGCCGTGTCCGCAATATCATGCCTGATCATGCCGTCGCCCATGACGTCTGCAAAATCCCGCACTCGCCTTAAGAGCCTGTTCGCTATCCTGGGCGTCCCGCGTGACCTGTGTGCAATCTCATCAAGCCCTTTTTCATCCGCCTCGATCCCGAGTATCCTGGAAGACCTTTTCAGAATATGCGCGAGTTCGTCTCTTGTGTAGAACTCCAGGTGGCCTATTATTCCGAACCGGTCGCGCAGAGGCGATGTAATCCTTCCGGCCCGGGTTGTAGCAGCGACCAGTGTGAACGGGCACAGGTCGATCCTTATCGACCTTGCCGATGGCCCCTGCCCTATTACGATATCAAGCTTGAATTCCTCCATTGCCGGATACAGTATTTCCTCTACAGCGGAGCCCAGCCTGTGGATTTCATCTATGAACAGCACGTCGCCTTTTTCAAGGTTTGTGAGTATTGCAGCGAGATCGCCTGACTTTTCAATCGCTGGCCCGCTGGTTACCTTGATGTTCACTTCAAGCTCGTTTGCAATGATATAGGCAAGCGTGGTCTTGCCGAGACCCGGTGGACCGTAGAAAAGGCAATGATCAAGCGGTTCTCCTCTTGAACGCGACGCCTTGATGAATACATCGAGGTTGGCTTTGAGTGCATCCTGGCCGACATATTCTTTGAGCGATCTGGGTCTTATGTTCGACTCGAAATCCGCCTCGTCGCGGTCCATTACCGCCCCTGTAAGTTCATCCTTACTCATAGCATTTCCTTAAGCGCCGCCCTGATAATATCTTCGACATTGTCCGACTTTATCCCTGAGACCGCCTTCCTTGCCTGGCTGTCCGAATAGCCGAGCGCGATGAGAGCCTGTACCGCATCTTCGGATGGCGCCTGCACGCCCCTTATCTGACGCGGATAATTCTTCATTATTTTTTCCTTGAGTTCAAGCACTATGCGTTGTGCGCTCTTTCTGCCGATGCCGGGTAGCGAGCACAGATAATTTATGTTCTCATTTACGACTTCATCCAGAAACCTGTTCGGCACGGTGCCTGAGATTATATTCATTGCCGTTTTAGGCCCAACGCCAGAAACGCCTATAAGGAGCGAGAACATTTCCTTTTGCCTGGGGTCGGGAAAACCGAAAAGTTCAAGCGAATCTTCTCTTGATATCAGTACGGTCGAGATGGTTATCTCGTGCCCCGGTTTAAGATTGATTTCAGCACCGGCCGGTATGTTTACGAGATAGCCGACACCGCCGGCCAGTACCGTAAGACTGCCCGGTGAAACGCTGTGTATTTCACCTTTCAGCAAACCTATCACGGCGTCAGACTCCTTATTCTCCGGGATGCTCCATGGCAGATTCCCACTGCAAGGGCGTCCGTCGCATCCTTTGAAGAGATGGATTTTTTCTTGATACCGAGCAGCATCGCAACCATATCGCTGATCTGATCCTTTCCTGCATGTCCATAACCACATGTGGCCTTTTTAATCTCTGTGGGTGTATATTCAAAAACAGGCAGGTCCATAAGGGTTGCAGCCAGGATGATCACGCCCCTTGCCTGGCCGAGTTTGAGCGCTGTCTGAGCATTCACCGCATAAAAAGATGTCTCTATCGCTGCTTCGACAGGCTTGTATTCCTCGAGAATGGACTTTGCACAGAGATGGATTTCCTTAAGTCTTTCCGAAAGCGCTTCGGCCTTTGGCTTTATAGTACCATGAGCAATGTGTTTTACCGAATTACGCCCGATATCCAGAACCCCGTATCCTGTGCAGTGCGTACCCGGATCAAAGGCGCAGATAATCATCTATCCCTGGAATTGAGCCATTTCCTCGTCGTCGATATCAAAATTGGAAGACACGGTCTGGATATCGTCATGGTCTTCGAGAAGACTCATCAGCTTGAGCACCTGCTGGGCGCTTTTACCTGTCACTTTAACAGTATCTTTAGGAATCATTGAAACTTCGGCGCTCGTATATGCAATCTTTTTTTCCTCAAGTGCAGCTCTTACATCTTCGAGCATGGAAGGCTCGGTGAGTATCTCAAAGCTGTCACCCTGGTCGCTTATATCATCCGCCCCCACGCCAAGCGCTATGTCATAAAGCGTGTCTTCATCGACAGCTTCTTTTTCTACGACTATCACTCCCTTTTTGTCGAACATCCAGGCAACGCATCCGTTCTCGCCCAGGTTCCCGTTATATTTTGCAAAGAGATGCCTTATATCCGCAACAGCCCTGTTTTTGTTGTCAGTCAGAACGGACAGCATTATGGCAACTCCGCCAGGACCGTATCCTTCGTATGAGAATTCTTCGAGGTTGAAGCCTTCGAGTTCACCTGTACCCTTTTTGATCGCCCTGTCTATATTGTCTTTGGGCATATTGGCAGCCCTTGCTGTTAATACGGCTGTTCTCAAACGGGCATTTGACATCTGGTCTCCTCCGCCCATCCTTGCAGCCACAGTGATTTCCTTGATCAGCTTGCTGAAGAGCTGGCCTCTCTTAGCGTCAGCCGCCCCTTTCTTGTGTTTGATGGTGCTCCACTTATTGTGACCGGACATATTGCCCCCTTGATTTCTTAATATTATAATTGTCTATCACAGGCCATTTTTCATGACAAGAAGCAACCGCAAAGGCTCATTAATCTAAGGACATTACCTGCTCTTAAAGAATAATTTATTGTTGCAAATTCGGTTTTTTATATGCTACCCACAAACACTATCCGTACAGCGTGGGGCCGTAGCTCAGTTGGGAGAGCGCATGAATGGCATTCATGAGGTCGAGGGTTCGATCCCCTTCGGCTCCACCAGAAATAATCTGTTTCAGTTCCGATCAAATCTGACAGTGCTCCAACTGCATAAAAAATAGACGCAGCCCTGCGGCAAGACTTAAAAGGAGGTTTCTTTTCTCATGTGAAAAAGATTGAGGCTGGGTTGGTCGATAATAAGAAAACTATTGAAGCTCAAGCAGAAAGAAACAGCGCTCAATTCCTTTTTTAGATATCACTTAGTGTGTTGTGTTTCTTTGAATTCCATCTCTCCTGTTCTCAATCAGATAAATCTCCTCTCAAGTGTCTGTCTCCAGTTGACATTTCCATTGAGTCAATAAGATGGGCATTATCGAAGAGTTGCGACTTTATAAAACTGTTAGATTAATATAATCGTCATTTCTTCTCGACCAAAAGGACTATCAATTATATATTCTGCTTCATGCAGATATTAAGTGTGACATTTACCGGTGTTGCCACTCTGTTAATAATAGGCATTTTAGGTTTCTGGCTGCTAAGAAGAAATATAATTACAGGCAGCATTCTGCCTCCTCTGTCTTTTCTTGCAATAGATATCGCATTACCATGCTTTATTTTTATCAATATAACGACCAAGTTCGAGCCTTCGGCCAACCCTTTATGGTGGACACTTCCTTTCTGGTGGGCGGGATTTACCGTTATCGCAGCAATAATTTCATATCTGAGTTCATGGACGGTTAAAAGAGAGATAAGAAGGGAATTCATAACATGCCTGTTTTTTCAAAACGGGATATTTTTCCCGCTGGCAATCATTTCTTCAATGTTCGGCTCAAATTCGGCTTACCTGGTTGACCTGTTTTTATTAACGCTTTTCTATCCAGCCTTTTTCTTCAACATTGCCCCATATGTTAACAAAAGAAAACGCTCTAGTATTAATATTAAAAAGGTCTTTAATCCCGTTTTGATTGCGACAATCATTGCCGTTTTAACTAAGATTGCCGGTATTGATTCATATATCCCTAAATTTATATTATCGGGTATAAACCTCACCGGTCAAATGGCAGTCCCCTTGCTCATGATTGTCCTTGGTGGAAATATATTTCTCGATTTTAAAAATACGGAAAAACTCTTTATTATTGAAACCCTTAAATTTGTGGCATTCAAAAACTTTATTTTACCCGGGATCGTTTTCGGTCTGCTGGTTTTAATTAAACCCGGATATTCAATTGCCTTGATTCTTATTTTACAGAGTGCTGTCCCGCCAGTAACAGCAGCACCAATAATTATCGAGCGTGAAGAAGGGAACCGGTCAATTGCAAACCAGTTCCTGGTTGCCAGTTTTCTTGCCAGCATTGTCAGCCTGCCGGTAATTATTATGTTGTTCAGCATGTTCTTCAGCAGGTGAATGTGTTCTTTTTCGTAACAGGCGGCGATCTCTAATAAACAGGCTTATGCGTATCGATTTTATCTTACCAGGTATACATGAAAGATTTATCAATCTATACGTTATATTTTCATAATACCAGACAGAGGCATGACGCATCATTGAGCACCATGTGATATTGAACTGTATGTTTTCCTACAGATTGACAGATGCGCAAATATCAGCCGTTCTGCCAACTTATTTAAATGATGCTCAGACCCTCATGTAGGTATTGGCCTCGCGTACGAGGTCTCCTGTCATGACCTCAATCTTTCGCTTGACCATGACCTTCGGGACCTTCTCAAAGGTGTCGAGTTTTTCTATGTCCTCTTCGCTGGGAGCAATAAGGACAACCCCCATAACCACGCCCTTTTCGTCAGGGATCAGATTGAAATCCCGCTTGCCGTCTTTATTCAGGAACTCTTCCCTGCGGTATCCCTTGAGCACGGCAGGGGCAAAGGGGATGGCATGGCCGAGGAGCTTCTTTATGAAACGGGGATTCATCAGATAACCCCAGCCGAAATAAAGCTCGGCGTTTTGCAGGACATCAGGCGAGGGAATATTGTCCTGCGGTGCTATGATGAAGCTCAGCGGTTTTTCTGCCCAGACATGATCGAACATGGCATCCTCCTTTTTGACAAAACAAATTTCTGCCAATATAATTCAAGTGTTTGAATATGGTCAAGTAGAGGGGGGTTGATATGGCTCAAGCTGATCTGAAGGGACGGAAAGCCCTTGTGACTGGAGGCAGCGGCCTGCTGGGCCGTCATCTGGTTTCAGCCCTGTTGAACCGTGGAATGGAGGTGCGTGTCCTGGACCTCTCCTCGCCTCCGGAAAATCCGGGTCCCGTTGATTTCATAAAAGGCAGTGTCACAGAAGCGGAATTGGTCATGGAAGCCTGCCGCGGCTGCTCGGTCGCCTTCCATCTGGCAGGCCGCATGCCTCAGGCCCGCCTTTCAGAAGACGGCTTCTGGCAAGTGAACGTGGGCGGCACAAAAAACGTGGCCGAAGGCTGCGTGCGCCACAAAGTCCCCGCGCTTATCTTCGCATCGACCATCGAAATCTACGGCGCTCAGAAAGACTTCCCAATCCATGAGGAGTCGCCCAAATTATTCACGGGGACCTACAGCCGCAACAAATGGGAATGTGAACAGATGCTTCTCGAATACAGGAAGAAGCACGGCCTGAAGGTTTCATTCATGCGAATGCCCATGATCATGGGCGCGGGCTTTTACCATGAGAAGGCGGCGCTTTCAATGATGCGCCGAGTCCGCTACGGCAAGCCTCTGCCGCTTCCGGGCGGCCCGGACATACCATTTACGATAGTTGCGGCAACCGATGTGGCGGATGCCTTCATCACCGCATACGAAATGGAAGAAGCTGACGGCGAGGCCTTCAACATATCCGCAGGCCCTGCAGAACCTACGCGTGAGTTTTTCTCGCGTTTTATAAAGACGGTGGGCTCATCGTCAAAAATCACTCATATACCGCACTGGATAATGCCGCCCATTGTTTACCTTGCAGTCAAGTTCAACATTTCCATGCCCATGACCGACACCCCGTCTGAACTTCTTCCTTTCTCGCTGACAGGAGGGGACTACGACATAACAAAGGCACAAAAGATTCTGGGCTATGAGCCCAGAAAGACCGCCCTTGAAGCCCTTGTGGAAACATATAACTGGGTTCTGGACCAGAAGCTTTTCTGATTGAGCCCAATAAATTTTTCCGGAGAATGAGACAATCTAATTTATCATTCCATCTTCAGTGATTGGTAAAACATCGGTGTGGCAGGACTCGTCACTGTGGGGTCAGTGAGTACATTGATGCATGCGGGCTTGCCCGAATCGAAAGCTCTCTTGAGCGCCGGTATGATATCCTCATCTTTGGTAACCAGCTCTCCATAGCCGCCAAGGCCTTCCACCATCTTTTCATAAGGTCTCACCCCGAGTTCACAGCACTGAAGCCGCTCTGGACCGATGGAGAGCTCCTGGCTGTGCTTTATCATTCCCCATGCCTGATCGTTGTTAATCACGCACACTACAGGGATGTTGTGTCGGACCATTGTATCGAACTCCATCGAGTTGAAGCCGAAGGATCCATCTCCATTCAGGGCTACTACCTTCTTGTCAGGTCTTGCCAGTTTTGCAGCCATGGCAAACGGAATACCAGTGCCTAGGCATCCAAGAAGCCCCGCAGAGGTCGCCATGACTCCAGCCTTCTCTTTCGATGTGAAACCTACAAGGCCGAAATACGGGGTGTCGCCGCCGTCGATTACGTATATTGCATCGTCCCCTAAAAACTTCTGTATCTGAGCCACGAGGCGTATGGGGTGTATCGGGCTTGACGGCGTCTCCCTGGCTTTGAGCTCCGAGACGATGAAGGCATTGCCCGCCTGGCGGAGATCCCTGATCCAGGAGCTGTGTTCGCCCCTTCTGATGAGCGGAGTGAGCTGGCTCAGCACTGAGGCGGCATCACCAACCAGCCCAACATCTGCTATCCTGTTCCTGTCGATCTCATGAGGATCGATGTCCACACGGATGACCTTTGTGCTCTGCGGGATGATGGCACCAGACTGGAGAATCCAGTTGAAACGGAGGCCGACAGCAATGATCACGTCTGCCTGGGTTATGCCGAACTGAACACCCACATTACCAATGTCCCACAACGACAGCGGGTGGTTGTCGGCCAGCTCTCCGCGCCCGCTGTTCATAAGGGCGAACGGGATACCAGCCCTTTCTATGAACTGGCTCAACGCGATGCCGCAGCAGCTCAGGCCCACACCGCTTCCGCCCAGGAACACAGGCTTTTTGGCGCCGTCTATGATCTTAGCGGCTTTTTTCAGTTCATCGTCATCCGGATGGACTGTGTATTTTCTCCTGATGCGTTCGGGTACCGGAACCTCTTCAAGAAGAACCTTTACGTTCAGTATATCAGGAGGCAGTTCAAGAAACACCGGCCCGGGCCTGCCCTCTATTGCATATCTGAATGCCATGCTCAGGTATTCGGGGATCCTCTTTGCATCATAGCAGGTTGCCGCCCACTTAGTCAGAGGCTTCACCACTTCCATCTGGTTCATTTCCTGAAGCGCGCCCTTCAAATCGTCCCTCAGTGGGTGCCTGCCGCAGATAACCACCAGCGGAGAGTTGTCCAGGTATGCGTTGGCTATGCCGGTTATGGCGTTCGTGAAACCGGGGCCCGCTGTAACAAGACACACTCCTGGGCTGCCGGTATATATTGACCAGGCATGGGCCATCATTGCCGCTGCCTGCTCGTGGCGCACATCGATGGTCCGGATTCCGTATTCTGTGAAGCTGTCGAGTATAGCCTCTATATGCCCCCCCGATATGCAGAAGACCGTGTCGACTTTTTCAACTTCCCTCAGGTATTTACCAACCAGATGACCGCCAATTATCTGTGCCATATTCTTCCCCTTAGAATGATTTTATGTTCCATGTTTCTGTGTTTGGCTACCGCTGGATAGGAAAACCTACATTACAAATTTGACCGCGTCATTGAACCACTGTATGTAGTAGGCCATTCCTTCAACCTTCAGCTTTCCTTTGGCTGCCGCCTTGAATGAAGCCTCTTCGGTTCCTTTGAGCATGACCCTGAAGGCTGTGCATGAATTCTTCCACACAAGGGCCGCGTCAAACGGATGGCCGGTTCCGCACTCAGAAGAGACAGTTCCCCTGTCGAAGATGAAGAGCCTGCCATGCCGATTGTCGGCGGTCTTGATGAGGATTTTGATCCTGACATTGCCGATATGGCTTTTGAAAGCCCTGTTATTCCGGGCTGCCATCCAGAGCTTTACATATAGCACTGTCAACAGAAACGATAATTTCATTGATTTCTCCCTTTCCTTTCCATACTGACGCATGAACTAAATCAAAGTTCAATCATCCGCGATTTCAAGTTGGTTTCATGATTCGCCAGGCAGGCCACACAGTTGTCCTTTCTTGCCATGTCCCGGATCCATTCAAAAGAAGAGATGATCTCCTCTTTGCTGGTAATATGGTAGGGGGGGATCATCTGCTCCCACGATTTGTAGGCATATCCGCAGTCGGAGGTCAGCAACACGAACTTGCCGCTGTTTTGAATAAGCGCACCTGCCAACCCCACCGTGTGCCCCGGCAGATACACAAAGACAATGGATTCATCCCCGAACAAATCGTATGACCTGTTCGCAGGCCCATAGTGCGATGGGGTAAACTTGAACGTTTTCAGATTCACACCCTCCCACATATGGTGCACGTATTTAATCTTTTCCATGGAAGCGGAAGCAAGTTCATCCTCGCTGACCAGAAGATTTTTAGCGTCTTTCACCAGCTTCAGTCCGCTTGCATGATCGGTATGCAGGTGGGACAGGACAACATAATCCAGGTCGGAAGTTTTAACACCCATTGACGCAAGGACTTCATCCACCGCCTCACCGGGTGCTTGAACCGGCTTGTTAATTTTATTGTGAATCCAGGTCAGTTCCTTGATTGGGGCGGTCCTGACAGTCTTGTTGAATCCAGTATCGATAAGGATCTTGCCTCTGGGATGTTCGATCAGATATGCTGTCACCGGAATGGTCAACTGATACTTGCGGGAGCGGAATATCCCCGCAAAAGCCAAGGGATTCAGAGGCTTGCGCTCCATGAAAATACCGCATTCATCAACTATGGTATCGCCTAGGTGGAGAATATTGATCTTGATCTTACCGTTCACAGTCATCCTTCCTATTTATCCAAAGCGGATAGTAATCAGCGCCGGATCGGTTCGGTTCCGTCCCATTTGGCGCAGATATCCGCGATGGCCTTGAAATATTCGCCCTTGAAGCCGCTCATCTCGGATACTTCCAGCACGGTTCCCGGAAGCTTTTTATGGATGAAATAGGCAAACCGGCCGTTTACACCAATGGTGCCTTCATGTCCTACGATGAAGCCCAGGTCGAGGAGCTCCTGGTATTTTTTTTCATATCCTTCGGTATCCAGCCAGTGCGATATGTGCTGGATGCCCTCCACGCCACTCAACAGAAAGTCGCGGTACAAGGATGGGGCATCGTTTAATTGCTGGATGAGTTCGATCTGCAGATCGCCTGAATTGGTCAAGGCCGCAGCAAACTGTACATCCGAAGGCTGGCCCTTATAGGTGAAGTTTTCAACCGGGACTTTGGCGGCAAAAAACCATGGTCCGACACCAAGCTTGATCCATTCCTGCATAGCCTGTTCAATGTCTTTCACTACGTAAGCAACCTGCCGTACTGGTCCTAATTTGAGCATGCTCATGTTTATCTCCTTTCTGTTTTGATATTTCAAACCTAAGCCAGCGAGAGAATGATCTTCCCGAAATGCTCATTCCTCTCCATTCGTTCAAAAGCCTCGGACACATCCTCGAGCCTATAGACTCCATCAATCGGCATCTGCAAAGCACCCTCGGCCAGCGCCGGGCTGAGAGCCGCTCTCGCTTTCATAATGACCTCCAGGGACTCCAACGGAGTCCTGGTGCGGAAGGAGCAGCCGATATAGGAGATGCGCTTCATGTTGTGCAGGTCAAAGTCGAACTCACCTTGCTCTCCGGCAACTCGGCCGATATTGATTATGCGACCGCCGACACGCGTCGCCTTGAGGCTTGAATTGATATAAGAACCGGCCAGGAAGTCCACTAGGAGATCCACCCCTTTACCGTCCGTCGATCTGAGCACGTGTTCGACCCAGTCATGGTCTGAAGTACTGACGGCAATATCGGCCCCGAATTCCTTGAGCCGCTTGCATTTATCAGGCGAACGGGAAGTGCCGATTACTTTTCCGGCCCCCAGATATTTGGCCACCTGCATGCCAAGGATTCCCATGGCGGAGCTGGCGCCTTGGAAAAAAACTGATTGACCGGGGGCGAGCAGCCCGCTGGTGCTGATTGCATCATGCATGGTTTGCATGCCGACCGGCAAGGCGGCGGCCTGCTCATAGGACATGCCCTTGGGAATGGGGGTTAGCTGCGGTTCAAAAGCAACTACGAATTCGGCGAAAGCCCCGGGGCCAGCGGCCATAACTCGGTCGCCAACATGCAACTCTTTAATGTCAGCGCCAATCTCGACCACCTCCCCCGCAAATTCAAGACCCAGTGGGGATTCTTCTCCCCCGCCCCATCCGCCGTGGGCGGCGCCACGGAGGATCATCAGATCGGCACGATTCATTCCGGCTGCCTTCACCTGTATCATCACAAGGTATGGTTCCAGCTTGGGTTTTGGCACATCCTTAAGAATGGCTCCTTTAGCACTCGAAGCTACTGCTCTCATTTATTTCCTCCTACCTGTGTGCATTTGCCGTGCATGACACCCATGCGAGACAGCTCCGGGTCATGGACCGAAATGGCGATATCGGCCATGCGGTTCAGCCTGCACATGAAAAGCATCTTGTCGATTTGGCGCATCAGCAATCCTGCGATCAACGTGGAAATCTGAAGCACATAAACACCAATGGCTCGTTTCCGGTGTTGACGTATTGATGATTTCCTTCGGTAATTTCGAAGAAGTCGGTGGGTTGAAGCTCTGTGTGCTTGTCTTTATATATGATAACGCCCTTGCCTGAGAGGACCACACCCCGTTCTATACTCTCAGAATGTTCATGTTCAGCAGGGGTACAACCGCCAGGTCCGAGTTCATTCAATATGGAATTGTCAGACAAAAGCCTTAAAGTCCATTTTTCAGCCCCTTTAAATCCCAAAGCCGCGGAATCGTAGCTTTCAACATCAGCCAAGCGTAAGTGTTTCACGGTATCATCCTCCCTTTATTCATCATTGGTTTCTGAAACACACGAATGCCAACAGATCATTGCCGGTGTTTATTAGCTGATGTTCTTCAGCAACAATTTCGATGAAGTCATCGGGTTTGATCTCCTGACTCCGGTCTAACAGCTTGATGACGCCCTTTCCCGACATGATCACGATCCGTTCTTTGTCCTCGTGTTTATGATCAGGCGTATACCCGCCCGGTTCAAGTTCGATCCATGTGGAATCATCGGAAAGCAGCCTGAGCTTCATTTTTTCTGCGCCTTCCAATCCCAAAGCCTTTGCATCAAAGCTTCCTGCATCTTTACAATTTAAATGCTTCATGGCTTAGCCCTTTCCTATCCTTCTCACCACAGAACTGCCCCACCATCCACATTCATGGCCTGTCCCGTCACGCCTCGCGCCTCATCCGATGCAAGATAAACAGCCATGTAGGCAATCTCTACAGGTTCGAGCAGCCTTTGCTGAAGACATTTCGAGGCGATTCTTACTTGCCTGAATGTCTCCGGTGTCTCACCCGTCATAGGTCGCATATGTTCGGTTATTGCATCTATCATCGGCGTCTCTGTAGATCCAGGGCAGATAGCGTTTGCAGTGATCCCATGCATACCAAGAAGTCCAATCTCGATTGCCAAGGCCTTGGTCAATCCGATGACGCCATGCTTTGATGCGGCATAATCCGCATTCATCGCAGCAGGAAGCTTACCGGACATGGAGGAAATCGTGATGATTCTTCCTGTTTTCTGCTCCATCATCTTGGGGAGGAAGGCCTTGATGCAGTAGAAACCGGCGTTGAGGTTGACCTCCATGGTCCTGCGCCAGCCCTCTTCGGTCGTGTTGACTATGAAAGTACGCTCGCCCATGACCCCTGCGCTGGTGACGAGTATGTCCGCTTTGCCGAACTTATTGACGACTTCATCCGCCATCTGTTTGACTTTTGGCGGATCTGTCACATCCACGATAAACGCGATCCCCTCCCTGCCCATACCACATACTTCTTTGGCTACAGCCTCAGCCTCATTCTTGACATTTGAAACCACAACCACATGAGCACCTTCCCGTGCAAATTCCAGGCATATGGCCCTGCCGATTCCGGACCCGCCGCCTGTTACGACCGCTACTTTATCCTCCAACCTGTTCATGACACCTCCTTATCCTCAAATTTCTCGCAAAGTATTAACCTCGTATCCAAGAGAGATATCCGGATTACAGCATATTGACAATTGCAGAGGGGAACAGATATATTGTCATTTTAGAACATAAAGGGGATGTTTATGAAGATTCCCGATGATACCATTCACCTCACTTCAAGCAATTCACTGCCACTGTACCGCTCCATCAATGCGATTGCCGTTCTGACTCGTTATTTCAGAAAGCAAGGGTTAGGCACGGAATTGCTGCTCGCCGGCAGCGGAATACAGACAGGCGACCTCAATGATCCCGACATCTTGGTAACACCGGCGCAGGAACTCATGGTCATGAGCAATATAGTCAAAGTGGTGCCCGAACCAGGGCTTGGTCTGATCATTGGCCGCCAGTATCATGCCGGGGTGTATGTGAAGCTCGGTGCAGCAGCGATCAACAGCAATACTTTACTGGACGCTATCCGGATTCTCTTTAAATTCAACGAACTCATGATGACATACTTCCACTTCGACCTGAAGGTCCAGGGTGACCTTGGATTGGTAACAATGAAGGAACTGATGGACTTGAAGGACATCCACCTATTTGTATGCGAAAGAGAATTTGTTGCCATAAACAGGATGGTCAGCGACTTGATCGGAGCCCCTGTAATACCGAACGAAATAAGGATCGCCTATCCAAGGCCCCCGTATGCTTCACGCTACCAGGAAATCTTCGGGTGTCCGCTGGTGTTCAATGCCGAAAAGCATATGATCATCTTTGATAAGAGATACCTCTTCACACAACTGCCAATGGCGAACCCCTTGGCGAGCAAGACCTATGAAAATGAATGCCGGCAGTTGTCACAGAGAATGAGAAGGCAGGGTACAATCACCAAAAGACTACAGCAGGAAATAATCTTCCATAAAGATGGTTTTCCAAGCTTTGATCAGCTGACGCGGCTTATGAACATTGCTCCATGGACACTCAAACGGCGTTTATCAGAAGAAGGTACATCCTATATGAATCTTGCATCCGGCATCAGGAAAAGAAAGGCAATCAACCTGCTCCAGACAACAGACCTCACCACTGAGCAGATTGCAACCGAGCTAGGCTATAATGATTTGGCTAATTTCTACCGTGCCTTCAAAAGGTGGACAGGACGCACTCCGGGAAGTTATCGAAAGTAGTCGATTTTTAACAGTGATTATTTCCAAGGCAAATAAAAAAACCAACAGGTACTGAACATGATATATAGATTCATAGCCGTCTTTATAATATGTCTGGCCGGTTGCTATCGGGAAGCTTTATTGCAGCTTCATACGGATTTTGCCTTTGCCTCCTCCATCTCCTTTATCTGCGCCTGTATCTCGGAATAGCGCTTTTCGGTTATCGGATAGAAACAAAGCACCACAATCGCCAGTACGAATATGGCGGCCGAGATAGGGCCCAGCAACAGCCTGATGCCCAGTTCCGCGCTGGGAGTCTGCGGCAGGACACCCTTGACGTAGCCCATGAACTGAAGGATCCAGCCCATCGAAAGCGCAGCCAGCGCCTGTCCGAGCTTGAATCCCCATGTCCAGATGCCGAAGAACGAGCCTTCCCTGCGTTCGCCTGTCTGGAGATAGCCGTATTCTATTGCGTCCGCCACAATCGTGAACGGCGGCACATATAGAAAACCCAGCCCTACGCCCATTATAAGCATCATGATCATCGTGAAGCTGACCGGCTCCTTGTCACCGAACATAAAGAGCGCGATTAGCCCGGCAGAGAAAATGGCGAAACCCGCTCCGTAGACGAACTTCTTGCCGAACTTCTTGCTCAAGAGAACACTGACCGGAATGAACAGCAGGGCGGTTCCGATTAGTAACAGCATTGCTATTGTTAAATCGTCCTGCGGGTTCTTCATCACATTTCTTGCGGCCAGAACATATTCGAAGTAATAGGCGGCCACCTGGCTTACGATCGTTAGAGCGATGATGTGGAGAATGTAGGTTGCGAGTATGAGGAGATAGGGCCCGTTCTTGAAGACATCGAGATATGTTTTGAAGAAACCGACGGATTTCGCCGGTTTTAATTCGGCCGGTTCTTTTGTGGTGAACACCGTAATGAGCGCGGTCACCATCATTATCCCTCCGAAGATGATTCCGAGGAGAATGAAGCCCATGTTCTTGTCCTTCGCGAGGCCCACTATGGGCCAGGCCGCGCCTGCGCCTGTGAGCGTACCGATTGCGGCGAATCCGAAGCGGTATCCCGAAAGCGACGTCCTTTCATGATAGTCGTCGGTAAGCTCCGGCGTCATGGAGCAGTAGGGGATGTTTACCGTCGAATATGCCGTGCTGAGCAATATGTAAACGAATACGGTGAATATAAACAGGCCTGTCTGGCTGAAATTTTCTTTGAAGAGGGCAGGGTTGGTGAACATGAGCACCATGGCTATGAAGAGCGGTATGGCGCCGGCCAGCATGTATGGCCTGCGTCTGCCGAGTCTGGTGGATGTCTTGTCAGATATATAGCCGATAATGGTGTCGTAAAAGGCGTCCCATATCCTTCCTATGAAAAGCGCCGTTCCCGCAAGGCCCGCTGCAAGGCCCATGGTGTCGGTTAAATAGATCATAAGGACGAATGCGGTCGCGGTAAAAAAAAGGTTGCCCCCGAAATCGCAGACGCCGTATCCGAGTTTGACGCCTAAAGATAGCTTTTTACCTTCCATTAAATAACCTCCTAATATTCCACTTTGCATTCAAGCGGCGCCATTGTCTCTACGCCTTCGGCTCGAGGGCGAAACGAAGAAGCCCAAGATCCCATTGTCGTCTGCATCGGAATGCTCCTCAACATACGCTAAAAGTATGTCTGCGTCGCTTCCTCTTTGCCTCCTCGGCGACATCTTGAATGCAAAGCAGAATTAATATTATTGTGAGGATCTAAAAAATCCTTCTTTGCTCTTAGGTCTGCTTTGTTCTTACGCCCTGTATGATAAATCCTGTTAATAATATTATAACAATCAATCACCCTGCCGCACCGCACAGGCCATGACGGAAAGCGGAATTACCAGTCATGAGGTTTGCCGGTCTCAAAATCCTCTATCTCACTGAACAGGTTGGCGCGCGTGATCTTTATCCCGTCCCTGGCTGACTTGTATGATGCTAGGGTCCAGGCGATTGTGAGGTACGAATCTTCCGGCGTGGCGCCCCACTCTCCGCTGATGGCATTTTTCAGCGTATTCTCGTTTCGCACCTTATCAATGAAGAATTTCATTTGCCTGTAAAACATCGTATTTCCCCTGCCGTAAGGAAGCATGGCGGGGAAATAGTAATTACAGAGTATATTGAAAAGGCGGTAGATGCCCACTTTCACCCGGCGCTTCTGGTAGGCGTGGGCGGCCCTGAAGGCGATCTTCCCCTTTTCTCCGTATATGTATCCGCGCTCGAAACCATAGGGGCTTCCTGTGCGTATGACGTTCTTGTCATAGAGAAAGACCGCGCCGTTGGAAAGTTTGAAGGCAGCCACGGCAAGGTCCTCATAAGGTCGCGTATCAGGGTAGCACCTTTTGGTCTCGCACGAGACCTGCTCGATCTCCATTCCATAAAAACGGATGATGTCGATATAGTGCGGCGCATGGTCGAAGAAGTCGCCGCCGCCCGCCCTGAGGTCTCTGTATCTCCAGAACCCGAAATCCCGCTCGATGTCGAAGCCGAACTTCTTGAGTTTCCTGACAAGTGCACCCAGTGCGCCGCTGGTAAAGTCGGGAATGAAAAAGTACCAGAAAATGCTGACCTGGAATATCCTTCCGAGGGCGTTTTTCATCAGCAACTCCCTGATTTTCTGGTGTCCCGGTTCGAAGCGCTTGCAGTGGCCCATCAGGATGTAGACATTGTTTTTCCTGCCGGACTCGATTATTGCGCGGCAGTCGTCAAGGGTCGTGGCCATCGGCTTTTCGCACAGGATTGGAAGGCCTTTTTGCGCACAGTCCTGAACATGGCGCGCGTGAAGCCACGGCGGCGATGATATGACGACTGCATCCAGTTTTTTGCGTTCGAGCATGGCGCGGTGGTCATCATAGACGCCGCTCACATTATATTTTTTTGCAAAAAACTCCCTGTTGTGCGGGTCGGGATCGCTGATTGCTGCTATATAAGCCCTACCGTCGGCCGTGATGGCCGGACCGTGGCCCACTCTGCAGATATTTCCCGCGCCAATAAGACCTATCCTGGTTTTATTGCCCTGGTCCATAACAGGTCCGGCTGTTATATCTGCTTCAATACGTTTTCCAGATACTCTTTCGATTCGATCGCCCATGCATCGATATCGACCGGATGACCCGTATGCACCTGCACGGTCAGGTCGCCGGTGTAACCGATCTCTTTGAGCGCTGAGAAGAAGACCTTCCAGTTGACCGTGCCGTGTCCCGGGGGAAGATGGGCGTCGCCCTGTCCGACACCGGAATTGTCGTTGCAGTGAACATAAACGAGGTCCTTACCGGCCTTTCTGACGGCATCAGACAGGTTCGGATCGGTGATGTTCTGATCGGCGGTATCGATCATGACCTTGCAGTTAGGCGAGTTGATCTCCCTCATCATCTGGAGAGCATCGTCCAGCGTCACCATGACGCGCGATTCGCACCAGGTGAGTGTATGAAGTGCTATCATTACACCCTTTTTTTCTGCATGTTTGACTACTTTCTGCATGCATTCGCGGTTCCATTTCCATGCCTGCTCACGCGTTGTTCCATGGATCATGTGGCCTGATATCATGTTGACTATGGGGATTCCCATTTCCGAGGCCATATCGACGCAGTCGATATAATACTCGACAGACTTCTTTCTGATCGCCTCTATTGAATGAGAAAAATTTATATGCAGGGCCAGCCCGCCGCCGTTGACCGAGAGCGCCGCCGCTTTGAGCCCCGAATCTTTTACTATTTTCATTATCTGCTTGCGTGCCTTCTTGTCATACAGATCAGGGCCGAGATGAGGACTGTATGCCCAGAAGTCTACGACTTCATATCCCATCCTGCCGATTCTTCTTACGGCTTCTTCCACGGTTGTGTAATCAAGATATCCCATCGTACAAAAGCCCAATCGCATATATGCCTCCTATGATTTATTTTGCAAATTATACATCAACATTGCTTATATAACAACATCAAATTCCTCTTAAGAAAAGAATTTTTTATCCGAATTATTTGAGTTTACTTCGAAAGTTACAACAAAATTCTCACAAGTGAGAGAGTATAGGGTGACATGAATTTAAATTAATAATCAGAATGAAATATATCTGCCAACAGAGCCAATTTGCAGATTCCACCATTTTGTCATGAGATTTATGAGGGGCTGCCCGTTTGCCTTCCATCCGGCAGGCCGCTTACCGAAAGCCCGCCTTCCAGAAAACGGCGCTTGCCGCCCTGGTTGATACCTACCACTGGGTTCTTGACCAGAAGCTTTTCTGAGGCGGTTTCACCGGACTCAAACGTTGGGGAAAATGGCTTACTGAACTATATACTTTTACTTTCTGACTCATTTTCTATTGTCATCTAAAGAGATCCTCAATCGCTGAAACTGCATGTTGAGATTTCCTCAGGTAAAATTCCTAAAAAATACTATCCAGAAAATAAAACTGTTGATGCCTCCCCCATCTGATAAAAACCATCTTAAAAATGGGATTTCCGACAACCTCTACAGGAAAGTGAGTTCTTCGTGCCCAACGCGATCTTTGTGGTTAATCTTTATTACAGCGATATGCATCAATGAAGCTCATCGTAGGATCATAGATTCTATAACGTCATCTGGACTTCCATCACAAGGGAAAAGAGTTGGTGTCGGTTTTAGTTCAAAACTTTTTTCTGATTCATATAGGAACGGATTTAGATTTACATACCACGTTGCACTCACAGCTCAAGTTCGATCATACTTGTTTCTGTTACAGGCGCGCCGGGTGCGTCAGGTATGAAGAATGTCTTGATCTCGCACGGCCCGAATTCAGCGATCCACTCCCTGTTGCACATGCCCAGGCTGATGGTTGCCGGAACAGGTTTGCCTTCTGTCTCGTAGCAGCGCAGGATATATCCGCCGCCGTCTTCCGCCCTCTTGAATGTTGTCGCTATGACGTTTCCGGCAGATATGTTGATGCCCTGCATTACCTTTCTTAAGGGGCCCTTGTGGTACGTCTCTATGATCTGCGTGGGCGGGGTATTGAGTTCACAGGCTTTTTTCGGCGCGCCGGATTGCTGCCATGGGCCTTCATGCGGGATGACGGCATAACAGAACTCCTGAATGCCCTGGTCCATGAACTCGCAGAACTCATCCCTCTCCGCATACCCGTAATGATCGGCGTATATGGGGCTCCTGACCGCGCTCATACTGAGGGTATTAAGGCTTGCGCCAAAGCTATATTTCGCATCGGTCATGAGGGTGACTCCGCAGGCAAGACCGCTTTCGTAATGCAACCCTGAAAGATCGGCCCACTGAAGGGCAGGTTCCTCCAAGCCTTCGGCAGGCCTTTCGATGAAACCGTACGGTATCTCATATGTTGCACGGGCGCCGGTTATGTTCACCGGGAATTCGATCTTGAGCATTTTATGCCTTTCCTGCCAGTCGAGCCTGACCCTGACATTGATGTCCGGCCTGTCGTGGTAAAGGATAAAATCCTGTTGAATGATGGACCTTTCAAAGCGGTTCGTAACCCTTAATATCGCCCTAAGAGGGCCCGTCTCCAGGACTTTCATCTCTGCGTCGCCGAAGCGGCCCGCCACTTTATCGAACCTTAATATAAAATGCGCCCAGGTGTCGGAATCCTGTTCGTCGATTAAAACGGGTGCGGCGCCGAAGCCTGAAAGCATTTCAAAGCCAGTGCGCTTGTCGTAAAGCCTGCCGATGTGGCCGGAAGCGGGGTTGAAATCGAGTCTTACGAATGCATTTTCAATATGGGTCTCAGAGATGCTCAGCGTATCAGGGATTGCCGCCTGCGGGATTTCGAGGTTTCTGTATATCGTGAAAACGCGGTAGCCCATTGCCGGGATTTTCCCCATGAACAGGGTGTCCCATTTATCGTCGAGGTTCATCTGAGGCGCTCGCACATGCTGGATCATCAGGGAACGGCCCGCATCGTCGGTGACGGCCTTCACCTGCCTGTGTACCTGTATGGGGGCCTCGATCTCCCATGAGAGCGTATTGAAAACCACTAGCGGGATTCCCCTGTTTTCATGCTCCCATAGTATCCAGTCCGTATCTTTGCACAAAGGGATGTCCTCGCCGCATGAGGTATCTATAGCCCATGATATCTTCTGCACGGCGAAGTTCGCTTCATCTGATGCAATGTTCAACGCCTCGCCGTAGCCGCTGAAGACATCGTCATACGCCTCCTTGATGCAGCAGCCGGTGATTGCGTCATGGAACTGGTTGAACAAAACCTGCTGCCAGGCCCTTTCGAAGCGGTTATTCGGAAAGACGGCACCGGTAAGCAGCATGGCCGAGGCCGATATCTTTTCAGCGGCCATGAGCCTGTTCTCAGCAAGCCTGTTAGACTTCTTCACTGCGGAGTGTGCGCAGTAGACGCCGCTTGCATGGTGCTGAAGGTCGTCTCTGACAACTGGAATATCCATCTTCTTTAGCTTCATGTCACTGAAGTAGGCGTCGGGCGAACTCATCACCAGTGAGTCTTCCCCCCATTCCTTTTTAAGGGTCTCGATCATTTTAAGGTTCGATATGGTAGGTCCTCCTCCGTGATTTCCCACACCTAAAAAGCCCATGAGTTCGTATCCGAGCTGCGAGGACAGCGACCTTGTCGCGAGCAGCTTCTGCTTCTCCGTGGGAGCGGCGTCATTGGGGTCTCCCCATTCCTGGTTGTAGCAGAAAGGGATTCTGAAAGTCAGTACGCGGCTGCCGTCCGGACTCTCCCACCAGAAGAGCGGTCCGGGCAGGTCCTTTTCGTCATTAGAAGGCCTCATGAAGACATAGTTTTGCATCCCGCTTTTTAATAGAATCTGTGGGAGCATTCCGCTGTGTCCGAACGAATCCACATTATAGCCGGTCTTTGCAATAAGGCCGAACCTGCTCATGAAATACCGCTGGGAGTAAAGCCCGTGCCGCACGAACGACTCACCGCAGGGAAGGTTGCAGTCAGGCTGTATCCACCAGCCACCGGCGATATTCCACCTGCCTTCCCTGACCCTTTGCTTTATTTCGTCGAACATCTCAGGGGCGTTTTCTTCCACCCATTTATAGTAAAGCGCGCTGCTGCACGTAAAGGTGAAGTCCGGAAACTCCTTCATGCGCATGAGAACGGACAGAAAGGTCGCTTTGACCTCGGCAAGGCCCTGTGATTTTTTCCAGAGCCAGACCGGGTCCAGATGGGCATTTCCTATAAGATAAATCTTATAAGCAGTCCCGATATTCATTTGAATTAACTTTCAGATTTATTTTCAGTTACTTGCATTTACGAAAGTATAACACTTTTGGAAAAAACTTGAAATTATCAAAACAGGGCGGTTTTGGCCGCCCTTGCTTCTTGATTCTATTAGGCTTTTAAAACGTTTGATGCCTGCGGGCCTTTGGGGCCGCTTGTCACATCAAATGTTACTCTTTCGCCTTCCTCGAGGGTTCTGAACCCGTCACTTTTGATTGCTGAAAAATGAACAAATACATCAGTTCCGCCTTCTTCCGTAATGAAGCCAAATCCTTTTTTTTCGTTGAACCACTTAACTGTTCCTTTTGCCATGTTAAATACCTCTTCTTCCAGTAGCCAGCCCAGGCAATTGAGATGGTACTGATTTTTATTATTTCTGAAACACGATTCTTTCCGCAAACACTTCAAGGTAAACCAGGGCTTCCTTTAAGGTTTATTTCTCCGGTATATTTGTATCGCATATCAGATGGGCGGAAGACTTACGTGATGTTAAAAGTATTGTCAAGTCAATACTATTCAGCGCCTGGCTGGTTATGTATTGTTTTGACCCGAAGTTTTATTTCTTGACAAGAAAGAATCGTATATGCAAATAGTATCCCCCTAATTTTAGAATCGAGGTGAGCAATGAAGCGAACTTATCAGCCACACAACACGAGGCGGAAACGCACTCACGGATTTCTCGTTCGTATGCGCACTAGTGGCGGAAAACTGGTTATCAACAGAAGGAGGGCCAAGGGACGCAAGCGTTTGGCCGTTTGATGTCAGACGAGAGATTTCCCAAGGAATTAAGGCTTACTAAGAGACATGAGTTCAAGAAGGTAGACGAACACAAAACTGAGCGGCTGATTACGAAAAATCTCATAATTCTTGTTGCACCTAATTCATTGAATCTTGCACGCATCGGTCTGACGGTAAGCAAAAAAACAGGTAACGCAGTAAGGAGAAACAGAATTAAACGGTTGCTGCGCGAAGTTTTCCGACTGAATAAGCCTTGGTTTGCACCAGGAAAAGATTATGTCCTCATTGCAAGGTCCGGTCGAATTGACAATCTGACTGGGATTTCTCTGGAAATTGAAAAAGTCCTGAAGAAGTGATGCTGAAGAAAATCTTTCTTACTTTTATCAAGTTTTACAGACTGGCAATATCTCCTTTTTTCCCTTCCAGCTGTAGATTCCATCCGACATGTTCACAATATGCCATTGACGCCATCAATAAATACGGTGCGGTCAGGGGTATGCTTAAAGCCGGTCTGAGAATATTAAAATGCCATCCTTTCCACCCGGGAGGGTTTGACCCTGCCTAACAAAATTATGGAGATTTTAAAAATATGGACAAAAAGACAATAATTGCCATAGCGTTATCAATTGCAATACTTTTTGCCTGGGATTATTTCGTGCTGAAACCTCAGAGGCTGAAAAGCGCAAAGCAGCAAACAACAAAAGAAATGGTTGCTAAAGACAGCCCATCTCCTGTAATTCCCAAAACAGAAACGATACCCCCTGTTACCGCTACTGTAACCGTTTCGAGCCCGGAAGAGTTTATCGTAACCAATACCCCTTTATTTGAGGCGAAGTGGAGCACCAAAGGCGCAAAGCTCGTTTCTCTCAAACTTAAAAAATACAATGAATTCGCTCAAAAACCTAACCCCAGCATAACCGAGCTCGTTAAAAGGATGTTCAGCGAGGGAGCCTCTCAGGTCAAATCCCCTGAACTTGTCCAGGCGATAAAAACTCCTATGCCGGGAGTCTTCCTGACAGGTGGAGCGAGCGATGATAACCTTCTATTTACCGCAAGCAAAACAGGTATTATACAGATCGACAAAGAGGCATTTGCACTTTCATTCGATGCAGAGATTTCCGACGGCGTTACTCTCAGAAAGACATTTACGATAGACCCCAAGGCGTATTTCATAGGTTACAGGAATACCATCCTCAACTCTACAGATAAACCGAAGACACTTGGCCTTAATGTTGCACAAAAGGCATCATATCCCGTGAACGGTGAATTATCTAAAACAACATTCAACGGGCCTGCGCTGTTAAACGGTAAACACCTTGAAGAATTCAAGCTCTCCAAAATAGAAGAGCCAGGCCAGTTCAGACCGTTTACCGGAAACATAAAATGGTTCGGCCATGAAGATACCTACTTCCTGAATGTAATAGTCCCAATAAATGCACCAGTTGCCGTAGTTAATATTTCAAGGCTGGACAGCACATACATTGCCAGCACATATTCACTTCAACATGAGGTTCAGCCCGGGAAAACTATTGAACAGGACCTGGGTATGTACATCGGACCCAAAGAGTATAATTCATTGAAATCATATTCCAAGTATGGACTCAATACGGCACTGAGTTTCGGGTTCTTTGACATTGTTGCAAAACCGATGCTCATCAGCATGAATTGGATAAACAAGTATGTCGGCAGCTATGGATGGACAATCATTATCCTGACCTTCATTATAAAGATCATCCTTTATCCTCTTACATTAAAGAGCTTCAAATCAATGAAAGGACTTCAGAAAATACAGCCGCTGATGAAGGAGATCCAGACAAAATACAAGGATGATAGACAGCGTCAGAACCAGGAATTGATGAAGCTTTATAAAGACCATAAAATAAATCCAATGGGCGGTTGTCTTCCGCTTCTGCTTCAGATCCCGATACTGTTTGCCCTTTATAAGGTTTTTTTGTCTGCAATCGAACTGCGGCAGACGCCATTTCATATTATTGGCACCTGGCTTCCCGACCTCTCTGCACCCGACCCGTATCTGATAACCCCTCTTCTTATGGGTGCAAGCTGGTTCGTTCAGCAGAAAATGACCCCGACACCGGGGGACGCAATGCAGCAGAAAATAATGATGTTCATGCCGCTGATTTTTACATTCATGTTTCTGACATTCCCTTCGGGACTGGTTATTTACTGGCTTATCAGCAATATCCTGTCGATAATTCAGCAGGTTTATATTAATCGTTTAACTGAATAAAGGAGGAACCTGCCATAATGGAATACAAGGAATTTGAAGGCAGATCAGTTGATGAAGCAATAGTTCAGGCCATGAGGGCCTTTCGTGTAAGCTTTGAAGATCTTGATATACAGATTTTAGTTGAGGCTTCAAAGGGCTTTCTCGGAATGGGCGGAAAGAACGCTAAAATAAAGGCGCGACTGGCAACAGCGAGCGACAATGATTCACCGGTGGATATAGATGACATCAACTCTGAAATGCCGGAATCACAATCTGGTGAAGAAATTTTACCATCTTCAAAAGAAGTCCCTGAACAGGTCCTAATTGAAATGAAAACCGTACTTACTGAGATTCTGGCGAAAATGCAGATTGAAAACTATGAAGTCAAGCTCAGAAGCGATGGTGTGCTTGAAATCACGGGTGACGGCAGCGGGCTTCTAATCGGCAAACATGGACAGACACTTGACGCACTTCAGTTCATTATCAACCGGATTGCCAATAAAGACAGACAGGATATGGTTCACATAACGATCGACACTGAAAAATATAGGGAACGTCATGTCGAACGGCTCAAATCTATGGCAATAAAGATGGGGCAAAAGGCAAAAAAAACCGGCAAATCGGTATCACTTGAGATGATGAATCCGTATGACCGCAGAATAATCCACCTTACATTGAAAAGCGAACCTGACCTAAACACCAGAAGCATAGGAGAAGGGGTTTTCAAGAAAGTGGTTATTCAGCCAAAAACGAGGAAACAGCCACGATAAAGCCCTCAACCGTTTTTGCAGAATCAACACCAAGAGGGACAGGTGCCTTAAGTATTATAAGAATCACCGGTCCGGAAACATTTCAAATTTTGCGTTTAATAACAGGCATAGATGAATGGTCTCCTCATTTTCAGAAAAAGGCAGGAATAAGAAACCCTGATAAAAATCTCGTTGACACGGTGATGGCTGTGTTTCACCCCGGACCGTCATCCTATACGGGAGAAGATACGGCCGAGATAAGCTGCCATGGAAATCCTCTTCTGGTTAAGGCTGTTATCGATATCATAATTGCAACTGGCCTTGCAGTACAGGCAGACAAGGGTGAATTCACACTAAGGGCATATCAGAACGGAAAGATGGATATTGCCCAGGCCGAAGCGATCAGCGCACTGATCGGAGCAAAGAGTTTCTGTGCAATTGAAATGGCAAAAGGACTGATGAGCGGCAGACTCTCTGAGGGCATAAAATCGATAAAGAACGACCTCGAGCAGATTTATTCAGAGCTTGAGGCTGATTTTATCCTTGATGAATCAGAGCTTGATACCAACTGTCTTCTTCAGAGGATAGAACAGAAGATACAATTGCTGGAAGGATATAAATCCAGCTATGATGAGAGGGGTTATGCCTATTCAGGCATCCGGACGGCAATAGCCGGACTGCCAAATGCAGGCAAATCATCGCTTTTCAATGCAATTCTCGGGTATGATCGAGCCATCGTTCACGAGGAGGAAGGAACCACCCGGGATGTAATAAAAGAGCATCTTGAGTTTGATTGCCTTGATTTTATTTTTCTGGACACTGCAGGATTAAGGGAACTCGGAAAAGGACCTGAAGCGGCAGGAATTGAGATGACCAAACAGGCAATGGAAAACTCAAATATGGTCCTTTATGTGATTGATTCTGCAAAAGGAATTGCTGAAAAAGACAGGTACTGGCTTTCAAGCAGGAATAATATAATAGCCGTGTTCAATAAATCAGACCTCTGCACTGAACCTTTTGAAATGCCTGAAGATATCTTATCAGTCAGTGTATCCGCAAAATACAACATAGGGATCGACAGGCTTCTGATGACAATGCGGAATCAGTTTCCCCAGGGGATTCCCTGCCTTTTCATTGAGAGGCATTGCACACTTGTCAACAAAGCACTTGAGGCCCTTAAAGCTTTTAAAAACGGGCTCTTAACCGTTACGCCCGATGCAGCGGTAACGGACCTCAAAGAGGCAGTCACGGCTTTAAAATCCATTCTGGGAGAAGATGTGGACCAGGACGTACTGGATGACATATTCTCCAGGTTTTGTGTCGGCAAATAATGAATAGCGCTCTGAAAATCTGGACAGAAGAGATAAGGCGTTTCAACAGATCGCTTCACCTAATAGGACCGCAGGTTTTAAAGAACCTCGAGATGGAAATAGGCAGTTCTCTGAAGCTTATCGAACCGATAAACGAAGTTATACTGGCCGATCTCGGCTCAGGTTCAGGCATCCCGGGAATTCCGTTTGCGGTTATGCACCCCGGTTCGAAAGTCACATTAATTGAACGTTCAGAAAAAAAATGCACTTTTCTGAGGCATTCCATATCCCTTATGGGATTAAAAAATGTTGAAATTGTTGAAGCAGATCCACTTGTCAACCATATTGGGAAATTTCCGGCAGTAATATCCAGAGCATTTTCACCGAAAGACTCCCTTTTAAAGGCTGTTACAGAGATACTTGATAACAATGGCAAATTTTATTACATGTCATCAGAGGAGCCTTTACTGGATATCAGATTTCTGCCGGGAAAATGCATCGACCCCGGGACATCAGACGGTATAAGAATTTATACCTACAGCTTCAATCCTTGGAAATAGAAATTCTGCGGGAAAAGATGCTCTTTTCCTTCGGCAGGTTGATTTCAAGTACGCCATATTCAAAATTGGCAGATATCTTATCCATATCTACCCCTTCCGGCAGCTTGAAAGTCCTTTTGAATGAACCGTACTGCCTCTCAATAACGTGATAGTTGTCTATTTTGTCATCCCTGGCTTTGATCTTGAGACCCCCAATGGATAAAGTGTTGCCGCTTATATCTACAATGATTTCATCTCTTTTCAAGCCGGGGAGTTCGGCTTTTATTGTCACGCTTTTATCATTTTCATATATGTCGACAGGAGGAACAAGTTCCTGGGGGCTTGCCTGGAAAGCGGCGGGTTTAAGACTATCTTCAAATATTTTGTTCATCCTATCCTGCAGATAGAGAATATCCCTCAAAGATTGTCTTTTTATAACAGGCATATCTTCTCCTTTACAATGTCATATATTCGATGTTTCCTTTAAGTGCGTCTTTAAGCTTGATCCTAACTGCATTTTCTATCTGGCGCACACGCTCTTTGGATATATTATATTTATTCCCCAGATCTTCCAGCGTAAGCGGCCTGTCATCCATAAGCCTGTGTACGGCAATATCCCTTTCTCGTTCTGAGAGCATTGAAAGTGCCGTTTCTATATGATTTTTAACGTTTTCACTGCGTTCTTTTTCAATAAATTTGTCTTCTGGATTTGACCTTGTATCTGCCAAAAAATCCAGGAAGCTGGTGTCGCTGTCTGTCGCTATCGGCGTGTCAAGAGACTGGTCCCTTGAAGAAAGCCTGGAAATAATATCCTCAATCTGCTTCTGATCAACAGAAAGCCTTGCAGAAATTGCCTGTGATCTCCTGTCAATATTCTGGCCTTCCATGTGCTCCTCTCTGGTGAGTTTATTAAGACCATAAAATAGCTTTTTCTGAAGTTTTGTCGTTCCGATTCTCACATTCGAGAAGAATTTCAGGATGTAATCGTGTATCATGGCTTTTATCCACCATACTGCATAGGTCATGAGCCTGTAGCCCTTTTCAGGGTCATACTTCTTAACGGCAATCATCAAACCTATAGTGCCTTCCTGGATAATATCTTCAACTGGTAGATTATATCCCTCATATTCCATTGCTATTCTTACAACATTTCTCAGATTCGATGTGATAAGTGTTTGTGCCGCATCAACATCATTTTGATCCCTTAGCCTTTTTGCCAGAGAATACTCCTCTTCTCTGGAAATCACAGGAAATATTTCAAATCTTCTAATGAGCTCTGATGAACTGTTATTTCTCAGTACCGGTAGATTCATGTTTTTCACTATCCTCCAGGTATTAATCTATATTTTCTTTGTTTTATCGTCAATATTTGCCTTTTCTAAGCAAAATATAGACGAAATATTAAGCTTGAAAGATTCATTTATTTTTTGTAGATAATATTAACCCATGCAAATCTGTTCATCAGGGAGGTAATCTCTTAAAATGCTGAAGTTGAAGGGAAATCTAATATGGCTTCTGCTTTACGCATTGGTCTTTTTATCATGTTCCCACATGCCGCAGACATACCCTCCTCCCAATATAATCGCGCATGAGGACCAGAAACAACCTCAAGGCAATGAGCCTTTTATCCTCGAAGAAATAAAACAGATACCATCAGAAATAAATCAGATCGAGCCCGAAATAAATCAGGTACTAAAAGAAGAGAACAATAGTATTGTTAATGAATATACAGAGGAAGCTGAAGATAGTTTTGAAGAAAAAAACACAGATGTAAAAGTATCAACCTGTAAGTTACCTGGCATGAGCCACGTCGAAACGATAAAATACATTGATAAGGCACTGGGGAAAAATAAATCTTATTATGTCTGCATACTCAACCGTTTTGAAAAAGTGAGGCCGAGGATGGAGACTATTCTTGAGGAGCATGGCATCCCGAAGGATATTGTGTACCTAGCTTTTGTAGAGAGCGGCGGTAATCCCAATGCCTTATCACCATCGGGCGCCGGCGGTTACTGGCAGTTTCTTCCCGGCACGGCAAGGTTTTACGGACTTAAAATCGACCGCTGGGTCGACGAGAGGAAAGACCTTGAAAAATCAACAAGGGCTGCAGCAAAATATCTCAACCAGCTTTATAAAATGTTCGGCGACTGGCTGCTTGCCTGTGCAGCGTATAATGCAGGCGAAATGGCAATTGACCGGATACTGAAAAAGAATAGTGATGTAAAAACATTCTGGGATATCTCCCCTGACATGATCTATAAATATGAGACAATCGCATTTGTCCCTAAAATACTGGCGGCGGCTCAGATAGGCAGAAACCGGGAAAAATACAATATCCCCCAGGCCATTGATGCAGAGCCTGCATGCTACGATACAGTCATGGTAAATTCATACACAACATTCGAGAAGATTTCAGAAATAACAGGAACCCCTGTTTCTGCTATTACATCTCTCAATCCGGAGCTTAGAAGAAAATGTACTCCTCCAAACGTCAGAGAATATAAACTGAAAGTGCCGGCGGGAACGGGTGAACTTGTTGCTTCGTCATTGAAATCAGGTGAAAATCAAACCATTCAATACGCGTCGTATGCTGTTCAAAAAGGTGATACTTTATACTCCATAGCAAAAAGACATTACACTACAACCGAGAAGATAATGGCTTTCAACAAGATGGAAAAGAAGGAAAAACTCTCCCCCGGAACCATATTGATAATACCTGAAGATATCTATATGAGGCAATCTGAGAAAAAGATCCTTGCATCAAAGGATTTCAGAACTCACAAGAACAGCCAGCAACCGGACGCAGCAGGCGAGAGTGAATCAGTTGCAGAAACTGATAAAAAGAAGACCAGATATACTAGTTTGCCTTCCATCAATAAAAACCACCATTTACTCAGATACAATGTTAAAAAAGGCGATACGATCTGGAAAATATCAAGGCGTTATGAGGTTAAAGAGGAAGACCTTAAGAAGTGGAATCAGCTCAACTCCAAATCCAGCATCCATCCAGGTGATAAACTGACTATTTACCTGAAAGAAAGTAAATAAGATTAAGGTTTTGTTTCTTCTTCAATCCAGCTTAAGAAATCTGGATTACCTCCCGTAACAGGCAGACTGACTATACAGGGAACAACATAGCTGTGAATTTCTCTGACCTTTGCTGTCAATTCATCGATCAGTCCGGTCCTTGTTTTTGCAATAATTACTGTCTCCTCTTCTTTATGAATTTTTCCTTCCCATCGGTAAATGGAGGTCATCTTTTCAAATATATTGACACATGCCGCAAGTCTCTTTTTCACCAGCATAGATCCTATTTTATCTGCCTCGACCATATTTGAAGCCGTTATATAAACAAAGCAAAGTTCCATACTCTCTCCTTCATATTATCTGATGATAAGAATAAAAAAGTATTGTCGGGTGTCAATAAGCTTCAGGGATTGCCATTAACAATGTTTTCAGGTTAAACTGCTTGTGGTTTTCGATTTACATAATAGCAAATAAAATCCTTATGGAGGCAGAAATGGATAAAAATGTAGGAATAGCCGACAGACTTGTCAGGGCATTGATTGTTCTCTTAACTTCAATCGCTTTTTTGAAAGGATGGCTTAAAGGAAAACTCGGCCTTCTTCTGGTGCTTGGCGGTGCATCCTTAATTTCAAGTGTGATGTCAGGCTATTGCCCGCTTTATGAACAGCTTGGCATTACGACAGCTCCTGAGCAGAAGGCGTCCCACTGATCAGGTGATAGCCTTGATGTGGCTGTAAATATAATCCCAGCCGCTCCAGATGGTGAAAAAGCAGGCTATCAGCAGAAAGAATTCTCCGGCTTTCTGAAAATCCATTCCCAGTATTGTATAGTGGATTAGAAGTCCGATTATCGCCGTACACTGAAAGGCTGTCTTGTATTTTCCCAGCCATGAAGCGGCTATTATTACATTCTGCTCTGAAGCAATTGCCCTTATACCTGTTACGGCAAGCTCCCGGCCTATTATCACTGCAACTATCCAGGCAGGGGCCCTTCCCATCGGTATAAGAAATATCAGAACCGTACATACCATCAATTTATCAGCAAGAGGGTCCAGCAGCTTCCCGAGGTTTGATTCCATGTTGTAGTTTCTGGCCAGATATCCATCCAGAAAATCGGTAAAGGTACCCAGACCGAAAATAGCCGCCGCCGCAATGGAAGCCCAGAATGATTCATAAACCATAAGCACGGCAATAATCGGGACCATCACTATGCGGGACATTGTAAGGATATTTGCTATATTCACAGCTATTTTACCTTGCCGTTGTAATTTGCTTTGATAATACGAACATAATCCTGGGTTTCCTGGTAGGGGGGGATGCCGCCCCATTTGTCAACTGCCCCGGGGCCTGCATTATATGCAGCAAGCGCCTTTTCAATATCCCACTTATACCGGTTAAGCATATCTGCCAGATATCTTGTACCACCCCTGATGTTTTCCTCTTCATCCCAGGGGTTGACGCCAAGAATATTTGCAGTTCCTGGCATAAGCTGCATTAGCCCGATTGCCCCTTTCGATGAAAGTGCCATCGGATTATATCCTGACTCCCATTCCATAACGCATTTTATCAGCATCGGATCTACACCATGCAGTTTTGCACATTCTTCAATAATCTGGTCATACTTTTTGTTTGTGAGTTTGAACTGGGGGATACGGTTAATGTATGAATATGATTTTGATTTGGCCTTTCGCCTTTCCTTTAAATAAAGCTTCATTTCGCTTTTATCTATGGGACAGTTTGTGAAATATAATGTCCCGTCAGGAAGTACCTGTTTATATATGTCCGCTTTGCATGGAAAAAAGCAGATAGAAATAATTATCAGTGTAAAGCTTATGGTTTTTATCATGTTAATCACTCTTGCTGAAACCATCAGGATCTCCTTACAGTTTCTCTTCGGTTTATCCAAGAGAATCCATTAATTACCACAAATCAACAGCTTTGCGCCATAAGCTTTTTCTGGGACAGAAACCGGGGCAGATACACCCTCATCCTGGTGCCTTTCCCGAGAGTGCTTTTTACAGTGATATAACCGCCATGTTCCTCCAGAATCATATATACTTTTGTCAAACCCACGCCTGCTCCTTTTTGTTTGGTGGTAAAAAACGGATTGAATATCTCCTTTATCTCGTCCGGCGGGATACCTTTTCCTGTATCGATAAAATCAACAACCATGTATTCAGGGTCAATCCCCACATTTATTTCAAGCAACCCCTGAAGCCCCATGGCCTCACAGGCATTTTTTATCAGGTTACCGAAAGCTTCAATCATAAAGCCCCTATCAGCCTGTATGTAAGGGAGCACGTCAGGGGTGTTCACCATATACCTGATCCCTGGAAACGAGCCATTGGTAAAGATCTGTTGTATAGCTTCATCAATAATATCCCTGATATCTATCTGCACAAATGTGGGTTTGTGTATTTTTGTATAATTTACATACTCTTCAATTTCCTGGATCACGTTTTCAAGTCTCTTGACGTCATCCATGATATAATCAAGATAGAGTTTGGGTTCTCCTGAATCCTGTATTACCTTGCCGAGCCTTCTTGAGAAACCACCCAGGGAAGTCAATGAGTTTCTTATTTCATGAGCGACCCCTTCTACGACTTTACCAAGGGATGCAAGCTTTTCGGTATTAATCATCCGCCTGCGCATTTCATCGATTTCGCTTAAATCACGTACCACTACGACTATGTAGTTACGGTATGGATCTATATTAAGTCTGGATGCAGTCATAAATCCCGGGAAAGTGCACTCGTCAAGTCTTTTTAACAGGCACTCAACTTCATACCTTTCGATTCCTTCATCCAGGGCACTGTTTAGCTCAGCAAAGATGTCACGATGCACGTAATGGAATAAAGTGCCGATATCCTGACCATTGAGGCTGGCGTTTGCCCCCCAGAGCCTTAAGGCAGTTGAGTTCATGAAATTTATCCTGCCGAGAGAGTCGGTGGTGATCACCGCTTCTCCAAGAGTTTCCGTAATGCTGACTATATAATTCTTGTGCGCCTCTGAAACAGCTTTCAGCCTGATATTCTCGAGCAGGATATCATGTTCCTTTATCCATTTTCCTGCCAGATGGGCTAGGTCGGTATATGATATGGGTTTTGTCAGGTAATCTACCGCCCCCGATTTCATTGCGGTTACTGCAACATCTTCCGAACCTTCACCCGTCATGAATATGACAAATGCATTTTCATCAAGGTTTTTTATTTCCTTCAGTACCTCCATACCATCCATTTCCGGCATGCGGTAATCGAGGAAAACAAGGTCATGCCTTTCTTTGTCGAACATCTCGATGGCAGACGGACCGTCATATGCCTGATTCACCATAAACCCGCATTCTTTCAGATAATCGGCAATAACTTTATTGACTATCTGATTGTCGTCAATAACCAGAACCTTTCGTTTTTTTTCAGTTTCTGAAGTTTGATCTATATTTTCCATATATTTAAGTTTTCATTATCCTTTAAAGATTCCTTCACCTCACTAATATTTCTGCCTGACGGCAGTATCATATCCTGTGAGATTTCGCCTAGAGGCCAGATTACAAAAGCACGTTTTTCAATTCCTGGATGCGGCAGTATCAGGACATCCGTACAGATAAAAATATGCTCAACCATGAGGATGTCAATATCCAATGTCCTCGGTGCATGGGGACAGGGTCTTATACGACCCAGTTTATTTTCAATATCAAGGCAATTCTCCAGAAGTGCAAAAGGCCCCATGTCAAATGATGCAATCACTGCCATATTCAGATAGTTTTCCTGACTTCCTTCTGTCTCAAACGGCAGCGATTCGTATACGGAAGATGACTTCAATATATTTATTTTTCTGAGTGTCAACTCCGACAGAGCATCCTCGAGGTATTTCCGCCTGTTTCCCATGTTTGAACCAATGGAAAGATAACCAACCATTATATAAGCATATTTTCAAGAACACCTATGTTTTCTATCTCAACACAAACCTTGTCGCCCCGATTCATAGGACCTATGCCTGATGGTGTCCCTGTCGCGATTATATCACCCCCATTAAGCGTCATGATATGTGAGATTCTCGAGACAAGTTCATTGACCGGAAAAATCAGATTTGAGGTATTGGATGCCTGTTTTGTTACTCCGTTAAGGACAAGGCTTATATCAAGTCTATGGGGATCGCTGATTTGTGTTTCAATATAAGGGCCAATCGGGCAGAAAGTATCGAATGATTTGGCCCTCGTCCACTGTCCATCCTTGATCTGAAGGTCCCGTGCCGTTACGTCATTAAGGCATGTATATCCCAGAATATAACTTGCCGCCTCTTCCGGGCTTACTTTTGAACATGAGTTTGATATCACGACCGCAAGTTCGGCCTCATAATCTACACGTTCAGACTGTGCTGGATAAATGATGCTGTCAAGATGGCCGATAATGGAAGTGCCCGGTTTGATGAAGATCAGAGGTTCTTTCGGAAGATCAAAACCGAGTTCTTTTGCGTGATCGCGGTAATTAAGACCTACACATACTACCTTTGAAGGCATTGCAGGCGGAAGAATCTTCTTAATTGAAATTTCTTTCCCGGGTTCGCCTGTTTCATTATCAATCAGGCGCGGCGTGATGCCGTCTGCCATGCAGAAATTTACAACGACACCATCATCGGTAATTGCCCTGCCGATTTTCATGACATTTTTTCAGATCCCCAGAACATCAATCATTGTGTAGGCACCAGGGGCCTTTCCGGCAATCCATCTGGTCGCCTTGATCGCACCCGCTGCAAAATTCTCTCTTGAATGAGCCTGATGCTTGAGCTCGATCCTCTCACCATTACCAGCAAAATAAACGGTGTGGTCTCCCACGATATCCCCTGCTCTTACAGTCTGAATCCCTATTTCACCTTTAGGCCTTTCACCGATTATGCCATAGCGTTCAAACCTTGCCTTATCTTTTAAAGAAACTTCTCTTGCCTTTGCAACGGACTGCGCAAGCGCCAGGGCTGTCCCGGAAGGTGCATCTTTCTTGAGCCTGTGGTGCGCTTCAACTATTTCTATGTCGTAGGAATCGCCTAAAAGCCGTGTCAGTTCTTCTACAACCCTGAACATTACGTTTACGCCAATGCTCATATTGGGAGAAAAAACAAAGGGAACCGTTCCTGCATAACCCATAAGTTCGGTTTTCTGCTCATCGGATAAACCCGTAGTGCCTATTACCATGGCCTTCTTGATTTCCGAGGCTATTGCAATCATTTTCATTGTAGCCTCGGGAAAGGTAAAATCTATAATGATATCTGCATTTTTAAAGGCTGCCCTTGGATTGTCAGAAACGATGCATCCGCATCTCTCCCTGCCAACGGTAAGGCCTGCATCCTCGCCTATGAGCCTGTGGCCTGATATTTCGAGCGCTCCTGCAAGTTCCATATCAGATGCGTCGGTTATTCCCCGGGCTATAAGCATCCCCATTCTGCCGCCTATGCCTATGACGCCAGCTTTAATCACTTAATTTCTCCTTAAATACAGCCTTTTTCTCTTAGTGCCATAGCCAGCTTTTCCTTGTTAGCCGTATCCATTTTGCACAACGGAAGTTTGAATTCTTCGCTCATGAAACCCATCAAGGCAAGGGCTGTTTTCACCGGGATGGGATTGGTTTCAATAAACATGGCATTATGAAACTCGATGAGATCAAGATGCATTTCGGTTGCCCTGGCAGAATCCCCTGATTCCCAGGCCTTTATCAATCCTGCTACCTTATCCGGCAGGATATTCGCCGTGACTGAAATCACCCCTTTGCCTCCTATTGAAAGCATCGGAAGCGTCAGCGCATCATCTCCGGCAAGGACTGAAAAATCACCCCGTGCATGCTTTATGATCTGCGATGCCAGGCTCAGATCTCCGCTCGCCTCTTTTATGCCGACTATCGTATCAATTTTTGAAAGCGCAATCGTTGTAGCCGCCGGCATATTAACCCCTGTCCTTCCAGGTATATTGTAAAGCACCACCGGTATGTCGCATGATTTGGCAATGGCCTCGAAATGGGCAAAAAGGCCTTTGGGTGTTGGCTTGTTGTAATAAGGAACAACAGAAAGGACGCCGTCCGCACCGGCCTTTTTCGCATGTTTCGTAAGGCTTATCGCCTCATCGGTAGAGTTCGAACCCGTACCTGCAATAACCTTAACCCGCCCGCCGACCTCTGCTACACTCAGATCGATTATCCTTTTATGCTCCTCATGAGACATTGTGGCTGATTCGCCCGTGGTGCCGCAGGGAACGATTCCTGACACTCCGCCTGCAATAACATGCTCGATAAGCCTTTTATATGACTTCTCGTCCAATACACCGTCTTTAAACGGGGTTACGATTGCTACTATCGCTCCGGAAAACATGTCTATCCTCCAAGTAATGATTCCGGTATAGTTTCGCCGGAAATCAGTTCTTCGTAAGTCTGCCTCTTCCTTACCACAAAGTATCTGTTCCCATCCACCAGGACTTCCGGGAGATGTGTCCTCGCATTGTAATTCGAACTCATGGCGAAACCATATGCGCCTGCGCTCATTACTGCCAGCATATCGCCGCGCCCGACCAGAGGCAAATCCCTGTCTTTAGCAAGGAAATCGCTTGATTCGCATATCGGACCCACGACATCGACCCTTTCGACATCAGCATCTCTGTCAACGAGAGGCTTTATTTCGTGATATGCATCATAGAGCGAAGGCCTTACAAGGTCATTCATTCCTGCATCTACGATAACAAAGGTTTTGGCAGGGGTAACCTTTCTATACTGAACCGAGGTGACAAGCACACCGATATTGCCTACCAGAACCCTTCCCGGTTCGAAGACAAGCTTGAGCCCCAACCCTCCCACTTCTTCAATAACTGCCTTTGCATAATCTTTAGGCTGAGGCGGTTCTTCATTCGAATAGGTGATCCCGAGACCCCCGCCAAGATCAAGGTATTTCAATGTGATGTTGTTTTCTTTCAACTTTCCGACGAGAATTCTAAGACGTTCGGCTGCATCCCTGAAGGGAGAGATTTCAGTAAGCTGGCTTCCGATATGGCAGTCGATGCCGACTGTTTCCACATAAGGCAGGTTTTTTGCCTTTATATATTGAGCTATTGAACCTTCTATATCAATACCGAACTTGTTTTTCTTCATGCCTGTAGAGATATAGGGATGAGTCCTGGGGTCGACATCCGGGTTGACTCGTATTGCTATCGGGGCCTTCTTTCCAATGGCGCCCGCCCTTTCATTTACAACATCAAGCTCTTCCGGGCTTTCGATGTTGAACATCATTATTCCAGCCTCAAGCGCCATGTCTATTTCGGCGGCGGTCTTGCCGGCACCCGAATAGACTATCCTTTCAGGAGGGATACTTGCCTTCATGGCCTTGAAGAGTTCACCGCCTGAAACAACATCGGCGCCAAGCCCCATGGATCCCATAAAACTCAGTATTGCCATGTTCGCATTTGACTTCATGGAAAAGCAGGTCTGATGAGACACGTCTTTCAAAGGCTCTTCAAATGCCTTTATATGCCGCCTCAAAGTAGGCAGGCTGTAGCAGTAATATGGGGTTCCCACATCTGCTGCTATGTCAGCAAGTTTTATGTCGCCACAGGAGAGTTCATTATTAATGTAAGAATAGTCATGCATATCTCAAAGTTTCCTTTCCCTCAGATATAATCATTTGCAATATACCCTGGCCGGGGTCGACCATCTGGTATCACCCTTCTCAAAAAGAACCCTGTAAACCATGCAGGGGTCTTCGGGCTTTTCATCTTTTAAGGTAATTGTTCCCGATGATGTATGCATCTTAACCTTTTTTATAAGATCGTCTTCACACTGCGGACATAACCCCTGTGCTTTTCCAAGCAGCGTTATGTCGGCATCATCCGCATTTATCCTTACCTTGACTATATTCGCCGCTCCGTCTGTTTTTACTGACCTTATCACTGCGGGCGAGTCAGCAACAGGAGGCAGTGGATCAAGCTTCCTGCCGCAGGCCGGAAGAACGAAGGCACAAAAGATAAGAAGGCAGACCAGATTTCTGCTTCCTGAACTGCCTGCTTTATTGAAAGCGCTTTTAATGAAAGTCATATACATAGTATTTGTACGACTGATGAAATCAGATTTTCATCTTATCAAGCATACGCCTGGCCTTTTTTATCGAATCCCTGACATTTTTTCTTGCAGTACCTCCAAAGCTCTTTCTACGGTCAACCGATGAGGACGGTTTGACATATTCCAGCACATCCTCGCAGAATTTGTCTGAAAAGGCCTTGAAGTCTTCGAGTTTCATGTCGGTTATCGACTTTTTAACCCCGATCAGCCAGGAGACTATCTCGCCTGTTATATGGTGGGCGTCCCTGAATGGCACGCCTTTCGACGCAAGATAGTCCGCTATGTCCGTCGCCGTAATAAAACCTTTGTCGACGGCCGCTCTGGCGGATTCCTTTTTAAGCGCTATGCCTTTGATAAGTCCCGTCATGACAATGAGAGAGGATAGTGTCGTTTCGATTGTGTCGAATATCGGCGGCTTGTCCTCCTGCATATCGCGGTTATAGGTCAGGGGCAGGCCTTTCATGAGCGTAAGCAGGTTTACAAGGTTCCCGTAGACGCGTCCGGTTTTGCCACGGACAAGCTCAGCTACATCGGGATTCTTTTTCTGGGGCATTATTGAACTGCCTGTCGTATAGCTGTCCGGAAGCTCGATAAGGCCGTATGCCTGAGAGTTCCAGATTATGATCTCTTCTGAAAACCTGCTCAGGTGCATCATGATGACACTGCAGGCATAGACGGCATCAAGAGCAAAGTCCCTGTCGCTTACCGCATCCATTGAATTCCTTGACGGCCAGTCAAAACCCAGCCGAGCAGCCGTTATAAACCGGTCTATCGGGTGAGGCGTGCCTGCAAGAGCCGCAGCGCCAAGCGGGAACGACTCATTCAATCCCTTGATCGCGTCACCTACACGCCTGGAATCCCTTAATGCCATCTCGAAATAGGCGAGCAGATGATGGGCAAAGCTGACAGGCTGTGCGAACTGCATGTGTGTCATGCCAGGGATAATGTCATTGACATGGTCCGATGCCTTTTCCACAAGAACCTTCATGAAACCGATAAGGGCTTCATTGATATCCTTCAGGCCATTCTTCACATGAAGCCTCAGATCAAGGGCCACCTGGTCATTGCGGCTCCTTGCAGTATGCAGCTTTTTGCCGGGCTTGCCGATGCGCTTTATAAGCTCGGCCTCGATGTTCATGTGAACGTCTTCGAGTTTGGGATCAAAATTGAAATTCCCGTTTTCAATGTCGAGAGCGATAGCTTTCAGGCCGTTAACAATAACTCCGGCCTCTTCTCCTGATATGATACCGCAACACGCAAGCATGCCTGCATGGGCGATCGAACCCTCGATGTCCTCACGCCAGAGCCTCTTATCAAAGCTCACGCTCTCGGTGAACGCCTCGACCGAAGCATCCGTTTCGTCCTTGAATCTCCCTGACCAGGGTTTATCCATTTTTTCTCAGAGCCCTCATTCTGAGCCTCAGGGCATTAAGTCTGATGAAGCCCTTTGCATCCTTCTGGTCATAGACCATGTCCTCGTCAAAAGTGGCGACTTCAGGGTTGTAGAGAGAATACTTCGAGCGGCGGCCCGTCACAATGCAGTTGCCCTTGTAGAGTTTAACTCTGACATCACCTGTAACATTCTTCTGGCTTTCGTCGATAAGCTTCTGAAGTGCTACCCTTTCAGGGGCAAACCAGTAGCCGTAATAGACAAGGTTTGCATATTTCGGCATGAGCTCATCCCTTAAATGCATGACCTCTCTATCCATGGTGATCTGTTCGATTCCGCGATGCGCGATCTTCATTATCGTCCCGCCGGGTGTCTCATAGCAGCCGCGAGATTTCATGCCGACATATCTGTTCTCGACGATATCGACACGGCCTATCCCGTTTTCACCGCCCAGAGCGTTAAGCCTTGCCAGGAAAGTTGCAGGCGACATCTTTTTGCCGTTGATAGCAACCGGATCGCCGTCCTTGAAGCTTATGACGATTTCAGTGGGCTTGTCAGGCGCCTCCTCTGGGGATTTTGACAGGATGTACATGTCATCGTTCGGAGCGTTCCACGGGTCTTCCAATATGCCGCCTTCATAGCTTATATGCAGCAGGTTCCTGTCCATACTGTAAGGCTTCGCCTTTGTAACAGGCACCGGTATTCCGTGCTTTTTAGCATAGTCTATCATTTTTTCGCGCGAACGGAGCTTCCATTCATCCATCTTCCACGGGGCGACCACCTTTATATGCGGGTCGAGCGCCCAGAATGTAAGCTCGAAACGCACCTGATCGTTGCCCTTGCCGGTTGCACCGTGAGCGACTGCTTCGGCCCCTTCCTTATGGGCTATCTCAATTGCGCGCTTTGCAATCAGCGGCCTGGCAAGCGATGTCCCCAGGAGGTAAAGGCCTTCATAAACAATATCGGCCCTGAATGCCGGGAATACGTAATCTCTGACAAAATCTTCCCTTAAGTCATCTATATACAGTTTTTTTGCCCCGGTTTTCTTAGCCTTCGCATCAAGCCCGTCAAGCTCTTCAGCCTGACCGAGATCGGAGCAGTAGCAGATCACTTCATAATTTAACTCGTCCTGAAGCCATTTAAGCATGACCGATGTATCAAGACCACCTGAATACAGAAGAACAACCTTTTTCTTTGCCTTTGCCATGTTGCGTCTCTCCTTATTTATGTGATGCCAGGAAATCCATTACGGCCTCCTGAACATATAATCTGTTCTCCGTCTGGTCCCAAACAATAGAGCGGGGTCCCTCAAACACTTCCTCGCTGACCTCCTCGTCCCTGTGTGCGGGCAGGCAGTGCATGAAAACGGCATCGGGAAGTGCATGATCCATAATCTCAGAAGTAACCTTATAACCATCAAAAGCCTTCACCCTGTCAAGTGTTTCTTCCTCCTGGCCCATACTGGCCCATACATCCGTATTTACTGCTATAGCACCCCGGGCGGCAATCATCGGATCGCTTACAAGACTTACCTTCGCACCTTCCCTGACAGCCCTGCCCATAACCCCTGCATCAGGCTCATATCCCCTGGGGCAGGCAAGCACAAGCTCAAACTCGAGAATCGCGGCCGCGTTTATCCATGAATTGGCCATGTTGAATCCATCGCCCAGCCATGCGACTTTACAGCCTTCAATATTCCCGAACCGCTCGATTATTGTAAAGCAGTCAGCCAGTACCTGGCAGGGATGCAGTAAGTCAGTCAGGGCGTTTATTACCGGCACATCTGTATACCGAGCCATTTCCTCGACATTGGAATGGGCGTAGGTTCTCATTACGATCATGTCGCAATACCTGTTAAGCACCCTGGCCGTATCTTTAAGCGGTTCACCGCGAGCCATCTGGCTTCCCCCTGGCATTAAAACCACAGGGTATCCGCCAAGCCTTGAAACGCCTACTTCGAAGGATATTCTCGTCCTTGTCGAGGCCTTTTCAAAAACAAGTGCGACTGCCTTGTTTTTAAGGCTCTGGGGTACATCTCCCTTTTTAAAAGTCCTGGATTTTTCAAACAGCGCGTATATTTCTTCTTTCGTCAGATCCCTTAATGATAGAAGGTCCCTTTTCATAATCCTTTTTCCTTGAGTATCTCATCAATCAAAGAAACCGCCATGTCAATCTCGGATTCGGTTATAACAATTGGAGGAACAAGCCTTATTATCCTATCGTTGATGGTATTAAGCAGAATTCCCCTGGCAATCCCCTCTTTCGTCATAAAGCTGATATCCGTATCGAATTCGGCGCCTATCATGAGACCTTTTCCTCTGATCTCAACCAGCGACGGATGTGATTTCTTGAGCTCAAAAAGCCTGCCGGTAAAATAGGCCCCCATCTTCATACTGCGCGAAGACATATCTTCATTAACCATAACCTCAAGCGTTGCAAGCCCTGCTGCCATTGCAAGAGGGTTTCCGCCAAAAGTCGATGCATGCGTGCCCGGAACGAACACCTCGGCAATTTCCGGCCTTGCCATGATGGCACCCGCCGGGAATCCGTTGGCGATAGCCTTTGCCATGGTCATGATATCAGGCGTCATATTCTCGTGCATATAGGCAAAGAGTTTACCGGTCCTTGAAAACCCGGTCTGCACCTCGTCCAGACACAAGAGGATGCCGCTTCTGTCGCAGAGTTCCCTGAGCTCTTCAAGATAACCGGCGGGAGGTATCCGTATGCCGCTTTCACCCTGAATCGGTTCAAGAATTATCCCGCCAATGGATTCGTCGAGAACCGCCCTGATCGCCTCGATACTGCCGTACTCCACATGCACGAACCCTTCGGTTATGGGATCGAATCCCTTTCTGAACTTGATCTGGCCTGTCGCTGCAACCGTTGTTATGGTTCTGCCGTGAAAAGAGCCCGAGCAGGTAATGATTCTTGACCCGCGTTTGCCCATCTCGACCGAATACTTTCTTATAAGCTTTATCGCACCCTCGTTAGCCTCCGCCCCTGAGTTGCAGAAAAAAAGCTTTCCGTTAAACGCATTCTTTGAAAGCATCTCTGCAAATCTCTCCTGCACCGGTATGCGGTAAAGGTTGGAGCAGTGGAATAGGGTCTCAGCCTGAGATTTGAGGGCTTCGACAACCGCCGGGTGGCAGTGACCGAGATTGCAGACCGCAATGCCTGCGACCATATCCAGATATGTTTTGCCTGCCTCATCCGTTACCCGGCAGCCGTTTCCTTTTACCAGTCCTACCGGCAGTCTTGCCGGCGTGTTCATCAAATATTCCACTTCTTTCATCCTTTCGTAATCTGTGTGCCGATCCCGCTGTCGGTAAGCATTTCAAGCAGTATCGAATATGGGACCCGGCCGTCAATTATATGGGCCTTCCTGACACCGGCACCTATGGCATCTCTGCAGCATTCAATCTTTGGTATCATGCCGCCCGTAACGACGCCATTCAGAACCATATCAGGAATTTCGTCATAGTATATACTGGAAATGAGGCTTCCCCGCTTATCCAGGACACCGGCTTCGTCCGTCAGGAGTATGAGCTTTTCCGCCTTAAGGCTTGATGCGATGGCGGCGGCAGCCGTATCGGCATTGATATTATATGTCAGGCCATTCTTATCCACACCGAGAGGTGCAATTACAGCAACATATCCTCCGGCCTCCACCGTATCCACAATGCCGGTATCGACGCCTGAGACCTCGCCTACAAGCCCGAGGTCAACAGGATTTCCATCCACACCGTCCTTCATAATGAGCTTTTCAGCCTCAATAAGACCTCCGTCCTTGCCTGATATGCCGACGGCCTTGCCGCCTTCAATGTTGATAAGGTTCACTATCTCTTTATTTATATGGCCTGAAAGCACCATCTCCACGACTTTAAGCGTTTCCTCATCCGTTACGCGCTTGCCTTCGAAAAACGAAGACTTTACACCGAGTTTCTTTAAAGCCTCGTTTATCTGCGGTCCTCCACCGTGCACAACCGTAACCTGAATCCCCACATATTGAAGGAGGACTATCTGGCGTGCGAAAGTGCGCTTGAGTTCAGGGTCGATCATGGCATGTCCGCCATATTTGATAACAATCCTTCTGCCCCTGAAATCCTTTATATAAGGCAGCGCCTCGATAAGTATTTTTGCCCTTTGAATCGCCTGTTCCATAGTATTATCCTTAATTTAAAATGAATTTTTATATTAACACTCACATTTATAATATTCCAGAGCTTTGAGAAAAAATTTCGCTTTAAACGAACGAGACGCTTCTGCCAACAATGCCTTATTGTAGAATAAAGGGCTTTCATGTTAATGTTCAGTCAGATTTTTATTACATCAATAATTCACTGGAGGCATGTCATGAAAAAAACAATATACATACTTATGCTTCTTACACTGGCAGTACCGGGTATGTCTTATGCCGGAGGATATGTACTTGGCAACTTCGGTTTCGGCGCCCCGTCAGATACCACCAGCGCCGGAAACTGGAGCGCAGGTGCAGAATTCGGAGGCATATTCCTTTCGAGCCTTCATCCTACTGGCGGGTCGTTCAGCGCCGGTGTAGGCTTTGCCGTATCTGTCCCGAAAGGAAGCAACAAGGTCCCAAGCTACAATGGAAAACTTCCATCAAGCCTTAGCCCCTATGTTCCTTCGAGCGATTACTATGACGGCAATGAATATGAAGCAAACATATGTCTCGGCGCTGAGTTGGCGCCCTCTTTCTTCCTTAATCTCGGCGGCGGCTATGCATGGTGGAACGAAGAGACGGTTACAGATCCCATTGGAGGGACAAGATTTCTCGTCGATTCATCAAGCAAGAATGCTGTAACCGGCATGATCGGTCTTCGATATGCGGTTCAAGGCTTTATGATGGGCCTTGGATATCACACCAGAAGAGGGGTATTGGTGAGCCTTGGAGTAGCCTTCAACTGATAATATATGAGGTCTCTCATGATAAGAAAATCAGCCCTCTCAATTCTTATTGCACCCGGAATTTTCTTTCTGTGCTGCTTTCCTGCATATGCAAAGATGATAACAATAGCAGTTCCAAGGCTGTCTGTATGGACTGTAGAAAATACAGGCCGGGTAAGCGCAACGAACGTCAGCAGCTATACCCCCTGGGGCGGGACGACATACTCGCAGATAGATATTAAAAACGGCAGGAGCAGACTAAAAGAAATCGAACTGCCAAATCTCACCGACGTCTTTATAAGACACCTGGTTGACAGCGGAAAATTCACGGTTATTGAACGCGCCAAGGTTGACAGAATACTCGGTGAGATATCCATGAATGAAACAGGCCTTACAGATCCCGCTTCTGCCATAAAAAAAGGAAAGATGCTGGGCGCAGAATACCTTGCCATAGGTACGGTTTTCCAGGCAGACCTTGGTTTTGAGATAAGAGAAATACCCTACACCGAGCAGCAGCAGGTAAGGGATAAGGGTGTGATCAGGGTTGAATTGAGGATAATTGAGACCGCCACTGGCAGAATCATAAGCTCTGTGATTGGAGAAGGTATTGCAGTAAGGACAAAATCTCTGGAAAAAAAGGTCTATGGAGCAAGACTTGAAAAATATGACCCGTTTTTCGACATGCCCTTTGTGCACGACCTTTATGATGCCCTGGGCAATGACCTCACAACAAAAACGGTTGATGCATTCTTCCCGTTCAAGGTGATTATTGTTGAGGACAGTACGATAACGGCAAACAGAGGCGGCAACTTCGGTATAAAGGCAGGAGACGTATATAATGTCATCAGGACTGGGGAACCGATCAAGGATCCTGATACGGAAAAAATTATCGGGAAACGGGAAACCTTTATCGGGAAAGCGACTGTGGTCTCAGTTCAGCAGGAGGCATGCACACTCAATTTTGGCGATTCAAAAGCCGCTGTCAGACAGGGGGATCTCCTCATATTGCCGGGTGATCCCTATGAGAAACTCAAAGAAATGGACAGGTTCTGATCTGTGATCGGTAATTTTCAATGAAAAGATTTTTTCATGTGATTTTATGTCTGGTTATGCTTGCCGCATTTAGCGGCTGTGCGGCCTTCAGCAATTATACGAGGAATACCGAAAAGGCCAGGATAAGTATTTCCCAGGGGAATTTCCAGCAGGCACTTAAAGAATTCCCTGAATCCAAGGCAAAGTCAGGTAATGAAATTCTTATAAGAATGGAAAGGGGAACACTTCTGCAGGCAACAGGCGAATATCAGAGCAGTTCCAAAGAATTTGAGCTGGCAGCGGGTCTCATAAAAGAACAGGAAAACAAGGCGGTAATCTCTGCCTCAGAAGCGGCGTATCAGACGGCATCGCTTCTTGTAAACGAAAAGGTGATCCCGTATGAAGGCCAGGATTTTGAAAAAGTAATGGTGCACACGCTGGATGCGCTCAATTATCTGATGGTGGGCAATACGGAAGATGCCAGAGTCGAAATAAGAAACTCATACCGTATCCAGCAGGATCTTTACAATAAACATTACAAGGATATTGAAAAGGCAAAGAAGGATTCTCAGGGTGTCAATTATGAAGATTCCTTCAGGACTTCCGGCAGCGACAGCTACAACAGGATGAAAGAGACCGCCAGTTCGGTGGTCAGCATATATCAGAATGCATTCGCATACTACATAAGCTCTCTGGTCTATGAATTGAACGGCGAAGAGGACGAGGCCTATATCGACCTGAAAAAGGCTATCCTTTCAGCACCGAATTGCGTCGCCCTTCAAAAGGACCTGATTCGTATGAGCAGGGATCTCGGCTACAGGGATGACCTTGACAGATGGCAGAACCGTTTCGGCAAATACGCTCCTGTTCCAAAGAATTCAGTAGATATATTCGTCATTTTCGAACTCGGTCTGGCTCCATACAGAGAGGAGTTCAAGCTTGTGCTTCCTATTCCGTCAGTGGGCCTTGTATCTGTTGCCGTCCCGGTTTATGCCTATATACCTTCACTTGTTACAGGCGGATATATCACTGCAAACGGTGTCTCTGAGGAAACAAGCATAGTATCCGACACCGATGCAATAGCTTCCAGAAACCTGCTTGACGACTATCCGATATTGCTGGCAAAACAGGCCGTAAGGGCTGCACTCAAGGGTACCGCGACAAGGGAAGCCGGCAAACAGTATGGCAGCTGGGCACAGCTTGCCGCAGGTATCGCATTTGCCATAACGGAACAGGCTGACTTGAGGACATGGTCCACGCTTCCCAAGCAGATTCATATGGCAAGGCTTTTTGTACCCAGGGGGACAGGCGAGCTTACGATTACAGCGTTGCCTGGCGTTCCGGGAAGATTTTCAGATAAGGTTCAGATCCCTGCCAATGCGAGACATGTCGTAGTTCTGGCCAGGGCGACGGACAGCAGCATAACAGTCTCATCAAAGTCATTTTAACTTAAGGGGGAACATATGAAAAAAAATTGCCTGCTTTTTATTGTCACCTGCCTGATTCTTGCAGGATGCGGCGGTGTTTCCACAAATATCCTCGATGCAAGGATGGATGGTAAAAAAACCGTAATAATCAACGACGGGGCCCTGAACCGACAGATATCCTTCGGCGAGATAAGAATTAACGGGGCTGAGGTTCAGGTGGAACTTCAGAACAAAGCCAGCAGAGATGTCAATTTCGAATACCGTTTCATATGGTATGATGCAAGCGGGGTCGAGACATCCACGATAACCAACTGGAATCCTGCGGTTCTTACCGGCGGGGAAACAAGGGGATTCAAATCAACTCCTCCATCTGAAGCATCCGTCGGTTATAAGATGATGATAAGGAGACCACATGCAATCACACCTTTCAATTAGTTGAAATTCAGGTAAAATACCAACCAGGAGGTAAAATTATGAAAAAGCTCATGATGCTGTTATCCATTCTGCTTACAATAATCATTTCATCAGGGTGCGCCAGTACGCCCAGTGTAAGCTATGGCAACCCCGAACAGGTTGAAACAGTCACCGCCGACTTCGGCTCCACCGATCTCCAGATGATCGCTGAAAAGATGGTGAATTCGCTCCTTGCTACCCCGCTTTTGCAGTCCGGAAAAAGACCTGTCATGTATGTATCGAGCGTCAAGAATAAAACAGACGAGCACATAGATACGAAATCCATAACGGACAAGATCAAGGTTACCCTACTCAAGTCCGGAAGGGTACAGTTTTCGGCTGTGAGTGAAGCTAACGATGAGATTATCAAGCAGCTCGAATACCAGAACCTGACAGACTATGTAGATCCCGGCACAAGAAAAAATATAGGAAAACAGGTCGGTGCGGACTATTTCCTTTATGGTGAAATCACGTCCATCAAAAAAAAGGCCGGCAAGGTTGAGGATGTATATTTTAAAATTACGCTTAATCTAGTAAATATATCCACCGGCCTTCTTGAATGGGCCGATGAAAAAGAAATTCGTAAGAGCGCAAAACGTCCGCTTCTTGGGAAATGATTAAAATTTAAGGAAGAATGATTGATGAAAGTAGAAGAAATACCGAAATTATCGTTGCCTGCCCTTGCCATAGCATATCTGAAAGGAATCAGAAAACTTGCAGGCTTGGAGAAGGCTTATGTCAAGAAAGAGGTCAAGGCAGGATTATCCCAGGCCCCAGTCGGGATAGCCCTTGCAGTTGCAGGTCTGGTGATGCTTGCACTGGGCGGGCTTTTACTTCTTGTAACCTCGGTGCTTATACTTTGCATATGGCTTCAGCCCTGGGCAGCCGCACTCGTCGTTGCCGGAGCTCTTCTTGTCATGGGTATTCTGTTAGCCCTTATCGGGCTTGTTAAGGCAAAAAAGGACATAGCACGCGCCAGGGCTTCATTCAGCCAGGCAGGAAAGGATATAAAATGTCTGAGACAGAAATGAGAAAGGATATCGATAGCCTTCTAGAGGAATTAAAGGCCCTCAGAAGCGAGCTGGGTATCAGGTACGGGTTCTTGAAAGAGGATGCGGTTAACGGAGTAAAAATTGTCGTTTTAATTATCGCCTCTGTTATCGGCTTGAAGATAGCGATCAAATTTCTTAGGGTCCTCTTGTCCTTTCTTCTGAAACACAAGCTCGGACTTGCAGCCATATCAGCACTCTGCTATCTTGGCTGGCGCGGTTTGAAACAGGAAGAAGGGACCGTATAATCTACTAAAACATATCGTCTCGAGGAGGCAGGAATGGATATCCAGCGCAGACTGGAAAAAATCACAAGCAGGACAGCGGTTCTATATGCCATGACCGGTCTGCTTGTCATTCTGGCAAATCCATCATTCAAGGCATGTTTTTTCGGTATCCTGATTGTTGTAGCGGGGGAAGCGCTTCGTTTCTGGGCAACCGGTCATATAAAGAAGAATGAAGAACTCACAACTTCTGGACCTTATGCTTACATACAATCCCCGATGTATCTCGGAAGTTTTATCATAGCAACGGGGATGTGCATCATGGCAAGAAATTCGGTCATCTGGGTAATAGCGGCAGCGGTTTATTTTCTTTCGTACATCCCTCGAAAACAGGAAAAGGAATGGGCCAGGCTGGAGAAGCATTTCGGGGAAAAATTCCTGAAATATAAAAGCGAGGTGCCCTATCTTATACCCACGAAAACTCTTCCTTATTCAGCAGCTGAAATGAAACCCTGGTCGTTTGCACAGTCCATAGAGAACAATGAACACCAGGTCGCCATCGGTGTGGCTCTCCTGGCAATATTTATTATGGTTAGAATTTTCTGACAGCTGCCGGAGATTATTCAGCGGCTCTTCATGCGGTCTCGAAATAATCCACTTTCTGGCTCTTCTTATAAGCCATACCCTGAAAAACACATACTATTTCACCTTCTTCATCAATTACATTAACGACATAGGTTGCAAGCCTTTGATTTGCAGCCACTTCCGCTGCCTCTGCAAAAATGACCTCCCCCTTCGGCGCCTTTACATAAGATATGGTGTTGCTTATCGCCAGGGCCACATGCCCCCTGGAATTAACCGCTGCAGCGAATGCAAGGTCTGCAAGCGTATATGTAACACCTCCGTGAACGATTCCTACACCATTCAGATGATGCGGCTTGATTTCGAGTTTTGCCTTCGCCCTGCCATCGCCGGCATTTATCAGTTCAATGCCTATATAAACCGCAAATTTATCCTTTAGAAAATACCTTTTCAGATCGTCGCTTGTCACCTGTACGGACATTCAATTCTCCTGTCTATTTTAAATGCTTTAGTGTACATATCATATCTAAAGACACCTGCTCAATCGTAAGGATAAATTTGCTATTGAAAAATAGTTTATTTGCTGGTGTTGTAGTACTGGTTGTAATGTAATAGAGGTAATTATCATGCCAAGACTGATAACTGTTACTTCAGGTTCAGATGGTGTCGGAAGGACAAGTTTTGTCCTTAATGCCGGCATCGCCCTGGGTAAAATGGATTTTAAAGTTCTGCTTGTCGATGCAGACATGGGTCTGAGCAATCTTGATGTAATGATGGGCATTATGCCCCTTAAAACACTCGTGGATGTTATTGCGGGTGATGCAAGTCCGGAAAATATTATAATCAAAACCGGATATAAAATTGACCTTATACCTGCCTCTTCGGGCCTCAGAATTATTGACGTTCCCGATGAAGACAGAGTAAACTGCATCAGCAAAGATATGGAAAACCTAACGGCAAAATATGATTTTATTATTGCCGATGCCCCAAGCGGAGTTTCAAGCAGGACATTGGACTTTCTTTCGGGTGCGCCGGAAATATTAATCGCAATAAACAATGACGATAAATCTCTTACTGGCTCATATGCATTAATAAAGGAATTGCGGTCGAATGGAGATAATCCGAGATTTTCAATGTTTTCAAGCATGGTTAAAGACTATTCTGCCGGTCATTCGTTATTCAGAAAGCTCTCTCTGGTCTCTCAGCGTTTTGTAAACACTCACATCAATTATGTTGGTCCTGTCGTACTTGATGACATCTCCATTCCTGCTGCCGGAGAACATATTCCATTGATCGTGAAACACCCGACATCCGATACTGCCAGATGCTATCGAATGATAACTTCTACCCTTTTAAGCCAGAAAGCAGTTGAAACTAAAACTGATAAATTTTTTTCACGACTTATAAGACTGGCCGCCATAGACTCCAATCCTTCATCTGTAAGGGAAATATCTTTTGATGACAGACCGGTTAACCACGGACTTGAAAGAACTATGGATGCAATCCTTGAAGAACAGAGGAGAACAAGGCTGCTCCTTGAAAGGCTTGTAGGCATGATTGATTTTACAGGAGCCAATGGAACAGATAAAACTGCTTAAATGCAAGATTAAGACGGCACGGGGAAATATCTTTGTCTCAGGCAACAAGGATTGTATAACGTCAGTTTCATGGGAATCGCTTAAAGACACAAGCATCCAGGATCACAAGGGTGAACTTGACTGGTTTGCCGATGAACTTTATCTTTATCTTAAAGGCTCCCTGAAGGTCTTTACCGGTGGTTTATATTTTATGAACAGTATCCCTTTTTGGTTGAGAAAGCCCCTGGGCAAAACCATACCCAGGAATCTTTCTGAAACAGTAATGAAGATAATTTCTGAAATTCCTTATGGTAAAACAAAATCCTATGGTTCAATTGCAAATGATGCTGGAAATAAGGAGCTTGCAAGGGCAGTGGGCGGAATATGCGGCAGAAATCCCCTGATAATTATTGTTCCATGCCACAGGGTGATAGCAGCTTCGACAATCGGGGGGTACAGTGCAGGGCTTGCAAAAAAACGTTTTCTTCTGAAAATAGAAGGTCTGGATACATAGGCAAATCTATAGTTTGACACAACCTGTCAGTGATGCAATACAGTATGGCCTGTGGAGAACGGGCAAATATGTTGATTGACGGATTTTCTAGAGAAATAAGATATCTGCGCATTTCCATAACCGACAGATGCAATCTCAGATGCAGGTACTGCATGCCGGATGAAGGGGTTCAATGGCTTCCTCATGAAGGCATCATGAGCTACGAGGAAATGCTGAGGATTATCCGGATATGTTCGGAAATGGGGATCGATAAAGTCCGCCTTACCGGTGGCGAACCTCTCATCAGAAAAGGCTTACTTGGCTTCATTGAAAGGATTAGAGAAATAGAGGGCATAAATGACCTTTCCGTAACAACAAACGGCGTTCTCCTTTATGAGATGGCCCAGGACCTTAAGTCAGCAGGCATAACCAGATTGAATATAAGTCTGGATACCCTTAAAAAGGAAAAGTTCTCATATATTACAAGAGTAGACGTTTTTGATAATGTGATGAAGGGTATCGAGAAAGCAATAGAGCTTGGTTTCATAGTAAAAATAAATGTGGTCGCCATATCAGGATTCAATGATGATGAAATAAACAATTTTGCCTTGCACACGATCGACAAAGACATAGAGATACGTTTTATTGAGCTGATGCCGATGGGATGTGCCGCCAGATTCGGTAATGGGAATGTCTTCAAGGCAGAAGAGCTCAAGGATATTATCGAATCCGAATATGGTACTCTTGATCCTTTAGCAGGTGGTCTCGGGCCGGCAAGGGTTTATAAAATAAAAGGGGCAAAGGGGAGAATCGGTTTTATCGACCCCATGACCGAACATTCATTCTGCAGGCGCTGCAACCGCATAAGGCTTACAGCAAACGGACACCTGAAACTCTGCCTTTTCTCGGAAGACAGCATTGACCTGCTCGGTATGATGAGGAAAGGGATCAGCGATAATGAACTGTCATCATTTATAATGGAATCCGTAAAATCCAAACCAGGCCACGGAATACATATAGAGGGTAAAAACGGGAGAGGGGCTATGAACAGGATAGGCGGTTAATCAATAAACAACTGCCTATTTTTCAATTACAACAGCTTCAAGCATTTTACCGTAGTATTCCAGATCCCTTTCAAAGAGTATCCTGTTCGTGTTTAAAAGGGCCAGTCCGGACATGGAACTGCCATTGTTTTTCTCGGCCCATACCACTTTGCAGTATAGAGATATTCTACCCTGCACAAACTCTGGCTGGTCAATATGCAGCTTTACAACAGTCCCGATTGGTACGGCTGCACCGGATATACACATGCCGCCGCTGCAGGCATTGATAATTGATACATCTTTTCGGACGCCCTTGGCCTCTACCAGGCCAAAGACATTGGGCACCGGAATACGTTCGAAGATCCTTTTTTCCTTGATGTATGGCATTTACCGAAAAATATAAGCCATTTCAGGACTATGTCAAGCACATTCAATGGACATGCTGTTTTATGAGAATAATGGAAAAAAATATATTCATGAAGGATGGAATTCTTGACCGCCAGGAGCTTATTTGTTAAGCGCTGATAAACGGAGGCACGATATGAGCATTAAGTTGGATTATGAAAAATCTGGCGGACTTGTTGCAGCAATTGCACAGGATTACAAAACCGGCGAGGTTCTGATGATCGCATGGATGAATAAAGAGGCTTTTGAAGAAACTCTTGCGACTGGAAGGGCGTGTTATTTCAGCCGTTCAAGAAACAGATTATGGAGAAAAGGTGAAGAATCCGGAAATGTCCAGATCGTCCATGAGATAAGGGTTGATTGTGACAGTGATGCGGTACTTATGAAGGTGGAGCAGATTGGTGATGCCGCATGTCACGAAGGATACAGATCGTGTTTTTACAGAAAAGCCTCAGACAATGAACTCATAACAGACGGCATACGGATTTTTAATCCAAAGGAGGTTTATAAAAAATGAGCATAATAAGACTTGCAATACCAAAGGGCAGCCTTCAGCAGTCTACGATAGACCTGTTCAAGGACGCCGGGTGGCGAATTGTCCCGAGCTCTCGCAGTTATTTTCCGACAATTGATGACCCGGAGATCGAATGCGCACTTGTACGCGCGCAGGAAATATCCCGATATGTTGAGAACGGCCTGTTCGACATGGCTTTGACCGGGCTTGACTGGATCCTGGAAAATGAAAGTGATGTCGAAATAGTCGCAGACCTTGTCTATTCAAAAGCAACGGCCAAACCGGCAAGATGGGTGCTGGCCGTGGCGGAAAACTCGAATATAAAAAAGGCTGAAGACCTTGCGGGCAAAAAAATAGCGACCGAGCTTGTCAATTACACAAAAAAATACTTCACAGAACGCGGCATTAATGTCGACGTCGAATTTTCATGGGGAGCAACAGAGGCAAAGGTTGTAGACGGACTGGTCGATGCGATCGTTGAGGTAACCGAAACAGGCTCGACAATAAAAGCCCATAATCTGAAGATATTACAGGACCTTCTTATCACAAACACAAAAATAATAGCCAATAAGGAATCCTGGGAAGATGAGGCAAAAAGAAACAAAATCGAACAGGTCTCAATGATGCTCAAAAGTGCACTAGCTGCATCAGATATGACCGGCCTTAAAATGAATGTCCCTGTCGAGGGCAGAGATGAGATAATATCGATGCTGCCTGCAATGACATCACCCACTGTCTCCACTCTTCATGACAAGAATTGGCTGAGCGTTGAAACAATAATCAAGGAATCGCAGGCCAGGGATCTTATACCGAAACTCCTTAAAGCCGGGGCAAAAGGAATTATTGAATATCCGCTGAAAAAGGTTCTGAACTGATGATACCGAGAAAGACCCCCCTTGAAATAACAAAGATGAGAGAAGCAGGGAGAATCCTTGCAATGCTTTTTGAACATATCAAGCCGATGGTACAGCCGGGCATAACAACAGCCCAGCTGGATTCAGAGGCAGAGATGTTCATAGATATGAACAACGCAAAACCTGCATTCAAGGGGTACAGGGGTTATCCTGCAACGCTGTGCACATCTATCAATGACTGCATAATCCATGGTATACCGGGCCAGATAAAGCTGAAGGAAGGAGATATAATAGGACTCGATGTCGGTGTTTTGTTGAATGGGTTTTACTCTGACGCCGCAATTACCCTGCCCGTTGGCGAAGTGCCAGCTCATGCCAAAGCCCTTATGAGAACTTCCGAGGCTGCCATGCATGCTGGCATTGAACAGGCAATTCCCGGAAACAGGCTTTATGACATATCTTCTGCAATTCAGAAAATTGCCGAAGATGCCGGATATTCAGTTGTAAGGGATTTTGTGGGCCATGGCATTGGTGAAAAGCTTCATGAAGAACCACAGATTCCCAATTATGGGAAAAAAGGCACCGGACCTCTTTTGGAAACAGGAATGACCCTTGCAATAGAAACCATGATAAACCAGGGCACGTGGAAGATCAGGATATTGAAAGACAAATGGACTGCACTGACAGCCGATGGCAGATTGTCTGCACACTTCGAACATACGATTGCCATAACCCCGGATGGACCCCACATACTGACCGAATTATAGTAATGATACCTTAATAGTTATACTAAGATATTGATTACCCCTTCACATTGACACAATTTTTGTTTAGGGGTATTTTCCAGAAGGCAGGTAAAATATGAACCGTTATCTTATAATGTTTCCAATCCTTATATTAATTACAGGGTGCGCACACAAACATTCTGCATCTGAATATAAAACAGTTGAGACACAGCTTTTAGTATGCGAACAGTCATGCGCCGTAGTTTCCGAGGATAATACGATCATGAAGGCCAGGATTTCAGCCCTCGAGGAAGAGCTGAAAAAGTCAAAAATCGATAAAGATCAATGCCTTCAGGATATGCAGGGGCTTCTTGACAGAAACATCGAAGCCCTGCAGTACAACAAGACGCTTCTTCAACAGATGTCCAGCTACAAGACAATCATCCAGGAAAGAAAAGATACCAGCAGCCGTTCGGTAAAAGCATATGAATATACGCTGAATCTGCTTGACTTGGAGCGGAAAGACAAACAGGTTTTCATTATTAAGAATAATGATAAAATAAAGATAATAATACCGCAGAGAGAACTTTTTGCCGGCCCAAAAAGTGCATGGCTGGAACCAAAGGGCGAAAGGCTTCTTGCTAAAATCGCAAAGGGATTAAAACAGATAGACCCTGCATATATCGAGGTAGGCGGCCATACGGACAAATCGTCAATTCCTGAAAGCTTGAGGAAAACATATCCGAATAACTGGTACCTCTCGCAGACTAGGGCCATATCAGTCCTGGAGGCCCTCGAAACAGGGGGCATCAATGGAGATAAGATGTGTGCAATAGCTTATGCAGACACACGGCCGATTGCTGCGAACAGCACCGAAGAAGGAATGGCAATGAACCGCCGCGTAGAAATTTCCATTCTTCCGTAATAAATCATTTCAAAAAAAATAAAAAAAGGGGGCTTAAAATCCCCCTTTTTTTAATCAAATTCAGTAATAATTTTTAGTTTGGATCGCAAATATCACCGATTCCATCATGATCGGCATCTTCCTGTCCCGGGTTGAACATTGTCGGACAGTTGTCACAGACATCCCCGATACCGTCACCATCGTAATCTTCCTGTAAGGAATTTGCTACAAAAGGACAGTTGTCGCAGTCATCTCCCAGACCATCGCCGTCGCTTTCAAGCTGATTGATATTGGGGTACAGCGGGCAGTTGTCAGAAGCATCAGGAACCCCGTCACCATCGTCGTCATTATCACATGCATTGCCGATACTATCGCGATCTGTATCCAACTGGTCCGGGTTTTCCAGGTTAGGACAATTGTCGATTGAATTCCAGATGCCGTCTTTATCTGTATCTTCAGGTACTATCAGGGCGTCATATGAAATATTTATCTGTCTGGCTGCGTAACCAAATATCTTTACCTCATCCAGACTCAGATTAACTGAAGGAGCAGCTGCGTTTCCGCCGACATATATCGTAGTGCTTCCTGCCGGTGTAAGTTCCGTTGGAACTACAGCTGCTGAAGCCACTTCCCTGCCGTTAAAATAAATTTTCATGGCGGCATTAGAATATAAAAATGCAACATGATACCATGTCCCGGAACTGAATGTGGATTCTGCTGCTATCGTTGTTGAACCGGCAGTAAATGAAATTCCATTGCTGTCAAAATATCCTGACAGGCTGTCTCCGATCTGGAACAGGTTGAAACCATAGCCTGACACAGCATCCGCATTGACCCACATTTCAAGAGTAACACCTTTTGCCCCGGTGAAATCAATAGTTGATGAAGGTGACGATGTGGCGCCGCTGATAATTTTTATACCATTGTGATCTCTTGAACCTTCGGGAAATATGATAGCCGGGTTGGAAAATCTTATCCAGGATATTCCTTCGGCGGGTGTATTTAAAGCATTTATCGATGAACCTGTACCGTCTGTTGCATAATTAAGTCCGTTGCCGTCAAGACTCCATACTGCCAGGGCAGAATCTGCATCCTTATATCTGAACGGTGCATAAACTTCTACCAACCCTGATGCCTTTGTTTTTGGTATATAGATATCAGCCGGTGCAGTTAAGCCATTTCCCGGATCCTGGACTGTTACAATATAGTTCTGTGGCGGCAAGAAGCTGTATGACGTCCCATCCGATGGCTCTGGTGCTGTATATGGCCCAAATCCCGGATCGTAAAATGTAAATGATTGCGGTACTCCAATCGGGGCGCCGTTATAATAAGATAAGACCATTGTTGCAGTCGCAGTTTCACAGGCGCTGTTGTTTGTAAAAACCTTCAATGTCATAAAATTACAGGAACTTGCACCCATCAGCATTACGGCAAAGAGCGCACAGATTATTGTATACGTAAAAAGTCTTTTCATAATTATTTCCTCCTGAATACATTATTCAATATTAAATAGTAGCAATGTTAATGCCAAAAGCCAAGGAAATTGTAACATTGCAAAATTCCTTGCTTAAAAACCTTAAAAATGAATAATACCTTATTTGCAGGGCAAAGAATATCAATGAAAATGGAATTTATTTTCCTTGAATTTTATATAAGACTAGTACTGAAATATCTTTCCGCCCTGTCTGCAAGTATCGTAGCTATCACCTTGTGATTTCCATGTTTTTTCGCCATTTGCATAGCCGCCCAGACGTTTGCACCTGAAGAAGTACCCACCAGAAGACCTGATTTCCTGGCAAGCAATCGTGACGTTTCAACGGCATCATCATCATCGACTTCGACAATTTCATCTATGATGGATGCATCAAGGACAGGGGGGATAAAACCATCCCCAATGCCTTCAATCCTGTGAAGCCCGGGCTCATGGCCCAGAAGGGCGGATACATTCTTTGGTTCAACCGCGATAATCTTTGTTGAAGGATTTCTTTCTTTCAGGAACTTCCCCACGCCCTGAAGTGTTCCTCCGCTGCCGAGTCCTGATACGAACATGTCCACGTTACGGCCCAGCTGCATCCATATCTCGGGACCGGTAGTAATATAATGGGCAAGCGGATTTGCTTTATTTTCGAACTGATTCGGTATGAAGACATTGCCGGACGCTTCCTTTATTTCGTTAACCTTTCTAATTGCACCTTCTAAACTTTCCTCAGCAGGTGTGAGTACGAGCTCCGCACCAAGGGCATGTATAATTTTTCTCCTTTCCTGGCTCATATTCTCTGGCATCACAATAATAACTTTAAACCCCATCAATCCACCCACCAGAGAAATGCCTATGCCTGTATTGCCTGAGGTCGGTTCGGCTATAATGGTGTCTTTGTCAAGGAGCCCCTTTCTTAATGCATCATCAATCATAAAAAGTGCAATCCTGTCTTTTATGCTTCCGCCCGGATTCAAATACTCGGCCTTGGCATATATATTGGCACCTGTAGACGCCGTAAGCCTGACAATCGGTGTGTTTCCTATCTGTTCGAGAACCCCGTTTGAAAACATCTTTCTTCTCCTTGGTTGTATTAAAATCAGTGATAATCGAGATGTTCCAGAATAATTTTCAGATCATCTTTGCCTATACCGCAATCACCAAGCGATGCACCTCTTTCATGGGTATGGAAATCGGTACCACCTGTCAGGATAAGTCCTGCCTCCCCGGCAATTGATTTATACAGTTTTGTCTGTTCATGCGCGTGTTCAGGATAATATACTTCCATGCCGCTCAAGCCAGCTGTTTTCATGCTGTAGATGAGATTTTTAAGATCATTGTCTGTAAGCTCAAGGGTGAATGGATGTGCCAGTACGGATATGCCCTTGTGCTTTCTGATAAGCTCTATTGCCTCTTCCCATGTGAGTTTTTCCTTTTCCACATAGGCAGGCTTTCCTTTTCCCAGGTATTTGTCAAAGGCCTCGCCGAAATCTTTCACATAAGCTTTTTTTATAAGAGCCTTTGCTATATGGGGCCTTCCTATCTGTGCATCTCCTGCAATGAGTCTGACATCCTCAATTGTTATATCAAAGCCTAAACTGTTAAGTCTTTCAATTATCCTGGGAAACCTGTCCAGCCTCCCTTTCTGTATTCTTTCCAGATCATCTTCAAGCCCTGCCGGGAATTCTTTGAAGTAGCCCAGCATATGAAGCGTTCCCGGATCATACACCGCGCTTATTTCTATGCCGGGAATGATATTCACACCAAGCTTTCTGCCTGTCTGCAAGGCCTGCGGCACACCAGTTATCGTATCGTGATCAGTGACGGCTATTGCAAGGAGTTCCCTTTTCCCAGCCAGTTCCACAATTTCTTCCGGACTCAGGTCTCCATCGGAGGCCCTTGTATGTACATGCAGATCCGCTTTGTCCATTTATCAGACCCCTTTCAGTGAAGCGCTTGCTTCCAGTACCTGGGCAATCCTTTTTTTGAGTTCGGACAGGTCGGCGGATTTGACGACATACGCATCAGCCGCAATAGCCTTGATATCGACCTTGAAGCTTCCATATGCGCTGCACAGGATAACCGGGAGATTATAATACTTGTTCCTTATCTGCTGCAGGACATCAAGACCGTTGCTGTCGGCCAATTTAATATCAAGAAGTATAGCATCGGGTTTTTCGTTTTCAATAAGGTTACAGATATCATTTCCATCGGGTGCAGTGGCTACCTCATAACCCTCTTCTCTGAGTTCGTCAGAATACAGCGACCTGATATGCTTCTCGTCATCCACTATAAGAATCTTGGCCATTTTCTTCCTCCCTATTTCTTCCAGCGGTCGACCAGATAAGGTTTTGTCTGCTCAAGCTGCAGGCAGATCTCTTCAACAATGTCCTGAGACTGTTGATTACTCATCGATGTTGTTTTGTTGACATACGACAGGATCATTCCCTGATACATTTTAAACAGAAACTCCATTGCCTTGGATCTGTCACAGGTCTTTTGATTGAACCTTATTGCAAAATCGAAAAGAATCCTTGCCCAGAGGCTTGACGGCATCTCAAAGCTGTCCATTTCAAGCGAAGCAATCTCTCTTAATTTCTGGAAATTTTCACCCGAAAGCACTGCCCGGTAAGCATCCCAGTTGTCGGAGAAGCCGGTTTTAAACCTGTAATACAACTTTTCCCTGCTCACCATTATCTCAGGTGGCATAAGTAATTCGCCTTCATCAAAACCGAATATTGCGGTTGGCTTGCTCCATTTTGTGATAGACCACCCTTTGCTGAACGGTTCCATCATTGAAAAAAAAGTTGAAACAGTCTGCCTGAAAAGGGGATTTATCTCCATTATATAATCCCTTGCGTGGTGGAGTTTAGGCGCACCTAAGTACACCTGACAAATCTGCATTCCTTCGTTTATGGCAATTGTAGTCATCCACAAATCAATCCCGAACTGTGACACGTCCTCATTCCAGAGAGGGCTTTTAAGGACCTCCTTCACCATCGCCGCCGACAAGCCGAATTCACCTCCCATTGGCTGTTTTACTCGCCTGCCGTAAAGACATCTGGTCAATGGATAGGCAAATAGAGAGCACAAAAGGTCATCATGCTTGTGTCTCATGTATAGGGATGTCACATATTCAAATCCCTTTAAAAGCGGCTCAAACAGCTTTTTTATCCATAGAGGTGAAATATTCCTCAGGTCAGAGTCGATAATCACTATCGCCTTAGCATCAAGAGCCAGGGCCTTTTTAAAGAGGTTTCTGATATTGTTTCCCTTGCCCTTTATGCCCTCGGGTGTGGTTATGTATATCTTAGGTATGTCGCCGGTTTCGGCATTCATGAAGGCTTCCCTTGTACCGTCCGTGCTGTTGTTGTCGCAATTTATGATCAATGATGATTTATCTGGAAAATGTTCTCTGAGAGCAATCGCCGCCTGTGCGGCAATGTTTGCTATTGTCCCGGCCTCATTCAAGGAAGGCATCCCGACAACAAGTTCGGCTTTTCCAATATTCTTAGGGTTGTCTTCAAGTATTTTCACTTATATTCTCCATAATGCGGTTTATTACAAACATCTTGTGTCAACACATAAAGAATTTCAAGGAGCGATTTAATCATCCCTTGAGCCTGGGATCGATGGCGTCTCTGATGCCCTCTCCCAGAAGATTATACCCGAGCACCGTAAGCAATATTGCTATGCCGGGAAACACGGACATCCACCAGGCCACTCCCAGTACTTCCTTACCCTGCGTCAGCATATTTCCCCAGCTTGGTGTCGGCGGCTGAACGCCGATTCCAAGGAATGACAGGGCGCTCTCCGTAAGGACGGCGCTTGCAATGCCAAGTGTTGCAGATACAAGCACGGGAGCCAGCGCATTGGGAAGAATGTGCATGAAAATGATCCTGGGGGCTCCAGCACCAATCGCCCTTTCCGCAAGTACGAAATCGCGTTCTTTCAAGCTCAGAAATTCAGCGCGTACAAGTCTTGTTATACCCATCCATGATGTAAGCCCGATAACCGCCATGATGTTAAAGATGCTCGGCTCCAGAAAGGCTATCACCGAAAGGATAAGAAAGAATGACGGAAAACAGAGCATTATATCCACCAGACGCATGATCACGACATCTATCCAGCCGCCGTAATAACCCGAGACCGCACCCAGGAGTATACCGATCATGACTGCGATGCCGACCGCTACAAAACCCACTTTGAGCGAAATCCCTGCTCCGTAAACCATCCTGGAAAACACATCTCTTCCAAGATCGTCGGTACCGAGTAGGTGCCCTGTCGATGGCGGTGAAAGGATATTATTTACGTCGATCCTGCCGGGATCATATGGTGCAATGGCAGGAGCTAGTACAGAAACAGCAAAAAAGGCAAGCACCACGGCAAGTCCCGCAATGGCCAGCTTATCTCTCAAAAACCGCTTCCAGAATCCCATCACTTCACCCTTATCCTCGGATCTGCAATACTGTAGGCAATATCGGCCACGAGGTTTCCTAATAGCGTCAGAACGGCCCCTATTGTAAGGCTTCCCATTATCATATTGTAGTCCCGCATCATAATGGCCTGGTAAAAGAGCTGACCCAGACCCGGGATGGCGAATATGCTCTCAAAAATTACGCTGCCCCCTATAAGCCCGGGAATGGACAGCCCCAGAATCGTTATGACCGGCAGCATGGCGTTTCTCATGGCATGTCTGTAAATGACCGCAAACTCACTTAAGCCCTTTGCCCGGGCTGTCAGTATGTAGTCCTGCTTCACAATCTCAAGCATGCTTGCGCGCATGTAGCGGCTCAATCCTGCAAGCGAGCCGAAAGCGGAAATGAAGACAGGCAGCATAAGGTGCTTTGTTACGTCCCATACTTTTCCCGCCGCCCCCAGCTGCGAAAAATCCGGTGAGATAACTCCCGAAATCGGAAGCCAGCCCAATCTGACGCCAAAAAAGTCCATGCAGATAAGTGCGAGCCAGAATCCGGGCATTGAAAATCCTATGAAGACAATCACGGTAACAGCCCTGTCGTACAGGCTGCCTCGACGAACAGCCGATAGTATGCCCAGGGGAATGGCAAGAATGAATTCCAGAATGAGCGCTAGAATATTAATATAGATAGTTATGGGTAGCCTTTCTTTTATCTTGTCCCATACAGGCCTTTCATCAGAGGAAATAGACTTCCCGAAATCAAGCCTGGCAAGGTTTTTCATCCACAGGGCGTACTGGACATGAACGGGTTTATCCAGCCCGTAATGCGTTTTCATGCGTTCTATCGCCTGCTTCGAGATGTCGGGATTGAGTTCCGACTGCAATGCCGTGGGCTCCCCGGGTGCCAGGTGTATGACCGCAAAACAGACTATCGTGATTCCGATGAAAGTGGGAATCAGGATTAAAAAGCGCTTTAAGAGATATTTCAGCATATCACGGTACTACCTGGTATTTCTGCAAATCTTTCGGGACATACCATTTTGTAAAATTATAGCTGATTCCGGCGGGAGCAGGCACTATTCCCTTTATCCTCGAGCTGACTATAGGAAGGCTGTAGGGGACGTATAGGAAAACAAAAGGTTGCTCTTCAGCCAGTATCTCCTGAATCCTGTCATAGCAGGCCTTCCTTTTCTTTTCATCGAATGTGTGCCTGCCCTCGTCTATAAGCCTGTCCACCTCGGCATTCTTGAAGCTGGCCAGATTGAGATTGCCCGGAATGGCGTTGCTGGAATGCCAGACCGCAAAGCAGTCAGGGTCCTGCAGGATATTAAAGCCTAGTATGATCGCATCGAAGTTATACTTATCAACGAATTCCTTTATAAAAGATGTCCATTCTATGGACCTTATATTTACATTGATGCCCACTTTGCCGAGTCTCTGCTGAATTATCTGCGCTGTCTTTTCACGCAGGGAGTTGCCCTGGTTTGTAATAATTGTGATCTCGAAAGGCTTACCGTCTTTATCTGCAATTCCGTCAGCGTTCGAATCAGCATAACCCGCCTCTCTGAGCAGTTCAACAGCCCTAGCAGGATTGTAGGGATATTTTTGAACCTTTGGATTATACCAGATGGTCCCCGGTTTATACGGTCCTGTAGCTTCCATGCCAAGACCCATGAGCACACCTTTGATAATCTCATTTTTATCAATTGCATAAGCTACCGCCTGCCTGACTTTTATATCGTTGAAAGGCGGCCTTCTCTGATTGAATGCAAGGTATGTGTAGCCATCGGCAAGATATTTATATTTAGTATAGTTGTTTTTAAAATCAGACGTATCTGTCTGCCTGATATACTGAAGCGGCGTCAGGCCCATCATGTCGATATTCCTGGCCTTGAGTTCCATGAACTGTGTCGCCTGGTCAGGTATCACTCGGTAAACTATTCCAGAAAAATAGGGCCTGCCTTCGAAATATCTGTCAAACGCCTCAAGAACTATCCTGTCGCCCGTCTTCCAGCTTTTGAACCTGTATGGACCGGTTCCGACAGGAGACCTCGAAAGCGGCGTTGTCGTTATGTCCCTCCCCTTGAGCAGGTGTTCGGGGAGGGCCTGCAAGGCCCCCCAGCTGATGAGCCCGGGGGCAAACGGCTTGTCATAATTGACCTCAAATGTATAGTCGTCGATGATCCTAGCAGACTTCACCTCTTTATATTTTTCCGCATATGCCGTGGGTGTTTCAGGGTCGATTATGATCTTATAGGAAAACATGACATCCCTGGCTGTAAATGGCTTTCCGTCATGCCAAAGCACGTTCTTTCTCAGGTGAAAGATTATCGTTTTTCCGTCGTTTTTTATCTCCCAGCTCTCGGCCAGGTCAGGGACTATATTGAAATCCTTGTCGTATTTCACTAGACCGTTGTAGATGTTCCCTGCTACTTCATGGGATGCGCCGTCCGTGGCAAGCATTGTAATGAGGTTGGAGGCATCCCCGATGGAAGAGTCTACAAAGACATCGCCGTATGCGGGCGAAACACCCGAAGACGTATTCTGTCCGGGACTATTGTTATTGGCCTTTGAGCATGCTAAGAAAAACAGTGTCGTTATAACGAAAAGAATCAGTGTTTTCGCTTTCATGAAAATTAAAATACCATAAAGCCCGTTTGGGAAACAAGGTGATTAGATGAGACTGTTTGCAGATCTTCACATACATTCCAGGTTTTCACGCGCAACCAGCAGGGCGCTCAACCTTGAGGCCCTGGCACAAGGCGCCGAGGTTAAAGGCATAAGGGTCATAGGAACCGGAGACTTTACCCACCCCGTTTGGCTTGATGATATAGAGGCCGGACTCAGGGAAACAGGAAGCGGGCTTTATTATCTCTCCGGCTATAAAGAGATATCCTTCATGCTCACAGCCGAAATCAGCACCATTTATAAACAGGATGGCAGGGTCAGAAAGGTGCACCATTTGATAGGCGCCCCGGATATGGGTGCGGCAAAAAAAATCAGCAGCGCACTTTCTAAAATAGGAAACATAAAATCGGACGGCAGGCCGATAATCGGCATGAGCTCGAGAAACCTTCTTGAACTTGTACTTACGGCAAGCGACTATGCCTTTATTATACCGGCACACATATGGACTCCCTGGTTTTCGGCGCTCGGCTCGAAATCAGGATTTGATTCTATTTCAGACTGCTACCTCGACCTTGCTCAACATATTTTCGCCTGCGAAACAGGGCTTTCATCCGACCCGCCCATGAATCGCATGGTAAAAAGTCTGGACAGCTATTTTCTCGTTTCGAATTCGGACGCACATTCATCAGACAAGCTGGGCCGGGAGGCGACTGTTTTCGAGTGTGAGCCCGGATATCATGAAATGCTTAACGCCATGAAAACAGGCTCGGGCCTTGCCGGCACAATCGAATTTTACCCGGAAGAAGGCAAGTACCACCTAGACGGCCATCGAGACTGCGGTGTCGTTCTTTCCCCTGACGAGACAGAAAGACTTGAAGGCCGCTGCCCTGTCTGCGGTAAACCCGTTACAATAGGCGTTCAATACCGTGTCCATGAGCTGGCTGACAGGATCAAGGGCACATCTCCGAAAGCAAAGCCGTTTAATTATGCAATCCCTCTGAAAGAATTGCTCGGAGAATGCCTCGATGTCGGACCTGCATCGGCCAAAGTTGAGAGGCTTTATGACTCCCTGATAAAAAAGCTAGGCCCCGAGCTTGAAATCCTCCTTGATGTTTCTCTTGAAGACATCGTCAAGGCTTCAAATGAAAAGCTGGGGCTTGCGATTTCAAACATGCGCTCCGGAAGGGTCGGCAAAAAACCAGGTTATGATGGTGTGTTCGGCATTATAAGTGCGCTTAAGAATGACCCTCCAGGTATACAGAAAATTGAATATGAGCCCGCCGCAATTAATGATGAAACACCCATTCGCCGAAAAGAACAGTTAACGCTCTTCTGACAGAGGGGACTGATGGGGAATTTGTTTTTTCTTATTCCGCTTGTGTTTCTTTTGATAATCGGCGCGCTTACCTCAGCCGCCGAGACGGCCCTTATGCGCGTCAACAGGGTAAGAATACGCCATATGGCGGAAGAGGGAAGCCATTCCGCCAGAAGACTCAATGAAATTATAAAGGAACCTGACAGACTTTTGAGCACCCTGCTCCTGCTCAACAACTTTGTTAACATCCTGAGTTCAGCCCTGGCAACAGCTGTACTAGTAGTAATGTTCGGCAGTGAAGGCATTTTATATGCGACTGCCATAATGACCTTCATGATACTGGTATTCGGTGAGATAACACCCAAAATCATTGCCGCTTACAGAGCAGATGACCTGGGGCTCCTTATCGCAACTCCCATGAAGTGGCTCATAGTTGCATTAAGGCCCCTGGTGTACATACTCAACTTCATTTCGATGGGAATTGCTAAGCTCTTTGGCGTCAACCCCGATTCGCATGGACAGAATATAACGGAAGAGGACATCGGCTCAGCCATTTATGTCGGACACAAAGAGGGTGTCATTACCGAACCCAAGGCGAAAATGCTGATGAATGTCATCGACCTTGATACCGTCCCCGTGCGCAAGGCCCTGATACCCCTTAGTGACGTGGTCTCTTTCCCGGCTGATACCTCGCTGGATGACATCATAAGGATCGTTACAGCCGAGGAATATGCCCGCTATCCTGTTTATGAAGGCACAGCCGATAATATCTTAGGCTATTTTCATACCAGGGATGCATGGAGGTTTTTTGGTGATAAAGATGCCTTTTCGCTGCGGGACTGTTTAAGAGAAGCTCATTTTGTACCTGAAACAAAGTCAACCTCCAGGCAGCTCATAGACTTTCAGAAGACCCGCAGCCATCTGGCCTTTGTAGTCGATGAGTTCGGCACGGTAAAGGGCATTATTACTCTCGAAGACATAATCGAGGAGATAACAGGCGATATCTCGGACGAACACGACCATCCGGTTGAAGGCATCATGCCAGTCGGTCAGCATACATACATCGTTAATGGAAGCACTCCTTTGAGAGACCTCGAGCGTATTATCGACCGTGATTTTCCCGAAGAAGTGGATACGGTTGCGGGCCTTATTTATTCACAGCTTGATAGAATCCCCAAGGAAGGTGAATATGTCGAATGGCAGAACCTGAGGCTGGGAATAGAACGCATGAGGAGAAACCGCATTCTAAAGGTACGGATCACTGTAGGGTGATTATCAGACAATTTTTTGCTCTTGATTAAAATCCGGTGAAATGGCATTTGTTTTAACTTGCACCTCTTCATGTGACGACAGGTTGCGAAAGAATATAATTAGGGAGTTAGTATGGAAAAGAGAACCTCAGAAGGCAACTGTACTGAAAAAAAAGGTACCTGGCTGACTTACAGGCCGGACATAAAAGTGCTTGACTGCACGATCCGAGACGGCGGCCTCATCAACAACTGCAACTTCGATGACTTATTCGTCAAGGCTATATATGACACCTGCGTTGCAGCAGGCATCGACTATATGGAAATAGGCTACAAGGGCTCAAGAAAAATATATTCTCCGTCCGAATTCGGCACATGGAAATTCTGCAGCGAAGATGATGTCAAGCGTATCGTGGGTGACAACGAGACTGACCTGAAGCTTTCAGTAATGGCGGATGCCGAGCGTACGGATTATCATGAAGATATCCCTCAGAAATCCCAGAGCGTGATAGACATGTACCGCGTGGCAACATACATACATCAGGTCCCCACTGCACTGGATATGATAAAAGCCATTCATGACAAGGGCTATGAGACGACGCTGAACCTCATGGCAATCTCGGTGGTCAGGGAGCATGAGCTTGACGAGGCCCTTGAAATAATCGCCCAGAGCGAGGTCAAGGTCATTTATCTTGTCGACAGCTTCGGTGCTCTGTATTCGGAAGACATCCAGGCCCTTACGCGCAAATATCTCAAATATGCCTGGGCATCAGGCAAACAGGTTGGGATCCATACCCACAACAACCAGCAGCTGGCATATGCCAATACAGTCGAAGCACTCATACTGGGCGCAAGCTTTCTTGATGCGACAGTTGCAGGGTTGGGACGCGGTGCAGGCAACTGTCCGATTGAGCTTCTGCTAGGTTTTCTCAAGAATCCAAAGTTCCATCAAAGGCCGATTATCAAATGTATACAGGAACATATCGTACCTCTGAGGCAAAAGATATCCTGGGGCTTTGACATCCCTTACATGATCACAGGCCAGCTCAACATCCATCCACGTTCGGCTATGAGCTTCATCGACAAGAACCGCACCGACTACGTCTCATTTTATGACGAAGCAATAGAGGAAGAATAGCCTGTTAAGACAGGCAACCCGTTCGATGTACGGGTTGCCTTAAATTTTATTCCTGGATTTCAACTGCCACTCTTTCTGTTTTTGCATAGTCCCTCACATACCAGAAAGAACCTATGAAAAACATTAATCCTGCAATCAGAGAAAATATCGGCAGGAATTTAAGGGCAGTCACAAGACTGTATTTATCTGACATGGCACCAATAAATATGGGACCCAGTGCGCTTCCCAGCAGATGCTGAACGATTACGCATAAAGAATAGGAAACCGCCCGTACACCCGGATGAACGACATCCTGTGTGATTGCAACAGCTGCAGGTACAAAAGCCGATCCTGCCATGCCGGCAAAAAGCAGTATAGGATATTCCAGGTTATCCCCTACAACAGAAAAGGCTATGAAAAGTGTAACAGCGGTTACTGCGGAGGAAACAGCACAAAATAACGGCCTCGCATTTCCCCTTCTTCTAAGCCAGCGGTCAGCAAGAAAACCTCCCAGCGGAGTCCCTATTACGGCAAGAAGCAGGACAAGTGAGCCTTTAGTCCCCGCCTGGGCCATGGGGAGACCTTCAAGCCTGTGGTAGTATGTGGGAAGCCAGCTTATTAGCGAGGTCGTTACAAAAACGCTGCCCGCAAATCCGAGATAGGTGAATATGAGCGACGGCTTATGTATAAAATCAAGACTGATTTCCTTAAAACCCATTGATGCTTTTTTGCCCGGCTCTGTCGTCTTTGTAAGATTAACGGTCTTGTAATCCCTGATCTGAAAGAAAAGAAGGGCCACGATTGCCCCGGGTATTGCCAGCCATCCGAAAGCATGCCGCCATCCGAAATGATCAGCAATTATACCTCCACCGATTATTCCCAGTACGCTGCCGAGAGGAATTGAGGCGTTCCACAGTCCCATCGCAAATGCGCGTTTGTTTTCAGGGAATGTCGCAGAGATCATTGCGGTTCCGCCAGGGGCATAACCCGCCTCCCCGATGCCGACCGCAGTTCTTGCAACAAAAAGCTGTGTAAAACTGCCGGTAAAAGCGCAGGCAGCAGTAGCAGCACTCCATAGAAGGGCCATGATTCCAATTGATTTTTTCCTGCTCCAGCGATCTACAAGAAGTGCGACAGGGAAGGTGAAAATGATAATGGCCCAGTATACTGCTGCTATGAAAAATCCGCACTGTGTATCACTCAGCGACCATTCCTCTTTTAAAAAAGGGAAAAGAGATACGATCACCTGCCTGTCCATGTAATTGAACATGTAAAGCAGGAACAGAAGGGAAAACACATACCATGCGTAACGTTTTGAAACGAGATAGCCCTGTTCGTCCTTCATCCTTGCCCCCCTTGCCCCTGGTTATCTGATTTTAATTGAATCAGGGACGCGCAAGTGCGCGGCCCTTTTGTATTTCAAATTAACAGCCTGTTTATGCCTTATACGCTCCCATATTCGCAAGCGCAACGCTACCCGGGCTTATAGGTGCAGGGTCTGTCATGACATTTATGCAACATGTTTTGCCCGAGGCAAATGCCTTTTCAATCGCTGGCCTTACGTCTTCAATTTTTTCTACAAGAAAACCCAGGCCCCCTATTGCCTCGACCATTTTCTGGTACTGGATAGGGCCGATCTCGGTGCCGCATGCGATTGAATGTCCCATTCTCAGCTGTTGGGAATGCCTTATCATACCCCACCCCAAATCGTTGTTGATGACAACAACTGTTGGCAGGCATTTTCTTATTGCCGTTTCGAACTCCATGAAATTGAAACCGACCGAACCGTCTCCAATGACAAGCAGCACCCTTTTATCCGGATTAAGCAGTTTTGACACGTTAGCATAAGGTATACCCACGCCAAGACAGCCATAAAGGCCGCTGTCCATATAATGGCCGCCTTTTCTCGCCGTCCTGGTCATACCCATCCAGACCTGAGTGTCTCCTCCGTCGGTGATGATGATATCATCTTCCCTGTCCATGATGTCATTCAGCTCTTTCATCAGCCTTACAGGATGGATGGGAACGCCTGAGCTTTCCCAGTTTTCCTTCATGCTAGCCTTGCCCGCGATATCAGCCTCTTTCAAAGTCTCAACCCATGGTCTGAATTGTTTCTGCATTCCGGGTGAAAACGCCTTGCTGTCAATAGCCTTTATGCACTCCCCGAGGAAAGCCTTTATGTCACCTACAATGCCGAGGTCTATCGAGCGGTTACGGCCGATTTCCTCGGCCTCGATGTCAACATGTACCATCTTGGCCGTGGCAGGGAAGACATCACCGAACAGATAATAAAGGCTTATCCTCGATCCTAAAAGAATGACAAGGTCGGCTGAAGCGTTAGCCATGAATGCCGCCCCGGGTCTTATTGCCAGAGAGCCTTCGAAACAAAGCTCATGCGTGTCGGGAAGAACACCCCTGCCGGCATTGACAGTCATTGCAGGAATGCCTGTCTTTTCGACAAAGGCCTTTAATTCATTCTCCGCACCAGAGTACCATGCACCGCTTCCCGCAATGATAAGCGGCCTTTCCGATGCAATTATCATGTCGAGGAATTTAGGTATGTTTTCCGTATCGACCGGCCGTGATACAGGGATTGTCCTGGTCTTTTTTACCTTGTCCATGCTCACAGGCGTATTGAGGATGTCGACAGGCAGTTCAAGGTAAACAGGTCCCGGCCTTCCGGTTATTGCAGTACGGTATGCCATATCTATGAATTCAGGAATGCGTTCCGCCTTCTGGCAAAGGAATGCCCTTTTCACTATGGGTTCTATGACAGGGAATTGCCTCATGTCCTGAAGGTCCAGCTTCTCGCAGCTCTCTATGCCGACACAGCCTGAAATAAGAACCATAGGAGAGTTGGCAAGTTTTGCGTTGGCCATAGCCGAAAGTGTATTTGTAAAACCCGGGCCTGCGGTTACCATTGCAATTCCCGGTTTCTTTGTCATACGCCCCATCGCCTCAGCCATGAAACATGCGGCCTGCTCATGGCGAGTATCGAACAGCTTTACGTTCGAGCCTTCCAGGTACTGGTAGATGGGTGTGATATGCCCCCCCGAGATCGTGAAGATATATTCTATCCCGAGATCAATGAGTGCATCCGCAGCAAGTTTTCCTCCTATTACTGTTTCCATGATTTTCCTCCTTGAGTTCCTTTAGTGGTCTGTTTTATAGCTCCATCAGTTGTCCGCCGGTCATGTTTATTGCCTGACCGGTTATATATGATGACTCGGAAGATGCCAGAAATGCCGCCAGATTGGCAACATCAGCCGGATCTCCTATTCTTGCCATCGGTATGGTTTTGATCATCTCCTGCCTTCTGTCTTCAATGGTGGTCCCGAAAAATTTCGCTTCAAGCCCGAAACGCCAGTGCTCCAGTTCGGTGCCTATCTGACCCGGGGCTATTGCATTCACACGGATATTCGGCGCAAGCTCCCTGGCCATTACCTTTGTCTGCATTATCAAACCCGCCTTTGCTACGGCATAAGCGCCGTTGAACAACGGAGGAACCTTGCCTGCACGCGAGGACATGTTGATAATGCTCGATCCCGGCTGCATCATTGGAATCATCGCTCTCGAAACCCTGAAGGCGCCGTGAAGATTGACATCTATAGTTCTCATCCACGCCGCTTCATCGTAATAGAGGAATGCATTGGGCACGCCGAATGAAGCACCTGCGTTGTTAACCAGGATATCAACCTTTCCGAATCTGACCTTTACCGCCTCGGCCATTGCCAAGATCGTCTCGCCTTTTGTTACATCGACATCAACAGGCATCGCATCAACTTTATAAAGGTCTTTGAGCTCGGAAGCGATAGCCGCCATTTCATTCCCGGAGCCTGTGCTAACTTCACTTTGAGTTATGGCAAGCGCCCCCATATCTGCAATGATGATGTTTGCGCCGTTAGAGGCAAGCCTTTCGGCAATTGCATATCCTATCCCGGTTTTCTTTCCCGAACCTGTTACTAGAGCTGTTTTCCCAGATAAATCCTTATACACTAGACACCTCCCGGCAGTATTTATATCGTTTGAGGCAACCCGGATGGTATCCTTTTTAAAGCAATGGCGTCAATAAAAAGCTTTACCAGCCTTGAGGGGATATCCTTTTTAAAAGCAGGGTCGCATCAGAGGCCCTTATATAAACCGGGTTGATATCATTAACAGCAAAAGCCGTATCCAGAGCGAGCCTACCGATAACCGCAGCCCTTGGATACCAGAGGTCTTTGTCTGCCGCCTGATACAGACTTCCGAGACTATTGCTGAATATATTATCGTAAAGCGCTATGGCGTTTCCTGTAAATAGTGTCGGCTTGGTTATCATTCCTTTGACCTGAGCCGGTTCTATATTCACCTGAGGTGAGAGTCTGTTCATGTCTTTATCATACAAAGCACAGAAAATTTCGCCCTTTCTGGCATCCAGTACAGGCATTACATGCTTATCAGTTTCAGGCGCATTCGCTGCAACGGCATCCAGTGTACAAACACCTTTAACCTTACAGTTCAGCGCCGCAGCCAGACCCCTGGCTGTCGCAATACCGATGCGGATGCCAGTGAACGAGCCCGGGCCAATGCCGGTTGCAATGAGGTTAATATCTTTTTTATTGAGACCAGAACTTACAAGCACATCATCGATGAGATTTAAAATAGTACCCGAATGTCCGGTCCTAACCCTTTGGCTCCTCTCTCCAAGGACTTCACCATCTTTGAGAACGGCCACCGAACAGATGTCGGTCGATGTGTCTACAGCAAGGATGTGCATGTTTATTTGCCTGCAATTATCCTGGCGATATCATTGTAAAAGGCGAACAGCATCAGAAGTATAAGAAGAAACAGTCCTATCTGCTGTGCAATCTCTTTCGGTTTGTCTTTTAAAGGTCTTCTTATTATGCCTTCTATCAGAAATATCAGTATATATCCGCCATCAAGCACGGGGATCGGCAGAAGGTTTATTATGGCCAGGTTTATGCTGATAAATGCAATCAGGCCCAGGAACGGCAGCAGCCCCGCCTTAAATGATTTCCCGGAGACCTGCGCAATCATGATAGGCCCGCCAAGGCTTTCCTTGACAGGAACCGTCCCTTCAATGATCTTGGAAAATGCAATACCGGTCATTTTCACAACCCACCAGCACTGATTAAACCCGTAACCCAGTCCCGATATCGGGCCATATCTTGTTATGAATATCTCGCCTGAAGGGGATATGCCAATTAAAGGACGGTTGATATTCTCCCCGAATATATTTTTAGCGCTTGCTATCTTGGGTTTGACCTCAACCTTGAACTGGGTGCCTGCCCGCTCGATGATAATATTAAGCTTATCGGTCTGGTTATCAGACATGATTCCCGGGATGTCTTCCCACTCCCTGACCGGACTGGAATTGATGGAAACTATCTTGTCGCCTTTCATCAATCCGGCGTCATAGGCAGGCGTCTTTTCCTGAACCTCGCCAATTACCGGTGAAAGCGTGGGTATTCCTATCCATGAAACAAGGACATATATGAAGTAGGCAAGAAAAAGGTTGAAAGCCGGCCCTGCAGCAACAATCGCCGCCTTGATTTTCAAGGGTTTCGAATCGAACGAGCGGGAAGGGTCCACTGGCACAAGCATCTCTTCCCCGTTCTGCTTGCCCTCACCCAGCATCTTGACATAGCCGCCAAGAGGGAATGCGGAAATCATGTATTCGGTTTCGCCTATTTTCTTCTTAATCATTGCCGGACCGAAACCGAGTGAGAATTTTAGAACCATCACACCGCTAGCCTTTGCAACAAGGAAATGGCCGAGTTCATGGAAAAATATCAATATTCCGAGCAAGATAATAAATGCCACAACAGTTGTTATCATATCATTTCCTTTGCTGTTATTCTTGACTTCCTGTCGAGTTCTATCAGTTCTTCTATAGTATCCGCCTTTTCCCCGGAAAGCTTCTCCATTGTCTTTTCAATTATAATGGGTATCCTGTCAAATGATAAGTTCATCTTGATAAACTCATCGACAGCAATCTCATCAGAAGCGTTCATGATGCACGGCAGGGTGTCCGGTTTTTTAAGGGCATCATGTGCAAGGCGAAGCGCCCTGAACTTGCCCTCTTCAGGTTTAGTGAAGTGCAGTGACATCACATCATGAAAATCAAAGCGCGGCAGATCAAGCATAAGCCTTTCAGGCCATGACAGGGCATAAGCAATGGGAACCCTCATATCAGGGATGCCGACCTGCGCTTTGAAGCTGGAGTCTCTGAACTGAACGATCGAATGTACTATGCTCGCAGGGTGTATCCATACATCAATCTTCTCACCGGGCATATCGAAAAGCCAGCTCGCCTCAATGATTTCAAGGGCCTTGTTTACCATTGTTGCCGAGTCTATGGTGATTCTTTGACCCATGTTCCAGGTCGGATGTTTCAGCGCTTCTTCAGGGGTGATGCTCGAAAATGTCTCCCTGGGCCTGTCCTTGAAAGGTCCGCCGGAGGCTGTAAGGATTATCTTTTCCACATCTTCTCTTCTCTCCCCCTGCAGGCATTGAAAAATAGCTGAATGCTCCGAGTCAACAGGGATAATCTTCGCCCCGTATTTCTTTGCTGCGGCTTTTACAAATTTTCCGCCCACAACGAGGGATTCCTTGTTTGCCAGTGCAAGCTTGACCCCTTTCTTCAGGGCTTCAAGGGTGGGAAGAAAACCAGCCGCACCGGATATTCCGTTAACCACAATATCCGGGGATGTGTTTCTGATAAGGTTTATCGCTGCATCGCGCCCTTTGATTATATGTTTATCACCGGCATCCGTAGTCTCGTCAGTTATGGCAATATTTTCAACTCCGAAAAAACGCGCCTGCTCTGCAAGTTGAATCGAACTTTTTCTGGCACAAAGGCCTATTACCTTGTATCTGTCAGGATTAGACCTGATTACATCGAGTGCGGAATTTCCTATGGAGCCAGTAGATCCAAGGATTATGACTTTTTCCATATTCAACCTCAATTAATGAAGCTTAGTATTATGTATAAAGCCGCTCCGACAGGTATGACACCGTCCATACGGTCAAGCATTCCGCCATGTCCCGGGATAATATTGCCAAAATCCTTGATTCCGAATTCGCGCTTGAACATAGATGCTGTGAGATCTCCTGCCAGATCAAGCATGGCGATTACAAAACCAAGTACAATGAAAAGCCAAACCGGGTAGGTTCTCATGAAAGGATCGAAATAAGGTATCAAATCAGACAGCTTCGGGTAACCAAAGGCAAAAAGCAGACCGAATATGATGCTTGCTGCAACACCGCCAACCAGCCCTTCCACACTTTTTTTAGGGCTGAGTCTCGGACTTATTTTATGTTTTCCCAGAGATCTGCCCGCGAAGTATGCACCGCCGTCGGCTATGAACGTGCAGACAAGCCCGAATATCATCCAGAACCTCCCATCCGGCGCATTCCTCAGAAGAATCCAGAAAGAGAAAAGCCCTATTGGATAGATTATCCCGGAAAGGGCCACTGCAACATCCCTGCCTGTCGCCATCTCTTTCTCAAACAGATAAAGCCCTGTAATAATAATGCTCAGCGTGATACCAGCCATGGTAAGGTACAGCAGAAAAAAATCAGCTCTATATGAATACCATAAACAGCCCAAGGTGCCTGCCATAAGGATATAGCCAAGGGCAGAGGCGCTTTTTGAAAGAGTTGCATGCATGAGCTCGTACACGCACCACGGTATGACAACCATCGCAAGGATGAGGAGAACCCATGCCGGGCCGAATGCAACCGGCAAGGCCAGAACAATAATCAGTACCAGGGCACTTAAAAGTCTAGTGATCATTATTTACCCTCAATCTGTTCGCCTGTCATTCCATAGCGGCGCTGCCTCGATGTAAACCATGCGATTGCATCATCGAGCGCTGCGCCGTCAAAATCAGGCCACAGAATATCCGTGAAGTATATTTCGGTATAGGCAATCTGCCAGAGCATGAAATTGCTTATACGCCATTCTCCGCCTGTTCTTATCAATAGATCGGGGTCGGGGATTTCCCTTGTATCAAGATATCTTTTAAAGGCATCTTCGTCTGCGGGTACGGCACCGTCTCTTATGATTGCTTTGACTGCCCTTAAAATCTCATCCCTGCCGCCGTAGCTGAGCGCGATTGTGAGAAAGACAGCAGAGTTCTCTTTCGTAATATCAATCGTATTTCTGATTTTTGCTTGAAGCCTGTCTGAAAGCCTCGACATATCGCCGATAACATTGAAATTGACCCCTGTTTCTTTGAGCCTTCCTACTTCCTCGTCGATAAACCTGTCAAGCAGCTGCCACAAACCCTCGACCTCTTCAACTGGACGATGCCAGTTTTCAGATGAGAAGGCGTATATGCTCAGGTATTTTATCCCGCGTTCTTTGGCAAGTTCGACAATTTTTCTGGTCGCCCTGGCGCCGGCCTCATGGCCTGATAGTCTGGGAAGCCCCCTTTTCTGTGCCCATCTGCCATTGCCGTCCATTATTATTGCGACATGCTTTAGGCTGTTTTGCATAAGAATCCGTTAACACAGTGTGGTTTTAATCAGCAAGCTTTAATATAACCATTTGTTCAATTGACTGCGTGTTCAAGATTATTGATAATAGGCATCTCCATACAGAAATAAAATGAAGGAGGAACTTATGCTTAACAATCCCCAGGCTACAGATCAGGCTTTAAACATTCTTCGGAGCGGCCAGCCTTTTCAGTGGTACGTGATAACGCTTCTTGCTCTGGTTTTCTACGTCTATTTCAATGAGATCGAGAAAAAGAACTGGAAGGGAATAGCAGCCGGGCTTTCCCTTTACATGGTCCACTGGTTTGTGGAAATCGTAAATGCCCTAATTCAACATTTTACCAGTCATGCCTTATGGACAGTTCCGACAGGTACTTCTTTCTTGATTCTTATTGGTGTTGGAGTCGAGCTGAGCCTTATGTTTTCAATAGCAGGCCTGATCTTCAGCAAAATACTGCCTGAAGACCCCAAGGCTAAGATACTCGGCATAAACAACAGGCTTTTGATAGCACTGTTCAACGCCGCTTTCTTTTCGATATTCGAGATATTTCTTGTCAAGACGCCCTGCTTTGTATGGGTATATCCCTGGTGGGGTTCGCTTACCGTCTTCATCTCTGTTTATATTCCGTTCTGGGTAGTAGCCATGTACTGCTACGACTGGCAGCCAAAGACTCAGATCAAAGTAATAGGCGGCATGTTCGCCTTAAATGCCGCCATGCTCATCGTATTTGCAGGCATATTGAAATGGATTTAAACCTTGGTTGAAAAGGGCACACTTCCGGATATAACTGCGTCAGTACTTATCGGCGGGAAATCCCGCCGATTCGGCCGCGACAAAGTGGTTGAGCCTCTTGATGGTGTCATGCTTGTAGAAAAAGTCATTTCTGTGCTGGACCCTCTGTTTTCGGATATAATTCTTGTAGGCCATTTCAGGCAGGAGGTTGCAGGCTATAAGACTTTTTCCGACATAATACCAGGATGCGGTCCGCTCGGCGGAATATATACGGCCCTCGTCTCATCAGGCAATCCTTACTGCTTTGTATTCGCCGCAGACATGCCCAATCTGAATATGGGACTTATCAGGTATATGGCCGGTCTCAAGGAAAAGGCGGACATAATTATTCCGAGATTATCAAAGGGCATGGAGCCCCTGCATGCAATTTATTCCAAAGCCGCAATCTCAAGCATAGAAGCCCTGCTGGAAAAGAAGAGGTTCAAGATATTGAATCTTGTCGAACAGATGAATACCGAATATGTCGGGCATCAATCAATAAATGCTTTCGGGGACCCTTTAAAAATATTTTCCAATATCAACACCTTATCAGATATCAACATTTCTTCTGAAACAGTGTCGGAAAACCGGGAACGGGGGTAAACAGTGGACGCAATAAACGCTCTTGAACCAAAGCCGCTCTGGCAGTGCTTTGCCGAACTTTCGGCAATTCCGCGAAATTCCAAGAACGAGACCCTGTCGAGGAATTTTGTCATAGAAAAGGCAATTAAACACGGCCTCAATTATAGAACTGACGCAGCCGGAAATGTGGTCGTCTATATTCCTGCCATGGGCAGTACATCAGACAGAACTGTAATCCTACAGGCCCATTTGGACATGGTCTGCGAGAAAAACAGAGATACTGAGCATAACTTTGAAAAGGACCCGATCAGGCTGGTTAAGGACGGAGAATGGATTCAAGCATGCGGAACGACACTCGGCGCCGACAACGGTATTGCCTGTGCCGCCATGCTTGCCATAATGGAGGAATCCACGCTCACACACCCCAGGCTTGAACTTTTTTTTACCATGGACGAAGAGACCGGACTTACGGGCGCGGTCCAAATGGATGCCACGCTTATTCACGGCAGGACACTTATCAACCTTGATTCGGAAGAAGATGGAATCCTTTACATCGGCTGCGCCGGCGGCAAGGAGACAGACCTCAAGTTCAGCATTAAAAGAGTTAAGACTCCCGGAGGATTTCAGGCTGTTACCATAAGAGTCAAAGGTCTTAAAGGCGGCCATTCGGGAACAGACATTCATGAGGGCCGCGGTAATGCAATAAAGATCATGGCGAGCCTTCTTACCTCATCCGGCATCGACTACAAGTTGTCAGCGATCTCCGGAGGCAACCTGCGCAACTCCATACCGAGAGAGTCGGATGCGCTGATAGCTGCTACTCCTTCGAATCTGAAAAATCTGAAAGCGCATGCAGAAAAATATCTGGAAAAATACAGGACCATGCTTAAAGGGATCGATGAAGGTCTTGCAATAACAGTTGAGGATGCACCCATACCGGAAGATATCATTTCCGGGAAACAGGCCTCAGCAATAATCGAGGCCTTAAACGCAATCCCTTCAGGCGTCGATGCGATAGACATGCCACATTGCATGATAATGACATCAACAAGCCTGGGCGTTGTAAAAACAGAAACAGACTGCGTAACGGTTAAGACCATGCAGCGAAGCATCCATAAAGAGGCGATGGAAGAGCTGGCCGGCAGGATTGCATCAATAGGAAGACTGGCGGGTGCAGATGTTTCCTTCGACCACGAATATCCCTCATGGATTCCGGATTATAATTCCAGAATACTCAGGGTCTGCAGGCAGGCACATCTGGAACTGTTTGGAAAAGAGCCCGAGGTCAAGGTAATCCATGCAGGCCTTGAATGCGGGGTAATAGCGGACAAAATCCCGGGTATTGAGACCATTTCTCTCGGCCCAACCATAGAGCATGCCCATTCGCCCTTTGAGAGGGTGAGGATAGAAAGTGTGGGAAACTTCTGGAAGCTTCTCTTGTCCATACTAAATAAACTGGCAGTGTAGAAGCCCGTCTTGACCTCGGCGGAACAGACGATATATTTTAAATATATCGGTCAGGAGGTTTCTCATGGGAATTGACTGCATTGTAGCTGCTGGGGACGGAAGGGCCTCAAAGAGGGTCTTCAGGAAAAACAAGGCACTGCTGGAAGTAGATGGAAAACCCATTATCAGACACATTGTCGAGACTCTCAAATCCTGCGATGAAATCGGGCAGATTGTAGTTGTCGGGCCTAAGAAAAATTTCGAGGCAGTAATAGGCGATCTCGACGTGCGCATCATAGAGCAGCGCCGGAACCTCATGGAAAACTGTTGGGAGGCTTTTCTCCAGACCATTCCCGAATACCGAGATAACGGAATCCTGACAGATGAAATTTCAAATAATTACAGGGAAAAGGCCGTGCTCGGCATGGCAGGCGATATTCCTCTGCTGACCGTCAGCGAATTGAAAGAGTTCATAAAGAAATGCGACATGTCCAGATATGACTACTGTGCAGGCGTAACATCGGAAACAATACTGAAGCGTTTTGAACCCAGGAAAGGCAAACCAGGCATCAAGATGGCGACCTTCCATGTCAGGGACGGAAATTTCCGCCAGAACAACATGCACATGGCAAAGCCGTTCAAGCTCAAATATGGAATAGAGCTTGCGCTCAAGGTATATGAATACCGCTACCAGAAAGAGCTGCTGAATATCGTCCGCTCCATAGGAGAGATCGTAAAACTGGGGCCCAGGCATATCGGAAGGACATTGTGGCTTTATCTGCTGCTTCAGATATCGACCGGACTTTCTTCGATAGGGCTTAAGCCTCTGGCAAAACTGACCAGTTTTCCCGTCACAAGGGCGGAGCTTGAAAGCCTGCTGTCCGGAATACTCGACGCACAGGTCAAGATAGTCGAGACCACTCAAGGCGGCGCCGCGCTTGATGTCGACAACGAAAGGGACTTCCTGATACTCTCGATCAGATACAAGGAGTGGCATGAAATGGTGATGAACGGATACATGGCGCCATCCTAGCGAGTAAGCTGTTGAGCCGTTAAGCACTTGAGCTATTAAGCAAAACTTTAATAGCTTTTTGATTCTGCTTAAAAGTTAATCGGCATACCTCACTCCTCGATTTTGTCACTCATTAGCCTGCTTTGTTCTATACCCTGTGTTGTTACAATCCTTAGGAATTTTTTATGAAACAACTTCCAGGGATATGCATTCCGGCATAGACGAAGAAGAATAGAGGTCACGTTTTGTAATATGCATTTCTTCCTGAAATGAAAAACCTGAGATTGCCGCGCCGAATCAATCCCTTTTCTGCTTTGAAGGTAAATTGTTATCAACCACGAAGGGCACGAAGAAAGGCAAATCTTTAAAACAAGACGGTTAACACGAGGAATACGGCATGCATTCCTCATG
>CAZEMO010000006.1:0-196329 GCA_964513375.1 uncultured Bacteriovoracaceae bacterium | reverse complement strand
CTTATCATTAATAGAGTTTACAAAGTGCCCTTTAAACATGTAAACCTCTTATGCCACTTTTTGGCACTATTTAGCCTATATTACAATCATTATTATCGGTCAATAATAATATAATACTTTAACACTATTTTTATTGCATTTTTTCATATAGTTAAATGATTTTTCTAAAATGGTAAAAAGTGTCATAAATCAGTGATAAGGTTTGCACTTGAACAAATTGTTCTATAAAATATATATGAAGGCTGAGAAGTTGAACAAACTACCTTAAATAAAGTTTTAACGGGAGGTACACATGTTAATGCTGGCTGCTACGGCGTTAGCTGCTCCGGGCCAGTTCAGGGGCGATATTGGGGCCATGATCATCGATTCTGACCCCATAGTAAAGATTGTGCTTTTGTGTCTTCTGATATTTTCAGTAATTTCATGGGCAATCATCATCCAGAAATGGATAGTCTTTAAAAGGGCCAGAAATAGCGGAGAAATTGTCCTTAATGCATTAGCGCTCGGAGGCACGCAATCTAAAATATCCGAAAAAATAAGGCAGGCAGGCGATTCCCCTGTCACGAGACTTTACAGCGCAGCCCAGCTTGAATTTGACAGGATATCCGGTACCGGCACATCCATATCACCCGCACTTCTGGAAAATATCGAGGGCAGAATAAAAGGCAACTCCGCCAATGAATCGATGTCGCTGAACAGGGGGCTCGGTTTTCTTGCCAGCATCAGCAATGCCTCTCCTTTTATCGGACTGTTCGGTACGGTGTGGGGGATCATGGATTCGTTCAGGGAAATCGGCCTGATGGGTTCGGCAAATCTGGCGACGGTTGCGCCCGGCATATCAGAAGCGCTTGTGGCGACTGCGGCAGGATTGTTCGTAGCAATACCAGCAGTCCTGTTCTACAACTATTTCACCGGGGTCATGGACCAGATATACCGGCAAATGGATCAGTTCCTGATTGAATACATGAACTGGAGCAGGAGGAGCCTGTATGGAGACAGGAAACAATAGAGGCAAGATCGTTTCAGGCATAAACGTCACACCCCTGGTTGACGTTATGCTGGTGCTTCTCATAATCTTCATGGTTTCCGCACCCATGATGAAGGAAGGTATGAATGTGAACCTTCCAGAGGTTGAATCAAAGGCTCTTCCCGGCCAGTCCCAGGATATTATCGTGACCATAAGCCAGGACAAAAAGATCGACATCAACGGCTCAACGGTTGAAATAGCAAGGCTTACCCCACTGCTTGAGCAGATTGTCCAGCAGAGAGGCGTTGAGAATGTCTTTCTGCAGGCCGACAAGGGCGTGCCTTACGGATATGTCGTCGAAGTCATGGCCCTTATCAGGGGCTCAGGTCTTACGAAGCTGGGGCTTGTCACCCAACCTCCGATAAACAGGTAAGGATGAGAAAATTTCATGTCTTTCTGGCAATATCCCTTCTGCTGCACATAGGGCTTTTTGCAGTAGTGTTGATGCCGGATTTTTCCTCAAGGCCAAAGACAGCCCCGGTTGTGTATGAGGTCGATATTGTGCCCGGGGTGCCCGGCGCCTCTGTTTCCGGCGGCGCTTTCAGGAATTTCTCCATGCCTTCATCCGCACCTAAAATCAAAGATTTCGGAGAAATTTCAAGAGACGTCCCTGTCAATGACGGACTGTCCAGACTGCCAAGTCCTGATCTGGATTCTAAACCGTCGCGGTCTTCGGGTTCCGAACAGCCTGGCCAGCTGGATCGACATGGAGAAAATGATTCTTCAGGCGGCAGCGCATATGGCGAGGTTGCTAGAAAAGAGGCATGGATTGGAATTGTAATGGCAAGATTCAAAAATGTATGGCAAATACCGGAAGGCGTGCCCATCAGCCCAAACCTGCAGGCAACATACAACATCAGGATTTCCGCATCAGGCGATATAATCAGCAAAAAGCTTCTGGTATCTTCGGGAAACAGGCCTTATGACCGCTCTGTGGAAATAGCATTGAGCAGGATCAAGCTCCCGCCGCCGCCAGGCGGCAGATATGAATGGACATTGTCGTTTGTCCCGCCCTATGGAAATTGAAAATGTTTAACACTGAACGATATTTACTCATTGTATTAACGCTTGTTTTGCTCTGCCCTTCTTGTACTGGGAAAAATCAAATTTCTTCTGATATTAATTCTAAACCTGTCACACATAATGTTGTAACAACCGAGTCGTCATGGGCCAATATTGCAATGGTAAGATTCAAACAGGTTTGGCAGATACCTCAGGATCAGCGGATTAGTCCTGATATGAACGTCACATATACGATAAAAATTTCCCAATCAGGTGAAATCATCAGCAAAAAAATGCTTGTTTCCTCCGGCAATAAAGCATACGACCGCTCGGTTGAAACTGCATTGAACAACATCAAACTTCCACCAGCACCTGACGGAAAATATGAATGGACAATTACTTTCTTCCCGCCTTACAGTAATTAAGGAGATAACAATGAAACGTCACAGCATGACCGGTTTATCAGTAATCATATTGGCCCTTCTCATATTCAACACTGCCCTTGCTCAGGATGATGAAATCATCGTGATTCAGGCAGGCGGTGTAAAAAAGGTCAAGGTAGCCATGCCTTTATTCGCAGGGCCTAACGATCTGGCCAGCCCTGCCTGGGCCATACTGAAAAAAGACCTTGAAATCGCACAGGTCTATGACGTTATCGACCCTAAAACCTATCCAACGCAGGCATCCATCTCCTCGATATCACAGGCAAAGCTTTCCGACTTCAGCCTCATCGGCGCAGATTTCATCATTACGGGCTCTCTTACACCTGCCGGAGACAAATCGGTAAACTTGAAGCTGGAGGCCGCGGATATAACGGGAAAGGTAGTCACATCCATTGACTATAAGCCCTTCAAGGATGCCGTCTATCTGAGCATCAATAATTTCGTGGATTCATTTCTCAAAGATTCTCTGGGTCTTTCTCCTATGTTCAACTCGAAGATTGTCTCAGTCATGCAGAAGGGTTCAAGCCGGACACTGTATACATGCAGGCCGGACGGAACCGGCGGTTTTCCGCTTTTAAAGTCAAAACCTGACGATATCGTATTGAGTCCCGCCTTTTCTCCCAATGGAAACCGGATAGCGTTTGTATCCTATGCAAAGAAAAATCCGGATTTGTGGCTGATAGATTTTTCGCAGGGCAACGCGACCCTTCTTTCGGGCAGCAGGGGGCTTAACACGGCACCGGCCTTCCATCCGTCCGGCCAGAAGCTGGCGCTTACCATGTCAAAAGACGGAAACCAGTCCATATACATGATGGACCTCGGCACAAAGGCGGTGTCTCGTTTAGTCAATTCAGTGGGCATTGACACCTCGGCCAGCTTTTCCCCGGACGGCGGCAGGATGGTCTTCTGTTCGGACAGGGGCGGAACTCCACAACTATACATAAAGGACTTTTCAACCGGAAAGGAGACCAGGATCACCTTTCAAGGGAGAAAAAATACCGAACCCAGATTTTCGCCCAAAGGCGATCTGATCGCTTTCACATATGTCGACGGCGGGGCCTTTCGTGTCGCAACGATAAGGCCTGACGGTTCCGACTTGAGAGTTTTCGGCGGTACCGAATTTGAAGATTTTTCACCTGCATTCTCGCCCGACGGCAGGCTTATTGTATTCGCTTCCGGTGACGGCAACCTGTATATCTCCGACTTGAACGGCAGCAAACCCGTCCGCGTCACGAGTTCAGGAGGGAAATTCAGTCAGCCGACATGGAGCCCTGTCCTGAAATAAGGATAAAAATGCCGGCAATATGGATTTATTTTTGATCCGGCTGCCAAATAATTACATTTTTTATAGATACACCTATTATTAAAGCTGTGATAAAATTTTAATTGTTAAGAATTCGCTTTCAAGGAGAAAAGGATAAACCTGCGGCTTCAGGCTAGAATGAAGCTGAATGGGCAAAAAACAGGAGGGCACACCTTGATGTATTTGAAAAATAGGAATCTATCGGTAACGGTCATGCTTTTATTTTTGTTTGCGATTTTAATGCTTGCCGGCTGTGCATCGCAACGCGACTTTACTAATCTCAAGACTGAGCTTGACGCGGTGAAGGCCAGCAATGACAAACTGGTTAAGGATTTGGGAACCATAAGCAGCGACAAGTCCCAGGCACTGAAAAACCAGGCAGCCATCCAGTCGCAGTTCAACGACCTCCAGACCCAGATCCGTGAACTGCAGGGAAAAATCGAAGAGCTGTCCGCCTCCCCGAAAACCGACATTTCAAAAATCAACGCTCTTGAAGTGAGGATCAAGGTCCTTGAAGACTCCATGAAGGGACAGGCCGCTTCGGCTTCGGCCAAATCGCAGTATAATATGGCAATAGACAAATTCAATGCCGGCAAATTCCTTGATGCACTCAAGGCCTTCGACGCCTATATAGCGGCCAATCCAAACGGTGATCTGATAGACAACGCTAATTTCTGGGCGGGGGAATGCCTTTTTGCTGAAGGCAATTTCGAATCAGCAATGGACAGGTACGATGTAGTGCTCAAGAACTATCCCAAAAGCCCCAAAGTTCCTGATTGTCTTTACAAGCAAGGCCTTGCGCTCATTGAGCTTGGAGATGTCGAGGCAGGCCGCTTGTCACTGAAAAAAGTGATAAATAACTATCCTGGCAGCGATGCCGCAAAAAAAGCAAAGGTTAAAATGGGAGAAAAGGCCTCTGCTAAACCGAGAAAGTATAAATAGCTGTAAGACTGTAAATATCTGACAGATTCGAAAGGCCGCGGCATTGCCGGCCTTAATTTGACAGGCTGCAGCCTGTCTTAACTTTGAAAGGGGTTCGTATGCAGATAAAGAAAATACCTTACTGGGTAATGCCGGCCCTTCCGGAAATGCTCAAACCAGTTAAAGAACTCGCCATGAATCTGTGGTTTTCCTGGAATCAGCAGGGGCTGAGACTTTTCAGACACATGGACAGGGACCTCTGGGAAAAGATAGCCCACAATCCTGTCAACATGATATCGAAGATCTCCCAGTCAAGGATCATGGACCTGCTTGAGGACGAAGGCTTCCTGTCCCAGATGGAAAAAACTTACGAATCGTTCACCGACTACATGTCTGAAAAAGGGGTTTATTCATTCCTGATTTCGCAGCCAATCGATTTCAAAATCGGCTACTTTTCCATGGAATACGGCATCACGGAAAGTCTGCCGATATATTCAGGCGGCCTCGGCATACTCGCAGGCGATCACCTTAAAAGCGCAAGTGATCTAAGGCTGCCTCTGGTCGGCGTCGGCCTTATGTACAAGCATGGCTATTTCACACAGCAGCTCAACGTTGACGGCTGGCAGCAGGAAAAGGATACGGATAATGATTTTTATCACATGGCGCTAACGCTTGAGAAGGACAGCCAGGGCAACCCTCTCAGGATACCTCTCAGGATGGGTGACCATGAGATAAAACTTCAGATATGGCGCTGCAATGTGGGAAGGATATCACTTTATCTGCTTGACACGAACATTTCGGAAAACAGCGAGGACGACAGGCAGCTTACCGCCAACCTTTATGGCGGCAACGAGGAGTACAGGCTCAAGCAGGAAATCATCCTGGGAATTGGCGGAATAAGGGCTCTGAAGGCCCTAGGCATTGATCCCATGGTCTATCATATGAATGAAGGCCACAGCTTCCTCGTCGGTCTTGAAAGAATAAGGAATTACATGCTGAAAACGGGCCTTGATTTCCGCACGGCATTCGCCCTTGTAAGGTCATCCATGGTCTTCACCACGCATACACCGGTACCGGCAGGCAACGATGTCTTCAACGCAAACCTTGTCGAGAGATATCTGAAACCGTATGTGGATGAAGTGGGCATATCATGGAACAGCTTTATGAGGATGGGAAGACAGAACACGAATGACAGTTCGGAACCTTTCGGCGCAACCGTTTTTGCACTCAAGACCTCAGAATTCAGGAACGGGGTAAGCAAGCTTCATGCCGTTGTTTCCAGGAACATGTGGAAAGATATCTGGCCCCATGTAACGTCTGACGAGGTCCCTATTTCATCCATCACGAACGGCATTCATATCCCATCATGGATATCCGCTGAAATGGCGGATCTCTTTGACCGGTACCTGGGCCCTGAATGGAAGGAAGACCCGGATAGCAGCAGACTCTGGGAAAGGATGGACGAGATACCCGACACCGAGCTCTGGTACACGCATGAAAGAAGACGCAGAAGGCTTGTCGAGTTTTCCAGAAAGCGCCTTATTGACCAGCTCAGAAGGCAGGGCGTAAATCCCAGAGAGATCGAAAGGGCAAAAGAGGTGCTGAAGCCCGATGCCCTGACCATAGGTTTTGCAAGACGCATGGCGACCTATAAAAGAGGCCTTCTTATTTTTAAGGATATAGACAGGCTGAAGGCAATCCTTTCAAGCAAGGAAAGGCCTGTACAGCTCATTGTAGCAGGCAAGGCACACCCGAGGGACAGCGAGGGAAAGGATATAATACAGAGGATTATCCATGAAAGCAGGGAGGACCCGTTCAGGGATAAAATCGTGTTTCTCGAAGACTACAATATGAATATAGGAAGATACCTTGTCCAGGGTGTCGATATCTGGCTCAACAATCCGCGCAGACCCTTTGAGGCCTGCGGTACATCCGGAATGAAGGCGACAGCAAACGGCGCCTTGAACCTGAGCATCGAAGACGGGTGGTGGGATGAGGGCTATGCGCCGGGACTCGGCTGGTCTATAGGCAAGGATGAGAAATATGACAACTGGCAGAATCAGGATATGGCGGAAAGCAAGGCCATCTATGACCTGCTTGAACGTGAGATAATCCCGATATTTTATGAAAGGGGCCTTGACGGTCTTCCCAGGGGCTGGATATCCATGATGAAAAAATCCATGCGCACCTTATGCCCCGCCTTTAATTCGAACAGAATGGTCGAGGAATATACCGACCGCTGCTATATGGAGGCGGCCCTCAACCATAAAACCCTTTCCGCAAACAATTTCAAGGTGGCCAAAGATATCGTAGCCTGGTGCACTCATCTGATATCGAACTGGAAATCGGTAAAAGTGCTCAGCATGAGCCACGAAGGAAGTGCAGAGGTAAAGGTCGATTCGGAGATTATCATAGATGCCCAGATACAGCTCGGCGCCATTGAACCTGCACAGATAAGCGCACGCGTCTATTACGGCACTCTCGATGACGCCAACAACCTCACGGACGGCCGTGATCTTATAATGGAGCATGAAAAAAATCTAGGCAATGGCGTTCATCAGTTCAGGGCGGTTCTTACCTGTGAAGATACGGGTAGGTTCGGCTATACGGTCAGGATACTTCCAAGACATGAGCATATAAGATATCCGGTGGACATAGGGCTCATACGCTGGGCCGAAGAATGAATTAATAAGGAGGCATGAAATGGATTTAAGGGGCAAAAAGGCTGTTGTTACGGGCGGTGCAATGGGGATCGGATTTGCCACATGCAGAAGACTCCTCATGAACGGCTGCGATGTTACATTCTGGGACATGAACGAAAAAGCCCTCAAAGATGCAAAAGCCGACCTTGAGCGCCTGGGCGGAGGAAAGGTCTTTTCCTATCAGTGCGACGTTACAGACAAGCTCAGGGTGAAAGAGCTTGCAGTTCAAGCTGAAAAAGACATGGGTCAGGTGGACATCCTTATTAACAACGCAGGCTTTGTTAAAACCGGCAGATTCTGCAGCCGCCCTGTCGAGGACTGGGAAAGGGAAACCGACGTCAACCTTACATCAATGTACTACACGATCCAGGCATTCCTGCCGGGAATGTACTCACGGAACCTGGGGCACATTGTAAACATATCATCCGCGGCAGGGGTTATCGGCGTACCTGACCTTGCCGTATACTGCGCAACGAAATGGGCCGTATGGGGCATGACTGAATCATTGAGGTTCGAGGCCATACTGGATAAGAAGAATGTCAGATATACATCGATACACCCGCATTTTCTCAAGTCAGGCATGTTCGAAGGTGGAAGACTGAATATCCTGGGGGAGCTGATAGTGCCCAGGATAGAAAAACATGACACTGTTGCCGAGGCTATCGTTGAAAAGGCTCTCAAGAAAGGCCGTAATGTTATAAAGATACCGCCCATGCTTCATATCGGCGTAATTTCCAGAGCGCTTCTTCCTGATTTCATAATGGGCAGGGTGCTCCTTCTCATGGGCCTGGCCCAGGGTATGAAAGAATGGGTCGGCCGTCCCGGTTCGGAACACGCGGGAAAATAAGGAGAAAAGATTGATAGCAGTCACGGGCGGGGCAGGCTTTATCGGCAGTGCAATAATTCATGCGCTCAATCAGAGAGGCATGAATGATATCCTGGCGGTGGACCATCTCGGGACCTCTTCAAAGTGGAAAAACCTCAGAGGCCTTTCATTCGCGGATTACCGTGAAAAAGACGACTTCTTCGATAGTGTTCTTTCGGATTCGCTTCCCGAACTAGAGGCCATAATTCACATGGGGGCCTGCTCTTCGACGACAGAAGCCGATGCCACCTACCTCATCAGGAACAACTTCCAGTTTACAAAAGACCTTGCACTGTTCTGTGCAGACAAAGGCATCAGGTTCATTTACGCTTCATCGGCAGCCACTTACGGTGACGGGTCAAAGGGATTCTCCGATGATGAAGCGCGCCTTGATGAGCTTGTGCCTCTCAACATGTACGGCTATTCAAAGCATCTCTTCGACCTTTGGGCGAAAAGAATGGGGCTTTTATCAACATTTGCCGGACTGAAATTCTTCAATGTCTATGGCCCGAACGAATACCACAAGGCTGATATGAGAAGCTTTGTCCACAAGGGATTTGCACAGATAAAAGAGACCGGAAAGCTGAGGCTCTTCAAATCGTATAATCCGGATTACAAGGACGGCTGCCAGAAAAGGGATTTCATCTATGTAAAGGATGCAGTAAGGGCCGTCCTCTTCTTCCTTGACAAACCTGACGTCTCCGGCATCTACAACATTGGCGCGGGCAATGCCCGCACCTGGCTTGACCTTGCAAATGCAATGTTCGCAGCATTTGAGACGGAGCCCGCCATAGACTTTATCGAAATGCCTGAAATATTGAGGGACAAGTATCAGTACTTCACCGAGGCCGTTACATCGAAGCTGAAAAAGGCCGGTTTTAATGTCGAACCCTCATCCATCGAGGTCGCCGTAAGAGAATATATTAAAGATTATCTCATGAAGAATGCCTACCTCTCATCCTGAGGCGGCATAAATAAATGCCCCGGCTGTATTTCGAAAAGATTCTTGACAAAACATGCCTTCATACTGATAGAAGGGGAACGGGCGAGAGTGGCGGAACTGGCAGACGCGCCAGACTTAGGATCTGGTGGAGTGATCCGTGGGGGTTCAAGTCCCTTCTCTCGCACCAAAACCTTTAACCGATACGATCATATCTCCACTCTGAAAATCCAGGATAACATCATAGTCTTTGTCTTTTATGCGCGTACAAGGGTCAGGCGTACCAGAAAACAGGTTTACAGCATGTCCTGATCTTTCTGATCTATACCCGGGGTTCCATGTAAATGGAATTAGAAACGTAGTGGGGCTCAAATCCACCGGCTCCCTGCAGTGCTGATGTCCTCCTATATTGAAGAAAGGTCTTACTTCCTCAGTCCGGTTAAATGTCCTTCATTGTTAACATCAGAGATCTTTGTCTGATCAAACTTCTTCATGTCTTCTTCTGCCATTTTATCCATTCACTGAATTCGGACAGGAGTGAATCTTTCACGGATTCCGGTTTTATTATTCTCACATGTGGCAGCCAGGGCTTCACACACATGGATATCTCTTCATTATTGCAGGCCATGAAGTTTATAATAATGGATCCATCCGGCCTTTCTTCAGCCGTTTTCTGGAACGGCAGAATATTGCCCCTGCGTTTGAAATAGTCGGCCCATAACGAATCAACTTCGATGACCACTTTGATGTTTCTTTTGGTGGTAAACCAGATATTGACGCTGTCCTTCAGTATGTCATCTATGCCATCAGGCACCTTATTGAATCTCTTATTCTTAAGTGCAGTTATGCCGCTGATCTTGTCCAGGGCATATTTTTTTATCTTGGAGTCTGATAAATCCTTTGCCACCAGATACCAGAATCCGTCGAAGTATGCTGTTCTGTAGGGTTCGACAGTGACCGGGTGCGCATCCTTCATATTCCCCTTATATTCAAACTGCAGATATTTCCTTTCGTTTATTCCTTCAACTATCTTGTCAACAGTCTTTCTCTGGAAACGTATGGGCTCATCCAGCTTTACAAACACGGGCCTGCAGTCGGTATAATCGGAGAGTCTGTTGAATATCGTATCCGCATTATCACCGAAAGGCTTACCGAGCTGGCTGACCATGTCCCTGACAGCGACTATCAGGGCAAGCTCCGACTCTTCGTAATTCCTCAGATTGCTGATGATGCTCTTGTCAAGATAATGGCTGCCCATCCTCTTTTCATGTATCGGGAACCCGGCCTTTCTCAATGCCAGCAGGTCCCTCTGTATCGTCCTTGTAGTGGTTGAAAAATCCTGGGCCATGTTCGCGGTAAAGACCTCGTCCTTTTCCAGAAAATATCTGAGCATCTTTGCAAGTCTAAGAATCCTTTCGGCAACCGGTTTTCGTTCATCAGCCATAAGCACTCCCTACTGATTTGATATGAGGTCTTCTCGGCAGGCGTCGCTTTAATAATTAATTTTGTGCGACACACAGCTGTCGAGTCCCCGGTGTTTTTGCAGAAAAGATCGTTTATGATGGGGTTTCCCACTAAGGAATTACGAATTGAAAAGGAGGTATCTATGGCGCATGTATTGATAGATTTTTCGGCAGATGTCGAATTCGGCGAGCCCCAATCTCACAGGAACATCGACATCATTCCACTCTTCTTAAAGAGCCGGGCAGAGACAGATTACATAATGCTGAAAGAGGCGATTGACCTTGGCCTCATAACCATCACCGAACTCTCGGAAGGCGGCAGTGTGCCGGAGTTGAAGGTGCTCAACCGGGGCGAAAAGCCCGTTCTGATTCTCGACGGCGAGGAGCTTGCGGGTTCCAAACAGAACAGGGTGCTAAATTCCAGCGTGCTCATAAAAGAGATGTCGGAAACCGTCATACCAGTCAGCTGCACCGAACAGGGCAGATGGAGTTATTCATCGAAAGAGTTCAGGGATTCTGATGTCATAATGTCCAAAGAGCTCAGGATGAAAAAGAATTTCAGCGTGAGAAAAAATCTCGAAAGGGGTGCAGGCCATCGCTCAGATCAGGGCGAAGTCTGGCACAGCATCCATTCCCAGTGCGAGAGCGCGGGAGTTAGTTCCTCCACATCAGCCATGAAAGACATACACGAAAGCTACAGATCTGAGCTTGATGACGTTGAGGGAAATTTTACCCTGCTTCCCGGTCAGCAAGGGATACTCGCCTTCATCAACGGCCGCATAGTCGGTCTCGATGCGGTTTCATCCGAAGCCTGCTATAAAAAGGTTCATGCAAAGCTACTGAGAAGCTATGTCCTCGATGCGGTTCTCGGGCAGAATGCTAAAACAGTGATATCGTTTACGGACTTGGCAAAGTCATTCGTTAAGGAAATTGCAGGCTGCGATGTCAAAGAATTCCCGTCGGTGAGCCTTGGAACAGACATCCGTTTCGAAAACGGCCGCATCTTTGGATCGGCGCTTCAATACCGGCAGACTCTTATCCACACCGCTGTATTTGCAAGAGCGAACGGTTCGAGGAGCATGGATGGGGGTATGGAAGGTTTAAGCCGCAGGGCAGGCTTCAGAGGGCCGGTAGGGCCTATTGAATAAAAGGAATCATCCGTCAGGAGGGAAGTTATGAAAAGAAAACCCGGGATTGAAAAGCTGATGAAGACAAGGGCTGACCTCAGAGAGCTTGGCGGAAAGGTTCTTCTCGGGGACTATCCGGCAGACAATGACCTCAGCAAAGAAACAGTCGCACCTAAGAATTCAGAGAAAAGCCTGGAAATGCTTGCGCTCACATTCTGCCGTCCGGGTCTTGCCTGGCTCATGGATCAGCTGAAAGGCATATTCATCAGCTTTCCCGACAGCGAAGACATCATGAAGAAACTGTCCGAATCAGCAGGCAAAATCACGGAAACAGGCAAACCACGTGAAAAAGACCTGATGCTCTTCCTGATTGGCGAGGCAGAAAACATAACTGATGAGAAGATGGCCGGAAGGCTCGGGAAGATATTGAAGTCTGTGAAGGGACTGTCATCAACGGTGAAAGATAATCAGAAAGCAAAGTTTAAATGAACTGTAAAAAGAGACTGTTCCGACGTTCCCGGTGATTGTTTTTGAAAGTGAAAACGCTTCAGGAGGAGGTGCCTGTTATGGATAATATTTCAGAATGTATTGGATTAAATGGGGATTCAATCACGGCTGCATTCAAAGGGCCGTTTTCCCGCTCTTATTGGGTAGTTCCCGGCAGGCTGCTGGCTGGTTATTATCCCGGCGACAGCAATATCACCGAGATGGATAAAAAGCTCAATACACTGCTTGACTGCGGCATTAGGATATTTATCAATCTTATGGAAACCGATGAAATCGATCATGCCGGTCTTGAATTCACCCGGTATGATAAAAGGGTCAGGGACCTTGCCTCGCTGCGTGGACAGAAGGCCTATACATACAGACATCCGATTACAGACCTAAGTGTGCCGTCACATGAAGAAATGAAGCGCATCCTTGACAGGATAGACGAGTCGTTGCTGAACGGCCTGCCTGTATATATTCACTGCTGGGGAGGAAGAGGCAGGACGGGAACAGTTGTGGGATGCTGGCATGCAAGGCACAGCCTTGGAAAAGGGCCTGAGATCCTCGAGATAATTAAAGAGTTGAGAAAGCAAGACGAGAAAGGAAACCTGCCATCACCGGAAACCGAGCAGCAGATAAGGATGGTAATTTCATGGAAGCTGGGAGAATGAAAGACAATTTCAGGGTAAGCCTTCTTGGCTTCGCCGCCAGAACCGATTCCTGCCGGGGGTATTAACTATTAAGCCACTCTATGAAATTTAAATGGGTTAAAAATGGAGATGAAGGGATTCGAACCCTCGACCCCAGCATTGCGAACGCTGTGCTCTCCCAGCTGAGCTACATCCCCATAAGTCAGTGCTGACTGATTACAGGATTTGATATTCTCAAGTCAACCTTCTTCTCTTTTCTGTACGGGCAGCATTTTCCTGGCAAAGAGCATGGCCTCGTTATAATCCTTTATTTCACCGTTCAGGCCCCTGTCCCTTATCTCCTTGAGGCAGACACCCAGGTGTTTGTTCTGTCTGAAACCAATCTCAATGAGGTCTTTTCCTGTGACAGGAGGCTTATAGTGGCGCCAGGATGTAATAAAAGACGATATTCTTTCCTTCATATCGAGGCTTCTGGTCTTGGACATCACGAACAGTATCTCTTCGAGGCTCGCGCCTTCGACGATATTGACCACCCATGCAGGGGACCTATCCTTTTCCATCGCAAATGCCTTGAACATTTCAAAGGCCGCGGTCTTTGATGAAAGAAGCTGCCTGATTTCTTCCTTGCCCACGCCAAGGCTTTCACCGATTGCAATAATTGTCTTCGGCTTCATCTGATCAGTAAGAGCCATAATGAAAACAAACCAGGGCCTGAGCCTTTCATGAGTATATAGAAGGTTGAACCAGCTGAGCGTCTCTTTCACATGCCTGAAAAGTTCGGTTGTCTGCTCATTATAGACGATGGCTTTATGAATTGCTTCGAGGACTCCCAGCTCCTTAAGCCTTTCCATGCACGGCAAGGGGTCGTCCTCGGAAAGTATCTGGCCTATCTCATGAAATATCCGCCTGCCGGGAATGCCATTTAAAAATCCAGACGATACCGCCGAGTGGACCAGTGAAAGAGTCTGCTTGCCAAGCGCGAAACCCAGGCGCTTTTCAAACCTGATTGCCCTTAATATGCGTGAAGGATCCTCAACAAAGCTGAGTGAATGCAGCACCCTTATCCTTTTTTCCTTGATATCACGCTGGCCGCCGAAAAAATCTATCATCTCGCCGAACCGGCTGGGATTAAGCGCAATCGCCAGTGTGTTTATGGTAAAATCCCTTCTGTAAAGGTCGAGCTTTAACGTCGATTCCTCGACCACAGGGAAACCGCCCGGTATCTTGTAGTATTCAAGCCTGGCCGTAGCTATGTCTATATGCCTGCCGCCTTTCAGCGTTAACACAGCTGTCTTGTATTTTTCATGAGAGGCTATCCTCGCTCCGCATATCTTTGCCAGGTCTTTTGCAAAGGCTATTCCATCTCCCTCAACGACAAGGTCGATATCGAGGTTGTCGATGCGCATGACCATATCGCGGACTATGCCGCCCACAATGAAAAGATTGAAGCCCATGTCGTTTGCCAATTCACCGGCTTTTCTCATAAGCTCGTAAAGCTCTTTCGGAAGCCTTTCAAACAAAAGGGACTGCACATATTTTTTAGGCGATGACGAAGCCTGCCGGCCTTCTACCTTTCCCATCTTCTCATGCATGATGCGCATAAGGTCAGTGCGGGTTATGACGCCGATCACCTTTTTATCATCCATCACAGGCAGCAGCCGCTGGAATCCGTCTATGACGAGCGACCTGATCTCGCCTACCGAGGCCTCGGGTTTGACCGTCCTGATGTCGCGGATCATGTACTCCATCACCTTTGCTCCACCGAGGTTATGCCCCTGCGCCCGGCTCACAACCTGCCTGGTCACAAGGCCGAGGAGTCTCTCGTCTTTGGATTTAACGAGTGCTGCATTGATATTGTATTTGTTGAGCACATCGCTCGCATCGTCGATTGTTGAATCGAGGTACACACTCTTTACCGGAAAGGTCATGATGTCCCTTGCCATTATCCTGGGTTTTATTGTCTTCTTCAGATGTTTCATTAAAGAAGCCTGAGCCTGATCGAGCGCGATATCCTTTATCGAGGCCGCCGAGGCGCTGGGATGCCCGCCGCCGCCGAAGAGCGCTGCCGCATCCGACGCATTGATCTGCGGGACCGAGCTCCTTGCAACAAGATATATCCTCTCCCCCATCTGGCCGAAGGCGAAAATCGCTTCTACAGCGAACATGGGCCTCAGCTTGTGGACAAGCATCGCGAAGTCCTCCACATATTCCAGGGATACGGATTGTGTGAAGAGTACATCGATTCCGTTGATCTGGTATGTCCCCGCATTCTTTATGAGCTGGTCAAGAACATCCACCTGTATGGAGCTCAATTCCCTTGAAACCATCTTTGCTACACGATTGACATCAGCGCCCCATGAAATAAGGTCAGCATACGCCATGCAGTCCCTGGGTGTTGTCGAAGGGAACAGGAGTGAACCAGTATCCTCGAATATACCCATAGCCATCACGGTTGCTATTTCCGGAGACGGCTTTATGGCCTTGCGGTTCAGTTCTTCCACCATGAGTGCAACCGTTGATCCTACCTGTTCGCAATGTTCTATGGTTCCTGAAATGTCATCGAAAGATGCCCTGTGATGGTCGTAGATGATTATTTCGAGGCCGGGGTTTGTTACTATTTCCGAAAACGCCCCGATGCGCGATACTTGTTTTGTATCCACAAGTATTAGTCTTGTGATATCTTTGAGCCTGTCATGCCTGAATTTTTCAATCGAACCCGTTATTTCGACACTTGCGCTCTGCAGATAATCGCGGACGATTTTTTCCTGTGCTCCGGGAAAGACAAGCACTGCATCCGGATATATAAGTTTTGCCGCAAGCATGGATGCGAAAGAATCGAAGTCAGCCTGGATATGGGTTGTTATAACTTCCATATCAGCCCCTAGGGTGATAGCGGGTGTGAACCTCTTTGAGCCTTTGCGAGGTTATGTGGGTGTATATCTGTGTCGTGGAGATGTCCGAGTGGCCCAGCATCATCTGAACAGATCGCAGATCCGCCCCTCCTGTCAGGAGGTGCGTGGCAAAAGAATGCCTCAGCGTATGCGGGGAAATGTCCCTGTAAATACCCGCAGCAAGCGCATAGCGTTTGATGATGTACCAGAAATTCTGCCTGGACATGGCCGTTCCCCTGTTTGAAAAGAAGAGTATCTCGCTTTTTTTAACGATCATGGACGGCCTTACTGTTTCGATATATTCCCTTGTCCAGCGAACCGCCTTTTCTCCCATCGGGACAAGCCTTTCCTTTCCTCCCTTGCCTTTTGTAAGCAGGAATCCCGCACCGAGATTGATGTTGTTCATCTTCAGCTTTACGAGTTCGCTTACCCTGAGACCAGTGGCATAAAGAATCTCCAGCATGGCCTTGTCCCTTTTACCCAGGGGTTTTGACGTGTCTGGCGCGTTCAGAAGACCTTCAACCTCATTCACATTAAGCACGTCAGGCAGGTACTGGGCCCTTTTGGGCATGACGATATCCCTTGAAGGATCCTTTTCAATTATTCCTTCATCGAGAAGGAACTTGTAAAACTGCCTTATTGTCGAAAGCCTCCTGTTAATACTGGTCGTCTTGAGCCCTGCCTCTTTCATGGAAGCAGTATATGTTGCCAGTGTCTGATAATCCGCATTGTCAAAATTCAGACCCTTTTCATCGAGCCACAACCCGTATGACTTCAGGTCGGCTGAATATGAAGACATCGTGTTTTCTGCAGAAGATCTTTCCGTAACTAGGTATTCGATAAAAGAATCAATCAGCGCATCTTTCATCGCGGGGCGACCCTGGCAGACAAGCCAAGACTCCTGATTTCCCTCTCATAAAAACCCGCCACATCCTCATTCGGGTAAGCGCCATACATTACACGAAAACAGTTTTCATTCTGTTGAATCACATACGCGGATACGCCTGATTTTCTTATCCGGCGGGCTTCCTTCAGAGCTTTTTCCTTTGTAGCTGCCACAGCCAGTTCCACACCATAAGGCATGGGAGCGCCGACATAGGCATCCTTTGGAATGAGCTTTTTATCTTTAAGCTCCTGCATCCTCGCAACTGCGTCTTTTGCGCTTTCGAACGCCCCGTGGTCGACTGAGTACCACGCGGTGCTTGAAACAGGCGTTTTGGTAACGAAAGTCTGCCCTATTGAATTTGCATATTCGGCGGCTGCATCAAGGGCGGTTTCCTTGTACTGATTCATTTCAAGGTGGATGGTGAACGGGTGAAACAGCTGTCTGCTGCATGGAATCTCATCCTTATATGCTTCGGAAGCTTTTCCCGGCTTAACTTCCCTGGCCGTAACCGATAAATCCGGCGTGGGAGGGCTGATCTGCTTTTCCATAATGTTGCTCTTTCCATAACCTGCACCGAGAATAAAAGTGAACATCATGGCCAGTATGAGAGGATATGCCTTTCTCATTGAGTCTTCTCCCTGTCTTTATCTTTAAACGCATAGCAGGTATTCGAGACATATGCATTTATTCCCGCAACTATCCCGTCAACAATACTCTGCTGATATTCGTCGGAATGCAGCAGTTCGCATTCGTTCTGATTGGTAATAAAGCCTATCTCTACAAGAATAGCCGGCATCTTTGCCCCTATCAGGACATAAAACGGCGCCTGCTTGACACCATGGTCTTTTGTAACGATCTCTTTTTTTTCAAGGGAGCCTATCATGGATTTTTGCGTGGACGATGCGAACCTTGAAGATTCGTTTATTTTCGATGTCAGCATTAGATCGTTTATTATGAACTGGAGGTCGCTTATAGACTTGGTCGTGGTGGCATTCTCTCGAGCCGCAACGCGAATGGCCGAGGCATCGGTCGTAAGGTTCAGAAAATATGTCTCAACACCCGTAATATCCGAATTGTCGTGGGCATTGACATGAATCGATATGAACAGGTCGGCCTTCTTTTTATTTGCATACGCCGTCCTTTCTTCGAGCGGTATGAATACATCGGTGTCCCTGGTAAGCAGAACCTCGTAACCCTGTTCTTTCAGCTTTTTCGCAAGCTGCTTTGCGACAGCGAGATTGATATCCTTTTCCTTTTCGCCGTTGGGACCAATCCCGCCAGGATCTTTCCCTCCATGGCCTGCATCAACGACTATCTTTGAAACCTTGAGCGAAAGCTGTTTGGGAATAGACGGAGTGTTTTCTGGAATCAGCGATGATGAGAATTTCTTGACCTTATGAAACTCTGTTTCAGATTGGGGCGAGAGCTTCTTTACATCTTTCGGATCACACATAACAGTAGCCGGTACGTCGGGGCCCGACTTGATATCAAGCACAATCCTTGAAGGATTTTCCATCGGGAATGCCTTGTAGTCAGCCTTTGAACTGAGATCCAGCACGATTCTCACCTTGTCCGTAGTATTCTGGCTGACATGCATGGTCTTGAGCAGTGCATCATTTAAGTCAGCCTTCTGCGGTATGCCTTTAGACAGCCTGGCACCCATCACATCCATAACAATCCTCTGGGGCCTTGCAGCCTCCTCATTGGGGGGGAGCGAAAAGGTCTTGAAAGCTGCATCTCCGTCAAGCTCTATAACAAATCTTGTATAATCCTTGTCAGACCACTGACGGATATTCTTTACATTAACCGGTCCGGCAGATGCCTGCACTTCTTTTTCCTCTTTCGGTGGTACCGGCTTTGATTCTTTTATGGAATTGTAATTGACATTTTTATCTGTCTTAGCGGTCTTTTTGATTTCAGTCTTACGGGAAGAGGCTTCATCCTTGATGTTTATGGCATTGAGCTCTTCACGAGCCTGCTGAGACATATCGCTTTTCGGAAACCGGGTCACTATCTGCCTGTAAAAATCCACCGCCTTCCTGTTGTCCTTAAGCTTTGTCTCATAAATTTTGGCCTGGCTGAACAGGGCATCATCGGCAACCTGACTGTCCGGATATTTCTCAACAAGGCTTCTGTAAGCTGCCAGAGCCAATTCAAGGTCACTTTTTCTCCAGAAATAACCGTAGACCTGCTCATAAAGCTTGCCTACCATCAGGAGGCATTTCGGCGCCTGCGCCGATCTGGGATAATTTTGAACCACGGCGTCGTACTGTTTTATCACCTTAATCCAGTTGGATTTTGTCTTTCTGAGAGCGGCGTCCCTGCAAAGTTCGACATAGCCCTTGTTTGCCGCCTGATAAAGGGATGCTGCCGTTTCTGCTGAATATGCCGGAACTGCCATGCATAAGATTATTATAAGAGAAAATAAGACGATCAGTGTGTCCCTTGCCTGTCCTGATTTCATGGCCTTATCCTAACGCAAAACAGTGAATGCAACAAGGGCTTCATATGGTATTTTTGGGGCAATTTGAGTTTCTGTCATAAATAATTTTGAGTCCTTTGAACATAAGGTTCTCATCTATTATATATCTTTCCTTAAGCCAGTTTGAAATCATCGGGACCATTCCGCCTGTCACAACGACAACAGCATGAGGATCAATCATGTCAGCCAGCCCCCTAATCATTGCCGCCTGCGATGCAACTACACCTGAAGACATGCATTCAGAGGTTGTCCTGCCTATGAGTCTTTCCGCCTTTTCAACAGCTACATTAGGGAGTTCGGGGGCGTTCTCAAGCAGGCCAAGAAGAGCACTTTGAAGACCCGGTGCAATGATGCCACCCTCAAATTCGCCGCTGGCATTTATCAGGTCTATTGTTGTAGCCGTTCCCATATCAACCGTTATGACGGACCTGCCTTCTTTCCTGTAAAGATGCCATGCAGCAGCAGCCGTCACCAGCCTGTCTATACCCAGAGTATCAGGGCTCTGGTAGAGGTTTCTGACCCCGGTTTCGGTATGTATATCTACGATAAATGGTGCTTTACCGAAGAGGGCCGTAGCCTCGCCCTTTATTATTTCGAGAGCCTGCTTTCTGACGCTGGCAACGACGATTCCTTTTCCCCCTGATTCAGCAAGGGGCGACAGGGAAAAATATCTGTTCCTACTGATGCACTCCTCGGTGGAAAGATATGATATTTCGGAGACGCCGCCGTCATCAATGACAGCCGCCTTTATATAAGTATTGCCTATATCGATAGCCAGCATGGTCTAAAGATATTTTTGAAGCAGCATAAAATCAAGTGATTATTGAACATTACAGGTTTTTGACAAAATGTCACAATATCGAAGACTGGTATTTTCCAATTTTGACAAAATGTTCCTGCAGTAGCCGGCAATCGGGCAGAAACTAATGACATGATGACAACATGAGTAATTCCCTTTGGTTTATAGCTTTAAATATCATATGGTTATAGTATTTTTGATACCTGGCATGCCATTTGCTACATTATGTTCAGAATAAAACAAAACGGAGGTAAACGCCATGTTGATGCTTTGGATAGTAATAGGTTGCTTGTTCCTGACGGGAATCGGAATCAGGTTTACGTATAAAGTTCTTGGACTGACCCCGGTTGAAGCAGCTGCAGTCTATATACTGATAGTGATGCTTGTTGGTGTAAACACTGCACCGGCTCGCCAGTTGATTTCGGCTTTGTTCTAAAGGATAAGCTGTGGCGAAAGACAGCAGACACCCTGAAAAATCTTCCGCTGGAATCGCAGCGACCACGCTTAAGGGCCTGGTGATTCTGGCGGGAATCTTCCTGGGGCTGTTTACAGGTCTTTACGCCGATAAGGTTACAGGCTTCGACCCCGGCTTTACACTTTTATTTATCATGATGGGAATAATTGCAGGAAGCTGGGGATCGATCAGATTGAGCAAGAAGAAAGGGGTTTAAAATGAGCATCATTTTCATAGTGATAGGCGCAGTTTCGCTGGCAGCAATATCGTTCAGGTTCTTTGCAAGGGCGGCAAGCCGCCAGTCAGCAGAGCATTCTTCGACGATAAAATAAACTGATCAGGCATTATGACCGCTGTTCCTGATAAAGGAATAGCGGCTGATATCGCTTCTTTTCTTCCATCCGATTTTTTCCCAGAACATAGCCGCCGCTTCATTGTTAACAAGAACATCTATGTGAGATTTCAGTATGCCTTCTTTCTCAAGTCCATCGAGGCATTTTTCAACAAGGGCTTTCCCTATCCCCTTTTTCCTGAACTCAAGGGCAACTGCCAGATGCTGAAGATAGCCGCGCCTGCCGTCATGTCCGGACATGATGCAGCCGACAAACCTATCCCCTTCAACGGCTACGAAGCTGAGCCCCGGATTGCGTTCGAGATATCGCGTAACCGCTTCCTTCGAATCCGCATCACGCATAACAACTCCCGGCGTCTCCTTCAGCAGCCCGATCACCGCATCATAATCATCAATCGTCATCTGGCGGATGGTATTCATTTTTTATCCTTCAAAAAACAGCAGAGCCATTTGCTTAACCGGTCACCATATCAATATCAAGAAGTCTGGCTCTGTGTATAATGTTTGAGTTCTGGGACGGTGTTTCAGTGTCCGCTGCAACGATTTGTTAGAATTTTATATCTTTATGAATTTTGCCAAAAACTTAGGTCGTGCATAAAATGCTCTTGATATAGAACCATGTCCGGCTCCCTTTGTTCTTGGCTGAATATAAACTCCCATGTGTACAGTCAGTGCTTGAAATCCCATTGCAGGTTTCAACAAGATATCACGAACCAAATCATAATCCGCTTTGACTGCTTCATACATTTCATCTGAAAGGTTAAATTCCGTAACCGAGTGAATATATGTTGGCACATCAACATGGTTGCCAACAATCCTTGCGACAACAATGGCTTTCTTAAGTTTTGCCAGCAAATGACTGTCTTCAAATTCTTTTTGGCAGACATTGACAGGGTCTATCATGGTTATGGCCATTGTTTCCTTGAATGACAGTTCTCCATTTTTCTTGTATTTCAAAGGAATCGACTTCAATTCCCAGGAACCAAAATAATGACATGCTAATTAATTTCATCAAAATAACCTTCTTCAATGATTCCAGTCCCAATCATACAAATACATCTCTCCGGATTTTCAACAAAATATTTATTAAGAATATCTCTCAATAAATCAGCATCTTCTGGAAAATCACTTTTTCCGCACCATTCGTCAGCTATTCTACATGCAATAGCATTAGCCCAATCATCGTTAGTTATATTCTGCATGCGACCTCTTTTAATAAATATTTTTGTAAGTTAATTCTTTCTTTTACTTCAGCGAAATGCGCCATGCGATGATGGTGAGCACATAATACAGACAAGTTCCAAACACTATCTTCACCGCCCTGAAATAACGGGATTATATGATGCACCTCAATGTACATATGTCCATTCTCTGTAATAAAAAAATTATTACAATTTCGACACAAACACTTTTCTCCCAATATTATTTTTGCTTGACGAACCCAGTTTATTTTTCTGACATAAGTTTCAAATAAATATTCTCTTCTTTCTGGAGTTTCCCTTGAAAAATCAATCTTTTTCAAATCAATTTTTTCATTTTCCAGAAACTCAACGCCTCGCAGGGTATAGTTGCCTGAGTTGTCCATAAAAGACACAAAATTCAAATCCCTTAACTCTTGTAACAGTCTGCGAACTGTGGCCTGAGGAGTCTTGCCTCCAATACCTATATTTTCATAATTTTTGAAAGTTTCATGTAGCTCAGACAAAGAAAATGTTCGTGATTCTTTTTGATTACAGAAATCAACAATTAAAGATTTTAGTTTTTCACGTTGATTCATGATGCCTCTCCAGTTATCGTGCTTTCACATAAAGGTTTGGGAGCAAAAGCATTCTCCTGACTACACGCTAAAACAATACGATCTAATAAAGATTCAGGTTTCTGTGTGGGGTGCTTGCCGTATTTTTTCTCACAATTTTTGGGAGTTGCAATAGACCAGACGCTTCTCATCTGTTTATTGGGTTTTTTAAGAAAATCACCGTTTCAATCTCCTGCTTTAATTAGGTCATAATTAAAGAATTGATTATACAGTATGTGGTAAAAAAACCTAAGCCCTGACTTTAAATCGCTTTTTTGAATCACTGAAAGTGTCATTTTTAACCTTTTTGCTCCGATAATTTTGTCATTTGATAATTATATCACAAGGGCATAATCATCAAGCTTATTCAATTCCCAGCAAGACAATGCAAAAGTAAAACATACGCGGCAGGGCGTCAGAACAAATTTTCGCTTCACGAAAATTGACGCATCAAAGATGGGCCCGAAGGGTGAGGGTCGTCGATAGCCCGAATCAAAGCAGCCCAAGGAGCGACGATGTCGAAAGGTGAGGCATACTTTGACGTATGCCGCAACCTTGAGACTAGGAGTGACGCAGAGATGCGAAGTTATCACGCCCTGCCCCCTACTGGATTTCGGCAACTGCGCGTATCCACCCCGCACTCGCCCCCTTGATCTTCACCGGGAAGCAATAGAATTTGAAGCCCGTGGCCGGAAGCATATCCAGATTGGCAAGCTTCTCTATCTGGAAATAGCCCTTTTCGATTCCGGCGAAATGCCCTTCCCATATTATCGAGGCGTCCTTTGTTTCCACGAACTCCTTTGCCTGGAATGGAAGCGGCCTGTCCCAACTCCAGCCGTCGGTGCCGACCACATGCACGCCGTGGCCCAGTATCCAGAGCGTTGTATCGCGGCTGAACCCGCACCCCTTTACCAGATATTCGGGTGTCCCCCAGTATGGGGCGGCCCCGCTTTTGGCAAGGAATATATCGCCCGGTTTGAGCGTGTATTTTATGTCATCGAGCCTTGCCTTAACATCTTCGACCGTGATGTTGTAGCCGTCCGGAAAATCCGAGAAGTCCAGCTTGACGCCGTTTCCCACCCCCCATTCGAGAGGGAACTGATCAATCGTCATGGCCGGTTTGCCTTTGTCCTGTGTGGGATGGAAATGCCACGGCGCATCCATGTGTGTGCCCGCGTGCGTCGAGACTTCCATCACTTCGACGGCCCAGCCCAGCCCGCCGGGAAGGTCCCCGGCAGTAAGTCCGGGATAAAAGGCCTTCATGCTTTCCGCGCCCAGCGCATGGTCTATGTACATTATCTTGGGTATCATCATCGGAGGGTCGCTCGGAAGCCCGCTTTCTATCGTTACAGACAAATCGATGAATCTGCTCATATCCTTACCTCCCTTCTGATTGAGTCATAATTTTACCAAAGAATGAGCAATGAATACAAGAAATGTATGCCCTGTCATGATATATAAACTGCAATGAGCCTTCGTAAGGAGACGGATATGATTTACAAGGATGACTGGGAGGATACCAAAAAGCGCTTCGAGGCCTTCTGGGCCTGCGACATGATAGACAGGTGCTGCGTAGCCGTTACCGCACCTCGGAGCAAGCCCCTGGATTACACCTTCCCCGACATTAAAGAGCCTGACAACCTTTGGGAAAAGTGGACGACCCCGGAAAACTTCTATCACGGAAACGAGTTCGTTTTCAGCATTGCATCATTTATGGGCGAGTCTTTCCCTTATCAGTTCATAAACCTGGGGCCCGGCATGCTTGCGGCACCCCTGGGATCGGATTACCGGCTCGATGAAACGACAATATGGTTCGGCCCGAAAGAGTCTGCGAACCAGTCCAATGCAATTCCGAATATAAAATTCGACAAGGGTCATGGCATGTGGAAAGCCGCAGTCGACATGACCGGCTATTTTGCTGAGCGCGCCCCGGATAAGTATCTGGTTGGCATAACCGACCTCGGTGGAGGGTTTGACATAGCAGTGTCCCTAAGGGGCCCACAGGAGCTCATCTTCGACATGATCGAAAGGCCCGACGAGGTCATGAATCTCGTCTCGGCTATAGACGACGCATGGTTCGACGCCTATGGCATCCTGTATAAAATGATCGCCGAGAAATGCGACGGCATGACATGCTGGATGCCTCTATGGAGCATGGACAGGTGGTACCCTCTCCAGTGCGATTTCGGCGCCCTGCTCTCCCCGAAGATGTTCGATGAATTCGTGAAGCCCACGCTTGCAAGAGAGGCAGCATATCTCGACAGAGCCCTTTTTCATCTCGATGGCCCTGACATGGTTAAACACACCGACAGCATCCTCGATATCGAAGGAATCCATGCCATTCAGTGGAGGCCGACCGAGTACGACGGGCCGGACGCCAGCTATGTCTACGAAAAATGGATACCGCTCTACAGGAAGATCCAAGCAAAGAAAAAAGGGATAGTGATGCTTGGAGTGAACCCGAAGGAGATCGAGGAAATTCTCAAGTACGTTTCTCCCAAAGGGCTTTACATGCAGACCAATTGCGAGACCGAGGATGACGCCCTCGACCTTCTGAGGCAGGTAGAGAAGTGGGGCAAAGTCAGTTAGATAAAGGTTCCTCTTCTTTATTGCCGGGACTGAAAGCCGATTGAAGTGGATATCACTTATCTGGAAACACCTGCGGCCCGGCTGGGCCTGGTCTTTACCGCTGTTTGTGCCACATCATCCGAAGAACTCGGCAGAAGGCATTATTATTCTCAACACAGCGAATATTTTGCCATCAGAGAGGATATGGGCTTTCAGAAGACTAGCCAGAGTTGCTGGACACTGCTTTTGTTTGAAAATCATTTTAACTCACCTTTCGGATTAGATATTTTAGTCATTCGGCCCGCTTAATCAATGACCTCACTCAATGCTTTGTCCACATTTGCACTTTCTGAGGCACCGCTGGTCAGTCCAGATTGTGCCAAATCAATTCTTTAATGGACTTCAGCGAAATCTGACAGCGGATATCGATTAATTACTGAATCAGTATCGAAATAATTGAACAGAATAATTATCAGAAAATCGATGCTTCCTGAAATGAGTCAGGCCTGATGATCAGGAAAATATAAAATCTGGACATCAGGTGAATTCAGTGAATAATTTACTTCGGATTAAAATAATGCGGCACGACACTGGAAACATCGGCAATGGTCAGTAAAAACCTGGTACTTATTTTTCATCCCTTCAATATAAATACCGGCATGCCGGTGCTCACCTTCAATATATCGGCAGCGCTTCGCCTGTTGGCCGAAATCTCGACTGTACCGGCGCTGCCCTTGATTACTGCAATTTCATCTTCCCTTATATCTTCATAAGCAGCGGCAATTTTGCTGATCGCCGTATTGCTGATTTCAATGCCCCTGCTGCCGAGGGAAGAGCAGTCGATATTCGTTATGATGTTCCCGAAGCCGTCGATGTATACGACCATCGGATTGCAGGTGTCGAAGGTAACAGTATCCTCTTTCGGGAAACCGAGCGCTGCGGGCTGTATGCCGTTTAAAAGCATTGCGGCCGCCGGGGCCATTATATCCCTGGCATGAAAGGTTGAAGATATTCCGGCTTTAGGCCTCCAGGTGATTTCAAATACTTTTTCTGCAGGATATATGAACGAAAATATCCCGTTATCCGGGCCGATAAAGAAATGGCCGTCCTTTTCAAGGACCAGCATAGCCCTGCCGGTACCCACCCCTGGATCGACAACCGCCAGGTGTACCGTACTCTTCGGGAAATAATGCCATGCGGTATGCAGCAGCCATGCGCCGGCAATGATGTCGTACCTGCCGCAGTCGTGCGTTATATCGATTATTGATACGTCCGGGGCCGCGCTAAGAATTTTGCCCTTGACCTGGGAAGCGTAGTTGTCCTTCACACCGAAATCGGAAAGGAAGGTCAGGATCTTTTTCATCGATCATCATTATATCATTTTACTGTGTTCTCTGAAACGATCATTCATTTTCTTTAGGTATTCCGTTTTGTATTCAAGATGTTGTCTCTTCGCCTTTGGCTCGAGGAGCGTTACAGGAAGCTCAAGATCCCATTTTCGAGGAGGCAAGAAGGAAACGACGCAGACATACTTTGACGTATGTTGAGAAGCATTCCGACGCAGCAGACAAAGGCAGGGCTTGAATACGAAACGGAATTAATAGATTATCAGCCAGCGGTATTCCCTTATATGGTCCAGAAACTCCAGCACGATTTCCTGTTCGGGGGACGAGCAGGCGCCTGATTCAAACATAAACCTGTAAAATTGCCTGTTCCTGACACCGACCAGTTCGGCATATGAACCACTAAGGGTTTTTCTGCCGAAATGCTGCGCCACTTTGATAAGGTGGCCGAACCTGATAGTGTATTCCGAATGTCCATGAAGTCTTATCTCCCGGGGCCAGCTGTCGATTTCGAGCCCACTAGCAAGCCACGGCATGCTCTCAGGGATGATGGGGTCGCATGAATGCTCGGACAAGTAGGCCGGAAAGCCCTTCAAGCATATTTCCTCGACAATTTTTATTGCGCCTGTGTTCAATGAAAATTTTCCACTGTCAGGTATATCCAGGCCATATTTGTCAATCAATGCCGCAATTCCGGCAGGAAGACTGTCCGCCTCAAGACCCGTTATCGTATCGAGGTCACCTGCGACCTCATTCATGATAAAGAGGTCAATTCCGCTGATCGCGGGCAGCATCTCGTGTATGTCCGCATTGATGAATGAGACCTTGTCTCCGAAAGGCTCGAGCCTCTTCCTCTGTTTTCTGAGAAGGCAGGGGGAAAGGTCTGCCATAAGAACTTTTTTAATCAGGCTCCGGCCTGTAGACAGCATGGCCTCCATGAAGCTTCCGTATCCCCCGCCGGCTTCCATAACTATTGAGCCCTGTTTTAGCAGACCAAGCCGTATAAGTTTTTCGCAAACTATCTGCCCGAACGGCCTTGGCTCTTCAATGCAGGCCATATAATGAGAATCAAGCGAGGACAGCGATTCATTGATCGTATATTCCCTCATGAGGTCAATATCGCTTTTAAAATGATAATCTCTAGTAGAATTATGCTCCATCATACCATATCTATATCCGATTGTCCCGGTAATGTACACACTCGCCTGATCAGAGGTTTTGGGCATAGTTGAAACGCTTTTCCGTCTGTGCTAGGACAAGCGCAGCACAAGGAGGCTTATATATGAAAAAGGTTCACAGGCTATGCACGCTTTCAGTGTTGGCATTGCTCCTGACTGCAGGGATATCCCATGCTGCGGCCACCGATATGCTTCAGGGAGAATGGGTTGCGGATGTGGCTCAGAAGGTTATCCCGTCGGTTGTCAACATCTCATCTACAAAGACCGTGGCTGACCGTTCACCGTTTTATTCCGATCCGTTCTTCAGGGATTTTTTCGGTAATGTCCCGCACGAGGAAAGGGTTCAGCGCTCGCTTGGTTCAGGTGTAATCATATCCCAGGACGGTTATATTCTTACAAACAACCATGTTGTAGGCGGTGCGGATAAGGTTGAGGTAAGGCTTTCGGATAACAGGGCATTTACGGCGCGCATTATCGGGACAGACCCCAAGAGTGATGTGGCTGTAATAAAAATTGATACGAGAGGGCTTCCCTGGCTGCCTGTCGGTGATTCATCCAAATTAAGGATAGGGACCTTTGTCCTGGCCGTAGGCAATCCGTTCGGACTCGGCCAGACCGTTACGCTGGGTATTGTAAGCGCATTAGGACGTTCAGGCCTCGGTATAACCGATTATGAAAACTTTATTCAGACCGACGCAGCGATAAACCCGGGCAATTCCGGCGGTGCCCTTGTCAACATGAGAGGCGAACTCGTCGGAATAAACACCTCGATCCTATCCAGGTCGGGCGGCAATATCGGGATCGGGTTCGCAATCCCTGCAGATTTTGCATTATCCATAAAGAACAGCCTCGTTCGCTATGGAAAAGTGATTAGAGGATGGTTTGGCGTCACCGCCCAGGATATCGATGCAAATATTGCACGATCCCTGATGATGTCTGCCCCAAGAGGCGTTATCGTCGTCGAAGTTGCCAAGGGTTCTCCTGCTGCAAATGCAGGAATCAGAACCGGTGACGTCATAACTGCAATAAACGGAAAGGCGGTTCAGAACTCCATTGCGATGAGATTCATGGTGTCCGAGGTCCTGCCTGGAACACAGGCAAAGGTAACCATTATAAGAAAAGGCAGAGAATTCGTAATACCTGTATATGTAGGTGACCTTTCAAGGGCATCCTCTTCTAGTAGTTCATTCACAATCACAAACAATCGCTTCCTTGGAGGACTTACCGCAAAAGAGATTGATGAGACCGCAAGAGAAAGTATGAACATCAGCACCAAAGTATCGGGTGTGATAATAACCGACATAAAGCGGGGTTCCAACGCCGAGGGGACAGGCATCAAGCCGGGGGATATCATACTGAAGCTGGGCAAACACGATATTAAGACACTTGAGGATTTCAAGAAGGCTGCCGGTTCTCTTACAGGCAGGAAGCTAAGCATGAACATTCTTCGAGGCGGCGTTGTAATGACTACAACGATATTTAAATAAAAGAGTGGTGAGTGGTGAGTGGTGAGATAGAAACAAAAAGAAAAAAAAAGATAATCATTGCTTCTGCAACAGCGGCATGTGCAGTAATTATTGCTGCTTCAGCAGCGCTTCTTTACTTCTGGTATCCGACCACACCCGTATATTCTCTCTTAAAGGCATCGCATGCCATCAAAGCCCGCGACTGGAACACATTCAGCAGGTATGTCGACGTTGATAAGCTATCAATGGAGCTCGCCAAGGAGATCACGTTCATCGCATATAAGAAAATGGATGATAAGGGCATCCCTTCACATATCAGCAAGAACCTGGCAGTCAGATACGGGACCATGGTCAAGAAAAGCCTGCCGGGCGACATTGAGGCCTGGGTCAGGAACGGAGAACCGCCTGCGGCAAGCGTTCTTAGTTCACTGGCTAAGGGCCCTTCTTCGGGAAAGTTCAGATTGAAGGGCATTTCGTGGAAAGACGGCATCGCCCATGCAAAGGTTTCAACCGGTAAAACAGGTGTACTCGAAATCGAACTGATCAGTGAACAGGGCTTATGGCGCATAACACGGATAGATAATGTCATCGAGCTCAATGAAAAATCAAAAGGCTAGTCCTGGCATGCGGGCGGTTTTGCAAAGGGTAAAAAATGCTTCGGTCGCCGTTAATGGCAGTATTGTTTCCTCAATCGGCACCGGGCTTTTGTGCCTGGCCGGAATAGAGAAAAACGATTCTCAAGCTGACATCGAATATATCTCGAACAAGATCACGGGGCTCAGAATATTTGATGACGAAAAGGGCTTTATGAACCTGAGCGTGGCGGAGACGGGCGGTGAAATTCTTTTGATATCACAGTTTACCCTTATGGGCGATGTCAGAAAGGGCCGTAGGCCTTCATGGTCTGCGGCGGAATCGCCCGATACTGCCAGAGCCATGTTCGACGCATTCACAGAAAGGATGTCCACGCTTCTGCCGGGAAAGGTGAAAACCGGCGTATTTCAGGCCATGATGGAGGTCTCTCTCATAAACGACGGGCCTGTGACCATACTTCTGGACAGCAGGAAAATCTTTTAATTCCATTTTGCATTCTAGCGCTTCCTTTGATTCGGGCTATTGATAGCCCTCACCCTGCGTGCGCTCCTTCAGAACGTCCATTTCGCATTCCGAAATTGTGCCGGCCGCGTCGATATGAACCATGAAGGACACGAAGAGCACGAAGGAAAAACTTTCAAATCGCAATGCGATTTGAATTGCTGTTCATGTTGATAATAATTTATCTTCAAAGCAGAAAAAGGGATTGATTAAATGCGGCAATCTCAGGTTTTTCATTTCAGGAAGAAATGCATATTACAAAACGGGATCTCTATTCTTCTTCGTCCATGCCCGAATGAATATCCCTGTAAGTACCCATAAGTCCACTAATAATGCACTTCTCTATAACAAATATTAAGAACAAAAGAATGATTCATTCTCGATCAGACTACAGTTTTATCAATATCTTCAAACTGATTAATTCTTACACTGCCGTCAGGAAACCTTGCTATGATCTCCAAGTCTAGCGAAACAGGATGCTCACGATCCCATTTTCTCTTGCAGAAGCAGGCATCATCTCGAATGCAAAACGGAATAAGAAGGACTACCCCAAATGCTTGACACCGGACACCTTTCGCAGTCAGGATTCCTTTTCCTGCAAAAATCCTTTCCCACAAATACAATATATGCATGCAGGTCTTTGAAAAGCTGGACATCCGGATCTAGTCTGCTCATGAACATTTCCTGAATCTCTTTATATTGTGTTTTATTGTCTGCAAAACCATGCCGGATAAGCATTCGCTTTGTATAGGCATCCACAACAAAGACCGGCCTATCCGCCGCATAACAGCATATGCTGTCTGCGGTCTCCGGCCCTATCCCGTTTACATCGAGCAGCATGTCTCTCAAAACGCCAGTATTCATCTGAAAGAATTCATCCATTCCGCCGGCCTGGGCAATTTTCTCAAGCAGGTTTTTGAGCCGCATTGTCTTGATGTTGAAATAGCCTGCCGGTCTTATAAGTTCTGCCAGTATCTCGTCTTCTGCAGAAAACATGACATTGAAATCAAGCATGCCCCGCAATTTGAGGTTTGATATTGCACGTTCCACATTAGTCCAGGCCGTGTTCTGGGTAAGTACAGCCCCTGTGATGATCTCGAAATCCGTTTCACCCGGCCACCATCCCGAAGGGCCGTAGAAACAAGACAGTGCTGCAAAAAGCTTCTGAGGATCGAACTTATGATATGCGGGAAGATTTCTTGCCCTGGATGAAATTTTTCATCTCCTTTCTGGCATCTGTTCTGACATTAAGAAGCATGGCCGATATCTCGAGTTCGTACTCAATTGCAGCTTTCGCATCAAGCCTGCTGACGACATCAAAGGCTCTTTTAAGGGCCATAATTCCTTCTCTGGGCCTTTTCTCAAGCTGCCTGGCCCAGTCCATAACCTCTTCCCTGAACCTTTCCGGCGGCACGACACGGTTAATGAGGCCGATATTATGGGCCTCAATTGCGCCTATCGGATCGCCTCTTAATGTAAGCTCCTTGCTCCGGGCCATGCCTATGCGTGATACAAGGGGCGTGACCAGGGGGTTGAATCCGTATTTTATTTCCGGATGGCCGAATATGGCGCTTTCTGATGCGATGATTATATCGCCCATCAGGGCAAGGTTCAGTCCGCCGCCAAAGGCTATGCCGCTGACTGCCGTTATCAGTATCTTTTCATAGTCAATCAGGCGGGTATACAGATCAAGGTAAAGCCTGAAATAGCGGGCCGAGTCATTTCCGTTCAGATCGGGCACTTCCTTCAGATCAAGCCCTGCAGAAAAACATTCGTCCCCGCCCGTGAGCACCACAAGATTGATATTGCTGTCTTCTTTCAGGAATGAAGCAAAGGCCGAATCAAGCTCTCTCATCATCGCCGTGGAAAGTGCGTTCAGCTCTTTCTTGCGGTTCATTTCCACGATTGCTATCTGATTTTCCACCTCTATCCTGATTAAACTATATTCCATAAGTCCCTCTTTCTTTGATAATTGATGTGCCGCATATCCCACATTTTCCGGGTGCGGTCAATCAAGGACTGCTTGATTACAGGGTTCCATATCTGCTACTTAGCCTTGTATGAACTGCTTTACTGTAAGCCAGCTCGGCCTCATTGCAAAGTCGCTGTTAAGTGAAACCTTCGGCAATGACACCTGGGTAACAGGTGAAATACACGGCTATAAGATGCATGACCGCTCAGGTCATGTTTATTTTGATCTTGTGGAAAAGGACCCTGACGACCCTGCCAGATACATTGCAAAAATAGGCTGCGCCTTTTTTAAAAATTCACTTCTCTCCTGGCGCACAAAACTAAAGCGGGAAGGTTTTTCTTCATTTCAGCTCGCCGACGGGCTGGAAATAAAGCTCAGGGCGGACGTCGACCTTTATGTAAAAGAAGGTCGCTACCAGCTGATTGTAAATGAGGTTGATGCAGGCTACAGCCTTGGCGCAATGGCCAGGAAGCGGCAGCAGACCATAGATGAATTGAAGAAAAGAGGGCTTTTTGAAAACAACAGGCGGCTAGAAATAGGCGACTGCCCTTTGAAAATAGGCCTAATAACATCTCTCGGATCCGCCGCGTACAACGATTTTATGAGCGTCCTCAATTCCAGCGGATATGCATTTAAATTATACATATTCGATGCCTATATGCAGGGCGAACACACCCCTTACGATGTCTTGAGGGGGATAAAGGCACTTGACCAAAAAGAGCTCGATGCCATTGCAATAGTAAGGGGCGGCGGGGCAAAAACCGACCTCTACTATTTCGACGACATAAGGATTTGCGAGGCCATAGCCAGGTGCAGGCTGCCTGTCCTGACCGGCATAGGCCACGAGATAGACCTAAGCGTTGCAGATATGGTCTCATACATGCATTTTGTAACGCCTACCGATACCGCCAGGTTTCTCACCGCCAGGCTTGATGATTTCAGGCAGCGGCTTGTCGATGCCCTTTCGGCGCTTGAAGATTCAGCCCGGTCATACACGGATAAGGAAAGCGACAGACTCAAGATGATTTCATATAGAATGTCGGTGTCGGCATCAAAAATGACGAAAGCCGTTGATTCTTCCATCCATGCCGCAACCGGAAAGCTTGGCATGGCGGCGGCACGAGCATCGGCGTTTGCCGGAAAGAGGCTCGCTATTATCGAACGCTCAGTGAAGCCTGCAATCCGTATAGTAATGAGCACAGCGGAATCGAGACTTAACGAGTATGTTAACCTGCTTACAGTCATGGACCCCATATCAATACTCAAAAGGGGATTCAGCATAACCATGAATCCTGATGGCAGGCCGCTTACTGACAGCGCAGGAATTCAAAATGGCGACAGGATGAAGACTGTCCTCTTCAAGGGCAGCCTAATAAGCATTGTTGAGGCAAAGGAGAACTGATGAAGAAAAAAACCTATTCGGAAATACTCAGGGATCTTGAAGCCCTTGTTGAAAAGATGAACACGGGCGACATCCCTGTTGACAAGCTGGCCGAAAGCGTAAAGAGCGCCTCCGAAATGATAAAGACCCTCAAGAAGAGCCTGAAATCGACCGAAGTCGAAATAGCGGAAATCCTCAAATCAATTGACGATGGCCCATCCTCTTCTGAGTAGCGGATTTCGTTTAATCACCGGAAGCCGTGTTTGTTGCTCTAATCTCGACAAGCAGTATCCATGAGCTCTTTGTTGCAGAAACAAGGAGCATGAACATCGATGATACCATATGATAAAGGCTGCCGGCATCCTCATGAGCAATGACATGTATGGAAGAGGAAATCATAAGGATGAATGCAAGCAGCGACCATCCGTAACGCTTTAATGATACCCGGACATTGATTTTTGTTACATGCAATACCATTTCCTTAAGGACAAGAAACAGCCCGTAAATCCCTATGAAGGTAAGCGGAATCCCCAGGCCTTTTCCGCTCTGTCTGGGAATGAGCACCGTTATGGAAAATGTAAGGATAAAGAGATAGGTGGCGAATGTCTGCCTGGCCAGCGACATCAGGTGTGAATTTTCTTCAAGGTCAAGATGCGCCCTGTTGAGGGAAACGGCGACGAAAAGAAGCCCCAGGAGCGTTGCCGCCGCTCCGGCAATTGTAGCGTAAAACGTCTGCCAGCCTGCCACTGTCTGCGAAAAGCTCATCATAAAATTATCCTTTTAAGTTTTCTTTCTTTGCTCGTTATCGGAAAATAGAAAAATAATACTTAACCCCTTTCAACTGAGGATGTCGGCCCTATATTATATTCATGCCGGACAGCAATGGTAAACTTAAGATACTCCTGGCCGATGTCAGCATGACATCGAGGCTGGCCATCGAACGCATTCTTGAAAATTATGGCTATTGCGATTCCGCGGAAGACGGCATGGACTGTGTAAAGGCCTTCACCCTTGCACTTGAACTTGGCAAGCCTTACGACCTTGTCTGTATAGACCTGATGCTGCCGCGGATAGGCGGTATCGACGCCATCAAGATGATGCGAAAAATAGAGCGCGAAATGGGCGTGCTCATGGCGGATTCCGTAAAGATTATCGTCATTTCCGCTGTCGTCAACCCGGCATACATATTTGAGGCATGCTACAGAGGCGGTGCGAACCTTTATCTATACAAACCGGTGGAACAGAAAAAAATACTGGAAGAGCTGAGAAAATTCGGGCTTATCAGACCGGCTGAGAAATCACTGTAAGTGTTCATTCAAGATTCTCTGTGCCGGGCCTTCTTTTTGCCGAATATCCGACAAGTTCGACATATCCTTTTCCAAGCACCGGGGAACCCTCCCTTGTGCCCTTTATGTTAACGGCTCCTTCCCAGTAATCGATGGGCGGCAGCCTCATCTCCTGGTCATTCATTACCGGATTTACGTTAAGCGTAAGATCGAGCGGCTTTATTCTGATCTCCCATCCGGAAGGATAAACACCACCGGTATCGGGGCTCTTCCATGTCGAGATGTCTTTGACTTCAATATCGGTTAGCGTCATCCAATTGTATTCCCCTGCAGTGCCCACTATTGTGCAGCTCGATTCCTTAACGATTTCGTTTTTATCCTTTATCATGTAAATCATTATGTCTGTCCCGTCATTGAGCTGAAGGCTGAACCAGTCCCAGCCTTTGACACCGGGGGCAACTTTCATGGTGCCGTATTCATGATCCATCCAGGAAACACCGTGCACTTTGCGCGTTTTGCCGCCTGACTTAAGCGTACCGTTCACCTCGATCCTCGTTATCGAATAGTAATAATTGCCGCAGCCTCCCCCTTTTGCGACAATCCCGCCGGGGCCGTTAGGGACAGGGTCTTTCAGGGGCTTGAGTTCAAGATCGATCTCATAGCCTTTCATGTTTGCCTTGAGTTTATGCACCCCGTCTTCCTCCCTGACGGACCAGTCGCCTATTGAAACCTCGTAATGATCCTTATCCGCCTTCCACTTCGTGCAGAAGTTGTTTTTCTGCGCAAACCTGAATTTCTTTCCGTTAACGTCGGTTATTGCAAAATGGCCGACCATGCCGACATCCTTGATCCAGTATGCGGGTAATTTCAGAATAAGAGACTTGTCGTCACTCATTACCCTTTTAAAGAATGTGAGTTCGAAACCATACTCGTTCCTGTCTTCATCAAAAAAATGACCGGTGTAATACCACCACTCAGTCTGTGCGTCATAATGGGCAGCCTGGTCCTTCGGAAAACTCAAAGGCTCCTGCGGATAATCATGGTTGATCGTATATCGCGGTGCACAGGCAGTAAGAAGCGCAAATAAGAACATTAAGGCTATTTGTCTTTTCATTAGTATCTTCTCCCTGAGTTAAGCTGATAAGCTATTAAGCTGTTTAGCTAATAAGCAAAATCAATAATTAAACAGCTTCTTTATCCCAGCAAGCGGCTGAAAAGCGCTTTTTTTCTAAGCCTCCATGAATCGAATGCTGCGGGGTCATATTCTTTCGGGTATTTCCTGTAGTGCGACAGGACGGAATTAAGCGTCAGCCCCATCCCGGCAAGCACCGGTATAAAGCGCGGATACCTCGCCATGCCTCTTATCCTTTCAGGAAGCGTGGCCGGTGATATCACAGGGTCTAAAACAAGCAGTCCGTTTAAGATATCCTCTTTGTTAAGGAGCCCGGACTCCATCATATCGGCGACATCATTTTCCGTGAATGTGTCTATTGTAAGCCTTGTCACGTCATAGGCCGCCAGCAGCCTGCCCCTAGTTGTCTGATATTCGGCCGAATACGGCCAGAGCGCCCGCACTGTTGTATCGCCTGCAAGAATGGCCTTTGATGCAGTCTTTGCAGCAATCAGGCCCGCGTACATGGATGATGCTACACCGCTTGCATGCATGGGAAAAACCATGCACGCGGCCTCTCCTACAGCCATGAACCCGTCGGCCACCAGCCTGTCAAGAGAATGCCTTATGCGTATATAGCCTGAACCACCGTGAATCTTTCTGCCGAACCAACCGGCATCTCTGATAAAATCATCGATTGCCTGTCCGGCAGTGATCCTCTTCTCCATAGCCTTTTTCAGGCCGATAAGGATATAGGCCCTGTTTTTCCTTCTCGAGAGGAAGGAATATACTGTCGAATACGGGCCGTAATCACCCAGTCTGGTTCGAACCTCTTCATCGCCATGCCTGCCCGACTTCACCGCCTCACAGGCGGCATCCGGTATCGTCTCATTGAAGCTGTTCTCTGCGCTGACGACATGCCTGTCATCGCCTGGAAATTCAAAGCCCGCTTCATCGGACAGGGCCCTGACGAGGGCGGCATTGAATCCGGTTGCATCGATTGTGATTTTTGCCGTTGCTGTGCCTCCCCCTTTTGAAGATGCGAACTCGATGCCTGTCACCCTGCCAGCTGAAACGACCGGGGCAATGGCCCTGTGGCCGCCGAGAAACGTGACACCGGAGCGCATTGCTTTCTCAAGCAGCATCCTTACATAGCGGTCAAGATGCATGCCTACGGGCGTACCCTTTTCCCTGCTGTCAATGCTGAAAACCTCTTTTCCCCGGGGCGATATATAGCGGATGCATCGTGCGTGATAAGGCACCATATCGCCTGATGGCGCATCGACACCTACTATGGGGAATATAGATCTCTCGATTTCAATGATTATGGGCTTGCCGAGCGTGCTTTCATCGGAGGAATCGAACAGGGCAACCCTGTATCCGGCCTGCGCCAGCTTCATGGCGGCAACGCATCCGCCCGGGCCTGCTCCGGCAACTATCACGTCATAATCATAATAAGCCATTTCCCCTCCTGCTAATGAAATTCATTTTAACTGTTTTATAACTCCGGAAAGCGTCTTTATCGCCCTGTCGATGGTGGGCTCGTCGCTCATGGTGTAATTAAGCCTCATGGTGCCTTTGCCTTCTCCTTTTTCAGTGAAGAAGTACTTTCCGGGTACGAACGCAACGTTTTTCTCTATCGCCTTTTCATAGACCATATCCATGTCAAGATTCCCTTCCACCCAGATGAACATACCGCCTTCAGGCCTTGAAAAATAGAAGTCTTCCGGGAAATACTTTCCGAGGGCATTGAGCATTGCCTCCTGCTTCGGTTTATAGATGCCCAGTATTTTCGGGAGGTGCCTCTCGAGATAGCCTCCGGCCAAGTATTCAGTGGCAAGGGCCTGGTTGAATGTGCTCGTATGCAGGTCGACACCCTGCTTTACAAGCACCAGCCATCTCAGTATGACAGGCGGGGCCACACAGAAGCCAAGCCTCAATCCGGGCGCAAAAACCTTGGAGAGCGTGCTTATATAAACCGTGTTGTCAGGCGCCAGGGTCTTGATGGGCGGTAGCGGCACACCCCTGTATCGAAGCATGCTGTACGGATCGTCCTCTATGAGCAGGGCCCTGTATTTGATGATCAATGATGCGATTTTTTCTCTACGCTTAAGCGAAATCGTCCTTCCGGTCGGGTTCTGGAATGTCGGCACAAGATATATGAGCTTAATTTCATTGTTCTTAAGCACGTCTTCAAGCGATTCGGGGATGACGCCGCTGTCATCTGTTGCGATGCTTACATAATCAGGCTCGTAAGGATTGAGCGCCTGAATGGCGCCAAGATATGTGGGCGCCTCAACCGCCACCTTGTCGCCCGGTGTGATCAGCGCCTTTCCCATGGCGTCGAGAAATCCCTGCGAGCCTGTGCCGACGATTACCTCGTCCGGTTTTGCCTTTACGCCCCTTTCCTTGAGATAATCGGCAAGAATCTCCCGAAGCGGTGTGAATCCCTCTGTCAGGTCGTACTGGAATGCCTGGCTGCCGTACTTTTCGATTACACGGGCGGTTAGCTCGGTCATTATCTCAAGGGGAAAGCTTTCAGGCGCCGGAATGCCGCCTGCAAGAGAGACCATGCCGGGCTGGGATACGACTTTCAGGATTTCCCTGATAGCGCTTGCGCCCATGTTTTCAGTCCGTTTGGCCAGCAGTCTCTTTAAAGGCATGGCTTCCTCCTTTTTGGTTTTTAAGATAAAGTCTGAAATTTCAGGTTACGGACTAAAACCAGTCAAGTCAATTTAAAATACTCTAAGCAAAACGGCCCTGAGGTAACGATTATTCGACCGCCTTTTAAAAAAGTTCACATATAATTACCATGGTTCTAAACCTTGTTTCTTGACAATTTTCAAATAAAAGCCATAGTTTATTCATACGGAGCTTGATATCCGCAGTATGAGCAGCCAATGACCGTATAATCACAGGGCGCACACTAACAATGCACGGGAGGAGAACGGGAATATGAAATTATTATGTAAAAAACAGATTATCTTATGGTTGCTTCTTGTTATATGTATGACCGGAACACCTTCATTCGCAGATGATTATACAGATCAGAATACAAATCCGGATTCGTACTCACTGGTTCAGGTAATGCTGGGCGCGGCCCGCTTTTCGAACCTGAACCTGTACTATCAGAGCACTACCGACCCAAACCTCGAAGCCACATCTACTTTCACCTGGATGCCGCTCATAGGCATAGAAGGCGGCATCCCGATATTAAAGAAACCGGTTTCATTGGGCATTGAGGGCGGAGCCCTTTTCAGCTGGATGACTGACACTGTAAGCGCCGTTGGCACTATACCCGGCCAGGTCACTCTGCATGTCGACAATCAGCTTTATCTGCTTGATCTTTCCATCGGCCCTTATATAAGCGCCGAAGTGGGAAAGCGGGTGAGGGTATACGGCGGTCTGGGACCGATATTGATGTTCGGGCAGAACAACAACCAGTCAAACGAATACGTGACCACATCTCAAGCCGTATATGACAGCAACGCCTCATCGGCATTCGGGCCCGGCATCTATGGCCGTGCAGGGGTCGAATTCAGGCTCAAGAACAGTTCCTGGATGGGAATAGGTGCACGCGCTTTCGGGTCAAAACTGAATTTCAGCAATGTATCCGGGACGACTAATGTTAACGGATTCCAGATTATGCTCACCTACACCGTCGGGGTGAACTCTGATGATGACGGCTTTTAGTTAACGAATCGCTTCCAGACCAGAACTGCAGCATGACCAAACCTAAAAACAACTTCTATGCAGTAGCTGCCGGGAAAAAACCCGGCATATACAAGGCCTGGTTTGGTCCTGACGGCGCTGAAATTCAGGTTCGCGGCTTCGAAGGGGCAAGGTTCAAGGGTTTTGTAACACTTCATGAGGCTGAGGCATGGCTCAAGAATCCCGGGGCGTTCAAGCCTTTTTCTGCAGGTACGGGAAAACGGGTTTCTGGACCCCTCAGGACGGATACAGAAGACCGCATAATCATTTATTCGGACGGCGGCAGCATTAACAACCCGGGACCCGGCGGCTATGGTGTTGTGATAATCGACGGCGACAAACGAAGGGAACTCTCGGGCGGTTACAGGAAGACGACAAATAACCGCATGGAGCTGACTGGCGCCATAGAGGGCCTCAGGCACTTTGACAAACCGTCCAGAATCCTCGTCCGCACGGATTCCCAATACGTGGTCAGGGGCATCATGGAAGGCTGGGCGCAGAAATGGCGCAAAAACGGCTGGATGCGTACCAGGAACGAACCGGCCGAGAATTATGATCTGTGGAAGATTCTGCTTGAACTCACAGAAAAGCATGACGTGATTTTCGAATGGCTGAAGGGACATGCCGGTCATTATGAAAACGAGCGCTGCGATGAACTTGCGAGGTCTGAATCAGCGAAAAAAGGCCTGCCTCCCGACATCAACTATGAAGAAAAGCAGACAACTGTTTCATCCGGACTCTTCTGAATCAAAGGACTGGCCTGCTTGCGTCTCTTAACCGTAAATAACGTTTCAATAAGGTTCGGCGGCCCCCTGATACTCGATCATGCAGATCTCAATATCGAAACAGGTGAGCGGATAGGCCTTGTCGGCCGCAACGGCTCGGGCAAATCCTCTCTCATGAGGATTATTGCAGGCGAAATCACACCCGATGACGGCGGCGTCATAAAGAACGGTGACATAAGAATATCCCTGCTTCCACAGGAGGTCCCGGATAATTTGAGCGGAAGCGTCTATGATGTCGTTGCCTCAGGCGGTTTGGATCATATTGAACTTTTAAGAGAATACCACGACCTCACTGCCAGCATAGCCATTAACGGCAGCGAGCCCGGAATAAGAAAACTTGAACGCATCCAGCACCTGCTTGAAACCACCGGGGCATGGCATCATCATCTGAACGTGGAAACCGTAATCACAAGCACAGGACTTGATGAAGATGCTGAGTTCAAGACACTGTCAGCAGGTATGAAAAGGAGGGTCTTTCTTGCAAAGGCCCTGGTTATCGACCCTGATATACTCCTCCTGGACGAACCCACCAACCACCTTGATATAGGTTCGATCGACTGGCTGGAAGCCTTTCTTCTTAATTATGAAAAGACAGTCATGTTCGTCTCCCATGACAGGGAGTTTCTGAGAAAGCTTTCTGGCCGGATAGTCGAGATAGACCGCGGAAGACTCATATCATTCTCTTGCGGCTATGACACATATATCGAGCGCAGGGAGGCTATGCTCGCCGATGAGGAAAGGCACCGGCAGGAGTTCGACAAAAAGCTCGCCAAAGAAGAAGTTTGGATAAGGCGAGGCGTGGAGGCGAGACGCACAAGAAACGAAGGCCGGGTCAGGGCGCTTTTGCAGATGAGGGAACAGAGGGCTCAGAGGAGGGACTCCACCGGCAGTGCAAGCCTCAATATCCAGCAGGCAGAAGCAAGCGGCAGGCTCATAGCGGATGCCAAAGACATAACATTCGGCTATTCGCACACCCCAATCATCAAAGATTTCTCCACCACTATCATACGCGGCGACAAGGTGGGCATAATCGGACCGAATGGTTCGGGGAAGACCACCCTTTTAAAAATCCTCCTGGGTGAACTCGAGCCTCTTAAGGGCTCCGTGCGCATTGGCACACGAATAAAGATAGCCTACTTCGACCAGCTGAGGGCGCAGATAGATGACGAGAAAACTCTCAAGGAAAATATCGCGGACAAAAACGACATGGTCTTTATAGATGGCTCCCCCAGGCATGTCCTGGGCTATCTGCAGAGTTTTCTTTTCACGAAGGATCAGATCGTCTCGCCCGCCAAAAAGCTCTCAGGCGGGGAACGCAACCGCCTGATGCTTGCAAAGCTCTTCAGTACGCCGTCCAATGTCCTCGTCATGGATGAGCCCACAAACGACCTTGACGCTGACACGCTGGAGATGCTCGAGGACAGACTGGTCGGATACGGCGGCACCGTTCTGCTCGTAAGTCATGACAGGGCATTTCTCAACAATGTCGTAACATCCACCATTGCTCTTGAAGGTGGCGGCCGGCTTCAGGAATATGTCGGCGGATATGACGACTATATCAGGCAGCGTTCTACTTTCACACCTGAGCCGATACAGAAGAAGAAAGAACAGACGAAGAAAGCAGCCAGGCCTAAGGAAAAAACCAAGCTCTCTTTCAAAGAATCGCGGGAACTTGCGGAACTACCAGACAAAATTGAATCGCTCGAAGAGGAAAAACGAGGCCTCACGGAAAAGCTCAACAATGCCTCATTTCAGATGAATAACGATGCAAAAACCATCAACGATGCGATTGCAAGGCTTGAAACCGTGGATGCCGAACTCGATGCCGCATATGCCCGCTGGGATGAGCTAGAAGACCTGTCGGCAATGCTGAACCAGTCCTGACATTCCAGCTGCAATCTGCTATTTGGCTATATGTCTTTGACAGATATATCAATGCGTATTAAATCATATTTTACTTATAAAGCTGCCACATGAAAGGGAAATCACAATGCGTATTGTCGGAATAACGCTAGTAAAAAATGAAGAGGACATCATTGAGATTTTTGTCCGCTATAATCTTTGTCATCTGGATGCAATTGTTATTGCCGATAATATGAGCTGCGATAATACCAGGGAAATTCTTACCCGTCTTATGCAGGAGAAACTGCCCGTTGTCGTTTTTGATGACCCGGAAGTACAGCGTAAACAATCCGAGAAAACCACACATCTCCTCCAGAGTGCCGTCAGAACCTTTCAGCCGGACTGGATAATTCCGCTTGACGCGGATGAATTTCTTGTACCGGAAGAAAATCATTCGCTTAAGGAAATCCTTGGTTCTGTACCGGATGCACATGTGGCCAGCATACCCTGGAAGAGTTATGTACCAACGCCTTCCGACGATCAGAATATTATCAATCCCCTGATGCGGATACGTCACCGAAGAGAGGTTGAGGATCCTTTCTGGTACAAAGTAGCCATTCCGTCTTCGATCTTCTCGGATAAATCACTGATAATAGATCCAGGCAATCATTCCGTTCATTCAAGTGTATATGGCCGCAGGTATCCTGCAATCCGTATGGACACGCTGAAGCTGACGCACTATCCCATACGCTCGGCCGAACAGATAGTCGGAAAGGCCTTCATCGGTTGGCTTGCGCATCTATGTGATTCCAGCCATATACAGGGAAACAGCTTTCACCAGGAAGAGATGTTCCATCGCTTTCTCGACAATCCCGCCCCGTCAGGGGAGGATCTCCGGCAGATCGGACTGAGCTATTCGGGCTGCAATCCCTCATGTAACCTGATTGATGACCCGATTAAAATATCAGGGAATATACCCTTGGTTTACACTTCGAAACCAACACCGCTCCTTCTTAAGGTAACCAGACAGGCAGAAAAAATAGCCCAGCATTTTGCGAAACACGTTATGCCGCTTGATACTCTGGCCAGGATGCATCTTAGAGAATCAGAAGCGAAAGGAATTTTAGACGGTTCGTTTGCGGAGGGATTCCGTGATATTCCCCCGCTCCGTTATATATATGAACGCTTTAGGCCTGCATCCGTTCTGGATATTGGAGATGGGGTACGATCGAGCCTAGATCAGTTTGTGCAGTGGGGTGCCTATGATGCTGAGGCGATTACTACCCCCGACCTGCATCAGAAAACAGTTTCAGGCCGCACATTTGATCTCGTCATGTGTCTTGATGTGATGCAATGGTTATCACCTCTGGATGAGGACTGTACACTGCAAACAATATTAAAGCATGCATCCCGAGTAATTGTGTTTTCTTCCATGCAGCCGGGACAGGCGCGAACGGAAGCACCCAACCTCAAACCGACTCAGTATTGGGCCAACAGGTTTCGTGAAAAAGGCTGGGTAGTCTATCCATTTGCGACTCAAGCATTCCGCATTACAGCCAACCTTCTCAGCTCCAAAAGGAATGCCCTCGTCCTGGTGCCCGCTTCAGCGGCAGACGGCTTATCTTTGGATCATCCATTCAGTGTCGATGAACTCTTTTATCATCCTGATGAACCGTTCGTATTAAATGAGCAGAAACCGGGGCTGTACGAATACACGCTTACCGGTGATAAACTTGCCGAATCATTTGCCGGGGCATGCAGGCCCCGTGAATCACTCCAGAGGATCCATGAGTTGGAAGCGATTCTCAATCAGCAAGACTACCTGATACAACAACAGATCAGGACTCTCACTCTAATCCAATCTTCTCGAGGCTATAGAATGCTGCAGCAATATTATGGAATCAGGGACTTTATATTGCGCTTTCTTAAGCCTGTTCGTCGTTTTTTAAAAAGATGATTTTGTCTTCCCGGTTGCGCTGATATACAGTATATTCAAATTTTTGATGACTGCTGGGAGGGTTAAATTTATGACAGCCAAGCAAAAGCAGGGACCGGGCAGGTTTCATATTGAGACATGCGGTTTGATCGTACTCTCCCTTCTCGTATTAAGTCTGAGCGGGTGCAGAAAACCTTTGTTTGAAGAGACGGATCTATTCATGAGCGGAACAAACGGATATGACACATACAGGATACCGTCCTTCATCACCACGAATAGCGGAACTCTGCTGGCCTTCTGCGAGGGACGCAAAAACGGCCAGCAGGACAGCGGCAATATAGACCTTCTCTATAAACGTTCTACCAATGGCGGCAAGACCTGGAGCAGTCAGACCGTGATCTGGGATGACAGCGAGAATGTCTGCGGCAACCCTTGTCCCGTGGTTGACCTTGAGACAGGAACCATCTGGCTACTCATGACATGGAACAACGGCTCTGATAATGAGGTGTCCATAGACCTGGGACTCAGCAAGGACACGCGCCGCGTTTTCATCTGCTCATCGGATGATGACGGCCTTACATTTTCGAAACCGGTTGAAATAACATCAAGCGTCAAGTCAAGCTTGTGGCGCTGGTACGCTACCGGACCGGGCAGAGGCATACAGCTGCAGAAAGGCGTTAACAGGGGGCGACTGGTTATCCCCTGCAACCATTCAACCGCCTTTCTGGCTTTCGGGGCCCATGTGATATTCAGCGATGATCATGGAAAGACCTGGCAGTACAGTGAAACGATCAGCGGCGGTGCGGATGAAAGCCAGGCAGTTGAACTTGCAGGCGGATCGCTCATGATGAACATGCGCATTCAATGGTTCGGCAAGGGCTACCGAGGCATCTCCCGCAGTGATGATGGCGGCGAAACCTGGACAAAATTCGTTTACGATACGGCCCTGCCCGATCCTGTCTGCCAGGCAAGCATCATACGCTATTCCCTGGCCGGTGAAAAAGGGCGGAACCGTCTGCTGTTTTCCAACCCGTCGACAGGCGGAAGAAATGGGATGACGGTGAGACTCAGTTATGATGAAGGCGATACATGGCCGGTCTCCAGGCTGATCTATGCAGGACCCTCTGCCTATTCCTGCCTGACCGTCATGTCTGATAAGTCTATCGGCCTGCTTTACGAAAAAGGCGATTACGGAACAATATCATTAGCCCGATTTAACCTTGCCTGGCTGACAGATTCAAAAGACTACGGCGATGTGGCATATCCGATCCTGACCAAAGGCCATGACTGAAAATCAGAGGCCTCCTTTGTTTGCTTAGGAAACGAATTCAATGTAACAGAAAATCGTGCTGAGAAAAAAAGCTTCGCCCTACAATTCTTACATTGCTACCGATAGAGTGCGAATAAAACAGAATGAAGAGGAACTCCCCGATGAATCATCTGATTCCATGTCAGAACTGCTGTTCTCTTCCGGGTTGATATTTTTCTGCTCCTTCGGCAAACCCATAAGATAGCTGTTTGCTGCATCAAATTCATTCTGGATCAAGGTCTGGTATTTGTTGAAACCTGAATTGTCAGGACCCTGCCGTATCCATTTCCACATAAGACCTTCATCGTTTTTGTTTGCGATATTGAATTCAAGGGCTGCAGGGTGGTCAGCATCAAGGACAATGGTATTAGTCGAAGGAATGAGTATCGGGAGCATATGAGGAAAATCGGAACCTGAAATGCTCAGGCGTATCCTGTGGCCTTTCATGAAGACATTGCAGGAGGGCCATAATTCCAATGCATAACAGTATGTGACATCCTCTTTTATCTCGTTCCTGTCAGGATGCTTCATGTTGGCTATATAAAACGGATCGAAAGGAACATATCCGGGGTCGATTTCGGTCGGCTTCTCGGGATTGTAGGGCCTCAGCCATGCCGCCAGCCACCCAGAGGTGATATTCCTGGCGCGCCCGTCCTCAAAGACATCATTGATCTCGGCCACCCACTGGACATCGTCCTTGCAAAGGTTTTCGACAATAAGCCCTTCTTCTATGTCGAACAGTTCCCTGATAAGTCTGACCGAGCCTTCCACTATATCTCTTGTTCCGGTTTTGTCGAATTTTGTCTTTGCCCAGAACTTGAGAAGAATAGGCCCTGTTATCTCGATATCCTTCTCGAGAGGTTCGGTCGTGAAGGTCAGGACGCCACGCTCATCGTCACGCTCGTCTTCCGTTCCGAGACCGCTGTTGTCTTCCCCTTCAATGATATGCTTCGACTCGACCGCCATGCTTGGCGAACCGCCCATCCATCTCGTCATGGACCGCGAATTCATCCCGTGAATATCGAGCGGGGAATGCTTCAATACAGGTGCGTCACCGCCGTAATTCCAGACGCTGTTATTCCATGAAAGCAGGAAGTTGTTCTTGTTGTTGTTACGAAGTGAAAGAGGGTTTGTGTACCAGTCGCCTTCAATATGGCTTACCTTCTGACTGGACAGATAGAGACGGCCGGGCTCAGTTCTTGACTCCGGAATGGGCCATGACTTTTCGGCTCTGAATTTTTCCTCACCCATGACATAAAGAAGCACCGGATAATCGACCATGAACGGGTCCTGAACGCCCTTGATCTTCCAGTTAAACCATCTTGCCTGGATATCTCCGCTTGACCCCGAAAGGCCGTTTATTCCAAGCGCCTTGTATGAACTCCAGTGATACCACGGCCCCACTATAAGGGCCTTGTCTCCTAAAGAATGGTTCTTAAGTCCGTATGAGTATGTTTCAAGTGTGCTGAGCACGAATATGTCAAACCAGCCCCCTAAAACGAACACAGGCAGCTTTGCAGGAAGCGCCCGCTTTCCCTCATTTATTACTGTTCCGTCATCATACCGCCACCCGTCCTTTGGCTTGTCCGGCCAGTAAAGCATGGCGCTCTTCACCTTATAAAAATCACAGTAGGAATCATGCCCGGGATCTCTCAACCATGACATGCAGGTGAAAAAATGCCTGAAATGAGTATTCCATATATCGAATTTCATTTTAAGCAGCTCGGCATCTGTCGTGCTTTCATCCTGTTCGATTACAGGAGGAAACATCCCCAGCATGCTTGCACCGCCAAGCCAGAGCAGCATGAATTCCTCTTCGAAATTTCCGCCGTGCATGGCTATGGTCCTGTACGGATCGCTCATTGGAACATACGGAAACAGGGCCTTCAAGTGAACAGGCTCGCCTGTTTCTTGATCCACTTCACACAATCCGGAAGCAAGAAGCTGAATTATGGCGCAGTAGGAAGCGCCGCTCATTCCGACTTTGCCGTCAGACCACGGCCGGGAGGGAATCCATTTATCTATGATATATGCGAAATCATACTGTTCGGGCAGGTCAAATGACAGCCATTTCCCCGATGATGAGCCCGAACCCCTGACGTCGACGCTCAAAACGTTATAGCCGTGCTTTAAGAGTCCGTAACCGTCCGCAGCGGTATATTCGCACCTGTATACTGTTCCTATGAGTATAGTAGGTCTTGGAACGACTGCTCCGCCCGGCCTTATGAGAGTCGCAGCCAGTGAAACGGCCGTATGTCCCGGACATTCTTGAATAAGTGGAACATTTATCATGAGGTTTGCTTCCACTATTGCATCACTGATTCCAAGAGTTTCAAGCTCAGCCAGAATTTTGTCCTTTGCCGATTCACCTGCCGCATAAGATTTAAATGGGAACGAGAGCAATAAAAGCAGAAATAAAAAACAGACAAACTTCCTCATAGTCCCTCCAATTTACAAACGCTAAACTTTCAAAAAAATTCTATCTTATATCTTATTAATAACGGGAACCCATATCAATTCAATAGCTTTCCCCATTGTAAATGTCTTCGCAGCCAGTCTACCCATGCATCGAATCCGACCCCTGTCTTTGCGGAAAGGGGGAATATTTCAATATGAGGGTTTAGCTTTTCTGCATAAGCCTTCACTTTATCGATATCGAAATCGAAGTGCTCCGCAGTGTCTATCTTGTTGATTATCATTGCATCGACGACTTTAAACATGAGCGGGTATTTGAGAGGCTTGTCATGGCCCTCACAGATGCTCAGTATCATAACGTTTAAATTCGCACCTGTATCGAATTCGGCCGGACACACAAGGTTTCCCACATTCTCGAGAATTATCAGATCAAGATCTTCTGTCCCAAGTTCGTTCAGGCCCTGTTCCGTCATCCCGGCATCGAGATGGCACATTCCACCCGTGTGCAACTGAATCGTACGGACTCCGGTTTCGGCAACTTTAACCGCATCAACATCGGAATCGATGTCGGCTTCCATCACGCCTATCCTGAATTCGTCTTTCAATGCGTCGATGGTCCGGATAACCGTCATGGTTTTCCCTGAGCCGGGAGCGGACATGATATTGAGAAGGCATGTTTTATCATCTCTCAGTTTTTTCCTCAGCATATCAGCTGCCCTGTCATTGCTGTCAAAAACACTTTTCTTGATTTCGATTATGCGTACTTTATCCATCTGTTTCCTCCGCCTCACAATGAAGATGACTCTTTAATCCCGATTTCCTTGATGAACAGTCCCCTGCCATCGATCACGTCACACTCTTCGCTTTTACAATACGGGCACTTATAGTCCGTTTTTGTGGGGTTGTATGTTGTCCCGCAATTTGTGCAGAAAACGTTTGCCTTGATTGTTTCTATTTCAAGAACAGATCCTTCTAGTATTGTCCCCTGGGCTACGGCGGGATAGAACTCATACAGGTAGCGCGGTTCTATCCCACTGATCTCTCCAAGCTGCAGGACAACCTTTAGAACTCTGACTGCATTGTTCCTGACAGCAAACTCCTCCGCCGTCTTCACAAAGCTCAGTACGATGCCCATTTCGTGCAAACCGGTTCTCCTTTCCTGTTATTTCTCTCTGGAAAATGTGTTTTTCACACTCTTCACAACGATTCGTCCTGCACGGGCCGCAACATATTTCGCCATTCTCTTATAGAATTCTCCCCATGTTTCTGCAGGAGTTGTTTCGGAGACTCTACTCAGATGTATTGCATCGAAATTGCATTGCCTGGTGCAGACTCCGCAGCCGAGACATTTATTTGTATCAACAATGCTGAGGCCGCAATGCAGGCAGCGTTCAACTTCTTTTCTGACCTGCTCTTCGGTAAGCCCTTTTCTCAGGTCTGCAAACGTGCCTTTCGCTGCCGAAAAGTCCACCGCTCCCGTCTTCTGTCTGGGGATACGGTCATATCCGGACGTATCGAGGTTCGTTTTATCAAGCGCCCTGAAATCCCTCTCACGGCCAATCAGCAGATTGCGTCCCCTCAAATAGCGATGGATGGACTGTGCTCCCTGTTTTCCTGTGGCAATAGCGTCGATTGCGAACTTTGGACCGGTAACCGCATCGCCGCCGGCAAACACGTCGGGAACCGCCGTCTGATATGAAATATCTTCAACTTTAATCCTGCCGCGTGCATCAAAAACAAACCGTTCACCACTGCTCACACCACCCCAGTCGATCATCTGACCGATTGCCATAAGGACTGTTGAAGCTTTAACAGAAATTGTTTCATTTTCATCATATTCAGGCGCGAACCTGTTATCTGCATCAAATACGGATACACATTTTTTTAATTCAATACCGGTAACTTTTCCTTTTTCGGAGATTATGCGTTTAGGGCCCCAGCCGTTGTTCAGCACTATGCCCTCTTCTTTTGCCTCTTCCTGCTCCTCTTCAAGGGCGGGCATTTCAGCTGCACTTTCAAGACAGTACAGATTGACGGACGATGCGCCTGCACGAACAGCTGTTCTGGCAACGTCTATGGCGACATTGCCGCCCCCTATCACAACTGCTGGACCTTCAAGTTTCAGTGTACTGTCGAGATTGATTGAGCGCAGGAAATCTACACCATTCACAACATCATCAAGCTCTTCACCATGAATGCCCGGCGATGCGCCCTTCTGAGCCCCGATAGCTATATAGAATGCATTGTATCCCTCATCGCGGAGTTTCTGGATCGTAGTATCCTTACCGACATCAACGCCTGTCCTGAATTCTATGCCGAGTTCTCTCAGGATATCAATTTCCGCATTGATAACATCTCTGTCCAGGCGGAAAGATGGTATGCCCAGGGTCAGCATGCCGCCCAGGATTTTTTCCTTTTCGAAAACGGTTACCTGATATCCTTCCACCGCAAGATAATATGCACAGGACATTCCTGCCGGGCCGGAACCGATGACCGCAACCTTCTTGCCGGCCTTCTCTGCCGGATCATATTTACTATTGATTTCCGGGATAAACCTGACGCTTGAGTCAAGTTCCTGATCCGCGATGAACATCTTTATTGCATCAATGGCAAGCGACTCATCAACCGTGCCGCGCGTACACTCTTCCTCGCATGGATGCGGACATATCCTGCCACATACTGCAGGGAAGGGATTGTCATTTTTAATCAGTTCCAGCGCCTCGGTGTATTTTCCTTCGGCAGCCTTCTGGATATAGCCCTGAACGGAAATATGGGCCGGACACTTTGTTTTGCAGGGTGCTGTACCGCTGTTCGTTACAATTGACCTTATCCTGTAATCAGGATTCCACTTATCCTTGCCCCATACCGTATCCCACGAGGTATCATATTTGTCGATCTGCTCTTCGTGGGGTTTACCGCAAAGGCCGTTGCCCAGTTTGATTGCGTTTACTGGACAGATATCCACACAGCTGCCGCATGCCACACATTTCTCGTCGTCGATTTTTGCTCGGAAATTGGATGCGCTGAACGCGCCGCCACCAAATTGCAACAAAGTCCTGAACCCGCTGCAGGAACACCCGCAGCAGTTGCAGATATATGATGTATTGTTGAGTCCTTCGGTAGCGAATACGGTATGAACAAGACCGGCTTCTTCAGCTTTGTTCAGAATTTCAACGGCTTCCTCTTTTGTAACATATTTTCCTCTCCCCGTCCTGACATAGTATTCCGCGTGAGGACCAAGCTGCAGGCAGATGCCTTCAATCGGATGCTCACAGCCTTTTCCCAGCAGTTTATTTGCGTAACGGCAGGCACAATCGGCCACCGAATACATGTCCGCATTGTTTATAAATGTCATGACGTCCTCATGTGAGAGTATCTTCTGCTGTGCCTTCACTTCCTGCATTACAGGGACTATTTTCATCAGTCCGCCATCGACCACCGACATATATTTGGTGTTGCCTGCCGTTTCATCGGTTGCCTGGACAAACAATTCCGCCATCTCCTTATCCATTGTCCGGTAATCCATCAGATACTCATAAACACCGGGGATATAAGGAGCGATGCGATAGTATGGCTTTCCATTTATGAAATGTGCGAAGATTGCCCCGTGATCCGCCATATTCCAGAGCATCTCACTGACCTCTTTTTCAGGCCTTCCGACCTTTCTGGCAAAATCTTCAGCTGATATAGGGGTTTTTGTCAGATGCATTCCCAGCTCGCACTCTTCTGCTGATATCAGCTTTTTTATGATTTTCGCCCAAACAGACTTATCCGTGACCGGTCCGAAATAAAGACCGCCAACCAGACCGATATGGTTGGCAAATTTTGCGTAGCTGCTTCTCGCCATATTAACTCTCCTCTCGCAGATTTCGATATTAAGCCTGCTCCCTGCAATCCGGATACGGTCTTCAGTCCCAATCCGGGTGGCAGCAAACAAAGACTTTATTCGTCACATCGATGGGTGCCGACCTTCGGCCAGCTGCTTGAGCTCTTTCAGCATCTGCATCTGCATGATTGAGGACGGTACGCCGGCCAGAAAATCCAGTATGAAATCAACCACCGGGTTGATGGGATCCCATACGGCCAGACCCCTGACCAGAACTCTGGTTTTGCCGTTCGGCAGGCCGATCAGGTTGAAGCACCAGTTCCAGGCCACATGCCATTTCCAGCTCGCAGGCGGCATAAGTTCAATTTGCCCTGGTTCAAGTCCCATGCGAACCTTTGAATCGGTCACCATAACCAGGTGCTTATCGGGCTTTACGTCTACAACACGCATCCCCACACCACTTTTGTGGAAACGGCAGAAATCACCGGCCTTGAGCTGCCACTGAGGCACGATGCGGTATGTGTTGTAGATTCCGAATCCCAGAAGGCGCTCGAGCTTTTCAAAGCTCATGAACCCGGCTCGGTCCTGCCCTATCTGTATGAGCCACGGCCAGACTTTTTCCGGCGGGGCGTCAATGGTGACAGCCTGGGTCATGTTGACCTGCGCATGCACACCACCGGGAATCAGGTCATCTCCTGCCAGCGGCATGTTGTGTTCGTCCTGAGTCGCACCCCACGTCGTGAGCCATTTGCGGGCGAACCCGAGATATCCTGCAACGGTTGCGACCGATGCCCCGAAGAGGACCGCGAGTGTCTTTATTTTTGTGATCTTGAGCATACAAAGTTCCTTAAAAGCCTTCTCGCATTTTCAGCTTCCGAACTCCTCATAATCTCTCCAATGATCTATAAGTTAATAAGCAATCACTTATAGTACGTTACAAAAAAAACTTCAGGCGCAGGTCTTCTTTTCCGGACACACCCTGCATTTCATGTCATAGGGACAGATGGTGAACATCTTGGCGTACATATCGTCCCATACTTCCTTGAAACGGTACACTGCCGGGTAGCTAACGGTATAGAGCATACGGTTGCCGTCCCTGGTCGACTTTAATATTCCTATTGATTTCAGCGTCTTGATATGTTGAGAGGCCGCCGGCTGCGATATGCCCAGAATCCTTGAAACATCAGTGACGCTCAGGGTTTCCCGTGTTCTGGAAGTCAGTATCCGCACGATCTTCAGACGTATCGGATCAGCGAAAGCCTGCAGCGTCGCCGCCAGTTCATGCACAATAGTGAAGTCTTCATTATGAAGCATTTGAATATAATAATACACTTATGAACATTGATGTCAATCTGGAATAAGCTCAACTTCGCTTCATGACATTGATACCGGTCTGCCGATTTGCATGGGCCAACTTTTACGCACAGGTTTCTTTTTTGGGGCACTCTGAACAGCGGCTGATATTGTACGGACAGGGCGTAAATCCCTTGAGGAAGAATGCATCGAACTTGGCTCTGTAACTGTCGAGTTTTTTGGCGTCAATGCCGTAATGCACGCGGTTGCCCACTTTTGTGGACATGACCACCCCGATTTTCTTCAGCATATTGATGTGCTGGGAAATCGCGGGCTGGGAGATGTGCAATATCTTTGCAATGTCGGTCACACAGAGGGCCTCTGCCTGCCTCGAAGCCAGGATACGCAGGATTTTCAGACGCTGCGGATCGCCGAAGGCCCTGCATGCGTTCGCCATATCGTTGACCATCATATAAGGAGTTTCAGGCATGGCGGTCATTCAAAGCCTAAAATGACTGTTTGTCAATGCTCTCAATGGAAGAATCGTGTCACTCTGTACGGACATGCACTAAAAACCAATCAAGAAGGATCGTAAGAGTTGCCGCAATATGAAAATATGACGTAAACCTTTGAATGTCTGCCGCAGATGTTTTTTCCAGGTCAACTTCAGCCGGAAAATCTTTATTATGAAAAATACCGTTCAAGCCTTTCGATGAGGGGCGCAAGCGTTTTACGGTCGAGGGCGGAGATGGCCACTCCGTCATAGCGCCGGGTCAATATTTCGACATATTCCTTATCAGCCTTGTCTATCTTGTTGAAGACCCTGAGGCGGGGCTTTGATTCCAGTTCAAGACCGCTTAAGATCACATTGACCGCCTGCATCCTGTAATCGATAAACGGATCGGATATATCGATTACTTCCAGAAGCAGGTCCGCATCGTTAAGTTCTTCAAGCGTCGCCATGAACGCGGCCTTCAGATCAGCAGGCAGGTCGCGTATGAAACCCACAGTATCGGTGATTATGACCTCGATGTCTTTTGGAAATCTAAGCCGCTTGCTGGAAGGGTCTAGTGTGGCAAAAGGCATGTCTGCAGCAAGGACATTGCTCTTTGTAAGCGTGTTGAGAAGCGTTGATTTGCCCGTATTGGTGTAGCCTATGATGGATATGACCGGCAGCCTCTTTTCCTGCCGCTTTCTGCGGGTAAGGGCCCTTTTTTCGCTTATGCGCTTCGCATCTTTTTCGAGCCTCCCCATGCGCTCTTTGGCGCGTCTGCGGTCGATCTCGAGCTTCGATTCACCCGGCCCCCTTATGCCTATGCCGCCCAGCAGGCGGGAAAGCGCCGGGTTCCTGCCTACGAGCCGGGGCATGTTGTATTTGAGCTGTGCGAGCTCGACCTGGATCTTTCCTTCCATGGTGCGGGCTCGCTTTGCGAAAATATCGAGTATGACCTGCGTGCGGTCCAGCACGCGCATGTCGATCTCTTCGGTTATGGAGCGGGACTGCGAAGGGCCCAGTTCGTGGTCGAATATAATGAGATTAGCATCTGCGGCCAGGGCCTTTATGTATATGTCGTTGAGCTTGCCTTTGCCGACAATATATTTCGGGTCAGGCTTTGGCCTGCGCTGAATAACCGTATCAAGCACTGCGATGCCTGCGGAAGCGGCCAGGTCTTTAAGCTCTTCAGTTCGGATCTCGATATCTTCAGGGTCATTCCCGACAGCAACAAGTACGGCCCTGTCCCCGCTTTCGACTTTTCTGGCAGAACGCATTCTGCCGATTTCCGCTTCGAGCTCTGATATGAAGGTATCGAACTCAATGTTAATACGATCGGTTTTTACCGGGTCCAGAAGCTTCCATTCGAGCCTCATGCCTTCATCCGGAAACAGGTGTGCGCCATATGCAAATCCTGGCCTGCCTCCGTCAAGGACATCGATGGCCCATATCATATCGAGCCTCAAGCGCGAGAGGTCGGTAAGGTCTTCGGCTGAGAGGTTGCCGTCGCCAAGATGGGTATGTATCAGCCTCAGCCCCTGAAGCCTTCCGTGATGAGTCCGCCTGCGGTCGAGAGGAGGTATTGTCAGGCCTGTCGCCGTACCTGCTATTACATACTGGACCTCCCCGAAGCGGTCGAGGATTACACCTGTCTGAATGCCTGATGTCCATGATATGCGGCAGATCTCGGTTGCAAGCTCGTGAGTGAACACGGCCTCGGCAGGGAGTTTTCTTCGATAAAGCCTTTCGAGCGCCCTTATATCTGGCGCCTTCAAACCCCTCGTATCGCCGAAAACGGTATGTATCCGAAGCCTCCCGGTATTTATGCCTTCTCCAGCATGGAGGAATGAAGAACTACCTTGGCCTGCTGGTTTACTATTTCAACTAAAATCCTGACCCTGCCCTCGTCGGAATCCCATGATTCGAAAATCCCAATAACGTCCTTCATCGGCCCCGACATTACCCTGACAAGTTCGCCCTTTTCATACTCGACAGGCTTCTTAATGACGCCTTCGCCCTTTGTCTCAATGTCCTTGAGCATATCGACAAAGCCTGCAGAGATAGGAACGGGATTGTTGTTGTCTATAAGCATGCGCCTGACACCCCGGCTCCATTTTACCTTGAAAAGCTCGGCCTCGGCGTTATCCGAATTGACGAAAATATAATTCGGGAAAAGGGGCACTTTTTTTAGCGTTTTCTTTCTGGCATGAAAAACATACTTCTGCATCAGCGGCTGATAAACCTCGAACCCGCCCTGCCTGAGTTTGGCAATGGCCATAAGTTCTTCACGCGGATTCGTGTTTACCACATACCATTCTTTCATGGGAATGGCTTATAGAACATGGGCCATAGTTTAGTCAATTGCACTGATTTGCGAATACTGCGGCCCTGCTGAAACTGAAACGTGGGAGTGCAACCAGATTCAACCCGCATGACTGCGCCGTTTTTATGGTTTTTTCAAAGGCTTCCACCTTAACGTGCATGCCGGGTTCAACCACAAGGATATGTCCTGACGATTTGAGCATCTGCTTTATTTCGCCAAAGAAGCGCTTCTGGTCGGGAACTTCATGGACCATGTAAAAAGCAAGGATAAAATCAGCAGGCTCTTTTACATCAAGAGAAACCGGCGTGCATTTATGTGAAATTATCCTGTCGTTAACGCAGTTTTTAATGGCACGCTTTTCCATCCCTTTAAGCATCTTTTCCTGCAGATCGACTGCAATCACCTTTCCTGTTTTGCCCACCATCCTGGCGAGAGGAATGGTGAAATAACCTATCCCGCAGCCGATATCAACGGCCGTATTACCTTCGCCCACAAGGCCTTTCAGGATCTCTTCAGGCTTCTGCAGGAGTTTTCTGAGCGGGTTGTCGAAGGCTCGAATAAGCCACCAGGGACATACCTCATCTTTAATAATCAGGTTCCTCAATCTCCCCATTATATTCCTCACTCCTTTATGGGCTTGATCTCTATCGAAACAAAACTCTCCGTTACGCTGAACGCCCGCTCAAGCGTGCAGGGCCTGCCTGTCTTATCCCTGAAATGATATTCCGTATTGATGCAGACTTCCATTGTATTCTTTCCTATAGTTCCTTTGGGCTTTGCATAGATGCAGTACGGGCCGAGCCGCGTACCCCCCAGCCTGGGGTTGACATTATTACCGATGCGGTTTGCCTGACCGCTTTTCTCAAGCTCAAGTGTGGCGAAAAGGTATTTATGTATATCGGGCGACTGGGCGATCAGAGGTTTTATATCATCAAGCAGGAAAGACCCGCCCGCATATGCGGCAGAGCCTGAAATGATAAAGGCAATCATTACGCCCATGATTATAAAAGTCCTTACCCTCATACTTGCCTCCTTAATATATTCCGGATATTATTTGTTTGCGGGTCAAAATGATAGATATAAACTTTATCTAACGGGGAAAATGCCAATGATTAAAAGAAAAGAGCTTATTTCATTATATGTTATCATACTGATTTTCTATCTTTCTTCATGTTCGAAGGGCTCTTCCGACAGCGTCAGCCAGTCTTTAAGAATCATTCCCGCCGGTTCAGCCGTCTCTGATTCCGATCAGCCGTCTGTCATGCCTGGTTTATGGATGAACGGGACTCTCAATTTTCTTGACATACCGGAAGGCGCCAGCGGAGGTGAACTTTTAGACATATGTGTTTATGAGGGTGATTATTATTCTGCCGGGATATATTATGTCCCCTGCCAGGATGACCCTCAGTATGACTGCGCTCAGCCCGCCTGCTGGAAAAACGATGAGATTAACCTGCTTCCCGTTGAATCGGCTTCAGGATACGGCTGCTCGATTCTCGTATCACAGGGAAAAGTGTATGTGGCCGGTACAGACGGGCTATTACCCGTTATGTGGACTGACTCCGTACCTGTTGGACTTCCCCTCAGCGGCGGGGCCGAGGGAGGAACCGCATATTCCATTATAAAATCGGGTGCGGATATATATATCGGGGGCTCGGTATGGCTTAATGCCGTTGACGGGCACAGACCCGCATACTGGAAGAATGGAAATCTCAACATGCTGGATCTCGCAGACGCAAGTGAAGGAGCCATCCATTCGATAGTAATTTCAAACGGAAAGCTGTATGCGGCGGGATGGGCAGAAAAGCTTCTCACAAAACCGGCTTACTGGCTGGAAAACAATATAAATTATCTTGCAGATCCTGATGACGGCACCTCGGGGATGGCATTTTCGCTGGATGCATATAATGAAAAATTATATGCCGCCGGATTTATCATAAAAGAAGGCGAATCAATATACAGACCCGTCTTGTGGAATAACGGTACTGAGACGTTTCTGTCACAGCTCGATGACAGCATGGGAGGGGTTGCATGGCATGTGGAGATATACAGCGGAAAAACCTATGTATCGGGAGGCACAGGTTACTCCGACGAAGCTTATGAAAAGCGCAGGGCCTGCATGTGGGTTGACGGAACCCGTATAGACCTTCCCACCTCTGCCGGAATTGCATCAAGAGACAAAGCCTCAATCTTCTTTCCGGATCCCATGAAAGGCGATCCCGTGGAGCTTACCGGCCCCGATCTGGCGACAGGCTTTATCATTGAAAACATAACTTCACAGTAAAAATATAAGGCTCCGGTTTAAATGAATTGCAAATTCAGGGCTTTAATCCGGTTTATCCATTAGATTGCCGGAAATATAATAGATTACGGGAGGGGATTTCATGGTTCAGGTTGACATTTTCTGGTCTTATGCAATCGGGTCCGGTTTTGCAGCAGCCGCGGGGAGGCAGATCCGCGCACTGACATGCCGCAAAGATTTGACTTTATCGGATAAAGACAAGCCATCGGTCTTTCAGAACCGCTACTTCATCTATAATCTGTTGTTTTTGGCCTGTGCCTTCGCTCCATCAGGGATATATCTTCTCTGGAACTTCCCCCACTGGGAGACCATGCATGTGGCGTACACCCACACCGACATTCCGGCCTGGCTGGTTACCCTGTTTGCCATTACGAATATCACACAGGGGATACTCGGCTTCTGGGTTACAAGCAAACTTTTCCAGAAGGGCCACTATTATGCAGGCCATCTCCAGTGGTTCCTCGGATATTTCTGCATGTTCTTCATACTCCTTCACGGATGGGACGGACTGGGCTGGCAGCGTTTCCTCTATGACCCGACAATTACGGGTACGCCCTGGACACCGGGCAAATATATGGTAATAGACTTCTTTTGGAGCAATGTCGCTCTGACCCTTTACACCATGGGCATAGTGATCGTACCGGGAATACTCCTGCCCATGGCGAAATGGATCAAGGAAGGGGCAGAGGCCGATGAAACCCTGCCCAGGGAGATGGTGCCGACAGGGCTTACCAAGCTCGTTATATTCTCCCTCATTGGTGTTTTCGTGGTCTCGCTCGGGTCATCAGCCATAACAGGCCTCCTGGTGAACTATATCGGCAAGACGGCGGGAAGCCTTTCTCTGGGCTTCATCATCGGGATACCGGCCGCATTCGTTCTGGGTTATTTCGCAATCCTTAGAAAACCCATGCCCGGTTATGCGGTCTACCGCAGGCTCTTTATTTCGGAACCGAAGTAGAGCAGGCACGGGGACGCGCCAGTGAGAAAACTTCTGCTGCTGATATTTATGGCGGCTGTTTTGCTGCCAATGCAACTCTCTGCGGAGCCTTCATGGGTGAAGATAAAAGACAAAAACGGGATCACACTATACAAGCGCACTTTTCCCGGTTCGCCCATCAGCGAATTCAAGGGAGAGACCATCATCAATGCCCGCATCGAGGTGATAGAGATGGTGCTTCGCGACATCCCGGCATATGCCGAGTTCATGTACAACTGCAGGGAAGGACGCCTGATCAAAGCCTTCAGCAAGGATGATATGATCATACTCAATGTCACGGACATGCCCTGGCCGTTGACTGACAGAGATGTCGTGGTTCGTAGTATCGTCAGTAAGGACTTTAACCGAGGGATGTTCTCGGTTGTTCTGCAGGGTCTGCCGGAACCGGAAAGCTCCCAGTATTGCCCTCTGAGAAAAGACCGCGTACGCATGTACGACCTCAAGGGGATATTCATTCTGGAGATCATCGACCGTGAACATACCCGCATGACCTATATCGTGCATGCGGACCCGGTCGGGATCCCTTCGGGCCTGACGAACTTCTTCAGCGACGACAATCCCTATGGAACTCTTACGGGCATCAAACGCATGGTCTGTATGGAAAAATACATCACGGAAAGCGTGAAGTCACCTGAGATACCCAAAGTAGAGCAATTTCTCAGGATGAAAGAGAACAGGGCCTCTGCCGGGTAAAGTGCGCCCCCTTGTGATTTTCGTTAATTTCTCAATAAGTCATTTAAAAAAACATCCGATTTGTATAAAATAAATATCCGTGAACGCCGACGCCAATTCAATCGATGCCCTCAGAAAAAAACATATCTGGATCGTCGTGAGCGTCCTGTTCGCCGCTTTCATGTCCAAGCTGGATGTTTACATTGTGAACATTTCGCTCCCGTCCATTGCGCTTTATTTCAACACCACGCCTTCGGTCGTCGCCAGAACTGTCCTTGCATACCTGATCGTCGGGACCAGCACGCTGCTCTTTTTCGGCAAACTGGGCGACAGGTTCGGGCAGAAGAGGGTTTTCATTGCAGGCTATGCGGTCTTCACTCTGGGCTCGCTAATGTGCGGGATATCGCCCACCATGAATATCCTCGTCATCTCCAGAGTCTTTCAGGGTCTCGGGGCCGCTATGCTGATATCAGCCGCGTATGCGATAATTCCCAAACACCTGCCCGGTGAAATCAACGGATGGGCGTTCGGCATACTATCGCTAGGCGCGGCGCTGGGCATAGCGGTCGGCGCGCCTGTAGGCGGGTTCATAAACAGGTTCATGACCTGGCACTGGGTCTTTCTTATCAATGTGCCAGTGGGCATCATTGCAATAATCATGTCGTGGAAAATGATCCCGCCCGAGAAAACCCGGGAGACAAAAATAAACATGAAAGAATTCGACATCCCTGGAACGCTGCTCAGCCTGTCAGGACTGTCGCTGCTTCTTTATGCGATAAATACAGGCCACAGCGCAGGATGGACTTCGGCCCGGGTGCTGCTGCCAATATTGTTTTCAATTATTCTGATTGCGCTTTTCTGCATATGGGAATTGAAGAGCGCCACACCCATTCTTGATTTCACGATATTCAAGGACCGACGTTTTGTCTTTGCCACGCTTTCGGGATTCTTCGGACTCGCAGTGCTGGGTGGAAGCTCGTTCATAATGCCCTTCTACCTCGAACTCGGCAAGAAGCTGGACTCCATGACATCGGGATTCATACTGATGTCGTTTTCAATCGGATATGTCGTTGTAGCGCCCATCGCAGGAAGGCTTGCCGACAGGATTCAACCCTCGCTGCTCAGTGCCGCAGGAATGACGTCTCTGGTTTTTGCGGCGTTCTTCTTTTCACAGACGCTTGCAATTAAGGGGCTTGCCTTTTCGATCATTTATCTTATCTGGCTGAGTGTTTCCTTCGCCGTCTTCTTCTCGCCAAACAACAGCTTTGTCATGTCGATCCCTTCCGAAGACAGGAAAGGTATGGCCTCGGGCTGCTATAATGCGATAGGCGCTTTCGGCACCGCAATGGGAGTAGCCGTTTTCGAGACTGTGTTCTCCTTCGGTGCATCCCGGAGCGGAACCTTATCAGCCATCATCTCCAAGACCCCTGCGGCGGCAGCCTACGGCTGCAAGCTCGCCTTTATCGCCGGTATGATGCTGGCTATTATCGCAGCAGTCTTTTCAGGTCTGAATATTAAATATCCTCACCATCATTACGGGGCGCAGATGAAAAGGCATTTTCTCAATCTGCACCACTAAAACAGCCCTCCATCATAAACAGCTTACAGCTTGTTATACCCAATCAGGGCCTTGATCTCCAGATACTCCTCCAGCCCGTACTTGCTTCTTTCGCGGCCGATGCCGGATTGTTTGTATCCGCCTGCAGGCGCGTTTATGTCAAAGTCTGCCCCGTTGATGAAAACCTGACCTGAACGGATCTGTCTGGCGACCCTGCGCGCCCGCTCAATATCTCCCGACCAGACCGAACCCGAAAGGCCGTAGACGGTATCGTTTGCAATCTTGACTGCCTCTTCCTCAGTGCTGTACGGCATGATGCACAGAACTGGCCCGAATATTTCCTCTTTGGCTATTACCATGTCCGGCTTTACATCGGCAAAGAGAGTGGGCTTGACGAAATATCCCTTTTCAAGGTTCTCCGGCTGTTCCGGCCCGCCTGTAACGAGCCTCGCCCCTTCCTTTATACCTGTGCGGATATATTTACGAACGGACTGCCGCTGCTGGTCGTCCACCATGGGCCCTAGATAGACGCCTTCCTCGAATGAGTCGCCCATCTTGAGAGATTCCACGGTAGCCTTTGCAAGCTCCACGATCTCCTTCTGCTTCTCAGCAGGGACTATCATCCGGGACAGCGCAATGCATGTCTGACCGGAATTGAGGAAGCAGCCGTAAACGCCTTTCAGTACTGCCGTTGTTATATCGGCATCGTCCAGTATGATGTTCGGCGATTTTCCTCCAAGCTCGAGCGTAACCCTCTTGATGGTTTCGGCCGCGGCCTGGGCGACCAGTGTCCCGGACCTGGTGGAACCTGTAAGCGAGACCATATCAATGTCTTTGTGCAACGCCAGGGCATTGCCCACTTTTGAGCCCGCTCCCACAACAAGGTTGAAGACTCCGGGCGGAAGTCCGATCTCGTCAATTATCTCAGCCAGTATGTAAGAGTTAAGAGGGGCCAGCTGGCTGGGTTTCAGCACCATCGTGCACCCGGCAGCCAGCGCTGGAGCTACCTTGCCGATTATCTGGTGCATCGGATAATTCCACGGCGTGATAAAGCCGCATACACCGATTGGCTCCTTCACGATTTGTGTACCGGCCATCGAATATTCGAATTCATAATTTTCAAGAATGGGCACGAAGCTGTTCAGCGTGGCTACCGGAAGACCGGCCTGTATCATCCTTGACCATGCTGCGGGCATGCCCATTTCGAGAGCTATGATGTCGCCTATCTCGTTCTGTCTGGCAGTCATGGCCTGGGCCAGCTTTGAAATGATCGAGACGCGCTCCGCGACAGGCGTTTTTGACCAGGAATCAAAGGCCTTTCTGGCGCACACGACCGCCTTGTCGACATCCCCGGCATTACCCATGGCTACTTTCGCTATGACCTCCTCTTTGCAGGGGTTTATTACGTCAACCGTATCCCTGCCGATCGGATCAATCCACTGCCCGTTAATATAAATCTGTTTGTATTCTTTCATTTTCCCTCCCGTAGATTTATAGGGTTACATGCCTATCCATGGTAAAGCTCTTCAAGCCATGCGGTTATCTATTCCATGAATCTCCCTTGCTGAATTATTCCAGGCCGTATTATTTATTGCAGGTATATATTATGTACATATATACATAATATATATTTATTGCTCGCTATGATGTCAATTCCTTAATTGAATGCTTTGAAAAATCTGAAGCTGGCTGTGGAAATTTCCATGCACTTTTCAATCAGGCGGATTTAGCACATAGTTAATCAAGACAACAATCTCCTATGCCGATATGAAAAACATGTCTTGGAAAATAGTATTAACGGCAATCATAGGTTCTTTCCTTTTCAGCCTCGACGGCAGCATAGTAAACATTGCTTTACCGTCGATTGCCGATAGCTATAACGCGAAAGTAAGCGATATCGCCTTTGTACCCACGGCATATATGATAACGGTTTCATCCACCCTGCTTCTTATTTCTATGTTTTTTACCCGCTTCGGCATAAAGAAGGTTCTGACAGCGGGTTATCTGCTGTTCATCTTAAGTACCCTCTTATGCTCATTCGCACCCGATCTGAGAACAATGGTCATCCTGCGAATCTTTCAGGGACTTGGAGGAAGCATCCTTTTGAACGGGGCCTTCACGCTGATACCAAGGTATATAGAAAAAAACAGGATGGGTCTCGGCCTCGGTTTCGTATCATCATCTCTAGCTGTAGGAATTGCAGCCGGTTATCCTCTGGGAGGATTCATTACAGATCATTTCGGATGGCGCTATATCTTCGTTTTTGTAGCAAGCCTGACATTGATACCCTTTGTCTATATTTTAAGAGCCCTGCCTTTTGACGAGCCTTCCGACAGCAAAGCAGGTTTCGACATCAAGGGGGTCATACTGTTTTTCATCGCATTCTCACTCTTCACCTACTTCCTGCAATATGTAGAATACAGAGGGCTCAGGAACATCAAGGTCACTTTAAGCCTCATCTGGTTTTTTATTGCTTCAGCAATGTTCCTTTACGTGGAAAAAAGAAGCAGCAACCCTGTTGTCGACATATCTCTCTTCAAGTCGAGAGATTACGGGTTTGCAATGTGTGCCCGTCTTTTTGTGGGGATGCTTCAATACGGCAACCTCTTCATGATGCCCTTTTTCCTGGGGATCATCAAGAAGATGAGCCCTTCTGATTCAGGTCTGCTGATAGCCACATATTCGTTTTTCTATATCCTGATTGCGCCAGTATCCGGGTTGTTTACGGACCGGTTTTCTCCGCAGAGGATAAGCCTCCTGTCCATTATCGTCCTTCTATGCGCCTCTCTTCTGTTCCCGTTGATAATGGGAATCAAAGGTCCTGCCCTGATTGTCGCCTATCTGATAATTATCTCAATCGGATTCTCGTTCTTTTATCCGGCCAATAATAAATTCTGTATTACGGCTGTGCCGGCAAACAGGCAAAGCATGTCTGTGGGAATTTTTCTTACCGTATGGGTCATAGGCATGTCATTGGGAGTATCCTTTTTTGAAATGGTATTTTCCATGTCTCTCATGGGACACGGTGAGGGTTTGTCAGCGCTGAAAGAGATTGTCGTTAAAGTCCCTGAGGACATGCTTTATTATGCCTTCAGAAATGTGTACATAGGCGGATTCATCATTATTCTTTCAGCCCTGGTCTTTCTCTTGATCTCGTTCGGCAGGCGTAATATCAAAACCGACTTGAATCCTAAGAAACAACTTGAACGGGGATAAAATCAGCTTATTCAGTATCTTTAAACGTGCTTGCCGCCAGCAGGAGAAGCACGACAACATAACCCGCGAGCGCATAAAAATTAATCAGTATTATATAAAAAGCGCGCTCGTCCCCTATGAGCTGCTGAACGACGTTGTTGGCGTAATAAAGCGGAAAGATTCGGCTTAAAACCTGCGCCCATTCAGGCAACTGTGCAACATCTACTATCATACCCGATAGAAAGGCTGACGGGACAATTATCAGCGGTATAAACGGAAATATCTGACCCTCGTTCCTGGCAAATGTGGAAATGAATATGCCCAGGAGAACGGAAACAACAGCCAGCAACCATGTGACTGCAAAAAGGATAAGTATTGTTTCCGCAGAAAACTTCATCTTGAAAAGCCAGAAAGCTTCAGCCTGGATAATGGCGGTCTGAAATGTCACAAGGGCGAAGTAGCCGAGCAGAAAACCCGCAATTATCTCTATACGGGTCACACCTGAAATTATCAGCCTCTCGAGCGTACCCGCCCTCCGCTCCTGAACGAGAAGAATAGTGCATGTGACAAAACTTATGAAATGGACAATAAAGGCCGTCATCGGCACCACATATCTTGATTTGGGAATATAGAAAGGCAGTGGGATTGCATCAAAGAACACCTTTAAAAAATATATTATGATAAGCGGTCCCATGATGGAGACAAGCAGCAGTCTCTTGTCATGCCTGAGCTGGCGCATTATGCGGCCTGCTATAATGAACACCTTTTTCATTTGCCTTCCATCAGGTCGAGAAAAATTTTCTCTATGTCCGGTTTTCTGACATCAATAGAATTGACGTCTTCTGAAAGCCCGTATTCGTAAAGTGCTTGAGCCATGCTTTCGGGATTGTTGTCGATAATTCTTCTGACAGACTTTCGCCCCTGACCGATACCGATCTCAGTGCAGCCCTTCCCCAGAATCGTCTGCGGGGGATCATACAACAGTACCTGTCCGTCGGATAACAGCGTCAGCATGTCGCAATGAAGCGCCTCATCCATCAGGTGAGTGCTTATGATTACGGTCTTGCCTGTATCTGCAAGATGCCTGAACATCTCCCAGAATTTTCTTCTCAGCACAGGGTCTATTGCAGCCGTAGGCTCATCAAGGAAAATGAGTTCAGGGTCATGAACGAGCGCACAGGCAAGGGAGACCCTCTTCTTCATGCCGCCTGAAAAGGTATGCACAGGGTCTTCGGCCCTGTCCGTAAGGCCTGTGAATTCAAGAATGTTTTCAGTCTTTGAACCCGGATCATTGAGACCGTGAAGCTCTGCAAAAAATGTTATATTTTCCCTGGCGCTGAGGTCTTCGTATATGGATGGATTCTGAGGCATATATCCGATTTTTCTGCGAAGCTCTTTTCTCTCTTTAACGGGGTCATGAGAAAAAACCGAAATGCTGCCTGAGGATGGTCTGACCGAGCCGGCCATAGCCTTGATAAGAGTTGTCTTGCCCGCACCGTTTGGACCAAGAAGGCCGGTTATCCTTCCTTTTGGGATATCGAGAGATACCCCTTTCAAGGCCTCGACCCTGCCGAAAGTTTTACTCAAGCCCCTTATCTCAATTGAAACCTGCTCCATTTTTTCCCCGGTCAAGGATTTCTCTCAAACCCTGATATCAAGCCTTCGCCAGGCATTGCAGCCGCAAAGATTCGTACAGGCCAGATTTTGAACCACAACCATCATATTATCAATATGAAATTGTGAACCACAGAAAAGTGCCTGCCTGCTGTTCCTGGCCTCTTTATCGAGTTGCATAAAGATTATGTTTATGTACAACTGATTAAATATTATGAGAAGAATTATTGCTGATATAACAGCAGTGCTGCTGTTCAATACGCTAGGCTCGATGTTTGTCGAAATTCTTGTTGCAGGCATGACGGTCAATCAATCCCTGCGTGCCAGGCTTATAGCTGTCCCGGTCATCATCATACTCGCATGGCCTTACGGGTTGATCCGGGATAAATACATCAGATTTTTCAGGGCAGACGAAAAGGGCCTGTTTTACAGGTTCATTGCTGATATTCTTGCTTTCATGACTGTTCAGGTGCCTCAATATCTCTTTGTGTTAAAACTCTCCGGTGCAACTCTTAATCAGATGATTACCGCCTGCGGTACGATAACGATACTCTCGGCTTTTGCAGGCAGGCCCATGGGGCTTTTTCTCGATATCTCAAGATGGATTTTCAGGGTTCAGAAGGAACCCCGGAGATTTTTTCATGACAACAGACAAGGGTGAGATCAGAGCATCTTCCAGGTTTGTAAAGGGGGAAATGTTTTAATGAAACCTCAAAAGATTTTACCGGCAATAATGATGGTTATGCTGCTCATGTTCAGTTCATGCAAAGAGGCCCCTGTCGTCAGCCACCCAGTCATGAATAAATCGGACACAAGTTGCCTCAGCTGCCATCAGAGCGGTTTTAAGGGAGCGCCAGTAACCAGGCACCCCAAATATAAAGACTGTCTGCGTTGCCACAAGGAGTCACCCGTCACCGAAACAAAGGCGGCATCATCTTGATCGTTCTCTGAAGCTTGAGAACATGGCATCTCTCACGATAAATCAGGGAATGGCTTGATCCTGTCCCGGTATTATCGAACTTATTACATTGACAAGTTTCTGAAATTTATAGGGTTTCTGAATGAAACCGGCGATACTGCCTTTCTCAAAGGATTTCATCACAACATCTTCACTATAGCCGCTGGATATGATTATTTTTACATCACTATTAATCTTCATCATTTCTGCAGCGGTCTCAATCCCATTCATTATGGGCATTGTAAGGTCAAGGATTACCAGCTTGATCAGTTCAGTATTTTCCTTGTAAATGTTAAGGGCGTCATAGCCATTCATGGCAGTCATGATATCAAATCCGATTGATTCAAGGAACTTCATACCTATATCGATGATATTTTCTTCATCATCGACTAGAAGGACAGTCCCTCTGCCACGCCATTTATTGTCGCTTTCAGTGATTTCAGCAATAACTTCAAGCGAAACCTGATCTAATGCAGGAAAATAGAGGCAGAAAGATGTGCCTTCACCAGGCTTGCTTTGCAGTCTGATTACCCCGTTCTGGCGTTTTACAATACCCAATATGGCAGAAAGGCCTAACCCCCTGCCCATGAATTTGGTTGTGAAGAAAGGTTCAAATATTTTTTCTTTTGTCCTGGCGTCCATTCCAGAGCCCGAATCAGTTACCTCAAGGAACACATAATCAACTTCAGTTATGTTTTCACTCATTATCAGGTCTGATTTGGTTATGTCCCTTCCATTAATAAAACCGGTTCTCAACCATATTGAACCGTTGCTGTCGCCTATGGCCTCTGATGCATTTATGAGAAGATTCATTATCACCTGGTTCATCTGTGGCGCATCGGCCTCGATATCCGGGAGATCGGACATCAATGAATAATGTATGGTTGCACGTTTGGAAATGGATACTGAAATCATGTTTTTCATATCGTTTATCAGGCTGTTGATATTGATATGTTTGACTGCGATTCTGCCTTTCCCCGCATAGGAAAGCATCTGAGAGCAAAGGTCACTTGCAGTCATACAGGCTTTCTGAGCCGATAGAAGGTTTTTTACCGAGTCAGAATCTGCGGGAATTTTCATCAGCGCCAGATCTATATTACCGACAATAGCCATCAAAAGATTGTTGAAATCGTGGGCAATGCCTCCGGCAAGAACTCCAAGACTTTCAAGTTTCTGTACCTGCTGCAGCTGCTCATCAATCTTACGCCGCTCAATCTCAGCCATTTTTCTCTCTGAGATGTCATGCAGGATATTAACTACAGCCGGTTTCCCGTGGAAGGTCAACCTTCCCATTGAAACATCAACATTAACTACATTCCCGTTAACTCCAACACATTTGACTTCCAAAGGAGGCATCACATTCCCATGCTGAAAGTCCTTTACCCTCTTTATGACCGCTTCATGATTATCTTTATGGATATAATCGAGAATGTCCCTGCCGATATGATCACCGGCATCACCCGCACCGAAGAGTCTCAATGCTGCCGGGTTGATGAACAATATCTTTCCGTCTCTCTGTACTACGATTCCGTCAGGAGACAGGTCGATAAGATTTCTATAGCGCTCTTCGCTCTCCTTTAATGCCATTTCAGACTTTTCTTTTTCATCGAGGAACCTTTGAAGATCACTTATCGTATAACCAAGGCTTTCCTGCTTTTTATTGAGGTTATTGATTGTATGGCTCAAATTTTCCTGAACCCTGTTGAGATTATTCTGTGTTCGCTGAGAGTTTAGCATCATGAAGATGACATTTACGCCGATCTCGAAAAGAGGGACTGCAATGAAGAAAACGGACTGTACGATCGTGTAGGAAAAAAGGGAATAATTCTTCAATGGGAGGACACTTATACCGCGCCACAGAAAGAGGCAGCCATAGAGCAAAAACAGTATTGAGATAGTTATATTGAAATACTTGCTGTCCTGGTTCAGGTTTATGAAAAATTCTCTGGCGATTGCCGCCATCATACCAACAATAGCAACCGTAACAAACAGTGATCGTATCGCCGGTTTGTCATCGATAAAGTAGAAGTACGACTGGGCAATCAGCACAACGATGGGAATAAGCCAATACGCGAGATTGAGATCGGGACGGCTAAAAAATCTTTTTGTCCCCCTAAGCCTGAATATCAGAATTCCGGCAATACCAGCATTGGCTATGATAATGCCGGCGACATCCGGGATGACCCCCCTCAGAATGTACAGTATACAAAAAACCGCGGCCAGGATGACCGTAAATATCCAGTCGACAAAACCTTTATAGGTTTTCTGCGCCAGCCAGAACATGGACATCAAACAGCCCAGAAAAATGAAAACAGCCGTCTGCACTATGAATAGGGTTTTTATATCAACTAACATCGCTATTATTATCGGAGAAAACAGGGTTCGTCATAAATAATTTTTTTAGATACCCTGTATGATGGACAAACTTTTGTAACCAGCAACTGAAATGAAGATGCATCCTTTATATCCGGCAATATTAAAAACCATATACATATTTGCAATAATAGGGATTATCACTGTCCTGTTAAATTCCCTTTACTGCATCAGATAAAATATGTTCAATATTTGAACAGAGGTTGATTGATGAGTATAAAATCCCTGCACAGATTCTGGCCATTTCACCCCAGGCCAGTGGCTGAAAACAAAAAGAAAACAAACGAAGTCCATGATATTTTCGAAGGCCTTAACCTTGAACCTCAGCCGCTGGACTATCTTAAGCTTGACCACATCGTAACCATCGGGAGAAGGTTTTTCGAATACAACAGCTTTTTCCTTCTGGATGAGCTTGATCCCCCTTATGAAAAAATCCTTGATGTCGGTGGCGGTGTAAGTTCGTTTACATATGAAGCTGTTGAGCGCGGGTTTGAGGTCATGTCGGTTGATCCGATCTATGCATTCGATCATTACAAGCTTAAAAGGAAATGCGAGGAAGATATTGAATACACGATAAGAAATCTGGAAAAAACTTCGCATATGATCAACTGGGGCAAACCGATAGAGGATTTTGATCATTTAAGACACTCAAGACAAACTTCCTACAGAATGTTTCTGGATGATTTCAAGGAAAACCGCTGGCGCTATCTTGATGCGCAATTCCCGTATACGCCATTTATAGTACGGGATAATTTCACTACATCGTTGGTTTCTCACCTCCTGTTTATTTATGACAACCATATCAGCTATGATACTCACGTCAGCATCATTAAGGAGATTCTGCGTGTTACATCAAAAGAAGTCAGAATTTACCCGCTCATAAACTTTAATTTCAAGACATCGGAATTTGTCGGGCGGATTATGAAAGACCCTGTTTTCGCCGGAGTTTCTTTTGAGCTTCGTCCCATTGAATACATGTTTTTAAAAGGCGCCGATAAGATGATGATAATTAAAAAATGAAATCGATCAACAGCGGTGAAGTTATCCCTCCCCCGGCAGTTACAGAACCCGGTCAACCATCTTGTCCGATGATTTACATAAGGCCCGGGAAACCAGTTCCCCGGGCCTGCAGCTGCAAATCTTTCTGATTCACTATTTCCCGTAGTACCAGGTGATAAACTGCTTAAGGTCAGCCCCCACCCATGGATCGGGAAGATATCCATAGAGGACTTTTATGACCTTATCCGTATTGTTCATGATGGCATGCAGACCATCGACATCGCGGAAACGCGGGACATAGAAGTCATTCTGCTTCACAGAAGGCTTGAACTTGAAGCCGTCAGGTGCCAATGAGCACGCATGCGGCTTATCGGGGCTGAAGACATCGTTGGGATTCAAAAAGTCGATTATCCAGCCGGCAGTCCCTATGGCCGGATAATCGCCTGGGCCGAAGAAGTCGATCTTGTTGCCTGAGCTTTTCTGATCCAGGATGAGCTGCAGACAGTACTGGTAGCGCCAGACCATTTCAGGAAGAGCGCCTGCAACATACCCCATCTGAACTATCGATTCGAACTGGGATATGCGCATTCGAGGGATCAGAAATTCATTGGTCACAACAAGGATATCATCGTCCGACTCGAACTGATCCGGGAATGTATATTCACTGCCATTCGGTCCGCCGCCCTCGCCATACCATTTCATATAGCTTTCCTGATTGGAAAGGTCCGGCGTTTTGGCCACATCGATGGTCTGTTTGAAAGCATCAGGAAAGACCCATTTTGCACCTCGCAGCATGGTTCCGCTGCGAATGCTGCCGTCGGCGTTAAAGTCATCGCTGTTCTGGTCTTCGGAATCTTTCAGGGCCTTGATATATGGCTGGATTTTTGCCCGCAGCAGAAAGGGCAGTTGATCATAGCCATTGCAGGCCGGATCGCTCATGACTGCCTCGAACACCACTGAGTTGCCGTACTGTGCGCTTGGCATATCGTCAGCCACCATATAATCCCACGGCACTCCGCGTTTGAACTGCCTGAAACGCTCCACAGCCTCATCGATCGTGGCGCAGCTGTTGAGAAGCTCGCGGTTGATGATCAGGCAGCCCACGCCAGGCTCCTTGGAAACAGCACCGGAGAGGGAGATGTCCACACCAACCGAAACACCCTGGCTGTTCATCCCCACCATCTGCCCTACAAAACCCGGGGAGTTTACCGTGACAAAGGGATATCCGCTCACCGGCAGGTAGATCACCATGGCAGACTCGTCCTGGAAGACCCCGCCGGTGGTGAACATGAAATCGCGGCCGTGGTAGGTTTTGCCGCCTTCGGTGAGGTCGCCTGTCACCATGAAGCCGTTGCAGCCGAAACGTATCAGAGGATCGGCCTGCCGCTTGGGGAAGAGAACCTTAAGATCAGGAGTGACTTGTATCTCATCAGTGCCGAAATTACCGTTGGCAAGCAGTGTACCGCCGTTCTTGAGAAGTATTTTCAGCAGATCGGCTACCTGCTGCAGCGTTTCGGTATCCAGGGACGGGTTGTAGATATATTTGAGAACAAAGGCAAATAGGGCATCTATCCCTTCACTGATGGCGAAAACTTCATTAAAAGCTACTTTTTCTGTGCGGCCTATAGCCTTCAAACCGGCGGTAGCCCCATCCGCGATCCCCTGGACCTCATCCAGTACACTGGGCGGTATGGCGCTCGGATCGTAGTGTTTTCCGGCAATTGCCTGATCGGTACGGGCCTTCTCCGCCAGAACCATTTTCTCAAGATTCTTCCAGAACCAGGCGAAGATATCATCCGTAACAGGCTCAGTGGTATCGATTGAGATCCCCAGCAGCCCGAACTGAGAAAACAGGGCTTCCTTGAGAAAAGCGGATGTCATGGCCAGGGTCCCCTCCGGACGCAGGAACCCTTCCTGATATCCCATGGTGTAGGGGGTCCCGCTCAGGACAAGACAATACTTCGGGTTATCCGTTACCCATGCGTCCACCATGGTGACATTACCCTTACTGTCACGCACTTTATTCAGGCAGTTCCACTTGCTTTTGTCCGAGTAATTAATCGGGTAGCCGTCGGCATCAATGTTTCCAGCTTTGGGAGTGGCATACCCATGGTAACATCCGCACGAGGTCTTTCCGGTGTACTTCCCCAGATACCCGGTGTACTCCTTACCTGTTTTCGGGTCCTGAACGGTTTTGCTGGTGATAAACTCGATGCCCTGGTTCGCGAAAACGCCGCTGATATCCTTATTGCCGGTATCAGTGGTTTCGTCCATTGCCCCCTGGGCCTGGGGGCTGTCCGTGGTATCCGATGACGAGCATCCTGAGAAAAACAGTACCAGAGCAAAGACCGCAAATGACAGAAAAACATAGAATCTTTTTCGCATAAGATAACCTCCCTTCAGAAAACCAACTTCAAAAAAAACGTCTTTTAACAAATAACATTTTATGCTCCGATTGACAATTATCGTAATAAATAATGTCGCAACTTGATCCATGATCTTCATATAACCATCATTTCTGAATATATCTGAATAATAACAACGCGAGTGTATGAAACGATCATATTGGCACTGCCTTCTTTCATGTTAAAGCCATGCAGCAGGAGAAAGTACCCTATCGCGATTCGACATTAAGGCGTAGGACAAAACTCTTAAGATAATCCGGATATGCTTTTTCTTCAGAGCATTGGTTGAATTATCTCTGTAGTAATAAATTCGCAAAAAATGGAAATATATTTCATAAGTTAAAAGTCGATTATATTTTGAAAGAATAGAGAAATCATTAAAAACTATTTCTGTTTATTCAGAGACAAAGTCATAAATGTTCTAACATTACGATATCATTCGCAAATATACAGATAAATTATTCAAAAAAGTAACCTGATATATTTCAAACACACAAGGCATAACTGTTGCATATTTTTTGAAGTTCGATAAATCTATAAATTATATAAAACAAGGGGGTATTATAAATGAAGAGTATTACAATTAAACACCTGGGTTTTGTATTGATGCTGTTACCGATATGCGCTCTTTTCATGGGAAGTAATTGTAACGATTGTTGGAAATCTGCTGATAGACTTGATAAGAGCTACTATGGTGATTATGATGTATCTGAAGTTTATACTTACAGTGGTGGAGAATGGATTAGCCAGAGATTCAAGGAAGAGAACACTAGTACTTTTGGTGGTTCCTATATCAGAGTTGACCCCGATGATATTTTTACATCCGGCGATGTAGTACGTATACAGGGAAAAAAATTCACCAATCGACAATATGGTTTTCTTATTGCTGACATCGAATCTTATAATGAAGTGCTGAACTCTCTAGAAAAATGCACATGTGAAGATGGCTCGTGTGACTGGGAATACCGCGAATTCGGAATCTGGGGATTTCCCGGTGTGGGACAAAAAGACATGAACGTTAAAATCAATTTCCTGGGTTGGACGATGCAACTGACATTTACAGATAGTGATGATACAAGCCGTAATTTTATATTGGTATGCAATAAAATATTATAAAGAAAAAGACGAACGACTCCAATTGAAACGCCAGTCAAGACCGGCAGTGTCACCCATATAAAGCAGCTTTTAATGGGTGACACCATTCATTCTTTCGATATCCAAAACCAAAATCAATAACCATAAATTCAGATTTATTCTTTCAACTAACTGTTAGTTCGGTTCATTTTAGATAGTTGTGATATGTAATATTATTAATTATACAAACATAATAGTGAATATGTTAATATATTTAATAATTATAGTAAGGATATGGGATGTCATTTCCTATGAAAAAGGGGGTTTTCATGAAGACTCCAAGGGAAGCGCCGAAAAAAAGCCCAGTGACGGCCGACATTATCCTTCACCTCCACAGGGAACTGGCAGCCGCCACCGAGCTTGCGGATTATCCCGAACGGGCGGCAAAACCCATCAGGAGGCTCATCAATTTCGATATCCTCTGCGTCTTCTTCTCGGGAGCTAACGACTCTTCGCCTACTTTGCTCCGCAGTGGAGATCTGCCGCTGCCTTGGGACAGGATATTTCCTAACATCACACCAGGCGACATGCACTCCTCAATCCTTTACAAAGGACAGCCCGGCGACATCTTCTTAAGCCAGGACATGAAAGGCCCCGGCTGTGAAGGCGACGAGAATGCGCTGGAACAGATAAAGCTTCACAGCGGAATGAACCACTCCATCCACCTGGTCCTTGCCGCAAGAATGGGCTACAGGCTTCACCTGGGCCTGTTCAGAAGATGCGGGCCATTCGAAAGCGTTGATGCAGAAGCGCTCAGTACCATCGCACCACCCCTTACCCTTAGTGGAAGATCTCTCCTCTCTGCCTGGATTTCTGCTTCGGGCGATCTGCTCCTATCCTCTTCAAAAGAAAAAACGGCCTGCCACTACATTATGCTGGACAGCAGCCTCAAGGTTGTTGCCCTTTCTGTTCAGACAAATGACTTTCTCGTCAAACATTTCGGCAGCGAGACTGTGGAGTCCCTTCCAGCCTCCCTCAGGTCCTGGCTCGAAGGAAGCGGGCTGACAGACCCGGGTCCTCTCGGTTGCGGGGAAAAGAACAGTGTTTTCGACTCTCTCTCCGGCACTGTCACCTGCTGTGCCTATCCTTTCGAAGACACTTCCGGGGAAAGGGTCTTCCTCTTAGCACTCAATCTTCGCAGGGAGTCGGGCGACTTTGCATCGCTTTCAGCCATCGGCCTTTCAAAAAGAGAGATAGAAGTCCTGGAGAGCCTGTATGCCGGGAAGACAACAACCCAGATGGCAGACTTGCTTGGCATCAAAATGGTCACTGTGCGGAAGCATCTAATAAGGATAGGAGAAAAGCTGCATGCCATGGGCCGTACCGAGATACTTTCCAAGGCAATCAAGCTCTGGGATGAGATTCCCGAGTGGCCATCCTGCTCGAATCCCAAACCGATCATTGCCAACATAATGGACAAAGATCGCATGGAATTCCTCCTTGAGAATGATGCATTCCAAAAAGCCGTTCAGACACTCAACAGGAGATTATCAACCCTTGAGGATTTCGAGAACGCCCCGGAACTTATTAAATACACATTGGCAGACTACATCAGTATCGACTGGACAGCTGTTTTCTTCGCAAACGCGGCTAACGACATGGAGAAGGTTTATTTCAGCACCGGCTGCAAATGCGATTGGGAGAAGCTGCATCTATCCATAAGACCTCAGGTCAGATGGAGACAGGTAATAGCGAGAGGTGAGCTGGGTGAGGCCTTCCGATCACATGATCTCATAGATTTCGCCAACGATCAGGATATCCTTATGAAGACCGTCATGGAGGAGGCCACGGGCGCATACTATGATCTGCACATGCCTGTGGCGAGAACCGGTGAGCACATAATATACATCGGGATCTACCGTAACGATCCGGAGAAACCCTTTACAGATGAAGACGTGGCTTTCTTCCAGGGGCTGTCACCAATCTTCGTCTCCTGGGCGTTCTCACTGGCCTGTATGCAGGAAAACACTTTAAAGGAGGCCGGCTGCTGGAACCTTCTGGATAAGGGCCGCGTTAGCGCGGCGCTCTTTGACAGGAACCTGTGCGATATCATATGGACAGGGGAAGCTGTCAGCCTGCTTGAGGCACTCTGTGGAACTCATTGGAGGGATACAATAATCCCGCAGCTCAGAGAATGGATAGCTCATGCAAGGCTTATCAAAGGTGAAGGAAAGGTCAATGTTAGGCCCAGCCCCGAAAGTACGGTCTTTGAAGCATTAGGCCTTTCATACAGCGCCTGTTCGGTTCAAGGTTTGGTTATGGTGAACTTCAAGCAGCATGAACCAGATCCCTTCACTGATTTAAAAAAATATGGCTTCACGGAACGTGAGGTGCAAATAGTTTCATTCTTGCCTCTCGGATACACGAACAATCAGATAGCATCATCGCTCGGGATACAAGAGATCACTGTCAAGAAGCATCTGGAGAAAATCGGCAGGAAGCTGGGCGTATCTGGAAGGGTGGCCATTCTGCGACAGGCGGATATTTCCAGGCGGTCACTGAAAGAGCATTGAACCGCAGAAGTAAAGGGCGAGTTGCAGGCCCGGCAGAAGCGAGAGTTCTTTATCTGGAGAGCCAATCCCTCAGAAAGTCGTCATTGGTAGTGGAGAATATCTGTATACCCATACCGTATTCGGGTACGGGTCTGACCACGGTGCCCATTATTCCCATTTCCATTCCCATATGATATCTATCAATATGCAGGTGGACAGTCTCACCGTGGTCTGCGGGGTTCAATGTTTCGATGAAAAGGCCGCCCCTGCTTATATCACGGATGCGGACATTCTCAGGCGCTTCGGTGCATCCCTTGAACAATGCCGGACAGCCGAGTTTGCGTCTGGGATATTTCCTTTTCTCCTCCATCAAGTTCCTCCTTTTCAATAAAATCTTATTATATACATCTTACATACAATTTGATGTTATTGTCTTCAATCCGATCCGGACTGCAATAATCCCGGATCTCTGCATTAAAATATGATTCAGGGATCCATGGGCTGTAGAACTCCTATTAATATATCAAATTAAAATGATGAATGGCAATTATTTATTTGAAATAAAAAAGAAAAGCAATTATCCAAAAGCATAACGTCGCCATGGGATAATCAAACAAAAAAGATGTCGAGACCGGTCCTTCACAGAAGCTAAATCGTTTCGCATAAAACAGGCACCCATCGTCTGTCATATCTCCAATGATCATTGCATACAGGCGTTTAACACCCATAGACAATCAGTCTCTTTACCGGTGTTTGAATTCACAGCCGGAAATATCACGACACAAGAATTCATCAAACATTCCTGATCTTGTTAATGGATCCACTTCAGGGGGTATCACTTGGTATACTGCCAGAGGAGATGACATACTTGAACTTTGCCTTCAACGGATAATTACAGCAGGGTTTCAGGTCTGTATTACTAATAAAAAGTATTTAAGAAAACTGCAGTGAGTTTGCTGTAAAAACACAACGTAGTAAAAATAGTAGGTACTTTGATTGAACAATCAGATCAGTGCTTGTTTCTTCTTAAAAATTAATATTCCAATCAGACACTTGGTATCGGTATAATCTCAATGATCTCTGCTGTTACAGGCCCTAAAAAGAGACAATTAAATAAATTTGCCAAGGTAAAAGGCCTGACAACGTCGTTTGATTTTGACACCGCCGTTCTTAATGACAGGGACGGCATTTACATGCCGTCCCTGTTCGGGTTTACAATACTGGAAAGCGTACGACGAGATATCCGGCATTCATTGTCGCACTATCATCATTAAACACCCCGATTGCTGTTATATAGCGCACATCCCCGCCTTTAAGAATGAAATCATCAAGGGCACTCGAAAAATTGGAGAAGTCTGTATAAGCTCTGAAATAAAGGCCTTGAGTAATACAGAAGAAAGCTGAGCCTTTGTCCTGCGCTTTGATGGTAACCTGGAGATCTTTGAAGTCTGTCACAACGTCATCCACCATGCCGGCACGCAGCAGGAAATGGAATTTCCCGATGTTATTGTTATCGATATCGAGAATCAGTCGCTGATCAGATATTTCACTGAAAGCTTTGTAATCAGCCGGATTCCAGTTGACATGCATCAGGCCAATCACTGTGGAGATGTTTATGACAGTTTGCGCCCTGAAATCACGGGTTGTTGGCCCAAACTGACTGACAAATCCCCATACCTTTACTCGTGTGTCTTTTTTTATGTTCAAAAGACTAAGCCCGCTCGTATTAATTACATAATTTGCCGGGTCTGCGGATGTTCCTGTAAAATCAAACGAAGATGGCTTTCTGCCATCTATGGAGCTTAATTCAACAACCATCAAACCGCTCGATATGCTCTTAACCTTGCCCCTTAAATGCGTAATCAGCATGCGTGCGCCGTTTGCTGTCATGTTGAGCTCTCCCGTAGATTCATTTATAACTGCGTCACTCCCGAACAACACAATGCGCTGGCCAATGGATATGTCATCTTTGGAAAATGCATCTTTAGAAAACTGCCTGCTGACTCTAGTATTTCCATTGAGTTTTACTGATGCAGTTTTACAGAATATCAGCCTTCCTGAGGAATTCACAAAACTTGCACCCTTGATGGTTATGACATCATCTTGATCTCGAGAAATAACATTGCCGTTAACAATATGAGTGCCTGATCCCGGAACGCTTGAACCCACATAAACTTCCTGCGCTTCAAGGCGGTTGGGGCGTGTTTTGAACTTGCCCAGCACCATCAAAGGGATGTTGTCATCTGGTGGAAGCTTGGCCAGTTCTGAAAGGCCCTGGCTGCCCTGGTACTGGGTATCATCTATCATATAAACTGTGCTTTCATCGGTAAGCACCCTTAGAGTCCCGAAATGTTCCTGACCTCCCGAGAGATTGTTAACAAAGGGCATAACCACGACATCAAAGAGACTCCTCTGCTGGTTTACAGTAGAGAGCATGCCTCTGACACGGTGGGTTTTATCCTGGGGTTCGAGATCGGCCAGCAGCATCGGACTAACTGTCAGAAGCGGAGTATTGCCGCTGAAATCGACGATGTTGGTTGCCTTTAGGTTGAAATCCAGGGCAAGATGTGAAGCTACACCAGGAACTATGGTAAGAGCCTGAATACCCAGGTTTACAGATACCCTTACTCGGGATTTGTCAGTGACAATCTTTTCCTCTTCATCCAGGATTATTATGTTTTGCTGTGAGACCTTCTGGATATTCCCTGAATTGTCTTCAACCCTGATGTCAGCACTTGTATAATCCAGCGTAAGAGTGGCCTCGGTATATACCCCTAATGGGATTGTACAGGCAGTTACAAACTCTGTCATTTCGGTATACTGGCTGAAATCTACCCGCTGGGTAAGCGGCAGTGTTTCGACTTCTGCGCCGTTTAGCTTTTTAAGGCTTATCGAGACAACATCTACAGTATAACTTGCAAAATCCGAAGGCGCATCAGTAAGACTGATGGCGACTTCTCCGGTTCCTTCCTCAACTGAGCCTGTGCCGTCTCCAGCGCCTCCACCACCGCCACCGCAGCCGTTCATTATTGGCGTCAGGAACAGGCAAAATAATGCGATCCACTTAAAAATATCCTTTTTTGTTGTGTGCCAGATATGACTGTTCATTCCTCTACCTCCTGTTAGTCAAGCTAACTATTTTGTTTTATTGTTTTTTATAAAAGCATCTGAATTCAAAGGTTGCACAATAGAGCAAGTATTTACTCAGAAAGAATGCATGGTGCTAAGAAACGAAGCAAAAGATATGCCAAAGAAAAATTTCATTTTATCAATATAAATACTCCCTTTAAGAAACCCCTGTCAATGCAGGTGTCTTTTCATGTCTTTTATCAATCGTTTAAAAGTGAAAATCCCTCTGAAGAAATTCAGAAACTTTCGAATAATATCATGCCAACCGAAAGAAAATGGTTTGATCTTGCATCGAGACAAAGTGTTTATTTTGAAATCAGAGTGAGGTAAAATTATCACACCCTGTACTGAACCCCAAATAGTCTGACCTCTAAGAAATATCTGGGGACCAGAAACTTTAGGAAACGTTGATGCTTAAATAAAATATTGTCTACGAATAGCAATGGACAAGAAATCAATTCAAGCATATAATTTATAGAAATTTTTTATAAATTTTAAAGAACTGAAATCTTCCAGATCCTGTACCCATGAGATCATTAATTATGTTTGAGGAGTGAACAATGAATAAACCTTTGTCTTTATTTTTCGTGTTTCTGTCTTATTTCTTGATAATCTCAGGTTGTTCAAAATCTGCAATATATGACAAGGAAAACAATTTAGAACTGTATTATAGAGTCCCTGCTACAATACAACCATCAAGCGGATACCCTGCCATCGTATTCATTCATGGTTTTGGAAGCAATAAAGACACCATGTTAACCTTGGCAGAAGCAGCAGCCGGACATGGCTATTTCGCCATAGCAATTGATTGGCGTGAGCCTGATGGAATTACTGTAAAATGGCCAAAGCCTTTGGTTGATTCACAGAATGCCATTGGATGGCTTGTTAAAGATACAACACGGTTTTTGAACTGGTCAAAATCCAACCCGTATAAAATTGATATGAATAGAATAGCTGTTGTCGGACACTCAGCAGGAGGCCTCTATTCACTCTGGCTGGCGCATGATGATCGTATCAGCGCAGTAATATCATTAGCGGGACCGACAAATCTTGAATCGCTGTATCGTTATCAATCATTTGATGAAAAAGAGGATGTTATGGATCCCAATCCTTTACCATCAAATGATAATCTTTGTATTAATTTTCTAACTGGCCTGCTTGGACGATATGAAATGATTGATATGAATAAAGATGGAATCCTGGATTATGATCCAGATTATTTCAGAGCCAGCCCAATTAATTTTCCTTCCAGCCGTGCACCGATACTCCTAATGCATGGCAGTTATGATAATTATGTGCCCCTTTCACAATCCCGCACTCTAATGACCACGATCAGAAACCTGGGTGGCATATGCGATCTGATTGTTTTCTACTGGGGACACTTCCTGAATCCTGGAATGGCAGCTCCAACTTGTCCGGCACAAGAGATGGATGTTAACAGCGGAATCGAATATCCCAATTCTTTAGGATATTCGAGTTTAGATATAATGTTCAGTTTCCTCGATGCCACGCTGAAGTAGATGGGGCGACGACCAAAAGGTGAGGCATATAAAGCAGCCGATAAGCTGATGAGCTAATAAGCTTCCAAATAGTATCAAAATCAATAAAGATTCTGCTTAACAGCCTAATAGCTTAACAGCTAGATACTGCTTCGTTATCACGCCCTGAACAATTCCGCTTTCCATTCGAGATGATTGCTAGGAGGCAAGGAGGAAGCGACGAGGTGTACTCATCTAAGTACTCCGAGGAGCATTCCGACGCAGCCGACAATGGCAGGGCTTGAATGCGGACCGGAACCACTAAAACTGAGTTATCGGCACTAACGGTAACTCCGGATACACCTGCCCCGCATTCGGCGGCATGGAGTTATACACCCAGTTCAGGTCTATCTCTACCATAGGGATTATGCCGGACTTTCTGTGATATTTGCCGCGCACAAGGCAAGTCTCCATATTGAACGAAGCACCATACACAGCCACGTCCGCGCCTTCGGGAATCTCCTTCAACTCATCGCCATATGCAACCGGCACCATTACAAGCCTCCTGCTGTCAGGGGCCTGAGCCTGCAGGATAGGGGTAAGCCTCGGGAAACCGTCGGTATCTACCCACGATATGAACTTGACCGTCTGCATGCCGTTAAAGAGCCCGACTGCAAAGGGCTTCATGATCGGCTCTTTTATGCCGGTTGAGGCAAAAGCCTTTTTGCCGAGCGTGAGCATCGATGAAGCGATTATTGCGGGCAGTTTGAGAGGCTCTTTTCCTGTTGTCTCGACAAGGTCCATGTAGTGTACGGTATGAATGCCGAAATACGAGTTGTAGCGGAACATGGGCTGGTTGTTGAAAAGGACATAATCCTCACCTTCCGTCACATTGTGCGTATAGAGCGCCTTGCCGCGCCAGAGATTCTTTTCGAGGTTGAGTATGGCGAATGCGGTCTTCGGGTTATCGAGCACATGTTTTTTCGAGAAACCTTCGGTGAACTGACCCCACATGAGGTGCGTTTCGTCCTTGGCGCGCAGCGCCGTGATAAGCGTTATATGCGGCAGGCCCTCGGGGTTTACCGTTGCAATGAAGCCAAGTTTGGCCTCGGGTTCGAACGCTTTCATATCTTCTTTTGTAAACGCAGTCACCTTATTCATTTTACCCTCCATCTTCAGGGCTTGATAACTTCGCATACCGTTGTCACTCCTTGCGAAAACGCTGCGAAAATAGGATCGTGAGCTTCCTGTTTCGCTCCTCAAGCTGTAAGCGAAGAGACATACATCAAAAGTATGCCTCGCATTTCCGCTTCGTCGCTCCTAGGTCTGCATCGTTCTGACGCCCTGAGTTTATAACTTGTTTTATTTTACTCATTTTCTTCTAATCGCGTCGCGCCGCTCCATTGTACTATTTCCGGCCTTACGCCAGAATGCCTTGCCGTTTCGGCAAGCCTTTCCATGGTCTCTTTTTTAAGCGGCTTGGAATTGTGATACTTCCATGTAAGCCCGAGCCTCGTATACTTGTCCCTGCACAGATTGTTGAACGCGCACAGGTCCCAGCGTCTGACACCATCTTTTATGTTTGCCGCTATATACCGTCCTATATCTTTAATCACTTTCTCGCTGTCGGTCGCACCCGGGATAATGGGGGTCCTTATCCAGAGCTCTTTTGGCAAGGGCTTTTCCTTCATGACATCTCTAATAAAAATAAGGCGCTCAAGTATCCTTTCATTGGGTGCACCCGTAAATTCCCTGTGCAGTTTCAAATCCATGACCTTAAGGTCAAAGAGGACCAGGTCGGCATAGGGCAGCAGCCCGGCAATCGTCTCCTCTTTACATAACCCGCAGGTGTCGAGCGCAGTATGTATAGCTTTTTCCTTGAGCATCCTGAGCACTTCCTGCACAAATTGCGCCTGCATTGTAGGCTCTCCGCCGGATATCGTCACTCCGCCGCCCGAGGTCTCAAAAAACGCCCTGTCTTTTATAAGTTCATCAACCAGCTTGTCCGCCTCCCATTCGTGGCCCAGAAGCTCCATGGCCGTCGACGGACATTCATTGGCGCAGGTCCCGCATCCCTTACAAATGTTCCGGTCGATCTCGATTCCCTTGGCACCTTTCTTCAATGCATCGTTTGGACATGAATCTATACAGATATTGCAGCCAATGCAGCGCGAACCAACCCAGTGCACCTGGGGCATCATGGATATGCTCTCCGGATTGTGACACCAGATGCACGACAATGGACACCCCTTCATGAATACCGTCGTCCTTATTCCGGGCCCGTCCTCAGTGGACATGCGCTGAATCTCCAGAACCGTTCCTTTCGTCATGATGCAATCCTTACACCCCATCTCCCACCCCTCTTGCCCTCAAGGGCAAGGTGGCAGTCCGTTGATAAGAATTCGCACGCCGTGCGAATTCTTATCAACATATAGCCCCCTCCTGGAAAGGAGGGGGTTGGGGAAGGTGGAGTTTTGTCCTTCATTATATCCCTAGAACCTGCAGTGGCTGAGGCGTTCGATGACCTCGTTCTGCAGTTCGCGGCCGATGCTGGTAAAGTATGCGTTGTAGCCGGTCACGCGCACGAGCAGATGGCGGTAGTCCTGCGGGTGTTTCTGTGCGTCCTTGAGCATGTCAGGGTCAAGCATGTTTATCTGTAGCGCAGTTCCGCCGTTTTCTGCATAGGCCCTCAAAAATGCCTTGAACTTGGCCTTGTGTTCCGGGTCCTTGAGAACGGACGGGTTGAACGTGATCGTGTGGCTCGCGCCGTTGGGAAGTGCGTTCAGGTAGTCTTCCCAGTCACCTTCAGCTGATTTGCCTCCGAGCGCCTTGCCGACCGAATTTGTGTTAGAAGTTGGGCCCTTTGTATCCGCGCCGTTTGACGGGCAGATGGCGTTGGAAAGGAACTGGCCCTTGGGCCTGCCGTCCGCGCTTGCAGCCATGACATAGCCGTCGCCCACCCAGTAGTTCCAGCTGAGCATGCCGGGGCGGAACTGGCGATTGGTCGAAGCGGTTTTATATTTCCAGGTTTCGCCGCACCAGAGGTCCATGACTTTTTTGGCCAGGGCATCGGCCTCGTCGTCGTCGCGTCCGTATTTTGGCGCCTTGAATTTTGCCTTGGCCTGGAGCACCTCATGGCCTGCCCAGTTGTCCTTGAGCGCCATGATGAGTTCGTCCATGGTGCATTCCTTCTTGTCGAAAACGAGGTATTTAACTGCGAGCAGCGAATCGACGGTCGTTGCATAGGTTACGGCTTCGAGCGTGGTGAAACCGATCTCAGCGCCGCCCTGTGTCACATCGAGGCCCTTTTCCGCGCAGCCTTTCACCAGACAGGAAAGGTACGGGGTGGGGTTGTACTGTGCACGAAGTTCTTCGGAAAGTTCGTATGTCTCAACGCATTTGGCGATTATGTATTTCATCTGGATGACGAATGCGTCCCAGAACTCGTCGAATGTCCTGAACGTGCGGGGATCGGGAGTCTCGGGGCCGTCCTGCGTAATGGGCTGAGGTATCATGGTGATCGGGTCGGTGAACTGGAGCAGGTCTTTGCCGCCCGTAAAGGTAAGCTCCACAGCCTTCAGGAGGTTGAGGTTGTTGTCGACAGTGCCGGAGCGGTCATTACCTACCATGGTGTTTTCCAGGCAGCCGACCGGCGCATATTCGTTTACGTTGGTCTCGTTGATGAGGTGGGTTATGCCTGCCTTTTTGCCTTCGAGCATCATGCCTGCCATGGACCTCTCATCAAAATTGAGCAGGAACGGAGCGCCCTGGCTTGTCTCAATCATGTCGACCACCCTGTCCAGAAGTTGTTCAGGGGTGTTTTTGTGCAGTCTGACATTGGGCTTTGGTTCCAGTATTGGAGTCATTTCGTCTATAACTTCGAGTATGGCCCATGTGATGTCGCTGGTCATATCACGGCCGTCAGGGCCTATGCCTGAAAGGGTAAGAAGCTGGCCGAAGCCTGCGGTTATACCCTGGTTGCCGCCGGTGCGTATCATGCCGTCATAGGCTGTGTTGGCGTGCACCCACATGCACTTCATGATCTCCTTGCCGAATTCGCGGTCCATGCCCTTTTCGATCGATTTTTCCCAGAAGGGGGCCAGTATCCTGTCGAGGTTCCCGAAGGAGACGCCCGGGCCGGGATAGTTTTCGTCGCTCATTACAAGCATGTGGTTGAGCCACAGCGCCATCATGGCCTGCCAGAAATCCTGAGGCGGTTCCCATGGAACTATTTTGAGATTCTGCGCCATGATGTTGAGTTCTTTCTTGCGCTTAAAGTCCTTTTCAGCGGCGGCAAGCTTCGTGCAGAGTTCGGAATATTTCGCTGCCAGGTCGCGCGCCATTGTGGAAGCGGTGATCATGGCCCTCAACTGTGCGCCTTTTTTGCCTTTTTTGTCTGTTGCCGGAAGCTCTTCGTATTTTGTTTTCAATTCCGCATTGACGCCTTTCCATCCGATTTTAAGGAGACGCTCGTAACCGGGGATAAGATGTCCCGATGTTGCGCCGGCGTTGCCGTAGCCGTGGTCGTGGAACCATTTCATGCGGGCGCGGGCGCCGTTTTTGCCGAATATTTTTTTGTCGCGCGCCTTGTTCTGCTCTTCAGTCAGGCACATGGATGTGATTATGTTGAAGCGTGAGCCTGCAAGCAGATCGCCGGGCAGAATCTCCTGAGGCAGATAGTTCACGACAACTTCCCTGTTGAACCAGGCCCTGCGTTCGGGCAGGCTCATTTTCCAGAAATCGTTCGGCAGCGCCACCTTCCTTGCGACCTGGTTGTATGAGGCCCTGAAGGTCTGAAGGAACGGAAAAGTCTCGGGGACTATGTAATAGGTGAGCTCATTATACTGAAGGTCCCACGGCTCACCCGTGGTCCATGCCGTGTACTCGTTGTTCCAGGCCCTGTTTACGCCGTTGAAGAAATAATCCCTCAGCCAGGCAATGCGGGGAGATAATCCTCTGGGCTCCTTTATGCGGTATTTTGTCTGTACAGCTGCACTTGCCATAACTACCTCCTTGTTCCTTTTACAGGGCGTCATAACTTTGCATACCTTTGTCGCTTCCTCGCCTCGTCATTCCGGCGTACGCTTAAAGTACGCCTCATTCCTCTGCTTCGTCGCTCCCCGGTCTGCCTTGTTCTTACGCCCTGTATGCATAATGTTTAATATCGTTTTGCTTTCCCTTCAATCAGCTGACCTTTTCGTAATGTTTTTAAATTATTTCAGGGCGGCCTTAAGCCGATCCTCTCCATGATCGAGAATGCGCTTCATTAACTTGACCGCTGCGTCTGCATCTTTTTTCCCGATGGCCTTCAGCATCCGGACATGCAGATCGAAAACAACCTCAACCACGCTGCCGTCCCCGAAAAATACGCCGGAAAGGTTTGTATAGACCTCTTTGAGCGAGTTGAGGAACAGTGGATATATCACGTTTGAGGAGGCTAATGCTATCAGATGGTGAAATCTGAAGTCGGCTTCGGTCAACGCATTGATATCTTTATGCTTTATACGCAACTCATCGCTAACATGTACTGTCAACTCTTCAAACTGTTCATCAGTACGGTTGATGGCCGCAAGCCTTGCAGTTTCCATTTCTATGAGCTTGCGCATCTCTATCATGCCCTCAAGTATCTCGGGGCTTATCCTTCCCTGGTGATAGTTAAGCAGTGAATTGAGAAGTGTGATGGAGCCTTCGCGCCTAAAATCGTTAACAACGGCGCCTACCCTGGGCTTCATCGATACGAGGCCTTTAGTCGCCAGGTCGACAAGTCCCTCGTGCACCACAGGGCGGCTTACACCGAGCTGAAGCGCAAGCTCCCTTTCGGAAGGGAGCTTTTGTCCCATGGACAATCTGCCTGAGAGTATAAGCCCCTCGAAGCGTGAAATGAATACCTCTTTGAGGCTTTCTGTCTTGAGTGGTCCTAAAAGTTCTTTCATTGTTTTCCTTACTGTTCGTATTTCTCTATCAGATTAGATGCAATATAACCCGAAGCGATTGTCGTTGGAACACCGCCTCCGGGATGCGCTGACGAGCCTGTCAGGTAAAGCCCCTTAATCGCCCTGGAACGGGCATTGGGCCTGAACGCCGCGGCCGCCGGCAGATCCTGCTGAAGCGCATAGATCGAGCCTTCAGGCAAAAGCAGCTTGCGCTCGAAATCAAGAGGCGACGTGCATTCAAGCACCTTTATATGATCCATCAGCCCCGGGATGGCGAATTTATCCAGCGCCTTAAGCGTGCGTTCGACAAAGCGCGGCTTTTCCTCATCCCAGTTCGTGCCGTCAAGGTGGTAAAACCCTTCGGGGATGAGGTTCAGCACATGATGGCCCTCAGGTGCAAGGGACTTGTCCGCATGCGTCGGCCAGCAGATAAGCCCGAAATTGTTTTCAGGCAGGATACCTTTTTCAACGTTGTTGAACCAGTAGTCATTTACGCCCTGCGGTGTCACTGCGATGAGGCTGTGATGGGAATCAAGCGGCGGTTTGTAATCCAGCCCCACGTATATCATGGGTACGCCCTTTGAATATTTATAGCTCTTAATACCCTTTCTCACCAGGCCCGGCAGGAGCTCTTCGCCGATCAGATCGAGGTAAAGCGTTTTGGCATTGATGTTTGAAACCACAAGGGTTGATGTGATTTCGGTCCCGTCGGAAAGCCTTACGCCTTCGACTTTTCCGTTCTTCACAATAACTTTTCTGACGAGCGTATTTAACCTTACCTCCATACCCAGCTTTTCGCCGCAGCGCCTGAAGGCTTCGGGTATCTGTATCATGCCGCCCCTTGGATAATAGACGCCCATATGCTCGGTATAGGGGATAAGTGCGAACATGCCCGGTATCATGGCAGGCGGGTGGCCGAAATAAAGCGACTGATATCCCATTGTCTTCAGGATCTTCTCATCCTTGAAATATTTCTCCATGATGTCCTGATAACTTTTCATAAACAGGGGAATGAATTTGAAGAACCTCGGGTCCTTGGCGAACATCTTTGCCATGTCGGAGAGCGAGTCGGCAGGCTCTGTAAAGAATGCATTGAGCGCCACATCGGTGAATTCGCTCATCAGCCTCACGAACTGGCGCCAGCGTCTGCCGTCAGAGGGAGAAACCGCCGAGATGGCATCGGCCGTTTTATCGATTGAGCGGGGATAGGTGATCCTTCTGCCGTCACGGTCAATGATGGTCATCACGGGGTCGCATTCTATGAGATCGACCTCTCTTTGAAATGTCGTGCCGAGCTTTGCAAAGGCAAGTTCAATGGGCTTTATGACCTCGACAATCGATGCGCCCACGTCAAAGGTATAGCCGTCCTTACTGAATGAGGAGCAGCAGCCGCCAATACTCCTGCTCTGCTCCAGGACCAGAACCTTTCTGCCCTGCTTCGCAAGCAACGCCCCTGAAGATACGCCGCCGTTTCCTGCACCTATTACGATTACATCATAGTCAGCCATAGAGGGCCAGCCTTATACGAAGTAGCGGGGAATGAGATACGGCACCTGTTTTGCGAGATCCTTTAAAAAGCGTTTCTTGGATTCCGTGAGGGTCGAGTATACGTAAACTCCTGCACCCATAATTCCCACACATAATATCTTTTTCATCTGCTATCTCCTTTTTAATATAGTTGCTTTTTAGATTTTAACTCATCACTGACCACTCACCACTATTATTTCTCATATTTTTCAATCAGATCGGTAGCGATTATTCCTGAAGCGATAGTCGTAGGGACTCCGCCTCCGGGATGCGTGGATGCGCCGACCAGATAAAGCCCTTCGAGAGATTTCGATTTCGCAGCCGGACGCAGCAACGTTTCATTCATCATGTCCTGCCTGAGGGCGTAAATTGCTCCATCAGGCAATCCGAGCCTGCGCTCGAAGTCGAGAGGTGTTGCCAGTTCGGCCACTTCCACATGCTCCTTCAGTCCTGGTATGGCACGCTTTGAATAATAATCAATGTATTTTTCTATCATTTCCGGTTTGGCATCGTCCCATGACCTGTTCCCGCATGTTCTCAGCGAAGGCGGGAGAGTCAGGATAAGAACATGCTTTCCTTTAGGGGCAAGTTTCGGATCGGACTGGGAAGTCCAGCTTACGATGGCGAACTGGCGCTTCGTGAATCCGCCGGTGCGGTAGTCGGTCCACCAGAAGTCGTTCATCTCTTCCATCGGGACCGTAACGAGCGTGTGATGCGAATTGAGTGGTGGCGTGTAATCAACTCCCAGATAGAGCATCGGCACTGCAATGGCTGTTTCATAGCTTTTTATACCGATGCGGGCAAGCCAGGGCAGCTGCTCTTCGCCGATCATGTCCAGATAGAGCGTCTTTGCATTGATATCGGAGATGACGACGTCCGCGGATATCTCGGTGCCGTCTTCCAGCTTGACGCCTACTGCACGTTTGTTTCGAATGATAACCTTTCTGACCTTTGTATTGAGCCTTACTTCCATGCCCTCCTTTTCGCCGCAGCGCCTGAGCGCCTCGGGTATGCCTATCATGCCGCCGCGGACGTAATAAAGGCCGTCATGCTCCTGAAACGGTATGACTGCAAATATTCCGGGAGCAAGCTCCGGCGGCAGACCGATGAAGAAGGTCTGGTATGCCATCGATTCCTTGACCTTTTCGTTCTTAAAATATTTGTTCAAAACGTCCTGATAGCTTGATACGAACAGCGAGCCGTATTTCAGCATGGCAGGCGAATCCTTCACTATTTTTCCCATGTCGGACAGTGTCAGCACCGGGCTGGTAAAGAAATCGTTCAGCGTGTTTCTGAAGTTATCCATGAGCGTAGAGTATTTGCGCCAGCCCTCTACATCGTTCGGCTCGTGGGCCCGGATAGCATCTTCTGTTCCGGCCATAGATTTCGGTATGGTTATGCGGCTTCCGTCCCCGAGGATAACCGTATAGATGGGATCGCATTCGATCAGATCGACCTCTTTCTCCAGAGTTGTCCCAAGCCTTGAAAAAGCCCTGTTAAGCAGCTCCGGCGCCTCCACAATGGACGCGCCTATATCGAACCTGAATCCTTTCTGCTCATATGTTGAGCAGCATCCTCCGACCCTCTCAGTCTGTTCCAGGACAAGCACCTTCCGCCCGTTCTTTGCAAGCTGCGCTCCTGCAGAAAGACCGCCGCATCCTGCCCCGATCACAATGACATTAAAATCCGACATGATCCTCTCCTTTTTGATTTATGACATGCTGGCAACTGGTATTACCAGTTACCGATTAATAATACCTATGGATTTCATATGTCAAGATCAATCATCAAGAAATATTTATTTGAAGAAGCAGGCTATAACGAATACAATTCTATTATTAAATATTTGGGTGGTGAAAAATGAGGATCAGGACCTTAACAATCTGTCTTATTATCCTGTTTTGTCTGACGGCATGTTCGAGCGGACTGAAGATAATGAGCACAGGCCATGACAAGCCTTCGGAAAAGCCTTATGTATCAGGCATGCACGGGGTTGAGAACCTGGCGTTCGACGGAACAGGCAACATGTTCGTAACAGGACTTGACGGGATGATATACCGCGTGGTTCCTACCGATGACCCGTACAGGGGAAAGATTGCGGATAAAAAGAAGGTGGGGAAGCTGTGCCTCGATGTGGAGGTCGGACCGGATGGCATGCTCTATGCGGGGGTCATGGACGAAAAGGGCGTGAGCAAGATATGGCGGATCAGCAGGGACTTCACGAGCATGATACCTCTTTCGTCACCGATACAGGGCCTAAACGGAATAGCGCAGGACAGGAGCGGTTATCTGTACATTGCGTCTTCAAACCTGTCTTTCTTCAATCCTAAAGGGTGTGTGCTGCGTGCGAAAATCGGTGATGACGCAAATTTCATGAACCCCGAGGTCTTTATCGAAACCGGCGGCATAACCAACGGCCTCGCCTTTTCCCCTGATGAATCGAAGTTGTATGTGACCAATCTTAACGGCATGCTTATGGCAGTCGACATGAAGACAAAGGAGAAAACGGTCCTTTACTCGCCGGGGAAACTGCAGATATTCGACGACCTCGACATCGCAGAGGACGGGACCGTGTGGCTGTGCTTCAACTCGGAGATGGCCATAATCAGCGTAAAGGACGGCATAGTTACGGCAGGATACAGCCCGGGCGAACTGAAGGCCCCGTCATCATGCAAGTTCGGCAAAGGGCCCGGTTTCCGCCCCGATTTCCTTTACATTACAGAATTCGGCATGAAGGGCAGAAGCTTGAAAATGAATGGCAGGGGTATTTTTGTCTTGCCGGTCAATGGTATTCCCGACTGATAAAAAAAGGAGATGGAAATGAAGTCATTCAGGAAAGAACTGTGGTTTAATATATCAAAGAGGGTTGAATTCATAAACATAACCTCTGAAGTTGATAAGGCACTTAAAGAAAGCGGCATAAAAGAAGGGCTCTGCCTAGTCAACGCCATGCACATAACAGCCTCGGTATTCATTAACGACGAGGAGAGCGGGCTTCACTCCGACTATATGGACTGGCTTGAAAGGCTTGCGCCGCATGAACCGGTAAGCTTCTACCGGCACAACAGGACAGGAGAGGACAACGGGGACGCACATCTCAAGAGACAGGTCATGGGACGTGAGGTTGTTGTGGCCGTCACGAACGGCCGTCTTGATTTCGGCCCCTGGGAGCAGATATTCTACGGCGAATTCGATGGCAGGCGTAAAAAACGGGTGCTGGTGAAAATCATAGGGGACTAGAAATCATTTAAATATCCGAGTATATCATGCCGGACAGAGGGCCTGCATGACGGGCCCGGACTTTATTTGAGGCGGTTAGATGAAAAGCCTGCACAGAAGATATACAACCATAGGTGTGCTGTCGCTCGCACACATGATGAACGACCTATACAGCAACTATCTGCCCCAGATGCTGCTCTTCCTCGTTGTCGTGCATCCTGATTTCACAGCCACCAGAGCGGCCGCCCTGATCTCCGCCTTCACGATATCTTCCTCCATGGCCCAGCCGTTCTTCGGCTTCTTCCTCGACCGCAAGGGAAAGCGCTGGCTTGTTTATGTAGGCACATTATGGATGGCCTTGATGCTGAGCATGACCGGTGTGGTAAAGAGCTATGCCTCGCTCATAAGCCTTGCGACACTGGCGGGGCTTGGAACAGCAGCCTTCCACCCTCAGGCGTCCACCATGGTCAACATCCTGAGCGGAAACCGCAAGGCCCTCCTACTCTCGGGATTCGTCGCATTCGGAAACATAGGCTTTGCGCTCGCCCCCCTGCTCTTCATACCTCTGTTCCAGGCCTTCGGTCTCGGAGTCACACCCTTTATCATGATTCCGGGTGTCTTTGTGACGCTGCTGCTGATCTTCTTCACGCCTAAAGACAAGGTTATCGCGCCCAGCACGCTGACTATCTCCGAGGTATTCAGCTCCATATGGCGGGCGGCCCGTGAACTCACCGCCATAATCAGCGTGATAGCCATAAGGTCGCTCGCTTTCACCGGCCTGCTCACCTTTCTTCCTCTTTATTTCAAGTCGAAAGGCTACTCCAACGTCACCATAGGATATATGGTCACGATCATGCTCTTCTCAGGGGTTTTCGGCGGCATACTGGGCGGCTATCTTTCAGACAATTACGGCCGCAAGCCGCTTATCGTCTCTTCTCTCATGATATCGACCCCGCTGCTGTTCGCCTTTTTCTCAACAGAGGGCACCTTGAGGATCGTTTTCATGATTCTGGCGGGCGCAGCGCTCCTTTCAAGCATTTCTGTTACAGTCGTAGCAGCGCAGGAGGCTATACCTGACAACAAGGCATTTGCAGCCGGGCTTTCCATGGGATTTGCAGGAGGCCTAGGCGGGCTTGCCGTAATAATAATAGGCCATATCGCGGACACATGGGGAATGCATGCGGCGTTGACCGTCATCTTCCTTCTACCATTTTTCTCGGGCCTTATTGCCCTTTTTATGAAAAGCCGGCCCGCTGCGAAAAGTATCGGCTGAGCTGTCATCCTGAAAACATTTCTCAGGAAAGGTCTGCACCTCGGACGCAAATTATTTGCACATGCGCAAATAATTTGTTAATCTTCATTCTTATGAAAAAAGGACTGATCGATTCGCTGCCCCGCGAGAACGTCGATGAAATACTCTATAACGCCATGGCCGCCGTCTATCAGTTCGACCAGCAGAAAATAAAGCTCTTCGGCATGACTTATCAGGATTCGTATCTCCTGTATTATCTACGCCGGAACTCACCTGTCCGCATGAGCGATATCGCTACTGAACTGAGTGTGCATATAAGCACGGCGAGCCGCGCCGTGGACCGCCTTGAGAACCGCAGGCTGGTAAATCGCAGCAAAGACCCGGCGGACAAGCGTAATATACTGGTCGAGCTAAATGAAGCAGGCCTTAAGTTAATGAAGGCATCCGAAGACCATTCATATGAAAGAATCTTATCAGGCGTGCAGGGCTACAGCACTGCGGAGCTGGCTGCCGTAATGAAGGCCGCCGCAAACCTGAGCGCGATCCTCGGGGTGCCGTCTTTGAATGATAATCCGGCAGAAGCAGATATCAAAAAATGCGCCGCAATCAAAAGGCGGCGCTGAACATAACAGGAGGTTTTATGTCACGCAGACCCGAATGGTGGCTTTACTTGCTGGCAAAGATCTGGCCGATCACATGGATAAGCGCCCAGGCCACAAAATGGCCGGTGGTAGGCGGCCTTATTGCTCGCCTTACTGTCCCGATGTTTTCAAAAAAGAACCTCAATATCTCATATATACCCATCAATGCCACGGTTGATGGCGCAACGAGCTCACCGCTGCCAGCAACAATCGTTGAGGAGCTAATCATGCGTTCATCACACCGCGTCATCATAAACCGCTGTACATGCAGGGATGCAAAACAGTGCAAAGAGCATCCCGTAGAATACGGCTGTCTGCTAATGGGAGACGGCACACGCGAGATTGATCCGAGAATAGCGCGACACGTCCCGGCTGACGAGGCAATCGCGCATCATCGAAAGCTGGTTGCAGACGGGCTCATACCCATGACCGGACGTGTCAGGGTCGACAACTTCATATGGGGCGTACGCGACCGCGGCAAGCTCCTTACCGTGTGCTACTGCTGCCGCTGCTGCTGCACCATTCTGAACTCGGGCAAGTACTTCCCGCCCGAAGCTGCCAAATCGCTCGTTATGCTCAAGGGCATCGAAATCATTGTGGATAATAAGCTCTGCACGGGCTGTGGAGCCTGCGTGGAGGAATGCTTCATGGACTCAATCACCATCGAAAACGGTATTGCCCGACATGACGCCGGGACATGCAAGGGCTGCGGCCGATGCGCTTCGGTCTGCCCGAATAACGCAGTCACGGTTCGTGTCAGAGACATGGATGCCGCTATCGGCGAACTGATGGGGAGAATAGACGGCCTCATTGATTACCGGTAGCGGTAACGATTTAAGGAGGATTTCATGAAGTCTATCTACTTCGATGTTAGCATTCCGCGTATCCTGGCCACAAAGGCCCTGGGCGGAATATTTCCCCGTGTCTTTTTCTCGCGCCTCTCGCCTGTGCGCTACGGCACGCTGCCTGACCCGGCCCTGCCCGGGCCCGACTGGGTTCGTGTTAAACCGGTACTGGCAGGTATATGCGGTGCCGACCTTTCACTCTTCTTCGTCAAGGCGAGCCCCGCAATCTCGATTGCAGCCCTGCCCGGTGTGCCCAGAGCCTTCATGGGGCATGAGCTCATCGGTACGGTGACGGAGACCGGCAGCTCTGTAAAGCATCTGAAAGCAGGAGACAGGGTGACCATGCAGCGTTACCTGCCATGCTGCTCCATGCTTGGTATAGACCCCCCATGCGGGCCGTGCTCTCATGGCAACTACCCGCTGTGCGAGAATTTCTCGGAAAAGAAAATGCCATCCAATCCGGGCGCCGGTTTCGGCAATCAGTTTGTCGCCCATGCAAGTCAGATGATGAAAGTTCCTGACGCAATTGCCGACGAAGAAGCCGTTCTTATCGAACCGGTATCCGTATCACTCCACGCCGTTCTCAGGCGGCCGCCGGCAGAGGGTGAGAAAGTCCTGGTCATTGGTGCAGGAACCATCGGCCTCAATGTCATCCAGTTTGCGCGGGCTTTCAGTCCCGGCTGCATGATTTACGTGCTTGAGCGTATCCCGTTCAAAAAGGAGCTGGCCCTGAAGCTGGGCGCCGATGCTGTTCTTGAGGGCGACCCCTATGATGCGACAGCCCGCGTTACAGACGGCAAAGTTTACCGCGGCCCTCTCAAGAACACGACCATGCTGGGCGGCTTCGATCTCATCTATGACTGTGTGGGCTACAGCGGCATCGTGCACGATTCCCTCAGATGGCTCAAGGCGCACGGGACCTACGTGATGATAGGAAATCAGCTCAGCCCTATCAGTTTCGATCATACACCTCTCTGGAACCAGGAACTCACCATGATAGGCGTGAATTCGCACGGTATGGAAAACTGGCAGGGAAACAGGATATCCAGCTTCGAGATGGCAATGGAGATGATCGCATCAGGAAAAATCTCGCTCGAAGGCTTCATCACGCACCGCTTCAAGCTTGATGACTATCAGTCAGCCTTCAGGCTGGCCTTAGAAAAGCCCGGGCATGTAATCAAGGTCATATTCGAGATCGGATAAAACACGGTCTGACTGGTTTCTAACGCCTCATGCAAGAAAGTCTCATGCATGAGGCGACTGTATTTACTATCAACCCAGCAGCGATTCCCTGCCGTTTTTAATAAAGCACTCCGTGATGGACTTGAATTTCTCCTTTGTCATCGGGTGGAATGTGGTGTCACCCTTTTCGCGGTAGAAGATATTCATGGCCGGGTCGCTGTTCAGGTTGTAATTCTCCTTCTTGTAGGGCTTGACCACGATCTTGTTGGTATTGGTCATGGGGAAGTTCTCTATGATTCTGATGAAGTCGGGCATCCACTTGGGGTCCATGCCGCTTTCCTTTTGCTGTTTGATGAGCCATGCGTAGGTCTCATCCGGATTGAATTCGAATCCTTCTTTCATCTGTACAGCTATCATCACCTTTTCGTCAGCGACATCGCAGGGTGCGCCGTATGCTATGGCAACGTCCACTCCCGGAATATCCTGAGCGTACTTGAGCACGTTTTCGGCGGAGAAATTCTCTCCGTCCTTCCTTATCCAGTCGTCGGTACGACCGTTGAAGAATAGATACCTCTTGCCGTTAATTATCCTTATGTGCCCGAGGTCGCCGGAATGGAACATGCCGTCCCTGAATTTCTGATTGGTGGCGCCGGCGTTGCCGAAATAGCCTTCGAACCTGAGATTGTTTTCACCCACAAACCGGCATATCTCACCCACCGCTGCATCATAGTTGAGGAGCTTGCCGTTTGAGTCAGCAACGCCCGGCGGGCATTCCTTTGCGTTCTCATCCAGTATGACGACAGACCTCTGGACCCTGCCCACGGTTTCTATAGGATCACCGGGCCTGTTGGCCGTGGTTATGACCGCTTCCGTAGAACCGTAAATCTCGAAAACATGGTGCATACCCAGGTACTTTGTAAACTTTATACGGTCCACGATGGAGGCCCCGTTTCCGTAGGCCACTCTGAACCTGTTTTGGGGGTGATTTGCAAGCGCCTTTTCCACGGCTTCTCCGCTGCCGTATTTTTTTTCGAGCGCGTCGATGATGTAATGGAGAGGCTGTCCCACGTAATTGAGGAAGGTCACTCCGTACTTGAGCATGTCCTCCTCGAAGGCACTCGCGCTGAACTTGCGCTTCAAAACAAAACTGCCGCCCACGATAAGCTGCGGCAGTATGCCTATGTACCATGCGTTGGAATGGAAGAGCGGCATGGATATGTAGCCCCTGTCCTTTTTAGTGAGCCTCACGGCCGCCTCCACCACGAACCCTGCGCCGAACATCTTGATGTGAGTGCACGGCACGCCTTTGGGCAGACCGGTCGTACCGGACGTATATATGACTATGACCGGGCTGAAATTATCTACCCTGGGAACAGGATATTTAACGTCTTTCACCGTAGCCTCGTTAACCGCATCGTTGAGTATCCTGTAGGACTTGCCCTCAATCTCGCTTGCGGGGCCGATATAGAGAATGTCCTCATCCGGAATGTTTATTTCATTTTTTGCCCGCTCAGCCTCCGCAATGGTGCTCGGGTTGATGATGAGCATGGATATGCCGGCCTGGGCTATCACGTTTACCAGGGTCTCGCCCCTGAAGCCCGTGTTGATCGCGAACAGTATGGAATTACTGAGCCCGGCTCCAAGTGCTGCGAAAACGAATTCAGGCACGTTATCCACATATATGCCGACGCTGAGACGGCCTTCTGCGGGTATCTTTCCTGCAGCCACACGCTTTGCGCGCTCAGAGGCAAAAAAACGGGCAAAATCCATTGAGCGCTGATAGACCTCGCCGTAGGTGTACTCGCGTCCTTCGAAGATAAAGAAGACCCTGCTGCGGCGAAAACGCATCCACCACATGGTCGTCTTGATCATTGACCCGAAATTAACAAACCATAGATATTCGCGAATCAGCGACTTCAAATTGAGAGACTTCATGAAACCTCCTTCAATATTTATCTTCTGGTTAAATTTATTGTACGATAATATCGTATCATGTTCTTATATTTTATGTTATATGGTTGTCACCGTCAATGCAAAAAGAAAGGTCTGATAATGGTCGAAAAAAGGCTTATTCAATCGATAAAGAGAGCTTCCGATATACTTGAGCTTTTCCTGAGCGAGAAGAAGCCGATAGGCATAACCGATTTTTCAAAGCGCCTTGGCCTTGCAAAAACGACAGTCTCCAGCATTGTTGTTACCCTTGACGCCCTTGGCTTTCTTGAAAAGGACCACATGACAGGAAGATACAGGCTCGGGCCTCAGCTTTTTCAGCTGGGCATGAGATGCGCCACCAATATGGATGTTGTGACTCTCGGCCGCGCTTGGCTGGAAAGGCTCTGCTTCCAGTTCATGGAGCCGGTGAACGTTGGCGTACTTGTGGGCGATAAGGTCACGATCATACTGAGAACCGAGCCGGAAAACCGCTACATGGTTTTCCCTGAAGCGGGATCTGTCATCCCGGCCCACAGCACATGCATAGGCAAGATGCTGTATGCCCATATGGACAGTGCAAAGCGTGACGAAATCTTAAAGGGTTACAAGTTTGATGCCTTCACTCCGAATACGATAAGAACAAAAAAAGCCTTTCTCGATGAACTCGAGCAGGTGAAAAGAGACGGCATAAGCTACGACAGGCAGGAATCCATAAACGGGCTGGCCGGAATAGGCGGCCCCATCTTCAATCATGACGGAACGCTGATCGCGGCTTTTACGATTTCAGGAAATCCAGACAACATAGAAAAGAGGAAAACGGATATAATAGCCGCTGTGAGGCTTACATCCAGGCAGATATCCTCCCAGCTCGGATGCCCGGATGATTTCTGAGAGGAAAACAACATACCGACGTTGCATAGGAAGATGAACCGATAAAAGCCAAAGAGCATATGCGCAATTTCAGAGCTTGTCGAAATTGACAATTATGGTCTCTTTAAACTAATCTCAACCGGTCGAGGAGGATATCATTATGGCAACCAGACAAAAGATCGTGGCGCTTGCAAAGAAGATTGCAAGATCAAAGAAAGAGTTCACCGAAGAAGACCCTGAATATTATGCGCTGGAATGCGTGGTAACGGACGAACAGGCGGACGTGGCGCTTAACATGAAACTACGCACCCCGGTTTCACCTGAAATGCTGGCTCAGAGGTGTGGCAAACCTGTCGAGGAAGTCTCCCGGATTCTGGATGAGCTTCTCGTAATCGGGGTTATCGAGGCTACCCGTGAACATGGCGAGCTGGAATATGTGCTGCCTGTATTCGTGCCGGGCGTAATGGAGTTCATGGTGATGAATGTCAGGCAGGTGGAGAAATTCCCGCAGATTGCCCGCGCGTTCGAACAACTGAGCCTGAAACCTTTGAAGGATGTCACTCCCATGGTTCCAGTGGGCGGCGGGGGCCTGGGCATGCATGTCATCCCGGTGGAAGAGGCAATCCCTGCTGAGAGCTCGACAGCCTCCTATGAACAGCTCTCATTCTGGCTTAAGAAGTATGACCAAATTGCCGTCGGCGACTGCTCATGCCGTATAACACGACGCCTGATGGGCGAAGGGTGCGGCCATCTGGAAAAGGATATGTGCATAGCCCTGGGGGATCTGGCCGAATTTGCAGTGAGCACCGGACGCGCACGCAGCATCAGTTATGAGGAGTGCCTGGCTATACTGAAGAAGGCCGAAGACAACGGCCTGGTGCATCAGATCACCAATGTCGACGGACCGGACAAGATCTTCGGCATATGCAACTGCTGCCGTTGCTCATGTTTCGGCCTGCGCACTTCGCAGTTCTACAATACGCCCAACATGTCGCGCTCCAATTTCGTGGCCAGGATCGATGCGGAAAAGTGCGTCGCCTGCGGCCAGTGCGTTGAATACTGTCCCGCCAACGCTGTCAAGCTGGGCCAGAAGATTGCCTCCAGAACCCCCATTGTTCTTGAGGAAGCCATACTGCCCGACGACCGTGAATGGGGCGAGAAGATGTGGAACCCCAATTACCGCGACAGCAAGGTGGGTGTTGTTCCCACCGGCACCGCACCCTGCAAGGTCAACTGCCCCGCCCACATCGCCGTACAGGGCTATATAAAACTCGCAGCGCTCGGAAAATACAGAGAAGCGCTCGAACTTATCCGCAAGGAAAATCCGCTTCCTGCGGTCTGCGGGCGCATATGCAACCGCCGCTGCGAATTTGAGTGCACCAGAGGAGATTTAGACCAGCCCATAGCCATTGATGAAATAAAGAAGTTTATCGCCGATTCCGAGCTGGATCCAGCAACACGATACATACCGGTAAAAATTCATGATTACGGCAAAAAAATCGCCATCGTGGGTTCGGGTCCCGCAGGCCTTTCATGCGCCTATTTTCTTGCGCTTGACGGCTATGATGTTACGGTATTCGAGAAAGAGGGTCGCCTGGGCGGCATGCTCACTCTGGGCATCCCTTCATTCCGTCTGGAAAAGGATGTCATCGAAGCGGAGATCGACATCATCAGGCAGATGGGTGTGAAATTCAAAACGGGTGTCGAGGTCGGGAAGGACGTAACCATCCCGGAGCTTCGCACAGAGGGTTTTGAAGCCTTCTATATCGCCATCGGCGCACAGGGAGGAAGGAAGCTCGACATCGAAGGCGAGGATGCACAGGGAGTCATCTCAGGCGTGGATTTCCTCAGAAAGATCAATCAGGGCGCGCCCGTCGGCATCAGCGGCAGGGTAGTGGTCATCGGAGGAGGCAATGTCGCTGTGGACGTGGCCAGGGCAGCCGTCCGCACCGACGCAACTTCAGTAGCCATGTACTGTCTTGAATCGGCCAGGGAAATGCCGGCATCCACAGACGAGATCGAGGACGCTTCAGAGGAAGGCGTCAAGGTCCATAACGGCTGGGGTCCGAAGCGCATCATCGTTGAGGACGGCAGGGTCAAAGGCGTGGAGTTCAGGAAATGCACAGCCGTTTTTGATTCGAACGGCAGGTTTGCTCCCAGATATAACGAGAAAAAAACCGTCACGATCGAGGCTGACCGCGTTATCGTTTCCATCGGCCAGTCCATCCTGTGGGGCAACCTCCTCGTCGGTCTCAGCGTTGATCTCAACAGCAACGGCACCGCAAAAGCCGACGAGCTGACGTATCAGACGCGCGAATCCGATGTATTTGTGGGCGGCGACGCATGCACAGGGCCCAGATTCGCAATCGACGCTATCGCAGCAGGCAAAGAGGCCGCCATTTCGCTGCACCGCAAGGTGTGGCCCGGGCAGAGCCTGACCATCGGCCGCGACCGCCGTATCTACAAGATGCTCGACAAGGACAGCGTGGTAATAGACGATTATGACCATACGCCCCGCCAGAAACCGGACCGCATCCCCGGAGATAAGAAGGCATGCTTCACCGACAACCGGTGCACTTTCACCGAAGAACAGCTCAAGAAAGAGACTGAGCGCTGCCTCGGGTGTGGCGTAAGCATACTCGACCAGAACGTATGCCTCGGATGCGGCGTGTGCACCACAAAGTGCAAATTCGACGCAATCACCCTTGTGAAGAAATTTGACGGCAAGAATATCCCGATCGAAAAAGCGCCCGAGACCATAATGATGTACGAGATGGAGCGCCAGCAGAAGATCGCCGAACGTCTGAAGAGAGAGCAAACCGAAAGTAGATAACCGGTAAAAAAAGCGGCCGGCTCCGTCCGGCCGCTTTCATTCACTCTTTAAGTATGCAGTAAAAACGTACTGAACCCCAAGAAGCACCGCTTTCAAGCTCCCTGAAGCAGAGCCTGTAAACGATCAATACCGAAGTCGCGTTATTTCTTGACTTAAACGTTATCATTATTATTATCGTTATCATATAAAGGAGCGTACAATGATGAAACCGAATGCTTATACCAGTCTTATTTTTTCCCTGTTTCTAATCTTTTTTTCCATAGGCGGAACCGGGTGCGGTGGCGGCGGTGGCGGCAGTGATTCCGGCAGCCTGATCCCCGAAGGACCGATAACGTATAACATTGGCACCTACTCTGATAATGGCATTGAACAGCATCTTCAGATCATCCGTGGTGAAGCCGGACTAATCAATGTCTGGGCTGACCTGCAGGGTGTTTATGACACCACAACAAGCCAGATCACAGTGGAACAGAATAGAAGTATAACCGTTCAGAGTGATTCGCTCTGGCAAGACTACAATGCCTTTGTAGAGACATGTCTGATTGCGGTACATAATGAAATTCAAATGAACAAGGGCGATTTCCCAGCACAAGGTGCCTGGAAAATCACATTCACAGGCCAGAATTTTGAATCTCTGGGCTTCGACAGCATCATCATGGAAATCACCGATACAGGGGTAACAATCACCGCTTCCTTGAGCGACAATCCGATTGAAGGCATGCCCGTAAGCCTGACCTGGGATGAGCTGGATGACATAGGGGATCAGGAGGATGCTCCCGTGTATCAGCTTTTCAGCTGGATAGGCTATTCCGTGTGGATGTATTATTATGAGCTTATGGGAATAGAATACAGCAGCATGAAACAAATTTATGACAATGCTACCGATCTTGCCCTTAATGAGACAGTAACTGTCAACGGGCAGAGATTCCCTCCTGATACGGGCACAAGGGGAAAGCTTATCCTGACCTGGATCGATTCATCAGGCGACCGCATCATGGGGCAGCGCGACAGTTTTGCCTGCTCATTTACGAACTGGTGGGAAGACGTCCCTGCGAGTGAAAGGGATGGCCTGTTCAATGGATCCATGTATCTGACGGACTTCGTCAAGAACGATAACAATCTCGGCTTCAACTGTGAGTTCAACAGCTTTGCGGTGAATGAAACCTATAACGGATCAGTGGTTGAGGGGTCCCAACTGACTGTGAACGGCGGATTCAGCCTGAATCTGTCCTGGTAAAAATCTGCACTCAATAAAAGTATAATCTGAAGTTTATACCCGCCATTATCCGGCGGGTATAAACCTTACAATAAGCTTTCAAATACTCTCTGCATTAATCATCGGGATATTGAGGTGGGACATTTTTCTTATGATCTGCGCGGATTCTGAACGCCCTCAAAAGAAGCACAAGCGCAAACCATATGCTCAATAATGCAAACGGAACGGCCAGAACTCGCGGCCACAACACTGCCAGAACCGCAAGCGCCAGCAATATTATCCCCGCACTGAACATGATCTTTGCATCCGCCGGCCCCAGCAGCCTGCGGCTTGTGATGGCCGCCTCCACTACACGGCCCGCACGGATTACACCGACCCCGGCCCGGCTCAGGTTCCCTTTTCCGCCTCTTACTGCCGGATGCTCCTTTCTGAGCCTTTTCTCCCTGGGCCTTGCCGAATGTCGCCTGTCCAGAATGATCTCGGTTGAATGCGTCAGATCCTCCAGATACATCCGCTCCATGGCAAGCGCGAGATCTTCGTCTTCGATAGCCACGTCGAGTTCATAATTTCCGAGCCAGCTCGAAATGTTAAGGTTGCTCGATCCGATCCTTGCCCATCTGCTGTCCGCCACCGCAGTCTTCGCGTGCAGCATGGGGCCGTTCCATTCGAATATCCTCACCCCTGATGCCAGAAGCGGCTGGTACCCGGCCCTTGAAACCGCCCTTAACACGGGAATATCGGTTGTGCCCGGAACAAGCAGCCTTACATCGACGCCGTCCTTTGCCGAGGCAATAAGCGCCTGAACGTATGGTGTGACCCCGACAAAGTACGCATCCGTAAGCCACAGGGACCTGTGCGCCGTAGCGGCTATGAGCTGATCCATCCGGAAGAGCCCTGCAATATTCGGGACGCTGGCCACGACACGCAGCATCACGTCACCCCTGGAATGAAGTGTGGTTATCTGAGGAATCTCATCTTCCGGCAGGCCAGGACCCATAGTTGACCATACGTCAGCAAAAGCCTTTTCGATATCAGCAACAGCGGGCCCCTTAATCATGACCCCGGTGTCCCGCCATGGTTCAATCCCCTTTTCCGGATACCCTGCCCAGGGGCGCCCCACACACAGGCCCGAGACAAAACCTGTGCTGCCGTCTGTTGCTATCATCTTTCTGTGGTCTCTGTTCAGCCAGTTCAGCGGACGGTCGATGCGGGGCGGATTGAAGCAGCGCACCTCCACACCTGCAGCTTTGAGTTTTTTCAGAAAGCGCCCGGATGTCCTGCCAAGAGCGCCCATCCAGTCATAGATCATCCTGACCCTGACGCCTTCTCTCGCCTTTTCCGCCATGACCTCAGCAAATTCGCTGCCGATATCGTCGTCATATATGATGTAGGTCTCGAAATGAATGCTCTTTCTGGCCCCGCGCATGGCCTCAAGCCAGGCCGGGTAGTTTTCAGCGGCATCCTTCAGAATGCTGACGCTGTTTCCCTGAATAAGAGGCGCGCCCGCCGCCCTTGAAAACGCCTGTTCGGCAAGAAGTCTCATGTCCGTACTGATTCCGGCAACAGGCCACTGGGCATTTCCTCTCTTCATAGGTACAAATCTAACAAGGCCCACCCGTGATGTCCATATATTTACGATGGACGATGCCTGATCCGAGTCATCTTCTTGACAATTCATACCCTGCCGGTTAACCATTTATAGTATTGTTTAATGGAATTTTTTTGCGGGGGTCAGGTATGGAAAACTTTCCTTTCAAAAACAACAGCGATCTGCTTTGTTCCTAATGCGGCAGGAAAATGCCGGAAGCAGAAATCATACGTTTCGGCGAGACAATCGTCTGTGCAGACTGCAAGCCCCTTTATATCCAGAAACTGAAAGAGGGTGTGGTTATAAGTGAACTTAAACCGGTAAACTTCGGGGTCAGAGCATTAGCCCTGCTTTTTGATATCATAATAATTGTTACCATCTTTTTCCTATGCACTTTTCTGAGTCCATGGCCGTTTATTCTTTCTATGTATCATTTTGATTTGTGGATTTTCCTGACGATATTCTCTCTATATTTCCCAATGTTTTTATTCATGAAAGGTGCAACCCCTGGCAAACTGGCATTTAACCTTAAGGTTATTAATGCTGAAGGTACCAAACTGACCTTTCCAAGGTCATGGGCAAGATTTTTTGTCCAATTTTTCCCAATTATTGTGTTCATGATTGTTACTCTTGTTTTAATAAAGAAATCAATTAACTCTGGTTCTTCATCATATCAGGTTCAAGATTGGTTATTTTACCCAAGTATTCTTGTTTTTGTTATTTTGAATATCAGCGCTGGTTTTCACAAACAGGGCCGGGCGCTGCATGACCGGATATGCGGTACAAGGGTTGTGATGAAATAATGCAAATCAATTGCATAGACCTACAGGGCGTTATAACAAAGCAGATCAAGAAGTGACGAATAAATATTAAATAACTTTAGTATTACGCTTTGCATTTAAGATGATGCCGAGGAGGCTAGGAGGAAGCGACGCAGGCATACTTTTACGTATGTCGAGGAGCATTCCGACGCAGCCGACAATGGCAGAGCTTAAATGCAAAGTGTAATCAATTCTTATTCGTAGACTTTTTCTTCCTCTGCGTCTGAATTAAGCGCATCCGCCTCCACATCGCGCTGGTCAACCTTCGACAACGACTTCCAGTACTCCTTGTACCACTCTGTCTGGATAATATACTGCATGATCTCATTCGTGCCGACCCAGATCATGGAAAGCCTCATATCTCTCAGCATCCTCTCGATCGGATAGACATTGGTGTAGCCGATGCCGCCCATTACCTGCATGGCGTTGTTGACCGCCTCCCAGCAGCTTTCGGTGACGAACTTCTTGGATTGCGAGACCATGCGTCTGGCGCGGCCCGGCGTCACTTTGCCCGAATCTATGGCAAGCGCGGTCGAATAGCACATTGAGCGTGCGGCATCGAGCAGCATGACCGCATCGGCCACCTTGAAGCCCACCGCCTGGAAGTTCTGTATGGCAAACCCGAAGGCCTTCCTTTTGCTCGTGTATTTCGTCGCAATTTCTACCGCCGGACGGACGCTGCCTATGGTCATGGACGCGGTGCCGAGACGCTCCGGTATCATCATGCGCTGGAACACCTCGAAGCCGTTGTTGAGCCCTCCCAGTATATTTTCCTCAGGTACATAAACATCCTTGAGCACGAGTCTAGCCGCACCGCCGCCTCTCACACCCATAAGACCGTATATGTATTTTGTCTCCAGGCCTTCGGTCCTCGGCACAATGAATGCAGTAAGCGACTTGTGCGCAGGCGCGACCTCATCTGTCTTGGCATATATGAGGAAATAGTCCGCTCCTTCTCCTCCTACGATGAAGCGCTTCTGTCCGTTGAGCCTGTAGCCGTTTCCGTCCTTCACAGCCTTGGTGGTCGCGCCGAAGAAGTCGGAGCCTCCCCTGGGTTCGGTAAGCCCTTCTGCCGCATAAACCTTTCCGGCAAGCAGCGGGACTACAACCTCCTGTTTCAGCTTTTCGCTGCCGTATTCGCATATGGCCTCGGCCACTATATCGGCGCCCACACCCCACAGGCAGGCCAGTGAATAGCTTGCAACACCGATTTCTTCGGCCACAATCCCATCATCGACCCAGGTAAGACCCCTGCCTCCGTATTGTTTTGCAATCCTTATCCCCAGCAGATTCCGCCTGCCCGCCTCAAGAAGGTATTCATGAGGAAACTGTATCTTTTCGGCATCCATATCAAGTATCAGCTGCTTGGGAACCCATTTCGTAAACGCTCTCGCTTCATCTCTCAGCCTGATCCGGTCTTCATCCATTATGAAATCAAACATGCTCGTTACCTCCATTATTGGATTCTGAAAGAATAGCATGATGAAACCGCCGCATCAACATTGAAGAGCATTCAAGATATGAACAGAAAATACCGTAAAGCATCTCAGGAGACGACAATGCGTCATATGACCGAACATGAATGGGATGCACTGATTGAAAGGCTCAACGAGAACGAAAGAATCGCGCACCAGTTTTTCGAGCTTCAGACAAGCGTGCTCTCCATCCACAATTTCAGGGACTTCTTCGACAGACTTTTAAAGGGTATCGAGGAAAGGTTTAAGGTTCCTTATGTATGGGTTTCCCTTATAACGTCGGGCAGGGTGACCCGACTTGTAAAGACCTTCATCGCATCCGAGGATTTTTTAATGCACCTCAATTTCATCGAGCGCGAGGCCTTTCTTCAGATAACGGATGGTTCGCATAAGCCAAGGCTTGCAAATTCAGATCTTGAAATATATAGAAATCTACTGCCGTTCGGCCAAAAGATCCCGTTCAGGTCCTTTGCCATGGTTCCAATAACATTTGAAGGCAAACCGGCAGGCAGCCTTAACTTTGCCGACACCTCACCCGAGCGCTATCAGCCTGGAATCGATACGGGCTTTTTAGAGCAGCTGGGCATGATAGTTTCCATATGCCTTTCCAATGTCGCCGCCCATGAGGAACTGAATACACTGGCATTCAAAGACCCGCTAACCGGGCTCCTTAACCGCAGGGCCATGGAAAACGTTCTCAAACGAGAGTTCGGAAGAGCCAGACGGTATCTGATACCGATGTCGCTTATCTTCATCGACCTCGACCACTTTAAAAAAATAAATGACACATACGGACATGACTATGGAGACGATCTGCTCAAATTCGTTGCGACAAGCTTGTCCGAAATGGCCAGGGAAAGCGATATAATTGCGCGCTTCGCAGGCGATGAGTTTGTGATCATATTGCCGGGGACATCAGTAGTCGAGGCGGAAAAATTCATAAAAAGAGTCAAGGAATACTTCGATGACAACAGCCTTAATTTCAAAGGAAACCGGATACTGGCCCAGTTTACATACGGTATCTCATCTGTAGGCGACAACGGTGTAAACGACCCGGTGGCCCTTATAAAAAAGGCCGATGAGAAGCTGTATGTTGCAAAGGAAAAGAGGCCCGAGGGACGCTATCACAGGAAAAAGAGCGGCGCATGATTTGATGTAAACACCTTAGGGGTCCTCCTCATGATTGCCGAAACCAGGGCGTCCCTTTTAAATTCCCTGTCAATGAATATCCTTGCTTTTCTTCTCTCCCAGCCTTTCGGGTGGATAAAATCCCTGTAGAGGCTCAAATCGCCTTCATAGAAATCCCGCAGGGCTACGCCGGATTCATGGGCACAAGCAGCGGGCAGATAGAAGATCGCGGTGTTTATGAAATCTATGGAAGCGGCGTTCTCTCTCACAAAATCGAGCGTCTTAAGGGCAGAAACGCCATCTTCCGGAGGGGTTCCGAACAGAAGATAAATATAGGTTGCGATACCGGAGCTTTTCAAGGCAGCAAGGGCCTTTGCAGCAAGGCCGATATCGATGCCCTTATCAAGCCTGTCGAGCACGTTCTGATCGCCTGACTCTATCCCCAGCTTGAGCATCCTGCACCCGGAGCGTCTGAGGGCTTCGCAGAAGTCCTTCTCGGCAAGCTCCTTCGTAACCCTTGTAAAACCGTACCAGGGCGAACCCGGAGGATTTGCGGCAAGCCGCTTTAAGAAGACGGGTGGAAGAGTGCTGTCCACAAAATGAATTAGGCCCGGGGAATATTCATCCGCAATTGAAGAAAGGGACTTAAGTGCTGGCCCTGCAGAGCACAAGAAACTCTCCGCAGCGGTTGCCCTCTCCTGGCAGAACGAGCACCTGTTCCAGCAGCATGCGGATGATGAGGCAAAGGGTATTATCGTGGCGGGGGAAAGATATTCCGGCAGGTCTTCTTTTGTGTATTGATAGCTGTATCCGATCTTATTGCCATTGCTTCTGAGCTTTAAGATATCACCGAAAAACCTCTCGCCACTGCCTGCAACCATATCATCGATAAGGCCTTCAAAAGGATTTTTCCAGTCCGGAAGGCCCTTCCATGCTGTGACGAGCCCGCCTCCAAATATTATTCGCATACCCGGGAACAGTCTCCTGATAAGGCCTGCAAGGGCGAATGCGCATATGGTCTGGCTTAGATAATTGACGGACAAGCCCACAATATCCGGAGATTCCTTTTCGATAAGCGGAATTATCTGCCGGGAAAAATAGCCGAAAAACGGGTTTTTCTCCGGCTGTTCTGCGGTAATAAGCAGGTCGGCGCTTCTCATGGGCAAAAGATTTTTATCGCTATAGTCCGCAAGGCCCACTGTCGAACCTGTGGATATCTTTCTGCCTGAAGCCCAGAGCACCCTTTCTATCTCAGTTACCGCCTGAGTATATCTGCCGATGCCGTGATAAGTCCTGATGCTTCTTAATGCGGCCAGATTCTTTTGAAGCCTTGCTGACGCCCTTGATGTCCAGGTGTCATCCGGAAGGCCTTCCGGGTTCATAAGATATAGAAGGCCGTGAAGTGATGCGTCGATTGTCTTTACGCCGATGCTGTTGTCCTTTAAGAATCCCGCGAGTCTGGCAATGCCGGCAGGTGGTTCCGAGGGCTTGGCCACAGGAGGATATATGAGCAGCACGTTCATGACCGGATAAGAGATGCAAAATCTCATCCTGTCAAGCTATTATGAACAAGTTCATTAGCTGTTAAGCTATTAAGCTATTAAACAAAAACTTTTAGCCTTTGATTCTGCTTATCAGCTCATAAGCTTATCGGCTGTCAGCCCGTCTATTTTGGAACCCTTTTCATTTGACATTGACTCTCATCTCCCCTTTATTTAAAAAAGACATCGGCGTAAGAATTCGGAGGCATGATGAATCCACAGGTGTTCAGAGAATATGATATAAGAGGCATCGTCGATAAAGACCTTGATAATGATTTCGTATCAAGGCTTTCAACCGCACTTGGCGCATACTGGACGGATCACGGCGTGAAAAAGGTCGTGGTGGGGATGGACGCCCGTCTGAGTTCACCGCGTTTCAAAAAGATAATTATCGACAACATAACCGCAAGCGGGATTGATGTCATAGACATCGGCCTTGTACCTACACCGGTTATGTATTTCGCCCTTTTCAGGCTCGGCCTCGATGGCGGCGTTGCTATCACCGGGTCGCATAACCCGCCAGACAATAACGGATTTAAGATCGCCCTTGGAAAGACAACAATCTACGGCAGCGAAATCCAGAAGATAAGGGCATATATCGAAAAGGGGATAAGGGTCACGGGGAAGGGCATTGCATCCTCTTATGACCTGATTCCCGAATATATCGAAGACATCGTTTCACGCATCAGGGCCTGCCCCAATAAACTCAAAATAATCCTCGATCCGGGCAACGGCGCAGGCGGAAGGCCTGCCATGACGGTGCTTGAACAGCTCGGCATGGATGTAACAGGCATATGTCTTGAGCCGGACGGCAATTTTCCGAACCATCACCCTGACCCGACCATAGCCGAGGGTGTGGAAATGCTCAGGCAGAAGGTCCTTGAAACCGGCGCCGACATAGGCATAGGCCTTGACGGCGATGCCGACCGCATAGGCATTGTAGACGCCTCGGGAAACGTTGTTTACGGGGATATGATAACGGCCGTGCTGGCTGATGCCATACTTAAAGAAAAGCCCGGTGAAAAGATCATCGGAGAGGTGAAGTGCTCAAAGGTTCTCTTTGACATGATCCGGGCTTCTAATGGAATCCCTGTCATGGGCAAGGTGGGGCATTCGCTCATGAAGGCGCGGCTTAATGAAGAGAACGCCGCCCTTGCAGGAGAGATGAGCGGACACATTTTTTTCAAGGACAGGTGGTATGGCTTTGATGACGGAATCTATGCGGCGGCAAGGCTTATCGAAGTCCTTTCGAATGCACCCGATGCTCAGGCTGTTTTCGATAACCTGCCTTTGATGCATAATACACCTGAAATCCGCTTCCTTTGCCCTGATGAAATAAAATTTAAGGCGGTCGAAGAATTTACATGTTATGCAAAAGCTAAATATCCCTCATGCATAGATATCGATGGTGTGCGTTTTGAGGATAAATCGGGCTGGGGACTTGCAAGGCCTTCAAATACACAGCCCGTAATTGTTTTAAGGTTCGAGGCGGATACGAAGGCGCATCTTGATCATCTCGAGAGCGATACGCGGGCCAGACTTGAAGGAATAATTAAGGAACTGAAACAATAATGAGAAAAACCATAATACTGATATTGATCGCGGCGGTCCTTTTCGTAATACCCTGCGGCATGCTTGAAGCCAAAGGCTATTACGTGAAGGAGCGCGTAACACTTACATTGAAGAAATTCCCTGGCGACTCTTCCCCTGCCGCAGGCTTTGCCAGTTCCGACGACTATCTCGAGGTAAGGGACCAGTCCGGAAACTGGGTGAAGGTTGTGACGCCCAAGGGGATTGAGGGCTGGGCATCTGTATCTTATCTTACGAACGAATCCCCGAGAAGCCTTATCATTGAGCAGCTCAATGCAAAGATCGCCTCTCAAAACGATTCTGTGAGGATGTTTCAGGAAACGAACAAGGCGCTTGAAAAGGAAAATCGCGAACTTAAATATAAACTGAGCAGGTCCGCACTCGAGATTCAAAAGGAAAAGAACTCCTTCCAGAAGCTTAAGGACGCCTCGAGCGATTACCTTAATCTCGAGCAGTCATACAGCAAGCTTACCGAGACGGATAAGCTGAAATCAAAGAAGATTGAGGAACTCTCAAAGGAAAACAGGGAACTTAAAATATCCGAGAGGGTAAAATTTACTCTTATCGGCGGCGGATTTATTATATTAGGTTTGGTACTGGGTTTTGCAATAAACCTTTTAAAGGGCAAATCCAGACAGACGGGCTACAGACTTTAATTCATTATCAGGGAGGGAGGACTGAATGATAAAAAAATACGAAGCACTAAGTGAACAGGTGAACCTGACAAGGGCGTTAATGGCCAGGTCCGTAATTTACAGATATCTGAACAGAACAAACCTTATCTATTATTCCGAACTTTCAAGACTGATAGGCTGTGAGGCTTACATAAAGCATGAAAACCATAATCCTACCGGATCATTCAAAATACGTGGAGCGCTCAATTTTTACCACCATATGTCAAAGGAAGAGCTTGAAAACGGCATCCTCGTAGCGACAAGGGGCAACCACGGGCTGGCAATGGCATGGGCCGGCCAGTTTTCCCATGTGCCCTGCACGGTTGTAGTTCCAGAAAACAACAACCCTGAAATAAACAGGACAATTGAGAGCTATGGCGCCGAACTCATAGTGCACGGTGAAGACTTCTACGATGCCCAGTCCTACTGCGACGAACTCGTGGACAGCGCAGGTTATTATTACGTGCAGCAGGGAAACGAACCTGAAATCCTAAACGGGCTCGCCACGATGGGCCTCGAAATCCTCGAAGACCTGCCCGATGTCGACACTATTATCTGTCCGATAGGAGGCGGCGCAGGTTGCGCATCTCTTGTAAAGACGGCTCGCTCCTTCAGGCCGGATATAGAAATCATAGGTGTTGAGGCGCAAAACGCCCCTTCGTTCTACAGCTCATGGAAAAAGGGCGAGATCGTAATACTGGATGATGCGCACACAGTCGCGGACGGGCTTGCGTCAAGGAGCGTGTTCAACCTGCCGTACATAATACTGAAGGACACAATCAACGATGTAATACTTCTGAGTGAAGAAGAGATTCTTGAAGGCATCATGCTTGCTCTAAATACAACGCACAATCTGGCCGAAGGGGCCGGAGCCGCCTCCATAATGGCGGCAACCAAGATAAAGGACAGGCTTGCAGGCAAGAAGGTAGTCATGATCATGTCGGGCGGCAATCTGAATATACATACGCTGAAATCAGCCATCTGCTGATTCAGTTTCGCATTCAAGCGGCTCCTTTGTCGTCTGCGTCGGAATGCTCCTCAGCATACGTCAAATGTATGCCTGCGTCGCTTCCTCCTTGCCTCCTCGGCGTCATCTTGAATGCAAAACGGAATAAAGATGTGGAATGAATCAAGGATATAAGCTTATGGAGCTTGGTAATGAAAAAGCCCGCCTTTTGGCGGGCTTTTTTATTCTTCGTCCTTTTTATAATACCCGGCCCATTTGTCATCAATTGCCTGCTGAATGCTAGAAATCTGTTCTTCGGTGAGCGTTTTGAACCTTGACTGCGCCCTGAAATAATCCCTTACAGGCGCGAGCTTTCGCTTCTCAACCAGTTTTTCGGAAGCGGCGGTGAGCTTGAACTCCCCGTTTATAACCTCATAGAGGTCGTAATAGCCTGTTTCAACTGCCAGTCTGCCTACTTTAATTCCATATCGGGGATCAAACCCCCATCCCGGCGGACATGGTATATGGATATGAAAATATTTGGTTCCCGGCATATCGATGCACTTTTTGATCTTGTCATAAAGGTCAAGAGGATAGGCGGCGGAACATGCGGCAACATAGCTCAGATTATGGGCGGCCATGATTGCCGGAACATCCTTTTTATTCTGAAGCTTTCCCTTCAGAGGAGTATTGGCAGTAATGGCACCTATCGGAGTAGTACCCGAACGCTGAACACCGGTATTCATATATCCCTCGTTGTCGTAGCACAGGTATATGAATTTCTCTCCCCTCTCCGCAGCGCCGGAAAGAGCCTGAAGCCCTATATCGCTTGTTCCTCCGTCGCCGGCCCATGCGGCAACTCTGACATTATCCTTGCCCAGCGCCCGCAGAGTGGCAAGGACTCCCGAAGCGGCTGCAGCAGTTGAGGCAAAGGTAACATTGAGGCAGGGGAGCTTTGTCGAAGCTACGGGAAAGAGGCCCTGAAGCACGGTAAGGCAGCTAGGCGGCACCACCAGGATCGTGTCTTTTCCGAGGGCCTTCAGGCCTACCCTGTACGCAATAGCCAGGCCGCAGCCTGTACAAGCCCTTGTCCCGGGTTGTACAAATTCTTCCGTCGGTAAACTCAGTATCGTTGTTTTAGCCTGCATGTAAAATCTCCTATAGCTTGAGCCCGATCCACAAAGGCTCTTTGGAAACTCTGCCTTTTGTTGCTGCTCTCAGCGTTTCTATAAGATCATGGGTTTTTATATCGCGTCCGCCGATACCCAGGATATAATTCTGTATATAGGGCAGGGAACCCGTCCCGGCAAGGTTGTCATAAAGAGCAGCTTTTAAATCCGAGGTAAGCGCTCCTTCATAACCGTAGCTGAGCGCCTTCTCATATACGATCACACCTTTCCGGCCCTTCAATGCCTTTGCTATGGCCTCGTCGGGGAAGGGCCTGTAGTATTTCACGCCCATTACGCCGATCTTTACACCCTCGGCTCTTAAAGCGTCAACCGCCACCCTGAGCTGATATGTAACGGAACCCAGACCTACGGCAACGTACTCGGCATCATCGCAGAGATAAGGTTCGATGTAAGGGTCGCCTCCCCTGCCGAAGATTTCGGCAAACCGGGTCTCCATCTCCGCCGCTGCGGTAAGGGCTCCACGCAGGTCTTCCTGCAACAGACACCTTATTTCCATATAACCGTGGGCCAGTTCACCTCTGATATCCATTCTGACATCCGGGAGCGTAACAGTATTGAGGTTGGCCGGATCATTCGGATCAAGCACGTAATCCGGTTTGAACGGAGGGAGGAAGGCCTTGACCTTATCCGCATCAGGCACATCAAAAGGCATATAGGTATGCGAAAGTATATACCCGTCATAGCATACCATGATAGGGATGCTCGTTTTCTCGGCCAGATAATATGCCTTTATGACCGTATCGATTATCTGCTGATGGTCACTGGCATATATCTGCATCCAGCCGGTATCACGCTGCGATATCGAATCCTGCTGGTCATTCCAGACATTCCAGGGAGCTCCCACTGCGCGGTTTACAACACACATGACAATCGGAAGCCTTGCTCCCGACGCCCATTGAACCTGCTCATGCATATACAAAAGCCCGTTGGCGCTTGTCGCCGTAAATGACCTTGCCCCTGACGAGGTTGCTGCAATGCAGACGGCGAGTGCCGAATGTTCGCTTTCGACCGGAATGTATTCGGCCTTCATGTCGCCTGCTTCAACCCATTCAGAGAGCTTTTCGGTAACAGGGGTCTGAGGAGTTATCGGATATGCGGCAATAACATTTACCCCGCAGAGTCTTACGCCGAGAGCTGCTGCAACGTTTCCGTTTTCAATGATATGCATGGCGTCTACTCCTTATCCTTTTCGTCGGCAAATTCCGACTCATCCACCATTGTTATAGCCTTTGTCGGACACTCCTCGGCGCATATTCCGCAGCCCTTGCAATACTCAAGGTCAATGGTGGGCGGGATAGTCCTTGTAATCACCACGTCGGGGCAAAAGAGCCAGCATATAAAGCAGGCCTCTGCATTTCTTTTGCAGGGAATGCACACGTTTTTGTTAAGGACAGGTCTCGTCACCCGCCATGAGCCTGTCCTTCCCCCGTCTCCGGGTCCGCTATCACTGTGAGAAGTCTTTCTTCTGTAATTCCTGGTCCCCATTCTCAGCCTCCCACAATTGTTCTTTCAAAGGCCAGTTTAGCAGCCAGCGAGTTTTTCTGAGGTTTTCTGGTGCTGAATTCCTCTTCAATTCCTTTTATAAGTATATCCAAACCCAGAAGGGATGACGCTTTTTCAAGAGAACCGATTATCCCCGTGTTCACCATGCCGTGCGGAAGGCCCGCCTCGACCGAAATGGCCGTGATGTCAGCCGTTGCAAGCTGAAACCCTTTGAATCCGTATGAATCGAAAGCTTTAGGGGTATTCAATACGATAATGCCGCCAGTTTTCAGCCCGCTTGTTACATCCGCTTCATTGAGCAGCAGATGATCTAGAACGACTACTATATCAGGTGTCTCGATGGGAGACAGGTCATAAATCTTTTCCCTCGATATCTTCAGAGATGTCAGTACGGGGGCGCCTCTACGCTCGGTTCCGAATGTGGGAGCCATTACGACACCCGAATAACCAGAGGCAAAGGCAGCCCCGGCAACGATCTTTGCCGCCGTAATCGCACCCTGCCCGCCTCTGCCGTGCCAGCGGATTCCGATAAATTCCTTATTCATGAATGCACCTTTGTATGTAGTATTTGAAAAACCTGTTTAAACAGGGATAATCCACTTGTTAAAGCTTTTCAGAATCAGGAATGTCTCGGTTTTTCCCACTCCCTTTATCCTGGCAAGCTCGTCTTCCAGAAACTTGATAATCCCCTTGTTCGAATCGACAAGAACCTCGACGATAAGGTCATAGCGTCCTGAGGCTATAACCACGTTCTGAACACTCGGAAGCTCTGAAATATGCTGCCCGATTGAATCAAGGTTTGCCACTTCCTTAACTTCAAGGGCGACATGAGCAACGACCTTGTCTTCGAACGAGTCGGGATTAATGAGACCTGCAACCCTTACCTGGTTGGACTTGGCCAGCTTGGCAAGTCGATTCCTGACGGTCGCCTCGGCAAGCCCAAGATTTTTTGACATGGTCTTAGCCGTCGTTCTGCCGTCAGCGGCAAGCAGTCCAATAATTTTCCAGTCGGTCTCGTCAAACTTCTCTCTCATGGCTGTTTACTCCTTAAAACTTTTTTATAGCGCAAGAATCCCTTTATTACAAGAATCATCCCTTGCACAATAAAGGGAAAAAAACAATGTTTTGAAAAATTTGTTAATATATGAAGGTTCACCTGCCGATAGAAAATTAATATGAACATTGACAAGCTCCTGGATATAAGAATGCCATTATCGGCGCATACCGCTACAGGCCAGAATATCGAAGGCGTGATAAGCAGTATTATTGGTGAAGATATTTTCATATTCAAACCGGATGTCCCAATCAATATCGAGCCTGACAAGTTGATCAAGGTATCGGACGGCAGGGATTCGATTCTGGCAAAGGTCATTGAGACTACAAAAACGGGCATCAGACTGAGCATTGAAACCCAGGCAAAACCTACCGATGAACGCCGTGAAGACGTCAGAATCAATGACAAGATTTTCTATAAGGTGAACCTGCTGGGACATGTTCATGAGAGCGAAGACGTAATATCGTCCGCCATGTCAAGGATCCATTCGGAAAAACTCATAATAAATTCATTCATCAAGGGAAGATACGGAATGACCGGCTCGGATGATACACAATACAACCATGATGCTCAGACTGGTCATGAAATCTGGGAACTGAACAGAAAACTGGACCTCCTTATCTATATGTTTCTCACAGAAGAATTCAAGGATCTGATCCGATCCACCCCGAAAGAGGTCAACATTAGTGCAGCCGGAATAAGGTTTATTTCCCAGACGCCGCTGGATGTAATGGATATCATAGAGATTCATATGGCCCTGCCCATGTCGCCGCTTTTATATATCAGGGTGGTTACAGAGGTCATAAGGGTAAAAACACTCGCCGTGGAAGGTAAGGAACAGCACTCCATAGTAGCCCGGTTCCTGCACCTGGATCCTGAGACAAAAGAGGATATCGTACACTACATATTCAAAAGACAGAGAGAACTCCTGAGGCGTCGGCTTGAATTTGAACGCTGAGAACAACCTGGCTGATATCATCAATAATCAGTTTCATTGCAAAGCAATTATTAAAAAAGTACTGCCTATTTCATTTATGTAATGATATCATTAATGATTAATCATTATAATGCCGATAAATTAAATAGTATTTTATAATCAGAGTACAAAGAACCAAGTTCAGATTTATTTACAGGGAAGGAGACAATGAATAAAGTCGTAGTCAGGCTGGTTGACGGTCAATTGATTAAGGGCGTGACAACCGACTTCTTTCCGGGGAAGGAACTCTTCCACGTCAGTGTCGCAAATGCCCCGAACGGAACGAAGCCGGTCGAAATCAATATAAAGAACATGAAAGCCGTGTTCTTCGTAAAAGATCTCGCTGGCAATCCACAGCACGTAAAATTGAATGAATTCGACCCGAAGCACCCTCCGGTAGGCCGCAGGATAAGGGTGGTGTTCAAAGACGGCGAAGTCCTTGTGGGAACTACGGTAGGCTATCACCCCGAGCGTTCGGGATTCTTCGTCGTTCCGGCGGATGCAGATTCAAACAACGAACGCTGCTATGTAATCACAGCGGCTACACAGGATATCAGTTTTATTTGACCCGGACAGCGGCACCTCGCTTCACTTCGCTTGATTAATCGCCTGACTGATGAATCGCCCGGCTCTTTTAAGGGCATCCTGCCCCTGGGGCAGTTTCGATGCAAACAGCTGAGGGCAGTGAAACATCCCGTCCAGAAGCTCCAGTTTCACATCAACACCTGCTTTTCTTGCCCTGTCAGCAAATTCAGTTGAATCATCGAGCAGCATCTCGGCTGTGCCCGCCTGAATATACAACGGGGGAAGCCCTTTCAGGTCTGCATGAATAGGAGAGACTCCGGGATGACCTGGATCTGCTCCTGCAAGATAAAGAATTCTGATGCCAGCGAACGTATCCCGTGTAAGCCAGTCAGTCTTGAAGTTCCTCTGAATAGAATCACAGCTGCAATTCATATCAGTTGCCGGGGACATGCAGTACGCACAGGCAGGCATTATTTTCCCCGTGTCCCTGAGGTTTATGAGCGTATTCAGAACAAGCGTGCCCCCGGCCGAGTCTCCAGCCAGGCAGATTTTGTCAGAGCTTATCCCTTTATCAATCAGCCAGAGCCAGGCATCAATGCAGTCGTCGATCGGGACAGGGTAAGCGTGTTCGGGTGCAAGCCTGTAATCGACACTCAATACGCGTATGCCCGATGCCATTGAAAGCCGCCCGATAACTTCAATATGATCCCGGGTCGAACCGACGATGAAGGCCCCTCCGTGGAAAAATAATATGACCGGGCCCTCGGGCGTTCCCGGAGGATACACCCAGTATGCATCGATTTCCTTTATCCTTACTTTATCTTTTATAAGCTCCTGACCGGAATCATACTCCTTGCACAATTTTTCAAAACTGACCCTCAATTCCGGGGTGTTTTTACCAGCAAGGGGAATATGCCTCATGATATCTCTGAAAACCCTTTCAGCAACTGCATCTCTCATAACGGACTCCGTGATATCTGATCAAATCTTTCACTGACAATAGCCCTACATTGGCCGTTATTATTAAATCCTGTCAAGACAAGACAGCTTTACGCCTTGCAGCCGGACTGCAAAAGGCTGTAATATTGCATTATGACTATTACAGAGAGCAATTGCTTTTATCCCGACCCTTTTCCTTACTACCACCCGTCAGATGACGGCATGAAGACCGATGAGTTTTTTATCAATGAAACCATCCACTGCTGGCTTATTCACCCCGAAAAGTTATCCGGGACGCCTGCAACCGTTGTGCACCTTCACGGCAATGCCGAGAACATGACCTCGCATGCGCTCGGCTCGCTCTTTTTCCTGGAAATGGGCATGAATCTCGTAACCTTTGATTACAGGGGATACGGCAGGTCACCCGGCAGCCCGAGTCTCACAGGCATCCAGGAGGATGCCCTCAATGTGTTCGGCCACATATTCTCAAACCCGCAGATATTCGGGGCTGATGTTTTCGGGTTCGGTCAGTCAATGGGCGGATTCACTCTGGGCCGGGTTCTGCCTCAAATACCCGCGCTCAAAGGCGCCATATTCGACTGTGCCCTTCATTCATTCCGCGCCCTTTTCATGGAAAGCTATCCTATGTACGCATGTGATGTACCCGATATATCATCCCTTGTTACGTTACCATTGAGCAGCGTCCCGAAACTGTTCATACACGGGTTGTCCGATGATGTCGTTCCGTTCTCGCATTCCGAAAAGATGTTCGAAGTCGCAGCACCCTCAAAAGAGCTGATGCTCATAGAAGGAGTTTCGCATATCGGCTCGATATCATCTCCACACGCCGGAGAATACAAAGAGAAAATCAGGGAGTTCATAGCTTCATGCAGGGCTTGACTGCAGAAAAATATTGAACAATATATTATGGCTATGTCTGTCCGAACAAAAAAACCCAAGGCGCGCAATCTGCTGGCCGTGGACGCCCATTTCCGCAAGGCTGGGGCGATAGAACCAGAGAAGGGGAAACTTCCGCGCAAAGTAAAGCACAAGAAGCGCAGTGATCCCGAAACCTAAGAGAAAGACTCGGGCAACTGCTGGTTGTTAATCTATATTCTCCAGCCTCAGGGCTTTTTGTTGAAATCCATATTGTTAATCATTTCCTGGGCCTGCTGGAACATTTCCGGGATGAAGCATTCATATTTACCAGATGCGTTCTGCCGTATGAGGGCGGTCATAGTCTTACTGTCGTCTGTGCTTTTCCATGTTGTGGTGATCGAATCGGAATGGCAGGTCACCTCGAAATCGGAATAGACAGGCCAGCCGCCGAACTCCTTTGAAAAATCACCCACCCTGTTCACCCTGAGGCTGTCGATAGTGACATCGCCGCTGCAGGTTTTTGCCTTCTGGGCTGTGAGGTATTCCTCGATGAGCGGGTACGCATCCTTTATCTCGGGTTTTTTTCCGTGGCCGCCACATCCAGCAAATATGAACATGCAGATGAAAAGAGCCAAGGTCAAACTGGCATATCTCATTTCGTTCTCCCTTCGGTCCTTGATATTTTGAACTTGTCGCACAGATTTACTTACCGGTCAAACACCTAGGCCTTTTTGCATGTCCTTTCTTGAATAATTAATAAGATGGATATATTCGAAACGCTCATTAATGCTTATCGGTATCTCAGCTTTCTCAATTCTTCTTCCATTTGTGCCACATTGCGTCTCACCGCATCTTTAAGCTCCGATACAGTCATTTTTTCAAAATCAAGACCATATCCTTTTCTTTGAAAACTTATCCCATCGTTCTCCTGCCATGCATATGGACAATCCGGTTGCCAGCGATAGTAGTACCAGTAAGTCTTCTCATCATAATGTTTAAACGTTAGCTCAATCTGATCATCCGAATAATATCGATATTGTGGATCACAATGCCAAACGCATAAGCGCGAGGCAACCGTAACCTCGCGAAACATATTATCGGCTTCAGTGATTCGAAGAAGCAATGGTTCTGGGATTGTTTTGTTCAATGGCAAATGCAATATTGTTTCATCAAGATCTTCGCGAAAACCTAGATCATATGTATACTCTTCAATACAGTCCCATCCCATTGCAATCCATTTGATGGTTTCTTCCCATTGCTTGATTGCTTCTTCCAGTTCTTTTAAATTCATGCCATTCCCAGAAAACATTTTTTAAAAAGTATTTATTACTAATTACTTTACTATGTTTGATTATAACGACCAATGAAAACTCTTGCTTTCTCAACAAATTAAACGGCGGCGTGTTTACGACGGGTTTTCTATCCTGAAGGCAAGTTCGCCCGCTTTTACGTCCACGTGAATGGTGCCTCCCGCGATCACGTCGCCAGCTATTATCGAGCGGCCTATCCTTGTTTCGAGTTCGCGCTGTATGAAGCGCTTCAAGGGTCTTGCGCCGTAGACAGGGTCGAAGCCTTCTCTGGCTATGAACTCCAGAGCGGGTTTTGTCAGGTCGAGGGTGATGTCCCTTTCTTCAAGCCGCTTCTTGAGATCGCCGGTCAAAAGCACCACTATCTTTTCAATCTCAGCGAGTGTAAGTGACTTGAACAGTACTGTATCGTCCACCCGATTCAGAAATTCCGGCCTGAAGCTGCGCTTGAGTTCGTTCATGACAGCGTTGCGCGCCTTTTCACTAAGCTCGCCGTTTTTGTCGAGCCCTTCTATAAGGTCCTGAGAGCCGATATTGCTTGTCATGATTATGACCGTATTTTTAAAATCGACGGTCCGGCCGTGCGAGTCTGTCAGTCTTCCGTCGTCAAGTATCTGGAGCAGCACGTTGAAGACATCCGGATGAGCCTTTTCAATCTCATCGAAGAGCACAACAGAATAGGGCTTCCTTCGGACCACTTCAGTAAGCTGACCGCCCTCCTCATAGCCGACATAACCCGGGGGCGAGCCGATCAGCCGCGAGACCGCGTACTTTTCCATGTACTCGCTCATGTCTATGCGGACCATGTTCTCTTCGGTGTCGAAGAGCGCGTTCGCAAGCGTTTTTGCCAGTTCGGTCTTTCCCACACCGGTTGGTCCCAGAAATATGAACGAGCCGATGGGCCTCTTCGGGTCCTTGATGCCTGCACGCGCCCTGATAACCGCATCGGCAACCGCCTGAACCGCCTCGTCCTGGCCGATCACGCGCTCGTGCAGGATGGAATCGAGCCTCAAAAGTTTTTCACGCTCACCCTCAACGAGCCTTGTCACAGGTATGCCGGTCCATTTGGATACTATTTCGGCGATGATGTCTTCGCTCACACTCTCGCTCAGCATGGTGGTGTCTTCTTTTTCTTCAGCGTCATGAAGCTTCTGCATTAGCTGCGGGAGCTTGCCATGCTTGAGCTCTGCGGCCTTATTCAGGTCATAGTCGCGCTCGGCCTTCTCGATTTCCAGCCTCGTCTGTTCGATTTCTTCTCTGATTGTGCGAAGCGTCTGGATTGATTTTTTCTCCTCTTCCCATTTGGCTTTCATGGTAGAGGTCTGATCTTTCAGGTCGGCAAGCTCTTTCCTGAGTTCGGAAAGTCTTGCCTGGCTTGCCTTGTCGGTCTCTTTCTTGAGCGCCGCCTCCTCGATTTCGAGCTGCATGACCTTTCGCGTTACCTCATCGAGTTCGGCAGGCATGGAGTCGATCTCGGTGCGTATCATGGCGCAGGCTTCGTCAACGAGGTCTATTGCCTTATCCGGCAGAAAACGGTCGGATATATAGCGGTTGGAGAGGACCGCAGCCGAAACGAGCGCACCGTCCTGAATCTTTACCCCGTGATGGACCTCGAAGCGCTCCTTCAAGCCCCTCAGGATCGAGACCGTATCCTCGACTGTCGGAGGGTCGACCATGACAGGCTGGAAGCGGCGTTCGAGCGCCGCGTCCTTTTCTACATGCTTTCTGTATTCGTCCAGCGTGGTAGCACCTATGCAGTGGAGTTCGCCACGGGCCAGCATTGGTTTCAGCATGTTGCCCGCATCCATTGATCCCTCAGCGCGGCCCGCACCTACTATATTGTGAAGTTCGTCGATGAAAAGCAGAATCCTGCCCTCGCTCGACTTTATTTCTGAAAGCACTGCCTTGAGCCTTTCCTCGAATTCGCCCCTGAATTTCGCCCCTGCAACGAGCGAGCCCAGGTCGAGCGCGAAGACTGTCTTATCCTTGAGCCCCTCGGGCACGTCGCCCTTTACGATCCTCTGGGCAAGCCCTTCTATTATTGCGGTTTTTCCGACACCGGGTTCGCCTATGAGTACCGGGTTGTTTTTGGTTTTCCGGGAAAGTATCCTTATGACCCGTCTGATTTCCGCGTCGCGCCCGATGACCGGATCGAGCTTGCCGAGGCTCGCCTGTTTGACCAGGTCAATCCCGTATTTTTCAAGCGCCTCGTATGCAGTCTCGGGATTCTGGCTTGTGACCCGCTGGTTCCCTCGAATGGCCGTGAGCGCGGCCAGGAGCCTCTCCTTCGTTATATTAAACTGCGCCAGCATTTTCCCGGCAGGGTGTGATTTGCCCTCATCTAGCATTGCAAGGAGGATATGCTCAACCGAGACATACTCGTCCTTAAGTCTTTTGGCCTCCTCCTCCGCTTTGACCAGAAGCCTGTTCAACCGCTGCGTGATATATACCTTTCCCGCCTCGGCACCCGGGCCCGAGACCTTGGGTCTCTTGTTCAGTTCCTTTTCAACCTCGGTCTTGAAAGGCTCCAGCGGAACGTCCATCTTTACGAACAGCCTGGGCACCAGTCCGTCCTGCTGCATTATGAGGGCAAGCAGCATGTGCTCGACATCAATTTCCACATGGCCGTATCTGACCGCGATATTCTGGGCCTCGGCAAAGGCTTCCTGAGATTTTTCAGTGAGTTTGTTGGCGTTCATTATCTTCTCCAGTTATATAATATTTATTAAGAATATTAGGGATGAACCCCTGTGATTTCAAGGAAGTGATGCTTAATTTCACAAGCAAGATATATGCAGTTCACAGGCCGGGCTCACTCTGTGAAGCCCGACCTGATCTTTTCGAAAAAGCCTTTATATCAGAACTTTACCAGCCATTATCGTTCCGTCCGCTTTGCCTTTATCTGCCACCTGTGTGCCGTTGATGAATACCGCCTCCACTCCGGCGGGTTTATTGCTGGTTTGGGTCACCGTATTGTTATCCCTTATGTTTTTGAAGTCGATAACCGTGATATCCGCCGCCAGCCCTTCTTTCAGGAACCCTCTGTCTTTTACCTTGTAGCGCTGGGCGGTAGCCCCGGTCATCTTGAAAACAGCCTCTTCAAGAGAAATTATCTTTTTCTCCCTTGCAAGCTGGAAGAACCGCGGGAAATTCCCGTAGGCAGCCGGATTCTGGACACCATGCTCTTCAGGAAGGGCATCGGTCATGAACAGTGAGGCCGGGTGCCTCATCAGGGACTCGACAACCGATAGATCGGAATACCTGTGATTGAGCACCGCAGCAGACACATTGGTTTTTTTGGCTATATCCATGGTTGCGTCAAACCAATCCATTCCCCTTTTCTTCGCTATCTCTGATAGGAACATGCCGTTAAATTCATTTAACTCGGGATTGTTAGCATAGGTAATCTGGATGTCTTTAACGCCAAAGCCCAGGAAACGCTGGGCCAGTCCGAATTCGCTTTTGAGTTTTTTGAGCATTACTTTGTCGGTATATGCAGCCGGAGCCTGCGCAAGGAACCATGCAGGGAAAATGGAGCCGAGAATCGACTGGCCGCAATGATAAGAGTAGGTATCGAATTTGACGTCCACCCCTTCTTTTATCGCCTTGTCAATACGGCTGAGCGCTTCATCGCATGTCTTGAATGTCCTCTCTCCGACAAATATCAGGTGGGAGATCTGCAGTCGGACACCCGTCTCCCGCGCAACATCAAGCAGTTCGTCTATGGCCATCAGATTATGAGGTTCATATCCGTCAAAGGGCATGACGTAATCCAGAAGGATTTTCGGCGTGCTCATGGGATATCCCGGCGCTAGCGCAGAGTATGCCCTCAGATGAACCGTCATCAGCTTGTCCTTCTTTTTGACGAGCCTGGCGATCTGGCGCAATTCGTCGCCCTGAGTGAATATCCCCGGCTCATACTGCAGACCGAATGAGACGCCTGAAGCGCCCTGGTCCATGGCGTCCTCAAGCAGACCGAGCATTTCCTTCATTTCGTCCTTGGTTATGGGCGAAGCGTCAAATCCGCGTATTGAAGTCCTGGTGGTGCCTTGCCCGACAAGGCTCATCATGTTGTGGGTCATTCCGTTCTTCTTCAGATAATCGAAATATTCCTGCATGGTGTCCCACTGGATATGGATGAGGTCCATCGGAAACAAGCTGTTTCCGATTTTGCCCATGTAAGGAGAGTTTTTACGGTACCCGGCAATTGCAAATCCGCACTGCCCGGCCATAAAAGTTGTAATGCCCTGGGCCGTGAACGGAAGCTTGAGTTCCTCATGCCCGCTGATCGGCAGATACCAGTCCATATGGGAATGCGCATCGATGATGCCCGGCATCACGGTCAATCCTGTGCAGTCAACGACTTTGCCTTCAGCATTTATTTCACGCTCCGATATTTTCTCTATCTTGTCGCCATCGATAAGCAGGTTACCCTGAAAGCCCTTTTTGCCGGTTCCGTCGACGATAAAACCGTTTTTAAGCAGGGTATAATTCCCGCTTTTCATAGAAATGGCTGTTTCAGGCTCACCGGCCTGCACACTTGAGGCTATGGCTTTACGTCCTGTAATGTTCAGTAAAGGCATCGCCGAAATGAAGGCCATAACTTTACCGGCAAGGGTGAGGAATTTCCGTCTGGTCTGCTTTGTCACTGTTAATGTTTCATCTTTTTTGCTGATATCCATATTCAGATCTCCTTTCTTCTTCTTTCTTTAATATACTCTTCATTTTAAAAAAAGAAATTGAATCCATATATCAGTTGTTGTTGCAGTACTCCGGCTCCAGCTTGCGCGCCAGTTTGTAAAAGCACGCGGGACACAGGTCATGGATCAATATGGCAAGACGTTCGGGGAATCCTCCCACATAAATAAGCGGTGATTTCTTTTCCAGGCGTTTTACCACATATTTCGCCATCTTTTCCGGCGGCATGCCTTTAAGGCATGCATCAGAATGCTTTCCATAAATGCATCCTTTTCCGTTCAAACTGTTTACCGTGATATTGGTACGGATAAATCCCGGCGTGATCATGGAAACGGTGACACCCTCCGGGCACTCCGCCCGCAGCGCATCATAGAATCCGTGCAGTCCGTGCTTGGCCGCTGAATAGGCGGAACTGCATTTGTCGCTCAGTACGCCGTTCACGCTGCTGACACAAACGATATGCCCTGATCCGATTTTTTCCATCAGAGGAAGCACCTTAAGCGTAATGGCGATATTTCCAAAAAAATTAACTTCCAGCACTGTCCGGTATATCGATAACGGCGTATTCCTCACCCAGTCTTTATAATCGATGCCCGCATTATTGATAAGAACATCTATCTTGCCGCACCGCTCAATAACTTCCGAGACCTTTTCATCAACGGTATCGAACCGGGTGATATCCAGGGGCAGCACCATGGCATTTTCCGGATGCTTCAATTCACTTTTAACCTTATTCAAAACCTCTTCCCTTCTTGCAGACAAAACAACAAAATGGCCCCTGGAATTATACTCCCGGGCCAGGGCCTCACCGATGCCGGAAGAGGCACCCGTTATCCATACGACTTTTCTTTCTGCCATATCCATATCCTTTCCTGCGATCATCATTTGATTATCTTCTGTTAATTATGATGGTAGCCCAAGCAGGCTTAAACGTCACGGTTTTTCATTTGAACGGTTCATCTGATTATACATCCTGTGATTCCCACCAAAGGGGTAGCATCTCAACATATTCCATTATGTTCTTAATTACAGGGAGATTACCCCTTGAGTTTCAAAGTTGTTATCACTGTAACATATTCAGCATGCATTCCAATACTCCGGGTGTTTGCTGCTGATTCGATATTCATTCCTAGTTACCTGATATAGTTATAATTTGTGTCCAATGTGCTTGATATTATAGATTCAGGCTGAAACTTTGCATATTATATTGAGAATAATATTTAAGGAGATGTCCATTGAAAACCAGAAAAATACTGTTCACATTAAAAACAGGCATTGGTTTGATCTGCATTTTTTTCCTGATGTCTGCCTCTTTATATGCAGAGGTTTTTGTAAGCGAAGATTTCAATAATGCCAGCTTTTCTTCCAGAGGCTGGTATGATGGAGCCTCAGGCCATACCGTGGTCAATGACAGTGATACGGGCAGCAGCGTCCTTGAGTTCAATTTTCCCGCAACAGGCTCACAGACAGGACTTGGCGCCTTGAGGCATGCAGTCACGCCGACCGATACACTGTTTGTCCGCTATTATGTCAAATACAGCGACAACTGGACATGGACCGGGCAGACCTACGGCCCTCACGAGTTTTACATCCTAACAACCAAACAGTCCGCATACAGCGGTCCGGCCTATACCAACCTGACCTGCTATATCGAAGTCAATAACGGCAAGCCCCATCTGGTAATACAGGACGGTATGAATATCGATACTGCAAGAGTCAACCAGGATCTGAGCGCGATTACCGAAAGCAGGGCGATAGCAGGCGGAAACGGCTGCGGCCCTGATAAATACAATTACTGTTCGGCTTATTATTCTGGCGGCAGGTGGATGAACGGAAAGGGCTGGCTCAGTCCAACACAGACGATCTCAAACGGCAAATGGTATCTGGTCGAAGCCCAGTTCAAGATGAACAGCATTTTAAACGGCGAGGCCCAGGCTGACGGTTATGTAAAATACTGGCTTAACAATCAGCTGATCATCAACCAGGAAAACGTGATCCTGCGCACAGGGGCGAATGCCGACATGAAATTCAACCAGTTCATGATTGCACCCTATTATCACAATGGCGTGCCGCATCCGCAGAAGTTCTGGGTTGACGGCCTTGTATTAAGCAATACCTTTGTCGGCGGCACCGTCCCCGGACAACAGGACACGACGCCTCCTGCAATACCTGCAGGCCTGAAGGTTAAAACAATAGAATAGACTGCTTCTGTCCGGAATAAATTACAGTTGTGATTCGGGTGAGGCTAAACCCGAACGCGCCAAAGGGGTCGTTTCTCAAAATTTTACATTATGTCGTCAATTGCCGGTGGCTGACCCCTTGAGTTTCTAATGAGAGGCCCTGACAGTTTTCTGACTTTATTAGAACTTATTTAGTGGTATTTTCTAACCATACCGAATTGATAGAGGAGAAAAAACATATGAAAAACCAAGTTCATGCACTGTTTTTCATGGCCTGCTTAATCATCTCTGGTTGCGCAACTGCTGCCACAAACGACATTACTCAGACAACGATGGCCTGCAAAGAATGCTGCATTCAAACCAGCGTACAAGAAATTGCGGCGTTGTTTGACAGATGGAACGAGTCCTTACAAACTGGTGATCCACAAAAAGTTGCTGCCAATTATGCTCAAAAGTCAATTCTTCTGCCAACAGTCTCAAACAAACCTCGACTCACACCAGAAGAAAAAATAGACTATTTTCAGCACTTTCTTGAGAACCAGCCCTCCGGGCAGATCGACATGAGACAGATAGAGATTGGCTGCAACATGGCAGTAGACTCTGGCCTTTATACTTTCCATTTTGCCAGAACCGGAGACACAGTCAAGGCGCGATACAGTTTCACATATGGCTGGGATGGTAAACAATGGCTTATTGTCAGCCATCATTCTTCTTCAATGCCGGAAAAATGATGCCTTAATTTTGCCGTGGTCCTGGCAGGACACAATAGGCTGGAATTTTTCTAATTTACTTATATTTGGAAAAACTTAACCAATTCCTATCGGCCTTTTTGATATTGCCTGGAATATCTTTGCTCCATTTTTCATATGCACTTTTGCTGCAATTCAAGTAAAGCTTTCCGTTAACGATGTTCCAAACTTCAGGATCGGTATGGGCTTTACGTGACTCTGTCATGGCCCAGGCACAATAACCGTCATACTGTGGAGCATATTTCTCGGGGCCGGACATGAAGAGGTCCCTGTTCTCTTTTGATAAAAAATACCAGGTCATGTCGTGCCACTGAAATGAAAAAGCCTCACTGCCTTTTATTGCTTTACCGGCAATAAAATATGCAACCGTGTCATATCCTTTTATAGCTATATCAGTCATCGGTGACTTTCCGGCAGCTATGCTGCTGAATCCAGTCATTATTAATAACGCAACTGGAAGACTCATTAAAATTTTATTGATTGTATTCAGTGATTTCTTAGCCGCCTTTCTCCATGTATATTTTGTCGCTGACAATTAATTACATTATAAACAAATCTCCTGTTTTTAAACAGAAAAAATGTTTTAAATGTTTGAAGGAAAACACACCTGGCCTTGATCCATGACAAATCTAACAATTGTCCCATTTCAAGGCCTGATGCCCTTTGGCGTTATTTATTCTTGCAGCAGAATGTTAGCTCAGCTTCAGCTGGGTGTCCTGGCCATAATGGAAGAGAAGAAAAATTGATTACCGTCATTGTTTGATTTTTGGCATTACAGAAATCATTGGCTTTTTGAAGTAATTCTAGCTTCATGTTACCGGTGCTCATGGTAGCACTGGAACTTGTAATCATATAATTATCGTTGTCAGCTGGAACAATTTCAGATGTTGATGCGCAAGAGAATAAGAAAAATACTGAGATAATACACATTAACAATTCCATATAATCCCCCTATGTTTTTGGAAGGAAAAGGCGCCTGGCCTTGATCCATGACAAATCGATTAATTTGTCCAATTTCAAGGCCAGGCACCTTTTGATTCTTAGAGCAAGAGCAATATCACCTTATTCTTGAATGAGGAATCCCTATTTCGCTTGACAATCTCTTGAAACAGACTTCATCCAGTCTTTTGATTCGATTAAAATCATTTAAGTATCTGCGATTATCATGGAAAGTTAGTTTTAGGATCATTGGAGAAACCTCATTCTTAATGGATGTTAAGCCTAGAGCTTCCCTAATTTCTTGTTCCTGACGAGCCTTTCTGGCTGGGCGGTATAGCATGTAGTCACGACCCAATGATACATGTGAGTGCGCTATTGAATTTCTAATATGGTATATATATTCCAAATCTCTGATTTCCTCTTCAAGTAAGCATCCAGAGAAGACCTGCTTAAATTCCTCTTTGACGGTATGGAATTTTTTCTCCCAGTAGTTAACTCTCTGTTTATGTATAGACTCAGGAATCATTGAAGGGTTATTGATAAAATCGTTTATATACTTCGGGTTTTTTTTCAATATGATCAAGTCTGACATTTGGCTCTGTAGCCAAACACTGTACATAAAAAGTTCGCCAGCCCTTTGGATGTTTATTTCTGATTTACTCATGCTGTCTTAATCTTTTGTTTATCAACCTGTTATAACAGTTTAATACATGGAAAACATTCTGTCATATCACCCCCTATAGATGGAAGACATTTCCACTTATTTTTGGTTTATAGCATAAAACAAGAAAAGGAACAAAAGATGCTTGGCCTTTATTCTTGAAAAATGTGATTAAACAAACAACATTTTCAGTTGATAAAATATGGCTCAGTAGAACATCAGAAAAGAAAGATTCCTCACATATGTTCGGAATGACAGTCCAAATATAATGATTCCATTTCGCATTCAAGATGATACCGAGGAGGCAAGGAAGGAAGCGACGCAGACATACTTTGACGTATGGCGAGGAGCATTCCGACGCAGCAGACAACGGTAGCGCTTGAATGCGGAACGGAATCACTCATCCTCGGTCTTGTCGAATTTTCTGTACAGCGTTCTCGTTGACACACCCAGCAGGCGCGAGGCCATGGCCTTGTCACCTTTCGTATATTTGAGCGTCTCTTCCATGAGCTGGCGTTCGACCTCTTCCAGCGGGGTGCCGACCGTGAATGTGAGAATTTCCTTTGTCTGGGCGATGCCTGTCGAGGCCATATTGCGCGGCAGGTCGTCCTCGCCGAGCACGCCGTCCCTGTCAAGCACGACGCTCCTTTCCACGATGTTTTCAAGCTCGCGGACGTTGCCCGGCCATGCGTATTCCATGAGCGTGTCCATGGCCCTCGACTCGATGCCGCTTACGGTCTTGCCGTTCTTCATGGCATAGCGCGAAAGGAAATGATGCACCAGTGCCGGTATGTCTTCTTTCCTTTCTCTTAAAGGCGGAAGATTTATCGTTATGACATTGAGCCGCCAGTAAAGGTCTTCCCTGAAGTGGCCTTCCCTGACCATCTCCTCAATTTTCCTGTTCGTTGCAGCGATAATCCTGACGTCGACAGTAATTGTTTTATTGCTTCCGAGCCTCTCGAACTGGCCTTCCTGAAGTATGCGCAGAAGCTTGACCTGCACCGGCTGAGGGACCTCTCCTATTTCATCCAGAAAGATGGTCGACTTGTCGGCTGATTCGAATCTGCCTTCCCTGCGGCCTTCGGCGCCCGTGAAAGCACCTTTTTCATGCCCGAACAGTTCAGCTTCGATCAGAGTCTCGGGGATGGCTGCACAGTTGACCCTTACCATGGGCCTGGCCGCCCTGGGCGATAGGCGGTGTATCATATTGGCTATGACCTCTTTTCCCGTTCCGGTCTCTCCCAGTATCAGGATGGTGGCCTGGCTCGGAGCGGCCTGATTGACGATATTGATTACATCCTGCATGGCGCGGCTTTCGGCGCCTACGATCAGGCCCGATTCAAGAGATTCGACCTGTTTCTTGAGCTTGAGATTATCCAGCGCCAGTGTCTGTTTTTCTATCGCCTTGCTCACGGCCTTTAATATTTCGGCCTTCTTGAAGGGCTTGGTTATGTAGTCATAAGCCCCTTCCTTCATGGATTCCACTGCAGTATCCACTGCCGCATAGCCTGTTATCATTATCACTTCCGAATGCGGCGAGACAGATTTGCAGAGCTTCAAGAGTTCAAGTCCGTCCATTCCCGCCATCCTGATATCGGTGATCAGAAGGTCTATCCCGCCAGGTCTGATTATCTTGAAGGCGTCCTCTCCGTTCGAGGCCGTATCCACTGTATAACCTTCCTTTTCCAGTATTACTTTCAGGGATTCCCTGATGCCCACTTCATCATCGACAACGAGTATTCTTCTGCTCATGGTTTGAACGGGTCCTTCTGGAGTTCTTCAACTTTGACTTTCAGTTTGCGATTACCTACCGAGATTTCCCTGAAAACCGCCTGTCCGTCTTTGACTGCGTATATAAAATAGTTACCGGGCACCACTTCTTCAAAAACCGCCCGGCCTTTATCACTTGCCTTGGATGAATAACGGACAGCCGATTTTTTCAGCTCCCCCGCCTCCCGTGTAAATTCCTGGAGAGCCGCCGATTTCGCAGCATCAAATTCCTTCTGGGCCTCTTTATATTTAACCGTATCTTCCTGCGCCGATATATTCTCGCTCGATGTTCTGGTCAGGATATCCTGCAATCTGTCCTGAAATGCCTCTTCGACACTGAGCACTTTGCTCTGATCCTTATATTCGATCGAGTTGGTGAAATGGATATCGATTATTTTAAGCGACAATCCTTTTTGGGCATTTTCCCTGGCATAGGCAATATCGTTTTTATTCATTTGCCCAAGAAGGAAAGAAAATCTGTCAGGGTCCTCTTCCGTCGTAATCAAACTTTTCCCGGGAGCGATACCTGCCTTTAGCGTAGCCCTGTCAACGAAATCAAGAACCAGTTTCGACGATGTCTGTATCTGCATTTTTCCTATCATCGGGGTGTAAACAACGTCGGCGATTATTTTGTCAGAATTGTTTACGGCAGTATAGGTAAACTCAATCTCCCCGGTTGCAGACGTCTCCGGGGATATGAAGGACTTCACCTTATTTATTTTAATGTTAAGTTTTGAAATATACTCATCCTTTATGCTTTTCACTCTCATGTTTACCGCTTCGTTGTCGGACCGGCTCGAAATAAGTTCCTTTTCCGCCCGGCTTTTTAATTCCGGAAGGTTGTAGCGGGATTGAATACCTTTGATATTCGAATCGTATTTTTTGTGAATGAAACCCAGTATCTCACCGGTCCCCTGTGACATCAGAAACACTTCGTCCGCACCGGGGGGAACCACGGCAATCACCTTTGACCCGTCCGCCATTACCGCCGTTGCGGCAAAGAGCATGACCATCAGACTGATTATAGTTTTAATGAACATCTTTCTTCTCCATTTCTCCGCTATAAACCGGCAGAGTCAGCATGAAAGTGGAGCCTGAACCTCGCTGGCTTTCCACATCCACCCACCCGTCATGGGCATTGGCTATATATTGAACCAGATACAGCCCCAAACCTGTGCCATTGTCTTTTGTCGTAAAATAAGGATCGAATATGCGCCTCGTTATATCTTTCGGAATTCCCGAGCCAGTATCCTTAATAAATAATACAAGATGCTTGCCCCTTTCCATCATCTGCACCTCGATTTCTCCACCAGACGGCATCGCATCGATGGCGTTCTTGATGAGGTTTATAAGCACCTGCCTGAACTGCCCGTTGTCGATATTGATCTTTGTAGAAACCTCGGGTGCGGCATATTTCAGATTGATGTTTCTCCTGCTCATCTCGGGCAGCATCATTTCGAGAACCGACGAAACAATCGAGTCCGCTTCGATCACCTGTTTTTTCGGCATGGGAAGCCTGGCATATGCAAGGTATTCTTCGGTAATGTTTGAGAGCCTGTCTATTTCGTCTATGACCACCTTTAACAGCCTCAGGGCTTCAACATTCTCGCCGGGACAGCCTTTTACTTCATCCTCCAGAAGCTCGGAATGCAGCATGATCGATGTGAGCGGGTTCCTTATCTCATGGGCCATATGGGCCGATATCTGGCCAACTGCGGCAAGCTTTTCCGCCTGAATGAGCTTTTCGGTAAGCGCCTTTTTCTCGGTTATCTCGACGCCGTACTGGACCACAAGGTCCACACTGCCGGACATGCCGACAAGGGGGATGGCACTGATATCAAAATATCTCTTGTCCCCATCGATCTCGATCAGCCTGTCTCTCAGCGTCTGGATTGCCGAGGTATCAAAAGCGGCCTGTATAACCTCCTCGGGGCAGAATATCTGCTTTTCATCGAAATCGTCGATACAGTTCATGCCGGTCACCCTGCTGCGTTCTTTTTTGTAAAGGCCGCAGAAATTCTCGTTTGCATCCTTGATGACCATCCTGTCGTCAACAGTCACAAGAAAATGGGGTACGCCGTTGAATATGGTTTCAAGTCTTTTATGCGCGGTCAGCACCTGATCCGCCCATCTGTTGCGCTCGTCCGCTTTTGTGCGCGCCCTGTTTATCCTCAAAAGGAACAAGGTGGCTATAACGATGAACGCTATGCTGACGGAACCGAGCGTAAGTGTGTTCTTGAAGGTGCCCTGCATGAGGTACACAACCTCACGGTAAGGGGAAGTCACGACTGTGACCCACCTCCTGTTCAGAAAATGAACGGAAGAAAATGCAAGCAGCTTATTTGTAAGCTCTCCGTTGGGATAATGTGGAAAAACAATTTCAGCGCTTCCGCTGTTTTTTACCTCCATCTCCTGTCTTACTTCTTCTATGCCCTGAACAGCGATTCCGCTGTTTTTCATTTTCAATATGACATCATGAATGTTCATGCCTATCATGGAAGGATCGGGATGATAGAGGAGCATGCCAGTTTCATCCACCAGCCAGGTATAACCGGTCTTTGAAGGCCTGACAGTTGCTACATACTGTGCGGTTATGTTCTTGATATCGATGGCGCAGCCGATGACGCCGTTGAATTTCCTGTCATGGCCCAGGAGAGGGAATACTATGAGAAAAGTTTCGAACTTGTCCGGTATGTTCCGGTTCTCCTCGCCGCCAACGAGAATAATATCCGACACATAGGGCACCTTCATCTGGCGGGCAACCCTGAAATAGGTGCGGTAGCTGAAATCCATGCCGTCAATCCCGGGCAGAACATCGGACGGGAAATGGGATTGCATGATCCCTGAGGCGTTTTCCCAGAATATGAAGTTCACCTTGTTCCTGAGCGACGTGTAGGCGTTTTTCATGGCTATTGAAACCTCTTCCCTGTCACCTTCCGCAACCGGTTCTATGCGCGAGGTCAGACTCATCACATTTATGATGTCGTTCATGTACTGCTGGATGCCCATTGACATCTGCTCGGCCAGAAGCTCCTGCTCCCGGTTGAACTGGGCGGCCATCTCCCTTTCCACTATCCTGAACGAATGCATGGCGAAGACTACTACAAAACCGAGCACCATCAGGGAACCCACCCAGATGATAATTCCCCAGTACGTTTTTTTCAGATAGCTGGCAAATAAGGCAAAAAGGTTCAATCAGGCCTCCGGTTATTCAATGTAAAATTTTTGCCCTGCAATATCCGGAATTTCCGGAACACGCCTTTTTACATCGTCTGCATCAAGCGCGAAGAGGGGGCTTATTTCAATGATAGTATCCCTGGGGACTTTGATGCCTGCACTTCCAAGCCATGACCTGTACAGGTCGGACTGCATCTGTTTTGCAGATTCAAGAGAGTCTTCACCTGTGGCGTTTTTAACAGGAGCGAATTCATCCTCCCGCTTGATCTCCAGCGTAACCGATACATTGGTCAGAGGCAGCGCATCGAATACAAAACCCTCATACTTGATCCCGTTTATCTCCTGATGCCTGCCTTGTTCATCGAGAGTCTGAATCTTTTTGACGGCCCTGTGAAAGGGAACCGAAAGCCCCTCAGAGGTGATCCTGTCTGCAAAAGCCACATTAATCATGTGTATGGCAATCGAGCCTGCCCAATAAAGCATCTCTCCTTTTTTATCATTTGCATAAAGCAGGTCCTGAGGCATGTCGCTGTATTCGATCACACATGTTCTGCCGCCTGTTCTGGCAATCACCCCGACCTTTTCCTCGGGGTTTCTTTTTTTGAGTATCTTGGAAGACATCTGTGCCGACTTTTCTCTATGAAGGCCTGCAAAGAGAGGGTCGCATATCTTGACAAGCGGGTTGTCCACCTGGAAATAGAAGAGTTCTTCAATACCCAGGTTTTTCATTAAGTCGATGCATCCGTTGCGCCTTAAAGCGGCGAATGTCCCGCCGTGTCCGTCCGGGTTCATGAAAAGCCCTCCGGTCTGCGAAATTACAAACTGGCCTTCGGCGGTAAATGACGGAAGCATGCCCTGGATGAAAAAATGGACCTCGTTTTCATTAAGGCCGAAATAATTGTTCCGGATAAAAAATTCTTTTGTATCCTTATCATTTACCCTTGATGTCATGATGAAAAAATGTACAGGGGAGCCATACTTGTTCTTAAGGGCAAGGATTTTTTCCGAATGAATCTGAAACAGGCTCTTGTGCATTACCGGGCTTACCTCGACAGTGCCCTTGGGAATGGAAACTCCGAGACGCGAACCCTGCCCGCCGGCAACAACAACCACAGCGACTTTTCCTTCGGATATCAGCTTTTCACCTGATGAAATGTAAGGCACTGCCTGAGCTGTTAATGCAAATCCGGCGGGTATGATCTCGACAGGTTCGATTGCGCCCTCAAGCGGTTTATACATGTTCACTCCGTTAATCAGATCCTTCACCACTTGAGGGTCAAACGCCTCCAGGTCAGCCTCGATCTGATCCTTTCTAACGTAAGGGGCGCCTTTTTTAATCAGGTCTGCGAGTCTGTCCTGATGCAGCTCTCTTAGCCTTGTTTCTAGCATCGATTATCTCCTTGAGCCTTTTTTCAAAACCCTCGTTTCCCGGGTTATATAGTTTTGTCCCTTCAAGACCCTCCGGCATATATTCCATCTGAAGTGCACCAACAGGATCATCAGGTGCATATGCATAGCCTTTTGCATAGCCGAGTTCCTGCATGAGTTTTGTAGGCGCATTTCTTATGGCAAGGGGGACAGGCGGTGTTCCTGTTTTTGCTATCAGTTTTTTTGCCCTCATTTCCATAATATAAAGGGCATTGCTCTTAGGCGCCAGAGCCAGGTAAACCGCAACCTGATAAAGGGCGATATCTGCTTCCGGCATACCCACCGATGTGAATGCATCCCTTGCAGCCATAACCATGCGCAGAGCGTTGGGGTCGGCCATACCGATGTCTTCGGATGCCATGCGGATCATGCGCCTGAGGATATAAAGCCTGTCCTCTCCGGCCTCCATCATCCTTGCAAGCCAGTAAACACTGGCATCTACATCGGAGGCCCGAATACATTTATGAAATGCGCTTATAAGGTCGTAGTGATACTCTCCCATCCTGTCATGATAAAGCGGCCTTTCAAGAAGCCCGGCCAGATCAGCCTTTCTGATGACTGAATCCTCCGATCTGGTAATTATATATTCAAGAAGATTGAGAGCAGCCCTCGCATCCCCGTCTGCCGCTGCGGCGATAGAAGAAAGAGCATCCGGTTCTATCTCTTTTTTCTGGGCTTTCAGCGAATCATCAGTAAGCGCCCTTTCCAGAATTGCAAGGATTTCTCTGGCTGAGAGTGATTTCAGCACAACGACCCTCGCCCGCGAAAGTAGCGGGGAGATTATAGAAAAAGAAGGATTTTCAGTAGTTGCGCCGATGAATATTATCCTGCCGCTCTCCACATGGGGTAAAAGCGCATCCTGCTGGGCCTTGTTGTAGCGGTGTATTTCATCAATGAAAACAATAGGTGTTTCGGCTTTATTGTCGGCGTCGCCCGTTACCTTCCTCAACTCCTGCAGACCGCTTGTTACGGCGCTGAGGGAATTGAACCTTTCCGGGAACAGATTATTGATAATCGATGCGACAGTAGTTTTACCGCTGCCCGGAGGCCCCCATAATATTGCGGACTTGGCGGCGCCTTTTTGAAAGTCTGTAATATATTTCTTTGCCTGGGTCTGCCCGATGAGGTTTTCAAGGCTGATTGGCCTTATCCTGAAAGCAAGTGGCTGAGCGGATTTCCTCATTGGAATAATATATCAAAAAAAGAAAATAAAAAATATTTTAAAAAAAATAAAAAAAACTGTTAAGTGTTTTTTAAATCGTACCGATATATAATATCAGGTTCTTCAAGGTTCATTCCCCGTAGAACCTCCTCATATGTTGCAGGTCGCCAAGGACCTGCATTTTTTTTGCCGATTTGAGGCCAGCGCTATAAAAACCTTGACATATAATTAAGCCCTATATATTAGGTTTTAGCTCACAGCGAGAATACTTAGGAGGATATATAAAGATATGGCAAACAATCCGTCTGCATTAAAAAGGGTTAAGCAGAGCGAAAAAAGGCGTATAAATAATAAGAGCACCAAGTCCACTATCAATACAACCATAAAGAAGGCATTCACCCTGCTTGAAGAAAAGAACACCGATGAAGCAAGGTCCACATTCAAGACAGCGGTCGCAAAACTTGACAGCGCCGTGAACAAAGGCGTGTTGAATAGAAACACAGTATCACGCAAGATATCAAGGCTTACAAAGAAATTCAACGAAAGCTCAACACAAGCATAAAACATCCTGCCGTCTTCAAAATCCCGCCTTTATTCAGGCGGGATTTTTTATTTTTCAGGTCTAAAGTCTGTTGACACTTCTAGCCCGCACATGCAATATTCTTTCATCTATTCAACTCGGAGTCTTTAAAAAATGGATATTGACGGGATAAAATCAAACTCGAAATGGATAATAATAGGCATTATTGTCCTGTTCGGAATCATTTTCATACTCCAGAACTTCGAGCAGACATCCTTTCAATTTCTCATCTGGACACTCTTTTCAGGACCCAAATGGATAATCGTTTCAGGTACCTTTATAATAGGTCTGGGCTTCGGCTACCTGCTGGGAAAAAAGAAATCATAAATAAATAGACCGACATAATTTTACATACCTTTTTCGATTGGACTTAATTTCATGGAGGGGATATGTATAGGAAAATCAATTCATGTTGCTGCATTTCCGTCATTTTCATAATTACCCTGAGCTTGATTTTTACTTTTACGGTCAACGCCGCGCAGCCTGGTCCGACCATTACAGCTTCGAAATACGATGTGCGAATTTTGCGCGATAGCTGGGGAGTGCCGCACATATTCGGCAAGAAAGATACAGATGCAGCTTTCGGCCTTGCCTATGCGCAATCAGAAGATGATTTCAAGACCAGCCAGCTGGTGCTGATGGCTGTGAACGGCAAGCTGGCAACAGTTGCCGGGAAAAAGTGGGCGGGAAACGATTATCTGGTACAGCTCATGCGGTTATGGGATACCGTCAACGCAAGATACGAGACAGACCTGAGCCCCGAAACGCGTGCCCTTTGCGAAGCATATGCCGACGGCGTCAACTATTATGCAGCCCTGCATCCGGATGAGGTTCTACCAGGCCTCCCGCCGATAAACGGCAAGCATATCGTGGCAGGATTTGTCCATAAGATGCCGCTTATGGTGGGCGCCGACAAGGTGCTGGAGGGGCTTTTCTCAAACAAGAAAGGTCCGGCCGTTTCCCGCGCTGACGAGATGATCGCTTCTTCATTCAAAAACGAGGATTTTTCGCTGTTTGGCCTCAGGGCCGGTTCTAATGCATTCGCGGTTTCCCCCAGACGGGCTGCCGACGGAAATACTCTTTTGGCAATCAATTCGCACCAGCCCTGGGAAGGGCCTGTAACCTGGTATGAGGTTCAGGTACACAGCGATGAGGGATGGAACATGACCGGCGGGATATTCCCCGGCTCTCCTGTTGTTTTTCACGGCCATAATGAATATCTGGGCTGGGCGCATACGAACAACTATCCCGACCTTGTGGATACCTATGTCCTTGAGATTAATCCCGATAACCCAAACCAGTATCGCTTAGACGGTCAGTGGCGCGACCTGGAGGTACGCAAGGCCCCCATCCGCGTAAAGCTGCTGGGCCCGATCCACTGGACAGTCAACATGGAGGTCTGCTGGTCCGTCTATGGCCCGGTAGTCCGCAGACCGCACGGGGTCTATGCCATCCGCTGGGCAGGCATGGGTGATATCCGCCAGGTGGAGCAGTGGTACCGGATGAACAAAGCCCATACAATGGAACATTGGGAACAGGCAGTACGCATGGCAACACTGCCCATGTTCAACTGTACCTATGCCGATAATGAGGGAAACATCCTGTACCACTATCAGGCGCTGCTGCCGCTGAGGGCCAAGGGTTTCGACTGGAAAAAGGCCGTGCCCGGCAACACCTCGCAAACGCTGTGGACCGGGTATCTGCCCTATGACAAACTCCCGCAGGTTAAAAATCCGGCCTCCGGTTTTGTCATGAACTGCAACAATACACCTTTTCATACGACCCTTGACCCTGAGAATCCCAGGAGAGAAGATTACGCCCCGGAATTCGGCATCGAGAACCGCATGACAAACCGCGCCATGAGGGCGCTTGTTCTCTTGGGCGGCGATCCTTCGATCACCGAGAAGGCCTTTTACACATACAAATACGATATGACCTATGCACCTCAGTCCAAGATGGCCGGGATGGTAAGCCGTATCCTTGCCCTTCCCGAACCTGATGATAAGACTCTCAGGAATGCCAGGGACATTCTGCGGGCCTGGAATCTTGAGACAAATCCTGAGAGCCGTGGGGCTGCACTGGCGGTTCTGAGCTATATGAACATCCTTGCCATAAGGGAAAAGCCTGAAGTTAAGGATGTCACGGATGAAAAGATGCGGGCGGGATTCGAAAAGGCTGCTTCAACGCTCAAAAAGAACTTCGGCAGTGTGGATGTCAGGTGGGATCAGGTCAACCGGCTCATAAGGGGACATGTCGATCTCGGCCTCGGCGGCGGCCCTGACGTGCTGCATGCAGTGGACGGCAACCTGCAGAAAGACGGACGCCTCAAGGGAGCGGAAGGCGACTCCTATATCCTCATGGTCGGCTGGGACAAAAACGGACTGGTGCACTCCAACAGCATTCACCAGTATGGAAGCGCCACACTGGATGAATCATCGCCGCATTATGCGGATCAGTCGCCTCTTTTCGTAAAGTGTCAGCTGAAACCCGTGTGGCGGGATGAGTCCGAGATACGTCAGCATCTGGAGAAGGAATACCGTCCGGGTGAAGAAATCAAAGGAAAGAAATAACTAAAGAAAATATTTTTCAGCGCTGCATCTCTATCTGATGCAGCGCTGGTACGAAGCTGAATATAATCTTATCCCTTACATCCTTTCGATTATCGCACTTGCAAATCCCGAACAGCTTACCAGCGTTGCGCCTTCCATCTGTCTTTCAAGGTCATAGGTAACTTTTTTATCTGATATGGCTTGAGCTATGCCTTTCCTTACCAGGTCTGCGGCCTCATTCCAGCCGATATGATCCAGCATCATGGCGCCCGAGAGCATGAGCGAGCCGGGATTAACCTTGTCCTGGCCGGCATATTTGGGGGCCGTTCCGTGCGTCGCCTCAAATACCGCAACCGGGATGCCTATGTTTGCGCCCGGAGCCATGCCGAGTCCCCCTACCTGTGCCGCCAGCGCGTCGGATATGAAATCGCCTATAAGGTTCGGCACTGCAAGAACGCTGTATTCGGATGGCCTCAGAAGCACCTGCTGGAACATGGAGTCCGCAATGCGATCGTTTACAAGGACCTTCCCCTCAGGAACTTTAGCATCTTTAAGATCACTTTCAATTACCGCGACATCCGAGAATTCGTCCCTGACAAGCTGATATCCCCAGTCCCTGAAAGAACCCTCGGTATACTTCATGATATTGCCCTTGTGCACCAGAGTCAGAACAGGCTTCTTCATTCTGACTGCATATTCCATCGCCATGCGGACAAGTCTTCTGGTGCCGGTTATGGATATGGGCTTTATGCCTATACCCGAGTCGGGCCTTATCTTTGTCCCCATTTCACTGTTCAGAAAATCGATAAGTTTTGTTACCTTGTCTGTCCCCTGCTGCCATTCGAACCCGGCGTAGACATCTTCGGTGTTCTCCCTGAAGACGGTTATATTGACAAGCTCGGGCCTTTTCACCGGGGCGGGCGTGCCTTCGTAATATTTTACCGGACGCACGCAGGCATACAGGTCAAGCACCTGCCTGAGCGTAACATTAAGGCTCCTGATGCCGCCGCCTACCGGTGTAGTAAGGGGGCCCTTTATGCCGACAAGGTATTCCTCTAGGTCTTTAAGCGTCTCTTCAGGAAGCCATTTGCCTGTTTTATTGAAAGCCTTTTCTCCTGCCAGGACCTCGCGCCATGCTATCTTCTTCTTCCCGGCATATGCCTTCTCTACAGCCGCATCCATTACAGCCTGCGAAGCCTTCCATATATCCGGGCCGATGCCGTCGCCCTCGATAAAGCATATTACCGGGTTGTCAGGCACATTCAGTTTTCCATTCTCAAAAGTGATCTTTGTTCCTGCCATTAAAGCTCCTTATATAATCCGGTTTTTTAATAAGTCTCATAGGTCATATAAGACCTATAAAAAACTTAAATCTGCTTGTTCATCTCCTCCCACATCAGTGCATGGTATTTATGAATGTCCCTCGGGCTCATGGCCATGCCCTGGGATTCATATACGCTCTGTATAACCTTGACAACGTCTTCAAAGCGTATATCAAGACCTAGAACACCGATCATGTCATCATCTTTATCGGTTATCGGTGCCGAAACCGTCATAATGAGAGCCCCGGTTATTCTCGATGACATGATGCCGCTAACATGAAGCCTGCCGTCCTCAACCGTACTTCTGAACCAGTCACGGTCGGAGCAGTCCTCATGCTCCTTAATCTTGTGCAGGAAATGCCCGCGGTATTCAGGCTGAGTTATGTTACGTGTCACCTTGATACCCTTCATATCGGTAACATAGGCAAACTGTATGAACGGATACTCCTCAATGAATTCGGCAAGCGCCTCCTCCATTTTATCGCGCTTCATGCTCATCATATTTTTGTTTTCAAGTAGCTTCTCGATAAGTTTGCTGGCGTATTCCGAGACCTCCGCCTTGATAAGGTCGAAGCCGGACAGGAAGAGTTGCGGGATGAAGCGCATGGTAAGCTTTTCAAGTTCTTCATCGCTCATTGTTGTCATGCGGCCGTCCTCATATTCCTTGATAATCTGCTGGTACATCTTTGTGATGCCGGGATGTCTTTTATCTATGAGATTGTCTCTGTCGAGCTTGTAGTGATTGTTTATCCAATGCACGAGGCTCGCCTTGCCCGACTTGTCCGTAATGGCTATCGCTATGGGCTTACCGAGTATTTTGGCGGTATCGAATATGTTGTAGATTTCCTCGTTCTTTACCAGGCCGTCAGCATGTATGCCGGCCCTTGTCACGTTAAAGTTCTCTCCCACATAAGGGAAATTGGGCGGTATATTATAGTTCATTTCCGAATTCACATAATTGGCCATCTCGGTCACGGCAACCGTATTCACGCTCTTATCCATTCCCCTTAGCTGCAGGTATTCAAACACCATGGCCTCAAGCGGGGTGTTGCCCGTTCTTTCACCAAATCCCAGTATGGCGCAATTGACTCCCTGGCAGCCGTAAAGCCATGCGGAGGTAGCATTGACAAGTCCTTTATGAAAGTCGTTGTGTCCATGCCACTCAAGAAGTCTGCCGGGCACACCTGCATCATCGATAAACGCCCTTACCAGTTTGTCAACCGACCTTGGCAGTGCAGCACCCGGGAAGCTCACGGCATATCCCATCGTGTCGCAAAGCCTTATCTTGACGTCTATCCCGGACTCTTCGCTGAGCTTCATCAATTCCCTGGCAAGGGGCACGCAGAACCCGAATATGTCGGCGCGTGTCACATCTTCAAAATGACACCTGGGAATCACACCATGCGCAAGGGTCTCCTTGACAATGCCCAGATATTCATCGAGCGCCTTTTTCCGGTCGAGACCCATTTTCATGTATATGTGGTAATCAGAAACCGAGGTCAGGATGCCTGTTTCATCCATATCCATTTCTTTGACAAGCTTGAGGTCGTCCTTGTGAGCCCTTATCCATGACGTTATCTTCGGATATTTGTAACCTTTTGCCCGGCATGCATCTACTGCTGCCTTGTCCTTTTTCGTATAAAGGAAAAATTCGCTCATTCTTATGAGGCCATTGTCGCCGCTAATCTTGCTCAGGTAATCGAATATGGTCTCTATCTGTTTCACTGAAAATGGCGTCATGGACTGCTGGCCGTCTCTGAATGTCGTATCGGTAATGAATATATCATCAGCAGGCTGAATCGGGATGATTCTCATGTCGAAATCTACCTTGGGAACTTCCTCGTAATTAAAAATAGCACGGTAATAATTACCCTCTTTCCTGTCCTCTATACCTGATGGAAAGTTTTTGCCCGGCGTGTAGTAGAACAACTTCAATTTTTCGTCCCATTTTGCCATCTTACTTTGCCCTCCTTGGAATCAATGCATCCCTGGGTATCTTTTCAGGTTCGCTCGCACCTGCTTCCCTGCGCGCCTGAATTATTTCTTCTAAGCTCATATCTCTTGGTATCTTAAGCTCCTGTCCGCCATGGAGAACCTTAGGGTCTTTTATCTGGTCCCTGTTGGCCTTGTATATCAGAGGCCACATAAATGAGTCGTTATAAATATCATGCCTTGCAGCAATACTGGGAAGAGTATCCCCCTTCTTAACAGTATATATTGATGGAAGGGCGTTACCGGAATCCGACTCCCCTTGCTTCCTTGCATCGTCCTTTTTTATGACCACTTCTTTCCCGAGGGCCTCAATTTTTTTTTGCTTAGCCTCTGCAGTAGCGGACCTGGCTTTTTCGAACTTTGCGTCAAGGGTCGCCTTCAGGGTTTTAATCTTCTCACTGTCATGATCGGCATATGCGTTCTGCATTTCCATATAGACTACAAGCAGTTCGTTGGATTCCTTCGATGCATATTCGAAACCCGAGATGGCGATTAAACTGCGAAGCCTCTCTGTTGAATCGTTCAAAACCTGACGGTTTTCAGTGTCAACTTCCCTGAGATATTTAAGTGCAAGGTCAAGCGCCGCTTTTTCCTCACTGATATTGCCCTTTTTTCTGGCTTCTGTTGCAATCTTAAGGCATTCAAGGCTTGCCGATAGCGCTTCCTCTTCCGTGGCAAACCCTTGAACAGAGCCGGCATTTTTTTTATCCTTTGATGTCGTGGCGCACCCTGCCGCCAGCAGTATAATCAGTAAAATGGCAGATAGCCTTTTCATGATTCGACATCCATCAGGTTAATTCCCAGTTCGGTAAGCTGGGCCGAATTAACCTCCGAAGGCGCATCAGTCATCTGACAGAATGCCTTCTGCGTCTTGGGAAAGGCTATGACATCCCTGAGTGATGAAGCGCCAGCAAGGAGCATCACCAGTCTGTCCAGCCCGAATGCTATACCGCCGTGGGGTGGTGCGCCGAACTCCAGCGCCTCGAGCAGGAAACCGAACTTGGTTTTTGCCTCCTCTTCGGTGAAGCCGATCGAATTGAAAACCTTCTGCTGTACATCCCTTCTGTGGATACGTACGCTGCCGCCGCCGACTTCGCTTCCGTTTATGACCATATCGTAGGCCTGTGCGCGGACTTTGAGCGGATCGGTGTCCATTAGGCTGAGATCGGATTCATGAGGCGCCGTAAACATATGGTGGACGGCTACGAGCCTCTTTTCCTCCCTGTTGTACTCGAACAGAGGAAAGTCGATGACCCACAATGCGCTGAACTCATTTTCGGGAATTATGCCCAGCTTAGCGCCTACATGAAGTCTGAGCGCTCCGAGGCTTGCATTTACCATGGCCGCATCTCCCGCAATGAAAACCGCTACATCGCCTTTTTTCATGCTGAGCCTTTCCTCTACGGCCTTTTTCTGTTCGTCGTTCAGATACTTCGCAATGCTCGACTGCCAGCCGTCATCGCCCAGTTTGGCCCAGAGAAGGCCCCTGACGCCGAAATCCGCCACGAATCCGCCCAGGTCATCAAGCTCCTTGCGCGACATGACGGAACCGCCCTTGATGGTAAATCCCTTTATTATCCCGCCTGTTTCGACGGTAGAGGTAAAAACCTTGAACGTGCTGTCCTTAAGTATGTCCGAAACATCCTTGAGAAGCATGCCGAAACGCGTATCCGGCCTGTCAACGCCGTAGGAGTTCATCGCCTCATCATAGCTCATCCTGGGCAGAGGCTCGGGCAGTTCGACTCCTATTGTCTCTTTGAACATCGTGCGTATGAGCCCTTCGCAAAGATCGAGGATATCGTCTCTTGTCATGAAGGAGAACTCCATATCTATCTGTGTGAATTCCGGCTGCCGGTCAGCCCTGAGGTCTTCGTCACGGAAACATTTTACAATCTGGAAATAGCGGTCGAATCCCGAGATCATCAGGAGCTGCTTGAAAAGCTGGGGCGACTGCGGCAGGGCGAAAAATTTCCCCGGGAAAACCCTGCTTGGCACAAGGTAGTCGCGTGCACCCTCCGGCGTGCTCTTTGTAAGGACAGGCGTTTCGATCTCTACAAATCCCTTCGAATCGAGGAAGCGCCTTGTTATGAAGGCCGCTTTGTGCCTTAGGAGGATGTTCTTCTGCAGCGTTGGCCTTCTGAGGTCGAGATACCGGTACTTGAGCCTTAGCAGCTCGGTTGCATCCGTTGCGTCATCGATTACAAAGGGCGGCGTCTTTGCTTCGTTAAGGATAACTATTTCTTTTGCTGTCAGTTCCACCCCTCCAGTCTTCATCCCTGCATTTTGCATTTCTTTAGGCCTTGGGTTAAGCACACCTTGAACCGCAATACAGTATTCCATCTTCAGCGTGCCTCCGGTTGCATGGGCCTCGGGTTCGGTCTCGGGATTGAATACCACCTGGCATATGCCGCTCCTGTCCCTGAGGTCTACAAAAACAAGCCCTCCCAAATCGCGCCTTTTCTGCACCCAGCCCATGAGTGTTACCATCTTGCCACAATCATTAAGGCCTACTTCTCCGCAGTAATGGGTCCTCTTAAAACCGGCTGTTTCTGAGCTCACGCTGCTCTCCTTAATTAAATATAGCGGTAAGTAATGAGTGGTAAGTGAGAAAGCAAAATTAAATTCACATTCAATATTGCACCCGTTTCAGTACCATTCATTACCCGCCTCTTGCTTTTAAAACCAGTTATCTGACAATATCTGCCAGACTTTTTAATAAATCTTCCTGTTTCACCTGCTTCTGAATACCAGTTACCATGTCCTTCATAGCGACAGTCCCGTTGGCCATCTCATCATCACCAACTATCAGACATATCGGATAGCCGGATTTGCCTGCCTGCCTCATCTGGATCTTGAAGCTTTTCTCGGGCGCCAATTCAGTTCTTACTCCCTCACGCCTCAGTTGTGCAGCAAGCCTCAAAGCCTCTTTCTTGGTATTCTCACCGAGAGCTGCAATAAAGCAGCCCATTTTTTCTTCAGCTATGTCGGGGAGCAGCATTAACAGGCGTTCCATGCCGAAGGCAAAGCCTACTCCTGGCACATCATTTCCTCCAAGCGCTGCGACAAGCCCATCATACCTTCCCCCGCCGCCCACGGCATTCTGAGAACCCAGACCCTTCGCAGTCATTTCAAAGGCGGTGCGTATATAATAATCCAGACCTCTTACCAGCCTGGGATTCTTTTCATAAGGGATATTAAAGGCATCAAGTCCCGCAAGCATAGCATCATAATGTGTTCTGCATTCTTCACAGAGGTATCCTGAATTCTCCGGCGCGCCTTCAACCGCCATTCTGCATGCTTCAACCTTGCAATCGAGCACCCTGAGTGGATTCGTATACATCCTTCTCAGACAGTCCGGGCACAGGTCTTCCTTTTTCGCCTCAAGGAAACCCTGAAGAGCCTTCTTGAATGCAGGTCTGCATGCCGGGCAGCCGAGCGAATTTACTTCGAGTACAACATCCGAAAGCCCAAGCGCCACGGCAATGTCATATGCAAGGGCAAGTGTTTCAGCATCGGATAACGGCCCGGCCTCACCCAGCCTCTCGCAGTTGATCTGGTGAAACTGGCGGTAGCGGCCTTTCTGCGGCCTTTCATAGCGAAACATCGGGCCGATTGAGAAAAGTTTCTGCACCGGTTCCTGGCCGAGAAGTCCATGCTCGATAACTGCCCTCATTACCGAGGCCGTAGCCTCCGGCCTTAGAGTGAGCGACGAGTCACCCTTGTCAATGAAGGTGTACATCTGCTTTTCAACTACATCGGTATCCTGACCCATGCCTCTGGAAAAAAGTTCTGTCTTTTCGACAACAGGGGTTCTCAGCTCGGAAAATCCGTAAAGACCGAAAATCCTTCTTGCCGTCTCTTCCACGAATCTCCATTTTGCGATCTCGCCGGGCAGGATATCGTTCATTCCCTTTACTGCTGTAATCAATTTATTTCCTCCAGAATCAAGGTGTATATCACCTGAGCTTGGCTTGTCAATCTACAGGCCTCTGGCCCATTCCGGCCTCAGCATCTTTTCGTCGTTCAGAGCCCTGTCGATGAGACCTAATATTTTTCCCTTATCAGCCGGAATATCACCGCTGATCGGAAGATAATTAGATGCGTGTTCGGTGCCGAAACGGCAGTTGGTAAGATCAAGGTCTTCGACAAACCACCTGAGCTCCTGAAGCGTCCCGTGCTTGTCCGGAAGAGTAAATCCGCCACCCATGAGTTTTTTTTCATAAAGCTCCTTATATGGTCCGAGCATAAGAGTCAGGCATGCGACGAACTGGGGGTCGATTGCACTGACGACTTTTGCGGAATCCTTTGCATGGACAAGACTGCCTTCAACTCCGCCCAGACCCAGAAGTATTATAGTAGACATCCTGAGTCCTGCCCTCAGGGCCTTTGTACAGCCCTCAATTATCTGTGCTGAGGTTGCCCCTTTTTTTATCCTTTTGAGCAGTTCGTCATTGCCGGTTTCTATACCCAGGTAAAGAGTGCTGAGCTTGAGGTCCCTGAACGCCCTTAATTCATCCTCGCTCTTGGCAAGAAGGTTTGTGGGACCGGCATAGACATTGACCTTTTCAAGTCTGGGGAACTTCTCATTTAAAAGCGTGAGTACCCTGATAAGATATCCGGTATCGACGCCTATAACGTCGCCGTCGGCAAGAAATATCCGTTTTGTATGAGGATATGTCATGGACATCTCAAGTATGTCTTTCTGAAGGTCTTCCCACGGCCTCACCTGATAACGCTTGGTCTTGTACATGCCGCAGAAAAGACATTTGTTCCATGAACAGCCGAGCGTCACCTGAAAAATAAGAGCCCTTGCCTCGGATGGCGGTCTGTATAATGGCATGTCATACTGCATGGTTTCAATTCTCCTGGAGTTTTATTTTTTGCGACAGACAATTAAACCACAAAATGCCGATATTTTCAATCAGCTGTTGGCCTGAGAGATTTCCTGCTCTTTGAAATGCCGGTATGGCTTTATGTCAAAAACAGGGGTTTCGTCGACCATGTCAAGGTTTGCAACATAAAGGATGTTGCCTTCGACCTTTTCAAGCCTGAGCACGGACATGCCAATGGGGTTCGGCCTGTTGGGCGAGCAGAGAGAAAATACACCTTTCCACTCCCTTGTGGAGTCTTTCCTCTGAATAAGTTCGTATCCCTCGGAAAGATGGAAGTGAAACAACACTATTATACGCTCTTCTCTTTCAATAAACTTGAGACCCCGTATGAATTCCGGATAGATCTCTATGGTCCCTTTTATGTCAGATACCGTGAAAAACCTGGGCGCTTCCATGACTGACCTGACCGGGGAATGGACTATACCGATCGGTTCGAAATTCACACCCATTCGCTGCTCCCTGATAATGGCGTGCAGTAAGGCCCCTCAGGTATTACTGCAATACTTCTCCCTTCTGAAATAAGGCTTCCGATAATATCCTGAAGTGCCCTTTCTATAAGGTGCGGCTTTTTATTGATCGACACTGCAGAAATATGTTCCGCCTCATCTTCATCAAGCCCGCTGCTTAAAAAAACCAGCCCGCCGGTACCGACCCTGTCTATGGCCCTTATCTGCATCTGAAATTCCCACTGGTCCTTTTCCACCCTGCATGATTCCTTTATATTCTCAATAAAACCATGACAGGCATGCGAGTGGGCAAACATGATGTCACGGTATTCCTTTGAACCCATATGCTCCCTGCAGAAGCCTGCGGAAATGATTTTGCCGCCCGGCTTCACGGCGGGAATTGCTCCCACTATGCCTTTGACGCATTGATAAAATGTCGCATCCAAAGGATAGCCGCCTGAGCCTGTTATAACGGCGTCTGCCTCGCTTTCAACAATCGGACAGGCGTGCCTGCGGACAAAAGAACAGGCCTTTTCATGAGAGGCTTCAAGTTCGCCTGCAAATGCGGCGACAAGCCTTTTGTTCGAGTCAAGGACAACGTTAAGCGAATAATCAACGCCCGCAAGTCTGGCAATTGAAAGGGCCTCCTCATGGCAGGGATTATCTTTCAATATTGCGTTAGCAGCCCTGGGGCTGGCCAGAAAATCATGGCTGTGAAATGCCTGAATCGTATCAAGCGATACCAGGCCGGGACATATCGCCTTTCTTCCACCTGAAAAGCCGGCCATGAAATGGGGCTCCACCAGACCTGTCACAATCCTGAAGCCGGCATCGACGAAACATCTGTTAAGAAATACAGGCCTGCCGGAAAAACTCAGGCCGTCTATTCTTTTCAATTCGCCTTGTGCATCATGGTCAATGACGGTATATTTTTTTGCCGCATCGCCGAACATGTATTCTCTTTCGTCTGGCGTACTCGGTCTATGCATGCCTGTCGCCACCAGAATCAATATCTCTTCGGACCTGACCCCTGCCGATTCGATCTCTCTTGTGAGTTCAGGAAGAAATTCTCTGTATGGGATCGGTCTTGTTATATCTGAAACAACGATTACCACTTTGCCTTCACGCCTTGCCGAAAGCGCCTGCTTCAGTCCGGGCGCACCCGTGGAATTCTTAAGTGCGTCAGATACTATTGCCGGGGCTGAAGCGGCAGGTTCGGGATAGTTCGATCTGTAAACCGTTGTATTTTCAGGCACATCGATAACGATTGCGTTTTTATCGTATGGTATCTCGAGAAGCATATCCCCTTCAGATGAGCCCTGTCGAAAACGCTATCATGAATTGCGCCGTATAATACATGGGCAGACCTATGACCCGGTTCAGGAATTCCTTTTTTACGAACCTGTGCCTTGCTACGAATATGTCGGATAAATAGAAGAGTATGGCTCCAGCATAAACCAGGATTCTGCCTGTCATATCGAGCATCTGGTTGCTTTTTAAGGCAGACGCTCCGATGGCCATCGCCGAGATGATAACAATATAGGCGATAACCGGCCCCAGCATGCTTCCCAGATTGGGTTTGAGCCAGAAAAATACGCCGATGCTCAAAGCCACGCAGGAAACCGTGGTCACCCACATAACGGCGCCTGCTGTCCCGCAGGAAAAAAATGCTATCGTGTACATGACATGCCCGGCCAGGAAAGCGCCCAGTCCTGCGGTAAAGACCTTTTTATTGAAAAAGAATATCAGGCAGACATCACCGATCAGACACAGTATCAGCCCTGCAAATACGAGGTAAAAATAGGTCATGTTCATGTGTGTCTGAAGCAGGGCGGCAATTATGAACAGCAGAGACAGAGCGGGCTTGACACTCAAAAGCCCTTTCGTCGATTCCTTTTTTTCAAAAAACAGAAGTCCTGCCAGCAGAAATGCTGCTATTATAAGTATTACCGGATAATGATGTACCATATTTTCCCCCCTGATAAAAAAGTATTATTCAAATCTACCAACTAGTTCCTAAGCTCTTTACGGGCCAGAATAAAATCCAGGAAAAAGGGGCTTATCCTCTGAAGCACATCGGTTATCTTCCCGACAGGAGTAAGGATACGTTCGCGCTGTCTCTTTTCGATGAGCATGGCAATCCCGGCTGCAACGCCCGCTGGCGTGTCATGAGGGGCCCTGTCTATGGGTCGCGGTGTTCCGTCGCCCTTCATAACGGTCTTCGTCGGGTCCGATGTCGTGAAGCCCGGAGTTATGACCCCGACATGAATTCCAAAGGGTTTGAGTTCCAGCCTGATGGATTCTGCAAGACTTCTGAGTGCGGCCTTGCTCGCACCGTAAAGACTGCCTGTTGGTATGGCCCTGATGCCACTGACGCTTGAAACAAAAATAACATGCCCTTTCGAGGCCTTCAGCGCATCGAGCGCTGCAAGTGTCATGTTCACGGAACCCATAAAATTTACATCCATGAGTTTGGCGCACGTGCTCGAAGTGCACTCTTCAAAATTGGCTACTATGCTTATGCCAGCGTTGTTTATGAGAATATCCAGCCTGCCGTAGATTTCAAGTGTGTTTTTTACAGCGCTGGTGCAGCTTTCATAATCCGTTACGTTGGAAGGAAACCCTGTTACATCCAGACCTTTTGATTTTAGCAGGGAAACGGATTCTTTCAGTCTCTCCTTAAGTATGTCGGTTATAACCACCGAGGCCCCTCGTCCGGCCAGGAGTTCCGCCGTCGCAAAGCCTATACCCCTTGCAGCCCCTGTTATCAGAACAACTTTTTTATTGAAATAATCCATGACCATCTCCCTGCTTGATTAACATCTCAACCGTCATTTTACTGCCCCTGCCGCTATCGCCATCACAATTCCTGCGGCAACCGCCACATTGAGCGATTCCGTCCTGCCCTTCATAGGGATGAATACCTTTCTCCCGGGCAATGCAAGGATACCGGCGCTCAGGCCCGATCCTTCCTGTCCAAGGCAAACGGCACAACGGCCAGTAAATATTTCATGCCTCACAGGTTCTCCCCCGTCAAGCACAAGGCTTAGTATTTCATGATTGAGGGAAGCGATTTCATCAACTGCCGCCTGAGCAATATCGATACCCAGCAGGGAACCCATAGAGGCCCTTGCCGCTTTATCCGAAAAGGGTGATGCCGTGCCCGGCGTCACTATGATGCCTTCAAAACCGAATGCCTCCGCAGTCCTCACTATGGTGCCGACATTTCCCGGGTCCTGCAGCCCGTCGAGGATTACAAGCCTGTCATGTACTTTCAGATCATCAATTGTTTTATAGGGTCGCCTTATGAAAATGATTATACCCTGCGGTGACCGGGTCTCGGTAAGTTTCAAGAACAGGTCATCAGAGAGCAGGACAAAATCAAACTGAGGAGTTCCATGTAATTCGATATATTGAGGCGTTATGGCGGAATATTCTGGTTTGTATCCGCGCGAAAGGGCATCTTCAGCAAGCCGCCTGCCTTCCAGCATGAGCAGTCCTTTATCTTTTTTAGCTTCATGCAGCGCCTTGAAGCGTTCGTTCTGCCTGCTGTTTATAGGCTGCATTTTATAATGCTACTTCTTCATGAAGGATGAAAGTAAATCTATCGGCAACGGAATGAGCGTATTCGTGGTGCCTTCGGTCGAGATCTCTCTTATTGTCTGTAGGAATCTTAATTGAAGCGCAATAGGCTCCATGGCAATTATCTGTGCGGCCTCAAGCAGTTTCTGTGCGGCCTGGAATTCACCTTCGGAGTTTATAATCTTTGCCCTTCTCTCACGTTCCGCCTCCGCCTGTTTTGCCATTGCACGCTGCATCTCTTCGGGAAGGTCGATATGTTTCAATTCAACAGCAGAGACCTTGATCCCCCAAGGGTCGGTCTGTTTGTCAAGCAAATCCTGGATATGCGCACTTATCTCATCGCGCTTGGATAGAAGGTCGTCAAGCTCGGCCTGTCCGCATACCGAGCGAAGCGTTGTCTGGCTCAACTGACCTGTGGCATACATGTAGTTTTCCACTTCGATTATGCTTTTAAGCGGATTAACTACGCGGAAATAAACAACGGCATTGACTTTTACCGTGACATTATCCCTGGTAATTACATCCTGTGACGGAACATCATGGACAATTGTTCTTAGTGAAATCCTTACAAATTTATCAATTACCGGGATGATTATAACTATTCCGGGACCCTTTGGTATGTCAATAACACGGCCAAGCCTGAATACGACAGCGCGTTCATATTCATTTAATATCTTGATTGCAGAAAAAAGGAACAGAAGGACGACGACGACAATTGTTACGGTTGCATACATACCACCCATGATTTACCTCCCTGTACAGGTTAAGTTTTTTATTTTTTCGTTGTAGCGGTATCTGAATGCGATTGAAATCAATGATTAATAGTGAATACAAGGATTGGGTTGATATATCAAGGCATTTCTGGTTTGATGTCTTTATGCATATTTTCGTAGCAGACCTTCACCTGAGACCTGGCAATAAAACAGATGAGGCCCATTTTATTGACTGGCTTGACAGATTCCATGGGGCCGATGCAAAAATTTTCATCCTGGGTGATCTTTTTGAGTACTGGTATACAGGAATCGATCCCAGGGTATCGAACGTACTTGAGGCGATCAGGATTGAAGGTGCCGGGATTCTTGCAGGTAACCGTGATTTTCTGATGATGTCATCCGGAAGAGTTCCCGGGTTGATAAGACAAGAGGAGCTTAAAATCAGTCTTTACGGAAAAGATTACCTGCTTGCCCATGGCCACAGCCTTACAACTCACGACATGGGATTTGGCCTCCTCCACTCTCTCGGCTGGCCGATTCTGAGATTCCTCGACAAACACCTGAAAACAGAATCAAAGGAAAAGATTGCCGGCGCGATGATAAAGGCCTCATCCGCAATAAGGCCTCTGAGTTCCGAAATCAAACCCGGCATATGCGATAAAAAAGGCGTTGATACAGTCATATGCGGCCATCTTCACAGGGGGATAATGAGGAAAGACCTTATTGTCCTGCCAGCCTTTGCCGACCAGAGGGCCTGGCTTGAGATCGATGAAAGGGGCAGGCGCTTTTTGAAGCTTCCTTAACTTCGAAGAAGAACCTTAGTCAACATGGGCATGGCGATAATAGAACCGAACACCGTCCCGAAATTCGTCAGTATTACAACCAGCAGTATTCTTGTAATGGGGTTGCGCCAGAAACCGCGCACTGTTTCAATATCGGTATGTATAGTCTCGAAGTCAGACACCTTGGGCTTTTTAAGCCACGCCTCGGTAAGCCCCGCAAACCAGCCGGATGCAAGCGCCGGGTGTATGGCCGTCAAAGGCGATACCGCTGCGGCTACAAGTATAGTCAAGGGATGGCCGAATGCAATAAGCGCCCCTACTGCGCTGAAAAACATAGTGCTTGCCGCCCATATCCATATCATATGCATGCCCTGCCCTATGCCTCCCTTATGAACGCCCAGCATGACAAGAAAAAGAATGAGGAAGGCGAATATCCAGCCCCAAAAACTTTTCTTTTTGGGCGGAATTACATCGAGGGCGGCAATGTCGATCGGCGTGCCGATTTTTAATTTTATACCTTCCATATGTCCTGCACCTATTACCGCGAGTATCTTTTTTGCTTCTATCGCTGAAAGCTTTGCAGCCATATAGGAATCGCGCTCGTCCAGGATGACCTCTTTTACCACAGGCGCTTTTTTTGCCACTTCTTCGAGCGCAGCGGTAAGCATGTCCTTTTCCTTCAGCTGTTCGATATCATTCTCGGTAAGTTCCTCGGCACCCAATATTGAAACGAGCGACTGGAACATCAGATTGAATTTTTCCCTGAATGATAGTTTATACCAGGTCCGCTGAAGCGTCGTCTGCACGCCTCTGTCAATAAGCGATACCGGAATTCCAGCAGCCTCCGCGTCTTCTATGGCCGCACGCATTTCCTCACCCGGCTTTATACCAAGCTTTGCTCCGACCCTTCTCTGAAAAGACGCCATCAGGAGGTTGATAAAGAGTAGCAATGCCTTTTTCTCCTTGATGACCTTGACGATATCGGTCTGCTGCCAGGCGGTAGGATTCTTCATTACATCATATCTGCCCTTGCATAATTCGACAGCCACTATATCGGGTTTGAAAGTGCTGATTGCCTCTTTCACCTCATCTACACTGCCCTTTGACACATGGGCCGTGCCTACAAGCATGATTTCTTTGTCTTTATAGTTGATTATCTCGCTTGGCATGGAACGGGTTTATATCGTCTGAAAGATTTACGGTCAAGCTAATTGATAGCAGTCGTCCGATTTGATATAGGTTGTCAAAGATGTCAGGAGTGAGGAGTCAGGTGTAAGCAGGAATGACAAAAAAGGATCAAAATAAAAACCGAGAGATTTTGTGCTGTATCCTCATTGCTGAACTTTAAAATTCCAGGAGTGCAAAATGAGCTTTAAATATATCCACAGAATACCAAGCCCTGAAGATATTAAAGAAGAACTCCCAATGAAACCCGAATTACGCCTTTTAAAAAAACAAAAGGACTCGGAAATAAAAAAAATCTTCACCGGAGCAAGCGATAAATTTCTTCTTATAATAGGACCCTGCTCGGCGGATAACGAGGACAGCGTGTGTGATTATGTCTCGCGCTTGGCAAAGCTTGAGGAAGAGGTCAGGGAAAGGCTTGTCCTTGTTCCGCGTATCTACACGAACAAGCCCAGGTCGACCGGTGAAGGCTATAAGGGCATGATGCACCAGCCCGACCCGAATAAAAAGCCGAACATTACAGAAGGAATTAAGGCTCTCAGAAAGCTTCATATAAGAGCGCTGTCCGAATCGGGGCTTCCGGCTGCGGATGAAATGCTGTATCCCGGGAACCTGTCATACCTTGATGACCTTCTTAGCTATATCGCTGTAGGTGCACGTTCGGTTGAAAATCAGCAGCACAGGCTCACGATAAGCGGGTGCGATATGCCATGCGGCATGAAGAACCCAACCAGCGGAGACATTTCGGTTATGCTTAATTCAATCTATGCCGCACAACAGAGCCATGTGTTCCTCCATAACGGCTGGGAGGTCCGTACTTCGGGTAACGCGCTCTCCCATGCAATCCTAAGAGGTGCCGTAGACCATTACGGCAGGAGCATACCCAATTATCACTATGAAAACCTCATGATGGTCGCGGAAAGCTTTAATGACAGGCAGCTTCTTAACCCGGCGATAATTGTCGATACCAACCATGCCAATTCCAACAAGAAATACAAGGAACAGCCCAGGATAGGTATGGAGGTAATGCATAGCAGGAGACATTCGAACAGGCTATTGAAGATGGTCAAAGGGCTCATGGTCGAAAGCTATATCGTCGAAGGCGCGCAGAAGCCGGGTGAGAATACATATGGTAAGTCGATTACAGACCCGTGCCTGGGGTGGAAAGATACGTGGAGCTTCGTCAACCGTCTCGCCGAGATCGTCTAGAGACAGGGCGTTCTAAATTTACATCTCTGCGTCGCTCCTTGGTTCGTTGCTGCGAAATACGCTAAAAGTATGTTTCGCGCCTCGCCCGCGTCACTCCTTGACCTGTCTTGTTCTAACGCCCTGTCGCCCTTTTTTCTTGCCATGGCAAACATCATCATTTTGAATATAAATCGAAATCATCATGATTGAACTGTCTTTCCGGGTGTAATGGCAAAAAATGTGTCCTGGAATAGCTGCAAAATGGTTATAGGAGGTGTTTTGCAGAAGAATAAACAAAGCCTGTTGACGAAGAGGCAGTGACCGAGGCTGCCAGAGAATCTCCGGCAAAAGACATCCCTGAAATGGTGGAATCCATAGCCAGACCTGTAATAACTGACCTCATAAATGAAATTGTCGCGTCAGTTAAAAAGAACCTGCCCGGCATAATCGAGAAGATCATCCGCGAGGAGATAGAGAAACTCAAGAAAATAGATTGACGGCTGTTGTGGTATTAACAATCTTGAAAACGAAATAGATTGTCCTAACAACTTAAAGGGCACCTGTTGCAGGCTCCCATTTTCAATTGACAGACAGAATGAAGACTCTCTGTTAGTGCAGAATTAATTGTCAGCTTACCGGCGTCTTGTTGCCCAACCCACGAATATTCATTACGGTTGTCGTCTTCACTTGGATTGGATTTATCGCAGCACATCCTACAACCGTTTCCCATCGCCCAAAGCATGGCGGGAATGCCGACAGTCAAATACTCCAAGCATTCAGCACCCTTTCCCACACCAGTGGCAGAGCCCCAATATACCCTGGGAAAACCGGAATCATTAAGACCTTCACCGGTCAATGGGTTATAAAAATGATTGTATCCTCTATAGCCCAGATCCTCGCGTTCGGCGCCGTCTTGGATGAGTTTTGTTATTGTATTTTCATTTATTTCGAATTTATATCCATTTTGAAAACCAAGAACTGTTTGTAGATAGCTTTCTAAATCGGATCTTTGAATTGAAATATCCGTAATTTGCTTATGTGTTTTTGTATTATTGTAAGAAAATAAATTTATTGGATACAAAAAAATTAACAATAAAATAAAATAATAACATTTCAATCTCATATTAATTTCTCCTATTTCTTTTCTCTTGATTATTTATTACCAATTTCCTTTGAATAATAAGGGTCTTCAGCTCTGAATGCTTTCATAAACAATGGAGTTATTGATCCTGAATAATTTCCCCCTAGACAATCACCAATAAAACTTAAATGTTTATGAAACGACATATCCTCCGGCCACTTCTTCAATCTCACAATCCGGCTGTCCCTGTTGAAATCCTTGCGGTCTTCCCAGCTGCTTTTGGGATGAAATATCCTCTGCTGGTCCCAGCAGACATAACCGAATTTGTAGATGGTCAAACGTGGGTCATAGATATTGCCTGTCCCGCCTTTCTTATGTGTTGTCTTCCAGAAATCAGGGATATAAATTTTTCCCTCTTTATCGGAAACAACCTCTTCGGCCTTTTTGAACCCGAAGCACCCGCCGTGAAGCCCCTGGATGAAGTTGCAGTCCTTCTTGTCATCCCTCCAGATCGCAATCGCCACAGCACCCTCGATTGGTTTGCCGGTTTCATCATCGATAACTATCGCAGTCGGACCCTCCGGGGCTTTATCCATACAGTAGCCTGCTGTCGGGATCAGCATCGCAGCCAGAAACAGCATCTTTATTAACAGAGATATCTTTCTATCAATTAGCATTTATCCCTCCTAAAACTGATCTATAGTCCAGTTCCCGAACAGGTCGGGGCTGAAACACACGAAACATAATATTTCATATCGTTGCTCATCTCATACAAAATTTACCTGATATTATAATGACCGGCAGGCGTCTTTCCAGTACAACCTCATCCGGCACCGGAAAAACCGAAAAAGAATTGACTAAAACCGGTTAATAAATGATATGTGGATGGCTTAAGATAATATCCAGGAGATAAGATATGCTTGATCAGGATTACAATCCAGGTGAAATCGAACAGAAGTGGTATGAGTTCTGGCTTGAGAGAAAGTATTTCCACGCATCAACGGAAAACAATAAGCAGACTTTCTGCATAGTCATTCCGCCTCCTAACATAACGGGCGTCCTCCACATGGGGCATGCACTCAACAACACGCTTCAGGACATACTCTGCCGCTACAAGCGCATGGACGGATACAACACACTATGGATGCCGGGCACCGACCATGCCGGCATAGCCACGCAGACCGTGGTCGAAAGGCACCTTGCCGAAAATGGGACTTCCCGGCACGAACTCGGAAGGGACGCCTTCATCACGGAAGTCTGGAAGTGGAGGGAAAAACACGGCAGCCTAATTATTAACCAGCTCAAGCGCCTGGGCGCGTCATGCGACTGGGACAGGATAAGGTTCACCATGGACGAAGGCCTTTCCAGGGCGGTCAGGAAGGTGTTCGTAAGCCTTTATAACGAAGAGCTCATCTACAGGAGCGATTATATAGTCAACTGGTGCCCAAGGTGCCACAGCGCGATATCCGACCTTGAGGTCGACCACGAGGAAGAGGACAGCTTCCTGTGGCACATACGCTATCCAATGGAGGGCGGCGGAGAGGTCGTGGTTGCAACTACAAGGCCGGAAACCATGCTTGGCGACACAGCCATTGCGGTCAATCCCGAGGATGAGCGCTACAAGTCTTTCGTGGGAAAGAACGCCATCCTGCCCATACTCAACAGGCCGATAAAGATCATACCGGACCCTGTAGTCGACCTGGAATTCGGAACCGGCGCGGTAAAGGTGACGCCCGCGCACGACCTCAACGACTATGAGATGGGCATAAGGCACAACCTCGAGACCATAGTCATCATCGACGAGTCGGGCTTCATGTCGCCCAATACCGGGCCCTACAAGGGTATGGACCGATTCGAATGCAGGAAGCAACTGGAGACAGATTTGCAGGAGCAGGGATATCTTGTGGACAAGACGCCTTACAGGGTACCTGTCGGAAAATGCTACCGCTGCAAGACCGTGATCGAACCTTACCTCTCAAAGCAGTGGTTCGTAAAGACAAAGCCGCTCGCCGAAAAGGCGATAGATGCGGTAAAATCCGGGGGAACGCGCATAATCCCACAACAGTGGGAAAAGACGTACTACGAATGGATGAACAATATAAGGGAATGGTGCATTTCCAGGCAGATATGGTGGGGCCACAGGATACCGGCGTGGTTCTGCGACGACTGCGGCGAGGTCATTGTCAGCACGACCGATCCGGAAAAATGCACAAATTGCTCTTCCTCCAACATCAGGCAGGAGACCGATGTGCTGGATACATGGTTCTCTTCCGCGCTCTGGCCCTTCTCCACCATGGGATGGCCGGACGAAACACCGGAGCTCAAGATATTCTACCCGGGAAGCGTCCTTGTTACCGGGTTCGACATACTCTTCTTCTGGGTGGCACGCATGATGATGATGGGTCTCAAGTTCATGGGAGATGTGCCCTTCAGAGATGTATACCTGCATGCACTGGTCAGAGACGAGCACGGGCAGAAGATGAGCAAGACCAAGGGGAACTTCGTCGACCCGATAGTGGAAATGGACCGCTTCGGAGCGGACGCACTAAGGTTCACACTGGCCGCATTCGCAGCAATGGGGCGTGATGTTCGCATGAGCGAAAAGCGAATTCAGGGCTACCGCTTCTTTATAAACAAGATATGGAATGCGGGAAGATTCGTCCTCAACAACACGGGCGATGTCTTTGACTATGATGAGGTTCAGAAGACGGGCCTCACGCTCTCAACTGCGGACAAATGGGTGCTTACTGAACTCAACAAGGCAATTGTTCAGACGCGCTCCGCACTCGACGAGTACAGGTTCAATGACGCGGCGGAAGGCCTCTACCACTTCACATGGCATACATTCTGCGACTGGTACATCGAACTATCAAAACCCATGCTCGAAAGCGAGACTGCAGATACGACCAAATGGGTCCTCGTTCATGTGCTGAGGGCAATACTCGAAATGCTGCACCCGATAATACCTTTCGTAACGGAAGAGGTATGGCAGCTCCTGCCCGGCAAAAAGTCCGATTCCATAACCATAACGGCCTATCCGTCCGAGAGCCAGGCATTCGACTTTGCCGATGAAGCCCGCCATATGGATGTCATTATCGAGCTTATTTCAGGCATAAGGAGCGTAAGGGGCGAGTCGAACATATCACCTTCGATAGAACTCGACGCCATTTTGAAACCCAAATCGCCCGATGTCAGGACCATACTTGAGGGCCATATGAATCTGGTCAAGAGGCTGGCCAGGGTCAAAGGGCTTTCCTTTGTCGAGGCGGACGCCCCAAAAAAGAGCGCCTTTGCAGTGACGGCCGACATGGAAATTTACATCCCGCTCGAAGGAGTCATCGATATCGGAAAAGAGATGGACAGGCTGAACAAACAACTCAAGAACGTCAAGGCTGACCTTGAGGCGAAGGACAAAAAGCTGTCCAACAGAAACTTCATCGAAAAGGCCGACCCCGAAATCGTCGAGGAGCAGAGAAGACTTAAGGAAGAGCTGAGCTTCAAGCTTGAAAAGATTGAGAGAGCGGGAAAACTCCTTGAAGGATAAAAAAGAAGACTTTGTAAAAGAGTTTATCAGCCTTGAGGCTGTGGATTCCACCAACAGGTACGCCCTTGATTATGGCAAGCCGTTTACAGCGATAACAGCAGAAAGGCAAAGCGCCGGCAGGGGAAGGAGGGGGCATCAGTGGTATTCACCGGAAGGGAATCTATACCTCACAATAACTCTACCGGGCATAGATACGAGATTAACCGTGTTTGCAGGCGTGGCGGCACGTGATGCAATAGCCGGATTGCTTCCCGGGGAAACCCCTCTCATAAAATGGCCGAACGACATCCTGGTTTCAGGCAGAAAAATTGCTGGAATCCTGTGCGAATCAAGGGCATCCATTACTGCGGTCGGGATCGGGGTCAATGTAAACCAGATTGAATGGCCTGAAGAAATTGCCGGGAAGGCAGGCTCGCTTAAGTTTTTTTCAGGCAGGAGTTATGTGATCTGCGATATAGCTGGTCTCATAATCGACTCACTCGGAAAATGGTATGATACATTTTCAGACATGGGATTTGAACCGATAAAAGAATGCTTCCTCAAATACCATATAAAATCCGACTACAAACCCATGCTACCCGACGGAACCGGGATTACAATAAAGGATATAGATTCGGACGGCTTTCTGGTCATCGAAGCAAACGGGATAAAGAGAACGCTAATCAATGAAGAGCTGTTTTTTTCAGGCTATACCGGTTCGTGATCGAGCCTGCTGTTCCTGAAATAAAGAAAGATGTCAGCTAGGACCATAAGCGCATTGATAATGTAAAGGTATATGACCGGGTCCATATTATAGAAAACCTTATGCAGGATTCCGGCAGAATATCCGATGAGAACGATGACCAGGAAAACGATGCTTTTCCCTTTTGATGTCCTCGAAATATAGGACTTATAGATCGAGGAAGGCCATGCCGCCCCGAAGCATACAAGCATCATGGCCTCGAAAAAGCTCACCTGATATTAGCCGACGACCGCACCCATCTTGAATATGGGCAGATACATCGCAACGACCAGAAAGCCGATCGTACCGCCTAGAAAGACCATAAGCATTGGCTCCAGTGAAGCGGTAAGGGCCTCTACTGCAGCATCCACTTCTTCGTCGTAGAAATCGGCTATTTTGGCAAGCATATTGTCAAGTGCGCCTGTGGCCTCACCAACGGAAACCATCTGAACGACCATGCCGGGGAAAAGCCCTGTTGCTTCAAGCGGGTCCGCCATCGGTTTTCCTTCGCTGATTGCCTGCCTGACGTTTCTGATGCCCTCCTCTATTACCATGTTCCCTGAAGACTTTGATGTAATCTCGAGGCCGTCCATGATAGGTACGCCTGAAGATATCATCGTCGAAAGCGTCCTGGAAAACTTTGCAACAGCAACCTTCCTGAGAAGGGGCCCGAAAAGCGGGAGTTTGAGAAATATTTTATCTATCTGATATCTGATCTTGGGCACCTTCAATGCATATCTGAAGCCCGCAGTTGCAGCAATGATTATTATTAACATGACCCACCAGTATCCCCTGAAAAAATTGCTCATGCTTATAACTATCTGGGTCGGGGCAGGAAGAACCCCTCCGAATGAAAGGAACATCTCACTGAATGTCGGAATGACGAATATCATCAGTATGGCAACAACAACAACCGCTACACAAATAACGATTATCGGGTATACCATTGCGCTTTTTACCTTGCCCTTGATCGCTTCAGACTTCTCCATGTGCAATGCAAGCCTGTTAAGGATAATATCAAGGACACCGCCAAGTTCTCCTGCTGCAACCAGGTTTACGAAAAGCTCATCGAATACCTGCGGATGTTTTTTAAGAGCATCGGCAAATGTCGAGCCACCTTCAACATCCTGTCTGATGGTAGTGATAATCCTCTTGAATTCTGCATTTCCCTGCTGGGTTCCCAGTATCTCAAGGCATTGAACAAGAGGCAGTCCCGCATTTATCATGGTTGCAAACTGCCTGACAAAGATAACAATCTCCTTTGTCTTTACCTTTTGTTTGAACAATACAATATTTTTAGGTTTCGATTTTACCTTTGTAGGAGTAATCCTCTGCCTTCTGAGGATTGTATTTACCGATGCCTTGCTTTCGGCATCGACTTCACCTTTTTTTAAAGTCCCGTCAGCAAGTTTGCCTTCCCAAACGAATACTGGCATTGGCTATCTCCTCTCCCCTCCAGGATTTATCTTTATCCCTCCTGTAGAAGTCATCATTTGCTTTAGTTCCTCGACATCCACAGCCCAGCCCAGGGCATCTTCAAGTGTTATAAGCTTTCTCAGATACAGGTTATATAAAGACTGATTCATAGTCTGCATGTTGTGCTTTGACTGGCCGACCTGCATCTGAGAGTATATCTGATGAATCTTGTCTTCTCTGATAAGGTTTCTTATTCCCGGAGTCGCTATCATCACCTCGCAGGACAGGACCCTGCCCAGACCGTCAGCCCTTGGAAGAAGCTGCTGGGCGATGACCGCTTCGAGTACGAATGCAAGCTGGGCACGCACCTGAGGCTGCTGGTGTGACGGGAATGAATCCACTATCCTGTTGATGGTCTGAACTGAAGAATTCGTATGCAGTGTTGCGAAAACCAGGTGTCCGGTCTCGGAGATAGTAAGGGCCGCCTGCATTGTTTCAAGGTCTCTCATTTCACCGATGAATACAACATCCGGGTCCTGCCTTAAAATATGCTTCAGAGCATTCCCGAAATTCCTCGTATCACTGCCGATTTCCCTCTGGTTCACCAGGCAGTTCTTGTGTTTGTGCACAAATTCGATAGGGTCTTCAATAGTAATGACATGACCTCTGCGCTCCTGGTTTATTTTATCGAGAAACGCCGCAAGAGTAGTCGATTTACCGCTTCCCGTAGGGCCGGTGACAAGTATCATCCCCCTTGGATACGAGGTAAGTTTGCCTGTAACACTTGGCAATCCAAGCGCTTCCAGGGACATGATCTCATACGGAATCATCCTGAAGACACCTGCCGGTGCGCCTCTCTGAATGAAAACATTCCCCCTGAAGCGTGCCAGACCTTTAAGTCCGAATGAGAAATCAAGCTCCAGGTCTTCTTCGAATTTATGTTTCTGCGACTCGGTTAAAAGGGAATAAAGCAATTGACGGGTATCTGGCGGCGTAAGGGCAGGCTCATCCAGGGGGAATAAATCTCCCCTGACTCTAACCTGCGGCGAAGAGCCGGTGGTGATGTGAAGGTCGGACGCACCCTTTTCAACCATTTTTTTCAACAGATCATAAATAGTACTTTCCACAACACCTCCAATTAATCCGGCATAGTTGTCCTGAGCACTTCGGACACGGATGTCACACCTTCTGCTATCTTCGTCAGACCACTCTGCCTCAGAGTTTTCATACCCTGGTTTATTGCCTCTCTCTTTATTTCAGATGCCGATGCACCCATCAGGATGAGCTCCTTAAGAGATTCTCCTACTGTCATAACTTCATAAAGGGCAACCCTTCCCTTGAAACCCGAATTATTGCATACAGGACAGCCGCTGCCTCTTTTAGGGGTAACTTTTTTTGCAAATTCAGGGTCCATTCCCATCTGCACCAGTGTTTCCACAGGGACATCATCGCTGGTAATACATTCCTTGCAAACCTTTCTGGCAAGCCTCTGCGCAACAATAAGGTTGACAGAAGAGGCCACAAGAAAAGGCTCGATTCCCATATTAAGAAGCCTGTTGATTGTTGCCGGGGCATCATTCGTATGGAGGGTTGACAGGACAAGATGGCCTGTAAGAGCAGCCTTTATGGATATTTCAGCCGTTTCAAAGTCCCTGATCTCACCGACTAGAATGATGTCAGGGTCCTGCCTCAGAAAAGACCTCAGTGAAGCGGCAAACGTCAGTCCGATTTCCTCATGCATCTGTACCTGATTGATGCCGGGGAGATCGAATTCGACCGGGTCCTCTGCGGTTGATATATTGGTATCGATCTTGTTTAATTCGGAAATGGACGAATACAATGTCGTTGTCTTGCCTGAACCTGTAGGGCCTGTAACAAGGACCATGCCCCAGGGCTTGTAGATACCTTCCTTGAATTGTTTTAAAGCTTCTTCTTCAAATCCTAGTTTTGTCATGTCAAGCTGAAGGGTGGCTTTATCCAGAATACGCAGAACGACCTTTTCCCCGAACAGCGTTGGCAGCACAGAGACGCGGAATTCAACCTCTTTTCCACCCTGAACCCTGAGCTTGATCCTCCCGTCCTGCGGAAGCCTTCTTTCTGCTATGTCAAGTTTGCTCATGATCTTCAGCCTTGAGGTAATAGCATTTTTAAAGCGCATAGGCGGCTTCATAATTTCCTGCAGCATACCGTCAAGTCTGAACCTTACTCGTACAAATTTTTCATAGGGTTCGATATGAATGTCACTCGCCCCCTTTTTTATCGCATCGACAAGTATAAGATTAACAAGCTTTATTATCGGGGCCTCTTCCGCTTCATGTGCAAGCGCCCCAACACTGACATCATCAAATCCTTCATCAATTTCAATACCCTCTTCAAATTCTTCAAGGCCTGAAAGGGTATATTCCATTTCGTTTTCTTCTGCCTTGCCGTAGAGATTATCAATCGCCCATTTCAAGGACTCTTCTGATGTCACATACACTTCGATTGAATAACCGGTAAGGAATTTGATGTCATCGACAGCAAAGATATTTGCCGGATCGGTCATTGCAACCTTAAGCGTCGAGCCTGACCTGGCAAACGGAATTGCATTGTACTTAAGGACGATGTTATGTGGAACGAGTTTTACTGCTTCATGATCAATTTTGGTATTCTTGAGTACGATTGATGGCAGCCCGTATTGCTGACCCAGGAAGCTGACCAGTTCTTCTTCGGAAATATATCCGAGCTTTACAAGCTGAGAGCCAAGCCTCACACCGCTTACTCTTTGCGCTTTCTGCGCCTCCATCAACTGTTCGGGTGTGATAAGCGCATTCTTAACCAATCTTTCGCCAATTCTTTCGGTAGCCATTACACTCCTCGGTAAGCCTATCGGCAAGACCTAATATCTTCTTTAACGAAACAGCCAAATAATAATTAATTATAAAAATGATATCAATATTTATGCCAATAATTCCCTTATCAGCAGATGACACTGATAGAAATATATTTAACGGCTATTTTTCTTCCTTTGAACCCCTTGTCCTGTCGGCAAGACTTATAATCTTACCGCCGGACTTTCTGAATGTTTGTGTATCTGTTTCAGTCTTCTGATGATTTTGGACAGAGCTTTTGACGGCATCAAGCCTTACTGGAATATTATTCATTGTAAACGGTTCACCATCCACCTGAGCCTCCCTCAGAAGCCAGGTTATTTCCTGCGGTGGAAAGGTCAGGAAAAGCATTTTTACTTTGAACCATCTTGGTTTCACATCCGCTTCATAATCTTCTATCCTGGCATATACGGAAGGCTGGTCATCTATAAACACAGCAACGATTTCACCTATATTTCGCATATTCTACTCCTAACACATGACCGCTCTCTATTTCAAACAGATGAAATCTTTCATATAATTTTTTTTCATTTATTTTTTACAAAATCAAGAAATATGATATGAATAACATATTGCTCTGTACTTACGGGGGGACAATGTCCGAACAGATACTTTTTGTAGATGATGAGAAGTTCATTTTAAGCCTGGCTGAAAGAATCTTTCAGGACCGGGGTTTAGATATCCTTACCTTCCTGAACGCTCAGGATGCCCTTGAATGTGTAAAAAACAATGAAATAGCCGTTCTTGTGTCTGATAACATGATGCCAACAATGACCGGAATAGAGCTCCTGTCGAGGGTACGTGCTATTTCTCCTGATACTGTATGCATCCTGATGACCGGTTACGTCAATCTCCAGACAGCTCTTGACGCAATCAACAAGGCTGAGGCATTCAGGTTTATAGTTAAACCATGGGACAACAAGTCTCTTATTGAAATGATTGATGACGCCATGAAGCGCTATAAACTGAAAAAATCAATCAGAACCGGGGATGAAGCAACAATGCTTTCTCTGATCCATGCCCTTGAATTAAGAGATCCATACACAAAAGGTCATTCTGAAAGGGTAGCAGAATATTCCATCATGCTGGCACTCGCCCTTGATATTCAGCCTGACAAGCTCAATGCAATCAAGTATGGCGGATGGCTGCATGACTGCGGAAAAATCGGGATTTCCGAAAACATACTGCATGGCGAAGGGCCCCTGGATGAGGCGCAGCTGCATATCATAAAAAATCATCCTTTATGGGGCGCCGACATTGTTAAAGATGCCCACCTCTCAGAATCTACCGTAAACATTATAAGATACCATCATGAACGATTTGACGGAAACGGTTATCCGTTCGGCTCCAAAGCCCAGAATATCCCTATCGAAGCCCGGATAGTTGCTGTGGCTGATGTATACGATGCACTCACCACCAAAAGGTCTTATCGTGATGCATATTCGAAAGAAACCGCGCTGGAAATTTTATCTTCCATGAAAGGAAACGTGCTGGACCCGGAAATTGTAGATGTATTCACTTCCATTCTTGATAAGCCATCACCGCTGAGTATCGATAGCCTTCCAGAAAATAATATCAACCGAGAACAGGCATAAGGTTATGCAGCAATGCATAACCTCCCCGAATTAAAATGGAATATCATCAAATCCTTCAGGTTCCTGAGAGGCTGCTCCGGGATCATTAAAATCCTTTGATTCCGAATTATCCATTGGGCTTAGAATCTGCATGGCATTAGCAACGATCTCAGTTGTATAGCGTTTATTCCCGTCACGGTCATCCCATGACCTGGTTTGCAGTCTGCCTTCAATATAGACAAGTTTGCCCTTGGACAAAATCTTTGCACATGTCTCTGCAAGTTTTGCCCAGACCACAATCCTGTGCCACTCCGTTCTTTCCTGACGTTCATTGTTCTGATCCATCCAGTAATCACTTGTTGCCATTGTAAAATTCGTAACAGCCCTGCCTGACGGAGTGAATCTCATTTCCGGATCCTTCCCAAGCCTTCCTATAAGAATTACCTTGTTCAGTGAACCTGCCATATTCCCCTCACTTTTTATTTTTTTTGATTAAGGCCTCATGTATGTTCCGAAAGAATTGTAATCATCGCTTGAGATATATCCATCCTGATTGGGTCCATCCAACAGGCTCTTGAAACGTTCCCTCATCAGCAAATCATACTCCTGTCTGGATAACTTGTTGTTCCTGTCCAAATCGGCATTATTGAATTTCATCATCCAGTAAGCCCTGCATTCCTGAGTGGTAACATTGCCGTCATTATCTTTATCCATTTCCCTGTAAACGGGAGCCAGCGTCGGATCCACAATTCCTTTTTTAAGAGCAGTATCGCTGCACCAGTAAATAATGAATTTTTCGACGTCAGGCCCTTCACTTCCATCTTTGTCCATTTGATCATAATATTTCATCTGCTTTGCAACATACTCGTCTGTTGATATTCTGTTGTCTTTATTTGAATCATAATCCTTGAAAGTCGCTTCTTTCTGTTTTGATGTGGCATCTGTATTATGATCTCTGGATTTTATTATTGTTGCGCATGAACAAAGATAAAAAATAAAGACCGGCAATAAAATTTTAAAAGCAAGATTTCTGTACATTTTGACCCCTGTAAAATAAAAGCTGTTTTCAAACATGCATAAGTCAAACTAATTGCTTATATATTCATTGTCAACTTCATAAAACCCAAGAGAACACAGACAGACATTATAAAACAAATGCACTTCCTTAAATAAAAACCGGTGGACAATATTCATTCTTTACAGATAATAAATGACTATGCGAAATGTACTTAAAACCATCTCCGGTAATGCACTTATAATTGTTCTGATTCTGATTGCTGTTCTTGTATCCCTTTTTTTTATCCTGCCTCTTGGAGGTACAGCCGGACAGATAAAAGAGTCCATCACATCCTTTATAATGAGGACACCTCCAAGATTCATATCCATTGAAGTCAAGGTTAATGATGAGTCTAGGATCATAAGGGCAGGGCAGTCGCTTCTTATTCATGGAGACGAAACACTTGTAATAACAGGCATAAATGCCAACACTTTCTTTAAAAGCTACCTCAATGCAGACATTGTGGGCTTCGGCAAACAAAGTGAATTGAACCAGAGCATTTCCACATCAGAGATAAGGAATCAGCTGATCGATACCGGCATCAGGTCAATCCCCATTGATATCTATTATATAAGCCATATCATAGCAAAGGTCCCTATTGAGATCGAGGTGAGCGAGGATGATTTTTTAAAACAGCTTAAAACCGCCAAGGATTCAAATGAACAGATCACTATCCTTAAAAATGCATTCAGCGCTTTCCCGAAAAACAGTTTTTTCATTAAGCAGCTTGAAGACCTACTTACAAATAAGGGAGATCTCCAGGGCCTTATCAGCATGTATAAAAAGCAGCTTGAAGATGACGGCCTTGATGAAAACGTATTAACAAAACTGACAAACGCATATATCAGACTGGGCTTTCTCGATGATGCCGAAAAATTGAATACGGACATAATCGGCAACAACCAACAGACCGCCCATACCTATTACAGGCTGGCCTTGATTGCAGGAGCGAGGTCTGATCTGGACAAAAAAATATCATACCTTGAAGACGGCCTCCTTATTGACAGGAAAAATAGTGACATAATCCTCGAACTGGGAAAAGCCTATGAAGAAAAAGGCGATAAGGCAAAAGCCCTCGAACTTTACAAATCCATCTCCTATGAATCCAGCAGCAGGGAAGTCCTCATTGCGGTAATTCAGGATGCTGTGAAGAAAAGGGATTATGAAACGGCAGAACCTCTGCTTAAAAAATATATAGACCTGTACCCTACAGATAAGAATGCTGTCGCTCTTCTTGGAAAGATAATGGGCAGCATCGGTGATCCGGAGTCACAGGTAGAATATTACAAAAAGGCACTGGCTCTGTCGCCTAATGACCCTGTAGTAATGTTCAATCTGGGTGTCGCCTATGAGAAGGCTGGCAATAACAAGGAGGCCTTGAAAACCTACAGCTTGCTCCTGAAAATAAAACCGGGTGATCCGGACGCCCTTTCAAGGATATCATCGCTCTACCTGAAACAGGGCCGCAACGCTGAGGCATACAAGTACTTCAGCATGCTTGCCGATTCAAAAGAGACAAAAGAGAATCTGAGGGGCCTTGTTGAATCTTCTTATGCATTGAATGATCCTCAAAAAACGATTAGCGCATGCAAAAAATACCTTTCAAGATATCGGGACTATGATGTCGCTTTGATCCTGGCGAGAACTCTGGAAAAGGTTGCTGAAACGAAATACGGCAGAGTCAAGGCAAAATATGTAAAGGACGCCCTTGATGCATATATTGCGGCTAATAAAATCAAGCAGACAGAAGCCGTCGAACAGAAAATCATCGACCTGACTAAAGAGCGAAGAAAGCTTCTCAAAGACTTGAGATAGCTCTTAATAAATATAACTATGTGGAAAGATATTATAAGTCATCAGGGTGAAATAGACCTTATCAAATCTTATATTAATACAGACAAGATCCCCAGGACTATTCTATTTTCAGGTATAAAAGGGATCGGGAAAAGCATGGTGGCTCTTGAATTTTTTAAAGCTCTTAATTGCACCACCACACCTGTCGAGCCATGCGACAAGTGCGGCAGCTGCATAAAAGCAGCCAGCGGGAATCATCCTGATTTCATTAAGATTAATCCGGATGGTTCTGAAATAAGGGTTGAACCTGTTCGTAACGTATTGAACGAGCTTGGCTTGAAGCCTTTTCTTGCAAGATACAGGGTTGTTGTTATCGAGCCTGCCGAGCTGCTTAACAAGTCCAGCGCGAACTTGCTTTTAAAATCTCTCGAGGAACCTCCCGGTACCACAATATTCATTCTAATCAGCCATAAACCAGGTTTGCTGCTGCCGACAATTATCTCAAGATGTCAGGAGATCACATTCAAACCGATAGCACTTGATAATTCAGAGAGTAATATTGACCCTGATATCCTGAAACTGACTTCCGGCGCTATTGGAGGCCTGATTGACAGCGATGTGGAATATGTCTCTTTTATAAGAAACAAAGTGTTAAGTATTCTGAACGGCAGTGACCCTTTCAGCGCTGCGGAATCTATCGCAAAAAAAAACGGTGATATATTGATTGCACTTTCCATAATTGAATCTTTCATAAGGGATTTTATGGTTGCTAATCTCGGAAGCCGAAATGTCATCAACGAAGAAATCCTTAAAATTTCTCTAAACAATATGGATTGTTATTTCTTTGACAACATTTCAAAAAAACTTAATGAAATAAGGTCAATGAGGGACAGCAGTATCAATATGAAAACCGCCCTTAGCGAAATTTTTTACCAGATGGGTGATATTATTCAAAGATGAACAGAGCTTACTTGAGCATATATTTATGCCGTTCTTTTTATCCTCTTTTTCTTATCAGGCCTTGCTTTCAAAAGCACATAGACAGCTCCCGTTCCGCCGTCGCAAAGTCTGGCTGAACAAAATGCCAGAACAAATCCGGACAAGGGACCTGAAGACAGCCAGTTGATGACATGATTTTTTAGAACAGGGCCTTCATGAGATTTAAGACCCCGGCCATGAATAATCATAATGCACCGGTATCCCATTGAATAACTGTTTCTGATAAAAAGGGAGACCTTCTCTTTTGCTTCTTCTGACATAAAACCATGCAGGTCCAGGTAAGCTTGTACAGCCAGTTCCCCTTTTTTTAACTTCTCGATTATTAAAGGCTCCAGGGTTATGATATGCCCTTCTACATATTCGCCTGTCTGCCTGATATCAAACCTCGTACCGCTGTTTACAAGAGCCTTCAGAATATTCATCACTTCGTCATTATCAGAATTTATTGATTTGTTTATTTTGTCCAGATGTACCATCTTATCTGCAGGCCCGGGTGCGATTCTGTTCTGCTTAAAACGCTTCGTGCCAGCCATTGCCTCATTAAAAACTTCTTCATCAGATAGTTTAGCTGGTACTTGAGGTTTATCATCAGGTTTTTTCGTTTTTTTCTGTTCCGGTTCACTCTTGACAGTTGTCACATTTTTGAGAATTTCGAACGGTTTATTGAATCCTTCATCTTTTTTCATTATCATCTAAATAGCAAAAAAAAGAGGCCCACTCAATAAGGTGGTAGTGGGCCTAAAAAAGGAGGTCTATAGCCCATAGACTTGTGCTATAGCTTATAACCATATATAAGGATAATTAAACATATGTCAAATATATTTATCCAATGACAATATTAAACAAAATTAAATATAACGGTCCCCGAATGGAGGCAAAATGAATATTCATCAGGTAAGAATTTTTTATATAGCTGCTCAAACTCTGAGCATTACAAAAACGGCAAAAAAACTTCATCTTTCGCAGCCTTCGGTAAGTATCCAGATAAAGGATCTTGAAGATTCCCTTAATGTAAGACTGTTTGACAGAATAAGCAGGAAAATATCGCTGACTGATGCAGGGCAGGTTTTTTATGAATACTCGGGGAGAATAATTTCTCTTATTGAGGAAACCAAAGCTGTAATGAGTGAGTTCGGAACCGGTGATAAAGGAAAGATAATTATTGGCGCCCCGAACACAATAGGCATCTACATACTTCCTCGTTTCCTGGGAAAGTTCAAAGAACTTTTCCCGAAAGCCGAAATATCCCTGCATTCATTAAACAGGCAGGAAGCAACAGATCAGGTGCTTTCAGGCGAAATTGACTTTGCATTTGTGCAGATGATACCTAAGCATCCTGACCTTAAATCTGAATTTTTCATGAAGGATGAGCTGGTAATAATCTGTTCAAACAAACACAAATGGGCAAAGCTTCCCTACCTGAGCATTGAGAAGATTAAAGAAGAACCTGTCGAGGTTATCGCCAGAGAGGAAGGTTCTGGAACAAGAGACATTATAGACTACATGAGCAGGAAATATAATATCGAAGTCAAGATTGCCATGGAACTGACCAGTACCGAAGCTATCAAGGCCTCGGTGGAAGCCAATCTGGGTGTTGCCATCCTGTCAAGAAGCGTAGTCAACAGAGAGGTCAAAGAAGGATCTCTGTCGGCGCTTACCGTTAAAGGCATCGATTCGCATAGAGAGTTTTTCATTGTTTACAATAAAAAGCGCAAGTTTATGTCAATGATGAAAAAATTCTATGACTTTATGCTTGAAACCAGAAGCGTGATAGAAGAATAGCAGGAAGGAAACAGATACATAAACTTGTTTGATAAGGAGGAAACCATGTTAAATCTTGAAGTCAGTAAAGAAGAACTTGGCCTTATCAGCATGCTGTTGAAAAAAGAAGAAGTTGCAACGAGAGTCGAGCTTCATCATGCACGTACGTATGAGTTTAAAGATCTCCTGAAAGAGCGTGATAAGATTGTAATCGGACTGCTGGAACGTATCAGGAAAATCCTTCCTGAGTAAGCATAAAAGATACCCAAGAAGGTTATTTATATTATAACTCCTGCTATTTTAATAAGGAGTTCCTGATTGCTGTATTGTCAAAACTTTTTATGTATGTAATTACTCTCACAACAGTAGAATCTATGTAAAAATATAATTAACCGGGATGTTATCATGTCTTCCAGAAATTCTGATAATTACATAAAAAAAACAAGGGTTGCCGCTCTATCTGTTGCATCGAACTCGATCCTTGTTCTTTTAAAGCTCATCGTCGGCATTATGATCGGATCAGTATCGATCATATCCGAGGCGATACACTCAGGAGTTGACCTTCTTGCGGCAGTGATTGCATTGTTCTCTGTACGAACATCGGGAATCCCTGCCGACAGACAACATCCCTGGGGTCACGGCAAAATTGAGAACATATCAGGTACTATTGAAGCCATCCTCATCTTTCTTGCTGCAGCCTGGATCATTTACGAGGCAATCCATAAACTCATGAACCCGACAGGAGTCGACAAAACCGGCATGGGTGTTCTCGTAATGTTCGTATCGGTCGTTGTGAATATTTTTGTTTCGCAAAAGCTCTTCAAGGTCGGAAAGGAAACTGACTCCGTGGCCCTGATGGCTGATGCCTGGCATTTAAGGACAGATGTTTATACATCCGGCGGGGTCATGATTGGAATGTCGGCTTTATTCATCGATGATATGCTGAAACTCCCCTTCAACCTCCACTGGGTTGACCCTGTTGCGGCTCTGGTTGTCGCGCTCATGATAATAAAAGCCGCATTCCAGCTCACCAAGGAATCTGCAAAGGACCTTCTGGATGTAGGACTCCCCGCTTCAGAGACAAACTGGATTCATGAGCTGGCAATTATTCATAGACCGCAAGTCCTAGGGCTCCACCAGCTGCGAACCAGAAAGGCCGGTCATTTCAGGTTTGTGGAATTTCATCTCATGGTCGATTCATACATGACGGTGGAAGCCTCACATGATATTACCGATGACCTTACTATGCACATTTCCGAACACTTTCCCGACACAAGCGTTACAATCCATGTCGAGCCGTGCAACGGTCATTGCACACCGAAATGTATCGAAGGCTGCTTTCTAAACGAATCAGAACGAAGGAACAGGCTTAAGCTTTAAACCCTAAATATTCCTATATGAACCTATAGAAGTAAATATGAGTTAACATAAGTACCATTTTTCTGGACACCATAGAGATTTCGTTTTATTGGAAACCAGTCATGTCAAAAGAAATGATGAACACAAAAGAGGTCGCTTCCTATCTCGAAATACACGAAAAACAGGTTTACGCCCTTATAAAGGAAGGGAAGCTTCCCTGCACCAAGGCTACAGGAAAATGGATTTTCCCGAAGCACATGATCGATTCATGGATCGAAGAAAACGCCAGAGCCGGGATACATCAGGCGAAGGAAAAGGCCGCCCGCGTTCCGGGAGCTCTTCTTGCCGCAGGCAGCAACGATCCGGTTCTCGATCTTCTGCTTTCTAAGCTCAGATTATTATACCCTGACATATTCATATTCTCTGCCAACACCGGGAGTTCTCAGGGACTCACTGCTCTGGGGAAAGGCCTGGTCGATATTGCATGGTCACATCTGTTCGATAAGGAAAGCGGACAATATAATATCCCTTTTATTCCCAGGTTAGCTCCAGGTCTTGATGCAGTAGTTCTGAACATGTTTACACGGGAGACAGGCATTATAACATCCGCCGGAAATCCCAAGCATATAAAAACCATAGATGACTTCAGCAAAAAAAAGATCAGGATAATAAACCGTCAGGCAGGTTCAGGGACAAGGCTTCTGCTTGATGACCTTATTGAAAAGGTCAGCATTGAATCCTCATCAATAACCGGCTACGACAATATGGTTTTTACTCATCTTGAAGTCGGCCTCGCCGTGTTATCGGGTAAAGCAGATGCTGGTATTGCAACAGGTTCAGTCGCTTCCATGCTGGGACTTGATTTTATTCCGCTTTCAACTGAAAGGTTCGACATGGTGCTTGCCAGGGACAATTTCTTTAAACGCCAGGTTCAGGCACTGATAACGGTTTTAAGGTCTGATGAATTCAAAAACCAGGCTGGCGCATTCGGACATTACGATTTCAAATGTTCCGGTATGCTCATGTGGCCTGAAAAATAAAAAGGAGACCAATATTATGAAAAAACAATTTCTGACTGTATTCATTGCACTTATCACCGCACTGATGCTTGCCGCTCCATCACAGGCCGCACCGGCCAACAAGACTGTCATCCTAGCCACGACAACCAGCACACAGGACACGGGTCTTCTGGATGATCTCCTTCCCATATTCGAAAAACAGACCGGCTACTTCGTCAAGACAATTGCCGTCGGTTCAGGTCAGGCAATGGCTATGGGAGAAAGGGGTGAGGCGGATGTACTGCTGGTACATTCCCCTGATGCAGAAAAGAAATTCGTAGATGCAGGAAACGGCATAAACCGCAAACTCATAATGCACAACGACTTCGTTATAGTAGGCCCTGCAGCAGACCCGGCGAAGGTAAAATCTGCAAAAACGGCAAAGGATGCCATGAAGCAGATCGCTGACAGCGGATCGCTCTTCCTCTCTCGAGGCGACAATTCAGGAACGCATGCAAAGGAAAAAAACCTGTGGAAAGCGGCAGATATTAACCCTGAAGGACAGAAATGGTATCAGCAGACAGGCCTCGGCATGGGACAGACACTCAACGTCGCAGCCGAAAAGAACGGCTACACCATTACTGACAGAGGCACATATCTCTCTCTGAAGAAAAATCTCGGACTGGTCATACTCTGCGAGGGTGACAAGGGGCTGCTAAATATTTACCATGTGATAGAGGTCAATCCGGCAAAGTTCCCCAAGGTTAATGCTGAAGGCGCCAAGGCATTTTCTGATTTCATGGTCTCAAAGAAGACCCAGGATGAGATCGGCAAGTTCGGCGTGACAAAATATGGTTCGCCGCTTTTCTTCCCTGATGCAGGCAAACCCGAATAGAAAGAATTAATATTTTGAACTCAATCCGGCAACCTCTCCTAATTCCGGTTGAGCGGGCCTTCCCCTGGACAAGGAAGGCCCTTATATCCATTCTATGGATTTAATCATAAGAGGCATCTGGCAGGCTATTGTCCTGCTTTTTTCTTTTGACCCTGAGGTAATAGGGATCACCCTTCTTACGCTGAAAGTATCCGGTCTTGCTACCTTGATAAGCCTTCTCCTGGGCATAGGCTTCGGGATGCTGATAGGCTTGAATAATTTTCCCGGCAGACAGCTCATAATCAGTACAATCAACACAGGAATGGGACTGCCCCCTGTTGTTGTCGGCCTTTTCGTAACCATATTTTTATGGAGAAACGGCCCGCTCGGAAGTCTCGGGCTCCTTTACACGCCCTCAGCGATAATTATAGCGCAGGCCGTAATAGCCACACCGATAATCATGGGACTTTCCATAGCCGCCATCCAGAACCTGCCCGAGAAGATGCGCCTTCAAATACTTGGGCTCGGGGCAACCCGGGCGCAGATGCTGTGGATACTTGCAAAGGAAGCCAGACTGCCTTTAATGGCAGCCATCATGGCAGGCTTCGGAGGAGTTATTTCCGAGGTCGGGGCCTCGATAATGGTCGGCGGCAACATCAAGGGCTATACGCGGGTGCTTACAACAGCCACTGTCATGGAAACAGGAAAAGGAAATTTTGATATAGCGATAGCCCTGGGCGTTATCCTGCTTCTGCTGACATTCCTGATCAACCTCGGGCTTACGCTTATACAGCAGAGGAAAAGGCCGAGATGAGTAATCAGACACCAATACTTTCAATAAAGGATTTCAGAGTCGCCCGCGGCGGGGTTGAGGTTGTCAATGTCAGCGGACTTGACATAGCAAAGGGGTCCCATCTGACACTCATAGGCCCCAACGGTGCGGGCAAATCAAGCCTGCTGCTTGCCGTTGCAGGTCTGCTCAAACCTTCTTCAGGTACGATTCTTTTCAGGGGAGAGAAAGTGTCCCACAACGGCGACATGCTTGACTACAGGCGTTCGACAGCCTGCATCTTTCAGGAGGCGCTTCTATTTGACACAAGCGTTTCCGCAAACATTTCATCAGGACTCAGGTTCAGAAGAGCTTCCCGGAAGGATATAAATGAAATGGTCGCTCTTCAGGCTGACCGTTTCGGCATCACCCATCTTCTGAAGCGCTCGGCCAGAACTCTATCGGGCGGAGAAGCTCAAAGGGTCAGTCTGGCCCGCGCATTTGCAGTCATGCCGGACATAATATTCATGGATGAACCTTTTTCAGCGCTTGACAAGCCTACCAGAGATGCACTGATTGATGATTTCGGAAGAGTATTAAAGGAGACTGGTGCAACCGCTGTTATGGTAACACATGACCAGGATGAGGCATTAAGGCTGTCAACGGAAATCGCAGTAATGGACAAAGGACAGATCGTTCAGAAAGGCCTCCCCGCAGATGTTATGAACCATCCTGAAAACGAATTCATAGCATCCTTCATGGGTATGGAAACCCTGATAGAAGGCGTAGTGAAATCATCAGAAAACAGCATAATCGTAACAGAAGCAGCTGGCATGCAGATTACTGCCATCGGCCGGGCAGAGCCGGGAGAAAGAGTGCTGCTGGGAATAAGGCCGGAAAATATAACCGTATCGACTTCAAAGGATCTCAGTACCAGCGCAAGAAACGTGTTTCCAGGCGTAATAACCCATATAGTCCCAAAGAGCTTTTACCTCAAAGTCGAAATTGACTGCGGTTTTTCCGTGATCGCTTATGTAACCGAACAGTCAGCTGCCGAACTGGCCCTTGAGGAAGGAAGGGAAGTGATTGCATCATTCAAGGCCACCGGTGTTCATGTGATAAAAAACAGGTAAAAAACAGCAGCCAGTATATTTCCCACAAAAATTTCATTCATCTGCATTTTCCGATAATTATATGTAAAGTTTGGCATAATAAATTACCGATATATTCCTAGAAGTATGGGGCAAGATATTAAATACTTATCGAGGAGGCTTTTGTGATGCGTGATCGAAAACTTAAGTTTGTTTTTGCGGTCTTTTTCCTTGCACTTCTGGTTCCGTCAGTTCCGGCATTCGCATCCGACACATTTAATGTTGAAACAGGATATAAGGACGGATTTTACTTGAGAAGCACTGATCCGAATGGACCGATGCTGAAAATAGGAGGCTCCATCTGGGCCGAGTATCATTACTACGGAGAGAAAGACAGGGCGGATAACCGCTTCGACATAAAGAAAGCCAGACTGAGGGTTTCCGGCCAGGTGATAAACTGGCTGCAGTACTATGCAGAATATGAATTCAACGGATCTTCAGCGGAAAAACATATGACAGATGTTTATGTAGACTGGCTCGTCAGCAATCCCGTTAAACTTAGGGGAGGCCAGTTCAAGGAACCCTTCAGCCTGGAATGGCAGACCCCTGACCGTGCGATACTTTTTGCCGAGAGGTCCATGGGCTATTATCTCAGCCCGCACCGTGACGTGGGATTGATGGCAACAGGCGGATTTTATAAGGACATGTTCAATTTCGGAGCCGGCGTATTCAACGGCAACGGAGAGGACGGTTCATCCAGGGGTTCATACCATGACGAACCGGAACTCACGGCAAGGCTTGTAATAAAACCGTTTGCAGCAACCTCGATAAATGCCCTCAAACAGTTCCAGATAGGCGCATCCGGCAGCACCAAGAAAATCGATGCATCCACGATCAACCTGCAGGTCAAGAGCACCGGAATGGTTGGAACCAGCCTCAATGTCTACGTACTCAATGCCAATACAAAGTTCGGTGTAATACAGGAAGCAGATCTGAGACAGCGTTTCGGACTGGAAGCCGCATGGGCGATGGGGCCTTTTGCGGTATCCGGTGAATATACTCATCTGGAATTCACAGGACTGAAACCTGCGAATTCACGTGCAATGAACGCAATATTCTATTCGTGGTATGCTGCAGCCGCATGGTGCATAACCGGCGAACCCATATCCCTTGCAGGAGGGGTGGTGAATATTATCGTACCATCAAAACCGTTCAAGCCTTCAGCCAAGACATATGGCGCCTTCGCTCTTGCGCTGAGAACAGACCACTTTGTAGGAGACCCCGACTGGATCAAGGACGGTGAGAACGTATCTTCCAGAAGGGCTGATGCGTTCAGCGCCGCATTGAACTGGTTCCTGCTTCCGCAGCACAGAATTCTTCTTGACTATACTTACACAAGCCTTAAAGACCCCATCAAGGTCAGGGTTAACCCTGTGGACGGAAGCATAGACTATATCGACAAGGAATCAACAGCCACATTAAGATACTGTCTGGACCTCTAAATGATAGAACATTTCAGGACAAAGGGTGAGCTCAATGAAATGGCTTAAAGTATCCGGAATGATTGTTGTTTTTATCATGACTGCAGCATCTGCGTTCGCTGCATATCATCATGAAGGTGAAAAGGATGCACCCCAGTTCCTGCTGGCCTATCCTGATATGGCAGGAACTAAGCTCGACCAGTGCCAGCTCTGCCATACCGGGGGCACATACAAAGGTTCACAGATGGGCAGCTGCCAGTATTGCCATGCCATCACGAATTACGGAAGAATATCAGGCCAGGGTGACAACACACTGAACCAGTACGGGCGGGACTATAGAAACCACGGCAGGAACGCGGCTGCCGTTCTTGCAATAGATGGCCTGGATTCAGACGGGGACACTTATACGAACACTGTTGAGATAAACAACATGGAGGACAGCGAAAAGAGGCCTACATATCCGGGAAGTGCAAGTGATTATCCCGGACTTATCGACCCGCCGCAAAAGGTCTATACCAAAGACATGCTGGAGAAGCTGAGACAGCACACACAGTTCATGCTGCAGAATGCAAATCGCTCGATCGACTTCTATGCCGAATACACGGGGGTCTCACTGAGGGTTCTTCTGAACGACGCAGGAATACTTCAGACTGCAACAGGCGTCACGGTATATTCTCCCGACGGTTTTGCAATGAGCTACTCTCTCTACAACAATGAGAGCTCTGGACTGTATCCGGTCTATGACAAGGATTACAAATACCCTTCTTCTATTTACTACTATAACAGCCAGGCGGATGCCTCGCTTGAAACCATCATAGGCTGGTGCGACTACAGCGCCCCTTCCTGCATAGGCAGGAGCAACGGTGACCCGATATTCGTAACGGCCGGTCTTAAAGCCATGCTGGCCATAAAGCGAGAAGGCGTCGACCTTGATGTGGGACATCTCACGGCAGACAACAAACTTGACGGTGAAGGACCATACAGGGTCGTAGTGCCTCAGAAGGCCATATGCGCCCCGGACCAGTCGCAGAAATCATCGTACCAGACCGTGGTCTGGCCTTGGAGTTCCGAGAACGATCATAACGCGGGCTACTCTGCAAGGACGGCAACCATAATAAAGGTGGAACCCCTGCCGGCCGGATGCACGGATATTGACGTATACGAGGCTGGATGGGATTATGTCGACCAGAAGAAAATTGTTGTATATGGTTCGATTGATCCGAATAATCCCGTCCCGCAAGATCCTGATGATGAGATCGTAACCTCAAGCCAGATATCCAGCAGCCTTTGCCTGATATCATCGGTCAGCAATAATGAAACTGAATTTCCCATGAGCAGCATATTCATTTTTTCGATGATGATTTTTGTTCCGGTCGCGCTCAGCATTACTTGTACAAAGCGACCTGGGGATTGTTGAATATAACTCAGATGCTTACCTGAACTCATTTCCGGCAGCAGGCGAAACAGTCTTCCTCCTTGACTGAGCCCGCCGCCGGAAACATTTTTTTCCAATAATACATGAGATGTCATACCATGATCCCGTTAAAGTTTTCAGCTGGATCAGCTGTAACAGAAAATCTTAGAATATTTTATGATTTAAAATCATAAAACTTGAATTGACATTATGCATGTTGATGCATATTATATCGGGTACTTATAATAATTGGGGCCCATTAAGCATTAATTGATCAGATCCAGCAATAGCCCTTATTCAGAAATGAATTGTTAGAGGTACCCTATATTATATTATTTCAATAACAAATCCCAGGGGGGTATTTAATATGAAAAAAATATTTTCATTGCTTCTCGTTTCATTGATTGCTCTGAGTTTTATAACATGCGGAGGGGGAGGCGGCGGCGGAACCGATAACATCAACACACCATCTGAAAATACACCTTACGACGGTACTGCACCTCAATTTTTACACTATACCCTGCCTGATCAATATGCGTATGAGCTTAGTGGAAAACCAGTTGCCAATGAAAGAGCAGCCCTGTTTTCAGCTTATACAGTTACAACAGGAATCCTTTATAAAGACGGCATCACACTGGTTTCAGGATATGCTCTGGGTCAGTTTATAGACAAGGATGCCGTAAATGCTGCAACACCAGACCCTGATGGTGTCCTGGGAACTCACGATGCCAGAAAGTTATATTCCGTAGTAGTCCGCTCCAACCAGGATGGTTTCACCAACCGAACCAAGTTCGTGGGTTCAGGTTTGTATAATGCCGATCTCAGATGGGATCAGTATATTCTGGGCTATCTGCTGGATCTGATTTATAGCGGGAGAACATACTTCCCCGATTCGATAATCGATATAGCCAATATGTATAATAATAAATATGCCTATGACATATATATGTTCCGCAAGATCGACGTGAAAAGGCCTGATGCAGATGGCTCGCTTGTTACATTTGAGCCGCAGGCGACTACAGAAAGCTACGTGAATGATGCATCATACACTTTAGCAACATCCCTGACGACCACTAAATTCAATGTAGAAACAATAAGCTTCGGAGATTACACGAATGTAAAGGTAATTTCACTGGATCAGTTCCTAACGGACTATATAACCGATACCCCGGGTTCCTATACATATAAGATATTAGCTCTGGATGGCTCCTTTAAAGAAGGCTGGACCTATGCCGATATGCAGCAGGCTTATTATCTGCCGGATTACGATATCATCATCCGCCTCGATGATTCCAATAATGTGGTGAGCGGTACAAAGATTAATTATCCTGTCAGGATTGAACTTATAAGCGGGTCTACTGTTGAATACAACTATTCTTCAAAAAATCCTCCGGCTTTTGCAAAGGCATATTGATGAACAGTACCAAGATTTGACTGGTATCATACAAGGGCAAATATTTATAAAAAAACTATAAGGAGAGTGTTATGGAAAGATTTAAGAGGAGATTATCGGGAATTCTGTTCTTGTTCATGGCCGTTGTCCTGCTTAACGGGTGTATCCTGAAGAGCGCGCCGTCGGAGCAAACCGTCGCGATTGCGGCTGGAGATTCATGCGCCTTTTCAATCAAGACATTATTAAAGCCAACGAGCGTTGTGTGGTCACTTGATGATGCCGTTGTTCTGGAAGGCATTGGGCTTGAATATACCTATACACCCAAGTTTGCGGACATTGGAGACCATACCCTCTCAGTTGCAGAGACCTCCATGTTCGGAACGTACACAAAAGCATGGACTATACAGGTTGTCGATCCCGTTGCAAGCAATTTTTTACAGTACAACTTCCCGGATCAATGGGCATATTATAATGGGGGAGGCACACTCGAAGGTGAGCACGCAGCACTGTTTTCCGGCTATACACTGACAGATGACATACTGTATTCCGGTGGTGTATATGTTTCAGGATATTCACTTGATCAGTTTGTTGACATTAATGTCGTAAATGCCGCAACACCTGATCCTGAGCTCAAGCTGGGAACGAATGACGCCAGGGCAATGTATTCCATAGTCACCCGATCCAATAAAGATGGATTCAGCAACCGTACGGATTTTCTCCGCCTCGATTCTGAGAATGCATATACTCCCGATCTGAGATGGGATCAGTTCAACCAGGGCTATCTGCTGATGATAGACAAAGACGGGAGAACATTCTATCCGGCATCAGTACCCGGTGTTATAGGGAAGCATAGAACTAAATGGGCATATGACATATATATGTTCCGTAAAATCGATGTTAAGAGACCCGATGCAGCAGGATCGCTTGCAACCTTTGAAGTCCAGGCAACCACAGACAGCTATGTTGACGACACTGCCTATAACACCGTCACAGGTAAATCGACTACAAAGTTCAATGTAGAAACTAAGAGTTTCGGGCCTTACTCGAATATAAAGGTCATTTCGCTTGACCAGTTCCTTACTGACTATATAACCGACACCCCGAATGCCTATACATACAAGATAGTTGCAGTGGACGGTTTTGCCAGACAGGGCTGGACCTATGCCAATATGCAGCAGGCCTATTACCTGGTGGATTTTGATTTAATTGTCCGCGTTGACGGCTCGAACAATATTGTCAGCGGAACGAAGTTAAACTTCCCTGTCAGTATTGAGGTGATCAGCAGTTCTCCAGTTGAATACGACTACTCGGCAAAGAATCCCCCGGCTTTTGCGAAGGCGTATGATGAAGTTTATCAATAAGAACTAATTGAATTCGATCAATATCACATCGAATAAACTGCATAATGAATGCCGGTAAACATACCGGCATTCATTTTCTCTATAAAAAAATAGATTCTGGGTACAGGGATGCAATAATGAGATTGTTAACTCTGATAACACTGTTGCTGTTTGTAACTGGTCTACCATTAATAGCGCAGGAAACAAACAAAACTGAAAGTGCAGGCGATGTCCAATCGCAGAACCAGCCTTTGGAAAATGAGGACAAGCCGGCAAAAAAAACAAAAACCGATAATGAATACCAGCTTGAAGAAATTATCGTCAAGGAGCGCCGCATTAAGGACATTGATAAAGGCAAAGTAGTAAAAGGCGGCGCAACTACAGACATTACCGAAGAGGATATCGAAGAGAGAAGCGATAAAGAGCTGAAGGATGTCCTTTATCAGGTGCCCGGCATACAGGTATCGACACAGAGAAAAGGCACTACCCAGTTTTATATGCGCGGATATGATATGTCCAAGGTAGCCTTGATGGTGGATGACATTCCTCTGATCGATTCCTTCAACGGAACAATCGACATTGATAATATAGGCCTGACTGATATATCGGAGATCATTGTAAGCCGCGGTACGACGTCTGCCCTGTACGGCACGAAGGGCGCCGTCGGTTCAATCAATCTCATCAGAAAAAAACCCACCAGAATGTACCTTGATGTCACAGCTGAGTACGGCGAATATAATAATTTTGTGGCAAGCCTCGCCCACGGCGCGCCCATAGGCAATTTTTACTATCAGTTCTCCGCCATGTACGATAAGTCAGACGGGTATAAGGTATCAGAGAAACTCGACCGCGAAGAGCGTGAGGACTGGCTCCAGAAGCTTTCCCGTTATGATCTTTATGGATTTACTTTAAATGATATCTATGCTCATCCCGGCAGTTCTGCCGCCACTTACTATCTTAACGAATCAGGGATATGGGATCACATAGGATATGAAAAATACAAATTTAACGGTAAACTCGGATACCATATAACACCTTATCTGGATATAGGGGCAACGGGTTTTTATAATCTGACTGAAATGGAAAACAGCTCTTATTTTACAGATATGAGAAGCATGTATACCTATAATGATTATACCGGAAAGAAAGGCTGGAGACTGCCGGACACTACATATATCCTGCGCAACACGTCAAGCCGCTGGCCCGAATACAATGATTTCGCCGTGTCTCCATACATAATTTACGAGAAAGGCGGCTTCGGATTAAAAGCCAATGCCTACTACTATGAAAATACCAACAAATTTATGGCTTATGATGATCCGCTGGAGAAAGTCCTGGCATATAACAGGGATGTGGATACCATGACCTGGTCCATATGGACAAGCGACACCTACGGATTCAATATATATCCTTCTTTCAAACTTGCGTCATGGAACAGGCTGAACTTCGCCATGCTGTACTATGTAAACAACCACATAGAAGAGGAACAGGCATACAACGAAGAATCAACCAAGATAATCAAATATTACGGCACCGGCAAATACGAAACACTTGAAATCGGGGCAGCTTATCTCACCTGTGCCATAGAAGACGAAATGAAGCTGCTGAATAATGTGGATTTAACAATCGGCATCTCTTATGATGCGCAGGATCTTGAAAATTACAGGAAAAAACAGGGAATCGACGGAAGCACTGAAATGATCGACCAGTACATCGCCGAGGATGATTCCATGCTCTGGGGAACGCGCGACTCCTTCAATCCCGTTGGAGACATATTGTATGAGCCTGTAAAGGACTTATTGAAGCTGAAGGCTGCCGCATCCCGGAAAACTTCTTTCCCCACCCTTCAGGCATATTCTAAAACAGTGTCTCCCTACCAGACATCGTCCGATCTGGGGAGCAGGGATGTGAACATTGAGCCTGAGAAGATATTCAATCTCGATCTCGGCTGTGAATTTTCATTCTTCAACAAAAATCTGATCTTTGGTGTGGATTATTTCTACAGCGATTACAAAGATAAAATTACAAAAATATACATTACGAAGATTGACGACTATATATACAGGAATATTGATTCTGCAGTTATACACGGTCTTGAGGCAACACTGAATTTGAATCTTTTTGATGTTTTTAATATAGCGGATATAAGTTTCTCACCCTCATATACATATCTCTTTGCCAGAAATCAGGCGGATGTCGACGATTCCTTCATAAATAAAGGCGACAAATTTGAAAAACTCCCTGAACATAAAATAACCTTTGATTTGAGGACGTATTTTAGAACAGGCACAAACCTGGTCATATTCGGTTATATGGAATTTAACCAGATCCAGTATACAATGGCTTCCATTCCACAACCAACCGATCCTTTCTCCACATCATACTTTTATCAACAGGAACTCCATAATCCCATTCAAATCGACATCAAGCTTTCACAGAAATTCTTAAAACATTACGAGGCATATATAATGTGCAAAAACGTACTGGATGATTATAACGCCGATCCGTTCAACCCGGGCCCGGGAAGGATGTGGTATGCAGGCGCAAGGGCAAGTTTTTAGAAGCATTACATATGTGCACCTGTGCCAAATAAAGAGGTGCAGACAGAGGAGAGAAAATGGAATGGCTTAAAGATGTCGTAGATTATGGAATCATAGGTTTTTTGATCTTCCTGAGCATCATTGCCATAGGGGTTGCAATCGAAAGGTTTTATTTTTTCAAGCATATTAACCTGGATGCTTACCCGGATCAAAAGAGTCTGGAACTGGAGCTTACAAAAAAGATCCACCTCATTGCGACAATTGGCAGCAATGCTCCCTATATCGGCCTGCTCGGAACTGTTCTGGGCATCATGGTTACCTTTTATATGATCGGGCAGGAAGGCTTTATGGACACAGGCAAGATAATGGTCGGTCTGGCCCTTGCATTGAAGGCCACTGCCATAGGTCTTCTGGTAGCCATCCCCGCTGTCTCACTATATAATTTTCTCTTGAGGAAAGTTAAGGTCCTGCAAATGAGCTGGGAAATCGAACATGAAAGAAAAAGAGTTTGATTACATCAATGTCATACCGCTGGTCGACGTCATGCTTGTGCTCCTTACGATTGTACTCACGACCTCTTCTTTTATAGCCAGCGGAATGATTCCCATGGATCTGCCCAAAGCCCATCGCAGTTCAGGCGAGATCCTGAAGACCCAGACGGTTGAAATCGATAAAGCTGGAAAAATATATTTGAATTCCCGGCTTGTATCTCTGGAAGAATTAAAAACTGACCTTGGAAACATGAACAAAAAAGTCCCTGTCTTGATCAGAGCGGATCGCAGTATTATTCTTCAAAACTTCGTCAGTGTTCTGGACGTCATCAAGGGACTTGAATTTAAACGCATCAGCCTCCAGACCGAGGAAGGTCCATGAGCTATCAGAGGAAGGCCTTCCAGCTATCCTTCCTGCTTCACACAGTAATTATTGTCCTTATCATTATTTGCAGCCTTTTCCTTGGACAATACAAGAAGGCTATGGTCATGGATTTCGATCTGCTGAAACCCGTACCTGAAGTCAAAAAGGTCGAGGAGTCCGAACCGCTACCATTAATAAATACAAAACTTATCACCCCCGCAACCCCTCAGGTCTCTAAGAAAGAAGAGGCTCCCCGTAAGGCACCTGCCCCTGAAACTCTGCCGGTAATCAAATTGCCGGAAGCCGATAAACTGGAAAGCAGCCAGATGGGAGCGGAAATACCGGATCAGGGTAAGGATATAAAGGAAGGTTCTCCCGGTATAGCAGGAGGTACGCAAGAAGGAACTGGGACAAGCTCAGGCATGGGCAGTGGCGATGACGGCATAGAATCAGCCAGGGCAAAATATTTAAACGAACACTTCGCCTATATCCGGAATAAGATCCTCAATAACGTCAGCTACCCTGATCCTGCAAAAAGAAAAGGCTGGCAGGGAAAGGTGCTTCTTTCCTTTGTCATCACGGCCGACGGTTACGTAAGAGAGTTGAAGGTTATAAAAAGTTCCGGTTTCATATTGCTGGACAGGAACGCCATCGAAACAGTCCGCGACACCGCCCCCTTTCCCAGGCCGCCCGGCGAGGCTCAGCTTGTAATCCCCATCACTTATCACCTGGAGTGATTTTGATCAAATTAAACTAAAATCTTCAGCAGTACCATGATGTCATTTACAGCCCAGTGGAGTCTGGTCCGGGCATCACAGTCTTTAAGCCAGCTGTTTCCATCAGCATGATCTGGATTCTTGCACACGCCGGCTTTAACCATTATATCATCCTGCAGCTTCTTATAGGCATCGCTGTAATGTCCTTTGCCAAGCATCTTCTGCACCATTTTCATATTGCTCTTTAATGCCTTTTTCCCGGAAGATTCCGTAAAGCCGTCCACTGGTATTGAGTCGATGGCTTTCGAGAGTTGAATGAGCTTTTCGTTGATGTTTTCCAGCGGATTGATAGCCCCGTAGATAACGATTCTGTCCTGGCCGATATAGTTCCAGCCAGCCTCAATAATGTTAATATCGGTGGTCCCTTTCGGAAGGGGGCCTACCTTCATGATCGTTGCTGAACGCGTCGAAGCTCCCATATTACGGTCACCTTCAGCCCGGTATGGCCAGATCCATGTGCCCGGGTCCTGATGGTTTTTCGCAGTCGTTCTCTGTTCCGGGGGGCCAACTACCTTCTGTGGCGGTACGACTCTGAAGGGTCCATCACCATCGAGCTTATTCTCGAGATTCAGCACTCCCGGCGTCAGGTACTGTCCATCCCGCTTGTAAGCGAGCATCATCCTTAGCCCATCTTTGTTAACGATCGGATCGCCGTTCACTCTTCCTTTCACTGAGGGGGCAGAGTAGTCACACCATCCTGTTGCAGGGTTTTTTGCCACGTCGGCCTGTTCGCTATAAAAGAATTTTGCAGCAGGGTATATGCCATTGACATAATATATATCTATAGTCGCGTCATAGTCGAACGGATGAGTTTGCGAATAACCGTCCGGGGAAAAAACCGTTACGTCCTTTGCTGAAGCCAGAACAAGGGGTTTCAACAGGTTCTCCATGGCAACGCCTGTGAATTGCGCATAGAAGTCTGTTGATTTGCTTGCATTCATCAAGAGAAACTGGGTGTGTTGCGGCATGGCCTCAAACTGACTCCGCGTGAATATTCTGGAAGGCGCGGCAACTTTCGTCGGGTCATCATTCTTCTCCCCCGGATATCTCAGGGCCGCAATCTCTGTCTTGTTCGAGTACCCGTCTCCATCGGAATCCAGATCCTTAATAGCCATTATTGCAGCTTCATTTCTTCCGTGTTTCAGGTAGTCCTTCCCGTAATTATTGAGGGTTTCTGCATAATCATATTTTTGAATTTTGCCGTAGTTGCTTTTGTAGTGGCACCACTGACAACTCCCGAGACTGGTCGTCTTCCCTCCGGATACATATGAGCCGCCACTGTGGCATAATGCACAGTCGTCAAGTTTCGTACCTGATGTCTGGGGATAAATGTTATGAAATTTTGGCGAATCGATCTCGCCCTCGTGCATGTAAGCCGCATAACACATAAAAGCAGCGCATATAAAAAGCGCTGTCCCTGTCGCCATTATCCAGATTTTATTAGTTTTCATGAGCTCCTCTTTTCAGGGGAAATGAACTTCCTGTAATCAGAATATTATGTAAACCGCGGCACAATATGTCAAGCTGAGAATGTTTGCAGCTGCATTTTCAGATCTTGAAAACTTCAGGTTCGATTTCTTATGCTGTCTGGTGAAAGCTCAATTATTGCGATATTCTGATATGCTGCCCTGGTGGCCGGTTTAGAAATAGCTGTGCAGGCCGGGCAGGTAATTAACGCCAAAGTATGTGAACAGTATGCATGCCAGTCCGGATATAACAAGACCTGCGTATAACAAGCCTGAAGCTCCATATCTCTTCCTGGCATGCAGGCCGGCTGCATAGACTAGCCAGGTGATCAGGGCCCAGGTTTCCTTCGGGTCCCATCCCCAGTATCTGCCCCAGGCAGTCTGGGCCCATACTGCCCCTGTTATGATGCCGATTGAGAAAACAGAAAATCCGCTCGCAATAAATATATATGCAGCTTCTTTTTCTCTGTTATTCTTTTCCCTTGATTTGAAATACCTTTCATAGACCGTCAGAATCGTGCCAAGGATCAGCAATGCATAGCCCATCATGCAGGTTACCACATGTATGAGCAGCCAGTTGCTCTTGAGCGCCGGTACAAGAGGCCTGATAGAATTGTCCATACCTGGGGCGAAGCATGCATATAAAAGTATCATTATAATAATCGGGCAGGCAAAAATGACAGCCTGTAAGGATTTCTTCACCCATAAAAAAATAAGAGAGGCAAGCATAATGGTCCACGAGAGCACGACAAGAGATTCATAAAGGTTTGACACGGGCGCATGGCCGAACCCGGCCCGGTATGAAACAATCCAGCGCATAACAAGTGCGGCGGTCTGGAACCCGAAAGCGGATAAGGCAAATGTCTTTCCCGCAGTCACAAATGTTTTTTTTCCGCTGATTATAAACAGAATAGAAACCATATATAATCCGAGAGCAGCTGCCGTCAGTTTAACATCCATTATTTTTGTCCCTGTATACAGATCTGGGAATGAAAATCATGATTATCCCGGCCAGAAAGATTATCCCTCCGGCTGCAGCAAGAATAACTCCCGGGTCTTTCCTTACAGAAAGACCCGTACTGCAGCTTGAATTTATATCTTGAAGCAGAAATATGAACGGCCTGATTCGCTTCGGGTCAAATTCAGGATGAATCTTAAGGAAGTCAGGTTTTCTCTTAATCACCTTTTCCAGATTTTTCAAAAGCCATATTTCATTTTCGCCATCAGGTGTTTCAATAAAAAGCTGTACGGCAGGTCCCGCATTCATAAGGTCTGAAATGATATGGCCTGTTCTGAGACTCACCCCTTCACCAAGGTTCAGACCATCCCATTGTCTTGCTTTAATTAATGTAACTTTACTGCTGTCCGCAATTTTTATTATTGCCGCTTCTTCGCAGTCGTATCCTGACTGATACAGACTCACCCCTTCAAACCTGACAGGATGGTTTACTCGCAATATCGCCTTCTTTCGAACTTCGCCGTCTTTTATAAAACTCAGATAAGAAATGAAATCGGCAGGTGAGCCGTCATCATAATAAGTCACTTTGAATTCGTCACACTTGATTGAAAAGCCAAGCTGGTAAACATTTCCGTCTTTCAGGTGTATGACATTCGACGATTGCCCCTTGAGTATCTGTAATTCTGCATCTATACCGGATTTTCCCGTCAGGTAACCGGCAAGGATTACAGGAATGCCCAGGTGAAGCATTATTATGCCGGCACGCCTGAGTGTGATTTTTGATTTTATCGATACGTGCAGTATATAGACCATGATGCACAGACAGATAATCGATGCGATAATTCCAACCAGTATCGGATTGATTCTCACAAACATGTCAAGCAGTTGCCTTATCCATAATAAGTCTTCAGGCACGTGATGGAAGAAAAACAAAGCAAAGGTATCAGCAATCAACAATATGGCCAGGGACATTATGATAAGAATGACAAGCCTTAAAGACGACAACAAGCTTGCTAACGAGCTAATATTGCATTTTTTTCTCATAAAGTGGTTACCATAGGTTCGTCTGTTCCTATATCAGGCAAAGTTCAATCAGACAACTCCTAGCATAAATTTTATGACTTGCATCTTGATATTTAAATTCCGGATGTTACTAATTATTAAATATGAAGATATCATACAGACTCTGGATTGAAGAAAACGGAAAGCCTGTATTCGGCAGAGGGGTTCACACCCTGCTAGAACTTGTCGAAAGCACGGGGTCCCTTCATAAGGCCGCAGAAGAGCTCAAAATGTCATACCGCGCTGCATGGGGAAGGATAAGGGAATATGAGAAAAGGCTGGGCATAACCCTTGTAGAAAAAGGCAGACAGGGCAGGACCGGTGCAAAACTGACGCCTGAAGGTAAAATGCTGATGAGAAATTTTGCGGCTTTAGAAAGCAGATTCGACGAATTGATAAACCTGAAGGAATTCGAAGACATGTTTCATCCATCGGAAAAAAGCAAATAGGGATGTTTCGGAAAAGCAGCCCGGTTGCAGCATCAAAATCAGGTCGATGCAGATATGAAAAAGCGGTTTGGAAGAAATATTTATTTAAGGATAGTCATGTCGTTAACAGCCAGGATTGAAGTCTCCGACATTTCATGAAGGTGATGTAATGCCAAAGATACCTGTACCGGTAGCAGCCAGACTGCCGCTTTATTATGAATATCTGCTTGATATGGAAAAGTCAGATATGCTTTTTATTTCCTCAAACAAGATTGCCGAACACCTTGGTTACACACCGTCAACAATCCGCCAGGACATGATGTCGCTTGGGAAGATCGACAGCTCATCGAACGGCTACAGCATATCAAGCCTTAAGGAGGCCCTTGAAGATGTGCTCGGCATATCGAAAGGCGCAAACATGGCTCTTATCGGCATCGGAAGCCTCGGTCTCGCTCTGGCCCACAGCAGGCAGTTTATGGAAAAAAACTTTATAATAAGAGCACTCTTCGACAAAAAACCGGATATTATCGGTTCGGTAATCGACGGCATACCTGTTTATCCCATGGATGTAATGCCCGAAGTGATTCAAAGCGAGCGGATCACTATAGGCATTATTGCCACAACACCTTCTTCGGCCCAGGAGGTTGCAGATGCTCTTATCGAATCAAACATAAAAGGGATATGGAATTTCACGCACGTGGCACTCAAGGTCCCCAGGTTTGTGAGGGTGGAAAACGTGAATGTGCTCCCTTCACTTTTCAGGCTTTCCCTGCTCATAAAAACCGATGAAAATGATTGAAGTGAACCGGCTAAGGGTTTATAATCCCAACAATAAAAATATTTCTCAGGAGGTATTCTAGATGAAAAAGCTTTTTGCACTGATAAAGAATCTCATTCTGCTTCCTATAAAGCTGGCGCTGTTTGTCATCACCCTTCCACTAAAAATCATAAAGATTGTCTTTGCAGCAATAGGTTCGGTTTCAAAGCTTTTCTTCAAGGTTATAAAATTTTTCCTGAATCCTCTGGTTCTTCTTCTTGGACTCGGCGGAGCAGCAGCATTTATTTTCAGCTGCGAGGAAAGACGCAAAAAGGTCCTCGGAATGCTCGGACTGTAGGAGTTTTTCCGCCGGCGGCACCGGCATACTTGCTTAAGAACAAATCACGGCCATTTCTCTTCAAGGGAATGGCCGTGCATATTTAGAACAACCCCGGGAAGCAATGCCTATTGACAAGCTTATCTCAGACGGAATCAAAATCATTGATATTGATGATGACATCCATATAATTCAAGGGCTTAATAGGAGCCGTTCACCTTTCTCAAACTCCTTTCTCATAACGGACGGCATCAACATGCTCCTTGATACTGGCTGCGGAATAAGCATTATCGAATCGATCCTTCAGAGCCTCAGGATAGATACGGCGGTCCTTTCGCATTCACACCCTGACCACACTTCGAGCTCCTGGATTTTAAAGAATTTGGGTACGGATATTTTCGTGCCGGAAGAAAACGCAGACTCAATAGGAAACACCGATAAACTCGCAACCAGGATGGTGGGAAAAGAGCTCTCAGAGGCATGGAAATCCGGGTACCTGCCTGCAACAGGCTACAGAGACTTCACCTTTGCGGGAACATATACCGGGGGACATGAATTCGTCACCGGCAGGGTTAGACTCACATCAGTCTACGCCCCCGGTCATACAAACGACCACTACTGTCTGTGGGAGCCCAAAAAAAAGATTATATTCGCTTTCGATATCGACCTGAGCCCGTTCGGCCCCTGGTACGGAAACCCTGAAAGCGATATCGGCCTGTTCATAAAATCTATTGAAAGAATAAGGTCGCTGCCTTTTGAAGTATACCTTTCTTCTCATGCAAAACCAGTCAGCAGGGCACATGCGCTCAGGCGACTGTCAGCTTATGAATCAGTAATCGAATTCAGGGACAGTCTCATCTTCGAACTTATGCCGGAGGGTAGGCCTGTAATCCCGTCTGACATCACATGGATTTCACCAATTTACGGTTGTGATTACAAAAGCAAAATGGATAAAATCCTCTTTTACGGAGAAACGAATATGGTCTCAAAGCATCTTATGAGGCTCGCTGAAACGGGCAGAATAGAGATGCAGGACGAGATCTTCATGAAAAAGGCCTGAGCATGCCAGGTCTCTACCTGCATACAGGCAACAGTTTAAAGAGGCTCTCGGAAAGGCTTACCGGTCTTATCAGAGAAAACCGTACTGAAAACCCCTTTGAGCCGGAAACAATTCTCGTGCAGAGCCGCGGCATGCAGAGATGGCTTTCCATGCGAATTGCGGAAAATCTGGGCATATTCTCCAACTGCCGCTTTCCATTTCCAAATTCGTTCATACAAGACCTCTTCGAACGCACGCTCGGGGTAAGACCGGATAAGGGATATTCACCCGGAAGTTTGACGTTTTCGGTCATGGCCGCAATCGAAACCATGATTGAAAACCCGCTTTTTTCATCAATAAAAAAATATATATCCGATGATATCAGCGGCCTCAAACTCGTTCAACTGTCCGGGCAGATTGCAAATGCATATGATCAGTACATTGTTTTCAGGCCCGAGTTCGTTCTCGGCTGGGATAAAGGAAAGCGTCTCTTTGCCGGACGCCCTGAAGAAAAAACCGAAGAATGGCAGGCTTGCATATGGAAAAGTATAACCTCAGACCTGGGACCCCATTCAGCAAGATTGAGGAAGAAATTCATTTCAGGGCTTTCATCCATAAAGACTGAAACCCTTCCGGGTCGTATAGCTATTTTCGGAATATCTCATCTGCCCGTTTTCCATCTGGAAATCCTCCGGGCCCTGAGCGGTGCAACCGAAGTTCATGTGTTTGCGCTTAATCCCTGCAGACAATTCTGGATGGATATCGAAAATGAAAAAAAGATCATCAGAAAGACCGGCAAAACAGGCCTGTCCGTAGAATCGCTCCATCTGGAGACAGGCAATACACTGCTTGCATCAATGGGCAGGCAGGGCGGTGACTTCCTGGGATATCTTTACGGGATGGACGAGGTCATCCCTGATGAAGATGACCTCTGGGATGTACCCGCGAAAGATACCGTTCTGGGCCTTATAAAGAGTGATATACTCGAACTGAGAAACGGACCGGATTCGGGAAAATACCTGGTGGAGCCCCTGGACAGATCGATTACAATCCATTCATGCCACAGCCCCATGCGCGAGATCGAGGCATTAAGGGATAATCTGCTCGACATGTTTGAGAATGACCCGTCTCTGAAGCCGGAGGAGATCGTGGTGATGTCGCCTGACATCAACATGTACGCGCCATATGTGGAGGCAGTCTTCGGAAGCGCCTCCGGCGGCAGAACCTTTATACCCTTCAGCATTTCCGATGTGCAGCAGATAGAAAAGCCCCTTACAGACGGATTCTTTTCACTGCTCGAACTTTCAGACAGGCGCTTCAAAGCTTCACAGATGCTTTCCCTTCTTGCCGAGCCTGTTATCAGAAAGAAATTCGGCATAACCGATGACGATACAGGCATAATAAGAGAATGGGCTGCTGCTGCATGCATACGCTGGGGCATTGACGCAGAGAACAGAGAGGCCCTGGGCGTTGGCTCAACTGATGAAAACACTTGGCGCTCAGGTCTCGACAGGCTTCTGCTGGGATATGCCATGCCTGGCGGCATGCTTTATAAAGGAATACTGACGATTGATGGCGTAGAGGGTGAGCGCGCCGAACTGCTCGGAAAATTCCTCACATTCACCGGCATTGCCTTTGATTACGGCATTAAGCTGTCAGGAAGCCTCAGCCTTAACGACTGGTCCGGACTTCTATTGAAAATGATCGAAGATATGATCGATACCGGAGATCATGTCCAGGGGGCTCTCAGCCTGAGGGCTGCAG